>NZ_PYUA01000003.1:0-670745 GCF_003028545.1 Bacillus sp. Nf3 | reverse complement strand
CATCAGCTGCAGTCAGAGCAGTCGACATCTACAAGACATCTCAAAAATCCTTTGACGCCCTGAAAACATCTCAAAAAGGCTTATATGGCCTCACCGCCACTAACGGTTTCAGCGAAGCAATCACAGGCCGCGATATGTTTGGAAACAAGATCTCAAAAGAACAGCAGGAAGCGAGTATGAACGCGGCTTTGGGGATGCTTTTGCCGTTTGGGGCGAAAGGCTTTCGGGGGAAGATGGGAATTACGGGTAGGGAAAAAGTTAAGTTCTCATCTAGCTTAGAAGATCATATAAGAAAAGTTGATCCCAATGTTCCAAGGAGAAGAGGAATTGGTGGGGCGCATAACAAAGATGAATTTATGAAAAATGATGTAAATATATTAAATGTTAAGAAGCATGATGCTTTGCCAGGAGTGGAAAAAATAACTTACCAAGTTCCTTCTTTAGATGCTAAAACAGGTCAAAAAATTGGATGGAAAGCAAAGCCATTTGATAAAACTGTTTATGATCCTAAGTTAATTTCTGATGAAGATTTTATTAAACGAGGAAAAGAAGCTGTAAATAATGCTTCTTCAAAAGGTGTTTTAGGGAGAGAATGGGAAGGTTATGATGGACAAGGTATAAAATGGAGAGGTTATACAGATAAGGATGGGGCAGTGACCTCGTTTTATCCTGAATTATAGGTAGGAGGATTCAGATAGTATGTTAAAAAAAATTTTAGAAACTCAAATGTTAAGAGATGAACACTTTCCTGTGGTGGCTTTTTTCAATGCCATTACTGATGATAGCTTTGTAAATATTGTTCAGCATTTATCTACGGGAGTAGGTTATGGAATTAACGATGTGGATTGCACATTTCCAAATGATTTGGAACCCGACGAGGAGCCCTTTCATGGAGTACTATTTGCACTTCATGATGATGAGGTTATTGTTGATTATCAAACATTCTACTATTATCTTGAGCAAGCCTGTAACACGTACATTACAGAGTATCCTCAGGATAAGAAAACTATTAGCGAGGTGTTAAGGAAGGTTTTTGAAAAATATAGATTGGCCAATTGACAAAAGCACCTCTGACAATAGTTGAGCAACTAAGTATTAAAATTAGTAGAATGATTAAAGACAATTCTAATTGATAATTCATAGGCTAGATAATAAATTAGGACTTAAATTACTATCAAATTTATGAATAAGTTGGAGAATAATGAGAAGAAATATAAAACTCGAAGTCCCTGTATTCAACATTCATCCTTTAAGAATAACTGAAGGTTGGATTGTACGTTATAATAATTTTAGGGAAATTGACCCTAAAAAGTTAGAAACAGAAGATGATAGATGGTTTATGTTCACTGAAAGTTTATTACAACTTTATCATGAGAAATCATCAATAACATTGGATTTAGGGTGGTATCCTGATTTATCTTCTGATGGTAACTACCTTGTTCTAATAGTTAAAAATACAGATTGGGACAATCCTATTGAGGAATTCAGCTCGGATAACTATACCAAAGTGATTGATTTTATAGAATTTCATTTGAAAGAAATTACATCCAACTGGTGGAAATAAAATAGTAGATACTTATTTACTAACAAATTAACATCGCTAGTTTCTTCAGTTTTACTCGTTTATGATCAATTTTTGGGGCTGTAGGTACTCGAATGTGTTCTCAGAGTAATTTCATAATTAGGGGACTCAATATGTTTAGAGAATCTTTTATCTGCTGATACAACAGTAGATTCATGGTATGATGACGGGTGTTTGATTGCTAGTGAGATACTCTCTGATTTTAGCCTAAATGACTGGGAAGAACTATCAAATCAGGTGCTTAATAAACCAACAGAGTGGCAGCGTAAAATTGCTTATTGTCTGGATAATGAGTGCAATGAATATGAATTAAATATTTTAATAGAATTGTTGAATACTAATGATAAAGAATTATTTGAGATTTGTATTGATACATTGAGAAGCTTCCCAATTGAAGAAGGCAAGAAATTGATATTGAAGCATCCTCAAATTTTAAAACGTGTAAATCATGTAGTGGCTACTACTGCGAATTCACCAGTAAAAGTAGTTCTTCAAGATTTTCTTTCAAAAATGAATTCAAATTAGTTCATTTTTAATGAGATTACGCAAAAAAACCTTGATTGGCTAAATGCCTTTCAAAGTTTTTTGTGTTATTGTACTTCAAATTGAGAAAAAAACGACAAAAAGGGAGATGAGGACCTTTTTTCCTGTGTGGGTCACGTATGATAGAGACAAGCCAAAATGAGCACTCACAGCTTTTATAGTGAGTGTTTTTTGAATGAGGGATACTTTACATCTTTTTCTTGAAAAAGTATAGATGTTAAACAGACAAGCCACTTTAACGGCGAACTTCTTCATAAGAAAATGAGGTTGGTACAATAAACAGAAAAACATCCTCTAAATAATGCATAGAGAATGCTGCTCTGTTTAGATGGCGGAAATTATTTTAATGTATTTGTTCAATCAGATTCACAAATTCGAGTGAAGAAAGTGTTTCTCAACTCAATATTCCCCTTTAATTTTAAAAAATGACCCACGAATCGTTCCAGCTAGTTTAGACTTCTGCCTAGCAAATTTAAATTTTCCTTCTAATTCCTTTGGTACTTCCATCCCTTCAGAAAGCTTAAAACCAACAGCACGTTTTTTCGGGTCATCCACTGTATACAGGACGTTAATTGCAAGACCATCCTCATAAAAGACGTAGGTCCATTTGATATTTTCCACTTGAAAACTTGCCGTTTCTAAAGGTTTGGCTGCAAACTCTAGTTCACGTTCTTCTTTTAACACTCGGTTTACATAATCAAGGGTCTCCTGACTTTCCCTAGCAGGTAATACTGTAAATTCATGCTTATATTTGTTCATAAAGTAACGAGCCTCATTCGCTCGTAAGCCAGCAAGTGCTTCTGCTACAGGTGAAGACTCTAAACCAATCGTAGACACATGTTTAAAATCAACGATATAAGCCATTTCTATTCCTCCAAATCCTTCTTATTTCCGTACAACAGGAATCCACATCTCACCAAGTAATAAGTCGTTTCGCTGTCCCATTTCTACCACTGCATTTGGTCCACCAACATAGGCAAAATTCTTTGCTTCAGGCAAGACTTGACCAAATGCAATGCCAGTAAGCGTTTGATGCAATTCATCAGCGGTTTTAGCTTCCCCTTTAACGATTAGATATTCCCCTTTAGGAAATTGAATCACTCTGTCCGCTTCTGGTAACGATTCCTCTGTCATGACCCCGACATAATGCATCAGCTTATTATTTACCGCTTCGTTTACGATAAAAATATAGTCATTTGTGGCAATGGCTTTTAAGGTGTCAAGCTTACCTTCTTGGTTGACTGCTTGCCAAAAGTCTGCTTTTTCCTTCGTTATGCCCGCATAGTCTGTGTAATGACTCTTAAGTTCAGTTCCAATACCTAACACGTGAAAGCTGTCTTTTTCTTCTAGTATATATTCTGCCATATTCAACACTTCCTTTTCGAAAAAATGAACCAAGTGATTCTGTCTTTTCACTTGATAGGTATATAATAGGCTTAAACCATGTCAAAAAATGATACTGTTTAGGGGGACCAGATGAAAAAAGTTGAACGGATTAATACCATCATGCGGTATATTAACAACCGCGCCAACTTTACAATTTCTGAAATCATGAGAGAATTTCATATCTCTCGTTCGACAGCAATTAGAGACATCAGAGAAATTGAAGCTATGGGGATGCCGCTTGTCGCAGAAGTCGGAAGGGACGGGGGATATTTTGTAATGAACAATTCTGTCCTGCCAACTGTTCGCTTTACCGATAATGAGATTAAAGCTCTTTTTATTGCCTTTATGGCCACGAGAAACCAACAACTCCCTTATTTAAAGAGTCGCCAGTCTTTAGCTGAAAAATTACTAGGACTCATCTCAGAAACCCAGCAAGATGACCTCGTTCTGTTAAATCGCCTCTTGCTATTTGAAGGGACCAACCCGAATAATCCTGATCTGCTTGATTTGTCCGATCTCCCTCACCCCATGTTAGAAAAATTAATCCAATTGCTTATTTTGGATCGATATTTACTGATTACCATGAGAGAGGAGAAAGTGATCAAGTCCTATCCTATTTACCTTTTGAACCTTTATCGTGAAAAAAGCCTGTGGTTGATTGAATGCTTTGATTTAAAGGAAGAGAAGAAACGGATTGTGCCTGTCGACAATCTCACAGATGTAGAACCATGCTCTACAAAAAATAGATTAACCAGGAAAAAGATTTTAGAAAAACTAAGTAAGCAGGAGGAAGTAATCAACCTTGTCCTTGAGCTTGGTCCAAAGGCAATTGGACAGTTCAAAAAATACCATCCTTTCAAAATGTCAATTTCTTATACGAATCCTTACCAAACTACAGCCATTTTAAAGACTTTTATCAATGTTAATTATTCAGAAGAAATAACCGAAATAACAAATTGGCTATTTTTCCTAGGCGATGATATCAAGGTCCGGGAAATGCCTGTAGAAATCTTTGAAAGTATACAAGAGAGACTACTCCTATATTGTCCATAATCAATGCTGGTTAGACCTCATATTAGATACATGACGGTGAGACGTATCACTAATAGTGGTAAAGCAGAAAGGTGAAGTGGTATTTTGATAAAGAGTCGATTCACAAAATTCATGCTCCAAGTTTCAAACAAAATCGTCAATGAACCACCAATATTATTTCCATGCTTCTTTTAATAAACAAATACCTCTTTCGATTTGTTCAAGAGAAAGGTTTGCGAAACCGAGCAGTATGTGAGGTAGTACAGGTGGATTTTCGATAAATAAATGACTTGTTGGATAAACTTTAACATGCTGTTGAAGGGCTTTTTCAATTAATTCATTTTCGGTATAGGGAGTGTGTATACGTAACATGATATATAACCCTGCATTGTCGCCAATGATCTCAATTTGTTTTCCAAATAAATGCTGAACTTGTTGAACCAATAAGTTCATTTTCCTTTTATAAGTATTGCGCATACGTTTAATATGCTTTGTCCATTCCCCACTTTTCATAAATTCAGTCATGGTCAGTTGATGTAATAAAGAAGCATTATGTTCGAAGTGTTGAAATTTATCCATATAGATATTGATTAATGAATCAGGTAACACCATATATGCTAATCGTATAGATGGTAGAAATGCTTTTGAAAACGTACCAAAATAAATGACATGTTCAGCATCTAAAGAAGCTAAAGCAGGAAAGGGTTTTTGGCCATATCGAAATTCTCCATCGTAATCATCCTCTAATAAGAAACCGTTATTTGATCGTACCCATTGAATCAATTCAAGTCTTTGTTGAATCGATAGTGCAGTACCAGTAGGATATTGATGTGAAGGTGTTATGTACAATAATTTCCCGCTTTTATTTACGAGTGAGTCCAATAATACACCTTGTTTTGATGCAGGAATACTTTCAATCTCAAATCCATGTAAATGACAGACCTCACGTACACCGCTATAACCAGGGTTTTCAACAATCATACTAGAAAAACGTTCTTTTAATAGAAATCCTAAATACAACAGTAGTTGCTGTGTATTACTTCCAACAATCATGTTTTGAGGATTAATGCTCATACCTCTCGCTTGGAATAAGTAATCAGCCAGTTCTTGTTTAAATTCCGGCTCTCCAAAAGGATATCCATATTGAAAGCTAATGGATTGCTGCAACACTTTGTTAGAAATTTGCCGCCAAACTTTTAAAGGGAATTGTTCCTCATCAACAGCACTTACTTTGAAATCAATGAAATCGATCGATTGTGTTGGTTTAGTTCTAGGTACTTCTGGAATAGGGGTGTGAAGAAATATTGGTTCAAATTTATTGACAGTATAGCCTTTACGCACATTGGCTTGAATGTATCCTTCAGCTAATAATTGATCATATGCTTGCAGTGTTGTATGACGGCTAACACCTAAGTCATTTGCTAGTGAACGAATGGAAGGTAGATTTTCTCCTGTTTTTACCTTTCCGTCCTCGATTAATTTCTTAAATTGCTCATAAATTTGTTTATATTTTGGTTGATTGGCACTGAAAGGGAAAATATAATGTTTCATCTTTTTATTCCTCCCTTCTGACATTTAATAAAGTGTAAATCTGTACATTTTCACATGTCAGAATATCGATTATTATACTACTAATTGATATGAAAGGGGATAGAAGAGTGGATATAGTAAGAGCTAATGAAAATGACTTAAAGCAAGTTGCGGTTCTGTTTGATCAATATCGCCAATTTTATAAGCAGCTTTCAAATGTAGAAGGTGCTTATCATTTTCTAGCGGAACGATACGGTAAACAAGAGTCTATTTTGTTTGTTGCAAAAGAAGATGAACAATATTTAGGATTTGTCCAATTGTATCCAACATTTTCATCTGTTTCGATGAAAGATGCGTTCATTTTAAATGATTTGTTTGTTATAGAAGATTCTCGTCAAATGGGAATAGGTAAGCAATTGATGGAAAAAGCATTTTCATTTGCAAACGATAAAGGAGCTCGATTTATCAGTCTAGAAACAGCGACTTCTAATACAAAAGCACAACAATTGTATGAAAAAATGGGGATGACAATAGATTCTTCAACTCAGCACTATATTTATTATTGGGATTGAACATAGAAGAATGGAGGTTTAGGTATGGCAGGAAGAAAACAGTTAAAGATTTAATAGAATTCGGTCAAACAGTGAAAATGATTTGTAAGAGACGGAGCAGCAATCTACAATGGCATTGTACGCTGAAATGATGAATGCAACAAATGATATTACAGCGAGTCCTATGAATTTAGAAAAGAAAGACAGTGAAAAAATACAAAAGTATTTTAGACAAAGGGGGTAATTTTTTTGAATTCTTATGATGAAGATCTAATAAAGGATTTGGAATTACAAGACCTTCTTAAAAGTGTCAAAGTACATAAAAATCCAGAAATTTATTTAGATTTAATAGAACATAAATTTGATTTTGCTGGTTCAAAAATAGATTGGTTACAAACCAATAAACATTATAGTAAGAGCTCAAATAATGAATCTTTACTTCCTGATACTCTTCTATTTATAACTGAATTAAAAGACAAATATTTAGATAATCACTTACAAGTAATTTACATAGGGGATAACCTTACAGAGTTTGGGTACCAGTTTGAATTACAACATTTAGAAGAGTTACTAGTCTATTTGTTAGATATCCCACAGCACCACTACTTTATATCATTAAAAGGTGATTGGTGTATTTGTATTTCATTTGAAAACGATTTGGATTTCGGATTTAGTTTAAACAAAAAATAATTTTAAATGTCACGTATAGGAAAAATAAAAGATGATAAGAAGTGAAAAAACCTTGACTGGCTTTATATCATTCAAGGTTTTTTGAGTTTATTGGTCCTCAAACACGCAAAAGAAGACAAAGAACTCTTTGTTACAATCCTGAAAGCACACTCAAGCAGTGTGTTTTTCTTATGAAAAGAGTACACAATCTCTGCATAGCACGTGCTGAAGACATTTGGACTTCTTTGATGCATGTGAGTTGATTAGACTTATAAGCAAAGGGAAGAAAGGAGGAATTCCAACTGTACTTAACCAAAAGGGGCACTGCTTTATTATCTATGCTGCTTCACACGACATCTTATCTATCAATTGAAGATTTACAGAATCGGATGAATGTCTCGACTCGAACCGTTTACGCTGAAATCAAACGAATGAATAGCTGGCTGGAAACTCATCAGCTTAGTGGTGTGCAGCGAAAAGACCAACTAGGCTATTATTTAAATCCTCTTGAGAAAGAAATCATTATTCAAAAAGCTGACACCATTCTTGTTGGTCACGATTATGAACCATGTGTAAAGGAACGAAGAGCCATCTTGCTTTTATCCATTGCATGTAGCGAGCATTGCCTAAGAATTGATGATTTTATGAAGATGACAAAGGTGAGCCGAAATACATTGCTCGAGGATATGAAACAGCTAAAAGAGGCGCTTTCAAAGCAGGAGATCACACTCCGCTATCAGTCAGCAAGCGGCTATGTGATTTTAGGAGACGAAAGGGCCATTCGATTGGCACTCAAACCTTATATACATTTCATTCGCACAATGATAAAAAACGAAAAAACGTTTCCGTCATTTTGGTTAAAGGGACCTATTTCGTCCAAACGGGTACACCATCTCCTCCAGCAGTCAGAACAAGAACTTAAGCTTGAATTTGCAGATGAGATGCTGGATCAGCTCTCTTTGGATCTCTGTTTCTACTTCAAGCGGATGAAGCTAGGGCATGCTGTACACATTTCAAACGAAGAAAAGCGAACATTGCAGGAAACAGAGGAATGCTTGGCGGCTATTCGTTTCATGGCGCAGATTCAAAAAGAGGCCAGTCTCATTGTTCATGATGATGAGATCTATTTTCTTAGCACCCTATGGCTAAGTGCCAAAAAACAAAAACTTCCATTAATTAAAAAACCAGAAGAACATCTCATTCGCACCATCGCCAGGCAAATGATACTTGACTTTCAGCGATATGCTTGTATTTCCTTTCAAGAACCAAAAGCATTGGAGCAAAACTTAACCATGCATTTAATTCCAGCTTATTACAGGCTCATCTATCACATTGGTATAATCAACGAACTAACGGAGTCTATAAAAAAAGCACAGCCAGAAGTATTTGAAATCACTCAAAAAGTTGCCTGCCATTTAGAAAAGGCGGCCTGTTCAAAGTTGAGTGACCATGAAGTTGCATATCTCGCCATGCATTTTGGCAGCTGGATGAGAAGGGAAGGAATTTCATCCATTGTTAAGCGTTCTGTATACATTGTCTGCGGAGAAGGAATCGGCACAAGTTACATGCTGAAAACTCAGCTCCTCGAATTAATCGGCTACATCGAAGTACGAGGGCTGTTATCAAAGCGTGCATATGAAGAATTAGCAGCCGTTGATGCAGATTTCGTTGTGTCCACAACACCTATTTCGTTTAAAGGAAAACCAGTTCATCTCGTTCATCCTATTTTAACTGCCTATGAGAAAAAAACATTACTTCAATACGGGAAAGGCTTAGAAACGAAGGTTGACGAGCAGTATGTAAACGCTTTATTCGAAGTCATCCAGCAGCATACCATCGTACAAAACAAACAAGCACTGCTTCATGACATTCAGGAGCTGCTTCATCCCACATATGTATCCTATCAGAAAGGGTGGAACCCAGTGTTAAACGATTTATTAACAGAACAAACCATTAAGCTCCACCAAACAGCAGACACATGGCAAGAGGCGATTACAAAAGCGGCGCAGCCTTTACTTGATCAAAATGCCATTGAACCAAGTTATGTAGAAGCCATGATTCAGTCTGTTCATCAAAATGGTCCTTATATTGTGATTGCACCACAAGTGGCCATTCCACATGCAAGGCCCGAGGATGGCGTGAACAAATTGAGCATGACACTCATGTCATTCAAACAGCCCATTTCGTTTTCAAAAGATGGCAAAAAGCAGGTGCGGCTTGTCATTGTGTTAGCCGCTATTGACAGCATGAGCCACTTGAAAGCACTCAAACAGCTGACCATGCTGTTAAGTGAAGAGAAACGGACGAAACAATTGATTGAAGCAGAAGATTTAGCATCGGTGCAAGAATTAATTGATCAATTTTCACAAGTATAAAGGGGGAAAAAAGAATGAAAAAAATTCTAGTTGTATGTGGAAACGGGTTAGGAAGCAGCTTTATTGTAGAAATGAATGTCAAAAAAGCATTAGAAGAATTAGGTCTTATAGCTGAAGTGGATCATACCGATCTCAGTACAAGTAAAAATGAACAAGCAGATCTTTATATCGGCGCAGCTGATATTATTGACCAGCTGAATGACGGCACAAGAAATGTGGCTGGCTTAAATAATTTGTTAGACCAGAAAGCCATTAAGGACGTCCTTCGTCAACATATTTAAGTCATGTAAAAGGGGGATTCACATCATGATAGAACTGATCATGAACGATATATTGGGCACACCTGCCATTCTCATCGGTTTATTTGCTCTAGCCGGTTTACTTTTGCAGAAAAAATCAGCCGCAGATACTGTGTCAGGCACCTTGAAAACAACCATGGGCTTTTTAATATTAGGGGCGGGCGCTACAGTGGTTTCGGATTCACTCGGGGTTTTTCGAAAGATGTTTGAAGCAGCCTTTCACATTCAAGGGGTTGTGCCAAATACAGATGCTATGGCCGCCATTGCTCAAAAGGAATTCGGTACACAGACAGCACTCATTATGATTTTTGGCATGCTGGTCAATTTGTTACTTGCAAGAGTCACACCCTTTAAATACGTCTTTTTGACTGGGCATCATACGTTGTATATGGCGGCTATGCTCGCCGTCGTTCTCTCGACCGCCGGTATGCACGGGTGGCTGCTCATCTCCACTGGCTCAATGATATTAGGGGCAGCTATGGTCATTGCCCCCGCAATCCTTCAGCCGTTTACGAGGAAAGTCACCGGAAGCAATGATCTCGCGCTCGGGCACTTCAGTACTTTCGGTTATTTTACTGCGGGAATGATCGGCAAATGGGTTGGTTCTCCTGAAAAATCAACGGAAACCATTCAAGTGCCTAAATCACTCGGTTTTCTAAGAGATACATCTGTTGCCATTTCGATTACGATGGCTTTGCTGTTCTTTGCGATTGCACCGTTTGCAGGAATTCCTTTTATAGAACAAATTAGCGGGGGCACGAACTTTGCTGTCTTCATTCTCATTCAGGCGATTACGTTTGCTGCTGGTGTGTACATTATTTTAGCAGGGGTACGGATGGCCATTGGCGAGATCGTGCCTGCTTTTAAGGGGATTGCCGATCGATTCGTGAAGGGAGCAAAGCCGGCACTTGATGCGCCAACCGTTTTTCCATTTGCGCCAAATGCGGTGATTATCGGTTTTCTATGCAGCTTTGCAGGAGGCATCGTATCCATTTTTCTTTTACCTTTGTTTGGTTTAACTGTCATTGTCCCTGGTCTTGTCCCGCACTTTTTTTGCGGTGCTACAGCAGGAGTGTATGGCAATGCAACAGGAGGGGTAAGAGGTGCTGTCGCTGGGTCCTTTGTAAATGGATTGCTTCTTTCCTTTTTACCTGCTTGTTTATTACCTGTGCTCGGAACCCTCGGCTTTGAAGGGACAACGTTTGGAGATACAGACTTTGGTATCATCGGAATCTTAATTGGATTGATCAAGCTTTTATTTCAGCTGTAATAAGGAGGAGACTGAGATTGACAGCTACTTTTTCACCTTCACTGATGTGCATGGATCTCACGCACTTCCGTGAACAAATTCATATTCTCAACACGAGAGCAGACCGGTACCATGTCGATGTGATGGATGGGCATTATGTGAAGAATATGACGTTATCACCCTTTTTCATTGAACAGCTTCGGAAACTGACAAATGTACCGATTGATGTTCATCTAATGGCTGAACACCCCCAGGAATTTTTAATCGATGCATGTATTGATGCTGGCGCAACGATGATTTGTTTACACCCAGAAGTCGTGCAAAAAGATGCCTTTCGAATCATCCGGCATATTCACCAAAGAAAATGTGAGGTTGGCTTTGTTCTAAATCCCGCCACACCAGTTGCAGCATTAGATTCCTATATTCATTTAATAGACAGAGTGACGATCATGACAATCGATCCAGGCTTTGCCGGACAGCCTTTTATTAAAGAAATGCTTCAGAAAATTAAACAGGTGAAAGATATCAAAAAACACGGAGGATACTCGTTTTCAATTGAAGTAGACGGCTCTTGTAATGAGAGCACGTTCCGGCTGCTTGCTGAGGCTGGAAATGAGATCTACATCATCGGCACCTCAGGTTTATTTGGACTTCATAAACAACTCGACACTGCTTGGGAAACAATGAAGCAAATATTTTCAAAAGAAACAGCTTCAATCGAATCGCGCTAGTAAAAGAGAGGATGAAACCCATCCTCTTTTTTACGCAAATTTTACTAAAACAATATTCACTCACCAAAACTTACCCAAAAACAAAATAAAAATCGCAAATCTATAATTGAAAGCGGTTTATTAATATGTTATCCTTCAAATATCTTTAGTAAATATTTAGTCAAATAACGATGAGGAGTTTGCCTATGACCACACTCAAAGATATTGCTCATGATGCAAAAGTGTCCGTTTCCACTGTATCCCGTGTGTTAAATGGCGATCATACACTTGCCGTTTCACACGCAACGAGACAAAACATCCTCGACATTGCAAAGAAGTTAAACTATACCCCAGTGAGAGCAAGAAAAGCCGATCAAGCAGAAGAAAAAAGCCCATCTGAATCCCCAGTCATCGGTATCGTTGTCGCTCAATCCATTGACGAAGAATTAAATGATCCCTTTTTTTCATCGATTCGAAAAGGAATTGAAAAAGAATATGCCAAACAAGGCCTGTCCACTCTCCATACCTTTCGCCTAAGAAGCATGGATAAAGGGGCGATGCTAAAGGATATTGACGGCTTGATCGTCATTGGACGAATCAGCCCCGATACGGTTGAAAAAATGACAAATCGAATGGAACACATTGTTTTTATCAATCATTATGCAGATGAAGATTTGTATGATTGTGTACATGTGGATTTTGTCAGAGCGGCAGATCGCGCCATTCGTCATCTGCAATCACTAGGCTATACACATCTAGGCTATATTGGCGGGAAAGAGCGGGAGCATTATTTCGAAGGCAACGCTGTGATTGAGGACGAAAGACAAACGACGTTTATGAAAAGAATGCAGGAAGCGGGCGCTCTTCATATGGAAGACATCCACATTGGTGAATATTCCATGCAAGAAGGCTATTCGCTTATGCAGCAAGCTATCAAAAAAGGAAAACTGCCGCAGGCCTTTTTCATTGGAAGTGACTCTATGGCCATCGGGGCAATGCGCGCTCTCCATGAAGCCGGTCTACACGTTCCTTCAGATGTATCCATTGTTGGATTTAATGACATTGAAGCCGCATCATTTTCAAGCCCGCCGCTTACGACTGTCAAAGTATATACAGAAGAAATGGGGGAAGTCGGTCTGAAGCTTTTGCTTGAGAGAATAAACGGAAGAAAACTTCCTCTAAAAGTCGTCGTGCCAACAACACTCATCGAGCGAGGCAGTACATGTCTCATCCATGAAAGGGGGTGAACCATCGATTTCAGCAAACAAAAAAGAGACAAAAAAGCAGAAAGCAAGCTGCTTAGCATGATGGCCAGATCATGCTAAGAACAAGGCAGCCTGCCGGTATGCTCTCTTATCTCTTTGAAAAGAATAGAATTCCAGTATAATGGACTTCTTTTGTTTCCGCAACTGCATGAATTCTACCGAATATCGTCTGAATTTTCAGTGATCAAAAGGAGGAAACCATGAATAAAAAAATCATGCTGCTGACTGCAGCCATATTCTTGACCATGATTTTGTCTGCTTGCGGTAATAACGGTTCTTCTGAAGCAAATGGAAAGGTCACCTTGACGCTATTTTCAACGATGAGCAACAGCGGGGAAAGAAAAGCGTTTGAAGAAGTGATTCGTGAGTTTGAAAAGGAGCATCAACACATTCGAATCGATGCCAATTTCCCAGGCAACAGCTATGAAGATATGATCCGTGTCAAAATGGGGGCAAACGATATGCCAGACCTGTTTGATACACATGGCTGGGCCAAACTGCGCTATAGCGAGTATGTGGCTGATTTAAAAGAGATGGATTGGGTCAAACAGCTTGATCCTTCACTCGACCAGATTTTAAAGGACCAAGATGGCAAAGTGTACGCCTATCCGCTGAATCAAGCAAAAGACGGGCTTAGCTTTAATGCCAATCTATTAAATGAATATGGCATCGAAGTCCCTAAAACACTTGATAAATTAAAATCGGCTTTGCTGACAGTGAAAGAAAAAAGCAAAGGAGATGTTGTGCCGCTCTGGATACCAGGAGGAGATAACTCTAATATTGCCCAAGTCTTTGATGAGCTGGCGACGCCTTTATTAATCACCGATCAAAAGCATCAATACGGAAAGGAACTTGAAAACGGATCATTTGATTGGTCTCTCTATACACCGCTTGCCAGGTTCATGAAAGATCTGAAAGATCAAGACCTTTTAAACAAAGATGTCCTGACAGCGAAACTCTCTCAAGCACCGGAACTCATGGCACAAAACAAAATCGCCTTCACCTTTGTCGGAGGATCGTTAGGACCTGAAGCAACAGAGCTGAATCCATCGATCAAAGTAGGCACGATGCCTGTTCCAGCCATTCATGAAGGAGATGAACAAAGCTGGATTGGCGGAGAACGGTTTACTGTCGCTGCTTGGAAGGACTCTAAGCATCTAAAAGAAGCAAAGCAATTCATCGATTTTTTAGCAAAGCCTGAAAATGCCAAAAAAATCGCAGAGGGCACATCCTCTGAAACAGCTCTAAAACAAGTGAAAGCGAAAAACTATTACTCTGCATTTTACGATCAATACGAACAGGTGAAGATTGAACCGTATTTCGATCGAAAATACTTACCAAGCGGAATGTGGGCGGTCATGGCAACAACGGGTCAAGAATTATTAGCAGGCTCCATCACACCAGAACAGTTGTCAAAGAAAATGGAAGAGGAGTATAAGCGTCTGAAAAAACAATAGCCGATGGATGCTGAAACAGGAGTGAAGCCAATGAATGACATCACAAAAGCAAAGCAGCCAGCCGCATTCACCTCTTTACCAAAACAAAAGATACAAAAACGCCACAATTCATCACTTTGGTGGATGTACATGCCAGCTGTTCTCGTCGTCAGTACCTTTATCATTTATCCTTTTTTAAACGGCATTCAACTTTCTTTTACGAATTGGAACGGTTTCTCACAAACTTATCAATGGATTGGTCTTGAGCAATATGAGCGGCTGCTTCAGGATCAAGCGACATGGCTTGTTGTCAAAAACACGCTTCTCTACGGAATTGGGAGCACCATTTTACAAAATATCATCGGACTTGGATATGCGCTCTTATTAAATCAAAGCTTAAAGATGAAAGCCATCACAAGAACGGTCATCTATTTACCTGTCATGATCAGCCCGATTGCGATGGGCTATATTTGGTATTTTGTGTTTGCTTACCAAGGCGGTGCCTTAAATGATGTGGTGACGCTTTTTGGATTTGATCAAATGAATGCGCTCGGCAACCCGCAATTTAACACATGGATCATTGTGCTTGTTAACACATATCAATTCGTCGGGATTGCGATGATCATTTATTTAGCAGGACTTCAAAGTATCCCTAAGGATTATTACGAAGCGGCACAATTAGACGGCGCATCGAGCCTCCAGCAATTCAGGCGGATTACATTGCCGCTGCTTATGCCGTCGATCACCATTAATGTTGTGCTGAATGTCATTGGCGGGCTCAAGCTCTTTGATGTCATTGTGGCACTCACGGGCGGTGGACCTGGAGATTCCTCGCAATCCATGTCGACCTTTATGTATGATCTGTATTTCAAACGTCAGGATGCGGGCTATGCAGCGACGCAAGGGGTTTTCATGGCGGTCATCATCCTTATCATTAGTGTCGCAGCGCTGATTTATTTCAAACGAAAGGAGACCGAGGTGTGATGGATAACGCCTATAAACGCAAGAAAAGATGGTACTCCTTCTTCGCACTATTGATTACATTGCTACACCTCATTCCATTTTATATTTTGGTGACGACTTCATTAAAAGGGATAGGAGATTTTAGTTCAAAATGGCTGTTTCCAAAAGCGCTGCACCTTGAAAACTTCCGCACAGCATGGACAGAGGCTCAGCTTGGCCAGTCCTTTTTGAATACAGTGATCATTACGTTCAGCTCCGCTGTATTGCTCATTATATTGGGATCTCTTGCAGCCTATCCGCTTGCAAGAAGGAACACCAAGCTAAATAAAGCAGTCTATGTTTTATTTATTGCCATTATGGTCATTCCACCGCTCACAGCCCTTGTCCCGCTCTATAAAATGGTCGTTCAAATCGGGATGATGAACACCTATCAAATTGCTATTTTAAATAATGTGGCTGCTTTTTTGCCTCTGACGATTTTCTTATACGCAGGCTTTATCAGGTCGACCATTCCAAAGGAGCTTGAAGAAGCTGCCCGTATTGATGGAGCAGGGACACTCAGAGTTTTTTTCACTGTCGTTTTTCCGCTTCTAAAGCCCATTACCGCTTCTGTATTAATCATTGCCTGCGTGTATATTTGGAACGACTATCAATTTGCTATCTTCTTTTTGCAAGATAAAGAGATGCATACACTCACGGTCGCCTTATCCCATTTTTTTGGTCAAAATCAGCATCAGCTCCAGCTCGTTGGTGCAGCTGCCCTTATTGCAATGCTGCCAATGGTTACGATGTTTTTACTTTTACAAAAATATTTTATCGCAGGGCTTTCTCAAGGCTCTGTCAAAGGCTAGCCCAATATGGATGTAAAAAGGAGAGTCGTCTATGTCTAAAATTACATTTATCGGTGCAGGGAGTACCGTGTTTGCTAAGAATATATTAGGAGATTGTTTGTTTGTTCCCGCCCTTGAAGGCTTTGAATTCGCATTATATGATATTGACCTCAACCGGCTGAAAGAATCAGAAACGATGCTACGGCATTTAAAAGCAAATTACGGAGCAAATGTGACCATCCAGTCCTATCAAAACCGGAAAGAAGCCTTACAGGGTGCGAAATATGTCATCAATGCCATCCAAGTTGGAGGCTATCGACCAAGTACTATCATTGATTTTGAAATACCTAAAAAATATGGATTAAGACAAACGATTGCAGATACGGTAGGGATCGGCGGAATCTTCCGTTCCCTTCGAACGATTCCTGTCATGCTTGACTTTGCAAAGGATATGGAAGAGGTTTGCCCAAGTGCTTTATTGTTAAATTACACAAACCCTATGGCCACATTGACAGGTGCAATGCTGCGTTATACTCAGGTTCAAACAGTTGGTCTTTGTCATAGTGTGCAAGTGTGTACACAGGACCTATTCGAATCTCTTGAAATGGAACATGAAGGCATTGAAGAAAAAATCGCCGGCATTAACCATATGGCATGGTTATTAGAGGTGAAACGGGACGGAAAAGACTTGTATCCAGAAATCAAAAGACGAGCAAAAGAAAAGCAGCAATCGCGGCATCATGATATGGTTCGTTTTGAACTGATGGATAAATTCGGCTACTATGTCACAGAATCCTCAGAACACAATGCCGAATACCATCCATATTTCATTAAATCACGGTACCCTGAACTAATCGGTCAGTTTAACATTCCGCTCGACGAATACCCAAGGCGCTGCGAGGAACAAATCAACAACTGGAATACAATGAAGCATGACCTTGTTGGGAACACACAGATTACACATACTCGGTCTAAAGAATATGGTTCACGTATCATTGAAGCGATCGAAACGAACGTACCTTTTAAATTTGGCGGAAACGTTCTGAACACAGGCGGACTCATTCACAACCTGCCTGAAAAAGCCTGTGTAGAAGTACCGTGTGTGGCAGATCGCAGCGGCATCATGCCATGCTATGTCGGAGAGATCCCTGAACAATTGGCTGGACTCAATCGAACGAATATCAGCTCACAGCTGATGACAATTGAAGCAGCCATCAGCGGTAAAAAAGAACACATTTATCAAGCGGCTTTTCTGGATCCACACACAAGCGCTGAACTATCAATCGATGACACCATCAAATTATGTGATGAACTCATTGAAGCACATGGAGAGATGCTGCCAAATTATATAGAACCAAATCAATATGCCGCATCAACCAAATAATATCAATGAACCAGCCTCTACCTGATGCACAGCGCATCAGGTTTTTCTTATGAAGCAAAAAGAGGATTGACTGAGGGCCATTTTCATATTATGATTTTTCTAAAGTTAACCAACAGTTAACCAAAAAAACATCATGAATTTTTGGCATTCTCGTGTCATATGTCACAAACAAACCAGATGATCACAACGTAAACCAAAACTGCCGTTTGATTTGACAAAGAGTGTATACAGATGAATGCCCGTTAGATGAGACAATGACGATACATACACACCCTTTAAGCATGACATTCTTTAACAAAGAGGAGAGAGGGAACATGACCAAAACAGATGTACAAACGTTGAAAAATTATATTGGCGGACAATGGATTGAGGCAGAAACAAGTCAAACAGAGGCAGTGTATAACCCTGCTACTGGCGAAATCATCGCGGAAGTGCCGCTTTCAACAAAAACAGATGTTGAACGTGCGGTACAAGCAGCACAGGAAGCGTTTACTACTTGGTCTAAAACTGCTGTTCCCCGGCGTGCACGCATTTTATTTAAATACCAACAGTTACTCGTTGAGAACTGGGATGAGCTGGCTGAACTCGTAACGATTGAAAACGGAAAAAGTGTAACAGAGGCAAAAGGAGAAGTGCAGCGCGGGATTGAATGTGTGGAATTTGCTGCGGGCGCACCGACGTTAATGATGGGAAAACAGCTTCCAGATATTGCGACTGGACTTGAATCAGGCATGTACCGCTATCCAATTGGCGTCATCGGCGGCATTACGCCATTTAACTTTCCAATGATGGTTCCATGCTGGATGTTCCCACTTGCCATTGCCTGCGGAAATACATTTGTTTTAAAACCTTCAGAACGAACTCCTATTCTTGCGGCACGGTTAGCTGAGCTGTTTGAAGAAGCGGGTCTTCCAAAAGGTGTTCTCAACATCGTCAATGGAGCTCACGATGTTGTCAACGGCCTGCTTGAACATCAAAAGGTCAAAGCCATATCATTTGTCGGCTCTCAGCCAGTCGCTGAATATGTCTATAAAAAAGGAACGGAGCATGGCAAACGTGTCCAAGCACTTGCAGGCGCAAAGAATCACTCCATTGTCCTCAAAGATGCTGATTTAGATGCGTCAACAAAACAAATCATCGGGGCTGCCTTTGGATCAGCGGGAGAGCGCTGCATGGCTGCAGCCGTTGTCGCAGTGGAAGAAGAAGTGGCTGATGAGTTGATTCAAAAATTAGTGGATGAATCAAACGAGCTCGTCATTGGAAACGGAATTAATGAAGAGGTCTTTCTTGGGCCAGTCATTCGAAAGGAACATAAAGAACGAACACTTCAATACATCCAGTCAGGGATTGAAGAAGGAGCAAGCCTCATTCGAGATGGCCGGCAAGACCACGAAACAAATGGAGAAGGGTATTTCGTCGGACCGACGATCTTTGATCATGTCACAAATCAAATGAAAATTTGGCAGGACGAGATTTTCGCCCCAGTCTTATCAATTGTCCGTGTTTCTTCATTAGCAGAAGCCATCGACCTGTCCAATCAATCAAAATTTGCGAATGGTGCCTGCCTGTATACGGACAGCGCATCAAGCATAAGAGAATTTCGCGAAAACATCGAAGCGGGCATGCTCGGTGTAAACATCGGTGTACCCGCACCAATGGCATTCTTCCCGTTTTCCGGCTGGAAGGATTCTTTCTACGGAGACTTGCATGCCAATGGAACAGACGGAGTGGAGTTTTACACAAGAAAGAAAATGGTCACCGCTCGTTATATGTAAGCTATATGCAATGAATCATAAGAAGAAAAAATGCAGCCCCAGCATGGGAGACTGCATTTTTTTGTTGTCTTCTAGTCAAAAAGTAAGGGTTTTCAACGTTATTCCAGCAAGGATTTACACTAGAAATCATTCTTTATATTCATTCTTCATCAGTACCTATCAACATATTTTGAAATTGGGCCTAAACCCCAATATTAGGAAGATGAAAACAGGAGGAAATGAAACGATGAGGACGAGGATGAAGTGCGGCGTTGGTTTATTGATTCTTGCTTTGGTACTGAGCTTTTTACCGGTATATGATGCGAGTGCGGCAAGCACAACAATTGCAAAACGTGTAGGAAATGCCAACCCGCTCATAGACCACCACTTGGGCGCTGATCCATTTGCGCTCACCTATAACGGAAGAGTGTACATTTATATGTCGAGTGATGACTATGAATATCACAGCAACGGAACGATTAAGGATAATTCTTTTGCCAATTTGAATAGGGTCTTCGTCATCTCTTCAGCAGATATGGTGAACTGGACAGATCATGGCGCGATTCCAGTAGCTGGGGCAAATGGAGCAAATGGCGGCAAAGGAATTGCCAAATGGGCAGGTGCTTCCTGGGCTCCATCAGCAGCGGTGAAAAAAATCAATGGGAAGGATAAATTTTTCCTTTATTTCGCGAACAGCGGCGGAGGGATTGGCGTTCTGACAGCAGACTCCCCCATCGGTCCATGGACAGATCCTATCGGAAAAGCACTCGTCACGCCAAATACACCAGGGATGGCTGGAGTTGTATGGCTTTTTGATCCTGCTGTTTTTGTAGATGATGACGGCACTGGTTATCTATATGCCGGCGGAGGTGTTCCAGGCGGTTCTAATCCAACGCAGGGACAATGGGCGAATCCTAAAACAGCAAGAGTTCTAAAACTAGGACCTGATATGACAAGTGTGGTAGGCAGCGCATCAACCATTGATGCTCCTTTTATGTTTGAAGATTCGGGGATGCATAAGTATAACGGAACCTATTACTATTCCTATTGCATCAACTTTGGCGGCTCCCACCCAGCAGATAAACCACCTGGTGAGATCGGTTATATGACGAGCTCAAGTCCGATGGGTCCCTTTACGTATAGAGGGCACTTCCTGAAAAATCCGGGTGCATTTTTCGGGGGAGGCGGTAATAACCATCATGCTGTGTTCAATTTTAAAAACGAGTGGTATGTCGTGTATCATACCCAAACGGTCAGCTCTGCTTTATACGGATCAGGAAAAGGCTACAGATCTCCGCATATTAATAAACTTGTGCATAATGCTGATGGCTCCCTTCGAGAAGTCGCAGCCAATTTTGAAGGGGTTAAACAGCTTTCCAACCTGAATCCTTATCAGCGTGTAGAAGCTGAAACATTCGCATGGAATGGACGCATTTTGACAGAGGCATCTTCAGCTCCAGGCGGACCGGTCAATAACCAGCATGTCACAAACATTCAAAACGGAGATTGGGTGGCTGCCAGTAACGTCGATTTCGGATCAAACGGTGCGAGAACATTTAAAGCCAATGTAGCGTCAAATGCAGGTGGGAAAATAGAAGTACGCCTCGGAAGTCCTGACGGCAGACTCGTCGGAACACTGAATGTCCCTTCCACAGGGGGAACAAATAACTGGCGAGAAGTAGAAACGGCAGTAAATGGAGCAGCAGGCGTGCACAACGTATTTTTTGTTTTTACTGGAACAGGTGCAAACCTATTTCAATTTGATTCCTGGCAGTTTACTCAAAGGTAACGAAGAAAGACAAGATGATAGGAGAGTGGAAGAATTTGATGTCAATGATCAAAAAACCAATCTGCACTTTATTGATCTGCTTCACCATGCTGTCTGTCATGTTCATCGGACCTGGCGTAACTGAGGTTTCAGCAGCAGATGCCAATATTAATATCAATGCGGAAAGACAAGTGATTCGCGGCTTTGGTGGAATGAATCATCCGGCTTGGATTGGTGATTTGACCGCACCTCAAAGGGAAACCGCCTTTGGCAATGGGCAGAATCAATTAGGATTTTCCATTCTAAGAATTTTTGTAGATGAGAACAGAAATAATTGGCACAGAGAGGTCGCCACTGCCAAAAGAGCAATAGAGCATGGAGCTTTGGTGATCGCTTCACCTTGGAATCCTCCAAGCAATATGGTAGAGACCTTCAACCGGAATGGTACATCTGCAAAGCGGCTGAGATACAATCAATACGCCGCATATGCTCAGCATCTGAACGATTTTGTGACGTATATGAAAAATAATGGCGTCAATCTCTATGCTATTTCTGTACAAAATGAGCCCGATTATGCACACGAATGGACATGGTGGACTCCTCAGGAAATCCTGCGTTTCATGAGAGAAAATGCTGGCTCCATTAATGCCCGCGTGATCGCACCAGAATCCTTTCAATACCTTAAAAATATATCAGATCCTATCCTAAACGATCCGCAGGCGCTTGGAAACATGGACATTCTCGGAGCCCATTTGTACGGAACCCAAATCAGTCAGCTTCCGTATCCTCTTTTCAAACAAAAGGGAGGGGGAAAGGA
The DNA here is from genome assembly GCF_003028545.1 of Bacillus sp. Nf3. Lineage (NCBI taxonomy): Bacteria > Bacillati > Bacillota > Bacilli > Caryophanales > Bacillaceae > Bacillus > Bacillus sp. Nf3. Next base: position 648,602 of record NZ_PYUA01000003.1, on the reverse strand, counting down.
GCTTTGGATGACAGAGGTCTACTACCCGAATAGCGATAACAATTCAGCGGACCGCTGGCCTGAAGCATTAGGAGTTTCAGAGCATATTCACCATTCGATGGTAGAAGGGGACTTTCAGGCATATGTTTGGTGGTACATCCGCAGATCCTACGGCCCTATGAAAGAAGATGGTCTAATCAGCAAACGTGGTTACAACATGGCGCATTTCTCCAAGTTTGTACGCCCAGGATACATCAGAATTGATGCAACGAAAAGTCCTGAACCGAATGTATTCGTATCAGCCTATAAAGGAAACAATCAGGTCGTCATTGTCGCGATTAACAAAAACAATACAGGAGTCAATCAGCACTTTGTGATGCAAAACGGAACTGCTTCACAAGCGTCAAGATGGATCACAAGCAGCAACAGCAACCTTCAGCCTGGTACAGACTTAAATATATCAGGTAATCAATTTTGGGCTCATCTCCCGGCTCAAAGTGTGACAACATTTGTGGTCAAACGCTAAAATGAATTGAATCACCAAAAGCCAATTTTCTCATTTCAAAAGAAAATTGGCTTTTTTTATGCAAATAGGAAGTTGATTTTTTCACTATGTACTTACATTGGGTATAATAATGGCAATGACTTCAGGAGAGTGATCAATGTATGCCAAAGCTTCAAAGCAAAGTATTAATGATCGATGACGAAAAAGAAATCTTGGAATTAATTAACACTGTATTAACAAGGGAAGGCATTGATCGCGTCATAACTGCTTCAACTGCCCGTGATGGGCTTGCAAAATTTCATCAAGAACAACCCGATCTTGTCATACTTGATATTATGCTGCCAGACGGTGAAGGCTATGATATTTGCAGACAAATCAGAGAGACCTCCCATGTTCCGATTATCTTTTTATCAGCAAAGGGAGAAGAATCCGACAAAATTGTAGGACTTGCCATCGGCGGAGATGACTACATTACAAAACCATTCAGTCCAAAGGAAGTCGCCTACCGGGTGAAAGCGCAGCTGAGAAGGATCTCATACTTGCAGTCAACTCAAGCCGATCCCGTGATCAAAAAAGGGCCGTTTGAGTTAAACGAGCAGCAAGCAGAACTGACTAAAAATGGTGCGATCATTGAGCTCACGCCAAAAGAGCTTCTGCTGATGACCTACTTCTTGCAGCATCCGAACCGCGTTATCAGTAAAGAAACGCTTTATCAAACCGTTTGGGGGGAAGACTTCTTCGGTTCTGACAATACGGTAATGGTTCATATCCGAAGATTACGGGAAAAAATAGAGGATTCCCCGTCAACACCAAAGTTTCTCGTCACTGTCAAAGGGCTTGGTTATAAATTTGTTGTAAAGGATGCGTAAAGATGAAATGGCGATTAACAGGCAGGTATATGGTCTCTGTCATTGTCGTGACCATTATCACGGTCTTTATCAACTTATTCGGATTTATGATTTGGCTCGTACTTCAGGCAAACAGCCAGCATAACGAGGAAAATACGCCCGAAACCTTCACAAGATCATTTGAACAATACGTCTCTTTTTCTGATCAAGGAATTACCGTAAACAAAGAAGGGCAGAAAGCCTTAAAACAACAGAATGCATGGATTCAAATTTTAGACGAAAATGGCCAAGACGTGTATCATGCGCAGGCACCTAAAGGATTAAAGAACAAATATACACCGATAGAAATCGTGAACTTACATAAATATAAAGATAAGCAATTATTATCGACCATTTATGCTGGCGGAAAAAAAGTAAAGGGCAAAGAATACAGCTACTTTATCGGATTTAAAGACCCTTCCATCGGAAAGTACCTATTCTCGTTTGACACGAAGGACTTAGTAACAAGATTCAATATCGGGACGATGATTTTATTATCAATTGATGCCATCATAGCGTTACTCATTGGTTACTTATTCAGCCGGCAGCTCACAAAACCGCTTGCCCGTGCCATTCATAGCATCCAGCGGCTGGCAAACGGCGATTACACGACAAATCTGCCTGCTAAAGGAATTTATAAAGATGTCTTCTATAATGTCAATCACTTATCAGAGCAGCTCGCTTCAAGCAAAAAAGAAAAAGACAAACTAGAGCAAATGCGGGAAGAATGGATCAGCCATATTTCTCATGATATTAAAACGCCGCTAGCTTCTATTCAAGGCTACGCAGAAATCATGAAAGACCCAAAGTATCCTCTTTCAAACCAGGACATTAGACATTACGCGGGCATCATTGAGAATAAATCATTGTATATCAAAGATGTCATGGAGGATCTGAATTTAACAACAAGGCTGAAAAATAACGGCGTCATGCTAAATAAAGAGCTGGTCAACATTGTGTCACTGTTGCGGGAAACGTTAATTGATATTTTAAACGATTCAAGATATGCCGATCAGACGATTGAGCTTCAAACGAATGAAGACAAGCTCATGCTGAATATTGATAAAATCCTCATTCGAAGAGCGGTCACCAATCTGATTTTAAATGCCCTCGTTCACAATGATCCTGATGTGACGATCATTGTACAGCTTGAACAAAAAGAAAAAACCCATATTACGATTCAAGACAACGGCAGAGGAATAGAAGAGACAGAGCTGGAAAAAGTGTTTGACCGCTATTACAGAGGGACAAATACAGGAGTTTCGCATGCAGGCTCTGGTCTTGGGATGGCTATTGCAAAGGATATTATCGTCAAGCACGGCGGGGATATCACGATTCGCAGCAGAGTAGGAAAAGGAACATCAATTGAAATCCAACTACCAGCATGAAAACATACAAAAAAACGGTTCTGATCAACAACAGAACCGTTTTTTCATCTATTATTTATTCTGAAAACACTTTTATGCCTTTTACAATGTTCCAAATGAAGAAGTAGATAGCAACAAGGAATGTTACTGCATATGTCGCAATTAAGAAAGGCCCCGCATGGCTGATATCTTTCATACCAAGTAAACCTGAACCAAGGATGCCAATACCAAAAATCAAATAAGGAATAATATGCGTCCATAATGATTTTTTCGCATGATATTTCACGTCGTCCTGACCTAAGAAATAGACGATAATTGGGAACAAAAATGGTGCGAAAAAGATACTGAAGTAACATAATGAAGACAAGACTTTATTTCCTTTCACAACGTTTCACCTCTATGATTTATTCACTACAAACCCATTGTACTACCTGAACCTTAACCTGTATTAATGCGAACCTTACAGCAACCTTAAACATATTTACCTTTTAAAATAATTTATAAACGACAAACTATAATATAGGTATTTAAATCTATTTTACCGAAAAAAATAGTTGACTTTGGTTTATCCTGTGTTTACAATAAAGTCGTAACCGATGCAGGAGTGTTACTGATATCATCAGGCACCACCAAGTCAGGTAAACATGTTGTACATTTGTACGTTGTTTGCTGAGATTTTGGTGTTTTTTTATGCTTTTTTTAGCAGTTTTAGGTAAGGTGGGATGAAGATGTTCACCGTCGTTAAAGTTTTAAACAACAATATCGTATTAGCTCTAACAGACACTCAAAATGAAGTAGTTGTTTTTGGTACAGGAATAGGCTTTAAGAAGAAAAAAGGTGATACTCTTGATGAGAGCGCTGTCAGTAAGACATTTTATTCTGATCAGACGTCTCCATTAGAATCTCAACTTGCCGCTATCCCAACTGATATTCTTTTATTAACTGAAAAAATCATTCATATGGGCGAAGAGATGTTGAATAAAAAATTAGGTTCCAGCATGCTGTTTTCGCTATCTGATCATCTTACCTTTTCAATTCAAAGGCATCAAGAAAAAATGGAATATGAAAACCCTATCGTATGGGAAATTCCACATCTATATTTTCAAGAATATCAAATTGGGAAAAAAGCACTTAAAATTATTCAAAAAATGATGGGGATTACTTTTGAAGATACAGAAGCCTCACTCATTGCCCTTCATTTTGTAAACGCTCAAATAGATGGTCAGTCTATGGGAGATACGATCAAAATGACCCATCTCACGAAGGAAATCGTTAAGATTATTCAAAACATTTTCGAGATGGTATTAGATAAATCATCGATAGATTATTCGAGGTTTATCACTCATTTGAGATATTTTATTGTCAGACAAGAAACAAATCAACCGCCTCAGCAGATGGATGATTCATTAAAAGAATTAATTCAGGATCGTTATATGAAGAGCTATGCATGCGGTTTAATTATCAAAGAAATGTTAAAGCGTGAATTTAATTGGAATGTCACAGAAGACGAACTTGTTTTTCTAGTCATTCATATTGAAAGAATCACAAAGAAACATCAACAGAATACATGATTTCTTTTAGGCGTGTTATGAAAAAGCATTAACCTAAACAAATCTCCATTTAGAAGAATGGTCTTTCTAATGGTGGATTTTGTTTAGGTTTTTTTTGTGAAAATGAAGGGGTGAAGACATGAAAAACAAAGAATTGGCGCAAGAAATTATCAAATTAATCGGCGGAAAAGGCAATATATCTCAAAGCTGGCATTGTATTACGAGGCTGAGATTTAATATCAACGATGAAAAACAGGTAAAAGTAGATGAACTGAAAACAGTAGATGGAGTGCTCGGAGCGCAATTCCAAAGCGGACAATTCCAAGTCATTATTGGAGCAAAAGTGGCAGAAGTCTATGAGGAAATCGACCATCTGATTGGTGACAGCAGCAATGATTCTTCTCCTGCTAAAAATACGTCAAAGATGAATCCAATCGAAGTCGTATTCGATGTCATTAGCGGAATTTTCACACCGATTTTGCCGGCGATTGTTGGTAGTGGATTGATTAAAGGGATCATGGCTTTGTTCGTTAGTTTAGGCTGGCTGACAGAAAAAACCTCTACCTATGCTGTACTACAAATCTTTTCAAATGCTGTCTTTTACTTTTTACCTTTCCTCATTGCTTATTCTGCAGCGAAGAAATTTAAAACACGAGAATCTCTCGCGATGGCACTCGCTGGGATTTTATTATATCCCACGATGGTGGAAGGGGCAGCAAAAGGGGCAGATCCACTTAGTTTTTTAGGATTGAGTATTCCATTAAATAATTATACTTCTTCCGTTTTACCGATTATTTTAGGAGTACTGCTGCTTAGCTTTATCGATAAGTGGATAACGAAAGTCATTCCAAAATCCTTAAGCATCGTATTTACACCGGTACTGAGCTTAATGATCACAGCCCCTCTTACACTAGCTTTCATAGCTCCTATTGGAAACGTTTTCGGTCAGTATTTAGAGATCTTTTTCACTTCTTTATTCCATTTTGCTGGACCCATTGCAGGCTTATTAATGGGAGGCCTCATGCCTTTAATTGTGCTAACTGGGATGCATTACGCATTCTTCCCAAGCACGTTTGCCAGCTTTGAAAAAGTTGGATACGATGTCATGCTGCTTCCGATGAACTTTATTGCCAATATGGCACAAGCAGGCGCCGTTTTAGGAGTCATCATTCGCACAAAACGAGTAGAAACAAGGTCTTTGGCATTATCAACATTGCTTCCGAGTTTCTTTGGTATCACAGAACCAGCCATTTATGGAGTCACACTGAGATTGAAAAAGCCTTTCTATGCTTCATTAATTGGCGGCGCAGTTGGCGGATGTTTTTATGGTTTATTTTCAGTCAAAACGACAGCATTTTCAATTCCAGGTATTACATCTCTGCCAACCTACATTATGAAAGGCACAAACAATTTCCAGCTCGCTTTAATTGGAATAGCGCTGAGCTTTTTGGTCTCACTGCTTGTCACTATGTTCCTTGGTTTCAAAGAACCTGCCACAAAAGTGGAAGGTCAGCCGCTAAAACAAGGAAAGTCATCTAAAGATCCAGAGCATGCAGTCAATCAACAAGCTGCCAGACAAGTAAATCCTTATGAAGTACAAGCACCTATAACTGGTAAAGTAGTTCCTTTATCTGACGTAAATGATGCCGTCTTTTCAAGCGAAATGATGGGCAAGGGAGTAGCGATTATGCCTGATAAGGGGGTGGTACAAGCACCGTTTTCCGGAAAAGTAGTGACCGTTACACCTACTAAACATGCAATAGGTTTGGTTTCAGATGATGGAATTGAATTATTAATACATGTAGGGATTGATACCGTCAGCCTAAATGGTCAATTCTTTGAGGTATTGGTGGAAGAAGGAGATGAAATCAACATCGGGGATCATTTATTATCATTTGATATAGAAGGAATTCAATCAAAAGAATTAAATGTCGTGACACCTATTATCGTCACTAATTCCTCGAAGTACCTAGATGTCATCCATACAGGTGACTCTTATGTCAACGCAGGAGAAAATAAACTCTTAATGCTCATTCATTAATCATAAATAGAAGGGATGATTGAAATGAAAGAATTAAAAAAAGGTTTTTCAGATAATTTCCTATGGGGTGGCGCAACAGCTGCCAATCAAATAGAGGGCGCTTATTTAGAAGGCGGGAAAGGGCTGTCAACTTCAGACTACGCAGCATATAAAGATCCCTATGCACAAGGAAAAGTAAACAACTTTACATTCGATGTTAGTTCAGCTGAACTAAACAAATACAAGGAAAATCCTGATGCATTTGATTTCCCAAAAAGACGCGGAATTGATTTTTATCATCGTTATGAAGAAGATATCGCACTGTTTGCAGAAATGGGATTTAAAGTCTTTCGTTTGTCCATCTCATGGGCAAGAATCTTTCCAACAGGTTTAGAGGACAAGCCGAATGAAGAAGGATTGGCTTTTTACGATAAAGTATTTGATGAATGTGCGAAATATGGAATTGAACCGCTAGTAACGATGTCTCATTATGAAATGCCGATTACCTTAACAGAGAAATATAATGGATGGATGAGTAGAGAGCTTGTCCCATTGTTCGAAAAATACGCACGGGCGATTTTAGAAAGATATAAAAACAAAGTGAAATATTGGATTACATTTAATGAAATGAATATGAACCTCAATAGTCTTTATACAGGTGCTGGCATTTTAGAGGATTTAGTAGACCATAAATTACAGGCTGCTTACCAAGCATCTCACCATCAATTTGTGGCAAGTGCATTAACAGTGAAGGCAGCGAAGGAAATCATTCCAGATGTCCAAATTGGCTGTATGATTAACCAAATCGAAGCCTATGCAAAAACAACAAAACCAGAGGATCAGCTGCAGGCAGTCAAATCGAATCAATTGAATATGTTCTATCCTGATGTTCAAGCTAGAGGCGAATATCCAACATACATGGTGAAATATTTTGCTGATAATCAAATCAAGCTGGATATTAAAGAGCAGGATGAACAAATTTTGAAAGAGGGCACTGTTGACTTTGTTGCAATCAGCTACTATATGTCACACGTAGCAGAAGCGCGTGAAGATGCCGCTGAGCTAGCGGGTACGTTTGACAGCCCGATTAAAAATGAACACTTGGAATTATCACAATGGGATTGGCCGATCGATCCAATGGGTCTGCGCATTTCATTAATTAAACTGTATGACAGATACCAAAAGCCTTTATTTGTTTGTGAAAATGGACTTGGCGCAAGAGATACATTGACACAAGATGGAAAAATCCACGATGATTATCGAATTGATTATTTGAAAAAACATATTGAACAGATGAAAGAAGCAGTAAAAGAAGGTGTTGACTTAATGGGATACACACCTTGGGGCTGTATTGACTTAATCAGCTGCGGAACATCTCAAATGACTAAACGCTATGGTTTGATCTATGTGGATCAAGACGACCTAGGAAATGGGACACTGAATCGTTACCGTAAAGATTCATTTTTCTGGTACAAAAATGTAATTGCATCAAATGGAGAAGACCTATAAAAGCAGATTGAATGATGAAAAACACCATCTCAGGGCGCCTTAACCGGCTGCATGCGATGGTGTTTTATTTTTCACGAAAACATCTCTTGACCTTGAAGTATAGTTCAACCTTTATAATGTAATTATAGTAAGACAAAATCACAAAAAAGGAGTAACAATGGAGTTGATGACTAGAGGTGAACTTGCCAAACAAACTGGAATAAGCCCTGCCGCAATTCGTTACTATGAAGAACACAACATTTTACCTGTCCCGAGACGCCGTTCGAACGGTTATAGACTATACACAGAAGATTATATTGTGAAAATTCAATTGATCAAAGATGCCAAATCATTGGGTTATTCACTAAAGGAAATAAAAGAAATATTGGAAATGCTGAGTCAAGATATAGAACTTGATACTTTAAAAAGAATCGTAAAACATAAACATGAAGAAATTGAAAAGAAAATTAAAAGCCTGCGCCTCATTCAAGACCTATTATCTAACTTATTAAAGACTCCCGAGAAAGAAGTACAAGTGTATCTCAAATCATTTCGTGTGATGAATCAGGATGACGAATAAACATATCTGCTTAAAGGAGAGAAATAAAATGAGTGTCGAAATTTATAACGGAGAACGTTCTGAAGAAAGTATTCAATTTGAAACATTAATCACGTCCCAAAGTAATAAAGAGAGTTTTGCTAGTGTCGAAAAAACCAAAAACTTTCTATCTCAAATAGAAAATATTAAGACTTATGCAATCGGAGATGATGTGAAACTAGTGAGTGAAATAAAGGAGCAAATTTTCGAAGGAATGCAGGTTTTCACATTGAATGACCAAATGTCGCAAAAGCAAAAGGTGATTCTCTATATACATGGTGGTGCTTGGGTAAACCAGCCTCTTAATTTCCATTGGTGGTACATGGATAAAATGGCTCAATCCCTTAATGCCAAAGTGGTCGCTCCTATATATCCTAAATTACCTCATTATAGCTACCAAGATACCTATCCGAAAATCTTAAATCTATATAAAGAAATACTAAAAACGGTTGAGAGTACCGATCAATTAACAATTATGGGAGATTCAGCGGGCGGAAATATCTCACTTGGCCTGGCGCATCTCTTAAAGATGGAAAGTCTGCCGCAGCCGAAGGATATTATTTTATTATCTGCATGTGTTGATATGAGTTTAAGCAATCCTCTTATATCTGAATATGCCCTTAAAGATCCCATTTTAGCGCCTGAAGGAATAGATGTCATTACAAAAATGTGGGCAGCAGATAAAAAGATAACTGACCCATTAATCAGTCCAATTCATGGGGACTTTCATGGTCTTGGGAAGATCACTCATTTTATTGGAACACATGATATTTTATATCCAGATGCACTAAAGCTTGATGAAAAGCTAACAGAACAAGGAATTGACATGAAAACCTTTGTTTATCCAGAAATGCTGCATGTGTTTGTCGTCATGCCAATCCCTGAGGCACAAGATGCTCAGGAAAAAATCATTCAGATAATCAATAGCTAATTTATTCTTCACACAATCCTATATAAATAATCGAAAGTTTAGCGAATGGGCTGCTTAGTGAAAGCAGCCTTTTTCCATTCAACATGAAATCAATTCAGAATGTCAATTCATCCTTCATTAAAAGATCCTTAAATTCCAAATTTTGTTTACAACACACACATTTCCTATTAATATGATAAATGGTCGGTTCTTCACCGGTTGATAAAGGAGAGTGACGTGATGAGTGTATTCTTTCTTCACCCCATGGCGCTGATCTTATTTACATTGCCTTTGTTATCTTTGATATGGGGAATTGTGGGTTACTTGATCTTTAAGCGAGTTCTTGTCGTTTTAATGATCACATTTGCAGCCTCCACTATTTTCATATTTGCCTATACTGGGTTCGACCTGTCAAATATGTATTGGGTAGTGGCAATGACCTTTTTATGCATGTGTACCACTGTCATCACAAAAATCATTCGATATCTGTATGATCGCTATAAAAGAGCATAAAGAAAAAGCTAATGTTCGCGAGCATTAGCTTTTTTTGTTTCCATTCATTTCATCTTCAAGAAGCGGTCATGACATGTTTGTTTGGTATAATAGATGAACATAGAAAGGTGAAAGGGGATACGATGTACACATTTGATCTTTCTCAAGAAGATGTAGAATTAATAGACGAAGCAAAAAAGAAGATTACCAGCCTTTATGAAGATGATAAACACCATATAGGAGCCGCCATTCGTATGAAAACAGGGGAAGTGATTTCGGCTGTCCATATAGAAGCCTATATCGGACGGGTCACTGTTTGTGCCGAAGCCATTGCGATTGGCAGTGCTTTATCAAATGGTTATAAAGATTTTGATACAATTGTGGCAGTTAGACATCCCTATTCAGATGAAGAAGATAGAAGGGTGAGAGTCGTAAGCCCTTGCGGCATCTGCAGAGAGCTCATTTCAGATTTCGGACCAGAATGTTTTGTGATCATAGAGATGGATGACAAGCTAGTCAAAGTGAAAATCGGGGAACTGATTCCACTCAAATATACTCGAAGCTGATGTAGAGGAATGTAGCAAGCGTCAAGCGTTATCCCTGTTACATTCCAAATAACTGAAAAAACGCTCAACAAAAACAGCACCATGTATTTTCTTCATATGCGCCGTGTTAAACATATATTGTTTCATATGCTCCAGCTTACGCAGACTCCGTACCAGTACTTTCCGATCCTCGTCAGAAAGATTATGATTATCATCTATCTTCGTCAACGCATACTTTACACGCGCGGAGACATTTTCAATATATAGATGGTTTTTGGATGTGGGCGGAATACATTGCGACAAATCACAACCCGTAAAACGAACACCATCAAGGGTGCAGTTTTCAAAATTGGCGATCAGCTTTTGTTTGCCATCTCCCTCAAACGTAATATCCACCAACTTACCGGAAAAAGAACAATTAACGATATTCGCTGCTTGTAAAACGCGGTCATTGAACCTACATTGATAAAAAGTACAATCGATAAACACAGCATTCTCCAATGTCATTCCTCTCATATCACACGAGGAAAATTCGCAATTGGTGAAAATAGCTTCGTTTCTGGCAATGCCCACAGAGCGCAAGTCAGAACGAATAAAAGTACAATGATCAATCTTACTGCGTGCAAAAAAACGCGCATTCGTCAGATCACATGTATCAAATACAAGGTGATGCAGATGACAGCTCCAAAATATAGGTGAACGGACATTCGAGTTGATGACCGTAGTTTCGCTGATTGTTTCATTTTCATAACTGACAATATCAGAAAATATTTCGTTGTCTACTAACTGACCAGACTCAAGTCTTCTCATCGCTACCACCTATCATTTCTTCAGAATCTTTTACAATAAGAGTTCATTTCGCTTTCACTAAGCGGTTGACATTGACAAATTATTATATCATAAAGCTCGAAACAGTAAGAGAGCGGCCGTCATTTTGAAAGCGCTTGTCGTGCAATGTGTATTTCACACTCACTTTAAATATTAAGGGGGACAAAAGAATGAAAAGATATGATGAATCCCCAGAACCAATCGGCGGCTATACTGCCGGACGCACACAGATGGATTTTGAGTACACGGCATGGATCACTCAAAAAGCGTTTGTATACTATCCGTCCGACAGCAATGAAGGGAAGACGCCTTCAACGTACATGTTTCCTGAAGTATACGAAATGCTGCATGATCTGCCGCTTTTCGCTGACGCTCCTTGCTAGAAAACAAGAAAGAGCATTTTCATTGATTTCTATTTCTGATCCTCAGAATATATATCCAAGACAATGTTTACAAAAGCCTTCAAAGCACGTGTTTTATATCGACCTTTCTTCACGACAATGCCAATTTTCCATGGAATATATTGACTACTAATTGGTTTTACACAAATGGCCTCTTTATACATGTCCGTTAAAGGACTTGGAATGATCGCAACTCCTAATTCATCACGAACTAATGTCAAAAGCAAATCCCATTGTGTTGTGCTGTAAGCGACATCGGGAACAAAATGTTCCTTACGGCAGCTTTCTAAAATCACTTGACTTAACGCAAATGAAGAATCAAACAATATCCATTTATCCTCTTTAAGCTGTTCGAGCGAGAGCTGTTGTTCATCTTTTAAAGCGTGATTTTTTGGTAAACAAGCCACAAACGGCGCTTCAAAAATGAGTTGTTCTTCTAATTCATGACTTTGGGCAGGTATGACAATAAAGGCCGCATCTACTTCGCCTTTCTCAACGAGTTTTTCTACATGTAAGCCGCCCTCCTCAATCATTTCGAGCGTCACATCTGGATGCTTTTGAGTAAAAGCTTTTGCCACTTTCGAAAAGAAAAAGGTACCAATTATTTGCGGCAGACCGATCTTTAAATGGCCGCGAATATGCGTTTCGGTATCACCCAGCTCCATTTGCAATTCATTCATTTGCTGCAGTACCGCAATCGCTTTTTCATATACAAGCTCTCCTTCATCCGTTAACCTGAAAATTCGATTTGACCGATCGAAAAGGATGACACCCAGTTTTTTCTCTAATTTTTGAATGGTTTTAGAGAGGGAAGGCTGGGCGATAAAAAGCTTTTCACTTGCTCTTGAAAAACTTCCACAATCCGCAATCGTTTTAAATATTTCAAAGTCCCGTATGTTCATTTTACCCTCCATTATTCCAATAAGGCATACTCATTATTATGATGATATATTGTACATGATAAACGTTTATTTTTACACTGAGAATAAGGAGGGGGTAAGATGTCAACATGTAGAGTTGCTGTTGTGCAAGCTGCTTCTGTCATTATGGATAGAGAAGCATGTACTGAAAAAGCCATTTCGTTAACACTTGAGGCCGGAGAAAAAGGAGCCAATATTGTTGTATTTCCTGAAGCTTTTATACCTGCCTATCCTAGAGGACTAGCTTTTGGCGCCACAGTAGGAAGCCGTTCTCCAGAAGGAAGAAAGGACTGGCTTCGTTACTTAGAAAATTCAGTTCCAGTTCCAAGTAGAACAACAGACAGATTAGGAGAAGCAGCCCGCAAAGCTGGTGTCTACCTCGTCATCGGTGTCATTGAAAGAGATGATGAATCAAGTCGCGGGACTTTATATTGTTCCGTATTGTTTTTCGGACCAGATGGAACCTTACTTGGAAAGCACCGTAAACTAAAGCCGACAGGTTCCGAACGACTCATATGGGGAGAGGGGGATGGCAGCACACTGCCGGTTTTCGATACACCGTATGGTAAAATAGGCGCTTTAATTTGCTGGGAAAACTATATGCCATTAGCTAGAGCAGCGATGTATGCAAAAGGCGTCCAAATCTATATAGCCCCTACGGCAGATTCCAGGGAACTATGGCAATCTACGATTCGCCATATTGCCGCAGAAGGCCGATGCTTCGTTCTATCTTGTAATCAATATGTGAATAAAGAGATGTATCCTAAAGATTTAGCCTGCTATGATGAATTAGCATCTTCTCCTGATGAGATGTGCCGAGGGGGGAGTGCAATAGTCGGTCCTTTAGGCGAATATATAAAAGAACCTGTCTATGGTCAGGAAGAGATACTGCTGGCAGATCTTGATTTGCGTGATATTTCTTCTAGTCAATTCGACTTCGATGTAGTCGGGCATTATTCAAGACCTGATATCTTCCAACTCGTCGTCAATGAAGAGAAAAAAGAAAATGTAAAGTGGATGAATCGATGAAATCACACGAAAAAAGAGCAGCCATCAGCCGCTCTTTTTTTCATGTGTCAACCTTGGTGAGTTTTTAATGGACCTTTTGTGATATGAGTAAGGTGAGCATTCATGTTAAAGATTTTAGCGTTGATGTTTGTTATTCCAAAGCTAGTGATTCTTTTAGAATGCATCTCAAGATAGTTTTCAGCTGCTTCTTTTGTTTCGAATAAGTAGATTCCGCCAGCCTCATTCTTCTCCGGATTCTCCGTCCATATTTTCCATATGAATCCGTCTTCCTCATTTATACTTTTCGCTAAATCAGCAAACTCTTTTGCCATTTCATCACCGAAAGGGCCTTTCATCTTAAAATCGACCTGTAATAAATGTACCATCGTCATTCTCCTTATGTTGAAGTTGTAAAATACAGTTCCCCCAGCACTTCTTTCATTTGATACTGCTGCTGCGGAAGTTCTTTCTTCATAAAAGACCGTACATTTGATTGGTCAACATCGTACATCACTTCAATTTCTTTAGAAAATAGAAGTTTTTCTTTTTCGAGCAGGGTAGAAACAGCTGGGCGTTTTTTCGGTTCAAGTTCTTCAGTGTTTAAAGCTTGCTTTAATCCTTCAACATAGACTTCAAATGAGCGGCCACCTGTGATTTTGACTCCTTTATTTTCTTCGTTGACGAAGATGATCGTTGGGAAACCTCTAGCACCAAGGTCTCGAACTAGAGTAAAATCTTGATTTAATAATTCCTGGCCGCTTGGCAGCTCCGCTTCATGGACAATCTCATCTCCGTTAAGTCCAAGATCGTTGACGATGTCAATTAACACCGTGATATCCGATATATTTTGATTGAATGCAAATAGCGCTTCTCTCGCACGGCGTAAAAAAGTATAGGCTAGTGCATCATCATGATGTTTTTGAATCACTTTGAACACGCGAGAGGGCGGGTAGGAAGATTGAACAGGATTGTCAATCATTAAGGACCCATCAATTGGCATGCGGGAATGTTCTCCAACCTCTCTCCAGTGACCAGCCACATCAGCAGGTTTGTATATTCCGTTTGCAGGATCAATTGGACCGCCATGCCATTTCTCTAACAGTCCACCTAACACAGTCTGGAAATGAAAATAATGTCCATATTGCTCTTTAAATCGACGCAGCACAGGTTCAATTGCCCAGCAATGCGAACAAATCGGATCTGTTACATAATAGAGCGTTATTGTTTTTTTAGGTTGCTGAAAATCAATGACCTGAATATCCTCTTCTTCACCTACACCACATACACCTGTTTCTATATCACAAAACATCTCATTGTTTTTCAATTTCATTTTCCTCCTCAAATTTTGTAGGAACGCTATTGCCTATCAGTTTGTTTGAATCAAGCAATGATTTACTTTACAATTAAATCTTAAGATACAATGAGTGAGACCAACACCAATAATTTCTTCAATTTGTTGTTTATCCAACAGATTGATAGATGTGTTGAAAAAGGAGGAGGGGATAAGATGCCACAGCCAAAGACAGACCCTCGGGTCCTAAGAACGCGTAAGTTAATAATGGAGTCTTTTATTAAACTTTCATCGAAAAAGGAATTTAAGGATATTACGATCAAAGATGTCACGGCAGAAGCCATGATCAACCGCGCGACGTTTTATTATCATTTTGAGGATAAATACGATTTGCTGGATAAAACACTATCAGAAGTATTATCGATTAATTTAGAAAGTATAAATTTCAATCATCGTAAACTAGATGAAGATTCGATTATCAATATTTTTAAAGCACTAACGAATTTCCAACAATCTCTCCATAACCGCTGCCAAGTAGAATATGAAACTGAACTTGCTCCTATTGTGAGGGAGCAGCTTGAAATTATTTTTTATCAATTGTTAATCAATCAATATACAAATGTGGAAAAGCAAATTCTAAAAGTCACAGCTGTTTTTTTAAGTTGGGGAATTCACGGAGCTTCTGTTGAGTGGAGAAAAAATAGTTCGCACTTATCCTCAGAGGAGTTTATCAAAACAGCAGTGCCATATATCTTGTCAGGAATTGATTTTAAACAAGCAGATGGATGATTTGACAATTTTCAAAGGCTTCACTAATATAAATGCTATAGCATATAAATTTCATAGAGGGTGTTTACATGGATTTACAAGATTTAATAGGCTATCTCGTTCATCGTACCGATCTCAAAATGACCAATTATTTTACGAACAGGTTAAAGCCTTACGGGGTCACTCCTGAACAATGGAGTATTATAAGTATTCTGAGTAGTGAAAAGGGAACTACTCAAAAAGAATTGGCAGAAGGAATTGATAAAAATCAAACCACTGTCGTCAGAATGATCCAGTCTATGGAACGAAAAGGGCTTGTCAAAAAGATCTATAATGAACAAGACCGGCGCTCACATCATCTGCTTTTAACAGAAAAAGGGGACGAGGTCAAAAAGGCCATTCTTCCTGTCGTCATGGATGCACATCAAACGGTGACAAAGCAATTAAACGATGAAGAGATTCAACAATTAAAATTACTTTTAAACAAATTATTTCATTCACACTATGAATCTTGACATGTCTAATCTGTAACGAACTGTTTATGTCCGATATATGCTATGACATATAAATTGTATCAACTGAAATTTTGTCCATTTGGACGGATTGTTTCAGTCAAATAACTTAGGAAGATGTGATCACGATTTTCATACTTATTCTTCAAATGATATTGGCCGCTTTCTTTTTTGTAACAGGATCGAAAATTATATCAGGGAAAATGGCAGAAGAGTTCAAACGATTTGGTTTACCTGCTTTTTTTAATGTTTTAACCGGAGCCTTTGAGCTCATAGGCGCAGCTGGAATGCTAATTGGCATATGGATGCCAACAATCGCAATATTATCAGGCTTATTGTTAGGAGGCACGATGCTGGCAGCTGCACTTACTCTGATCGTATTGGCCAAAGATCCCTTTAAAAAAGCAATCCCGGCACTTGTGTTATTCGCTCTCAGTATTGGGATCAGCTTGTACCACATTCTTTAAGTTCATATCAAGGTAAGTCACAAAACCTAAACAAATCTCCACTATTCTAATGGTGGATGATGTTTAGGTTTTTTAGCGATTGAATTGTTTTCGAAGAACTAAGCATGAGACAGCAAATACTGCAAAAGCGCCCGCTGATCCAGCAGCAAACACGAGCTCAGATTGTTCTAGTTTGGACTTGAATAACAAAGGGACAGAAAGAATGAGAGCGGCACCACTAAAGCTTAATCCTAATATCAACATTGCTAATAATTTATTCATAGAAACACCTCTTACACTCAGAATGAAAACAATCGAAACTACGATTCAAGAATCATATTTGGAGTGTATCATATGGTGACGGGCGATTGCTTTCTTTTCATTAAAGCACTCGTAAAATAAACTTTTTAAACGAACACTGTTCTTAACGAACGGCGTTCGTTATAATATAAATGAGATGTGGCTTTAAACGATTTTCATAAAGAAGAGGAGATGCATACGATGACGGCATTATCTAAGGATCAAAAGCAAATCGCTATCATTGGAGGAGGACCTGGGGGGCTAACGCTCGCCTTAATACTGCAAAATTACGGTATACAAACGACCATCTATGAACGAGAGGTGCATGACAAGAGTCTTGAAAGAGGGGGCTCACTGGATATTCACGAAGAAACAGGTCAAAAAGCTTTAAAAGAAGCGGGAATTTATGAGGAATTTCAAAAGAACGCCCGCTATGAAGGAGAAGATTTCCGCTTACTTGATAAGTCAGGAAAAATTTATATAGATGAAGAAACGGAACCAGATCAAAAAGGGACCCGCCCAGAAATTGATCGTGGTGTTTTGTGCGAACTGCTGTTAGATCAAATTGATGCTGAGAACATCAAATATGGTTATAAACTAGAAAGTTGCGTTTCGCTAGAAAACGGCATGACGGAGCTTCATTTTGAAAACGAAGTTGTCGAGACAGTTGATCTTTTAATTGGAGCAGATGGTGCTTTTTCTCGTGTGCGTCCTCTGTTAACAGATATTGATATTGAATACGCCGGACTTACGATGCTGGAACTGAATATCCTCAACGTAGAGGTGAATCACCCTGATTTAGCTGCATTTAATAAACGTGGGAAGATGTTTGCTTTAGCAGACCATAAAGGACTGATTGGTCAGTTAAACGGGGATGGACGAATAAAAGTGTATGCAAGCCTTATGGTAGAACGTAACTGGATTGAGGCTTGTGGTATTCCTTTTCATCAAGCGAAAGAAGCAAAAGAACAATTATTAGAGTTATTTAGTGATTGGGACGATCAGCTGAAAAATTATATTCGTTATGCAGAAGATGCCATCATTCCAAGACGGATTTATACGCTTCCTGTCGGTTTTAAATGGAACCGCCATAAAGGAGTAACGCTTATCGGTGATGCAGCTCATGTCATGTCACCATTCGCAGGGGAGGGCGTAAACATGGCGATGTTTGATGCAACGGAACTCGCACTTGCGATTGTCCGAAATCCTCATCATATCGAAAAGGCTATAGAAGAATACGAAGACATGATGTACGAATATTCATCGGAGAAAGCTCATGAATCAGAGAAAAGTTTAAAACTGTGTTTTTCAAAAAATGCTGCGGTCAAGCTTGCAGATATGATGAATTCTTTTCAAGAAAACGGTGATTGATGCTCAATTTACTATTTGACTTTGACATGTTATAAAGAGAGTATGAACAATTCAAATCGTCGTATTATCAGTCGTCGGTCTCAGCCGGCTAAAGAGCCCTTAAGCCGTGAACTCATTGTGAAAACTGCCTTTGACCTTCTTAAGGAGCAAGGGTTAGAGGGCATGAGTATGCGTAAGGTGGCTAAAGCATTAGATACAGGACCTGCATCCTTGTATGTCTACGTGAACAATTTTCAAGAACTAAGTGCTTACGTATTAGATTATGGTCTCGGCCAAATGGTTTATCCAAATTCAGCGGGTGGCACATGGAAAGAACAGTTATTTGACATATTGCATACTTATTTCCTGCTGCTATACGAAAAGCCTGGTCTTGCTGAAATTTCTCTTTCCACCATCCCGCAAGGAACGAACTTTTTACAGTTGACCGAACATCTTCTCGCTGCACTGCATAAAGGCGGAATCAAATCTACATCCGCTGCATGGGGAGTAGACCTTTTACTGTTATACGTATCTTCCGTAGCATACGAAAAGGTCTCTTGGAAGAAACACGGCTCTTCGCAGATTTCAGATACAAAAAAAACATTTCATGATGCAGACAAAACGCGGTTTCCTTTCATCCATAGTCTGAAAGAAGAAATATTTGCAGGTGATACCGTATTAATGGAACGGTTCCGATGGGGAATTGACGTCATTTTGTCTGGGATCCAGCAAAAAATCAATTAGAAAGGAGCAAAAAAAGTAGTCAATGGCTGCTTTTTTATATTTTCTCCACTTTTTCAAGATGTATAAAAAAATCTATATATTGTTTTTTCATATAAAAAATTATATAATCTAGTGGAATAAACAAATGAGGTGCTTAGGCATGGAACATATAAAGAATTTATTACAGAGCTATATTCCTTTAGCAAAATCTACTGCAAAAATGTTTGGACCAAATTGTGAAGTCGTGATTCATGATTTAACGAATCCTCAAGCATCTGTCATGTTTACAGTCAATCATCATGTGACGGGAAGAAAAATCGGTCAATCATTTGATCATTTGGTAAAGACTGTTTTACAATCAGAAGATTTTAAAGAAGATTATCTCGCTGGGTATACATTTAAAACCGAAGACAACCGTACCATTCGTTCTTCGACTTCTTTAATTCGTGATTCCAAGCAAAAGGTGATTGGTGCATTCTGTATCAATTTTGATGTTGAAGCATTGAATCAAATGCAGCAATTTATGGATACTTTTCTTTCTACAAAAGTTGAAGTTCAAGAGAATGAAACAACAACAAATGATGATCTTGAAAATGTGGAAGAAATCGTAGATCAATTGATTCAACAGATCATTCAAAACAGTGTTCATCCAGTCATGAAACGCCATGAAAAAATTGAATTAATAAGGTTCATGGATGAAAAGGGAATTTTTTTAATGAAAGGTTCAGTTGAGAAGGTCGCATCTATGTTAGGTATTTCTAAAGTCACCGTCTATAGCTATTTGGATGAGATCAAACATAAATCGAATGAAGGAGGAACGAAATGAAAAGCATCCTTGAGGTAGGGAATCTAACATCCAACGGCCACTATGCATTCGCAACCATTCATCAAAACACGGTCTATGTTTCAGGACAATTTGCCATCAATCCAGAAACGAGAGAAAAAGAATTTGGCGCCATTGAAGAAGAGACATTACAAGCGCTAAAAAATGTGGAGATGATTGTAGAAGCGGCTGGAAGTAAAAAAGAAAAGATTTTGCGTATGACATTATACATTTCTGATATTGAACTATGGGACAAAGTAGATGCGGTTTACACTGAATTTTTCGGTGAACATCAACCAGCACGTACTGTTGTACCAACGAATGAATTACATTTTGGTTTCAAAATTGAAATTGATGCTATTTCTTATATCTAGAATATTTTTTTGCCTATGATATATAAAAAATTATATTTCGTATAAAAAATTATTTAAAGAGGATGATGATTGATGAATCAATTGATTTGTAACCATTGCGGGAAAAAGTATGAGATGACACCAACTCTATGGAAATGTGATTGTAACGGAGTATTAAACCTGGTGAAAGATACCCCTAAAATAGATATAGCGGCTTGGGATCACTATCCAAACTCATTATGGCGTTATGTTGAAACCATGCCATTTTCAAAGGGTTCTAAGACTTGGGAATCTGTAACAATGGGTGAAGGTCAAACTCCGTTAATCCTTTTAGATCCGAATGAGCCAAATACTTATGTAAAAGTTGACTATATGATGCCTACACTCTCCTTTAAAGATCGAGGAGCTGCTGTTTTAATGACAAAGGCAAAGGAATTAGGGGTATCAAAAGTCATTGCGGATAGCAGCGGGAATGCAGGAACAGCGATTGCCGCTTATGCAGCTCGTTGCGAGATTGCATGTGACATCTATTTAAGCGATGAAACTTCACCTAAAAAGGTTGCTCAAATAAAAGCCCATGGAGCAACGATTAAAGAAATTCGTGGTACACGCGAGGACATTGCCGCTGCAGCCCAAAAAGCAGTAGACGACGAAAACGTTTTTTATGCAAGCCATGTATATAATCCTTATTTTTTTGAGGGAACAAAAACATACGCATATGAAATCTATGAACAAATAAAAGGAGCTCCAGATGCTGTAATTATTCCGGTTGGAAACGGCACTCTCCTTCTAGGAGCGTATTATGGCTTTAAAGAGTTATTTGAAAATGGTTTGATTCATAAAACACCGAAAATCATTGCCATACAAGCGAAAAACTGTGCACCTCTTGTGAAAGCTTATCAAAACGGGGAGGAATCAGCATCACCTGTTACGAATACAGGGACCTTAGCAGAAGGGATAGCCATCGCTGCCCCGGCGCGCTCCAAACAAATTCTAGAAGCTGTACAAGATACCAATGGTACATTTATAGATATTGAAGAAGATGAAATATTGAATGCACGCTCTAAACTAAGTGAGAAAGGATTTTATGTAGAAGTGACATCTGCAGTCAATTTTGCCGGCTACTTGAAATATAAAAAGGAATCAAAAGAAACCATCGTCATACCTCTTTGCGGGGCAGGGATTAAGTCAAAATAACACGTAGAATACAACTTGAAAGCGGAGGAATGCTTCATGGGATTGGATTTTACTCATTGCGAAGCACATTGGTCATACAGTGAATTCCATGATTTTAGAAGAAAGTTAGCAGCTTGTATTGGTATGAATTTAGATGATATGGAGGGATTTGGCGGGGACATACCCTTTAAAGACTACCAGGATGACATCATTCCATTGCTGGAACAATCCGATTCTGATAGTTACTTATCACCAGAGGTTTGTCAGACCGTTGCTGCGAGATTGCATCAACTGATCCGCCATTGGCCAGATGATGACATAGATAAAATGAACGCTCTCTATCTAGCAGAAGGTATGGAACTAGCGCATGAACAAAATGAGGTATTGGGATTTATATAGGAAGAGGATATGTTTTCATATGGCAGCTCATGGTTGGTAAGACCAACAGATTTCAATGAAGAGAAATTAATGATACAAAGTTTACAACTTGGTGCAAAAGGCTACCTCTTAAAGGATGCCAGCAGAGAAAACTTATTTAATACAATTGAAGCGGCCATCAGACGAGACATTTTACTTCAATCAAATGTGGCCTCAAAGCTATTTGAATCAACCACACACAAAGAACCTCAAGAAAAACTGAAAAAAGAAAATCATTTACTTACCGAAAAAGAGATGCTCGTTTTGCAAGCAGTAGCTAGAGGGTTTCGGAGTAAGGAAATTGCATTTGATATGGGGATTTCCGAGAGAACTGGAAAAGCACATTTAACAAACATTTATCAAAAACTAAATGTGACATCAAGAGCTGAAGCGATTAAAACATCAATAGAATTAGGAATTATTCATTTTTAGAATCACTCTCTTCATAATTGAAATGATCAAGAGAATACTAAAAAGGGGAAGTTGAATAAATAACACAGAGGCTGTACCAAAACAAGAAGAAGGGTCATTAAAGTGAAGCTGTCGATAAACTCGGTAGCTTTTTTAACTGTTTAAATAATTACTCAAATAATCTTGAAACGAAAAAAAGACCAAAAGAGAATACTCTTTCGTCTTTTAATGAATCTCAAGTTTTCAATACAACGACAAGCGCTAGAATGAACGGTCATACTAAAATCAACCGCACATAGTAGGGAAGGGTTACTCAATATGATTGAGTAACTTCGAAATATTCTGATCCATTACAAATACTTCAATTCGTTCACCAGTTTTTGTACTAGTATCACTATGGCTAGATAATACATTACACCCTGTATGCTTTTCCACAATTGCCTTAAAATCATCACTATACATTTCCCTAAGGACCTGTCTCATCTTTTTCACAAGGCTTTTACCGATATCATGGGTAACAAGGTGTTCTTCCTCAACGGTCAAAACACCTTTAAAGCGTAATAGGATCATATCCTCTACAATATAAGTTTTTGCCTCTCGAGGTCCTCGACCAATTAATTCTCGTTGAAATTTAATAAAAGCCTCGCTGAGTTCAGTTTCTAACTTTTTTTTAGATTGTCCCATAATGTTCCCTCCGAAAAATTCTTTCTGTCGTAATAAACAAAGAAACCGAGAAGAGGATTTCTATTAGACCAACGAATCTAGGAATTCACTAGCCTATAAGCAAAAAGGAACAATTCTCTTCAAACGCTTACGAGGTTAGCTGTCGGATTCGGGCATGAGAGTTGCCCTACTCAAAATGATGAGATTCACCCCTAAAAATGAATCAGCTCCATTTTATTCTGGTTCCCCCGCTCTCACCATCAAGATTTAGCGATTTAAGTTCATTCATTTGTTAAAACATCAATTATCATAATTAATGATACTGATATTGTAAAGAAAATTTTTTTGAGGAGGAGGATATAGAAGAGAAGCCTAAGATTCGTTTATTGGTTATTAATGAAAAAGAAAGACCATAACTAAATTATTTTTTTAAAATGTCTCTTTACAAGTAAAATTTATCATCGTATAATCAAACCATTCATTCAACATATATCGGCCTAGTCCTGAATATTCAGGAACGGAGGAACCAATTAATTGGGGTTAATTCTACATGTTGTAGAAGGGATGAGATTACTCTTTCGCCATCCTACCCGTCAGCTAACTTCGTCGGCTAAAGCGAAGGAGGTCAACAGACCGCCTATTGATTCAACGGATATTCTATTGCTTTTGCAGTAAAATATTTATTGAATCATGTTATGTAGGTCTTTTTTATTTGTTTTAAGGTGTTTTTAAACTGTATCTTAAGAAAAGAACAGGGAGACAGAATGCAGGGAGAGCTTAACGCTAGCTAGGCATTAGGTAGACCAATGAGTACTTTTCTTCCACAGTTGAAATTGTTAAGAGAAGGATAGGAATTCTATGTCTTTAACTTCAAAGGCATAGCGATAGATACCTATTTGTTTCTTTACCATTTCACAGGGAGATAAGTAAGCATTGGTCTATTTTTTATTCTTAGGCTTATTTCAAGTTCGTTAGGAATTAAGCGTAAATTTAAAAATTTGCCTCATTTAGATCAATCCAATAAGTAGGGAGAGTAGGTTGATGAACGATAGAAAGTCCATAAGAAAGGCAGCAGTGACGAAATTAAAATGACGGTGCACTTCATGAATGAATGGAGAGAAAAAAACGATGAATGACTTAATGGTAATCAGTTTCTTCATAGTATCCTTTGTTATTTTCTGTTTTTTTACTTTGTTTTGTGAGAGAGCATAAGGAGGAAAATCATATGATTATACCTGCAATCATTGGATTAGTTATGATCATTTACTTGTTATATGTGCTGATTAAACCCGAAAAATTTTAAATATTACAAATATAAGAGCGGCAAGTAGGAGGAAATAAACATGTCGATGGGACTTATACAGATAGTGGTCACCTTACTCATTATTGGGCTCTTAGTTAAGCCAGTTGGTATCTACCTTGAAAAAGTATTCAATTACGAAGAAACAAGATTGAATCAATTTTTCGGACCAGTGGAACGTGTGATCTATCGTTTAATTGGAGTTGACGAAAAAGAGCATATGGGGTGGAAAAAGTACGTCTTTGCTGTTCTGCTTTCTAATTTTATCATGATGATATTGATGTATGGAGTTTTCAGATTACAAAAATACTTGCCTTTAAATCCGGACGGTATAGAGAATATGTCTCCTGGATTAGCTTTTAACACAGCTGCTTCTTTCATTACAAATACTAACTGGCAAGCGTATAGTGGGGAAAATTCGCTTTCATACTTATCACAGATGATAGCTATTACTTTCCCTATGTTTACATCAGCTGCTACAGGATTTGCCGTAGCCATTGCATTTATGCGCGGTTTAATAGGACGTCAAGATAACCTTGGCAACTTCTACGTTGACCTTGTTCGTTCTATCATCCGTGTATTCTTGCCTTTATCTTTTATTGTCGCTTTATTCTTAGTATTTCAAGGAGTGCCTCAGACACTTCACGGTGCGCTTCATGCTACAACTCTAGAAGGCGTTACCCAAATGATAACAAGAGGGCCCGTAGCAGCTTTAGAGTCTATTAAACACATTGGAACAAATGGAGGGGGATACTTTGGAACGAACGCAGCACATCCATTTGAAAATCCAACTCCATTAACAAACTTTGTTCACATTTTATCTATGATGCTGCTACCTACTGCTTTAGTATATGCATTTGGAGTTATGGTTAAAAACAAAAAGCAAGGATTTGCTATATTTGCCACAATGAGCATGATGTTTATCGTGTTCCTTTCTGTTGTGTTTATTGCCGAATATAACGGGACGCCGGCTTTAAACCACTTGGGTATTAATGGGAATATGGAAGGCAAAGAAGTTCGTTTTGGTATATCAGAATCTGCTTTGTTTACCGCAGTTACAACAGCAGTAACAACTGGTTCAGTAAACAACATGCATGATTCTTTAACGCCTATAGGTGGCCTTGTTCCATTGGCTCAGATGATGTTAAATAACATATTCGGAGGTAAAGGAGTAGGACTATTAAATGGATTGCTATACGTCATACTGACAGTTTTTATTTGTGGGCTTATGGTGGGGCGTACACCGGAGTTTTTAGGAAAAAAGATTGAAGCTAGAGAAATAAAATTAGTTTCAATCGCTATCTTAATTCACCCAATTCTTATCCTAGTTCCTACAGCAATAGCTTTATCGTTCTCAGGACCCGTTTCATCCATATTAAACCCAGGTTTCCACGGGATATCAGAAGTATTATATGCTTTTACATCAGGTGCAGCTAATAATGGATCAGCTTTTGGTGGTCTTACCTCTAACACTGATTTTTATAACATAGCGATCGGTTTCGTTATGTTATTCGGAAGATATATTGCCATTATCGCAATGCTAGCAATTGCAGGTTCATTAGCTACTAAAAAGGTCGTCGCAACAACTTCTGGAACATTTCGTACAGATACACCCATGTTTACGGTTATTCTATTAGTCATCATTCTAGTTGTCGGAGCTCTTACATTTTTCCCGGTACTAGCTCTAGGGCCAATAGCAGAACATTTAGGAATGTTTCAGTAACAGAACAGTCATGCATCGAAACAAATAAGGAGGATGCCTCGTGGCAGTTGAGAATAAAGCTGTTTCAAAAAGTGTTATTTTTCAAGCAAGTATTGATGCATTTAAAAAGTTAAATCCATTGGTAATGATTAAAAATCCCGTAATGTTTGTAGTAGAAGTAGGAACTTTCATGACACTGATTTTATCCTTTAACCCTAGCATCTTTGGCAAAAGTAACATCGGACACGGTTACAATATTGCTGTATTTCTTGTTCTATTATTTACAGTATTATTTGCTAATTTTGCAGAAGCTCTTGCAGAAGGCCGCGGTAAAGCACAAGCAGATACGTTAAGGAAAACAAAATCAGAAACATTGGCAAAAGTAAGACAAAAAGACGGAAGCTATCAGGAGTTCCCATCTACTTCTTTACATAAAGGAGATATTGTACGGGTAGATACTGGGGATATCATTCCTTCTGATGGTGAAATCATTGAAGGGTTAGCATCTATTGATGAATCAGCCATTACAGGTGAATCTGCACCTGTCATTAAAGAAGCTGGTGGTGATTTCTCCTCGGTAACAGGAGGAACAAAGGTCGTTTCAGATTACGTTATTGTGAAAATACAAGCAGATCCTGGTGAATCATTTCTCGATCGAATGATTTCTTTAGTAGAAGGAGCGTCTCGTCAAAAAACACCTAATGAAATTGCACTTACAACACTTTTAACGGTATTAACCTTAATTTTTTTAGTGGTTATTATGACGCTTGTTCCGATCGCAGATTATTTAAATGTCAAACTTGATGTCACAACATTAATAGTACTCCTCGTTTGTCTCATTCCTACTACAATTGGAGGCTTACTTTCCGCCATTGGAATTGCAGGAATGAACCGTGTCACTGAATTTAATGTGCTGGCTATGTCAGGTAAAGCAGTAGAAGCTGCCGGTGATATAGATACAATGATATTAGATAAAACAGGCACAATTACCTTCGGAAATCGTATGGCGAGTGAATTTGTTCCTGTAGCTAATGTGAACAAAGAGGATGTTACATTAGCAGCTCTAAAAGCATCTGTTAAAGATGAAACTCCAGAAGGAAGGTCAATAGTAGAGCTTGCTAATAAACTAGGAGTTCATTGGAACGAAGATGACAGTCATGCAGAGATCGTCAAATTTACAGCGGAAACAAGAATGTCCGGCCTAAATCTAAAGAATGGAACAGTTATTAGAAAAGGCGCAGTAGATTCAATTAAGAAATATATCATTGAAAATGGCGGAAGCATACCTGCTGACTTTGAGGAAATATCTAATAGGGTCGCAAAGGCAGGAGGAACACCTTTAGCAGTCGCCATTAATAATAAGATATACGGAATTATTTATTTGAAAGATACTGTAAAACCTGGACTAAGAGAACGTTTTGAAGAGCTGCGGGGCATGGGAATTAAAACTATTATGTGTACAGGGGATAATCCATTAACTGCAGCTACAATTGCAAAAGAAGCGGGTGTAGATGAATTTATAGCAGAAGCTATACCAGAAGATAAAATAGACGCGATTAAGAGGGCACAAGCACAAGGTAAACTTGTTGCCATGACAGGTGATGGAACAAATGATGCACCGGCTTTAGCACAGGCCGATGTAGGGGTTGCGATGAATTCTGGAACGATGGCAGCAAAAGAGGCAGCCAACATGATTGATTTAGATTCAGATCCGACAAAACTCTTATCTGTTATTGCGATTGGGAAGCAACTACTCATTACGAGAGGAGCTTTAACAACTTTTTCCATATCTAATGATATCGCTAAATACTTTGCCATCATTCCAGCTCTATTTCTTATGACCATCCCGCAGTTGCAATCACTTAACATTATGCATTTAACATCATCAAATTCAGCACTGCTTTCTGCTTTAATCTTTAATGCTATTATTATTCCTCTTCTTATTCCTGTTGCGATGAAGGGGGCAAAGTATAAAGCAATGGACGGAAATAGGCTACTGTTTAGAAACTTAATCATTTATGGACTTGGCGGCATTATTTTGCCGTTCATTGGTATTAAAATGATTGATGTTATCGTATCCGCATTGCATCTCGCCTAAAAAGAAAGTGGAGGAGAACACAAGTGAAATCAATGATAATCGCATTACGTACGTCAATAGTTTTCATGATACTTTGTGGGTTGGTTTATCCTTTGGCTACAACAGGGGTAGCTCAAGCTTTATTTCATAAACAAGCTGAAGGAAGCCTTGTCATTTACAATGGGAAGGTAGCAGGTTCAGAATTATTAGCTCAAGATTTCAAAGGAGTTCAATGGTTTCATCCAAGATTATCAGCTGCTAAGTATGATCCGACTGCTTCAGCTGCCACAAATTCTGCTGTTGCATCAAAGGAATATATTAAATTAGTAGAAAAAAATATAAAGCAGGTAAGGGGCGAGAATAGAAATATAGGCAGCAAAATTCCACCTGATTTAATTACCACTTCAGGTTCTGGATTAGATCCTGATTTGTCACCAGAGGCAGCTGCATTACAGGTGCCAAGAATTTTTAAAGCAACAGGTATTGCTCCGGATCAACTAATGGCTCTAATAAAAAAGAATCAAAAAAATCGCCAATTAGGTCTTTTTGGAGAACCTCGTGTCAATATTTTAGAATTAAATATTCAGATTGAAAAGTTCCTTAAGAATCAAACATATCATTAAAAAACTAAAATCATAAAAGAAGTAGAACATTGAGTATTTGTTAAATAAGTAAAACCATGTCACCTAAGTGATGACATGGTTTTTGTTTTGTCATCTAATTATGATAAATAGTACTTTACCTTCAACGCGAAAATCTTCAAAATTGGTATGCAAAAAACTGTCTATACTGGTACTTAAAAAATCCAAATGACTCATGCTAGCATAAATCTAACAGCATGCTTGTATAAGAATCATAGCTATGATTATCCAATAACATAATTCCATTAAGATGAAATGAAAGGGGAGCATATGTATGCAAGAAATTACTTCACTGAGAAAATCGATAAATCATCTTACGTAATTGCGATATCATTCATTCTTTCAATGGTTGGCTTATCCGTCCTGTTACAACATTCCGAGATTATTTTACCAGAAGCTGCAGCGATGGCCATAGCCATGTGGGTATACAGAGAGCCAGAATGGATAAGACGCCCATCCATCATTTTGATTGCACCTACCTCAACAGCTGCGATTGGAATCATCATGTATCAGTTCAAAATTCTTTATCCAATAAAGGTAATGCTTACTCTAATGATAGTCATGCTCTTTATGAGATTAATATGCTCGAATCTTGCACCAGCCATCGCTACCGGTTTATTACCACTTGCCACTCATACAGAGGGATGGTCATTTGTATTCATTGTCTTTTTATTCATGCTGATCTTAATGGCCGGAGTTGTCGTATGTCAGCTTAACAAAAATCTCGTAAAATGGTCGATAATTCAATACAAATACATGGGCATATTTCTGGTGATTTCACTGTGCTGGCTCAGTATTTGCTGGGTATTGGGTTATGAGCAGATAGCAGTGATTCCACCAGTTTTTGTTGTGGTATATGAATCGCTACAAAAACCAGTCTACTCAGGGCAAATTGCGTTAAAACAAGGGTTTTCTCTAACGGTATCAGCATCATTGGCTGTTCTGATTTTCATGCAGGTTGAATCGCATGTGTTAGCTGCATTCATAGATATGATTATAGCAATCATGATATCTCGACTTTTTCTTGTCAGAATTCCTGCTTTGTTCGCTATACCATTGCTAACCTTTGTATTTCCTGAAGAAAAAATTTGGAGTCTACCCTATGCCACATTTTTTGCAAGTGTGTTTATGTTTAGCTTTATATTGTTATACAAGAATTTGGAAAAGAAAACTTCGATCCGGAAAAAACGTCTGCATCCGGAATTCGATGATGCCATAAATAATAAATAACTCGGTTATTGACAGGGGAAATTTGGAGGAAAAACATATGTTATTTGGCCTGATTGCAGCATTTTGTTTTGGTTTATCGGATTTTATGGTTACCCAGGCCACCAGGAAGGTTCAAACGTTACCTGCCTTGTTAGGGATTCAGTTTATTGCCTCACTTTTGCTGGGAGTGTTCGTACTTACACAATCACCACACATTGATAAAAGCTCGATCCCAATCATGGCATGGCTTGGAATAGCTGGTATCAGTGTCATCAACTTTATAGGTACTTTATTGTTATATCGAGCATTTGAAAAGGGGACTTTGTCAATCGTATCTCCTATCGGCTCAGGATTCGCTGTTGTCACTGCAATTCTCGCTTTTGTAGGTGGTGAACGATTGCCTTTCAATTCAATTATCGGAGTCATCCTGCTGATTATTGGAGTGTTTACGGTAACGAGATCAAGCAATAAGGCTGGACAACAAGTGACGTTGTCAGGCATACCAGAAGCCATTATCGCCTCGATATGCATCGGTTTTTATTTTTGGGCAATCGGATACATTACACCTCATCTTGGTGTGATTCTTCCTGTACTCATCACACGAATCATACAATTTTTCTGTGCGTTTGTACTTCTACGTGTAAAGAGAATTCAACTTCCGCGCATAAGCCTGTCTATCGGTATGGTTCTGGTAGTAGCCGCTCTGCTGGATACAGGAGCACTACTCTCGTTTAATATGGGGCAAGCCGTTGATTACACAACGAGCACAACTGCACTTACTTCATTATATAGTGTCGTTACTATACTAATGGCCGGTTTGATTTTAAAAGAAAAGCTAATAAAGAGTCAATGGGCTGGAATTGCTATTATTCTTCTTGGGGTCATGATCGTCAGCATCTAAAAGGATTAGAAGATCGTTATAGTGCATACCATTTATTGATGATTTATCCGAATGAGCCATATATTAATGGGTCAAAACATGACCTCAAGCAGGTACAAGAAAGGAAGGACAAAATGTCCTTCCTTTTTTACAGTTTATATAAATTGTGAAAGAACTTGAACACCCTGGGAAATCTGTGTCTCGTTCACATTGCCAAATCCCATAATCAGGCTCTCATTATACTGATCTTTTCGAATGGTATACCGCTCAGCCGGGTAGATTTTGATACGATGCTTCTCAAGCTCCATTGCAGTCAAAAGATTAGCGTTTCTTCCTGGCCAAGTTGCAATCAGGTGCAAACCCGCAGCATCGCCCGATATTTGAATCTTTTCCCCGAACGTATCCGTCAACGCATGAATCAGGTGAGTTCTTCTTTTATGATAAATTCGTTTCATTCGCAGAATATGTCGTTTCAGATGGCCCTCGTTCATAAATCGGGCCAAAGTTAATTGTGATAGGGCAGGACACTGCATATCGGTCGTACGTTTAAGTTGCACGATTGATTCCACCAACTCTTGCGGGGCCACAATATAACCGAGCCTTAGGGCAGGGAACATGTTTTTACTAAACGTTCCTACGTAGATTACCCGCTCTGCATCAAGCTCTCGCAAGGCATGAACAGGCATTCCTCCATAACGGAACTCGCTGTCATAATCATCCTCTATAATGTAGGCGCCTGTGCTGCGAGCGTAGTCAAGTAATTGGAGGCGCCTGCTGATCGACAGAATACTCCCAAATGGAAACTGATGAGAAGGTGTTACAAAGATGCATTTAGGCTTTACATCGGTTGGCAGCTGCTCTACACATAAACCATCGGCATCGACAGGCACAGGTATAATCCGAGAGTTCGTTTCAGCGAAAAGATGATGAATAAATGTTGCCGTCGGATCTTCCATAGCAATCGTTTCACCAGGCATTAATAAAAGCTTGCTGAGTATCGAAAAAGCCTGAGTTGCGCCAGCCGTAATAATAATTTGCGATGGCTGACAATGAAAACCTTTAATATGGAGAAGATGCTCACAAATTGCTTGTCGAAGCTCAATATTGCCAGCCATATCCTCTTCGTATCCAAGCATAGAAGGTGGAAGATCATGATACACATCCAGTGCAGCTCTTTTCCATTTCTGAAGAGGAACATGCTCGAGAGCAGGAAAGCTAGGACGAAAATCAATAGATACATGATTCTCGCAAGCTGAGGAAACATTCTCATGCCTGTCATTCATCTCTTCAGATTGTACATGCAGCGATCTGCTTGAACCTATATCTCTAACAAAGGTTCCCGAACCTTGTTTACCTTCCAAAAATCCTTCAGCTGTTAACTGCTCATATACTTCCACAATAAGGGCGCGTGAGACCCCAAGTTCTTTAGCAAGCTCCCGGGTGGAGGGAAGGGAGGTTCCAGCCCTGTAACTGCCTTGCATAATTCGGTCTCTGATCCACGAGTATACCTGTCTGGTTTTCGTTTCATTCCTTCCAGATTGCATGAGAAATCTCCTTTTACGATAAATTGGTATGATCAAAATGCATGAAAAATGGATCTAATAACGACCAATATATCATGATATTATAAGTCATGCCAAATCCCATTCCTTATAGAAAGAAGCGAATTGTATGAGAAACCGTAGAACGAACCAACTTAGAGCACCGACGATGAACGCAGCAGTGGAAAGTATATCTCCGGTACTCATCGACAAAGACTACGAATTGAATCGTTGGCTTTTCATTACGGCACTGTTTATGGCATCACTCAATTTGAGACCCATTGTTTCATCTATTGCACCTGTCTTGGGAAGTATTCAACATGAACTTGGCCTAAGCGGAGCTGTATCCAGCTTACTTGTTTCTATTCCGGTGTTATGTATGGGCATACTAGCTCCATTCTCAGTAAAATTGAGTGAAAAGCTAGGGATTGAGCAGGTCATCACCTTCTCCCTGTCGCTGATCGGAGGCAGTACACTTTTACGCCTGTTTATCCATTCTGCTTCATTGTTATTTTTCACTACATTGTTATCTGGTATGGGTATAGCCATGATGGGGCCCTTGTTATCTGGCTTTATAAAAAAGCATATGGCTGACAGAGCACCCACCATGATTGCAATCTATTCCATGGCTCTAGCATTTGGTGCGGCTCTTGGTTCAAGCTTTACTTCACCTTTACATTGGATGCTTCATTCGTGGCAAAAGTCATTATCGTTCTGGGTGATACCTGTATTTTTCGCTTTGCCGCTATGGTTTCATGTACTAAAGCGACAGTCTTCCAGCTCTAAACTGAACTCAACCGTTTCATTCGGAAAATCGTTAGAACTACCTTGGCAAAAGAGGAAAGCATGGATACTAGCTGTGCAATTCGGAATGTTATCTCTTGTATTTTATTCGCTTTTAGGCTGGCTTCCCTTAATCCTTATTGGAGCAGGTGCATCCAAACTTCACGCAGGTCTTATGGTTACCTTGTTCGCATTGATCCAAATTCCGAGTGGTACCGTTGTGCAGCAGCTGCTTAAAAGGCACCCTTCAAGACGAAACTGGCTCATTGTATCCTCTATGATGCAAGCTGCTGGTCTGTTACTTATTTTCTTTTCCACTTATTTATGGCTTGCTGTGTTCATTTGTGGTTTGGGATCAGGTATGCTATTTGCACTGCTCAACTTGCTTCCGGTTGAACTGACTACTTCGCCTGAAGAGGCGGCCTCATGGGCGGCTATGACTCAGTGTATAGGCTTTCTGATTGGAGCGTCCGGGCCACTCTTAACTGGTTATTTGCATGATCGTATGGGGAATTTTAATGCAGGAATATTGGCAATGGTATTCATCTCTATAGCGATGGGAATTCTATCTCTGACTATGATGTCTAAAGAAGATTAACATATTTTGCGAAAATAAAAGAATGTAATAAGAAACTGGAGGTCTATATTTATGAAAATTTTCGTAGCCGGTGCAAGTGGTGTTATTGGGAGATTGTTGCTGCCGCAGCTCGTACAAGCTGGTCACGATGTCATTGGCATGACGCGGAAAGAAGAGCAAAGGGGGGCCATTGAAAAAACAGGAGCCAAAGCCATTCTTGCAGATGTGTTTGACCGAGAACAAATCATGAAAATTCTAGATGAAGTGAAACCCGATGTTGTGATTCATCAATTAACGTCTCTAAGTCAAGGAAGCTCCTCAGAAAATGCGCGTATACGAATAGAAGGGACACGAAATTTAGTAGATGCTGCAAAACAGGCACAGGTACAAAAAATCATCGCTCAGAGTATTTCATGGGCCTATGAACCAGGCACAACTCCTGCAACTGAAGAAACCGCATTGGACATACATGCATCGATGCCTAGAAAAACGACGATTAACGGAGTGTTGTCTCTCGAGGAAGCTGTAAAAGAAATTCCTGAGCATGTCATTTTACGATATGGTACTTTGTATGGACCTGCAACTTGGTTTGGTATGAATGGGGATACAGCAAAAAAGGTCATGAACCAAGAAATAAAGGCTACAAATGGGGTATCTTCTTTTGTTCATGTCGAAGATGCTGCCAATGCTGCTTTGCTGGCGCTAGATTGGCCAAAGGGTACGTATAACATTGTGGATGATGAACCAGGCAAGGGGATAGACTGGCTTCCTGTATACGCACAAGTCCTAGGGGCACCAGTACCAGACATTCAACCAGAAGCAAACTCTTGGGAGAGAGGAGCCTCGAACCACAAAGCTAAAAACGAAATTGGGTGGACTCTTAAATATCCGACATGGAGAACAGGTTTTTCAAAGTCTTACTCTAAATAAATGGAATATAAATCTAAAAAATTAAAAGAAGCTGAAAAAAGCTGTCGGGCTAGCTGATCATTATTATAAGAGATAGCACTTTTGTAAAAACCTATGGGCTTTGGAAAGCTAGTATAATAATAAAGAGACTACTTTAGGTAGTCTCCTTTTAAAAAGCATGGAGTTAGACTCTATAAAAGAAAGAAGGTATGTGCGCTTTGGGTGAAGAAGTTTAAGTAAACAATGAAGTAAGATTATAAACAAAGGAGAAACCTATGCAACATGATCTTCTAAATCAATTATTAAAGATAACAGATGAAGAGGAACTGATTCTACAAAACAGAAGAGAGATAAATAAAGACATTTATACCAATCAGTCTAATTTTATTATAGAAAGTCAAAAATTTCTCAATCAAGAGAGTATGATTACGGTTCGAAAACATACACGCTTTGTGGATTTTCCTAAACATAAACACGACTACATTGAGATTAATTATGTTTACAATGGAGAGTATAACCAAAAAGTAGGGAATCAAAGAATAAATTTGCAACAAGGGGAGCTGTTATTTTTAAACCAGCATATTGAGCATGAAACTCAAGCTTGTGCAGAAGAAGACATTATTATTAATTTTATCATTTTACCTCATTTTTTTGATTTTATCTTTTCGTTTTTAACGACTGAAAATAGAATTAGTAATTTCTTAATTAACAGTTTATATAACAGTACTCAAAATGGACAATTCCTTTACTTTAAAGTTTCAGAAGTAGAAAGCATTCAAGAATTAATAAAAAAAATTATTATTGAAATTATGTCTCCTGCTTTTATGTCTGAATCCACCATTAAATTGTATATGGGTCTTTTAATGGTGGAGTTAATTAAACACGCTGATAAGGCCGAACATACAGAAGACAATCCTGTACAACATTATTTAATTGTTGAATCATTAAAGTATATTGATGAACATTTCCAGAGTGCATCACTGAATGAATTAGCCACAAAATTAAGCCAGCCCCCTTATGCTTTAAGTAAAGAGATTAAAAAGGCTACCAACTTTACATTTAAAGAATTACTTCAAGAAAAACGTTTAAATAAAGCGAAAGAGTTACTGGAAAGTACAGATATGCCAATTGCCTCTGTCATAGATCAAGTTGGATATGAGAATGTAAGTTATTTCTATCGGATTTTTAAAAACAAATATCATCAGACACCAAAGCAATTCAGAGAACACTTAGCAAAAAAATAAGATGCTGCTAAATGTTCTTTTTTATTTTAAACAATTGCAAATAAGGACAATAAATAAATCATTTCAGACATTATTTTCTCCTTTTAGCTGGCTTAATATAAAGACATAAGCAAACGCTTTCATGCAAAGGGTGATTAAAATGAAGAAATGTTGTTTAGCGGTTGATATTGGTGCTTCTAGTGGAAGATTAATAGCGGGTCATCTTGAAGACGGACTTTTAAATCTAAAAGAAATCCACCGTTTCGAGAATAAAATGGTCCAAAAAAACGGACAGTTATGCTGGGATCTTGATCGATTATTTGAAGAAATAAAAAAGGGAATTCATCAATGTAGTGAAATGGGATTATCTCCAGAAAGTATCGGTATTGATACATGGGCAGTAGACTTTGTTTTACTAGATGAATGGAACAAACCTTTAACAGAATTTGTTGCCTATCGCGATTCGAGAACAGACGGGATGATGGATGAGGTTTTTAAAACATTCATGAAGGAACGTCTGTATCTAGAGACAGGCATTCAATTTCAAAAATTTAATACGATTTATCAACTTTATTCAATCAAACAAAATCATCCGGAGATTTTAAGAAAAGCAAAATCTTTTCTAATGGTTCCTGACTATTTTCATTATTTATTAACAGGAAAAAAGGCAAACGAATACACAAATGCCACTTCAACTCAGCTAGTTAATGCTTTCACAAAGAAATGGGATCATGAATTATTAAATCAATTAGGCATTAACAAAGAAATGTTTCAAGATATTCATACACCCAAAACCGTGTTGGGTACATTGACTGAAGATTTAATAGAGGAATTCGGCTTTAATATGAAGGTTATTCTGCCAGCCACTCACGATACTGGTTCAGCTGTTATTTCGGTTCCTGAGCAGGAAGAAACAATCTATATTAGTTCAGGAACTTGGTCTTTAGTTGGTGTAGAAAATCATTTTCCAATTTGTATTACAAAAGCTTTAGATTACAATTTCACCAATGAGGGCGGCATTGATTATCGCTATAGATTTTTAAAAAATATTATGGGGCTTTGGATGATACAAGAAGTGAAAAGAAATTTTAAAGATCAATTTTCTTTTGCAGAATTAGTCGCCTTAGCTGGCCAGGCTCAAGAATTTAAATCCATCGTTCATGTAGATGATCCACGGTTTTTAAAGCCAGAAAATATGATTCAAGAGATTCAAAGTTATTGTCAAGAAACAAACCAGCCAATTCCATCTAAACCTGGAGAAGTAGCAAAATGTGTGTTTGACAGTTTAGTATGCAGCTACCAACAAGCAATTAATCAAATTGAGGAAATTTTTGAAAGAACATTCAATCAAATTAATGTGATCGGAGGGGGTTGCCAAAATGAAATGTTAAATCAACTAATTGCTGACGCAACTAAAAAAGAAGTATACGCTGGTCCAGTTGAAGCAACCGCAATTGGAAATATTGTATCGCAGTTAATGGCAGTTGGAGAAATTGAAGATATAAAAGAAGCAAGAACAATCATTAAGAACTCTTTTAAGGTTAAAAAATACACACCTTTAACAGTAACGACACCGTAAAAAAGAAAGGAAGAATATCAAATGACAATGAGAGAAAATTATGAGATTGCGAAAAAAGAATATGAAAAATGGGGAATCAATGTTGATGAAGTATTGGAACAATTAAAAAACGTTCCGATTTCCATTCATTGCTGGCAGGGAGATGACATTGCTGGATTTGAAGTAAATAAAGGAGAATTGTCAGGTGGAATTGATGTAACGGGAAATTATCCTGGTAAAGCAACGACACCTCAAGAACTAAGAAGAGATTTAGAAAAAGCGCTGTCTTTAATTCCTGGAAAACATCGTGTGAACTTACATGCCATTTATGCGGAAACAAATGGAGAAGTCGTTGAAAGGGATCAATTAGAGCCAAGACACTTTGAAAACTGGGTGAAATGGGCTAAAGATCAAGGTGTAGGCTTAGATTTCAATCCTACATTATTCTCACATGAAAAAGCAGCAGATGGTCTAACGTTGTCTCATCCTGATGAACGAATCAGACAGTTTTGGATCAATCATTGTATCGCGAGCCGCAAAATTGGTGAGTATTTTGGGGAAGAATTAGGAACAGCATCCTTAACAAATATTTGGATTCCAGATGGTTATAAAGATATTCCAAGTGATCGACTAACGCCTCGTCAACGGTTAAAAGATTCGTTAGATAAGATTTTTGAAGAAGAGATCAATGAAAACTATAATCTTGATGCCGTTGAAAGTAAGTTATTCGGTATTGGTTCTGAATCTTATGTGGTTGGATCGCATGAATTTTATCTTGGATACGCATTAAAGAATAATAAACTATGTTTATTAGATACAGGACATTTCCACCCGACTGAAACCGTATCAAACAAAATTTCATCTATGCTGCTTTACAGTGACAAGCTTGCCCTTCATGTTTCTCGTCCTGTTCGCTGGGACAGTGATCATGTTGTGACGCTGGATGATGAGTTACGTGAAATTGGTCTCGAAATTGTTCGAAATCAAGCATTGGATAAAGTGATGATTGGCCTTGACTTCTTTGATGCAAGTATTAACCGTGTTGCAGCATGGACAATTGGAACAAGAAACATGATTAAATCATTACTATATGCAATGTTAGTACCAAATGAACATTTAAAACAGTTACAGGAAGATGGAAACTTTACAGAAAGATTAGCATTAATAGAGGAATTCAAAACGTATCCTTTCGGTGCAATCTGGGATTACTATTGTGAAAAAATGGACGTGCCTGTAAAAGAAACATGGTTGGAAGAAGTGAAACAATATGAGCAAGATGTATTAACAAAAAGAAACTCTGTTTTAGCCTAAAAAATCATGAAAGGCTAACTAGTAAATTTACAAAGAGATACAGTCAGGGGAAGGGTCTAATAGATCAATTCCCCTGTTTATATTACAAGGATTCCTTTTTAGATGAATAGGTTACAACTCAATGTTTTTTCCACTCTACGCGTGCTAATTGAAGGGAATCATATTCATCTCACATGGAGAATACACAATAAAATACTTATGAGAGAAGGGGCCTGCTTTTACTTTTCAGTCATCAGCCGACCAGGTAAATCTAAATATTCGTTATGAGGAGGTTTTAAAATTGAAAGTGAGCTTATTTATTACATGTTTAATTGATACTTTCCAGCCGAATGTCGGTAAGGCAACAGTTGAGATACTTGAACACCTTGGTTGTGAAGTATCATTTCCTACATCACAAGTATGTTGTGGCCAGCCCGCCTATAATAGTGGCTATGTTGCCGAAGCCAAGCAAGCAGCGAAAAATATGATTCAAACTTTTGAAGATGCAGAGTATATAGTAACTCCCTCTGGTTCTTGTGCAGCGATGTTCCACGAATATCCACATATATTCAAAGGAGATGTTCAATGGGAGGAACGAGCAAGGCGTCTTGCTGAGAAAACGTATGAACTAACTCAATTTATCGTAGAGGTTTTAAAGGTTACAGATGTAGGGGCACGTTTAAAAGGGAAAGCGACCTATCATACATCTTGTCATATGACACGTTTGCTAGGTGTGAAGGAAGCACCTTTTACGCTGCTTTCTAATGTAAAAGAATTAGAAGTTGAGCATCTTCCCAACGCCCAAAATTGCTGTGGATTTGGTGGAACTTTTTCTGTGAAAATGATGCCAATATCTGAACAAATGGTAGATGAAAAAGTAGAAAGTGTTGAGCAGACAGGTGCGGACTATTTAATTAGTGCAGATTGTGGATGTTTGATGAATATTGGAGGACGAATAGAACGTTTAGGAAAATCAGCGCGAGTCCTGCATATTGCAGAGGTATTAAATAGCCGTTAATTCAAGGGGGGAACAAGGCATGAGCATGAAAATTAGTGATAAAAAATTTAATGAACGTATTGATAAAGGAATCCAAGATTCTACGATGCGTGAAGCTGTGTCTACAGCTCAAGAACGCCTGTATACACGTCGTTTGGCAGCTAGTGAAGAGCTTGGGAACTGGGAAGAATGGCGCGATTTAGGGGAGCAAATCCGTCAACACACGCTGGAGAATTTAGATTATTACTTAATGCAATTAAGTGAAAATGTTACAAAACGCGGGGGACATGTCTTTTTTGCGAAAACAAAAGAGGACGCTGCTCAATACATTAAGGAAGTTGCAGAAAAAAAACAAGCCAAGAAAGTCGTGAAATCCAAATCAATGGTAACCGAAGAAATCGAAATGAATAAAACTTTAGAAGACATAGGTTGTGAAGTGGTAGAAAGTGACCTTGGCGAATACATTTTGCAAGTTGATGATCATGAACCACCTTCCCACATCGTAGCGCCGGCTCTTCATATGAAAAAAGAACAAATTCGTGATGTATTTCAAGAAAAACTAGGTTATGGAAAATCGGAAGATCCTTACGAGATGACAAAATTTGTTCGTAAAATCCTGCGCGAAAAATTTCTTGAAGCAGAAATCGGTGTCACCGGTTGCAACTTTGCCGTTGCAAATACAGGATCAATCTGTTTAGTGACCAATGAAGGAAATGCGGATCTTGTAACTGCTATTCCAAAAACGCAAATCGCTGTAATGGGAATGGAACGTCTTGTACCAACAATGGAGGAGCTGGATGTACTCGTTGGATTGCTTTGCAGAAGTGCAGTAGGGCAAAAGCTAACGAGTTACATTACAACAGTAGGGCCTAAATATGAAGAAGAGGCAGATGGTCCAGAAGAATTTCACCTTGTTGTCGTTGATAACGGCCGTTCTGAAATCTTAGGGTCTGAGTTCCAACAAGTATTACAATGCATCCGTTGTGCAGCATGTATTAATGTATGTCCAGTATATCGTCATGTCGGAGGACATTCTTATGGCTCTATCTATCCGGGGCCAATTGGTGCAGTATTAAGTCCACTTTTAGGTGGATATGACGATTATAAAGAACTGCCATATGCATCAACTCTTTGTGCAGCATGTACTGATGCTTGTCCAGTTAAAATTCCGCTACACGAACTACTTTTAAAGCATCGTCAAGTAATTGTTGAAAAAGAAGGACGTGCTCCTCTAGGTGAGAAACTAGCGATGAAAATGTTTGGAATGGGAGCATCATCTGCTGCTCTATACAAACTAGGTACAAAAATGGCGCCTACAGCTATGAAGCCCATTGTAACAGGAGATCGAGTCTCCAAAGGAATTGGCCCATTAAAAAATTGGACTGAAATTCGAGAATTCCCAGCTCCAAGTAAAGAACGTTTTCGAGACTGGTTTGATGAGCATAAAAAAGGGGGGAGTAAATAATGAGAGGAACAGCTCAAAATCAGGAAGTTTTTTTAAATCATGTAGCTAAACAACTGGGACGCGAAAGACGAATAAGTGGTGTTGTGCGACCAGAATGGAAGAATAACGTAAACTGGGATGTAATGAAGGGTTATACAGAAAAGGAGTTAATCGCTACGTTCACAGAGCACTGCAGCAAAATTCATACTACTGTTTTTGAAACAACAAAAGATCACTTAGCTGAAGCTTTAAAGAAAATTGTTGCTGAACATGGCGGGGGGCCTGTAATGACAGCCCAAGATTCACGTTTCAAAGAATATGGCTTAACAGATTTACTTGAAAAAGAATGGCCGGAAGAAAATATAGAGGTACATGTATGGGATTCAAAAAAAGGACGTGAAGCGAATCATTCCCTCGCCGAAAAAGCCAATATTGGTATTACATTCAGTGACTATGCACTTGCCGAGTCAGGAACAATTGTTGTAAAAACTCATGAGGGACAAGGGCGGGCACTTCACTTTTTGCCGACTGTCTATGTCACGATTATCCCGCGTGAAACGATTGTGGCACGTATTACACAGGCTGTTTCTGACCTAAACCAACGTGTGGAAAAGGGAGAGGCTGTTGCTTCTTGTATTCACTTTATTTCTGGACCAAGTAATTCTGCAGATATCGAAATGAATTTGGTCGTAGGTGTGCATGGACCTTTAAAAGCTTTTTATTTCATTGTGTAAGGTTGGTTGATATAAAAAATAGAGTTTCCATTTGGAATCTCTATTTTTTATTGTAGTAAGGAGAGCAGGGGGGAGGCAGAAAAATAGCCAAGCTTCTCAAAGAAAGCTTGGCTATTTTTTTAAGCGCTGTATCGTTCCTTTTCAATTTCTTTTAATGACTTTCCTCTTGTTTCTGGTGCCATGACTAACCCAATAATTGCAGCAATTAGAAGGAACCCAATCATAATAGTACCTGATATTTTAAATCCTAATGTAGAAATCATCGTTGGAATCACAAGTGATATAAGGCCAACGGCTACACGTGCTGTACAAAAAAGGAATCCTTGTGCTTTTGCTCGGTATTTTGTATGAAATAACTCACTTGACCAAAGACCATAAAATGCTTGAGCCCCAAAGCCTGCTGCCGTTCCCCATAATACTACAAATATCAGCAGTTCAGTCATGCCCATTCCGCCGTACGTAAGAGTAGCCCAAGCAGCAATGCCCATTGCCGCTCCTATGCCATACAATACACGTCTGTTCACTTTATCACCTAGTTTAATAAAGACAAAGTACGTTCCTAAAACGGTCAAAATCCATAAAAACGCTTGTAATAAATTTGCTTGTGATGATGAAAGCCCTCCAACGGTCTGATAAATATACGGCATGAAGTATCCCATTACACCAGCTACTAAGTTCCAAAAGCAATAGATGCCTAGTAATAAAATAATGGCATGACGATTAGCTTTGACTGTGAATAATTCTTTGACTGGACTTTGTAATTTTTCACCTTTTGCTTTTTGATCCACTTCTTTTTGTTTTTCTTCTTCCCAGATTTTTGATTCATTAATTTGTTGTTGCATAATCCAAGTAATTAAAGCGATTACAAATAATTGACCAAAAATAATTCGGCTTCCTAAAAGACCTAACGGAGCCAAGGCAACAGAGAGGAGTAACGAAATAGCTGGACCAACCGACCACGCTAACTGTCCCCATCCTACACGAGATGCACGTTCATTTTCAGGCGCTTCTTCTGCTATATACGTCCAAGCAGCTGGAATAGCAGCTCCTACAGCTACTCCAGTAATAATGTATCCAGTTAACAACATCGGAAAGTTAAAAGACAACATCGTTAATAAGACACCAAACATATAAACCAATAAATCGTATTTATAAATTAACTTTCGGCCATATTTATCAACCAGAACGCCTCCTATTAGGGCTCCTGCTGCTGAAGCAAATCCATTAGCACTCAACGCTCCTAGTAATCCCAGTTTAAAATCATTTAAATTTAAATATTCCATCCAAAGTGTCAGGCCGCCAGCAGCAGCTACGATGG
The DNA here is from genome assembly GCF_003028545.1 of Bacillus sp. Nf3. Classification (NCBI taxonomy): domain Bacteria; kingdom Bacillati; phylum Bacillota; class Bacilli; order Caryophanales; family Bacillaceae; genus Bacillus; species Bacillus sp. Nf3. The sequence goes on along the minus strand of NZ_PYUA01000003.1, from coordinate 605,688 downwards.
ATGCTGCCTCCAAATAGTTTGACATTGCTACAGTAATAGTAGACTTTAAACCGCCTTTTGCATTACCAGCCATTTTGAAACTCCTCTCAAGTACATTCAAACAATGAATGTCTGTTATTTTTTGCTGACTGTGTTTTCCTAAAGGATTATGCTAAGTGAAACAATTCATTTAATTCTACAGAGCGTGGACTATTATCTGAATTTGTCTCCATGATAGGCGCCATGTAGTCCCACCATTTTTTACAAATATCACTTTTAGCCATCTGGTTCCATCTATCTTCATTTTCGATTTCCAAATAAGCAAACAATTGACCACTGTCTTTTTCTAAGAAAATAGAATAGTGATGAGCACCATGCTGTTTTAATGCCTCTACCATTTCGGGCCATATTTCATCATGTCGGCGTTTGTATTCATCAAATTGATCCTTGTGTACAAACATTATACTGGCTTTTCTTATCATCTCTTTCGCTCCTTGTACCGTAGAATAAATGAAAATAAAGAAAGCGTTTTCAAAATAGACGTTTTAATCTTTGAAATAAAATGACTTTTCGCCCTGGTTTCCTCACATTCTTTATTTTCCTTTGTTTATATGGTCATATTATTATAAAAACAAAAATAAAACAACATTTTTTTATCGTTATCTTTTGTTAGTGTTGATTATAAGGGGAATTTATCATAAATAAGAAAAAATTGCGGACATAAAAAAAGACAAACCTATATAGGTTTGTCTGGAAAATGTGTATACACAGGAGGGGACCTTAATTTTCTATTTAGATGGACTGTGAAGCAGATTCACTCATCAAGGCTGCAGAAGTCACAGGTATATTTTTATCTCGTAAAATGGTATGTGAATCCTTGTCTAGTTTATCGTCAACAATAATATGGCTAATATCACTTATTGAAGAGATATGAGAAAATTCACGGTACCCAAACTTACTTGAGTCGACCATTAAAATGGTTTTATGTGACCGTTCAATCATTTTTCTTTTTAAAAGAGCCTGCCACTCATTTGAATCACTTAAGCCACTATTTAAGTCAATACCCTTACACGATAAGAACACTTTATTCACATGATAATTTTCCAGTGAGCGCTCTGCTAAAGGTCCTACGTAAGACAACGATTTAGGAAGGAGAAGACCTCCTGTTGAGATAACCTGAATTTTTTCTTTCTTACTTAATTCTATGGCAACCTTAATGGAGTTGGTGATAACAGTCAAAGGAATATTCGGAAGGATTTTTGACATATACCATGCCGTTGTACTTGCATCAAGGATAATACGGTCACCTTCTTCAACTTGCTTCACAGCTTCACGTGCAATCACTTTCTTTTCTAATACATTAGTGATTTCTCGCTCTGAAAAATCAACTTCCGATTCTTTTTCCTCAATACTTACTGCTCCACCGTGGCTTCGACGCAGCTTATTTTCTTTCTCCAATTTTTCAAGATCACGGCGAATCGTTTCATCTGTCACAGAAAAAATGTCGCTTAATTCTGAGACACGAATGCTCGATCGTAGATTAACTAAATCTACTATTTTTTGATGCCTTTCAGCTAATAACATGTATAACTTCCTTTCGTTTAAATATGAATAAAAGAAAAACATCACAAAAATTGCATTTAAGATTGTTGTTTTGTTTTTATTTTTGTTTGTTTTTATCATAACATACTTATAACTTCAAAAAAACGCTCTTAAACAGCAGCAAGGTATAGTCATTAAAATGAATGAAACAGCATTTTATAAATCATAAATAACCACTTATTCCACAACCAAAACAAACACAAACAAAAATATAATGTTTGTTTGTGTTGACTCGATATATTTCTCAAAGTAATATAAAGATGTAAACGCTTTTGAATGAGTAAGGTATATCAATGGAAACCAAAATAAAAAGATAAAAATGAGCACAAGGGAGAAGATGGAGATGAAAGACCTTCTGACAAAGAAAGAAATACTAAAAGCACCTTTCCTTCAAGAAATGACAAAAACGACAGCCAACCTATATCGCTTAGGTTGGGATGAACGAAATGGCGGGAATATTAGTTATTTATTAAAAGAGGACGAAGTAGCAGAGTACCTTGACGTTCATGATGTAAAACGAACGGTGCCGATGATTTTTGATGGTGCTGAGTTAGCAGGGAAATATTTTATTGTGACGGGTTCGGGGAAATATTTTAAAAATGTAATAGATGATCCAGCCGCTAACCTTGGTATTATTCGTATAACTGAAGATGGTAAATCGCTTGATATTTTATGGGGGTTAGAAGAGGGAGGCGTTCCAACAAGTGAGCTTCCATCACATTTAATGAGCCATATTGAAAGATTAAAAGCAGATTCAAACCATCGTGTGATCATGCACTGTCATGCAACAAACCTTATTGGTATGACATTTACACACACCTTGGATGAAGCAGCTTTTACAAAAACGTTATGGCAGATGTGCACAGAATGCATTGTTGTATTCCCAGAAGGAATTGGTATTATTCCATGGATGGTTCCAGGAACTGATTCAATTGGAAAGGCAACAGCTGAAAAAATGAAAGAGGTTCGTTCAGTTATTTGGCCACACCACGGAATTTTTGGTGCTGGAACAACAATGGATGAAACATTTGGGTTAATTGAAACAGCTGAAAAAGCTGCGGAAGTATACACCGTTGTGTGTGCACAGGGAAGCGTGAAACAAACCATTACAGATCAACAGCTTCAAGACTTGGCAAATGCATTTGGTGTTGTGCCAAGACAAGGAGTTTTAAATCTATAAAAATAGTCGTTCCTACAATCCAATATTAGGAGGTTTCAGTAAATGAACTCACAAACTAATGTTAAACAATTTAAAATGTACATTAATGGAGAATTTGTAAATGCTAGCTCGGGCGAAGTGATACAGGTGTTAAATCCGGCAACTGAAAAAGTGATTTCAGAAGTGCCAAGTTGTTCTAAAGAAGAGGTTCAAGAAGCGATTGAGTTTGCAGAAGCTGCACAAAAAGAATGGAAAAAGAAACCGGCTGCTGAGCGTGCAAAGTATTTAACACGTTTAGCTGAAGAAATTCGAAAAAATAGAGATTTTCTTGCACGCGTCATCTCAGAAGAACAAGGAAAAGTACTTGCTCTCTCTACTACAGAAGTTGATTTTACTGCTGACTACATTGATTATATGGCAGGTTCAGCAAGGACGTACGAAGGGGAAATTCTTCAAAGTGACAGACCAAATGAAAATATAATGATCTTTAAAGAGCCAATCGGGGTTGTAGCTGGCTTTTTACCATGGAATTTCCCATTCTTCCTTGTAGCGAGAAAGGCTGCGCCTGCATTGGTAACAGGGAATACCATTGTCATTAAACCTAGTAGTGATACGCCAAATAATGCAATAGAATTTGCAAAATTAGTAGATAAAGTGGGTATTCCAAAAGGGGTATTCAATCTTGTAACAGGGCGCGGGGGTACAGTGGGAGACGAACTTGCTTCAAATGAAAAGATTGGTTTAGTCAGTTTAACAGGGAGCGTGGATGCAGGTGTAAGTGTCATGAAAGCTGCAGCTCAAAATGTAACAAAAGTCAGTTTAGAGCTTGGCGGTAAAGCACCAGCTATTGTAGCAGAAGATGCAGACATTGATTTAGCCGTGAAAGCAATTGTCGACTCACGTATCATTAATACGGGACAAGTATGTAACTGTGCTGAACGCGTGTATGTTCATGAAAGTATCGCCGATCCATTTATCAAAAAAATTGTCACATCAATGAAAAATGTGAAATATGGCAATCCTCTCGAAGATGAAGGTTTAGATATGGGACCACTTACAAATAAGCAAGCAATAGAATCAATTGAAGCGATGGTAAACCGAGCTGTTGAAGAAGGGGCCCAAGTGTTAACTGGTGGAAAACGTGCAGATGTGACACCTGGATATTACTATGAACCAACGGTCCTCGTGAATGTCAAACAAGATTCAGAAATTGTACAGGAAGAAGTATTTGGACCGGTTCTCCCGATTATGACGTTTAAAGATTTAGATGAAGCAATTGAGCTTGCGAATGATTGCCAATATGGATTAACATCATCTATCTTTACACAGAATTTAGATACAGCGATGCGTGCTGCAAATGAGTTACTATTTGGAGAAACGTACATTAACCGTGAAAACTTTGAAGCCATTCAAGGATTCCACGCAGGTCGTAAGAAGTCTGGAATTGGCGGAGCAGATGGTAAACATGGTTTAGAAGAATTTTTACAAACTCATGTTGTTTATTTGCAGCATAACTCAAACAAAAGATAAGAGAAAGACAACTTAATATTCCATAAGATTTATCAATGTTCTAAGAGTATCTCAAGAGAGATGCTCTTTTTCTTGACTGAATGTACAATCCCTTTTGCCTAAAAGTACAATTTCACTCAACGTCTAACTATTTTTCATTTGTTCTTCCCCCCAATAGCAAATCGCATCTAATACAGGTATCAATGATAATCCCTTTTCCGATAAACTATATTCTACTTTTGGAGGCACTTGAGGATATTCTTTACGATTAATTAATTGATCCGCTTCAAGCTCTTTTAGTGTATTGGTTAATGTTTTAAAAGAGATAGTCCCAAGCATTCGTTTCAACTGATTATAGCGAATAGGACCATTGTTTGCATATAAAGCATACAGTACCGTCATCTTATATTTCCCACCAATTAATGATAAAGTGTACCCAAATCCAGTTTCTTTTAGATCAACATTAGCAGTAAAGGATTCTTTAGTCATTTTACACTCTCCTTTAGGTTAGTATCGCACTTTAATTACCGTACTTGTAGTACGTTATAGCATACAATAAAATGAATGTACATCAAAATATGATGAAAATAACAAAAAAGGGTGAATGAATAATGAAAACGATTGTCTATGCACATCCTTGGGATGGAAGCTATAATCATGCTATTTTGACTTCCATTACAGAAAATCTAGAAACAAACAGAGAACCATTTCAAGTGATCGATTTATATAAAGATGGGTTTAATCCCGTTTTTTCAGCTGAAGAATTGAAGTATTTTCATAAAGGAGAAACGCCTGATCAATTAGTTAAGGATTATCAAAAGAAATTAAGTCAGTCAACTGAATTAATATTTATATTTCCTGTCTGGTGGTGGGATTTACCTGCAATTTTAAAAGGATTTATTGATAAAGTCATGTTAAGAGGTTTCGCATTTTTGGAAGATAAAAACACTGGGGCTTTAAAAGGTTTACTGACAAATATTAAAAAAACAACTGTGATCTCAACATCTACAACAGATAAGGATTATATAGAATCTGAAGGCGGGAATGCGATTCAAAGCGTTTTTATTAACAGAACTCTTGCAGACTTGGGAATTAAAAACGAAGACACCAAATGGATTCATTTTTCGAGAGTTAACTTAACAACAGATGAAAAGAGGAAAGTATTTTTAAACGAAATAGCCCAAAGTATTTAATTTACTGTAGCAGTCAATAAGGAAAGGCACAACCTTTACGACTGATTTAATTTATTGAGAAGGTGGTAGAGGTTGTGAAATTAAATATCGAGACTCAAATATGCGTTCTCATTTATTAGTTTACATAATATATATTCTAGGAAGTTAAACAACAAACGAATTTCCTTTGTCTCAAAACTAAGTATACTTATCTTATTGAGACAAAAAAGAAAAAATCAATTTTAAATTGATTCATCTAAATGCTTTGATGATATTCGCGGGATTTCACAACCATAACCAATTCGTTACAACGTTTTTTGTCACAACAACGCCAGATGCTATGAGCTTTGCTATCAAACGTTCAATTATAGCTCAGTCCAGTTGGTGTTCGATTGTGTCTGTTTACCAAATCAATGCTTTTTTACGTTCTAATATGTCAAAACATCTAGTCCAACATTACACTTGAAAAATGCTCATTAATCATTGTGTATCCATCAATTTCACCTCTCACCAAAAGAAATTTCTTTTGACTAACATTTTTTCATCACGTTCCTCCCTCCTGTTATTTACGAATCAGCAAGTCTCATTTATAATCGAGTAGATTTGTTCAATAACATATATATCTTTAAATGTGAGGGATTAGATGGAATTAAAGTGGTATAAAGCAATTATTGTGATCTTTACGATGTCTGGAATCTCCATTTCTACATGGTTTTCACGGACACCGGAAGTTAGAGATTTATTACAAGCAAACACAGGAACAATGGGACTTATTTTACTCGGTTTATCTGTTGGCTCAATTGTTGGGCTTGTTCTTTCAAATGTATTCGTCCGCAAAAAAGGCGGTCGAATGGCGATTGTGATCAGTGCTTTTTTGATGTTCCTTGGATTCACTACTCTTGCCATTGGTTCAACGCTCTCTTCTATCTTTGTCGTCACTTCTGGTCTTTTTCTTTTTGGAGCAGGCTCTGGCATGTGTAATGTAGCGATGAACTTAGAAGGAACAGAGATTGAGTACAGCATCAAGAAAACCATTCTGCCTATATTGCACGCTTCCTTTAGCATTGGGACGTTAATTGGAGCAGGTGCTGGTATTCTTTTTATCCATCTAGGGGTTTCTGTATTGATGCACCTTCTCGCTATTGCCCTTCTATTCTTCCTTAGCATATTGGTTTGTACACGGTTTATCCCGCATGGGACAGGAAAAGATCAGCATGAGAAGCAGTCTGAGCCTACTCAAACAGCATGGCTGAACAAACGAACGATATCTCTTGCGATGATCGCCTTATGCCTTGCGTTTGTCGAAGGCTCGGCCAATGATTGGATTCCACTTGCAATGGTGGATGGCTATCAAGTTTCACATTCCATGAGTACGGTCATCTATGCTTTATTTTTGTGTGGCATGATTAGCGGCAGACTGATCAGCGGACGATTGATTGATCGTTTTGGCAGAGTGTTATTGCTAAGAGTGGCCATTTTATCAGCAGCTGCAGGACTATTCTTAGTCATTTTAAAGATTTCACTTGTTGTATGTATGATATCGATCTTTTTATGGGGACTTGGCGCATCTTTAGGCTTTCCGCTGACCATTTCTGCAGCTGGCGATGATAGCCGGTACGCTGTCAAACGCGTCAGTATTGTGACCTTATCTGGTTACACAGCCTCCCTTTCCGGCCCTCCTATTTTAGGGCTGCTTGCTAATCAAGTTGGACTGCTTCATGCCTTTATCTTTGTTCTATTTGCCATATGTATTGCAGGAATCTTTACTAAAGCTGTAGCAAAACCACATTCATTACAAACTCACTAAACGTGTCTGATCCTTGATCATGGCACTTTTTTTAAATTTAAAAAATAAAATTGAAACCTTTCATGAAGTGAAACAGTCCTATAGATGTCCTGATGTTTATCGCTTTTTTAAAGAGGGAAAGTAAAAAAATAAGACTTTTCAAATAACTGAAAACGTGGTAAGATCATGAAAATAACCAGGAAGGGGTGAGAAAAATGAAAAAAAATATGCTATTAAAATTAGGTGTTTTGTGCATAGCACTTGCAAGTTTTCATTTGTTCTCAATGCCTCATTCCGTTCAGGTATACCATCATGCGAAGGTGGTTGCCGATCAAGAATCACATGAAATGAAAATCGTCCAGACAATGGGCGATGAAAAGAAGCAAAAACATGTGAGCGCAGTATTTGCCGCATTTACAGCACTGCTGATTATTGGCAGTATGACAGCTGGATTTGCACGCATCACTCATACTGATCGATTTGACCGGAAAAAGAAGCATTTACTTGCAGTGTTCTATCAATCTTCTTATTTCCGACAAGCTCGTGTTTAACCCAACCATCTAAATCAAAACAAAAATTGGGAGGTTTTACACGATGTTATTTTTCTTAAGAATTTTCATTCTAGGTCTATTCTCTGTCACTTCACTTTCTCTTTTCGTTTACCAAGGAATTGAAGTAGTGCACGCCATTACAAGCATGTTTGGCAACCACGAGAGCTAATTCACCTGTATATAAAAAGAAACCCCCTGCCAATCGCAGGGGGTTTTCGTTTGCTTATTTATTATCATCTGGTGCACGTTCAGGTGTCAGAAGGACATGAGTCACTTCTCCCTGCTCTTCCTCATCTACAATAAATGACCCATTGCTATAGCGGTCATTCGCTCTTAAAGTAGAAATATCTAGTGGAATCGTTGTGCCTTTTTCGGTATCTATCTCAAGTGTATCGTGCAACGCTGCAGCGATCACAGCCACAATACGGTGCGGGTTTTTCTTTAACTCTCTCAGCATAAGAACTCCGCGTTTCGCTCTTGATGTTTTATCAAATTCAGAGAGGTTCATTCGCTTTACAGCCCCTCTTTGTGTCGTGAGCACAAGGACATCGTTCTTCGGATCAATGATCTGGCCAGAGACTACCTCGTCCCCTTCCTTCAAGTTGATACCTTTGACACCTGCCGCTCTCGGTCCAACAACACTTACTTCTTCTTCATCAAACCATAAACCGTAACCATTTTTCGTTGCAATAAACAATTCCTGCTGTCCTGATGTGACATGAACATCTACGAGTTCATCGTCACCTTTTAGATTCAAGGCGACAAGCGGTTTCGAATAACGCTGCGCTTTATATTGAAGAAGCTCTGTTTTCTTCACCATTCCACCTTTCGTAAAGAATAAAAGATATGACGTTTCATCAAATTCTTTTATTGGAATGGCTTTTTGGATTGATTCCTCGCGATCAATCGAAATGATATTCGTAATATGCTGCCCCATGTCTTTCCAGCGTATATCTGGCAGCTGGTGAACAGGACAATAAATGTAGCTTCCTTTATTCGTAAACAGCAGAAGAACATCCGTTGTATTCATTTCAAACTGATGAATCAAACGGTCAGTATCCTTCATACCAAAGTCCTTACCATTAGATGCAGCATAGGAGCGCTGGCTTGTTCGTTTGATGTAACCATCCTTCGTGACTGTCACGTAAACATCCTCAGATGCAATCATCACTTCAAGGTTAATCTTAATTTCTTCGATTTTTTCCTCAATGACGGATCTTCTCTCATCAGCATATGTCTTTTTGAGCTTTTTCAAGTTGTTTGTAATGACCTTCAGCAGCTTTTTCTCGTTCGCTAAAATGTCTTCAAGCTCTGCGATGCGCACATCAAGCTCTCTTGCTTCGTCTCTTAATTGCGTAATATCTGTATTCGTTAAACGATATAACTGGAGTGAAACAATCGCTTCTGATTGTGCTTCTGTAAAATCATATTTCGCCATCAAGTTGTTCTTGGCATCTCGCTTATCATTAGAGGAGCGGATTGTAGCAATGACTTCATCTAAGATGGAAAGTGCCTTAATTAAACCGTCGACAATATGGTGGCGTTCCTTCGCTTTTCGAAGCTCGTACGCTGAGCGGTTCGTCACCACTTCCTTTTGATGGGCAATATACGCATCTAGTACAGTTGTGAGCGTCATTAAGGTCGGTCTTCGATTATGTATCGCTACCATATTAAAGTTATACGGGATTTGTAGATCTGAGTTTTTATATAAGAAATTCAGCACACCATTTGCATCTGCTTCTTTTTTCAGCTCTACTACGATTCGAAGCCCAGTACGGTCTGTTTCATCTCGGACCTCTGAAATACCTTCTACTTTTCTTTCAATTCGGAACTCGTCCATCTTTTTGACAAGGTTGGCTTTATTCACTTCGTAAGGAATTTCTGTGATCACGATTTGCTGGCGTCCGCCGCGGATGGTTTCAATCTCCGCTTTGCCGCGAATCATGATCTTCCCTTTTCCTGTTTCATACGCCTTCTTAATACCGTCTACACCTTGAATGATACCGCCTGTTGGGAAATCTGGCCCTTTGATGACCGTCATTAAATCCTCAACCGTACAATGCGGCTGTTCGATTCGTTTAATAACGCCATCAATGACTTCTCCCAAGTGATGCGGCGGGATATCTGTCGCATAACCAGCTGAAATCCCAGTTGATCCATTCACGAGAAGGTTTGGGAACATTGCTGGTAATACAACTGGCTCTTTGCTTGTATCATCAAAGTTTGCAACAAATTCGACCGTTTCCTTGTCTAGGTCCTTTAAAAGCTCTGAAGCAATGGCAGACAGTCTTGCTTCCGTATAACGCATGGCAGCAGGCGGATCTCCATCAATACTCCCGTTATTCCCGTGCATCTCAATCAGTACATTTCGTACTTTCCACTCCTGACTCATCCTTACCATCGCTTCATAAACAGATGAGTCTCCGTGCGGGTGATAGTTACCTATCACATTACCGACTGTTTTCGCGGCTTTACGGAAGTTTTTATCCTGCGTATTTCCTTCTGCATACATCGCATATAAAATTCTTCGTTGTACAGGTTTTAGTCCATCACGTGCATCTGGAAGCGCACGGTCTTGGATAATATATTTACTATAGCGGCCAAAGCGGTCGCCGATTACTTCTTCTAATGGTAAATCATGAAATCGTTCTTGTTGTGCCATGTTTAAACCTCCTCAGCTAGCGACAAGTTTTCATTTTCAAGAATGTTGCTTTCCTCATCAAGTCCAAAGGCGACATTCTTTTCAATCCATTTACGGCGTGGTTCTACTTTGTCACCCATTAAAGTTGTGACGCGGCGTTCCACACGTGCAGCATCATCAATTTTGACCCTGACAAGTGTTCTCGATTCTGGATTCATTGTCGTTTCCCATAGCTGGTCGGCATTCATTTCACCTAACCCTTTGTAGCGCTGAATCGTGTACCCTTTTCCAACTTTCTTCAGTACGTCATCCATTTCTTCATCAGACCATGCGTACTCAATAATCTCTTTTTTCCCTGAGCCTTTGCTGACTTTATATAAAGGCGGAAGTGCAATAAACACTTTGCCATGCTCAATCAGCGGCTTCATATAGCGGTAGAAGAATGTTAAGAGAAGCACTTGAATATGCGCTCCATCCGTATCCGCATCTGTCATGATGACGATTTTGTCATAATTGATGTCTTCCACATTAAAATCGACACCGACGCCTCCACCAATTGCATGAATAATGGTGTTGATTTCTTCGTTTTTGAAAATATCAGCAAGCTTTGCTTTTTCAGTATTGATGACCTTTCCGCGCAGTGGCAGAACCGCTTGGAATTTACGGTCACGTCCCTGTTTTGCTGACCCGCCCGCTGAGTCACCCTCTACTAGATATAGTTCGTTTCTTGCTGGGTTTCTAGATTGGGCTGGTGTTAATTTTCCGCTCAGCGTTGCTTCAGATTTCTTACGTTTCTTGCCGCTCCTCGCTTCTTCACGGGCTTTTCTAGCAGCTTCTCTTGCCTGCTGCGCTTTAATCGCTTTTTTCACAAGAAGAGTGGCTGTTTCCCGGTTTTCTTCAAGGAAATACGCAAGTTTTTCAGAAATAACAGCATCAACAGCTGAACGAGCCTCACTTGTCCCAAGCTTTCCTTTTGTCTGCCCTTCAAATTGAAGCAGCTCTTCAGGAATTCTGACAGAAATAATAGCAGACAGTCCTTCGCGAATATCAGTACCTTCTAAATTTTTGTCTTTTTCTTTTAAAAGGGCCACTTTGCGTGCATATTCGTTAAAGGCTCTCGTCATGGCCGTTTTGGCACCAGACTCATGTGTTCCGCCATCTTTTGTTCTGACGTTATTGACGAAGGAAAGGATATTCTCCGAGTAGCCATCGTTAAATTGAAAAGCAAAATCTACTTCAATGGACTGATGCTCTCCTTCAAATGAGACGACTTCACTTAGAACATCTTTTTCTTCATTTAGATAAGCAACAAAAGCTTCAATGCCTGTCTCATAATAAAACGTTTCTTGTACATCATGCCGTTCATCGATCAGCTCTATTTTTAACCCTTTTAATAAAAAGGCAGATTCTCTTAAACGCTCTGATAATGTATCGAAATTATAGGTCGTAACACTGAACATGGTTGGGTCCGGCTTAAAATGAATTAGTGTTCCCGTTTTTTTCGATTTTCCGACTTTTTCAAGTGATGTGACAGGTTTACCGCCGTTTTCAAAGCGCTGATGATAAATAAATCCTTCCCGTTCAATCGTGACAGTAAGCCATTCTGACAGCGCGTTCACAACCGATGCCCCAACTCCGTGAAGTCCACCACTTGTTTTATATCCACCTTGACCAAATTTTCCGCCTGCGTGCAGGACCGTTAAAATGATCTCGGGTGTCGGTTTTCCAAGCTTATGCATACCAGTAGGCATTCCCCGCCCTTTATCTTGGACGGAAATGCTGTTATCTTTATGTATTTTGACAATGATATGATCTCCATGGCCAGCGAGCACTTCATCGACAGAGTTGTCTACAATCTCATAGACAAGGTGATGAAGACCGCGGGAATCCGTAGATCCAATATACATCCCTGGACGTTTACGGACCGCTTCAAGCCCCTCTAGCACCTGAATAGAATCATCGTTATAATCTACTTGCTGCTTTTTAACCAAATGCTTAATCCCCTTTCACTAACAAACATAACCGGCTAATCATCAAATGATCTCTCTAGATTTTAATGATGATCATGCTGCTCATTACTGTCCACTTTAATAAGCTGCATCATCACCATGCATGTGGGATTCACCAATACATGCTCTTTTGCACAGCTATGAGAATCATTCTACATTCTGCAATCAGAACTAGAAGTCCATTATAAACAAGACTGTTTCATAAGCCAAATGCAATCATATGATGGTTTTAGCAAAACAGAACAAATGTTCTTTTTTATCTTATCGTTCTTTTTCTCGATATGCAAGGCCGCCGATATGTCCCTGTCGCCTTATTTTATCGCTTTCTTCTAGAATCGCAAATATATTTCTGCAACAAAAAAGCAAAAATCCTTGAAAAACCAAGGATTTTTGACGAATTAATGAGTTTTTGTCATTGCATGAGCCACCTTGATACATAAATCCATGATGGCGACCTTGCCATTTTCCTCAATCAGCCTTTTCGCTTCATCGTGATATATGCCTTGCTGCGCCCAAAAAACAGGTGCATCTATTTCGAGAAACTCTTCTGCCACCTCTGGCAAAAACTCTGAACGTCTAAAGACATTGACGATATCAACAGGCTCTTTTATATCTTTTAAAGAAGCGACTGCTTTCACACCGAGTGCTTCATCGATTGTTGGATTCACTGGGATGATCTCATAACCGGCATCCTGCATCGCTTTAGACACCATATAAGACGTCCGGTGCGGTTGATCTGATAATCCAACAACAGCAATTCGTTTACTGCTCTTTAATATACGGCCAATTTCTTCTTTCGTAGGATTGTTCATCCAGACACTCCCTTTTCCTCTATTTTAGCGAATTTCTGCTTAAAAACAAAGCTGAATCCATCTGCTTTCGATTTTTTCAAAAAAAGTTCCCCATGTTTTTCACAAGATCATGTTAAAATGTAAGACAAGAGGGAGAATATAAAGGAGTTATGCAGATGTTAATTGCTTTGATGTTTATTTTGGCTTATCTTCTCGGCAGTATTCCATCCGGTCTCATTGTCGGGAAAGCTGCAAAGGGAATCGATATTCGTGAACATGGCAGCGGAAACCTAGGTGCAACGAATGCATTTCGTACACTTGGCGTAAAAGCAGGATCGATTGTGATTACTGCTGATATCCTAAAAGGGACGCTTGCTTCAGCTTTACCGTTTTTCATGCAGCTGGACATCCATCCCTTATTAGCAGGAGTTGCTGCTGTTATCGGTCACAGCTTTCCTGTCTTTGCAAAATTTAAAGGGGGAAAGGCAGTCGCTACATCAGGCGGTGTGCTGCTATTTTATGCCCCATTCCTATTTATCACGATGATCGCTGCTTTTTTCTTATTTTTATACATTAGTAAATATGTTTCACTATCATCTATGCTGACCGGTATCTATACATTCATTTACAGCATATTCACCAAAGACCTATTCTTAATCATTGTTGTTGCCGTTCTTGCTGGCTTTGTGATTTACAGACACATCGCCAACCTCAAACGAATTCTCAACAAAACTGAACCGAAAATCAAATGGCTCTAGCCGTTTCATCCATTTAGATATGTGGTAAAAGTAAAGAAAAGCTGTTTTTGCATCCTGCATTTTAAAAACAGCATGACTTCAAAAAGGGGCGATCACATTGAAATTAACAATAAAAGAAGATGCACTCAATTGGTACAAGGATGAATTAGATTTAGAAAAAGGTGATCAAGTTCGCTTTTTTGTGAGATATGGCGGGTGCAGTAATGTACAAAAAGGCTTTTCTCTCGGCGTCGCAAAAGATGAACCTCAAAATGCCGGCGCAACCGCTGAAATAGAAGGTATTACTTTCTTTATTGAGGAAAGTGATATTTGGTACTTTGACAACCATGATCTGCATATTGATTATAACGAGTCCGTGAAAGAACCAGAATTTCATTATGAATAAACAAAAAAGATACCTCATCCCTCGGGTATCTTTTTTGTTTTACACTTCAATATATAGCCCATACTCTTGAATGTTTCCTAAAGACCGTTCCTTTTGCAGAATTCTTTTTTGCGGCTCACCGATCAAGTCAAAGTGAGGAAACCCTTCGCGGTCATGAATCCATTCTTTTTTTAGTCCATGTCTTTCTCCCCACTCAACTAACCGCTTCATATCCTGACAGGCTGCTTTTGTGACGGTATTGGCATTTGGAAAACGGTCATCGAGCCAGTAGTGTGTTAAAAAAGCAACTTTTCCTTCCTGGACAGCTGTTTTCCAAGCGTTTAAATCGCTTCGTTTAATACCAAAAGCCATAAATTAAACCTGCTTCTTCGACTGTTCATATACTTTATGCCAAGCAGGAAAGGCTTTTCTAAATTGAATAGGTCTAAAGGTGTCTTTATCTACACAAATATGTGAGGTTGTCCCTGTAATCGCTGTTTGTCCATCAGGTTTTTGAATTTCATAGCCATACACCGTTTTGACACCATTATATTCTTCAATCCATGTATGAACGGTTGCTGTTTCACCATACAACAATGGTTTTTTATATTGAACCTGCAAGTCTATAACAGGTGCAAGAGCACCGTCTGCTTCTAGCTGCGCATAGGAAAAACCTAATTCTTTAATCAATGCTGTTCTGCCGACTTCCATCCAGATTAAATAATTGGCATGATATACGATGCCCATTTGATCTGTTTCTGCATAACGGACTTCTATTTCTTTTTTGGATACATACACGTTTTCATCGCTCTCCTATCAAAACCTAAGGTCTGTCTCTGCCATTTTACCACATTCCAAATGGTTCTTCTAAAAAGAGGCAATAAAATAAACCAGGAATCCCTGGTTTATTCAGTATAGCCATTCTTTCTTGCTGCTTCTTCGTCTTTGATCTCAGAACGCATCGCGTCAATACTCATTTTGCGGTTTTCGTTTTTTTGTTTGATCATTTGCTTTTCTGTCTCTGTCGAAACGGACATCGCTGCTTCAGATTCATCGATATTGTCAAGTGTGTTCTCGATCATATCTTGCAGCTTTTCAACATTATCAGATCGATCATCTGGATTGGATTGATATGACTCGTTATTCATGATGATTCCCCTCCTTACTCGCCCTTTGTCTGTATCACATCTGGCTGTTCATTTGATTTATTATGCATCTTTTTACCTTTATTCCGTTTGTATGCTACAGGTTTTGTCCCTAAATGGTCTGGTGTAAACTGCGCTTGTTTATCATGCTCTCTACCCATTATTCATCCCTCCCTCTTCTTTAGGATGAACGAAAACGGATAATTCATGACTTATTTTTGTCTAAATCGTTCTTCCAACTTTTCTTCGAGCTGGTTTAAAAATTCCTCATTGCTTAATAATTCTTTTTTATTTTCAAGCACAAGCTCTTCAAATGTGCGTCGTTTTCTTCTTCTCATTCCACTCACCTCCATATATGTATGATTACATTTTCGCCAAAACATTTGGAAAATAAGCAAAAAGAGCTGAATCATTATAGATCCAGCTCTTTTTCAATTTCTTTTTTTGTCAGCATTTGATGCTTCACAGACATGATACGTCCTTTTTCATCTAATATGTAGGTCGTTGGGTATGAAAGAACCTGATATCTTGCTTGAATGCCTTTTTGGTCCAATAAAACAGGAAAGCTCAGCTTTAATTCTTTTGTGAATTCTGCCACATGATCCACACTCTTTTCAGTGGTCGTCAAATTCACCGCTAGTACTTCAACTTGGTCATTTTCGCTCCTAATTGCGTCTAGATCCGGCATTTCTGTCCTGCACGGCTTACACCATGTCGCCCAGAAATTGACGAGCACCTTTTTCCCTCGGTAATCAGATAACGAGGCAATTTTGCCGTCAAGGGTTTTTAGTTCGAAATCAGGGGCTTGATCCCCTTTTTCAAGACCGATTGCGGGCTCTTTTGGCCCAAATAAATTCCACGCAAGTAAACCAATCAACACAAGTAAAACAGCGCTTGCCATTCCTTTTTTCCACATGATTGATCCTCCACTATTTTAAAAAAGAAGAGAAAGCTGTTGAATCGCCTTCTCTTCTTTGCTGTATTAGTTGCTTGCCAATTTTTCGCGAAGTACCATTTGAAGGATACCGCCATGACGATAGTAGTCAATTTCAACTTCACTGTCAAAGCGAACGACCACTTCAAATGTTTTCTCGTTGCCATCTGTGTCAATTGCTTTCACAGTGACGAGATCACGCGGACGAACTGTTTCGTCAACATGAACTTCAAATGTTTCTGTTCCTGTTAGACCATGAGTTTCTGCACTTTCTCCGTCTTTAAACTGCAAAGGAAGTACGCCCATGAAGACAAGGTTACTTCTGTGGATACGCTCAAAGCTTTCAGCTAGAACAAATTTAATTCCAAGAAGGTTTGTTCCTTTTGCAGCCCAGTCACGTGAAGAACCCATTCCGTAATCTTTACCTGCTAAGATCGCAAGACCTGTTCCATCTTCTTTATAGCGCATGCATGCATCATAAATGGATGTCACTTCACCAGTTGGCCAGTAAGTTGTATAGCCGCCTTCTGTTCCTGGTGCAATTTGGTTCTTAATACGGATGTTTGCAAAAGTACCTCTCATCATGACATGGTGGTTACCACGGCGAGATCCATATGAGTTAAAGTCTCTAGGCGACACGCCTCTTTCTTGCAAGTATTTGCCCGCCGGTGTGTCCTTACCAATCGCTCCAGCAGGAGAAATATGGTCAGTTGTAACAGAATCACCGAACTTCGCAACTACGCGCAAGCCTTTAAGTGGTTCAACTTTACCAGGTTCAACTGATAAGTTTTCAAAGAATGGCGGGTTATCAATGTATGTGGAATTTTCATCCCATTTGTACAATGCATCATCCGTCGTTTTAATTTCATTCCAGCGGTCATTGTTGTCAAAAACAGTTTCATACTCTGAACGGAATAGCTCAGGTGTGACAGTGCTTTTAACGACGCTGTTGATTTCGTCCATTGATGGCCAAATGTCATTGAAATAAACGTTTTCGCCATTTTTATCGACACCGATAGGATCTTTTGTTAAATCAATATTCACCGTACCTGCAAGTGCATAAGCCACAACTAATGGTGGAGATGCAAGGTAGTTCCCTTTCACAAGTGGATGGATACGACCTTCAAAGTTACGGTTACCTGATAAAACAGAAGTGATCAGCAGATCATTTTCAGAGACAGCATCTTCAATTTCTTTCTCAAGCGGTCCTGAGTTTCCGATACAAGTTGTACAGCCATACCCTACAATGTTAAATCCGAGGTCTCTTAAATATGGAAGAAGTCCTGAATTCACAAGGTATCCTGTTACAACTTTAGAACCCGGCGCTAGTGACGTTTTCACGTAGTTTGGCACTTTCATACCAAGCTCACTTGCTTTCTTCGCGACAAGACCTGCTCCGATTAACACGTATGGGTTCGATGTATTCGTACAGCTCGTAATGGCTGCAATCGCAATCGCACCTGTCTTCATCACAGCTTTTTCACCGTTTGCAAGATCAAATTCGATTTGTTTATCAAGCTCTGATTTATCTAAGCCAAACCCTTGGTTACCAGCTGGGCTTTCGATGTGTTTATGGAACGTCTCTTTCATTTGAGAAAGTGGAATCAAATCTTGTGGACGTTTAGGACCAGATAAGTTTGACTCAATTTTAGAAAGATCAATTTCCACAACATCAGTAAAAATTGGTTCTTCTGCATCTGGCGTATAGAATAAGCCATTTGCACGAGAATATTCTTCAACGATATTAATTTGCTCTTCATCACGTCCAGTAAGGCGAAGGTAAGCAAGCGCTTCTTCATCTACTGGGAAGAATCCACAAGTAGCACCGTATTCTGGCGCCATGTTCGCAATTGTTGCACGATCTGCTAATGGCAATTGAGCAACACCCGGTCCGAAGAACTCAACGAACTTGTTTACTACGCCTTTTTCACGAAGGACTTGTGTGACTTTTAATGCAAGGTCAGTTGCAGTCGTTCCGTTTGGAAGCTCTCCAACTAATTTAGCACCAATAACTTCTGGTACTGGGAAGTATGAAGGCTGACCAAGCATACCAGCTTCCGCTTCGATACCGCCAACGCCCCATCCAAGTACACCGATACCGTTAATCATCGTTGTATGAGAGTCAGTTCCAACTAATGTATCTGGGTAAGTGATGATCTCGCCATCTTCTTCAATTGCATGAACAACACTTGCAAGATACTCTAAGTTCACTTGGTGAACAATTCCTGTTGCAGGCGGAACAGCTTGGTAGTTGTTAAACGCTTTCTTTGCCCAGCTAAGGAAGTTATAACGCTCTGCGTTACGTTCGAATTCTAAATCCATGTTAATGTTTAATGCATCTTCAGTTCCAGCTTTATCAACTTGTACTGAGTGGTCAATAACAAGGTCAACTGGAATTTCAGGGTTAATTTTATCCGGATCCCCACCTACATCTGCCATTGCTTTTCTTAAAGAAGCAAGGTCAACGACGGCTGGTACACCCGTGAAGTCTTGTAAAATAACACGAGAAGGTTTAAATGGAACATCAATTTCTTTTACCTCGGCAGTTCCCCATTTTGCCAAGTTTTCAACGTGTTCCTTCTTGATCACTCTACCGTCTACTTGGCGAAGCACTGATTCTAAAAGTACCTTAATGGAATAAGGCAGCTTAGAAACATTTCCGATTCCTTGTTTCTCTAGTGCTTCTAACGAATAATAGTGATACGTTTTCCCATTTGTCGAAAACGTTTTTCTAGATTGAAAAGCGTCTTGTTTAGCGACTTGCTGCTGTTTCGACATGTCCAAAATCCCCCTTTTGATGATCAAGATCAATTTCAATTCTCAGAAAAATCGTCGTATTTCACCACAATTTTCTCACAATTTCATCTTAAAACAAATTCATACATAAGTAAATAACAATGCTTTTATTAAATTCAATAAGTTTAACTTATCATTAGGAAATGATTACTCTTCATAAACGAAGCGCAGCGGGTTCATACTACAAATGAGGTGAAAGAACATGACAAAACGTAAAGCAAATCATGTCATTGACGGCATGAACGCAGCCAAAAGCCAAGGTAATGGCGCAGGCTATACGGAAGATGATCAACTCGTTTTAACAGAAGAACAAAGACAAAACAATAAAAAACGCAAAAAGAATCAATAAGAAGGAGCCAAACATCATGACGAATAAAAACACAGGGAAAGACATCCGTCAAAACTCTCCTAAGGAGCATCAAAGCGGTCAGCCTGAGCCGTTATCAGGCAGTAAAAAAGTGAAAAACCGCAACCATACGAGACAAAAGCACAATTCTCATCATGATATGTAATCATTCCCCTCTCATCCCGTGACCACACGGGATGTTTTAGGTCTTTCACACATTTCTATTTTCATCATATGATTTATTATGAGATGTGATGGAGGAGTGTTTATGGAGAATGAAAAGCAATCGAATTCCTCTGATTTCCTTGAAATAGATGATTGGCTCAATGTTTTAATGGATGATCCATTTGCCTGGTATGATGAACACCTCCCAATTGATCTCTATGAAACAAGCCGTGATTATATTATCGAAATCGATGTCTCCACCTTATCGATCACTGATGTAAAGCTGACCTTCGCTGGACATGAGCTGACATTGACTTACACAGTACAAAAGCCAAACGGTGAAGGCGAACAGCCAGTTGAAAAAAGCGTGATGCTCCCTTTTTATTTAAACGACAAAGACATTGCAACAGATTATGAAAACCAAATCATATCGATAAAAATTAAAAAATGTTCCGACCATCCAAGCGGTGCATTTTCCTTTCAAATCCCGCACTTCAAACATTAAGAGCCCACCTTCATATAGGTGGGCTCTCTTCCCGTTCGTTTCAAGTCAATACCTTTTGCGAACCACCATGGCCAAATAGTAGAGTCGCTATATGATAATGTATTCTTTTTCTACTAATCGGTTTGGGTCATTCTAGTAAATGGGTGGCTATCAATGAAAAAAGGCGTTTATAGAGATAATAGACATACATTTTTGTTATTTTCTTCTATCCTCTCTTCATGTAATATAAAATAGAGAGATAAGGGGTATAAGGAGTGAGAACATGTTAAGCGGCTGGTTTTTGTGGTTCATTTTATTTTGGGGTACAGTGATGATCGGATTACTCGCAATCGGTGGCTTTTTTATGTTTCGCAAATTTTTAAAACGATTGCCAAAGGAAGATGGGAAATCAGAGCTTGATTGGCAGGATGAATATATTCAAAAGAGCCTTCACCTATGGCGGGATGAGGACAAACAGCTGTTAAATGAACTCGTATTACCTGTTCCAGAGCTGTTTAGAGATGTTGCTAAAGAAAAAATAGCGGGTAAAATTGGTGAGCTGGCATTAAAAGAACAGGCTGCCAGCATTAATTTAGACTTAATCATTCGCGGCTACATTATGGCTACACCAAAGCGGGATCATAAATTTTTATTGAAGCGCCTTCAAGAAAAAAACATCGATCACTCGCCATATGAATCGTTATTAAAATAACCTCCTTTTTTAAAAAGGAGGTTTAATTCATTTGAATCTGCTGCGGATCTAATTGTTTAGACAGCTTTCTAAACGACAAATACATAGCAACTCGCCAAGGCACGATCATGCCAAAGGCAAGAATCCAAAACATTCCGCTTAATGAACCATAATCAATAGAAGAACTTAGGATGGTCTTCATTCCGATACGAAGGACAAGAAGTCCAATGAGAATAAACACAAATGCTTTTGACCGCTTTAAGTAAATGTCATTGCCTCTAATTTCAAACTTCGATGTTTTAATTAAAAATATAGAGAAAAACATCCCCACTGTGATCGCTTCTAGAAATTCAGCTCCAGTTACCCGAAACATTGGAACAAAAAACATCAGTGCGCCAGTGCTCATGAAAATAGGAGGTAAAATAATTTTTTTCGCAGTTGCAGGTTTTGCAGATGACTTAATGCGAATAAACATGACGGCCACCGCCATACATATCGCTATTATAGAAGAGATCAAGATCATCATATCAAATCATTCCTTTATTCTTTAAGGTCAGCCTATGTATAATATACTCCAATTGACGAAAAAAAACCAATCGCCGCGACTGTAGAAAACGATTTCAAAAGCCTGTAAAGCCGCCAAACAATGATGAGAACATGATGATAATCCATGTGAGAAGATCAAAGAACAGCAAAATCCCTACCACGATCATAATGATCCCGCCGATTCGCATGATAAGCTGCTGACGCTTTCTGATCCATCCCATTTTCGTAATGAAAAAGGAGAGAATAAAAAACGGGACGGCAAATCCCAATATATACGCAATCATATACATGACCGCCGACTCAGGATTGTTACTTGCCAGTGTGATGACAGCGGATAAAATAGGTCCAGTACAAGGTGTCCATCCAGCGGCAAAGCCCATTCCGATGAGAATGGATCCAAAAAAACCAGCAGGACGATTTTTGAACTGTATTCTCTTTTCGCCCATGAGGAAAGAGGGCTTAAATACGCCAAGAGTCATAAAACCAAAGAAAATAATGAGGATGGCTCCAATTTGACGAATCGCTTGATGATAATCATTAAAAAACTTCCCGACAAACGATGTCCCAAAGCCTATCGCAATAAATATAATAGAGAACCCAACTAAAAAGAATAATGTGTGAAGCAAACTTCTTCTTCTCAGCATCACCTTCTCAGATTTCACTTCATCTATACTAACGCCCGTAATATACGATAAAAACGCTGGATAAAGCGGCAGACAGCAAGGTGAAATAAAAGAAAGAAATCCTGCTCCAAATGCTAAAAAGTAATTCAAATCTGTCAAAAGAACACCCCCTTCTTACAATATACAATAAGAGATGACAAAATCATTTCATTTTTTTTACATCACCTCAATAAAGATGGTCTATTCTCTTAAAACCTTATATAATTTAATTTGACATCAAGATAATGAATCCTTTAAATTTGAAAATAAACCTTAAAATGGATATAATAGAATCGATTCTTTTTATCAAGATTTGCATGAAAGGAACATGACTTTGGTAAAAACATCATTATTAACTCAAATCGAAGAAAAAAGAGAAGAGCTGATGAAAGTTGTCTTGCACAATGGGATGACATCAACAGTGACCATTGAGCATAGCCAGCAGCTAGATCATCTCCTCTTACAATATCAACGACACTTACACTCAAACTCAGCCAACTAATTATACTTCATGATATCAAACATGCCGCACCATTGTAGAACAGTTGATATGTGTGACCATAAAAGAAACGAAAACCTCTGACATAGGGGTTTTTTGTTTTTTACATGCTATTTGACGCCATAATAAAAACCACCTTCCCTGCTTCATTCATGCAAGTACAGTGGTTTTAAGCGTCTGATGAAGGTGAATTGAATAAAGAAAGGACAACGCTTGTCCATTCTTTATAACCATGTTCCATCTATGATCATAATATCGTACGTATTATTTCGCTTGGTTGTTCATGGCTTTCATCATTTGATTGATTTTCTTCTGGGACGGTTTCATGCCCATTTGCATCATCATCATTCGAAGCATTTGTTCATTAATCGGTGGATTCTTTTTCAAATAGCTCATCATATACTTACGAGCAATAAAGAATCCGAGTGCAACTCCTGCAAGCAGTGCAACAACGCCTACAAGGATGACAACCCATAAATCCATAATTCTTCCTCCTTCATGTTGTCTCGTATAAAGTGTACTAAACAAAAGGCTATTATACAACATTTCACGTTCAATTTTATTTTTTTAAACAAAATTCCTCACTTTTACTGGATTAAGCCACCCGTGCTTCTTTGAACTAAAGTCCATCGCAAGAAAACAAGGGCTGATTTTTCTCAGCACTTCAAAAAACACCGCTTCTGCCTCATAACTACCAGTCGCAGACATTTGGATATACCGGTCTTTAATAATAAATGCTGCGGTTCCTTTTCCATCTGGTAAAGAAGCGCTGTAAATCGAGCCTATTTGTGTATAGTGAATGTTCGTTAAGTTATTCATGAGACGCTGGTGCATATGAAAAGCAGGGATTCGTTTCGTCACATAATCCACTTGCTTCACAAGCATAACTAACTCATCGTCGGTGCGATTCGTCCAGTGTAACGACTCAAACAAATGAAACAAAATAGATTCCCTGCCAAAATAGTGATGTGCAAATTCATCCTCAATCCAATAAATATAATAATGGCGTTCCATGTCTATCCCTTCCTTTCACATTTCGTCAATCTCGTTTATTGCTTGTATTATACAAAAATGTGAAAGAAAGAATTGTCTATATATGAAGCAAGAAGAAACTAGTTTTGTCAAAAAAACAAGAAAAAAGAAAAAAGTTTGCAGAGCGGATGAAAATGCTCTGCAAACAGATAGCAAAAAAGCATGATGCTTGGAGTTCGTTTATTTATTCAGCTTCGCTTTCACACGGCTGACTACATTGCTGACAGTAAATCCGTATTTCTCGATAATGGTTTCACCTGGTGCAGAAGCGCCAAATTTATCAATTGCAATCACGTCACCGTCAAGGCCAGTGTAACGCTCCCAGCCAAGTGACGCACCCATTTCAATCGCAATACGTGCACGTACTGCTTTAGGAAGAACGGATTCTTTGTATTCGTCTGACTGCTGATCGAAGCGATCCCATGCAGGAAGGCTGACAACAGATGCGCGGATACCCTCTTTTTCAAGTGCCTTTTGCGCTTCAATGGCTAAACCAACCTCAGATCCTGAAGCGAGTAGAAGTGCTTCTGGCTGTGCATCAGCTGCTTCAACCACAACGTATCCACCCTTTTCTACTCCCTCATATGCCTTCTCTGGTGCCTGGTCAATCGTTGGAAGGTTTTGACGAGTAAGAACTAGTGCAGTCGGTTTATCCGTTGAAGATACAGCTAGTTTCCACGCTGCAGCTGTTTCATTTCCATCTGCTGGGCGAATAACGGAAAGGTTAGGCATCGCACGCAGTGAAGCAAGCTGTTCAACCGGTTCATGTGTTGGACCATCTTCACCAACAGCGATACTATCATGAGTAAAGACGTATGTGACTGGAAGTCCCATTAAGGCAGCAAGACGAATCGCTGGTCTTAAGTAATCTGAGAAAACAAAGAACGTTCCGCCGAATACACGAAGACCGCCGTGAAGTGCCATACCGTTGAGCGCCGCACCCATTGCAAATTCTCTCACACCGAACCAAATGTTTTTACCGGCATAATTATTTTTACCGAAATCATCCGTGTTTTTAATCGTTGTTTTGTTTGATCCAGCAAGGTCAGCAGACCCGCCAATAAAGAAAGGTACTTGCTTTGCAATACCATTTAACACTTCGCCTGAAGAAGCGCGGGAGGCAAGGCTTGAACCTGCTTCATAAACAGGAACCTCTTGGTCCCAATTTTCAGGAAGCTTTCCTTCAATCGCAAGCTTCAGCTGTGCTGCCAGCTCTGGATATTCTTTTTCGTATTGCGCAAACAGCTCATTCCAAGCTGCTTCTTTTTTCTGACCAGCGTCTTTGACAGCTTCTTTGAAATGATCGTACACTTCAGAAGGTACATGGAAATCTTCTTCAAACGTCCAAGAGTAAGCATCCTTCGTCAGCTTAGCTTCCTCGCTGCCAAGAGGTGCACCATGCACACCAGACGTTCCCGCACGGTTTGGCGAACCGAAACCGATTGTTGTTTTCACTTCGATTAAAGTAGGTCTGTCTGTGCTTTGTTTCGCCTTTTCAATAGCAGCTGTTACTTCTTCGATGTTGTTGCCGTCTTTCACGTAAAGAACTTCCCAGTTCATCGCTTCAAAACGATTCTTCACATTTTCAGAGAATGAACGATCTAAGTCGCCATCTAAAGAAATGTCATTTGAATCGTAAAGAACGATTAAACGGCCTAAGCCTAAATGACCAGCAAGTGAAGCAGCTTCAGAGGAAATCCCCTCCATTAAGTCTCCATCTCCGCAAATGCTGTATGTATAGTGATCTACAACATGAAAGTTGTCTTTGTTATACGTTTCCGCAAGATGTCTTTCTGCAAGTGCCATCCCTACTGCCATAGCAATTCCCTGGCCTAAAGGACCTGTTGTGGCATCTACGCCTTCTGTGTGTCCAAATTCAGGATGTCCAGGTGTTTTGCTTCCCCATTGGCGGAATTGTTTTAGATCATCGATGCTCAGATTGTATCCGCTTAAATGAAGCATGCTGTATAGAAGCATAGAACCATGTCCCGCAGATAAAACAAAGCGGTCTCTGTTAAACCAATTTGGATTTTGCGGACTTACGTTTAAGTGATTCGTCCATAAAGCGTACGCCATTGGTGCAGCACCCATCGGCATTCCTGGGTGACCGGAATTCGCTTTTTCAATTGCGTCTATGGAGAGAGTACGTATTGTTGCAATAGATTTCAATTCAATCGTTTCCATATAAATCCCCTTCCGTATCTTGTGTACACCATTATCATAAATCTACTGTCCTTTTTTCACAACTATTTCACGCTGAAAAAGAAGGATTTTGTCACATTTAGTTTATCGATCACCTAAAAAGTTATGCAAATATGAAAAAAGACGAGAATAATCTTCCCATCTTTTCAAAATTCAAGAAATCACAGCCTTAATGAAGGTTCTGATCTTTTTCTCTTTTTAATTTTTCTGGTGTGACATCGTTTCCTTCAGGATCAACAATCTTGACAGTTTTAAGTGTATTTTTCATAGAAGAACGAAAAGCTTTCAAATACTCTTCTCTCAACTGCTTTTGTTCTGTTTTTTCAGCGTCTGATAAACCGGTCTCTTTCGACTTTTTTGAAAGCTCATTTATTCTTGCAAGCTGTTCTTTAGAAATCATGACAAACTCCTTTAAAGCATTTTCTCTACATACTACTAAATATCAATCATTTTGACAACAAATCACGCTTTAGGTGGTAAGACCTTTTTCATATTCTTGATACCTTCTATGAACCGTTGCTTTTGAAATGTCAAAACCTAACGCCTGAAGAGTTGCGGCAATTTCGGCGAATGTCATATTGTTTTTTCTTAATCGAACAATTTCTGAAATCGGCACTTCAATACGCTCACGGCCAGGTGCATGGTCCTGCTGCCTTAAATTCAGTTCAGGCTGATATCCGCGCTCAACTGCCCTTTTCATTCCCCGCTTGATTTTCAGGTTATGAATTTTCCGTTGATACTCTTCGACGACTCCTACAATCTCAATGACCATTTCATCTGCTTCTGAAAGCTCAAGCTCTCCTCTATGAAACACGCTGTATACCTTTACGCTCTCTTTAAATAGACAATGAAGGAGCGCAATTTTTGCTTGTCCTCTTCCAAGACGTGTTTCATCCTGGATCAGAACGGCATCGATTGACTCTTCCTTCAGTGCAGCAAGCATTTCAAACACACCATCACGATCTAAATCATATCCACTTGCTTTTTCTTTGATGACTTTGACCACATTCATCTTGTGCATGGCAGCTAACGCCAGCAGTTCTTCTTCTTGTCTTTTCAGCGAGGTTTCCTGCTCCTCTTTGACAGTGCTTACTCTCGCATAAATGATTGCGTTCATGTCTCAAATCGACCTTTCTATTGTACTGTTGCAAGCTGATATACGACTGGATGCTCTTTTTTGACGGGTATGACAAGAATGTCGCCAGGCTGGATTTCAGTTGAAGCAAGATCATTGTGTTCAGTAACCCAGTCAATAAATGCATTTTTGTCGATTGATTTGCTGTCGTTTACTTGATCAGCTAACCCCCAAAGAGTATCACCTGATTGAACCTCTATTTTAACATACTGATTTGAATCATTATGGCTTGTGACTGCAATAAGTGAGAGAAATATGCCAACGATGAATGAGAATACCCCAATAAAAATAATAGATTCTTTTAACCTCATAATGTCATCTCTCCTAATAGAATATGTGTTCGCTCTTTCTGTCACTCATTATAAATACGAACAAACGTTTCTGTCAAACGTTTTTTTCGAACCTATGTTTGTACTGTTAGGAAAAACATGCTATAATTTCTTTAAAATTGACGTTTTGAGGTGCAAAAGATGACGAAGCTATCAAAAAGACAACTCGATATCCTGAAATTCATCAAAGATGAAGTAAAAAGCAAGGGCTATCCCCCATCCGTCCGTGAAATTGGAGAAGCTGTCGGTCTAGCATCCAGTTCAACGGTCCATGGACATTTAGCTAGACTAGAAACAAAGGGCTTAATTAGAAGAGACCCGACAAAACCTAGAGCGATCGAAGTACTAGATGAAGAGGAAATGAATATTCCAAAGAGTGCTGTAATGAACGTTCCAGTCATCGGAAAAGTAACGGCCGGTCTTCCTATCACCGCTGTTGAAAATGTAGAAGAATACTTCCCTCTTCCAGAGACTTTTGCAGCACCAGATGAACAAGTGTTTATGCTTGAAATTATGGGAGAAAGTATGATTGATGCAGGTATTTTGGACAAGGACTATGTCATTGTGCGTCAGCAAAGCACAGCTAACAATGGAGATATTGTGGTCGCCATGACAGAGGAAGATGAAGCGACAGTGAAACGCTTTTATAAAGAAGATACACACTTTAGATTACAGCCAGAGAACCCATCAATGGAACCGATTATTTTACAGAATGTGAGTATACTAGGTAAAGTGATTGGCGTATTTCGAAATATTCATTAAAAAAGCCGGTATTTCATCAGCTGCTGATGAGAACCGGCTTTTTCTTATGCACAAGAATAGGCAAGAATACTTGAACTTGGGAAGGAACCAAATGTAAAGTTCGGCCATATAAAGCCAGTGGTTCGGCCAAATGGCTGTGAGGAAAGGATATACATTAAAAATACTTGACCGTTTCTCAAAAACACAATTGTCCATCTTCTATTACATCCCGCTGCAAATTGTACAGTTTGATGGCCTCCGCCAACACCGTGCCCAGATATAAGCGACTGCATACTCTGTGGCTGCGAGAGTGCTTGCTGATACTGCGAAATGATATGCTGCGGCGGTGCCGGCGGGGCTGAGTGTCCGCCTGAACCTTGCCCTGGCCAAGTACCTCCTCCTCCAGTCGGAAATCCAGGAAACCCTCCACCTGAAGGAATACCAACAGATGGAAACCCCTGCATCTGCCTATCATATGAGTACCCATTCCACACACCTTCATACGGATGATACATATTAAACACCACTTTCTTTAGACATTCATCACGACAGTATATGTCATAAATAAAAAAAGTGTGTTAAACGTCTAAATAGAAATTTTTCCAAAAGACGTTTCGTTCTTCTTTAGAACGGTTAAATAATCATTAAGAAGAAAAAAAAAAATGAAAACTTTTTGTCTCCCTCAAACGTTATATTATTAGAAACAAAAGAAATAAAAAACATTTAGATTTAACACTTGTAATATCACTGTAATTATTGTAACATTTGTAACATAAGAAGTTTTCATTGAGAAAAGGAGGCAATTGCCTTGAAAAAATTATTTGTTTTATTAACTGCTATTATGCTTATGATCTCATTACAAACAACAACATTGGCCGCTTCCAAGAAATCAGCCGCTTTGACAAATAAAGAAGCGTTACATATTGCCCTTGATGCAAGAGAACATTTTTGGAGTGCAATGTCAGGCTACAAAATTAAAGAACATTCTAATTACAAATTAAAATCATTTACCTATAAAGATATGACATACAACTATCTTTCTAAAACATTTGATACAAAGAAAAAATTAAACAGCTACCTATCTCAAGTGTTCACTCAAGATGCCATCAAACATGGTTTAAAAGATTATCAGTTTATTGTTCATAAAGGCAAAATGGCTGTTCCAGTCGGTGACGGAGACAACATGCTCAATTGGGAAAAAGCCACACCTAAACTTGTTTCTAAAAAACAAACAGTCCGCACATATGAATTTACTGTCCCAACACTTGATGGACGCAAAGTAAAACGAACTGTTACGTACGAAAAAGTACAAAAAGATTGGAAAGTCACACAAATTGACGCTGTCATCTAAATAAAAAACCAGGCCGATGAGAGGCCTGGTTTTTATATTGGAGAAAATTCAGTCATGCGGTCCAGCGCGTGAGCAAGTGATGATGCCGTGCGAAATTCATTAAATGGAAGCCCGAGCTGTACTGCTGTTTGAGCAATTTCTGGTCTAATTCCTGAAATGGTCGTCTCTACTCCAATTAATCGAAGTGACGTGACAAGATCAAAGATTTGATGAGCCACCATTGTATCAATAATGACAACACCAGATAGATCAATACATAAATGCTGAACCCCTTTTTGCGAGCACTGTTTTAGCGTATTTTCTAAAATAATCTTTGCTCTCGCTGTGTCAATATCACCTACTAAAGGCAACAACGCAATCTGGCTTTTTAAAACAATCACTGGTGAACTCAATTCATAAATCATATCTCTTTGAGCCACAAGCTTCTTCGTTGTATTTTTCACATATTGCTGGATAAACACATGGATTGATATATTAAACGCTTCGGAAATTAAATCATACCAATAAAAAATGCGATCAATATCAATGTCACCTTGACGCTGTTTAATAAATTCTTTTAAGTAATGCAGAACGACTCTTTGATTGGACATGTATTCTCTTACGACATAATCTAATGGTGTATTTAAATGCTTCGGATCACTGGCTAAATCCTCAGACCATTTTTTAAATTCAGTATGTAAATATGTCTTGTCTTCAATAATAGCTCGTATAAAGTGCTGGTAATAATCTTGATTCTGCCGTTTTAGCTCTGCAATGATGCTGGAATCTGTTGAACGATATATCGATTCTGGATCATCGTCCTCAATTGATTCATACCATGTTTCAGTCAGCTTCTCTGCATGCTGCATAAAAAAATCGTATAATGCACGGTTCTTATCCATAAGCAAATGTCCCTTCACATTTTCTTCTTGTCAGTCTTTGTACCTTATAGATTGATTGTACCACTGAATCTTTTTTTCCTGCCAGCTCGGATACGCTCTGATCATATACAAAAAAGCACCCGATTGAGGGGTGCCTTTTCCTCAGATTTATTTCACAATGAATAATATTCTTTTCCCATCAGGAAATCCGCTGATTTGGTGCCCGACCCATGAGCCTGCTCCCCTATTATCAGATGGACTGACATATTGAACGCTTGCGCCTTTTCCTCCCTCAAGACAAACCGCCATCGGCCATTCATCCCGGTCAAAGCCAGGTTTTGTCGGAATCCCTTTTAATGATTCTTGCCTGCGGGCATCTGCTCCATTCCTGTCAATGGTACACACATCTGAATGCCCTTTTCG
The DNA here is from genome assembly GCF_003028545.1 of Bacillus sp. Nf3. NCBI lineage: Bacteria > Bacillati > Bacillota > Bacilli > Caryophanales > Bacillaceae > Bacillus > Bacillus sp. Nf3. The sequence goes on along the minus strand of NZ_PYUA01000003.1, from coordinate 575,026 downwards.
AATGGCTTCTTGAATATGACTGCCTGTTTCAGGGTACCTTTCCTTTGGAAATTGAACGACATGATCATATCGATCAGCCCCTTTTGCTGCTTGCTTCTCTCCAAATCCACCTGACAACATGCCCATCCATATCACAAAACATAAGGCGACAGCAGCGATCCAGAATCTTTTCATCTTCAAAAGCGCGTGACCTCCTCATCCATCTCAAGCATGATTTTGACTTAAAGGAAATGTGACATTTTAATGTATGAGTGGTTCGCGGATGACATGTGAAAAAATTGATGAAGCTCTCAATCTCAAATCCATAGGTTAAAAAATGAACCCTCTATTAAATGAATTCATACAAAAAAGCTTGTCTCCTATGAAGGAAACAAGCTCTATTTTTTATTGTGCTTTTGCATAGTTTATAAACTCAACAAAGGCAGCTGTCGCTTTTGGACCGCCATTCATCGTTCCGTTTGAATACCCAGCGTTATGAACTCCAACGATTTGCTGGTTCTGATCTAGCATGGCAGAACCTGAATTTCCGCTGAATGTATCAATCGTATAGTATGCTAGATTCGTATCTTCTCTCGTCACAGGACCTGACATCTCCCACTGTGACACCTTGCCAGTCGATCTCATTTTATCACCAGGATATCCTGAGATTTTAATGGTTGTCCCAGTCAAGTTTGTCACCTGGCGGATGGATCGGTAGCCGACCGTATTGCCAATATTCGTATCGGTTTTGATTACGGCAAAGTCATATTGGCTTGCACCAGTATTAATATACCCGCTTGGCACATAGAACTCAGTCATTTTTGCTGAACCGTTCACCGCAGTACTATCATTCATACCTGGATATACGGTTCCTTTTTCACTATAGCTTCTCGATGCCGTATTGTACACGCAGTGTCCGTTTGTCAAAATTTTATTAGGAGCAATGAGTGTCCCTGTACAGCTGGAGCCGCCAAATGTAATATAAGCAATCGAATTGTATGGTGCTACTCTTGTATTTGCTACTTTGGTTCTACCATCGTCTCCAATGACGACTTTTGTTTGAAAATCTTTTAAATATTTTGATAGTGGTTTTACTTTTTCGCCAACAGTAGAAGAAAGATCATCCACTTTGTCAAAGGATGAGGGGGCTTTCGTATCATTGTGGAAATCACTTGAAGAAATCACTTTTCCATCAGAAGTCACCATGTCATAATCAGACGTTAGTACTGAATCTGATGTGGCATGGGCAAAACTAGGCACACTTAAAGCACCAAAAACGAGAAGAGAAGGGAGTAACATTTTCACCTTTTTCATCATATTCCTCCTTTATGTCCTATATCAAAAATCATACGATTGTTTCATATTGGAGTAAATGGGAGAATATTCTTATTTTTTAAAAATATTTCATTTTTAAATTAGGTGTTTTGTATCTTCCCAACCTTCATTCTATCGATCTCTTACTATATGAACAGAAAAAAACCGCCTAATTGGCGGTCTTTCCTCTTTGTCAGCTCCACACATCTTTTACATATCTATTGTCATTTGCAAGGGCTGTCAGCCAATTTTCAGCTGTTTCCTTCGAGCATTGTTTCTCTTTTTGATAGAGATCGATTAGTGTAGCCTCTACATCTGGGGCCATGACTTTTCCGTCTCCGCACACGTACAGATAAGCTCCTTGATCAAGCAATTCGATGAGCATGCCTCCGTCTTCTTTCAACAAATGCTGGACATATACTTTTTGCTCATCGTAACGAGAATAAGCACGATGGATATGGACAACTCCGTTTTGTGCGGCAAGCTGCATTTCATCAAAATATAGATCATCTTCCTCAGGGTGACGGCAGCCAAAATATAAGTGGGCTTCGCCTAGCTGCTTTCCTTCTTTCTGCCACACTTCTCTTGCCTGAACAAATCCTCTAAATGGAGCAATTCCTGTACCTGGTCCGATCATGATCATCGGCACTTCTGATGAAGGAGGCAGCTGGAATCCAGCCTGCGCTTCATGCAGGAAGCAGGCTACTTCTTCTCCTTCTTTTAGACCACATAAATAGGTTGAGGCGACTCCGGCATATTCTCCACTGCCGCTCCACGCTTTACCTTTTACAACTGCTACTGTGATACTGACTTTTTCTTCATCTACCTTAGGCGAGCTAGAGATCGAATAATAACGCGGTTTCAAACCTGGTAAAAGCGCCAAAAAGTGTACAAACGGTAGCTCGCACGCTTCATATTGATCTAATAAATCCAGCATGGTTACTCGTTTCTTTAAAATGGCTTCTTGATATGCTTCACCAGCCATTTGTTCAAGCTCCACGCGGTGAGGCGGACATACCGTATGTGCTGCGAGCTCTCTTAGCTGTGTACGTGTCGCAGGCTCTTGAAGCTCAACATGTGAGGCGAGTAATTCTTTGATTGGAATCGGCTGATCTAATGGTAAATGACTTGCCTCTTTCTCAGATGAAAGCTTGATGTGCTGCTCTGGATTTAGTTTAAAGCGGCGGGTCACACGCTGAACGAGTGCATCACTATTTTTCGGTACAATCCCGATATGATCCCCTTCTTTGTATGCTTTTCCAGCAGGCAGTTTCAATTCAATATGTCTTGTCTGCCTCGTGCTTGTTTCTGATTGTAATTCTTCATTTTTCAATACAACAGCTGAAAAGGCATCATATATTTTAGCTACAGGACGCTCCACTAGCTCATTCGTATAAGCAACTGATAGGTTTGGTTTTTCCTTCCCTTTTTCTTGGAAGGTGAGCTTAAATTCTTTTGCAAGCTGTTCAAATACAGTTTTCTGGAAGATTTCTTTATCCTCATCCATATCACCGCCTGCATCACCTTCTCCTAAATCAGCTACACGTTTAGCACCTTTTCTTTCAAGGGCCTCATCAATCAGACGGGGGATCCGCTGGTACGTACTCGCCCAGTTTCGATCTCCGCATCCAAAGACCGCAAATGTCACGTTTGATAAATCCTGCTCCTCATCCTGCGCCAGCCAATCCACAAATTGCTTCGCATTGTCAGGCGGATATCCGTTGTATGAAGCGGTCACGATGAGGACAGCGCCTGTATCTGGCAATTGGCGTGTATATTCATCAAGCGGTGCAGTGGTCACATCGAATCCTTTTGCTTTCCCGTCTTCCGCCAATTCGTTCGCTATTTGCTTTGCTGTGCCAAGATTCGATCCGTACAAAACTAGCAGCGGTGTACCGTGACTCGGCACTTTTGACTCACTAGATTGGTTGCTTTTTTTCGGTTCTTCTTTCGGTGGTGCCATAAAGAATTGTTGCTTCCTTGGCCGCACCTTGATTTTGAAATCGTTTGGTTTAATCGTCAGAGATTCTTTTAAATCAAGCTCATAAGATGTGTGATCAATTAACTCTAAATTATGCAGAACCATCGCGAGAACCATCGTAGCTTCATGCAGAGCAAACTGCATACCGATACATGCACGCTGTCCATTCCCAAAAGGCTTGTAAGCATGCTGCGGGATTTTCTCAGGATGCGTAAACCGCTCTGGTTTAAATTCTTCAGCATCCTCGCCCCATACCGCTGGATCACGGTGTAATTTAGGAAGCAGAACAGAGACACTTTGATTCTTGTGAATCGGATATTTTCCCCCGATTACTGTGTCCTCTTTCGCATAAAGAGAGAACGTAGGCGCGGTTGGCCAGAGGCGAAGGGCTTCATTTAACACCATACGAGTGTAGCTTAGCTTTTGCACTTGTTTAAATGTCGGCAATCCGCCTTGCAGCACCTCATCTGCTTCTTGGACAGCTTTCTTCAATTTCTCTGGATTCTTTAGTAAGAAATAAATCGCAAAGGATAGCAGTCCGCTTGTTGTTTCGTGCCCTGCAATTAAGAAGGTGATGATTTGATAACGGATATTTTCATCAGATAAACGTTCACCTGTTTCAGGATCCTCTGCATGCAGCATAAGAGACAGTAAATCATCGCCTGTTTTATCTTGTTTTCTTCGTTCCTGTATAATGTCATCTACTAATTGCTTCATAAAATCGACATGCTGATCAAATTCTTTTCGTCTTTTGATCATGAGTTTATCGGCAATCGGCAATCGGCTCGACTGCTCCATTGCTTCATTTAAGCCTTTCAGCATGCTTTCAATGAATGGATGCTGGTTTTCTTTATAAAAACTGTTAAAGCGAAAATCAAAACCGCAAAGACCGATCGTATCTAAAGTCAGCTTTGTCATATCCTCAGCTACTTCAATTTCTTCATCGCGGCCTGTTCTTTGCCATTTTTGCACGAGTTGTGTGGCAATATCGAGCATCATCTCATGATAGCCCTTCATGGCCTGCTGGCTGAATGCTGGCATCAAAATTTGATGAGCCTTTCTCCAGTTCGGTTCTTCTGTCCAGCTCGTAAATAACCCATCTCCTGCAAAGGCTCTTACTTTACTGAGACTAGTCCCAATAAATTTATCAAAACGGCTCTCATCAAATACTTCTTGGACAAGTTCATGGCTGGAAACAAAAATACTTGTTGCATTTGAAAATTCAAACTGAAAAATCGGTCCTAATTCGTCTGCCAGCCGCCAAAAAGTTTGAGAAAGCTCCCCCTTTTTTATATGGGGAATATTTTTAAAAGGTCCGTATGTTTTTGGTTTTGGAATGATTGATGTTTGCTTCATATGCCCACTCCCTTTATCTCTTTATGATGCAACGCTGATGGCGCGCCATAAACATTGCTCAATCTCCTCTAAAAATTCTATTGTTGGCTCTATTTCTTCTGCAAGAATTTGTTTATGCAGCTGCACAAAAGCACCAAATACAATCGATAAAATGGTTCTGCCTGAGAGGTTTGGATGAATTCCATCCTTTTTCCCTTCTTCAAAGATAAGGAACAGCTCATGTAACAAATGCTGCATTTTCTCTTTGCTCGTTTCGTCTAAGTAATGGGACCGTTTATCAATCTCTAAAAAATACAGCCCGCTTGGATTCTCCTTTGTAAACAAAACCAAGCAATAAAATACATGCTTAAAGTACGCACGAATACTTACCTTTGGATCTGGACGGTTTGTGTTCATTTTTTCGATAAATGCTGAGAGGCTGCGCTGGTACAAAATATTGACGAGTGCCTCTTTGCTGTCGAAATAACGGTAAATGGTGCCCGCTCCGACGTTTGCTCTTTTTGAAATCATCGGCATTGTGGTGCCATCAAAGCCTCGTTCTATAAATAGTTCCAGCGAAGCTTTCATGATCTGTTCTTGTTTATCAGTCACTGCTGGCATTTCATCCCCTCCTTATAAAAATATAGGAATGAACGTTCATTCCGCTTGCGGTATATTATATTAATATTTCAATTTCATCTATTTATACTTAAACACACTTATTTTACTCCGTCACCACATTTTCTGAAAATAATAATAATTGAGAAATGATACCTAGGCACAAGACATCCAAAGGACTTATAAAGATTGTCAAATGTGTGTCATGCAGGTGTCATCAGCACTACACATTCATTCCTGATCGATTGGTGACTGAATGTGGTCTTCATATGTATCAATATATAAGCTTCCATTACTTGAACGGACAGCATAAACAATGTCCTTTAAGGACAGCTGCCTTTTTTTAAGCTCTTCTTCTATCCATTGCTCTGTTAAATGATTTTCATGTATGTTTTTTTGGATGAGTTTCCCGTCCATGATGACTTCAATCGGCATGTAACGCTCTGCCTTCATGAATAATTGAAGGTCCTTCCGTGTGACATTTTCAAACGAAGGGTATTTTTTCACTGACATATGCCCATCTGTTTCAATCATGGCAAATTCAACTTCACTAATATCAAAGATGTCTTTTTCTCTCAGCTGCTGATTTAAATAATCAAGGGTATATCTCATCCCCTTCATATTTCCTTCAAGAATTTTTCCATTTTGTATGACAAGAGTTGGTTTACCAGCCATCAGCCCTCTCATCTTTCGGCTTCTTAATGCAAGCAGGGAAATCACATAAATAATCATGACAAGTGACACAAAGGAAATCGTTGTGTGCTGAAGCGGGAGCGTTGTATTAAACGCCAGGTTTGCTGCAATTGAACCTAAGCTGATGGCTGCAATAAAATCAAAAATATTCATCTGCGCAATGGTTTGTTTCCCTAGAAGACGCGCTCCTCCAAATAAAATCGCAAAAGCAAACATCGTTCGAAGAATCACTTCAATATGGTCAGACATGCAAGTATCCACCTTTCATTTGCATCAAAAAAAGCCTTTTCCTTAGAAAAGACTCTTTGTTAGACTATGCATTTATTTCATCATTATTCAATTGGGCAGTACCGCTTTGTTCAAATTGTGATCGCAGTTCAATAATTGAGCTATTCCTAACATGATCTGATTCTTGCTCAAGAAGCCACGTATAGAACCTAGCTTGCTCCGCTGTTTGCAAAGCATGCATATATTTTTGCGAGGAACGCTTCTCTGCAACGCGCTGCTTGATCCCGCGCATCTGCTTCCAGAATTGATAATAAGGGAGCTTGAGTTTGGTCATAAAGCCGCGAGCGTCCTCCATGACATATCCCTCTTCTTTAATTGTGTCATCATGAGAGACCGCTTGATACCATTTATAAAAAGACGTCCAATCATGGAAAACAGCCACTTCCTGCTTGCTGGATATTCCCAGCTGCTCACTTAATCTTTTCACTTCAGCGAATGGTGCTTTTTCATAGCTTAACTGCCGCTTCACTATATCGAGTAAAATGAGTTGATCTTGTTCATATGTGATAATATGCGGATCTTTTTCTGGCAAAATGACTTCAAACACCAGAGATACATGCTGGTCACGGACGTATGATTTGATGTAGTCAGCCTGCACGTCATCGAAGGTCTTATAAAATAGCTCTTCGACCCAGGAAGCATGCTGATTTTGTTTCACATGTGATGTATACGATTTGGACGTAAACACCAATTCATCTTCCATTTCATTATACCCAACAGTTCCTAAGTATCCATTTGCTTTATCATATACGGTGACAGGGAATTGTAGATGGTTCACTAAATGCTGCATTCTTGTCTCCGGACGCTCATCAATGTTAAAAAATTTATTGTAGCTTCTAGACACAATCTGCTTTGAAACCATGTTGACAAACAAACCTCTTGCCTTCACATTCACATCGTCCCATTGCCGCTCACTAAAAGCCTTTTTCGTAAAATTAAAGGATGAAATATGGTGCGGTAGCTTTAATTCCTGTACATATTCATGCTGATCTAAATGAGCTAAAAAATCATCCAGTGAAATATCTGGCTGAACAGCAGCTGATTGTTTTTTCTCAGAGGCTCTGTAGACTGGATTGTCAATTTCATGAGTCTCTATCCCGTCACCCGTGATTTTCAACACCCGCAGCTGCCCCCCAAATTCAACCTGACCTTCTAGGTTATAAGATCTTTCCGCTGCGTGAATTGGCAGTCTGTATAAATTGCGATGACCGTGAATTTGGATGACATCCAGCCCAGCCGTGTTTTGAACAAACAAGTGATCAATGTCATCTGAATATTCTCCTACGCCGTGAATGAGCTGCTGTGTTGAGACATGCAGAAGCTCTTCTGGCAAATGAGCAAGCCCCCCGTGGGTCACAAGAAATGTCTGGCCATGGTATGTAAAATACGTAAGCTGGTGAAATGTTCTAACAAACTTTCGTACTTCTTTTAAATCAAAATCAGCTGCTTCGATTTCAGGCGCAGTATGACGATTAAACATATTGCTTTTGACCTTTTCACCATGCGCAAACCGGTATAAATGCTGATCATGATTGCCTTCAATGACGATGACATTCCGGCATTCTCTATGGGCGAGCATCCATTCTAATACTTCTTTGTTTTCTATTCCTCTATCAAGAAGGTCACCTGCAAAGATATAAAGTTCGTTTTCTTTGATATCTCCTTGCAAATAGGTGGTAAGTGCGGTGTAACAACCGTGAATATCTCCGAAAACATGAATGGCCTCATATTGATCAAAGGATCGAGGCTGATAGGTCATCACTTGCGGATATTCCTCCGGCTTCAAAACAGTCACCCATGATGGGACCTTTTCTGTTTTTAACCGCTCGTTCATTTGATACAAAACAGATTCCCGCACCACTTTGTGAGATTCACGTGAGCGATTTTGTAAAAGAGCTGTCTCAAGGGGCACCTGCGTGAAATCGACGACATACACCCTGTAACGATACGATGTCGCTAAAGACTTATATTGAGAAATTGATTTGCTTGAAATATGTGTCGCATCAATCACAGTAAAGTCTCCTCGGTCCATACGGGCTGTGAGTAAATCGAATAATAAAGACCAAACTTTGTGGTCATGCTTGCTTGAAATGTCTAGTTTCCCATTGACTGATAGCTGCGGTGGCTGGGTTAACAGCCGGATTTGATCCGCTGATAAAGTGTAAGGCTCTAAGCCTTGTTCTTTGATCCATGTTGATTTACCTGCGCCTGGGAGACCTCGTAAAAGGACTAAAGTTCTCATATTGGTTCTCCTTTAATGAGTGATATTTTACCTATTATAGATAAATTATGGATAAATCTCAATCTTTTATTGATTATGGTAATATATAGATATAAAGGGAGGTTTTATGTATGTCTAATGGAGAGAATATGGCATTCAATATGGGAGATCTTCTATTTCAAATGTTCTCTCTTCTGTTCATTGCCTTTATTGTGACAATCATTGTCATCGCATTTCGAATGATTAGAAGAAAACGAATGGAATTGAAAAAAATCGAGGCAAGATTAAACAAAGTGATTGAAAAAAACGATCTAAGAGAGTAAAAAATCCGGGAGTTAACCGGATTTTTTTGTTTTCATCACGATTCCTTGACGCTGCTGCATCAAAAAGAAAAAGACACCTAAAAGAACAAGCAGACCGCCAAGCATTTGGAGCAGCGTGACTTTCTCTCCAAGCAGCCATACAGCAAGGATCGTTGCCCCAACAGGTTCCCCTAGAATACCCATTGAAATAGTTGTCGCATTAACATAAGTTAAAAGCCAATTATTAATGACATGAGACATAGTGGGAATAATAGCGAGCAATAAAAAGATTCCCCACTCTTTAGCCGGATAGCCTATAAAAGGGGTTTGCTGAAGCAGATTGAATAAAATTAAAAAAAGACCGGCAAAACCAAATACACAAAAACTATAAATCCAATGAGATATTTTTCTGACAGCCTGTTGACCTATTAACAAGTAACAAACAACAGCGATCACACTCAAAAAGGATAAAATATCTCCTAAGATGGCTTCCTTGCTATGACCAATATCTCCCCACCCTATCATAAGGGCACCAACAATCGCTGCACACATCGTCAATAGAGCAGACATCGTCGTTCGTTCACGGAAAATGAGGAATCCGCCTAATAAGGACACCATCGGTTGTAGAGCGATAATAATGGTAGAGCTTGCCACTGTCGTCAGCTTTAGTGAGCCAAACCACAGCACAAAATGGAGGCCTAAAAAGAAGCCTGACATACATAAGAAAAACCAGTCTCTGCGTTTTATTGAGAGAAATTCTTTTTTTCTTGGCAGGATAAATGGCAGCATGAAAGCCGCCGCAAAGATCATTCGATACATACTTAAAATAGCAGCAGGTGCATTTGACCATTTCACAATGATTGCAGAAAACGAAATAGCAATTATCGAAATCACAAGTGGCAGTGCAATTGATTTCGTTTGAGCAGTTGTCTTGATTTCCATTAGCAGCTTCCTTTACATCAGCAGTAGATGAGCAGTTCATCTTATATGTCGTCATCTTACTATGTCCATTCACCTAGTGGCAAGATGATTTTTTAAACTGGCGTCAGCTTGTTGGATGAAAAAAACACCCTTTTCATAGGGCGTTTTTTGATGTTTAATTTGAAATCAATTCACGAATTCTTTCTTCAATAGGTGTTAACGGCCGGCCTAGTAATGTTTCGAAATCTTGGCTTTCGACAGCTAATGCACCATCGCGAATGCCGCTTTGAATGGCTTTGACAAATGGCACTGCATCTTTTGGTACACCATTTGAAGCTAAAAATTCTCCAAATGTATCTACATCTATTTTTTCTACTTTGATTTCTTTTCCGCTCACCTTGCTGACAATTTGTGCAAGTTCACTATGCGTCCGAAGCGGGCCTGACAGTTCATATATCTCCTGATCATGTACTGGAAGTGATAACGCATTTGCTGCCGCTTCTGCGTAGTCATTTCTTGTTGCCCAGCCAACCTTTCCTTCGCCAATAGGGCTTAAAAATGGTGCGCCGCTGACTGACGCCAGAATCGTATCTTTTTCGTTTTCAACATACCAGTTGTTTCTTAAAAATACATGAGGAATGCCAGAGGCCAAAATGGCTTCTTCTGTTTTGGCATGGTCATTTGCAAGGACAAGCTGACTCTCTCTTGCATTGACAACACTTGTATAAGCAATAAAACTCACATTTGCTGCTTTCGCCGCTTCGATTGCCGCTTTATGCTGCTGCACGCGGTCTCCATCCACCGTTGAAATGATCAACAGACGGTCAATGCCCTCAAATGCTGATGTCAGGGTGTCTGGCTGAGTAAAATCTCCACGGCGTACATCCACCCCAGCATCCTTCAAATGTGCTGCTTTTTGCGGATTTCGAACACTGACTGCAATTTGTTCAGCCGGTACTTTTGTGAGCAAATGCTTGACGACGAGCGATCCAAGTTGTCCTGTTGCACCTGTTACTAATAATTTCATTTGTTTGACCTCCTCATTTTTCGTTCAACGGTGATGTGCATTCGTTATAATCGAAATGGTTACAACAAAGGTGTAAAAAAAGCTCCCATGTACGAGCTTTTTTATTCCGCCTCTGTTAATAATTGCTGAATTGTCACTTGCTTTAGGTGATTCTCAAGTGCAGCTTGTGCTTCTTTTAGTTCATGCCGAAGTCTCGTGTCCATCGCTTGACCAATCGGGCATGCGATGACGGGCTGATGAAAGTTAAACAATTCTTCATCCTCGCTTACATCCACAGCACGATACACATCTAACAGCGTAATATCCCCAGCCGCTCTTTTTAAATAAGCACCGCCTACTCCGCGGCGAATCTCAATGAGACCCGCCCGTTTGAGCATTGCCATCATTTTTCGAACAATGGCTGGATTTGAATTCACGCTCTCTGCAATAAAATCACTAGTACACTCTTTTGGAACACCTGCAATAAATGACACAATATGAACAGCAATCGGATACCTGCTGCTAATTTGTTTCACAATCTTTCACCACCGTTGTAATCAATATAGTTACAATAAGTGATTTTGTCAATCAATAAACGGATTTTTCTTTCGTTCCCAATCCTCATACGTCATGATATCGTAGTCTTCTCCTGTATCAAGTTCAAGCGGAGCAATGCATTCAAGCAGATTCTCATCTGGGTCAAGAAAATAGATCGCTGCATGAAATTGCGGCGGATTATCGAGAACTAAAGGCTGCTTTTCTTCTGAAAAACCAAACATTGGGTGAATGCTGATGCCTCTTTCGATCAGCCAGGATTTGATCTGTTCGATGCTGGATGTTTTAATTTGGAAGGCTAAATGTCGAGTTGCTACGTGATATGGAATAGTGGACATATCTGCTTTCCATATGCCAAGCCAGCTCTTTCCTTTCTCAATCCATAAAAAGGCTACTCTTTCATTCTCATGAGCAAGTGTCAATCCCAATTTTTCATAAAACGCAATAGATGTCTTCAAGTCACTCACAGGTAAATGTGCTTCATACAGTCCTTTTATCATCATCAAAATCACTCCTTTTCTACCTTCTATTCTGCGGGAGTTGATGAAATTCTGCCTCAGCAAAACGATGTATTTTAGCTCTAACATTGGTTTGAGAGAACTTGTATGTTTGATCCATTACAGATGGGGGAAGGTGTTCAAATAAAAGAAAGGAGCGGTTCATATGCCTTGGACGATGAACGATTATCCAGCTTCATTTCAATCATTAGACAACGTCATTCGAAAAAAAGCGCTTGAGATTGCCAATAAAATGATACAGGAAGGCTATGAGGAAAATAGAGCCATTCCCATTGCGATCAGTCAAGCGAAAGAGTGGAAAAAGAATGCCACAGAGAAAGAGATAGAAAATTTCTCATCTCATGGTTCTGTCAAACCTTCTGAGGGCAGCAGCTCCGCAAGACCAGAGCTCATGGATCATGCGCAGCATGTAGTAAAACACGAGGAAGGCTGGGCGGTTCAAACAGAGAAAGCGAAACGAGCAAGTGAGGTCAAAGAAACAAAACAAGAAGCAATTGACCGGGCAAAGGAGATTTCAGCTAATAAAGGAACATCTGTTGTCATTCACCGAAAAGATGGGACGATTCAGGATGTGTTAAAGCCGCAATAAGACCGCTCGTCAGCGGTCTTAGCGTGTAGACAAACCCTCGCATTCGGTGTCAGTCCTGCGTGCCGGTGCTCACGAATGTTAAATTCGCTCCGCTCCGGTACTCGTTCCTTCCTAGACTGCAAAGGTTTTCTATCACGCTGAAGGAAAACAAAAGGCTAAAATAAAGATCATTTTAGTCTTTTGTCAACAATTTAAGACCGCTTGTCAGCGGTCTTGTTTTATGCATTCTTTTCTTTTTTCGCTGGAGTTTTTCTTTTCTTAGGCGCTGCTTTTTTCGCTTTGGCTGGTTTTGATCGGTCGATTGATGCCTGTAGTGCGGCCATTAAATCAGTCACATTAGATGCAGGATCTTTTTTGCCTGTCGTTTCTGGTTGAACGGTATGTTCTCCAGATATTTTATCGCCAATTAAATTCATCAGCTGTTCTCTGTATTCATCCTGATATGCCGCTGGATCGAATGTTGTGGTCAGCTGCTCGATTAAAAGGAGCGCTGTATCTAACTCTTTCTTGACAATGTTCTCCTCTTGGGGGATATTCGGTACATCTGATACTTGTCTAATTTCGTCAGGGAAATGAATGGTTTCCATCAGCAAAATATGTTCATAGCACCTAACGATCGCTAATTGCTCCTTTGAGCGGATCATAATTTTTGCCACACCAATTTTCCCAGATTCCTCTAAAGCTTTTCTTAATAATGAATAAGCCTTCGCTCCGCCGGTATCCGGTGATAAGAAATAACTTCTTTCATAATAGATTGGATCAATCTCTTCAATCTTTACAAAATCAATGATTTCAACGGCTTTTTCTTCATTTTCTTTTCGTAGTTTTTCTAGCTCTTCATCGTCCAATTCAATAAATTTATTTTTCGCATATTCATACGCCTTCACAATTTGTTCCGGTGCTACTTCTTCACCGCAATTGGCACATACTTTCTTGTAGTTAATGGGCGTGTGACATTCTTTATGCAGCTGTCTTAATTTAATGTCTTTGTTCTCTGTAGCGGTAAACAGCTTGACTGGAATATTGACCAATCCGAAACTAATGCCGCCTTTCCATACTGTATGCATCGCGCTTCCTCCGTTCTTTTCTCCTTACTATGTAATGTTTTCATCAGACTTATGTATGTGATTGAAAATTTCATCCCACTCTAAGAACACATGATATAAGGAAGTGACATGCACAATGAAACCTATGCGATTAACACCTGCACATGATATACCTGCCGGTGCAGACTGGGTGTATGAATTAAAATATGATGGCTTTCGGGCTATTCTTGTATGGGAAGAAGACGAGATTCGTTTAGAAAGCAGGACCGGAAAACAGCTAAATGAGCAATTTCCTGAAGTGATGGATCAGTGCGAACAATTAAGAGACGAATTTGCTCCCTTTTTACCACTGACACTTGACGGAGAATTGGTCTTTTTACTAAGTGAAGAGCAAAGTGAGTTTGCGAAGGTTCAGCAAAGAGGCCGGCTGAAAAACAAAGAAGCCATCCAAAGACAGGCTGAACGATTTCCATGTCATTTCATTGCGTTTGATCTATTAAGATGTAAAGGGAAACCTCTCGTTGATTTACCGTTGACGGAAAGAAAAAATCAGCTGCAACAAGTTTTCCAAGACGCAAAACTCCCTTCATCAGTTCAGCTGGAGCACCCTTCCTTTCTGCAGGTCATTCATACAGACCCAGACTCTGAATACATGAAAAACTTGATGACGATGTATTTAGCAGAAGGATTAGTAGCGAAAAAAAAGACGAGTAAATGGTATGACAATACTCGTTCAAAAGAATGGCTAAAAATGAAAAACTGGCGGTATGTGTCTGTCATTGTAACCCGTTTTGACAAAGAAAATGGCTATTTCCAAGGCTCCATTTATCAAGATTCGGCTCTCATCGAGGTTGTCCAATTCAAGCATGGATTTTCTAAAGAAGAAGAACAAACACTGCGCACGCTATTCCAGACAAAGGGCCAGTTAACAGGAGGATCAACATATGAAATTCCTCCTTCTATTGTTGCCAGCATTGCGTGTATATCCTTTGATGGATCGGCGTTAAGAGAGCCGCGTTTTTCTTCCTTTTTACTAGATGCGGATCCAGCAGCATGTACAATTCAGCAAATGCTCAAACAGCTGTATCCACTCCCTGTTGTTATAGACGTCACTCACCCTGAGAAACCCATTGTCCCGGCCCTTCAACTGAACAAGGCAGATTACTTACTTTATTTAAGACAAGTGGCTCCCTATCTTTTGCCCTTTTTACGTGAAAGGCGTCTTACTTTAATTCGGTATCCGCACGGCAGTGGAGACGAATTCTTTTATCAAAAGTCAACTCCTGATTATGCGCCGGATTTTGTTTTGACAGATGAAGTTGATGGTATTTCTTACACGGTCTGTAATGATCCTCGTACGCTTCTTTGGCTTGGCAACCAGCTGGCGATGGAATTTCATATCCCTTTTGAAACAAGAGATACGGATCGGCCTACAGAAATCGTCTTTGATCTGGACCCGCCATCTGTAAATGAATTTCATCTAGCTATCGAAGCTGCTAAACGAATCAAAGCGCTTTTAGACGGACTTTTTCTCACAGCCTTTATTAAAACAAGCGGAGGCAAAGGGCTTCAAGTCTATATTCCTTTAAAGAAAAACGCCTTCACTTACGAAGAAACAAGACAATTCACTGCGTTTATATGCCAATTTTTATGTGAGCAAGCACCGGATCTATTTACTCTGGAACGTCTTAAGAAAAAACGCGGCAATCGCTTGTATTTAGACTACATTCAGCATGATGCTGGAAAAACAATTATCGCTCCATATTCCCCGAGAGGAAATGAGCTTGGACTTGTCGCGACACCGCTTGAATGGGACGAACTCTATCATGATGAACTTCATCCTACTCTTTTTACGATGCCAGCTGTCATAGAGCGTTTAAAGGAAAAAGGCGATCCGTTCCGCCGCATGAGGCACCTTGTGAATGATGATGCTTTTAGACAAGTCTTACATCAGCTTGCACACATGTGACCTTCTCATCAGATGGACATCCGCGGTCATGAAGCGTTACACTTATTCATTAGAGAGGAAGAAAGGGATGACGATTTTGACCGCACATTCATTTCGTAATACAGCTTTGATTTTCTTATGTCTTTCCGCAGGAATTGTGGATGTAATTGGCTATTTAAGCCTAGGGCATGTGTTTACAGCCAATATGACAGGTAATATTGTGCTGCTCGGCATTGCAGCAGGAAGCTCCTTGCAGCTAACGGCCCTGCATTCCATCATTGCTCTAAGTGGATTCGTTTTAGGGGTTTTACTTGCAGTTGTGGTAGGCGGGAAGCATGAGAAAGCGTTTTGGCCAAAAGCCGTGACACGCATTTTTATCATAGAAGTGATGATTTTGTTTCTATTTGCTTTCATGACCATTTTCCCTTATACACAAGGTGCTTACTTTATGCTGATCATCCTTTTAAGTATGGCCATGGGCATGCAGACAGCAGCGGCTCGTAAATTGAATGTTGCTGGCATTTCTACAACTGTTCTCACGAGTACACTCGCTAATCTATTTGAAGATGCAGCTCAGCGCATATCATACAGGGAAAAAAGAAAAGCCCCTATTCAGCATGTGAGCTTGCTGCGAATTGGATCTATTGTCTTTTACTGCCTAGGTGCGGCTATTGCTGCATACACAGATCGTTACGACCCGTTTATCATCATTTGGTTGCCTATCATCATCCTAGGCATCATTGTGATAACAGCTGGATTGAAGCACTTTCACCAATTGAAATAGCCTCTCTTTAGAAGGCTATTTCAATGATTGTGATTTTACACTAATAACTCCTTACATAAAAACCAGGAGGGCGTCCCATGATGAACGTAGAACCATATGGATATCCAGAAAATGTCCCGAATCCTCCGTACCCGGGAAAACCGCCTAAGCCAGAGAATACACCAGGGCTCAAATAATATCCGCCAAAGCCGATATGGGAACCAACTGGCCCAATATGTGCCCCGCCTCCGCTAAAACCGCCTCCATGAAAACCACCATAAACCCGTGGATACATACAATCACCTGCCTTCAAATCAGACCTTATCTCATCATATGCATGACAAAAGAGGCGGTGCTCCTGCTTTTTCTTTTCCTTCTATGTACATTAGACCAATTTGATAAAATTTGAATGAAAAGTCCTGCAAAAAATTAAATTAAGCAAAGAAAAGTGACCTTTTTAACTTGTTGCTCTGCCCTATGTTTATTTAGAATAATGGAGCAGGTAATAAATTTGCACACCCCCTTTGTTGCGAATTCTTCTTATTAAACGTTCTTGTAGCGTTTAATAAGAAGAGCCTATTAAAACACAAAAAACCCTTGCTGACGATATCAACAAGGGCGAGAGATACATGGTATTAACCACCAATGATTTTTTCTGCAACTTCGAATGAACCCGCAACGTTTTGCGATAGAACAGTCGCAGCGACCGCTAAACCGACAACAAATAATACTTTTAATCCTGTTTTCATCTTAAATCAACCCCATTCTTTTCATATGTAAATCCGCTTCTAAACTTTTGTTCAAGTAAAAAACAGACTGCTCATAAAGTGCTTGCTTTTCACAATATTTTGCTGCAAATTGTGATAGCTCTTTTACTTCATGATATTCATTCTTCTCTTCTAACTTTCTTAATTTCTCATCAATTTGCTGAAATCTTTGTGGCGCATGCGTTAAGTAAAGATCATGTACGATGCCTATTTTTAGCTGAAACACTTCATGAGAAGCATCCTTTATTCTGGCATATGCAGCCTCTATATATTGGCTTGCACGCTGCTTTTCACCAATCACACAGAGTTCCCGGCTGATCAGATACGTAGAATGGAAAAAGAAATCTGAATCATAGTACTCTTGATGGGACATTGCTTTTTCAAGATGACGTATCGATTCCTTCGGTTTGTTCCAAAATGAATATAAAATGGCCACATTGTGATGAAGCTGAGCCAGCATAAAATCATCCTGCTCACTTGTCAAAACTTCTTCTGCCAGACGATAATTCTCAAGCGCCTCTTCATACCGGCCGATCTCTGTTAGATTCGCTGCTATAAGAGAGTATGAAAGGGCTGTTCTTCTTTCATACTGCTTGTGCCGCTTATAGACGTGGAGCGCTCTGCGGATATAGCTTAATGAGAGCATGATATGACTAAGCCGGTAGTAAAGCCATGCCACTTTAAAATCGAAATCAGCACGTTCTATCTCACTTGGAATTTTATCTAAGAGCTTTTCAGCACTTTGATACATTTGCAATGCAACCTCATAATTACCTTGATGCTGCTCATACACACCCTCATAGAAATCGAAATAATAGGCAAGACGATTAGACAGATCATCTTCTTTTTTTCCATAATGACCCTCTATACTTTTCGTTGAAACGTTGCCCTTTTGCCCTCTTAAATTGTACATAAGAATGTGATGTCTTTTCTCAAGAAGAGAATAGTATATGAGGATATCCGCATCGTCAATTTCCTCTACTGCTTGTTTCGCTTTGGCAAATAACCGTTCTGCCTCATCTGCATGATCTTTTTTGATTTCCATGTTCCAGTCATTTAATAGTGATGCCAATTCCGCAACAGGAACTTTGCTCATTCTACACCCCCAATCCACCTTCAGCTACAACACATGATTTCACTAAATATGGAACTTCTATTAGCAATTGCTAATTAGTCCATTTGACATCATTTTAATATGAATCACTTGAATCTTCAATATCCGTTTCCTTTAAAAGTGCGTTTCCTTTTCCTAATCAATGATATTTGCCTAAAAATTTAGCCTTTTTTAAAAAAAGAACATCTCAAAATGAAAAAAGCCCTTTTTGGGGCTTTTTGATCTTATTCCAATCGTATGATGGTTAATGCCGCTCCAACCGATCCTCCTCCAAGTAAGACAACTGTTGCGACCACTCCGAAAATTTGGAGAGAAATTTGGTTACCTGCTGTAAGCGTTGTAATAAGTGATACATTGTAGGTAGATGCCGATAAAGCGGGTGATAAAATAGAGCCTGGAATGGCAGATCCGCTGTTGACAATCCTCGTTCCAGCAAGTAGTGCTACGCTTGTGTTCACTTGATACGTGATGAAATAGCGACCTGAGACTGGCACTGTAAATACCGTATTTCCACCACTTGCCGTAAAACCATCTAAAGTCTGATTATTAGACAAAGAAACAGCTGTTCCGCCTAAGACAACGAGCACTGTACTTCCCGACGTATTGGACGCGTACATTGAGTTAGCCGTTACACTTGTTCCGGTTGGACCTGTTACTCCCGTCGAGCCGGTGGCTCCGGTTGGACCGGTTACTCCCGTTGGGCCGGTTATTCCCGTCGAGCCGGTTACTCCCGTTGGACCGGTTACTCCCGTCGAGCCGGTGGCTCCCGTTGGACCCGTTGCTCCCGTTGGACCGGTTATTCCCGTCGAGCCGGTTACTCCCGTTGGGCCGGTTATTCCCGTTGAGCCGGTGGCTCCGGTTGGACCGGTTACTCCCGTTGAGCCGGTGGCTCCGGTTGGACCGGTTACTCCCGTTGGGCCGGTTATTCCCGTTGGACCTGTTACTCCCGTTGAGCCGGTTATTCCCGTTGGGCCGGTTACTCCCGTTGGACCTGTTGCTCCCGTTGGGCCCGTTGCTCCCGTTGGGCCTGTTGCTCCCGTTGGGCCGGTTATTCCCGTTGGACCGGTTATTCCCGTCGAGCCGGTGGCTCCGGTTGGACCCGTTACTCCCGTTGGACCCGTTGCTCCCGTTGGGCCCGTTGCTCCCGTTGGGCCTGTGGCTCCCGTTGGGCCGGTTATTCCCGTTGGACCCGTTGCTCCCGTTGGGCCGGTTATTCCCGTCGAGCCTGTTACTCCCGTCGAGCCTGTTACTCCCGTTGGACCGGTTATTCCCGTCGAGCCGGTGGATCCGGTTGGACCCGTTGCTCCCGTTGGACCCGTTATACCTCCACACATATTAAGTTGGGCGCACATGTCTCTCACTACTTTCAATCTGTGGAATCTTCAAGACATACACACTAATACTGATAATTGAGAGAAAAAGAAACGACAATACTTCCAGTCGAGGTCCCGCCAGTAGCTACAATCCCAATGGAGTTCAGGTCATTAAGCGTAATGGATTGACTCTCCCCTGGAGGTACTGTGAAATCTGGAACAGCCGCACCGTTTACCTCTAATGTCACAGTAGGTGCTACAGCTGCGATCCCATTGTTTTCCACCATAATGGTCCCGTTTATGACAAATGGTGTTCCGTCTGTCCAGACAACAACTGCATCAGCAGCAGCTGCTAAATCGACCGTGAAGCATACTGCATCATTCACAAAGCCTGTTTGCTCATTACTACACCCGCCTAAAATAGCCATTATAACCCTCCTTCAACCTATTCTTGATAGACTATGATCTAGTGATCTACGAAGATTGTGCGATTATCCCAAACTTAAAGCCTTATTTTCTTCCTTTGTACCATGTTTAATTGTATTTCTAATCGCGCTTGCACGTTTTCAGCAGCTTGATTCTTTAAAATCAACATCATATCTTTCACCGTAACCGCCCGGCTTTCTCCCTTTTGGACATAGATGTCATGACATGTTTTTTTTGTTTGAATGGTGATAGAAACTGGCACATTTTGATCATCATGATGATGCAAAACCACTGTTGCTGTATTCAGTAATTTTGTTCCATTACGCCATATTTCAACCGAACTGGACGATGCTGAAAAATAAAGAAGGATGTGATGAGATTCAATGTTCTTTAATATGAGCGCATCATATACAGGCAGCTTCACTTTCATCAATCCGCATAAAAAAGACAGGTCGACAAGGATTTTTGAGCTAGATCGATACAAGACTTTCTGACAGCACGACGATCTCATGCAACACGGAACAAGAAGCTCTAACACCACACAATTCTGTTCTTCATTGATGGAAATCAAAGAAAAATAACAAGTCTTAAATATACTTCTCTCAAAGAACACCCATGAGTAGAAAGGTTCCCCATCTTCCATGATGAGCAAAAAAGGAGAACTCAATGAACGTTTGTGAGTAAAGCCATCATTTTTTTTTTGATTGTTTATCTCTTTCAGTTTACTCATCAACAGTTTTGTCACTTTCCATCAGCCCAATTCAATGCTGTATACAAATCCATATGGTCTTTTATCATATGTGCCTTTGACTATTTTGTGCGATTGCCTAAGGACCATCGGCACCAGTCATCAGCTCAGCTTTTCATTTATCGAGTTTCTTTATATAATATGATCAATCACTTACACGCCTCAGTAGCTCTAGAAGGGAAGAGCGCCGTAAAACAAATTGTAGCTGGCGGGTCGCAAGGCAAGGGTTTCAGAAGCACCGAAAAGCACATGAGCTGAGACAGGTGAGATTCCTGTCGGTGAAATTCCGTAGGGAAGCGTGTTGCCCCTAGCCTATGCTTACGAAAGGAGTGCGGGTTCGAATCCCGTCTGAGGCTTATGAGGTCGATGGAAATGGAGGATAAACATCATGTATGTGTTTGAAGAATATATCAGCAACATCGGTAACCCCGAGCTGAAGCAGCGCACTCAAGACATCTTACAATGGGTAGAAGACACATTCCCTCAATTAGAGCCAAGAATTGCTTGGAATCAGCCTATGTTCACAGATCACGGCACATTTATTATTGGGTTTAGCGTCGCAAAACATCACATTTCTGTCGCACCAGAAGGAAAAGGAATTGATCAATTTTCAGCTGACATTGTACGAGCTGGGTACGATCATGGAAAAAAGATGTTTCGCATGAAAGAAAGCTTGCCAGTTGATTATCCTCTCCTGAAAAAAATCATCGAATTTAATATCGAAGACAAAGCGGATTGTTCAACGTTTTGGCGAAAATAAACAGTACCCCGATCTCAGCCGTTAACAGATCGGGGTATTTTACTGCTTCATGTTATTTTGTTCTCTTCCCTACCACTTTCTGTTCAAGCCACTCATAACATGACAAGATGGAATTAACACTTTTTTGAAATATCGGCAAATATACAACAGCAGCGGCTGTTAAACACGCTATAGAAGCTCCTGCGAAGACATCAAATGGATAATGAACCCCTACCCAAATCCTTGAAAATCCAACAGCACACGCAATGATCAACCAATAAAAATGGCGTTTATGAAACAGCCAAAAGATCAGGCAAATCGAAAAAATAAAAATCGTATGATCACTCGGAAACGAGTTATTCACTTCCTTTTGAATCAAAAGATTGACGTGGCTCATTTCTGCAAAGGGCTGCTGATTGAAATAAAACACCCCTGCGATTTTCCCAAGTAACTCTGCCAATATGAAGGTCAGTCCAGCAGAAACGACCATCGCCCTATTGTACCTGCTGCGATTTTGAAACCATACAAACAAACACATGAGCGCTGCTAGCAGCACTGTATATTCAGCTAGTCCAATAAATATCGGATTCAAGGAACCATAATCAATACTGAGCTGATTCACCCACCTAAATAAATCTTCATTAAATCCCCGCATCTCATTTCATCCTTTTTACATGATTTATGATAAGGATAATTGAAATGAGATGTCTGCCTCCATCGATCGAACGAACAAACCATGGAATCATATGACAGGTTTGTCACTTTGCTGTCACTTGAACATCATGTACTAACTTGTTTAACGAGAGTGATGTTGCACCCATTCTTTTTTTAGCAAAGCATATTGATATGTGTTTTCATATTTAGGTGTGCCGTCTTCATGGTTCGTAAATGAAATAAACTCAAGAAAAAGGCCTTCTTTCCGCATGCCTAATCGCTCACATAATGCCTGTGAACGGACATTATCATCCTCTACATAGGCATAAAGACGCCTTGCTCTCTTTTCTAAAAATAAATAGGATAAGAATGCTTCAGCACTCTCACGCGCATATCCTTTCCCTTCATACGCTGCATTAAAATTCCATCCAATTGCATACGTATCAGGCTCCTCTTTTAAATGAAACAATTCACCAATAACCTGCCCACTTTCTTTTAAACAAACCGCTACATATGAGTGATCTTCTTTTCTCTTTTGCACCTTAGCAGCCGCTTCCTCCAATGTAGAGATTCGATCATCAAGAAAACAATTGACTCTTGGATGAGCCAAGTACTCTAACATTCCTGCCGCATCTTCATCGCAAAACGGTCTAATCATTAACCGATTCGTTTCTAATAGATTCATATGTTACCCCTCACTGTTTCTGCTTGATTTCGCGTTTGTAGTCTCTCCATATTCTAGATGACATGTATCAACTTTGACAATCAGATTCATATTGAATTGTCTTCAAATAAACCCATCAAAAGCATTTTGGCTATTAAATAACATGATGACAACTGTTATAATAGAACATAGGTTTGTATTTTATCAAAAAGGGGTTACATCATATGATCAATACGGTGGATGGCAACATTTTAGAGGCAAGCGAAGACATCATCTGTCACCAGGTGAACTGTAAAGGAGTCATGGGCGCTGGATTAGCGAAACAGATCAAAAGCAAATATCCGAATGTGTACAAAGATTATAAACAGTTATGTACAGAACAAGGAGATGACTTGTTAAGCTCCGTTCAACTTATCACAACAAAAGACGGAAAAACAATTGCCAACTTATTTGCCCAAGTTGGATACGGAAGAACAAGAAAGCAAACAGACTACGATGCATTACGCAGCTGCTTTCAACTCCTAAAGGATACAGTTACACAATCACCTGAAGAGAAAAACCAAACGTCCATCGCCATTCCATACGGGATCGGCTGCGGCTTGGCCGGTGGCGATTGGACGATTGTTGAAGAGATGATTGAAGAGGAACTGGGTGATTGTGAGGTGAGGGTTTATCGGTTTAGATAGAGGGAAATGAAAAATGTAATTAGAAGGGGAATTTGTTTTTCAATCTTTTTGCTTTCGTTGATCGGTTTCTTTGACATGCTAATCAATAACAATTGATTCCAATCACAATCAATAATTTTATTTTGTTGTTACATGTGTCTGTTTTGTTATTCAATATAAGGAGTTATTATTTAATAAGAGCACCATTTCTGCACGGAATGGTGCTCTCAATTAGTTCTCTATTTTTTTTCTATAATCTATCAAAATGAAATTTATAACATCTTAAAAAATTCAAAAGTTACTCTAATGTAGAAAGGTATTTTTCTAAATGTTTTTTACCAGAATTACTTTTAGGTATAATACCTAGATGATTATATTTCCAAATGGTTTTTCTTTCATGAGGGTTTGTATTCGAAAGATCATCATAATTAAATTCTATATTGAAATGTCCCGTTTCATTAAATATCATTGTGAAATTTGTCCAAGGCTCTTGACCACTTTGTTCAAACGCTCTCCTAAGTTCTTGGATACAGTCAACTAATTGATGCCATCTTTCTCTGTATTCATGTTCACTCACCTCAAACAATTCAGTGATCTCATGACTATATATCGGCTGATCATTATTTTCCTCAGGTAAAAAATAAAAGTAAGCAGTCTGTGAACCTTCAACTACTTCACCATATAAATACACCTTTACCCAATTGACAGGTATAGTCTTAACTACAATATCAACTATCTGTTTGTAAACATGTTCTAGTTCTTCTTCATTCATTATTTTTTCCCTCCATACACATTATCGAATCGTCTGATTTCCCATTCATCATCACCAATTTTATACTTAATATCAAAAGTTTCTGGACGTAGAGAATCAGCTTTATAGTTAGGTGTTATTTTTACTTTAACCTGATCACCATTTTGAAGAGCATCAGCCCATGCATTCTCAAGCTTTTTCCATTCACCTTTATTTAAATTCCCATTCATCGGCACAAGATTATCAATATCCCCAGACCCTTTAAAAATAGTTGCAATCAAGTGACCTCCGTCATCATCTAGTAATCGATCTGGCTTACCTGAATTGGATTGGGCATATTGGTTTCTTTTGACCTCTCCGTATTTTAAATCACTTGCTTCGACTTTGACAATACGTCCGTAGTGATCGGTTGTGTAGGTGTAGCCTTGCTTTGTTGAATAAACAACATTTGGTTTTAATACTTTTTTACGTTTCCATCTCACATAGTGATCTCCGTAGCTAACAACAGTCGGTGGTGATTTTGGTGCTGGTAATCGTCTGCCTGTCTTAGAGATACCGTATCCTGAATTGTTGTCTAGACGCTTTGCCATAGAGAGGAGTTTATTTTTGAGATTTTCTCCGTCAAACACGTTATACGGCAGCTTCGGGCCACCAGCCAGTTGAAACTTTGGTGAGTATGGCAATAGATTCGGAATAGAAACTCTGTCTAATGATTTTGCTCCTTGTTCAAGCCCTTTCTTCACAGTCGTTTTGGCCGCTGTTGTCCCCGTTTTTGTAATGGCTCCTGCACCTTTAGAACCAAAGACGATTTCTGCTAGAGAACCAGTCGCATAGGCAAACCAGTGTGATCGAGAATATGCATCACCATCGATGACTTCTTTTTGGAATGAGTCCGAAATCGACTTTCCAATCGCTTTCGATGTTTCAATTGGATGTGAAACAGCCGTTACAACCGATTCAACGGCACCTCCAGGATCTGTCACAAGATCATAGATGCCAACTACTGTATCTTTGGCCACATCATATAGACCAACTGCTGCACCTTTTACAACATCAACGAACCCCTCTGAGGCTTCTTCCTGCGCTTTGATCTGGAGAAGCTGGCTGTAATACATTTTTTGATCATAAGAAAGATTCTCATATCCAATTTCGTCTACAATCTCAAAGTATTTCTCTTCTGATATACACGAAGGATCGTTGAGCTTTTCCTTCAATTCTTTGATTCTTCGTTTCTCTTTTTCTTCTTTTTTCACCTTTAAATATGCTTTCACCTGTGCATCGATTTTATCATGGTTCTTGTACACATCTGTCTCATGAAATGCTTTTGCATCGTAACACATGGGCTGCGCATTTTTTCCTTTTCCTGTAGCAGCCATCATTTTTGCATAAAAAGTTGAGAGGTGTTTTTCAATCGCTTCTGATTTTGCGTATTCTGTTTTTAGCTCATGATCTATTTTATGTAAAGCACCAATTGCCTCTTTTCTTTTTTTGTTCGCATCGTCTAAATGTTCATTGACCTCTTTACTTGAAAATACATTCAGTTCTATGAGATCACGGATGTCGTCAAAAATAGTGGATAGGGCTTCTTTTTGTTCCTTGACCATATCTTTATTATTCTGAATCCCTTGTTTCAGTTGAGCGTCTAAGAAATGCTCCTCAATAAATGTACTCCCGCCTAACGATTCATCATCAAGCTTTCCTTTTACCCCATCTAAAAAAGCTTTTTGCATATCAATAAAATCAAGATAAGTGTCCGTGTAAAGCGCAAGATCCTCATAAAAGGCTTTGATATTGTCTGCACCTTTTCCAGTAAATTCATCACCTAATCCCGACACACTTTTTAATGCTTTTTTCACATGCTGCATTTCGTCTCGAAGCTCCTGATAGACTTTTGACCTTTGTTCGACAGCTGACAGTAAAGATGGAGCATCTAATATTTTCATATAAAAAAGACTCCTTTTATGGAATATTCTTTTACTAGAATACCATAAGGAGTCTGACACTTTAATCCACTTTATCGTTTTTTAACCAATTATCCTCCGTAGTGTGGATTCCCTTTTATGATCCTGCACCTCTAGAGAAAAGCAACACTACCTCATTTTTAGCATCTGCCTGAGTTTGTTGTCCAGCAGGCATTCCAAGAATTGCACATAATAGCAAAGCAGTAGTAATCATCATCATTATTTTTTTCATGATCATATGACCTCCTTTCCTATTAGCGTACAAGATTTTAAAGCCAATTCCAAGAAGTAGTTACTTTCTTCATAAAGATTTAACTTCTTATAAATGGAGGCAACATCAGGAGCTAAAGCCTCTATATCAACATATGCTTTTCTTTCTTCCAAAAGACATAGCCCTTTCTTGATATCTTCATAGCTTTCCTGTGGTGTTTTATAACATTTCTCAAGGATATTGAATTTCAACATAAAGTTTGTGTTCTGCTGTTCTTTAGAGAAGTTTTTCCCCTCAGCAACCCAACTTATTGCCTGATCGAACTGATTTGATTTGTAGCTTGATCTTGCAAATTCATACGCACATTGTAAGTATGAAACAGGAGCTGACTGTTTTAGATCATCTGCCGAAATTGCTTTGTTAAAATATTCAATTGCTTCTATATGGTGGTCATATTGAATTTTGAGAAATCCCAAATCATAATAAGCCAACGCTAACAATCTCTTATCATTCTTTTCAATCAGTCTATCGACACAATCCAAAAGTATCCGTTCAGCTTTGTCTAGTCTACCGTCATCAATCAAATTCAGTGCCAACAACATATTACAGTTTATGGTCTGTATGCTGTAACCTTCATGGCCTTTGTAGATGTCCTTTGCTGTTTGTAGATGATGGTGAGAAAGAAGCGTGACTTTATTGAAATAGTAGAGTGTGCCAATTTTATAATGGAACTCAGCCTTTTCAATTTCATCATGTACCTTGTCCAACTGTCTCTCAGCTACTCTGAATAGGACTAGGGCTTCTGAATAGTTATTCTTTGCACTCTCATACATACCTTTGAAAAGATAAAAGTAAAACCTTAGCATGTCATCTGTTTTGACTCTTTCATTTTCTGTTATTGTTGGTTGCCCCACTAAATCTTCCATCAGTACCTTAAATCTGTAATCAAGAATATTGAAATAGAGTAACACATCTTGATTTTCTTCCATTTCGCCTAACATTTCTTGAATCTCATCCCTCAGCTCTACTGCTTGTGAAACTTCCCTCTTTTTAATATGTAAATACCATTTGTTGAGCGTGTTTGCTACATCTACAGAAGAAATCAAATTCGACATCCCATTACCCCCTTGCTATCATTTCCTTTGTATAATTTTAACATGACATTTACAACATATGTAAAGACAAGGTGTTCATTTTAAAAGTTTTCGGTATCCCGCAAAATGCAAAAATACTTTTATCTATAAAAGGTATGTTTTATGTAGTGTGCATTAAAAGAGGAACGACATGGGAGTAGAGAATTAAACATAGGTATCCTGTAACACAAGAAGTAACAGAGTTTTCTAAAGGATATAATACAAAGAAGAAATGTTATTGAAGTTAGTAGCGTAGAAACAAATTTAAAACATTTTCTTTAGAATTCTCTTTTTGAACATAGATTTACATCTCGTTTTCTTCTTTGTGAATATAATTTGACCAAATTACCCCCCTGAAATCAATGACCCTAAGGGGGTTGCTTTGTTATTACTGAGACATATACTGATCGCGTTCCCATGGGTATTTTACGTTCAATATTTTTTGATGCCCTTCTAAATCTTCCACTAGTATGACCTGTCTTTATATATTCTAGACATTCACTAATTCCACACTTACATTTGAATTCAGGAACTCAGCTCCTCTACTTTCATAGCAAGATGCTCCGAAACATTCACAACTTCGGGCATTTCGTGGTTTCCTAAAAATTTAATAATTTGTTGTAAAATTTCTATTAGCTCTACACTTTTTGGCATTCGTTTTTGATTTTGCAAGAGAAGAGAATCAATACTCGAAGCTATTTCATGTAGAGTAAGTTCATCTTTAACACTTGGAATATAGTCCCTTAGCTTTTTGAAAAACCACTCAATATCTTTTATTTCTAACATCGGATAACATTCAAGTTTATAAATGTCATATGTATGAGGCTCATCCATTTTTAAAATGGCTTCGAATTCCTCTTTACTCAAATAAACCTCAGGAAGCTCATATTCAACCTCTGTTGCTTCCTCATCAACAGCGTACTCAACTGTATAAAGCCCCTCAATGAATTCATCAAAGGAATCTGCTAATTTAAAGTCTTCTTCCATCTCAACATCAAAATAATGAATTGCAGGATTCTCTTTCGTTTTTCGATAATCCATCGCTACCCAAGTATGGCCATCCCCGTTAATCAAAACAAGCCCTTCTGGCAGCTCCCACTCTTTTATTAAATAGGCACTATCCATAATCCCTTCATCTTCAGCAATTCCCAAAAGATGATTAAATTGAATATGATCCTCAGCCCATGAATTAGAGTGAGTCGTTGGAAAAGCATTATGAATGGTATAACCACCATTCTGTTCTAATATGAGCTTTTTATATGTATCTGGCAAAGTGACTCCTAGTTTCCTTTCAGCCTTAGATATTTCTGTTTCGTTGATCTTTTTTAACGTATGGTAACCTTCCTCGTCTATTTCCCAAAAAGATTTCAAAGTTTATTTCCTCCAGTTTCATTAAACTAAACCCCATTGCGAACTTCTATTCTATCAAACTGTTTTTGATGGTGATTGTATGTGTAATCTTAAGAGAAAGATTTATCGAATTATTGATAAGATGAGTCGCTTCCGTAAGAATCCAACAATAGATGATTTGAAAAGAAAAACAGATAAAGATGAGAAGACTGTTAGGCAAGCAGTCAAAAACCTTCTGGCAAAAGAAGAATTGAAAAGGAAAAAAGAGAAAAGAGAATGGCGTTTTTAACTTTAAGTTAGCCGTTCGTTTTTTATCAAATTACTAAAAGAAGCAATCTACAAGCCAGAAGCTGCCCTTTTTTCTAATCTTCAGGATCCTCAAAGATACCGAGAATTTCATTCATATCGTATTGATAAAGTTCATACAAACTGCGATCTGTAATCTCGCCTCTTTTTATTCTTTGATTAAGAACAAACATCAGATCGATTGGTTCTCTTTCATAAGATATCATGTCATCATCTGCATCATTAAAATATAATACTGGCTTGTTTAAAAAGGAATGTGATTTAGGCTTAGTAAAGTATGTCCACTTCACTTGCGGATAGTTTCTCCTAATGGTTTCCCCATAATATATACCAATATCCATTGCTATTGCATAGTCCACTTTTGCAATTTCAACTGGATTAGCCAATAAACTCTTTTTTTCATCTTCATAAATAAAATCAGGATATTGCCTTAATTCTTCTAATTCTCTACCAATCTCTTCTTCTGATAATTCATAAATTTCAATCTGAGATAAAAACCAACTATAGATATCTATAAGTGATTCGGGAGTGAAATTAAAGTCCACCTCTTCATTAGTAACATTTTTCAAAACTTCAATCCGTAGTGGTATCTGATTAACAAACCAATCAAACAGAATTTTAGCCTCTTTCTTTGATAAAGTTTCAAAGGATTCCATTATAATTGGTGGTTCCATTAATACATACTCCATTAAATTCCTCCCTCATATTGTAATTATTTTTGAATACTGGCTATACTGATTTAACTCAGTTGCATTTTATGGTTTGCTTGCTCAATTCTACCAGTATTTGTACTTATAATGAAGTACTACTTTACTTTATCAATCATTTCAATTTTTTAATCGGAAATCTTTAACCACTTGTTTCCTTAAAAGAATGAGAAGTTCGTACAACCTATATTTGATACATCGATACAAATTATTTGCATCTTGTGGACCTAGACATCCCTACAGCTGCGGCCATTTCTTTTGCGACAGCTTCATCAATTTGTTTTTTTTTGCGTATTAGGCTATCCTTCGCCTTCCCCCTTTTCAAGGTCATCCAGATGTTTTACGACTGGTGCAATCGTTTCATCTAGCATCTTTTGCAAATCTTCTTTGTTCACTTCTTCTTCCTCCTTCTCTTCCGCTTGATTCAACAGATTGTCGATAGCGGCTCTTGCATTTTTTAGCTCATTCAGGTTAGCAGCTGAAAACTTTCGTCCTGCCTTTTTTACTTCTTCCGCTGGCTTCTCATTCTTCATTAAGAAGTTTTTGAGCAAAGAAAAAAGCCCCTTCTCTTCAGAAGCTGGCTCACGCTCTTGTTTACCTATGTCTGCTGTTCCGGCCATTGAATATCCGGTGATCTCACCCCTTTTGAATCTGTTCCCAGATTTCATCAGATGCTTTTGTCACAAGCACCCAAGATCCTTTTCGGATCAGCTCATCGCCCATTTCAAAATCGGAAGGAGCGATATAAGATTCAACGACTTCCCCGACACCGCCTTGGAAATCATGCTGCTTGTCGATCTCACGTGCATCCTTCAGGAACCCATGAGCGCTTTCTCAATTTCCTCTGGTGTCATGTAATCCCCATGAGCATCCGCTACGTTTGGTTCATAAACAATACCGTACACAAGACGCTGCGCATCATCAGCCTTCGCAATGACTTTGATCTCTTTTTGAAAGTCTGGCTGTTTTTCTGACTTCATAAAAAAGAACTGCTTTTGATTAGCAGCCTTGTCCACTTATGAAACGTGTGTGATCTTTGCATTTATTAATTCGCGTGGCAATTCATTCACCTCCTTTCAAAAGAAAAAGACCCTTAAACGGGTCTTTTTCCAGGCCGCATTTAGCAAAATATCGCCCATATTTGATTAGGATAATAAAATACTTCTACATTTGGATAATCAGAGTCATAACCTATAATTTTAATAATATTACCTGTCTGAGGGTGAAATTCAAATCTAGAAATATTAAAGACTCTTACAATAAAAGGTCCACCAATATTGAAGCCAGTAAAAATTAACCCCCACTTAAAACGACATTTTTGCAGATCACCGTCATTTACATTCCTATATGAAATCCCTTCACATTCTGTATCCCCTGGAGCACATGGGAATGGATAATTAGGGTTTCTTTGATATTCTTCAACTATCTTTATCGCTTCATTTCGATGACTATTCCAATGATCTCTAGCCCTTATCATATACTCAGGTGGTGATGATACAGAATAAATCTTAGGCATGTAATACATGTTTATATCCCCTTTACGCATTTTTATTTAACAACACTAAATAAAGTATGCTTGAGCCTATTAAACGTTATATTACTTACGGTCTATTTTATTCTAGCACTTTATAACGAATGGTTTCTTTTTCCTCAGCGGACAAACCCAAAATGACTGGATCAACCACAGGACCAACCGCACAATGACAATTTACTCGCTCTTTTGGCGTGAGCTGTGTATCTCTCGGAAACATGCACCGCTCTCCGCTGCCTGGTATCTCGAATTCTTCATCGAGAGGAATAATCGTGCCGTCCAGCTGCACGTGACTTTCTCTCGACTGATTCTTCTTCCCGTCGCTGTGTTTCCACTTCTTCCCCGTTACTGCCGGGGATTGGACGTAGGATTCATGTTGAGCGACGGAAGAAGCGGTCAACACCTCTGTAATGGCTGTTACACGTGCGCGTTTCCGGCTGAATTCAGGAAGGTCCTTCAGTTCCAGTTCAATCTCCTGGATAGAGCGGCCTTCTGTTATGCCATCTTTCAGTGTTTGCTCAATGGCTGTATGAGTATTCAGCTGCATCAGCTGCGCAATTCCCGTGACCATGATTCAATCCACTGTTCAGTTTTCTCAGAAAGCACCTTGAATGGGATATCTGCATCGATGGAATTCATGATTTTCTCAGCCAGCTGCGTGACGGTCAGTGTTAGAAAGACAGCCGTTTCTTTTCCAAATAGCTCTGCAAACTCATCTGAAGTGAATAGATCATCATTAAAAAAAGCCAGAATGGATTCTAACGTCTCTGAATCGTCCTTGGATATAAAACCATTCAAAGCATTTAAAAACGTCCTGCGTTGCATTCTGAACAATTTAGCGGTGGTTTTCTCATACTCTTCCACCAAAGAAAGGATATCCTCCAGTTCAGGGAAATCAGCCACCGCTGCTTTGAGTTCCTTGACCTCATCTTCCTCCGCTTTTTGTACAAAAGTGTCCGATACTTATTTAAAACTTCTATTTGGAATTTCATCTAAACATTCTTGTAGTAATCGTTTATATCTAATCAAAACTTTGTTCTCTTTTCTATCAACAAAGTTTTGCATTTTCCGAATTCCCAAAGTTAAAAAAGAAACATACAAGATCATAAATGTAGGCGCATGTACATTAAATTTTTCAACTATAGTGATACCATGATTCATCATACTTCCAAATAAAAAAGACATGATTGAAAAAAGTGCTGTTTCAAAATAATAGAATATGAAGCCTCCTGAATGTGAAGCTCATTGTACATTGACGCAAAGTTCCCTACCAAAATGACACAAAGTACCAAACTTTTATCGATTAGATTTATGACTAATTGGCAATAGTAACATGTTCTTTTCGCATTCCGGCAATCGGGACAAGAACTTGTACCGATAAAATAAAAAGCCGCTAAAATAGCGACTTCAATGGGGACCATGTTCTTGTCCCTCGACAATCTTTAATAAACGGAGCAAATTTGTCCCTGGACAATTTTCTGTACCATTCATACAGAGTATCCCTCAACCGTGTTTAACCTCACATCGTATCAGTTTTAAGTGCATGTGATTGATGTTCTTGTCCCTGGACATCTTTAATCAATCTTACATGGTCTAAAAGTTTCGTGTTTAGCTTCATACTCTTCTATTAATCGGATTTTATTTCCATCAAATCTAATCATTGATATACCATCAAATGAATAAAGTTGTTCTTCTTTTGCTTTAAAAAACCATTCTACAAAAAATAAGGTATCATTTACTTGATGAATATTTTTTATCTTCCATTCTAAGACAACTTGCTTCAGTAACATTTTTTTGATCCACAAATGGACTTCCTCTATACCTACATACATTGCTCCATAACATTCGCGGTAGATAATATCATCAGAAAAATACGTATCTAAAAACGTAAAATCTCTAGTTACCCACATAAAGAAATATTTTTTTATAATTTCTTCTTTCATAAGTACTCCTCTATTTTTTAATTAAGCGCAGTTCTTAACTAGTGTTTTGAATCTATTATATCAAAATGAACAAAAAAAAGTTCTTGGTTGGAATTTATGTCATTCTACACTCATTCGCTTTATTGGTGCACTTTAAAGCCTTGTTATATTAGCGGTGTACTAAGTACACCTATTATAATGTATAAGGAGCATGTGAAGCTGCCGCGCTCTCGTTTAAGCTTGGGGGCGTGCCAAGCCCCTCGCCTATACGAAAAAGGGGTGCTCTTGTAAAGAACACACCCCTTTATTTAGGTAACTTAAATTCTGTTATCCCATTCGGATTTTAGGTAACTTAAATTCCGTTAAAAGAAAAGAGCCAATGATAATTACATCATTGGCTCTTCTTAACTTTAAAGATATAGTTTCTTTCAATCCACACTCCTCAAGAGAGCGACAAGCTAATAATACCAATCGTTCTAGCAAAGTCTAGTCAATTATTAGGTTTATTTGTTGCATCAATGTAATGCTTATTAGATTTCTTATTCTCTATAATATCTTCAGTCCTACCCAAAAGCATTTGAATCTCTTTTCTATTATACTGCTTTTTTATTTTCTCTTTAAATGCTGTTTGTTGATTAATAGTTGCTTTATGCATCTTTTTCCCCAAATTATTTCAAATAAATCCCGATGTATTTACTCTGTTCAAATGATGTAAATTCGTTGGTTTCGTTAATTTCATTCATAGAAATCACCTCCTAAACATATATCGAAGGTGATTTGGAAATTTTCAGGTGTTCACTGAATTGGTTCTATTTAATGTAAAATTCGCTAGTGTAGAATGTTCCAAGAGTTGCAACATGATTGCCCTTTTTGTCGTAACGTTCTACATCCACTCTAAAGCGATAAGTACCTTTTTTGTTACCAAATGACTCTTTGATGTCAAATTGATCATAAAGTTTTTCACCTGGGTTAAGGGGGTTTGGGGAATTTGTTTTAATTGTCTCCCACTTTCCATTAACCTTTCTTTGTGGAATAAGGTTGGGACCAACACTAAAGTCATTGTGGTTTTGTACTGCAATTCGTACGACCTTATCCTCTCCAATTTTGTGATTAGCTTTTGTCGGGCTCGCCGACACTCCAAATCCTGATGCCATGCTCATCATCTCCCTTTTTATATTTTGCGCTCCTATCCCTCACCAAAGCACGTGCAGCCATACACCCAAAAGACGACTGTTCCCATCAAATCATCGTTTCCTCCGAATACGGCCGCCTTGTCTTTGATACGTTTCGCGTCTCGTTCCCATGATTTCTTCCCAATCCCTATTGGTAATGGGATCAGCATCGTTCTCCTTCTTTCTATTAGAACCAGGAGCAATGCTTTTAAATTGCTTTAATGTCTCTTTAGAAACAGAATCCCTGATCTTCATGTTCATACTCTCCTTGCCGAATAAGCACCACCTTACGCTATTCGCTTAAATAGATTTTTGAATGATGACTACACTCCGAGAGGATGCCAAGTACAGCCATTCATCAAGTAAAATGAAAAACTGTCCTCGATACGGCTGCCGCAGACCAGCTGCTATCCAGGCTCAGAACGTCCCTCTCGTATGGTCACATTCCTCATCACCTTTATTCCGTATCCAGATACGCCATTGATAAGGGAAAGGCGCGTCTCCCAATAAAAAAGCGGACACCAATCAAGGCACTTAGAGTGCTCAATGATCAGCGTCCGCAGGTTCTTCCTTCTGGACAAAATATTCACGTTCGTTTTGCTTGTCTCTATCATATGATGATCCGCTTAGGAAAAAAGGTCCCCTTTTTATCCCCCTTTTTGTCGGCTCTTTCTCGGCAATACAAATAAAAAAAGTGCCCATAAACATGGACACTTTGGTTCTATTATTCCCAAAACGCATCGCCTTCAGAATTAATATACTTCTGAAGAAAAGTTTCAAAATCTACATCAAGCAGCCTATATTCTAAACCGTCTTCAAATAGATAAAGGTTGGAATTTCCCTTATTTATCATCAAGTAGCACCCTTCAAAAAGAGCAGCAATAGCTGTTCCATCAACCTGATCAAAAAAATCATTAGACAACTCGGATTCGATTTCTTCTAAACTGAAAATGTGTAATCCTCCACCCACCTTGTTCCCAAAAACTATGTCTTCAAATATTCTTGCGCCATTATGTAGACATAAAAACTCTTTGAAATCGTCAGGCAATGCATGATGTTTCTTTTCAAATTGTTTTATATTTTCTTGATCGGCTGGGGCATTAAAGGTACAGCACTTTTCATAGACTTCACCGTCTACCGAGAATTTGATGATGTTCTTCTCATCTAATTGATTTTTAAGCTTTTCTAATATCTGCACGATCCTACCCAATCTTTCACCTTCTATCTATATCCTCTCCACCAAGTAGAAACCTCTTGTTGATGCAGCGTTCTTGTGAGTGCATATAAATTACCCATTTTATTATCTCCACCATATTCTAAAGGAATAACATGGTGAATGTCTAAACCAGACCAATCCCATTTAGAATCTCCGTATTTACTAATATACATCTGATATATTTATTTCGGATGTCCTTATCTCTCTTTACTCTATCTTCAGGCTTATACCATTTCATATCTGCTTTTGTTGGTGATGGTAATGATTTACCACTATGATTTCTCATCAATCCCTTGAAGTAATCACAATTGTTCAGATTTCATCCTACCACTCCTTGAAAGTTCATATGGAAATTTTCTTATAATCTATCTAACTCTGAAAATCGTTCGTATTTTACAAAAATACCCTTGAATTTTTTATAAAATATAGGATAATTAAGGATGTCAAAATAAACTAGGGAGTGTTTTAAATGAGATTAAAGAAAGTTATAACTTGTTCCGCATTATCCTTTGCTTTACTGGTTTCTGGATCTCCTGCATTCGCTTCAACTTCTAATGCAGACAGCAACATGAGTCAAAAGATTATAACTCCTCAAGTTGAGCTGAAAACTATTCATCTAAAAGCCAATACACAAAAAGAATCTATCATTTGTCTCTTTCCTCCTAAAAGATGCAAAAGAGGGTGATGGTACTCGGACAGGCAAATATCAAGGTTGGTATTAAAAGTGAGATACCCCTATCTCACTTTTAATTAGCTAACTTTAAAATTTATAGTTGCCATCACTATGCCTGTTTTAATAATTTCAGAATCATTAGCAATTAACTTATTTTTGACTGTTTCCTGCAGGTGGAAGCCTCCTGCTATTTTATTTTGTGTGAACTTGAGTAATTTAACTTTGTAAATTGGCCGTCACGTGTAGTGATTTCCCTTTTCCCGTAAATAGATGCTTCAGCTAAAAACGCTTGGTTGGAATGGCCATATAGAATAATGACTTTCACTTCTCCTTTGGTCATAAAGTTATTAATGGAGATGGTTGAATTTGTAACTTTGTAAGGATTATTCATTCGCACAAGTCTCCTTCTGTAAATTTGTTTTTCATCTGATATTCCTCTTCCTTTCCTAATTAGACACTCTGTATTTGCAAATATAGCGGACAATATCGCTCCACTTGGACTTCGTACCAATCATTTCAGCAAGGTTTTGAATACTTTTTCTGAGACCTTCGTTGAAAAGTTTTAAAGACGCCTTTTTTGTGGGTGAATTGTGGGTAGCGGCTTCTTCATTTTGAAATATTAGAAACACCCACAAAAATAAAAACCCCCTGAAGCCAATGGCTCCAAGGGGTTTTCTTTATTAATACTGAGACATATACTGATCGCGTTCCCATGGGTGTACTTGGGTGCGGAACATATCCCATTCGATTTCTTTTGATTCGATGAAGTGCTCGAATAGGTGATCGCCTAGTGCGTTGATCATCACTTCGTTTGATTTTAGCAGCTCGAGTGCTTCTGCAAGTGTTGCAGGAAGGTCAGCGATGCCGTTTTCAAGGCGCTCTTCTTTGTCCATGACATAGATGTTTCTGTCAATTGGTGCTGGTGCGTCTAGTTTGTTTTTGATTCCGTCTAGACCTGCTGCAAGTAATACGCTTAGTGCAAGGTATGGG
The DNA here is from genome assembly GCF_003028545.1 of Bacillus sp. Nf3. Taxonomy (NCBI): domain Bacteria; kingdom Bacillati; phylum Bacillota; class Bacilli; order Caryophanales; family Bacillaceae; genus Bacillus; species Bacillus sp. Nf3. The sequence continues at coordinate 537,936 of NZ_PYUA01000003.1, read as the reverse complement.
TTTGCAGATGGGTCTACGCTACGCACTTCTACACGTGTGCTGATGCCGCGTGATGCCGGGATACGGATCAATGGGCTGCGGTTTTGTGCACTCCATGCCACATAGCAAGGTGCTTCATAGCCAGGTACAAGACGCTTGTATGAGTTAACCGTTGGGTTTGTGACTGCTGTAAAGCTTGTTGCGTGCTTGACGATACCTGCGATAAAGTGTCTAGCAGTCTCGCTTAATTGTAGATCTGCTTTTTCATCGAAGAATGCGTTTTTACCATTTTTGAATAATGATAGGTTACAGTGCATACCAGATCCGTTTACACCGAACAATGGTTTTGGCATGAATGTCGCATGAAGACCGTGTTTTCTCGCAATGGTTTTGACAACGAGTTTGAATGTTTGAATGTCATCACAAGAACGGATTGCGCCTGCATATTTGAAATCAATTTCGTGCTGTCCTGGTGCTACTTCGTGGTGAGATGCTTCAATTTCAAAGCCCATTTCTTCAAGCTCTAGCACGATATCACGGCGGCAGTTTTCACCTAGATCTGTTGGTGCAAGGTCAAAGTATCCACCTTTATCGTTTAGTTCAAGCGTTGGCTCGCCTTTTTCATCTAATTTAAATAAGAAGAATTCTGGCTCAGGTCCAAGGTTGAAATCGCTAAATCCTAGTTCTTCCATTTCCTTCAAGATACGCTTTAAGTTGTTACGCGGGTCTCCATCAAACGGTGTCCCGTCTGGCTTATAAATGTCACAAATAAAGCGTGCAACTTTACCTTTTTCTGCTGTCCAAGGGAAAATAACAAATGTGTTTAGATCTGGGTATAGGTACATATCTGATTCTTCGATACGTACGAATCCTTCAATAGATGAACCGTCAAACATACATTTGTTATCGAGAGCTTTTTCTAACTGGCTCACAGGAATCTCAACATTTTTAATCGTTCCGAGAATGTCTGTAAATTGCAGACGGATGTACTTTACGTTTTCCTCATTTACTAATTTTACGATATCTTCTCTTGTGTACTTTGCCATTTCGTAAAACTCCTCCCTACAAAAGGTAAAATGTGTATAGCAATGCTTTTGCTAATTGGTTAACGGAAGAACCTTGACATATCCCCCTGCCTAAAGGTCGTTCCTTGTTGGAAACGTCCAGCCTGAATGAGTTCCTTCTTCAGTAGCTTCCTGAGTTCATCATCTGACAAGTTGTGCTTAGCTGTGGTTTTTTCCTCCGTCTTTTTATCAGACGATGGATTTTCTGCCTCAGCTTTGGCAAAAAGTTTTTTGATTCCTGCCATGTTTACACCTTGTTCGATGAGGTTTTTAATTTCTAGTAATTTATCAACATCATGAAAAGAAAATAATCGGCGGTTTCCATCACTTCTTGCTGGAAATACTAAACCATTTTCCTCATAATAGCGAATTTGTCTTGCAGATAATTCTGTTAGCTGCATGACAATCCCAATTGGGAATAAAGGCATTGAGCGGCGAATGTTATCACTCATCTCAACTGTCTCCTCCTCTTTGCTTAAATTTATTATATGTCATGTTATATTATGTGTCAACAATATGTTAGGAATATTAACATGGTTTTTTTATTGAGCAGGCACTTCAATAAAACCTTGATCCAATAAGGCATCGACAGCACTGCAAATCGCATTTTTCACATGGGCATACGTGAGACCGCCTTGCACATAGGCAGTATAAGGCGGTCTGATCGGACCATCGGCTGATAATTCGATACTGGCTCCTTGTACAAACGTCCCCGCTGCCATAATGACATCATCCTCGTAGCCCGGCATATAGCTTGCATGTGGTGTGACGTGACTGTTAATCGGAGATGCATACTGGATTGCCTGACAGAACGCAATCATTTTTTTAGGATCTCCAAATTCGACAGATTGAATCAAATCTGTTCTTTTCGCATTCCACGCTGGGTTTGTTTGGAATCCGAGCTTCTCAAGAAAACGAGCCGTAAATACTGCGCCTTTTAAGCTTTGAGCCACAACATGCGGCGCCAAGAAAAAGCCTTGATACATTTCCTGGAGGGCATACAGCGATGCACCTGCTTCACTGCCGATGCCCGGAGATGTCATTCGATAAGAGCAAGCTTCGACCCATTTTTCTTTTCCAACGATGTAGCCGCCTGTTTTGGCAAGACCTCCACCTGGGTTTTTAATGAGTGAACCGGCCATGAGATCAGCTCCGACATGACACGGCTCTTGTAATTCAGTAAATTCACCATAACAGTTGTCTACAAACACAATGATTTCTTCATTTATCTCTTTCACAAATGAAATCATTTGCTCAATTTCTTCTAGAGTAAAGGATGGCCTTGAAGCATAGCCTTTTGAGCGCTGAATGCCGATGACTTTTGTTTTAGAAGAAATCGACTCTTTTACTTTGTCGTAATCGACTGATCCATCTTGACGCAAATCAATGGCTTTGTAGTCAATCTGGAAGTCTTTTAATGAGCCTGTCCCTTCTTTGCCGCGAATCCCGACAATTTCTTCTAACGTGTCGTATGGTTTTCCCGTCATGTAGATCAATTCATCGCCAGGTCTCAGCACACCAAATAAAGCAATGGAAATCGCGTGTGTGCCGGAAATGATCTGCGGACGGACAAGGCCGCTTTCTCCACCGAAGACATCCGCATAAATCTTTTCTAACGTGTCTCTCCCCATATCATCGTAGCCATATCCAGTTGTTGGATTAAAGTGAGAGTCACTGACTTTGTGCTTTCGATAGCTTTCAAGAACCCGCCACTCATTTTGTTCGCTCGTTTGATCAATTTGCTGATGTACGTGTAATATCTCTTGTTCTGTTTCTGCTGCTGCTTTTTCTAAAATACTGCCGTGTTTTAATGTGTGAAACATCTTGATTTAATTCCTTTCCAACATATACTTCTTGATTTGACCTAAGATGGTCTGATCCTCACCACTATATCCGGTGATGTCGTAAATCTCTGCTTCTTTTTGAAATTCTAGTGATTCCACAAGCGTTTCTGATTTTAATGCAGAGATGAGCTTCCCTTCATACGCTGGAATCTTCACATGATATGGCTTTAAAAAGGCTTTTTTCAGCTCAGCCATAATATCCGCTTTTAACCTTTTTACATCTTCTTTGCGTCTAGCACTGATTAATATGTGGCGATGCTTTGAAGATGGGATGAAATCTGGTCTAATTTGATCTTCCTTGTTATAAACAGTCAGCATTGGAATACGGTCCGCTTCTAATTCTTCTAAAAGCTCATGAACCGTTCGTTCGTGCCCTTCATAATCCTCATTAGAAGAGTCGATGACATGAAGCAAATAATCGGCTTCCTTCACTTCTTCAAGGGTTGAACGAAATGCGGCGATCAGTGTTGTAGGAAGGTCTTGGATAAAGCCAACCGTATCCGAAATGAGCACACTGTAGCCAGATTCTAATGTCATCTTACGCGTCATTGGGTCAAGTGTCGCAAACAGCAGATCCTCTTCATGACTATCTGCTTCTGTTAATTGATTAAACAAAGTTGATTTTCCGGCATTCGTATACCCGACAATGGCAATTTGGAACACACCATTTTTCTTTCGGCGTTCCCGGTATCTTGTTCGATGTTCTTTGACTGCAGATAACTGCCCGTTAATTTCGTGAATGCGGTTTCGAATATGACGTCTGTCTGTTTCAAGTTTTGTTTCACCTGGGCCTCTTGCGCCAATTCCGCCTCCTTGTCTTGAGAGGCTGATCCCTTGTCCACTTAGTCTCGGCAGGGCATACTGAAGCTGGGCAAGCTCTATTTGCAGCTTCCCCTCTCTTGTACGGGCTCTTTTAGCAAAGATATCTAAAATCAATTGCGTACGATCAATAATTTTTACATCTAAAGCAGTCGCCAAAGCTTTTAGCTGGCTTGGAGAAAGCTCGTCGTTAAAAATAATGACATCACATTCGAGTTCTTCGCAAAGCACCTCAAGTTCTTCTACTTTCCCTTTACCGATATACGTTGCGCTGTCTTGTCTATTTCTCTTCTGCGTCATCACGCTGACAGCTTCACCGCCAGCCGTTTTGGTTAAGGAAGCTAATTCTTCCATTGAGTATTGAAAGCGTTCATCCGTTACATGCGGCAATTGACAGCCGACAAGGATCGCTTTTTCAGTCATTTCATGTTCATTCAACGTCAGTTGTTTCCTTTCTGTACTTAAGTTTTCAGTAGTACCATCATACCAAACAGATCACACGTATACCACTATTCGGATGGTTTATTTTAGTGACTCTTTATAAAAAGGATACGCCATTTCAAGAAGGCGTATCCTCTTTCATTTGAAGATCGTGACTTTTAATGGTCAGCAGATCTTTTTTATCATAATGATCCACAAGAAGCAGTCTCATCGCCTGGGTTCGTATCGCCTTTTCAATGGTGTTTCGTACAAACCGGCCATTGCTGAATTTTGCCGGGCTTGTGGTACTTTTAATGTGCATTAAATAATCCCGCAGCTTCCATTCAGCTTCTTGTGTAAATACATATTCTCTGTCCGCCATCATTCGTTTTGCAATATCCATGAGCTGATCGACTGTATAATCAGGAAAGCTGATGTTGATTGGAAATCTTGATTGCAGACCAGGGTTTAAAGAAAGAAAATGATCCATTTCCTTGGAGTAGCCAGCAAGAATCAGAATGAATTCGTGCTGTTTGTCCTCCATATGTTTTACAAGGGTATCAATCGCCTCTTTTCCAAAATCTTTTTCTCCTCCGCGTGCAAGAGAATAGGCTTCATCAATGAACAAAATACCGCCTAGTGATTTTTTAATTAAATCCCTTGTTTTTTGCGCTGTATGACCAATGTACTCTCCAACAAGATCACCGCGTTCTGCTTCAATTAAATGACCTTTTGAGAGCACATTCATTTCAAAGAAAAGCTTCCCGACAAGTCTTGCAACTGTGGTTTTCCCTGTGCCAGGATTCCCTTTGAACATCATATGAAGCGCTTGTTTTCCTACCTTTAACCCTTGTTCCTGCCGTTTTTGATTAACAAAAATCCAAGCATAAATCTCTTTTATGTTTCGTTTCATTTCATCCATACCGACAAGGCTGTTCATTTCACGCTCTATTTCCCGTAAGATGCTGTGTTTTGCCTCATTTTTCTGCAAGGCTTCTAGGTATTCTGCCTCTGAGTCTGCATCAACCAATACTTGCTTTTGTCCGTTAAGTATAATATTGATTTGGCCGTTGTTTTTATATGTGACAGCTCGCTCCAACGTATTCACCTCTCGCTCTTCTCTCTTTATTCTATTCGGGTGGAGCTGTAATCGTGACAATCGCCCGCTTAAGCCCAAGTTTGCTGTCAAAATGACCCGAGATACCGAATATTGTAGGGATTTGTGCGGTTTCCCAGGAAATGATGTGCTATTTCCATTGTATTCATCCCGTTTGGGCGGACAAACCAACAATTTGTTTTTTCTTAGAAAAATGTAGCTTTTTGATCACAAATGATGCAGAAAAGAGTCTCAATGATTTCCGCATTTTGTACAGGCAATTCTTCTATTTTCTCATAAAATAAAGACGAGGTGATGAATAGATGGTGAAAATTTTTATTGATCCTGGCCACGGAGGAACAGATTCTGGAGCTAGTGCTAATGGACTTTTGGAGAAAAATATAACACTTCAAATCGCGCTTTTACTGAGAGACATTTTGATTAGTGAATATGATGGGGTTTCTGTCCGCTTAAGTCGTTCAACTGACCAATCTGTCACTTTGTCCCAGCGTACGAATGCAGCAAACAGCTGGGGAGCTGACTATTTCGTATCTATTCATATTAATGCTGGCGGAGGCACAGGGTTTGAAAGCTATGTGTATCCTGGCGTTTCAGCACCGACCACCACGTATCGCAACGCCCTTCATGATGAAATTGTCCGCTCAGTTGATTTTGCTAACCGCGGCAAGAAAACTGCGAACTTCCACGTTCTTCGAGAAACTTCTATGCCCGCTATTTTAACAGAGAATGGTTTCATTGATACGACAGCTGATGCTAATAAGCTCCGCAACGCAACCTTCCTTCAAGGCATCGCTCGCGCTCATGCGACTGGTCTAGAAGAAGCCTTTCAATTGAAAAAAAAAGCAAGTAATCTTTATAAAGTGCAGGCAGGAGCTTTTAAAGTGAAAGCCAATGCAGATGAATTAGCAACCACACTTAAATCCAAAGGCTTTGACGCATTTGTTGTATTAGACGGAGGTATGTTCCGAGTACAAGCCGGGGCTTTCCGTACAAAGCAAAATGCAGATGACCTCGTCGCAAGATTGAAGCAGGCCGGTCATGACGCATTCGTTTTCCAATAATTTCAAGCTGTTGTAACGAAACAAACCGGCTCAAGTCTTCTACTGAGCCGGTTTGTTGTGTATTTATTTACGCTAGGATATTGACGACAAATTGAGACCATGTTTCAAGACGATCGAAGTACTCAGGCTTTTTCAAATCGGCTGTTTTCATCCATTTTCCTGAAATTTGATCTGTTTCTTTTACTTCTACATGAGCACCCGGAGATAGTTCAAGCGCTGATAACAGTCCAATGTGCACACGGCCGACACTGTTGTCATCGTCATTGATTAATCCAAGGGTTTTCATTTCAAGTTTGTCTTCTTCTTGAATTGAAAGTTCTTCGTCCAGCTCACGATCCGTATTTTCTTTTAGAATCTCAGCAAAGTTTTTTCCTTCAATGAAATTCATATGCCCCCCAAAGCCAAGAGATAACTTATGATGTAAGCGAGTCTCTCCTCCGCCTTGAAGTCTTTCGTATACATACACTTCGTCCTCACGCTTAATCACGACATAAGGAATCGGCTGCTTGAAGTCAGGATTTTCTTCTGCATCGCCTCTTCGCATCTGCTCGAAGTGCTCTTCGATTTCTTTCATAATGGTGCTGATTGTTTTCTCTTCACTGTTCACACCATTAAACGCAAGTGTTTCGTTTTGGAACACTTGCGTACGCGGTGCAACTAAAATGATTTCGTCCATTTTTCCCATGTTCGGTAACCTCCAGTATGTAATACATTGTTAGAAATGGCAAAAAGCCAAAACGAGTGATGCGTTTTGACTTTTACGCTTTCCTTATGATTCATCTCCAAAGAAGAAGTCGTCATCTTTTAACGGCTCAACTGTTGCTTTTTTGTAGCCGTTCCCTTTCATTGAGAAGAAGTCATGCGATTTTGTTTTTGTATTGAGTCCGTTCAATACAATAGGGTTAATCTCTTCTTCTTCAAAATAAGGGGCAAATCCAAGGTTCATTAACGCTTTATTGGCATTGTAACGAATGAACTTTTTCACATCATGCGATAAATTGACTTGGTCATAAATATCTTCAGTGTAATGAAGTTCATTTTCATAAAGCTCGTTTAAAAGGTCAATAGAGAAATCATACAGCTCTTTTTGCACTTCAGGTGTTTGTTTGTTGTAAATTTCTTGTGCTAATAATCCAACGTACACACCATGAATCGCTTCATCACGCAAAATTAAGTTGATGATTTCACCGCTTTGCATGAGCTTTCCTTGCCCATAGAAATATAGCGGGTAGTAAAAACCACTATAAAATAGGAAGCTTTCTAAATAAACAGAAGCAACCATTGCTTTAAAGAGAGAAATAGGATCGTCCTTTTGAATCGAACGGTATAAACTGACAATCATATCTGCTTTCTTTTGCAGGAATTTATTCTTCTTGACCCATTCAAACACTTCACTGATCGTTTCAGTTGGTGCGAGTGTCATGAAGATATTGGAGTATGATTTCGCATGTACCGCATTTTCCATCATTGCCATAAAGTTGAGTACAGCTTTACGTTGATGGCCGTCCACATGTTCTGCAACAATCGGCATCCCTGTATTTCCTTGTTCTGTATCAAGTAAAGTCAGTCCAGCAAGTACCTTCATGTACGTATCTCGCTCTTTTTCACCTAAGTATTTCCATGTTAAGAGATCTCCGTTTAAGGAAATCTCTTCTGGAAGCCAAAACTGCTTCACATTTTGGTTGTAAAACATTTGTGTAAAATCGTCTTCGTGTTTTGACCAGTTGGCTGCATCATAAATTTTTGTCACGTTAAACTCTCCTTTAATCAAACAACACAAGAAAGACAGCCTTCCTGCCCTGTATCCTTCGTTCTTGCATAATAAAGTGTCTTAATGCCTTTATGGTGTGCATAAAGATCGATGCGGTTTAAATCACGCGTTGTCATCGTATCTTTTAGGAATAGTGTAAAGCTGATTCCTTGATCGACGTGCTGCTGAATCGTTGCGATCATATCGACCACTTTAAACATGTCCATATCGTACGCTTCTTTATAGAAGAACCAGTTTTGCGCTGAAAGACCTGGCATTGGGTAATAGGTTTTGCTGTTGCCGTATGTTCTTTCTTCGATACGTTCCATAATTGGCATCACAGAGGCTGTTGCCGATTGAACATAAGAAATGGAACCTGTTGGTGCAATACATAAACGATAGCTGTGATACATGCCATTTTCCGCTACAAATTCTTTGAGTGCTGCCCAGTCTTCTTTTGTTGGAATGTGCATGCCTTCAAATAGTGCTGCTGCTTTTTCTGTTTTTGGTGTGAAATCATTTTCCACGTATTTATTGAAGTACTCACCAGTTGCATAGCCAGAGCCTTCATAACGATGGAATGTTTCTCCTTTTTCTTTCGCAAGCTCACTTGAGCGTTTAATTGAATAATAGTTCACCATCATAAAGAACGTATTTGCGAAATCTCTTGCTTCTTCACTTTCATAGGCAATTTGGTTTTGAGCTAAATACCCATGAAGGTTCATCGCACCAAGTCCAATTGACTTCATCGCTTTGTTCGCTTTTCGAACAGCCGGTGCATTGCGAATGTCTGTTGTTTCAGACACAAGCGTTAGTGAGTCTGTTGCAAGCTTAACCGTTTTTTCGATCGATTTGTTTTTCATGACATTCATGATATTTAATGAACCAAGGTTACAAGAAATATCAAGACCGATTTCATCTTCTTGATCATAGTCCGTGTAAGAAGAAACCTCTGACGCCTGAAGCACTTCTGAGCAAAGGTTTGAGAATTTCACTCGTGAAATATGGTTCAAAGCATGCTCTCTGTTTACATTATCTTGGAACATGATATATGGATAGCCTGATTCTGAGCGTAGAACAGCCAATTTTTCAAGAAGCTTTCTCGGATTGACTTTTTCTTTTTTAACTTTCGGGTTTTCTACAAGCTCGTCATACATTTCTTCCATGTCCATCTCATCAAGATGCTGTCCATATTCTTTATAGACTGTGTGCGGATAGAAGGTGTAAGCTGTTTTATCTTCTCTAGCAAGCTCGATAAATTTATCCGGGATGACGACTCCAATGGACAGAGTCTTCACGCGAACATCTTCATCTGCAGAGATTTTTTTCGTATCTAAGAAATCATTGATATCTCTGTGGAAAATATTCAGGTAGGCACTGCCTGATCCTTGTCTTTGCCCCATTTGATCTGCATATCTGAATGCATTATCAAGAAGCTTCATCACGCCGACGACACCTTTTGTCGCATTTTCTACATCTTTGATTGCTTCGCCTTTTGCACGAAGTTTTGACAGGTTCAAACTGACGCCGCCGCCTAGTTTTGACAGCTGCATGGAAATATCAATCGCTCTTGAAATATCGTTTAGTGAGTCATTCACTTCAAGCAAGAAGCAGCTCACAAGCTCACCGCGTCTTTTACGTCCAGCGTTCAAGAAGGTTGGTGTACTTGGCTGGTACTCTTGATTGATCATCAATTCTACAAACTCAAGTGCTTTTTCTTTATCCCCACCCGCAAAGAAAAGTGCTACAACTGAAATGCGGTCTTCATAGCGTTCAAGGATTTTCTTTTTATCATTTGTTTTCAGTGCATAGTCATTGTAAAACTTAAATGCACTCATAAATGATGGGAATCTAAATTTTTTGGCATATGCAGCTTCAAAAACTTCTTTAATATCTGCCATGCTGTATTGTCTTAAAAATTCTTCCTCATAGTAGTCGTTTTCTATTAAGTAATCAATCTTCTCTTCTAGATTGTGAAAAAAGACCGTGTTTTGATTAATGTAATCTACGAAATAACTATGTACAGCTTCTTTGTCCTTATCGAACTGAAACTTTCCTTCTTTTTGAATCATAATTTCGTTATTTAATTGTATCCACTTTGGAACCTGATTTTGTGACAATTCTTTCTACCTCCTGTGTAAACAATTCAACATCCCTTTTTGTTCCGCTTAGTTCAAAGGTGTGCAAAATAGGAACTTGATATTGTTTAGAAATCGTATCGGCGCTTTTTGCAAAATTATCTCCCCACACTTTGTTGCCACTCACCGCAACACCTAGTAAAAGGTGAGCATTTTTTTCTAAAAAAGACTGAGTGGTACTAGGGACTTGTCCAAATCCTGTCGTAAAGGTGACGAGAATAAACGGCGTATCCAAAAACTCTTCTCCAGTCAATTTTCGTTTGTCTGTAAAAGGGGTCTTGTCCAAAAAGCGTTGAACATTTCCTGTTTTTGAATCAAATACGATTTGAATCAATTCCATCACGACCTAGTTTTTAGTATTGTTGATCATTTCGCTATTCACTATATATAGTATACTATGTTTTTTCAAAACACAACATATAGATGTTCAAAACGAAAAAAATCAACCAACCCGGCCGAACCTTCATAGCCGAACTCGTACGTTCAAATAAATAGAGCAGAACAGGATCTAAAAATAGACTGCTCTACTCCCTATTCAACTGAAACCGAAATCTATCATAACACGAAAAAAAATCGCTTAGTAGACTAGACTTTTTGTTTTATTTTTTGTAGGCATCGCACTGTAAATCTTCTGACACTTCTGTAATTTCCACTTCAACACCTAATTCTTTTAGCACCGCTTCAAGCGCAGAGGCGATTGAAGCTTCTCTCACTAATTCTTTCCCATTTACAGAAACACTTGTTCCATATTCGAAACAGGAATCGTCTTCACAAGTTTGTTCCCAATGATTAATTTTAATTTTATGTGTCATGAACTCATCCTTTTCTGTCTAGATGTCTGATGCATGATTATAGTGTAGCGGCTTCACATTCATTTGTAAATTTACGTGCTTACTCTTCATCATCAAGGCCATCATCATATTCTTCTTCATCCCATTCATCTATGTATTTCGTTGTAACGAGCGTCAGTTCTCCTTCTTTTTCATCAAATCGGTACACATGTACTTGATCATCTTTCACAACAGCAAAGTGATTATTTTTTAGTGCAGCAGATGATGGTAAAACGCCATCTGCATTTTCATGAGAATGGTTATTCCAACTTTCTTGTCTCGTTTCAATGTTTGAGATAGCGCACGATCCAAACAAGACTACAATTCCAATCAAAAGGAGGATTACTCTAATCCTTCTTAATTCAAGCTCTGCATTTTCCATATGAATCCCCTCACCCTTCTAATATCCAATAAATAAGGAATTATACGGAAAATCGGCAGAAAAGTTTCATTGCATACAAAATAGCCCCTCTGCACTGACAAAAAACGTAGCGGGTTCGGCCGGTTTATTCGCAGAGGCATGGGGCTATTCAATACAACCTATACTATTCTAATTCCAGATTTACATTCTTTTGAGGTGCAAATGTAGAAATGGCGTGTTTATAAATAAGCTGCTGCTTTCCTTCTGTTTCAAGCAGCACCGTGAAATTGTCAAATCCTTTCACTTGACCGCGAAGCTGAAAGCCATTCAGTAAGAATACTGTGACAAATGTATTGTCTTTGCGGATCTGATTCAAAAACTGCTCCTGAATATTAATCGGTTTCATGTTTCGTCCTCCTTGATTCTGATAACTACAGTTTCGCTTTAAGTCCAAGCTTTCCTGCTATATATGCGAAAATTTCCTCTTTTTTGTCTGAAAAGTGGCAAGGCGGTGTCATATCAAACCAAGTGACCGCCATTTTATTACGGAACCACGTGAACTGACGCTTCGCATATCTACGGGAATTTTGCTTTAATTGCTGGATGGCTTCATCAAGTGAGCAGTCACCTTGAAAATAGGCATACAGCTCTTTATAACCAATGGCTTGAACAGACTGACAATCCTTCAAGCCTGATTGATAAAGTGCTCTCACTTCTTCAATTAAGCCCTCATCTATCATCATATCAATTCTTTGATGAATGCGCTCGTACAAAAGCTCTCGATCCATTTTCAGCCCAATGAAGGCTGTATCATAAAGAGGAACTTCTTGATGCCCGTTTTGCATTTCCGACATTTTCTGACCTGTTGTATGGATCACTTCCAGCGCCCGGATCACGCGGCGGACGTTATTCGGATGAATAGCATTTGCCGCATCAGAATCTACTGCCTTTAGCTTTTCGTGCAGCAAAATCGCGCCGTGTTGCTGTTCAAACAGCGCCATTTCTTCTCTAAAAACAGGGTCACTTTTCTCATCCGTAAATGTGTAATCATATAAAACAGATTGGATATAGAGGCCTGTTCCGCCGACAATCATTGGCGTTTTCCCTCTAGCGGCAATCTCTTTGATCTTCGAACGGACCAGCTGCTGAAATTCAGCTGTCGAAAAGGATTCGTCCGGCTGTTTAATATCAATTAAATGGTGCGGGATGCCATTCATTTCTTCGGGGGTGATTTTAGCTGTTCCAATGTCCATTCCTTTATAAATCTGCATAGAATCCCCGCTGATAATCTCTCCATTAAATGCTTTGGCTATATCAATGCTCAATTTGGTTTTGCCGACAGCCGTCGGCCCTACTAATACGATTACTGGCTGCTTCGCTTTATTCATAACATCACTCTCTTTTACAAAACTGCCTACAGTATAGCATAACTTTTCTTACTCTCCTATATCCTGGCCATCACCAGCCAAGCGGTTCATTTCCAACCACTTCATATGTTTTTCCTTTTAAACGATGCTTATGTGTTGGCCGCTTCTCATCTGGACTATAGACGACACCTCCGTATGGGATGGGTACAGAATCGAGATAGGCTGAATAGGTGACTTCCTCGATCTCGTGATAATGTGTTCCATCCACTCTTGGAATTGCAGGTCCTGTAATTCCATAGTACCTGTGGAAATGCCCTCTTTCAAAGGAGGTGATCCCGCGATAAAAATGAGTATGCCGGTCGGTACTGCTTCCATTTACAGGCTGAGAAATACCTTCTATTAAATGATAATGCCCCTCTGTTACATCCGTACGTGCTTTATATGCATGAGCATGCGGCGGACACTTTGCCCAATCAGATGGATACAGGCCCATTTCTAACATTCCTCCTTATATTAGGCGTTCACCCAAACATATGTAGGCAATCGGAATACACTGATGTCAGTTACAGTGATTTTATGAGAAAGGAGCCTTTTATTATGAATTATTTTGACACACCTCCATTTATTCAAGAAGACATGAGAAGACCTTTTGGCTTCGGATTTGGACGTCCTGGTTTTGGGTTTGGGAGACCCGGATTTGGATTTGGACGCCCTGGTTTTGGGTTTGGGAGACCTGGATTCTTTGGACCTCCATTTTTAGGTGGTTTTGCTGGAGGCTTGCTTGCTGGATCTCTGCTTGCGCCAGGATATGGTTATGGATACCCTTACCCGCCTCCATACCCGCCGTACGGACCATACCCTTGGTATTAAATATGACGTTTAAGTGAAAACATCCGTTCATAAAATGAATCGATTGACACACTCTTTTTTCATGGGTTAACATTTACTTTACCGACTGTTCAGTAAAGTAGGTGTTTTTTTTATGCCTAAAACCACAAAAGAGCCATTTTGATGCAGCTGCCCGTATGATATTAAAAGAAGGAGTAAGACATCTCACCCTTCAGCAGATGGCAGAGCATGCAGGTTTTCAGAAATATTTCAGCTTGAACCGCTGAAAAGAGAGGATAAAAACCCTTTTACTTCATCGGATTTTATACCTATTAGAGGAGGGATGATCATGATCCTCGGTTATCTTTTTTTGGCAGTGGCCATTTTTTCTGAAGCCATTGGCGCCGCGATGTTAAAATTATCTAATGGTTTTACACGCTGGAAGCCAAGCGCTGTCGTTGTGGCTGGCTATTCACTTGCTTTTTATATGCTGTCATTGACACTGAACATTATTCCACTTAGCATGTCTTATGCAACATGGTCTGGGGTTGGTACGGTCCTCACGGCTATTTTTGGCGTGCTCTTTTTCAAAGAAACCTTGAACCAAAAAGCAGTCATTGGGATGGCGATGCTTGTCTCAGGGGTCGTACTATTAAATATGTCATAAAGGATGTGAGAGAGCATGAAAGGAATGCTCTACTTAACAGGAGCCATTTTAACTGAGGTTTTTGGCAGTACAATGCTGAAGCTTTCTCAAGGCTTTTCGCAGCTGCTGCCGAGTATCGGGGTACTGATCGGATTTGGATGCGCCTTTACTTTCCTCAGTTTAGCACTTAAAACCATTGAGCTCTCATCTGCCTATGCAACATGGTCTGGTGTTGGAACAGCTCTCACTGCTCTTGTAGGACTTTTCCTGTTTAACGAAACAATCAGCACGAAAGGCTTCATTGGCCTTGCACTTGTCATCTGCGGCGTGATTGTCTTAAATCAGTCCAAGAAGCAAAAGAACGAAACCAAAGCACAACTCGATCAAACCGAATGGACGTCATAAAAAAAGTCATTTTCTCCATATTTCAAGAGAAAATGACTTTTTTGTTTTAACGGCCGGCTTGAATGGTTTCTTCTAAGGAAATGTTCACATTACCCTGAACAGCTCTTGAGATCATACATGAGCTTTCGGCTTTATGCGCAAGCTTTCGGGCCAGCTCAATATCTTGTGCGGAAGCGGTCTCTTTGAGGATGATAACAGGTCGATGAATGATTTCCTCATAAGTAAACACACCATTTGTCACATCTACGACAGCTTCAGAGCTCATCGATAGATCCTCTTTCTCTAATTGACTCCGCTCCATCATGGCTGCAAGTGTAATGATATAACACGTAGCGGCTGCACCTAAGAGCATCTCATCTGGATTGGTTCCAATACCTGGACCGTCCATTTCCTTTGGAATCGAAATCTTTGTTTTTAATTGTTCACATGCGATTGTACCCACATCGTTACGCAGACCAGGCCAGCTTGCCTGAAGATGAAAATGATGACGCGTCATATCCGTCTCTCCTTTTGTTATCACTGTTCATAGTGTAACAAGAATTCCCCTGCTTGTCTTAACATGTGCACGGTCCTTATGTATATTCTTCATCAAGCACTGTGCGAATTGCCCTGACATAACGATAGAACGCCTCGTTTTTTGTACTCGACCGCCTTCGAAAGTCGAAACTGTCAAATAAAGCTTCACGCTGACTTCTGCTAATCTCAAGCTGCACACTTTGCCCTGTTTTTGTAAGATTATTAATATTATGATTGCTTGTCCCGCTCAGGGTTGCGTGTGCGACAGCTAGTTCAGCAGAAAACCCGTTCCGCTCTAATGAGCTCACAATTTTCTCTGCACGGTCGTAATCTGTTCCGCCGACGAGAGTATGGTCAATTCCTTCCTCGCCTTTGTATCCATGCACTGCTAACACGTAATCATGTGCTTTTGCCTGCGCGACGCCGATTGGCTCATCAAAGTTTGTACTTGTAATATGAAGTTCTGATGCATTCTCTCTTAGACCTTCAAATAAATACGTCGAAAAATCGTTGTCAAAAAAATGGACAATCTCGCTCACGCCGCCTTCAATCCTCCCGCCATGAGGTGACATCACAAGAAGGCGGCTGCCGGGCACTGGGTTAGCTGTAATGTTGTAGCTGCTTGTTGATTCGTTTTCTTCCAGTTCTTTAAAATTTCGATAAATATCATTTGAACCGCTTTCGTCTTCCCCACCTGATGACACTGGCTCATCATGTTCCTGTGCTTGCATGGTATAATAAACGCCCCATCCGATCGCAAGCAGGAGAAGCAAAGCAAAAAACTTCTTCATTCCCGTTCTCCTTTAACAGATTTCTAAGCCGTTTCTATGATTTATATTGAATCATCATTTCTTATTCATTTTTTCCACATTTTCTCTTCACGTTTGATCATAACACTCTAGATCATGAGATTCCTCAAAAATAAGATAATTGCATTTATATACACAGAAACGCCTCTCCTCTTTGAAAACAGAGTTAGAATAGTATGACAAAGAAATGACGTTATGTTTAATATGACCTAGTCCTATCCAGTCTGTTTTCTTTAATTCGGCTTTTTTTGATAAGGATTTGATTTTTTCCATCTGTCACGCATCACATTTATATGAGCATTGACCCTGTCTACACCCCTCCTTTTTCTGCAAAATCCTTTGATTCGCTGGTTCTCTTAGAAGAACTCTCCCACCTATCATCGGCAGATTCTACATGATTTCCACCTTTTTCTATTATTTTACAAAATGTAAGCGCTTTTCTTTTTTGGAAGGCATAAGCAAGCCGCCAATATGAAGTAAAGAAGGGACAAGAATCCGAACCAAGCAGTTCTCAATCACATAACGTAAGAGTGTACGAGAATGGATAGCTGGAATGGAGGGCATCACATGTTTGGATTTTCTATGGTGCAAATGGTCAGAACACATGCTAGTAAACTAGATCAGCCTTTAAGAGAGACCGTTCTTCACCTTTATAAACCTTTTAAATGGACGCCATGCTTTCTTCATCGTTTTTTCGAAGGCAGACTGAAGAAGAAAAAGAAGCTTCGTGTGATCATTGAATTTAAGGAAGGTGCAGCCGAGGCAGGAATTCAAAGCACGAAACAATTAATGAAAAAAAGCAGAAAAACAAATATAAAACGACATTTTTCACATATCGACTGCTGCGCTGCTGATTTAACGCCTGCTGCTTTAGAGGAGCTATTAGCAAACGGTGAGCATATTCGTAAAATTTATTTAGACCGGAAAGTACATGCGCTGCTGGACGTAGCCACACAAGCAAGTCATGCTGAAGAAGTCATCCGAAACGGGACAACTTTAACCGGTGAAGGCATTACGGTCGCTGTCATTGACACGGGAATTTATCCGCATGAAGATTTAGATGGAAGAATTCGTGATTTTGTGGATTTAGTCAAACAAAAAACAAAGCCTTATGATGATAATGGCCACGGTACACACTGCGCGGGAGATGTCGCGGGAGATGGATCCGCTTCAGACGGCCTATACAAAGGACCTGCCCCAAAAGCGAATCTGATTGGTGTGAAAGTGTTAAATAAACAAGGGGCTGGATCACTTTCTACTATTATAGAAGGTGTTGAATGGTGCATGCAGTTCAACCAAGACCACCCTGATGATCCGATTCATATTATCAGCATGTCGCTAGGCGGAGCTGCGCAGCGTTATGATGACGAACAGGACGATCCAATGGTGCGTGCTGTCAATGCGGCTTGGGATCAAGGGATTGTTGTATGCGTCGCTGCCGGTAACTCTGGTCCTAACAGCCAGACGATTGCAAGCCCTGCTGTCAGCCAAAAAGTCATTACGGTCGGAGCCTATGATGACAGGAATACACCTGAATCAAGTGACGATATCGTAGCACCGTTTTCAAGCAGAGGGCCTACTGTTTACGGGGAAGCAAAGCCTGATATCCTCGCACCAGGAGTAAACATCGTTTCTCTCAGATCACCAAGATCCTTTCTGGATAAACTCGACAAATCAAGCAGAGTAGACGATGATTATACAACGTTATCTGGCACATCGATGGCAACACCAATTTGTGCTGGTATTTGCGCTCTACTATTAGAGCATTCACCAGATTTAACGCCAGATGAAGTCAAAACCCTGTTAAAAGAAAATACAAGCAAGTGGTCTGGAGATGATCCGATGATTTATGGAGCAGGTGCAATTGACGCAGAAAAAGCAATCAAAGAATAAAGAAAAAAGCCCTTTACGTTTATGCGTAAAGGGTGTTGTTTGTCTCATTTTTAAGTGTGAAGTCTTTCATCTACTTGAGCAGCTGACATGTTATGCTTCGTTCTCATACATCTCATCTCCTTTTTGAATGTGCGTACGCGCTTCGATCACAATCTCAAAAAAAGTGGAGGATTCCTTGTACATGTCGCGTTCCTTATAATAATTAGCCGCATCAAGTGCTAATTCCTCTAAATCAGCAAACATTTTTTTATTTCTCAGACCAAAAAGGGCCGACCTCAATTGCTCACAACCGTCTTTCTCTATATAGAGCGCCTGTAAAAATTGAAATTTTAACTGATAAATTTCATCTTCCAATACACAAGCCTCTTTCATTCCTGTAGATATGGCCTCGCCCGCCCGCTGAATATCTCCGAGTTTAAAACAAGTAAGGGCAAGTGAAAACAACGATTTGATCATCGTGGATGCTTGATCTTTCTGATAAAGTGAAATGGCTTGTTCAAAAAAGACAGTCGCTGTATGGTACGTTCCCATACTATAATGACAAGTGCCTAGGTTATTAAGAGCCATTGCTTTAAAGTAAGATGTGCATTCTTTTTGTTCCATCGCTTCACAGACTTTTAACGCTTTTTCTAAATAAGGAAGCGCTTTTTGATACTGATTGACATCAATCCAATTACCTGCCATGACAAAATCACATTGAATGCTTCTTTTTCCATAAAGCTGATGTTTCTTATAGATGTCTCTCGCCTTTTTAGCATAGTGCATGGAGAAATAAGTTTGTTTCATATGATAGTATACTTCTGCGATTTTATAGTAGAATTCTGCTTTTTCAATCTCATCTGTCACTAAAATCAGTTGATGTTCCGCATGCTTGTAATATGAAATGGCCTCGATATACCGGCGCTGGATAAACGCATACATTCCATGAAAAAAATGAAAATAATAGCCTAGTAAGCCTGTCATCTCATCTTCTGCATCGTCAATTTCTTTAGGAAAGGACACTGCTTGAAGCGTTTCATTCCCCGCATGGACGGGCGCTAAGTGCTGAAGCATCATTTGATGGCGAAAATCCATTAGGGAATAATATAGGAGTAAATCTTGATCCTCTTCCATATCATGAATTTCTTCTTCAACAAGGCGCTTCATGCCGTTTGCCTGTTCAACTTCAAATTTGCAAATATGCGTGTACCATTGATTGATCTTTACACCTACTTCGGAAGATGGTATTTTGTGTGCCATCCACTTCAGCCCCATTCTATCATATCAAACTGATAACTATTATTTTACATAATTTATGTTTTTAAGGCAAATTGTAAGTTATTACATATTTTATGTTCAAATCGCATATTCCTATCTTTTTTACCAAGTTTAAATAGAGTACTTTTGCCCATCAAAACTTTTTTTACGAAGACGGGTCGAATTCTCTTAGTACTTCTTTTAACGCATTGATATAACGTCTGAATGCTTTTTTCTTTCCTTTTCTCGTATCAAAATTGTCAAAAAAAGCTTCTCTTTGCGCTGTACTAATTTCTAGTTGAACACTTTCACCACTTGCATTTTGATTATTTATATTTTTAGGATCTGTACCAGAAAGCCGTTCGCCTTTTTGTACCATTTCTGCGGAAAATCCTCGATCTTTTAGTTCTCGCACAACCGCTCTTTGCATTTTTTCATTTGTGCCGCCAACGAGCGTGTGTCTTTTATCACTTTTATAGCCGTGGATGGAAATTGAAAAAGGATACGTTTTAATCATTTGAACCAAAACGGGTTCATCAAAATTAGTACTCGTGATATGCAGGTCCCGGTTATTGTCTTGCTTTGTACCTTCGAACAAATACGTAGAGTAGCTTTCTTGAAAGGCTTCTACAATTTCACTTGTTCCTGGTTCAATCTCTCCTCCATGAGGAGAAAATACGAGTAAATCACTTCCGCCCTTTTCGTGAAATTCTATCTCGTACCCTTCTTTTTCATGTCGTATGAGCTGTTTAAAGCTTTCGTATTGATCACCTTGTTTTCGCTCTTTTTGATACTTTTCTACCTCTTGATAATGCTTCTTTTGCTCTTTTTTTTCTTGAACAGAATGGCTGCATTTCACCATTAAAAGAGTACACAGAATAAGAAAGATGAATCCACTTATTAGTAACCTTTTCATTTCACCGCTCCTTTTTTCTCTTAGGTGTCATCTTACCGCAATATTTTACTATCAATGGCTTAAAAAATTCAAAGGTTGTCCGGCTCATTTAAATGAATCAGGAAAACTTACCTGTTTTTAATGTCATCTAGGTATATCAGAGGTCTTTGAATTTTTGTTGTCCGCGTAAAAACTAAATCGTATGACCTCATTTCAATATTAGTTAAAACCACCTACAAAAATGCCAATATTACTCTTTTTTTCAAAACAAAAAAGCTGTAAACAAAGGAGTCTCCTCTTCTGTTTACAGCTAGTCTCTGTATATCATCATTACATTCTTAATTCATTCTCTAAAACTGTCATCACTTCATCTTGCGACAGTCCCTGCGCAAGTGAAATCTCACTCACTAACATGCCTCTTGCATCTTCAAGCATCTTCTTTTCACTTGAATTTAATGCTTTCTTCTGATTTCGTCTCATCAGATCTTTAACAACGTCTGCACCATCTTCGATCGCACCTGTTTTTAGCTTTTTCAGATTTTCATCATATCTTTGCTTCCAAGTAAGCGTGTCGTCGTTTGTTTCTTCTGCAAAATTGTTCATCACAACTTTCAGCGTTGCTTGATCTGCTACCGGACGTATACCTAGTTGATTGATTCTGCCTTTTGGGACCATCATCTGCATATTCGGCATTTGAATCAGAAAATATTCCTGCGTCTTACCTAAAATCTCTTTTTCTTCCATTCCTTCAATCACACCGGCTCCATGCATTGGATAAACAATTTTATCACCTATTTGAAACAAATCCGCCACCTCCGAAAGTATTCACAATATCATTATAACACATTTCATCAGAGGATAAAAATTTATATTTTATCATGTTATTTTAGCACTAGTCAATTCTTTTTATTTGAGTTTTTTTAGAAAAAGCCTTTTTTATAAAAGAAGTGAGAGCATCCAGTCCTCATGACTCTTTCTTGCATATACTAGCATTGAGTCACATTTAGGAGGGATGACAATGTGCAAATGCAAGTGCAAACATTCCCACTCAAACTGTCATAAAAAGCATGACGATCATCACCACGAGGATCCATGTAAAGAAAAAAAGTTTTGTCATAAAAAAGATAAATGGTTTGAGAGCGATTTTTGGGATACCTCTCGAAGCTACGATCCCTGTTATTTTCCTAAAAGTGTCTGCAGCAGATGTAAAAAGCGTCGTAGAAGAAGACATCGCTACGAAATTTAAGGCTTGACGCTTTACCTGCTTTTCTTTTTCCCGGCTGAAAAGCCGGTTTTTTTCTTTCATATGGATAGGCTCATGAAGCAAATCTGTCTCATAGGATATGGCAACCTGACATAAAGGATGAGATATACATGAACGATATGAACAGCCAAATGAATCATTATCACCAAGAAAATCCCTATCACACATTTGAAAATGTGTATACAGCCAATCATGAGCATATGATTGCGCCAAACATGCATGATCATATGAATATGCCAAACCATTATCATAGCGGCAAAAAAGATATGTATAATGCGCACCATCCACATCATCATTCACCCTATTCAACGTTTCCCAATCAGCATGATTACTTTTCAAAGCATGTTCCAATGAAGGATCACCATCATCTAGGCCATTATGGTGGATATGGGATGATGCCGCACCATCCATACGGTTATCAAGATATGCATATGATGATGCCAACAAGCCAGCAAATGCCTGGCCATTTTTACGGAATGAATCAACCAAATGCGCTATTCCCCCGCTATTACTAAAGAATGACAAAATAAGGGTATAATATACCATTTAATACCATATGGTAATATGGTAACATTATAGGTAAATAATGGGTGTAATCATCTATTATTTACCTATATTCAACAAGGGGGAAGGAAAAAATGAAAAAAACATGGACGATTCTTATGATGGGGATGCTCACATTGGTTATGGCGCTGTCAGTACCACTTTCTGCATCTGCTGAAGGAGCCGAAAGCAAAGCATCAACAAATGTAAAGCCAGCTGCTCTTTACGCTAAAATTACAGGAGCTAGTAAGCAGGAATGGTCTTATTCTGACATTGAGCTGACGTACAGCCCAAATTCAGTTCTAAGTCTTGGTGCGGTTGAGTTCACTCTGCCAAAGGGTTTTCAAGCAACAACTAAAGACATTATGAACGGTAAAGCATTAAAAGACAGCTACATTTTGAACAACGGACAAACCGTTCGTATTCCGCTCAGACTGGATTTACTTGGAATTTCCAAATATACATTAAAGCTTTCACATAAAGTACTTCCTGCTGCAGGTACATATACGTTCCGCGCAGAAAATCGAGCAATCAGCATTGGTTCCAAATTTTATGCAGAAGATACGATTGATATTAATACACGACCAGTTGTGGTCACACCGCCAGATCCTTGCGGATGCTAAAGAAAAAAGCGCTCTGTTAAGAGCGCTTCAGATTGTTGACAAAGGGCTAAAATGATCTTAATTTTAGCCCTTTGTCTTTTTTTCAGCGTGATAGAAAACCTTTGCAGTCTAGGAAGGACGAGCATCGGAGCGGAGCGAATTTGACATTCGTGAGCACCGAAGCGCAGGACTGACAACGAATGCGAGGGTTTGTCTACACGCTGAGCGCTCTGTTAAGAGCGCTTTTTTTATATCACATCACCCGTTTAAACATTTTCTCCATTTCATAAGTGGAGTGATGAATAATGATCGGCCGGCCGTGCGGACAGGTGAATGGATCCTTCGTTGTCCGGAGTTCATCTAATAAGGCTTTGATTTCATCATGACGCAAATGACGATTTGCTTTGATTGAGCCTTTGCAGCTCATCATAATCGCCGCTTCTTCTCTCAGTTTCTTGATATCAACACGCTTTTCATCAAGCACTTGCTCTATAATCTCTTCGATCAGTTCAGCCTCTTCACCTTTCGGAAACCACTGTGGATGCGAACGAACGATGTAGCTTCCTGAACCAAAGGGCTCTAAGAAGACACCCACTTTCGCTAGAATATCCTTATGCTCTTCAATGATCAGCATATCGTTTTTAGAGTAGTGAAATGTTAAGGGGACGAGCATTTCTTGCACTTCCTGTTCGATCTCTCCCACCTTCTCACGATAATACTCATACTTGATTCGCTCTTGAGCTGCATGCTGGTCAATGATATAAAGTCCTCGTTCATTTTGAGCTAAAATATATGTGCCGTGCATTTGCCCAATTGGATACATCACAGGGACGCGTTCGTTTTCAGGCATCGTCTCTGTCACATCTTCATATAGTACCGTCTCTTCATCTTCAAATGAAGCGGCGGATTCCTCTAAATGAATACGCTCAGATGATACTTCTTCATAAGATACTGGTGATGATGCTTCTGTCTTCTCTTGTTTAGGCATCCCATATGCATCGGTATAACTTGTCTCGTATATGACCGACTCGTGCGGATCCGGCTGATAGGTTAGCGGTGTTTCTGGTTGGCTTTGGTTTCCTTGTTTCGCATCAAAGGTTAAGGATTGTTGCTCATTTTTCACAGCTGGTATTGGTGCTTTTTTTGGTACTGAGGCACTTGGAATGAGCTGCTGCTTTTGAAATACTTCCTTAATTCCTTGTTTAATCAGCTCATGAAGTTCCTGTTCTTTACTTAGTCTCACTTCAAGCTTCGAAGGATGAACGTTCACATCTACTAAAATTGGATCCATCTTCATCTCAATAAATGTAATTGGATGACGACCAATCGGAAGCAGTGTGTGATATCCTTCATGGATCGCTTTCACGAGCGGAAAATGTTTGACATATCGGCCGTTTACAACAGAAGACATATAATTCCGTGATGCCCTCGTCACTTCTGGTAAGGAAATATACCCTTTCACTTCAAAATCAAGTGATTGTACGTGGAGCGGCAGCATTTTTTTCGCCACGGCTGTCCCGTAAATGGCCGCAAGTACATGACGCACATCTCCGTTTCCATTCGTTTGGAGGAGAACTTTCCCTTGATGACGCAAACGGATCGATACTTCGGGATGAGCTAGCGCAATTCGGTTGACCACATCCGATATATTACCAAGCTCCGTATGAACGGTTTTCATATATTTCAGGCGAGCTGGCGTATTGTAAAATAAGTTGGTGACCACAATCTCAGTGCCGCGGCGGCCAGAGGTTTTTTTCTCTGAAATAATCTTCCCGCCTTGCAAAGCTAGGTGTGTCCCAGCTCCTTCGCCAGTACTTGTTTTCATTTCTAAATGAGAGACAGATGCAATACTTGGCAGTGCCTCTCCCCTGAATCCAAGGGTTCTGACACGGAACAGATCATTTTCGTCTTTGATTTTGCTCGTTGCATGACGCTGGAAGGCGAGCTTACAATCTTCAGCATCGATTCCAACACCATTATCAATAATCCTTATAGAAGAAAGACCTGCTTCTTCTACATCGATTTCAATCACTGTACTTTTTGCATCGATCGCATTTTCCACAAGCTCCTTTACAACAGAAGCTGGGCGCTCGACCACTTCACCTGCAGCAATTTTATTGGATAGGTCATCGGATAACTGAATAATCTTTGCCATTTCTGCTCACCTCACCTTACATTATAATTTCTTTTGCAATTCATACAGCTTTGTCATAGCTTCAAGCGGCGTCATATCCATTAGGTTGTATGATTTTAATTCATCGATGACCGCTTGATCTTTCTGTTTTAGAGCAGCTTTTGGCTGCGGTTTTTCTTCTACTTCAAAGAAAGATAGCTGCTGTTTTTCTTCAGTCTTTTCTACTTTTGGTGCTGGAGATACGTTCGGGGTCACGTCATGTGATCCGCTCTCAAGCTCCGTTAAAATGGTCTGGGCTCTATTGATGATGGCATCAGGCAATTCAGCTAGCTGCGCTACATGAATACCATAGCTTTTATCAGCTGCACCTTCTTTGATTTGATGTAAGAAAACGACTGTGCCTTCATGCTCTTCAGCTCGCACATGAACATTTTTCAGCTCGCTTAATTGAGATTCAAGAACCGTCAGCTCATGGTAATGTGTAGAGAATAGGGTTTTGGCCCCAATATGATCATGAACAAATTCAATGATCGCCTGCGCAAGCGCCATTCCATCATAGGTGCTTGTCCCACGTCCAATTTCATCGAATAAAATCAAGCTGTTTTTCGTTGCGTGCACCATCGCATTTTTTGCTTCGAGCATCTCTACCATAAAAGTACTTTGACCAGAAATCAAATCATCTGCTGCACCAATACGGGTAAAGATTTGATCGAAGATTGGTATCGTCGCCTTTGACGCAGGCACAAAGCAGCCAATCTGCGCAAGAATCGAGATGAGAGCCATTTGTCTCATATACGTACTTTTCCCTGACATATTCGGTCCAGTGATGAGTAAGGTTTGTCTGCCTTTTCCCATATGGCAGTCATTCGGTACATATTCCTGGTGATCCAGCACTTTTTCAACGACAGGGTGACGGCCATCTTTGACATCCACGTCATCCTCTGAGAATTCCGGACGGATATAACGGCGCTTTTCACTAACAGTCGCAAAGCATTGAAGCGCATCCAGCTCACTCATTTGTTTTGCGAGCAGCTGTAATCTAGGAATATAGCCTTTTACTTGCTCCCTGAGAGCTGTAAATAGTTCATATTCCAATTCGTTAATATTTGATTCTGCTTCAAGAATCAGTGCTTCTTTTTCTTTTAATTCAGGTGTGATATACCGCTCTGCATTGGCAAGCGTTTGTTTTCTTTCATAACGCCCTTCCTCAAGCAGATGTGTATTTGCACGTGTCACTTCGATATAATAACCAAACACTTTATTAAACCCGACTTTTAATGAGCGAATGCCGGTATATTCTCTTTCCTGCTGTTCGAGACGTGCAATCCAGTCCTTTCCGTTTCGGCTGGCATCACGGTATTCATCTAATTTTGCATTGTAGCCATCTTTAATCAAATTGCCTTCTTTTATCGTCATCGGCGGATTTTCATAAAGTGCATCTTCTAATAATTCCAGCAAGTCGCCACAAGGATCAATCTCATTCGCTCTTGATTTTGCCATTTCTTCTGGTAATGAATGAACGAGTTGTTTAATATCCGGTACTTGTTTTAAGGATTCCTTGAGCTGGATGAGATCACGGGCATTCACGTTGCCAAATGCCACGCGGCCCGCTAGACGCTCAAGATCATATACTTGCTTTAATCGTTCGCGCAGATCCTCGCGCTCAAAGAAATGATCCATCAGAATTTGCACCATTTCCTGGCGCTCGTTAATTTGCGAAAGACGAATGAGCGGCCGGTCGATCCATTGCTTGAGCAGTCTGCCGCCCATCGCTGTTTTTGTTTCATCTAACAGCCATAATAAAGAGCCTTTTTTGCTTTTTGAACGAATCGTTTCTGTTAATTCAAGGTTTCGTTTTGAGTAAAGATCAATTTTCATCGTTTGTTCAAGCTCAAACACTTGAACTTGCTGAAGGTGATCCAAGCTTCTTTTTTGCGTTCTTCTTAAGTAGGCATATAGTGTTAAAAATGCCGTTTTTAACTTGTCGTCAAGATGGGAAACGAGCTGTTCAGCTTCCTCTAATAGTTCATCACTATCTTCATATGAAATAGTTGCTTGGCAGCGTTCTTTAAGGGTTTTGATTGTTTCCTCATCCAGCTGCTTTGACACCACAATTTCTTTTGCACCAACAGAATAAATTTCTGATACGACTTCATCTAATCGATCGATGAAAGCCGCCATGTTTTCACCTGTTGATAAATCTGACAGCGCAAGACCGTATCCATTTTGAAAGCTGGTAACAGACGCAATGAAGTTGTTCTCGTTTTCACTTAAACCTTTACCATCCATAACGGTACCTGGTGTAATCAGTTGAACAACTTCCCTTTTGACTACACCTTTTGCCGTTTTAGGGTCTTCCACCTGCTCACAAATGGCGACCTTGTAGCCTTTTGAAATCAACTGTTCTATGTATGCAGAAGCAGAATGATATGGAACGCCGCACATTGGAATTGTGCCGCCGTCTCTGCTTGTTAGCGTAATTTCTAGTTCTTGCGCCGCTTCTTTCGCATCATCAAAAAACATCTCATAAAAATCGCCTAAGCGAAAAAATAAAAAGGCATCTTGATAATCTGCCTTGATCTTTAAATATTGCTGTATCATGGGCGTATAACTTGCCATATTTCTAATCCCTCACTATATTACTTTCGAATTCATACCATCTTCAATTATAGCATAAAAAATCACCTTTTTTCTCCTAGAACAGGCACAAAAAAACTAGGGGGATATGCGCCCTAGTCATTCCTTACTCTTCTGGATCACCTGCTAGGAACTCTGGATGAATATCCTCTAACTCCTCATCCACTTCTTCTTCCCACTCGTGATCATCTTTTTCTTTCCAGTCTGAATTGACCTCTACAACAATTTTTGTTTCACCGACTACCTCAGCAATGAACTCTCGCTCTGCCTGAACGATAATTTTATTGCCATTTGGAGAAATGGTCACTTCTAAGCAATTGGGCTGCTGCAAAACTTTCGCAATCACTTCGTGCTCATCATCAAGAAAATTTTTATCTTTATATCTCAGTTTAATGATGTCTACATACTTCACACGCTCTGTGACGACTTCTGTTTTCGTGTTGTCAGCGTAAGAGTACCATACGTTAATATCAAATGTTCCTTCGATCTCAACCGTTTTACCGACCTTTTCAGCATCATACTTATGATTAATGATCCAACCACCTAGGATGCTGGTTGGTTTTTGCGATGGAGAAATGGTGTGTGTGCTTTGGGTGAATTTCCTCCCTTTTGCAACCACCGCTTTTGTAATAATTTCTCTGTATTCAGACATTCCGGCATGCCTCCTTGTTCTTGATCGTTTTATCTTATGCTGGGCATTCGTCTAGTGTGTCACGATTTTGAACTTCATGTTCAATTAAATTCATTTCTGTTTCAGTGTATGCATGGTCGCCCATAAACTTGCCTTGAAAATCGGAAAAGTTGGAGAGTGAGAGATTTGGAGTTGATGAAGCATGAAGAGAATGGGTAGTGCATTTCAATAGGAAAACAAAAAACCCCGCATCTGCGGGGTTTTCTCATTTAATGGAGCAACTTGGTGATGAGTTTTTTACTTTTGAACCGGTTTCTCCTAATAAGAGGTCACCGCCGGTTGAAAGAATGATTTCATCTGTTACTTGATTCGAAATTGTGTGCGCTACAAGCTGAAGCAGGGAATTGACTTCTGTTTGTGACTCTTTGAATTCTTGAATGACTGGGATGTCATCCAGTTCTTCCTGCAGGGCATCGATTTTTTCTTCGACTTGTTTTAATGCTTCATGTTTGCCGTAATGCTTTAAATTTACAGCTTGTTTTTGAAGCGCCTTAATTTGATTAATGATCGTTGAAATTTTTGTATTTTCATTGATTTGCGCTTCTGCTTTTTTGAAGAAATCAACTTCTTCCGTTTCAGAAATCATTTTAGCGAGCTCTCTTGCGCGCTCGACAATCTCTTTCTTTGAATAAAGTGTCATTTTAATTCACCTCGATAGCTTCTCCAACCATTTCTCCGTCAAGAGACCAAGTTTTGGCTTGTGTGATTTTCACTTTGACGATGTTGCCAATCGCTTCTTTTGGTGCTTTAAAATTCACAAGCTTGCTTTTACTTGTATATCCGGCTAGGATCTCAGGGTTGTTTTTACTTTCACCCTCTACTAATACTTCGACAATCTGTCCTTCATATTCCTTCATTTTTTTCGCAGAAATTTCATTCACAAGTGCATTTAGGCGTTGCAGACGTTCTTTTTTCACACGCATTGGCACGTTGTCTTTCATTTTCGCTGCCGGCGTTCCTTCTCTTGGAGAATAAATGAACGTATAAGCGGCATCAAACTCAACCTCGCGATAAAGCGAAAGTGTTTCTTCAAACTGCTCATCTGTTTCATTTGGGAACCCAACAATAATGTCCGTTGTTAATGAAGCATTCGGCATAGCTTCTTTGATTTTGCGCACAAGATCAAGGTAACGCTCACGGTCATATTTTCTCGCCATAAGCTTCAGCACAGAAGAACTTCCGGATTGAACTGGCAGGTGAATATGATCGAGAAGGTTTCCGCCCTTGGCTAGCACTTCAATTAAGTGATCATCAAAATCACGCGGGTGACTTGTTGTAAAACGGATACGTGGAATATCAATTTTTCGCAGCTCATCCATCAGGTGGCCAAGACCATATTCCATATCTTCAAAATCTTTTCCATATGCATTCACGTTTTGACCAAGAAGGGTAATTTCCTTATATCCTTCTGCTGCTAAACGTCTAACCTCTTGAATAATTTCATCTGGGCGGCGGCTTCTTTCCTTGCCGCGCGTATAAGGCACGATACAGTATGTACAGAATTTATCACAGCCGTACATAATATTCACCCAGCCCTTGATTTTACCTTGACGGGCTCTCGGAAGGTTCTCAATCACATCGCCTTCTTTTGACCAAACCTCAATGACCATTTCTTTTGAAAGGTAGCATTCAGATAACAGCTCTGGCAGGCGGTGAATGTTGTGCGTGCCGAAGATTAAGTCAACAAATGGATGTTTCTTCAAAATACGGCTCACGACAGATTCTTCTTGGGACATACATCCGCAGACACCTAAAATTAAATCTGGCTTTTCACGCTTTAATGCTTTTAAATGACCAAGCTCTCCAAACACTTTGTTTTCCGCATTCTCACGAATCGCACAAGTGTTTAATAAGATGACATTCGCATCTTCAGTTGAGTTTGTTGGTTCATAGCCTAGCGCCATAAAAATACCAGCCATCACTTCTGTGTCATGCTCATTCATTTGACAGCCGTATGTGCGAATATAAAACTTGCGGCCGTTCCCTAACCCTTGAAACTGCTCGTCAATTTGAAATTGATTGTATTCGACTTCTTCTTTACCCCGTTTTTTTGCATCTTTTAAGGAAGGCGGAATGTACACAGCTTCAAAATATTTGCTGTAGTCCTTCTCGGATTTTTTGTCCGATGAACTTACTTGTCCGCTCGCTTTTCTCTGCTCTTCATTCATGAATTTGTACTCCTTTCAAACCAAGTTCCACCCTACAGTATAGACTATTTTGTGATGAATTGAAAATAAATCATATACGGTTCTTCTATGAAAATTGTCTATTAGTCATAACCATTTTTCATAAAAAGAAAAAGAGAGCCTGCGCTCTCTCAATCAAGTATGTTTAGTTTTTTTGCTTCTTCTTCAATGATTGTCAGTGCCCGGTCTAGTTCTTCTTTTGTGTGCTCGGCTGTGATGATGGCTCTAATTCTTGCCTTGCCTTTTGCTACTGTTGGGAAGGCGATGCCTTGAGCAAACACACCTCGTTCTATTAAAGCTTTTGAGAAACGAAAAGTAAGTGCTTCGTCTCCAATCATGATTGGGATAATCGGTGTCTCTGTTGGGGCGACTTCAAATCCAAGGCTGATGACCTTTTCTTTAAAATAAGCGGCGTTCTCCCAAAGTGTATCGATTCGCTCCGGTTCATCTAACAGCACTTCAATCGCTTCTTCACACGCTCTAGTCACAGCTGGCGGATGTGAGGTGCTGAATAAAAACGGTCTTGCTTTATGTTTTAAATAATCAATTAAAACCGCTGAACCAGCTACGTAACCACCGAGCACTCCGACAGCCTTACTAAGTGTCCCGACCTGAATGTGCACTCTGCCGTCGAGTTTAAAATGGTTGACTGTCCCGCGGCCATTCTCGCCAAGCACGCCAGAGGCATGCGCATCGTCTACCATGACAAATGCATCATATGCTTCTGCTAGCCTGACGATTTCAGGAAGTGGCGCGATATCACCATCCATTGAGAAAACACCGTCTGTTACGATGAGACGGACGCGATAATTCATTGATTTTTTCAAAATCTTCTCCAGCTCTTCCATATTGGAATGACTGTATACCTTTTTATCTGCTTTGGTTAATCGGATTCCATCAATAATTGAGGCATGATTCAGTTCATCCGAAATGACAATATCATCTTTTGTCAGGATACTCGATAAAACCCCTTGGTTGGTCGTAAAGCCTGATTGGAACACAAGGGCTGCCTCTGTCTTTTTAAATGCAGCAAGCTTTTTTTCAAGACGTTCATGCATTGTCATTGTGCCGGCGATGGTTCGAACGGATCCTGTACCCGCTCCGAATTCATCAATCGCCTCTTTTGCTGCTTTCATCAGCCTTGGGTGCGAGGTGAGGCCTAAGTAGTTATTTGAGGAGAGTTGTATAACAGATTGTTCATTTAATGTAACAGTGGATGATTGTTTTGAGTCGATCTCTTTCAAGGTTTGGTGGGTGCCCTGCTGCTTCATTGTTTCCAATTCATCTTGTAAATACGTGAATTCCTTCATCATTTCTTCCCCCTTTGATATGATGGCATCATCAGTACGACTTTTCCGCACGTACCATTCTTCATGAGTTCAAAACCCTTTTCGAACTCTTCAAATGGCAGTGTGTGAGTGACAACTGGCTTTACATCAATGGTATTCGTTCTTAACAGCTCAGATACTTGACGCCACGTCTCAAACATTTTTCTCCCCGTGATCCCTTGCACGGTTAATCCCCTAAAAACAATTTGGTTCGTAATATCAATTGTCACTGGCCGTTCTGGCAAGCTTAGTATATTGACCTTTCCTCCATTTGCACAAGCTTCGAGTGCTTGATTAATGGCAGCTGGATGACCTGACATCTCACACATTACGTCTGCCCCTTCCATCCGGGTGAGCTGCTTAATCATCGCGACTGGATCATCTTTTCCAATATCCACAATATGATCTGCACCCATTTTTCGGGCAAGATCGAGCCTGTATTCATTTTTATCAACGGCGAACACTTGAACAGCTCCAGAAGCTTTTGCGACAGCGATTGCCATTAAACCGATTGGTCCGCAGCCAAAAATCGCCACAGATTTACCTGAAACAGGTGTGTGCAGTACTGTATGGACAGCATTTCCTAGCGGCTCTTGTATAGAGGCAAGTTCAACTGGCATTTGAGCCGGATTATGCCACACATTTTGTTCAGGTATTTTGACATATTCAGCAAAACAGCCATCAATGTCTACCCCTAAAATTTTCGTTTCACTGCACAAATGCTGCTGCCCTGTTAAGCACATATAACATTGATTACATACAACATGCGTCTCAGCCGATACAAAATCCCCTACTTTTGCTCGTGAGACCTGCTTCCCCACTTTGACAACTTCCCCTGTAAATTCATGTCCAAAAATGTAGGGCGCTTTGACTCGTCCCTTAGCCCAGTCATCCCAATTATAAATATGCACGTCTGTTCCGCATATCGAAGTGGCTTTCACTTGGATCAAGACTTCATGATCTTTGATTTCTGGAATCGGCATCTCCATCAGCACCGCTCCGTAAGCGCTTTCTTTTTTAACAATTGCTTTCATCGTTCCACACATGACGTACAACCCCTTTGTTAAAAAACTTCTCCCAATCAGATTTTAACACGACTTATTTTAGTCGTAAACACCACTGTCTACTAGATAAAGACAAATGAACACCCCACATATTTTTTTAGATATTTTTCTAAAAAAAAAGCAAATCTCCGGTTGATAGGAGATTTGCTTTCATCGTCAGCGTTTCTTTGAAACGGCAACATATAGGGCTGGCACAATAAATAATGTCAGAATCGTTGAGAAAAAGACACCTGATACAATGCAGATGGCCAGCGGCTTAAAGAGTGGATCATGACTTAATGCAACAGGCATTAATGCAACTAGTGCCGTAAATGCTGTTAAAAGTATCGGTCTAATCCTTGCTCTTCCCGCTTCAATGACAGCTGTCTGTTGATCAAATCCTTGCTTGCGCCGCTGTTCAATAAATTCGAATAAGACGACCGCATTTCGAACGACAATACCAGCCAATGAGACAATTCCCATTGTTGCCATAAAGCTGAATGGCGTTTGTGTGACAAACAGTCCGATAATGGCTCCTGATACGGCTAAGTAAACCGTTCCTAGAACTAACAGTGGAAGCATCAATGAATTGAACTGGAATGCGATGGTCACGTAAATGAGCAGCAGGACAACCGCAAATAAGAGACTAATTTCAATAAAGAACTGGGTCTGATTTTCATTTTCTCCACCTTGTGAAATGGTCAAATCCTTCGCTGCCGCGCTTTTCCCCACTTGATTAACGACTTCTTTCATATCGTCTTTAAACGAATCTGATGCGCCGGGATACGCCTTTAGCGTAATGGTTGGAACTCCATTTTCATGTGGAATGCTTTCATACTGCTCTGTTTCTTTTTCTGTTACATATCGGCTAAGCGGCTCAAGTTGAGGCATACCACCCTCGTTTGTCTTCACAGGCACTTTCAATTCTTTTAGCTTTAAACCATTTTGATGTGTACCTGTATCCTGTTTCACCACCAAATCGATATCATTTGTTCCTTGTTTAAAGGTACCTAATGGAATCCCTTCTGTCACAAGCCCAAGCTGTCTGCTGACAAATTGAGCACTGAGCCCATCCTCTGCCATTCGCTCACGGTTTAATTCAAAGGAAATCGTTTTCGCCGGCTTATTGACATCATCTGTAATCAAGCTTGCTCCTTTGTCTTTCATTTCATTTGTCAGCGTTTCTTTGACATCAATGAGCTTTGTAAAAGAGTCACCTGCAACTGTTACTGTCACTGGCGCTCCAGTTGGCGGTCCTTGAACAATGGTTTTCATAAAGAGATCAGCCTCTTTGAATTTCTCTCGCAAAGGCTCGGTCATACGATCTATCAATGCCTTACTTGTCATCTGATCATTGTCTACTCTTACAACAATCTGACCAGTGTGGTCATTTGCATTTGAAATACTTTCATTAAACAGATTCGGCACCCCGCCGCCTGCAAAAATCGACGTTTCTTCAATGCCTTTTTGCTGCTTAATTTCTTGTTCTATTTTCTTTAGTGTTTCATTTGTTTTGTCTAATGTTGTTTCACTTGGAAGCGTGACAGTGACGACCACTTCTTTCTTATTTGCCGCAGGGAAAAATTCAAATGGTGTGACGAAAATAAGTAAAAAAGCAAGCGTTGCAACAAGCAAGCCACTTAGTCCAATAACGAGCGGCCGCTTCACAATGTTTTTCAGCACACGGTCTGCATAGAAATCCGCCAGCTTTTTTAATGGTTTTCCTAGAAAGCCCGGCTCTTTTTCACTCTTCTTGTTCTTTCTTTTCCTGTTCATAGTATATTGATAGACCGGCACAAGTGTCAGTGAAATCACCATGGACGCAAGCACAGTCGTTACTAGAACAGACGGTAGTGCCCGAATAAATGAACCGTTTGCACCTGATAAGAAAAGAAGCGGCAGGAAAGCAAATACAACAGCAAGTGTTGATGTCAAAATGGACCCTGCGACTTCTTTTACGCCAGCAATTGTTCCTTTAAGCGGACTTTCGTATTTTTTCATTTGTCTTAAAATATTATCATTGACGACAATCGCATCATCGACAAGTATCCCTAAGGCAATGATAAAGCCGATGATCGAAATTTGATTGAGATCCACTTGTAAAAATGGCAGCGGAATGGTTCCAATTGTAATGGATAGCGGAATGGCGAGTGAAACGATAAACGCCCCGCCAATCGTGAGTCCAAGTGTAGTAACGATAATGACCGCGATGACTGCAACAATGGCTTCTTTTATTAAATCATTGAAAATGGCATCCACTTCACTTTTTTGTGAATAGTAGTCTACCCACTCCACCCCATTTGGCAGCTGCTTTTCTTTCTCAATGACATCATTGACTTTGTCATACATTTTAGGAATATCAAGCCCTGGTTTAATATTCACTGTAAATGAATAGGAGGGCTTTCCGTTATAGGACACAATATCACTTTTCTCTTTTTCTACTTCTTTTAAGCTGCCAAGCTGACTAATTTTGACCGGCTCTCGTTTTGTTTTTGAGAAAAGCTCAATTTTTTTGACTTGATCTAAGCGGTCATATGTATCGATGGACAGCTTGACCTTCTCTTTACCTGCCCGAATATCGCCTAGTGGAGATGTATCAAATTCCTGATTGATGGCATTTGTGACATCAGTTACATTGAACCCTTCACCCTCCAGCTTGTTTGAATCTAAGTTTAATATCGCTTGTTTGTCATTGAAGCCTTTGATAACGACATTTTCTACCCCTTTGATGTCCTCTACTTTTTCCTTTAATGCACGCAGCGATTTCTGACTTTTTGCTAAGTCCGATGATTGACTCGACACAATCATATAAGAACCAACGGGTACGCTGCCGAACTCATCCTTTACATCCGGCTCCATCACTCCGTCAGGAAAAGATGACGCAGCACTTGTCGTTTCATTCTTAATTTGACTTGCCACCTTTTGAAAGTCGGCTTGATCCTCAATTTCAAGCACAACATTTGAGAAACCAATGGCAGAAACCGAGCTCGTTTTCTCTACACCATTGATATCAGATAAAGCTGATTCCAGCTTATTGGTGACGTCTCTTTCCACCTGTTTTGCATCTGCACCAGGAAAAACGGTAGAAATCGTGACGAGATTCGCCTCGAATTCTGGAAGTTCTCGTTTAGGAAGCTGCGCGAATAAATAGCCGCCAGCAATGAGAACGATAAAAAATAAAATAAAAACAAGCTTTCCTCTTTTCAAAAAAGCTTCGAACATTATTTCACCTACTTAAATATTTATTTTTGATGAAGTAAATTCAACTTAACCTTAATTTATCATCATGGTGAAAAAATGCAAGCTCTAATATGTCATTTTTATCTATTTCACGAACTGAATATGTTATATAAGAAATGTATAGCGGTAAACAAAAACAACCTGCTTACATGATGTAAGCAGGTTGAAAATAATAAAATTAGAATTATCGTGGCTCAACAATCAATTTGATGGCGGTTCTTTCTTCTCCATCGATCAGAATGTCAGTAAAGGCTGGAATGCATATCAAATCCACTCCGCTTGGCGCAACAAATCCCCTTGCAATGGCGACAGCCTTAACCGCCTGATTCAGTGCTCCAGCGCCGATTGCTTGTATTTCTGCTGCACCGCGTTCACGTAAAACGCCCGCTAATGCTCCTGCTACTGAATTCGGATTTGACTTTGCTGAAACTTTTAAAATTTCCATTTCTGCTCCCCCTTAAATTTACAATGGATAAGTGAGTGTTCATTAGAACAATCT
The DNA here is from genome assembly GCF_003028545.1 of Bacillus sp. Nf3. Lineage (NCBI taxonomy): Bacteria > Bacillati > Bacillota > Bacilli > Caryophanales > Bacillaceae > Bacillus > Bacillus sp. Nf3. Next base: position 501,791 of record NZ_PYUA01000003.1, on the reverse strand, counting down.
TTGTTAGATGATGCTATTTTTTTGAAAACCCATCCCCAAAATGTTTTTCAAAAATAGCAGGCTACCTACCATTTTTACTATATTCACGATAGAGGGCGCATATTCCTTCTTTCTGATTAATATTTTTCTGAAATAAATATGTGAACATTTATTCAAAGAAAATATGGTCATCATTTATCAAAATTCGATCAATTTTGACAGCTTTTTTCGACTGTTCGTCAATTTCTACTATTACTGCACTCAACGTTGTGCGGCCTTCTGCAATTTCAAACCGGACTGGGAGACTTGTTTTGAATCGTTTAATAATCGTTTCTCGGTCAACACCTAAAATGCCATCATAAGGTCCTGTCATCCCAACATCTGAAATATACGCAGTTCCTTTTGGCAATACGCGGTTATCTGCTGTTTGAACATGTGTATGCGTTCCAACGACACATGATGCACGGCCGTCTGTATACCAGCCCATTGCTTGCTTTTCACTTGTGGCTTCACCATGAAAATCAATAAAAATAAACGGTGTCCGTTTGGATGCTTCCGCAATTAATTCATCTACTTTTTGAAATGGGCAGTCAATTGGCGGTAAAAACGTACGTCCTTGCAGGTTAATGACAGCCAATTCTTTTCCTTGTTTTTTAATAAACGTGAGACCTTTTCCAGGTGTGCCTTCTGGGAAGTTAGCAGGACGGACCATATGGGCTGCGTCATCGATGAAATCGAAAATGTCTCTTTTATCCCAAGTATGGTTGCCCATTGTGAGCACATCAGCTCCTGCTTGCAGGAGCTCATGATAGATTTTTTCAGTCAGACCTTTCCCATGAGCAGCATTTTCTCCGTTGACAATGGTAAAGTGCGGCTGATATTTTTTCTTCAGCTTTGGCAAGTATTCTTTCAGTGTATCTCTGCCAGGTGAACCGACGATATCTCCAACAAATAATATTTTCATGCGCTTTTGAACCCTTTCTCTTATAAATTGATCTTCTTATCAGTGTTGCATATTTACACAAAAAAATAAAGCGGCGCTAAGCGCACCGCTCTATTTTGCATACTCTACTGCGCGAGTTTCTCGAATGACTGTCACTTTAATGTGACCAGGGTAATCGAGCTCGTCCTCAATTCGCTTACGAATATCCCTTGCTAGACGGTGAGCTTCAAGATCATTAATTGAATCTGGCTTCACCATTATACGTACTTCACGTCCAGCCTGTATCGCAAACGATTTTTCAACACCTTCATAAGATTCAGAGATATCTTCTAATTTCTCAAGTCTCCGAATGTAATTTTCAAGCGTCTCACTTCTTGCACCAGGGCGTGCTGCAGATAATGCATCAGCTGCCGCAACAAGAACAGCGATAATAGATGTCGGTTCTTGGTCACCGTGGTGAGAGGCAATACTGTTGATGACAACAGGATGCTCTTTATATTTCGTCGCAAGCTCAACGCCAATTTCTACGTGGCTTCCTTCTACTTCATGATCAATGGCTTTTCCAATGTCATGCAGAAGACCTGCTCGTTTTGCAAGCTTTGCATCTTCTCCAAGCTCTGAAGCCATGAGACCTGCAAGATGTGCAACCTCAATTGAATGCTTCAGGACATTTTGTCCATAACTTGTACGGAATTTCAAGCGGCCGAGAATTTTGATCAGATCCGGATGCAGACCGTGAACTCCGACTTCGAATGTCGTTTGCTCACCCATCTCGCGGATATAATCATCGACTTCACGGCGTGATTTTTCCACCATTTCTTCAATTCGTGCAGGATGAATGCGGCCATCCTGGACTAGCTTGTCCAGAGCTATCCTCGCTGTTTCACGTCTAATCGGATCAAAGCCCGATAGGATAACAGCTTCAGGTGTATCATCTATGATCAAGTCAATACCAGTTAACGTTTCTAACGTACGGATATTTCGTCCTTCACGTCCGATAATACGACCTTTCATCTCATCATTTGGAAGATTGACTACAGATACCGTTGTTTCAGCTACATGATCAGCTGCACAACGCTGTAACGCAAGTGAAAGAATGTTTTTCGCCTTTTTGTCAGCCTCTTCTTTCGCTCGGTTTTCAGATTCTTTCGTCATGACTGCAATGTCGTGGGAAAGCTCATTTTCAACTTGATCCAGAATGATTTGTTTCGCTTCATCTCGAGTTAGGCTTGAAATGCGTTCCAACTCGGCTTTCTGCAAACGAATCATATCATCCACTTTGCTTTCCATCTCTTCAATATGTTGTTGTCGTTCATTCAGAGAATGATCTCTCTTCTCCAACAGGGACTCCCGTTTATCTAAAGATTCGTCTTTGCGATCAAGATTTTCTTCTTTTTGAAGTAAACGGTTTTCTTGTCTTTGAAGCTCATTTCGTCTTTCACGAACTTCTTGCTCCGCCTCTACACGAAACGAATGAATTTCATCTTTCGCTTCCAAGAGCGCTTCTTTCTTCAATGCTTCCGCATCACGCTTTGCATCCTCAACAATTTGTTCGGCCATGTTTCTTGCGCCGGATATTTTTGCTTCTGCAATGGTTTTACGAACAAAGTAGCCAACAACTAAACAGATTAGGCTCAGCAAAATGGAGATGATCGTAAACATCGTAGGCGACATATTTTCACCTCCTCTTGCTATGAACTTGGTTTTACAAATAAAGTGTCGGCATGTACATTGTTTTGTGTCTCAACATACAGGGCCTTCACAGGGAATGAGATCCTCACTGCCCTTGTCAAGTTTAAATTAGTTATCAATCATGTTAAGAAAAACAAGTGATACATTCCCATTGTAATTGTGTCGGAAATACTTGTCAAGCTAGCTATCTTAGCGTTTGCAAAAGCAGATCAGAATTTTTCTTGATTCAGCAGCTGATATACTTTATTGTTCACTTGGCCCAGTTTAGTGTTATTTTGTATATTGGAGAACAAAACAACGATGGTTTGACCAGATTTGCTAAAGCTGTTCAAAATGTTGAAGCCCGGCATGACACCATGGCTTGAATAGCTACCGGGAGCAACATAAAATCCCATTCCGTATGTGGAGCTGCTTCCTGGCGTAAACATCTTTTTATGGCTCTTCTGCGAATACAGTTTGCCGTCAATCAGGGCTTGGTCAAATTTGTACATATCTATAGCACTCATATAAATATCTCCAGCACCGTACAGCTGAGATAGATCGGGCATATACGGTGTAACCGCTTTGCTGCCTTTCAGCTTATACCCGACAGCAGGATAAGGTTCTTTTTTATATGTTTTGTAAAAGCCTGCATGCGTCATTCCCGCCGGTTTAAAAATATGATTCTTTATATATTGTTCATAGGACTCACCGCTTACTTCAGCAACAATATAAGCAAGAACAGAATAGTTGGAATCCTTGTAGCTCCATACGCCCGGCTGACGATTAATTCCCTGACGTTCTATGTCTTTTATTAATTCGTCCGGAGTAATTGCTCCGTTTCCTTCAATATGTCCGTTTATTCCCGATGTATGTGTAAGCAGATTTTTCAAAGTAATTGTATGTCCGTTAGGGAAATGAGGTAAATACGTGCTTACCGGATCACTTGTCTGAAGTTTCCCCTTTTCCTCAAGCTGTAAAATGGCGGTTGCAATCAGCGCTTTTTGTGACGAACCGACATAAAAAGATGTTGATGGATTATTTCGAATTTTTCGTTTACGGTCTGCATAACCAAAACCTTTATTTGTTACGATTTCTCCATTTCTAACAATCATGGAGGTTCCGCTGAAACCAATCTCCTTTAAATAGCTGCTGATTTTGTGATTTCGGTCCACAGTTTTGATTTGTTCCTCTGATTTTTTGGCGGTTTTCCTTTTGACTTCTTTTTTCTGACTGTTTTCTAAAGCTATTGCAGTTTTTTGAAACGGGTTCTTCTCTTCACTATTTCGATGAAGCACATTCCACATCGTTAAGCAAATCATCGCTACTAAAAAAACAAGCACAATTTTTCCCTTCTGACTTGGTTGTTTCCGGCTACGTTTTGCATTTCTTCTGCGGGTCGGGCTTGTCATTAGTTTTTCCTCCCAAAATAAATGCCATTTTGTACACTTTAGACGGATGAAGTACTGAAAAAGTTGTCGAAAGTTTTTTGCAAAATAAAAAAAAGGCTGAGTTTTTTCACTCAGCCTTTTTTATCATTTCATACTGATTTAATTTTTATTCTAATTCTAATTGTTCTAGCGCCTCTTCAGCTTCCGGCTGCGCTACCCCGTTATTATCCAAACCGTAATGCTCGCGAATTTGCTCCTGGATCATCAGCATGATATCTTTATTTTCTTTTAGGAACTGTTTCGCATTTTCACGGCCTTGCCCAAGACGTTCCTCTTGGTAAGAATACCAAGCACCGCTCTTTTGTACGATATCTAGTTCGCTTCCAAGGTCGATGATTTCTCCCTCTTTTGAGATCCCTTCACCGTACATAATGTCTACTTCCGCAATACGGAATGGCGGTGCTACTTTGTTTTTCACCACTTTAATTCTCGTTTTATTCCCCATAATATCATTGCCTTGTTTCAGCTGTTCAGCACGGCGCACTTCTAAACGAACAGACGAATAGAACTTCAGCGCACGTCCACCAGGCGTTGTTTCAGGGTTACCGAACATGACCCCAACTTTTTCACGAATTTGGTTAATAAAGATGGCAATTGTTTTTGATTTGTTGATAGCACCTGATAGTTTACGAAGTGCTTGGGACATCAAACGTGCTTGAAGACCAACGTGTGAATCACCCATGTCTCCTTCAATCTCTGCTTTTGGTACAAGAGCAGCTACAGAGTCAATCACAACAATATCAACTGCCCCACTGCGGACAAGAGCTTCTGCAATTTCAAGTGCTTGCTCTCCTGTATCCGGCTGAGAAAGTAACAGTTCATCAATGTTGACACCTAGTTTTTGAGCGTAAACTGGATCGAGTGCATGCTCTGCATCAATAAATGCAGCTTGTCCTCCCTGCTGCTGAACTTCAGCAATGGCATGAAGGGCTACTGTCGTTTTACCAGAACTCTCTGGACCATATACTTCGATAATACGGCCTCGGGGATATCCGCCTATTCCAAGCGCAGTATCAAGTGCTAACGAACCACTAGGTACTGTTGAAATACGTGTATCTGTTTGCTCTCCTAGTTTCATAATAGAGCCTTTACCAAACTGTTTTTCTATTTGTTTAAGAGCCATATCTAAGGCTGCTTGACGATCACTCATTCTATTGTTTCCTCCTTTATCAATTCCACTATCTATACTATACCTTGTTTTACGTCATTTGCCAAGAAAAAAACGAACACATATTCGATTTTTTTCTTGGCAGATTTTTTAAGAAAAGAGTGTTTTCTATTAGAAAAAACGCTCTTTTATAAAGGAGTAAACCTAACAAAAAACAAAATTAACTCTCTTTTAATAAGTTGAGTAAGTGATGTAGACCATATTTCACAGCGCGCTTTCGAATGCCTGACCGGCTGCCCGTAAACATCCATTCAAACACGTCCGTCTGGTCTTTCATCGATAGTCCAATGAACACTTTTCCAACAGGCTGACCCTCTTGGGTATCAGGTCCTGCTACACCCGTAAAGCTAATGCCAATATCACTTCCAGTCAGCTTTCTAACCCCTTCAGCAAGCTCTAAAGCACACTCTTTGCTGACAGCACCATAAGAAGACAGTGTTTCCTCCCGGCAGCCAAGTACCTGCTGCTTTACTTGGTTTGTATAACAAACCACACTACCGTTCAAAATGGATGATGCTCCTTCGAGATCTGTCAGCCATTCGGAGAACATTCCACCAGTCAGACTTTCTGCTGCTGCTACTGTTTTCCCGTGCTCGTGCAAGGCTTTGGACGCTTCGCGGACAAGTGATGTATCCCCATATCCGTAGAAGTACTCACCTACCCGCGCTAAAATTTGCGCTTCTGTTTCTTTTAACAGACGTTCTGTTTCTTTTTCATCCTCATGCTTAGCAGTCAGCCTTAGCGTCACTTCACCGTCAGATGCGAGTGGTGCAATCGTCGGGTTGGTTTGAGCATCAATTAAATCTTCTAGGTCTGTTTCAAGCTGCGATTCACCGATTCCGAAGAAGCGCAGAACAACAGACACAATTTTTTCCTTTAAGCCAAGCTTCTCAGAAATCAGGGGCTTTGCCTCGTTTTCAAACATCGGGTGCAATTCACTTGGCGGTCCAGGAAGAAGCATATAAAACGTATCGTCTTCTTGAACAAACATACCTGGAGCCATCCCGAAACGGTTCACGAGCACATCTGATCCTTCTAGAACGAGTGCCTGCTTACGGTTGTTCGGTGACATATCGCGGCCGGTCTTTCGAAAGTAGTCTTGAATCGATTCAAATGCTTCTTCATTTAGTACAAGCTCTTTACCAAGCGTGCTCGCAATTGTTTCTTTTGTTAAGTCATCTTTGGTTGGTCCAAGACCACCTGAGAAGATAATAAAATTAGATCTTTCCTGCGCTACCTGAATGGCCTGTTTTAAACGCTCTGGATTGTCACCAACTGCTGTGTGGTAATAAACATTCACACCAATTTCAGCTAGTTGTTTGCTGATGAATTGTGCATTCGTATTCGTAATTTGCCCTAGCAAGAGTTCGGAACCGACTGCAATAATTTCTGCTTTTCTCTCTGACTTCAAAGCGTACACGTCCTTTTTAGTTAGAATTCTTTAAAGCTTCCCAGTTTTTCGCAAAGTAATCCCAGCCTGAGACAACAGTGAAGAACACCGCTACCCACATCGCTAGATCACCAAACGGGAATGATACAAGTTCAAACGGCAGGTTATGCAGTAAAAGTGCTGAAATCGCAATGATTTGCGCCCATGTCTTCACTTTTCCAAGCATATTCGCCGCCACTACTTCACCGCCTCCGGCTAATACAAGCCTTAGACCAGTTACAGCAAATTCACGGCTAATGATCACAATCGCCATCCATGCCGGTGTGAGATTGTATTGAACAAGTATAATTAAAGCAGCTGAAACAAGCAATTTATCTGCAAGCGGATCTAAAAATTTACCAAAGTTCGTCACTAAATTAAGTTTACGTGCATAGTATCCATCAATCCAGTCAGTTGTTGAAGCGACAATAAACAGGATCGCTCCAACAAGGTGCGTCACTTCGATGCTGACGTCGCCAAAGCGTGCGACACCCCAATCAAACGGTGCAAGCATAATGATCATAAAAACAGGGATCAAGGCGATCCTAGAAAGAGTTATTTTATTCGGTAAGTTAAACATGAAATCCAATCCTCCAATAATGCAATTTTTTATGTATATATAATAGTAGGAACAAAAGAAAAGTCATCTACTTGCTTAAGATGACTTTTCCTTTCCTTTATTCACAATCACAATGTTTTGTGTCATGGTGTTCTTAGGGTCTAATTCGTACTTAAGTGTCTCGTCATTTACCTTGATCTCAATTCCAGACGCATTGCCTAGACGGATATCGACCTGAGAAAGATCAGACAGGTCTGTTTTAAACGATTCGCCATCTTTTAGTTCACCCATCTTCAGCACTTTTCCAGATTCGTCTCTTACGCGCAGCCATGAAGCTTGCGAAGCAGAAATGGTTAACTCCATTTCGTCTGCACCTGATACTTCATACGTTGTTGTCGAGCCTTCTGTATTCGTAGCCTTTAAAGAGACAGTTTCATCGTCTTTTGATGAATCGTCTTTTTTAGATGATTTTTCTTTATCATCTGACGAAGTTTTTTCTTTTTTCTTTTGATCTTTTGCAAGAGATGAATCCTCAGATACTTCATATTTAGATTCTGATTGCTGAGGGGCCGCCTGATTATTCTTCTGTCCGCTATCATGATTGACCGCCTGCACGATCACATAAATGATGGCGATGACCACAATGATGCCTCCAATAATTAAAATTGTCGGCAATAATTCAAGGACTTTCGAGGCAGGCTTTGGCAGCTCTCTTTGCGGCTTAATATTCGATAATTTATCAGATACTTCATCATTGTACGTGCTTGGAACATCTTTACGAAACTCTTCGAACAATTGTTCAGGATTCAGTCCAACGGCTTCGGCATATTGTTTAATAAACGCTCTAACGTAAAATTTACCTGGAATAATATCATAGTTTCCTTGTTCGATTGCTAGCAAATAGCGCTTTTGGATCTTGGTAACCGTCTGAAGATCCTCCAGCGACATCCCTTTTTCCTCTCTGGCCTCAACGAGCCGTTTTCCCAATTCAGTCAAAACAAACACCTACCATTACCATATTAAAAATCGAAGCCAGAAAAACCAGAATGATCAAACACTTGTGGTTCTTCAGCGTGTTCATATGTAATCTCTTCGTCTGCGCTATTACGCAATTCAATGATATAGTCGAAATCATCCATTGTATATTCTGAATTTTGAATAAAGATGTCTGGATGCTCGACCACCTTTGTTGCCGGCAGTCTCATAATTTCCCTTAAAAGCTGCAAATGCTTCTCAGAACCTCTTCTTGTCGATACAATCCCATCAATAATAAAGACGTTATCTGGGCTGTATTCATCTGCGATCAGCTGACTTCGGATCGTCTGTTTCAAAAGAGTAGACGATACAAACAGCCATCTCTTGCTTGCACAAACACTTGAAGCCACAATTGATTCTGTTTTTCCGACACGCGGCATACCGCGAATCCCAATCAATTTATGTCCTTCTTTTTTAAAGAGTTCAGCCATAAAATCAACAAGAAGACCGAGCTCGTCTCTTTCAAAACGGAACGTCTTTTTGTCATCCGCATCACGCTGTATGTATCTTCCATGACGAACAGCTAAGCGGTCACGAAGCTTTGGCTGTCTTAATTTCGTTACTTTTATCGTTTCCATTGTATTTAAAATTGATTCAAGCCGCTTAATTTGATCTGTGTGGTCACAGCGTAAAAGCATTCCGCGTCTTGATACATCAACACCATTGATTGTCACAATATTAATTGAAAGCATCCCCATTAGAGAAGAAATGTCTCCTAAAAGTCCGGGACGGTTTACCTGTATCTCATATTCAAAATACCATTCGAGCTTTGCCAAATGATATTACCCCCTTCATTGTGGCAAATTTTTACCTTCCTTTATCATAAAGCATTTTCACATTTTTAGAAAGCACAATGTTGTGAAACGGTTAAAATAAAAAGAGAGGCACAAACGACCCCTCTTTTTGTTTAGTGCGAGCTATTATTTTCAACTAACTTGACCATCATATTTGCAATGGCACGCTGCTCATCTTCTGATGCAACGCTCCAAAGGTCAGCAAGTACTCTTTCCTGCTCGTTCTTTGCCTCAACTTCGTTAGCTAGATATCCGCCAATTTCATATGCAAGGTTATTGATGGTCTCATCTTCTAAACCTTTATCCTGCGCATGATTTAAGCGATCACCTAAAAAGTTTTTCCAATGGTCCCAGTTCTCAAGTACAGACATGTCGATTCCTCCATTCGAAAAGATGAATTACAGCCATAGCTTTTGTCATGGAGAGACGAATTATACACGTTTTTTAACAGTACCAGCCGCCATTAACAGATAAAATTTGACCTGTGATATAACTTGACTGTTTTGAGGCGAGAAACCAAATGACATCGGCAACTTCCTCAGGCGATGCAAGCCGGCCAAGCGGGATTTCTTCTTCCAGCATTGCGATGTCTTCCTGCGTAAAACTATTCATCATGTCTGTTTTGACAGCACCTGGGGAGACAGCATTTGCTCTAATTCCACTTGGGGCAAGCTCTTTTGCTAATCCTTTTATAAACGCATTTTGCGCACCTTTGACCATGCTGTACAGCACTTCACACGATGCTCCCGTTTCTCCCCATATCGAGCTGACCGCAATGATATGGCCTGCTTTCTTTTGGATCATGGCAGGTAAAAGGGATTGGGTAAGCTCATATGGACTTGTGACATGAAGCTGCACCATACTGGCTAATACATCTTTTTCTGTGTCTGTCACCAATCCGACATGGCTCCTGCCGCTATTTAAAACAAGTATATCTGGACAGAGTGGCAGGCGGCTGACAAGCTCATCTGCTCCGCCCGTTATAGCTAAATCTGCTTGAACGACATGCGTCTGAATGTGATATGCCTCATCCAAATGAGCGGCGAGGAGCACAGCTGCCTGTTCATTTTTATGATAATGAAGCATTAGGTTGCAGCCTTCTTGGGCAAGCTTTTTGGCTGCTGCCTGCCCAATCCCGCCACTGGCACCTGTTATCAGCGCCCAACGACTCATCACATTGATTCCTTCTTTCTATATAGAATAACTATTCTTTTCGTTTAAATGGGAACCAGTTGGCTGATCCGAACAATTTCACCATTACAGGTACGAACAATGGTAGCACAACGAGTGCGTACAATAAAAGTCCTGTGAGGACAAGTGTTGCAATCTGCAAGAGAGACAGCACACCTGATGGAAGCATTGCGGCAAATGTTCCTGCCAGAATAACAGCAGCAGACATAATGACAGACCCCATATTTTTCATTGATTCGGTCATGGCAAACTGGATGTCTTTTGTTTTGTATTCATTAAACCGCTCCATTAAGAAAATCGAATAATCGACTCCGAGCGCCATTAATATGACAAATCCAAAGAATGGTACAGCCCAGTTAATGCCTGGATATCCGAAGAAATGGGTGAAAATAAATTCTGTTATACCGATTGCTGTAAAGTAAGTCAATATGAGTGAACCTACCAAGTACAGCGGCATAACAAGCGAACGGAACAAGATCACCAAAATAAGGAAAATACCAATCATCATGTAAAGCACTGTCTTATTGAAATCTTGGTCTGACAGCTGTTTCAGATCAGCGTTCATACTTGATACACCTGAAACACCAAATGACGCATCTTTTAGGTTTGTTTCAGGAAGTGCCCTTTCAACAGAAGCTTCCACTTGTTTTATTGTCGACAGAGCTTCATTTCCATATGGATTTTTTTCTAAAATGACATCAATTTTTGTCATCTTGCGATCATCTGACATGTATGAATCAAATACTTGCTTGAACGCTTTATTTTTTAAGACGTCTTTTGGAATAAACCAGCCGGCCATGTCTTGATCTGGTGCATTTTTCAGTTCATCTAAGTAGTCACCTGCACCCATTAAGCCGCTCGAAATTTTCTCCAGTCCATTAACACTTTTGTTCAGACCATCTGTCAGCTTTGTCAGATCATCCCCAAAGCCGCCAATCTTTTCTTTCATTTGCTTTTGACCATTAATGATGTCGCCCGCTCCATTTGCAAGCTTTGGCATATTATCAGCTAATTGTCCTTGGCCTTTAGACGTTTGATCCAGTCCAGTTTCAACTGCATCTAAGCCAGCAATGAGTTCATCGATTTGACTCGTCAAGACTTTTTGCTGCTCTGAAGCTTTTGCGATAAAGGCATCAGCTGCTTCAAGCTGCTTTCTAGCTTCTTTCGCTTGTTTAGCATAGCTGTCTGCCTGTTTCGCCCCTTCTTGCAAAGTCGCAGAAAGTTCATTGTACGAAGCTTTGATCGCTTGATAAGATTGATTTTCTTTTACCTGCGGGATTTGCTTTTCCAGTGTACTAAATTGTGTATTTGCTTGTTTGATTAACGCTTTTACATCTGCTGCGGCAGAGGATGATGTATCCACTTGCGCTAATGCCGCCTTTAATTCTTTGGAAATGCTTTTATACAGTGAAACTTGCTGATTCACTTGTGCGACTTGAGCCATTAATTCCTTTTTCGCACCTTTGATTTCAGCTTTAATGGTTGCTACACCTTTTTTGTTTTGATCAATTCCGTCTTGCAAATCCCTTAAATGTTTTTCAACATTTTGAATGCCTGTTTGCACTGATTCTGTACCAGAAATCAGCTGGTTAATCCCTTTTCCTGATGATTTGATTTGCGGCGTTTGATCCTCAATGGATTGACTCATTGTTGTCAGTGCATCTTGGATGTTTTTCAATCCTTCATTGCTTTTATCAAGCCCTGTGTTCAGTTCCTTGGCTTGTGATTTCACGTACAGATCACTCAGCCCTTTACCGACAGGACGGGTGGCACTTCTGACTTTGCTGACGCCATCTGTTTGTTCAATTGCACGGCTGAGTTTTTCGATGGCAATCAGCCCTTCATTGTTGTCTAAAACATCAGCTGATTTCACGACCACTGTTGCCGGAAGTGCTTCACCTGGTCCAAACTTGTCAGAAATGGTATTGAATGCGTTGACCGATTCGTATTTATTACCGATTTCATCTAAGCTGTTATAAGAAAGGGTTCCTTTATACATCAGAATGGGCGGAAGTGTAATGATTCCTACGATTAATAAGCTGAAAAGCGGTTTCTTAAATGAAAAGCCGCCTGCTGTTTCCCACATTTTTGACTGCGGGTGAGCAATATCGCCTTTAATCGGCCAAAATAACACCTTTCCTAAAACCGCCATAAAGAACGGTACAATCGTGAGAAGGGCCACAATGAGCACAGCAACCCCGACTGCTACTGCAACAGCTGATTTATAAAGCTGAAATTGTGCCAGACCAATACATGTAAAACCGATCAGAACCGCAATTCCGCTGAATAAGACGGTCTTTCCTGCTGTTTTATACGTAATGAGAATCGCTTCAATTTTATCTTTACCGTGTGCGATCTCTTCCTTAAAGCGGCTGAGAAGCAGTATACAGTAGTCCGTTCCAATTCCAAACATGATCGCGACCATAAAGATTTGAGTAAAGGTCGAGAGCGGAAAGTCTACATATTTTACTAAATAAGCCACGATCGATTGACTCACCAAGTAAGAGAGTGCCACTGCGACTAACGGAACGAAAGGCGCCACAGCTGATCTAAAGACAAGAACAAGGACGACGAGAATAAACCCAATCGTAATGAATTCTGTTTTCTTCAAGCCTTCCTGCGAACTTGTGATAACATCATCATCAATTAACGGCTGCCCTGTCATTTCAAATTTCAGGTTTAAGCTTTTCAGCTTTTCATTGACTCTTTCTTTAAAATCAGACGCTTTGATTTTGTTTGAGTCATATGTAACTGGAACAAGAAGTGTCGTTTGATCTTTGGAGAGCATTTGTTTTTTAATATCTTTATTGGCTTCAAAGTAAGAAGTGATGTCCTCTATGTGGAGGTCTTGATCCTTTTCTAAAATGTCCATTGCCTTTTTTAAAGAAGTTTCTCTTTCTTTCACAATGTTCTTTTCTTGAAAGACAATGACGATTGATTTTTCTGTATCGCCGTTTTCAGACATTTTCTTTAATAACTGATTGGCATATGAGGACGGATAGCCGTCTGGTACAGAAATTTGCCCTTTTTCTTTCGTTAATTGCGCCATATTAGGAGCGGTGATGAGTAACACTGCCGCTAATACAACCCACAGGATCGTGATCAGCCATCTACCCTTTATGATTGCTCTCATTAGTACTTTGTGCCTCCTCTTCGATGATCACTTGATAGATCTTTTCATATGTTTGAATAAATGATTCCATTTCTTTTTCTTCAAGCTTCTCAAAATAAGATCGAACTAGGTCTTGAAGCTGCTTTTCCATTCGGCTGACTACATCTTTGCCCTCTGGCGTGACGTACAGGTGAACATTTCTTCTGTCTGCTTGATCATGTTCACGAAAAATATAGTTTTTCGTAAAAAGACGATTGGTCATGGATGTTACAGCACTTTTGTTTACATTACATACATATGCCAGGTCTGTTGATGTACACCCCGGATGTAAATTGATGTATCGAAGGGAGTAATATTGATCAAGCGTCAGCTCTTTATCAAGCTTTTCTGTGATCATACTCGATACTTTTTTCTCCATCATGAGATAGACATCTGCATACCTCTGGATGAGCTGGGCAATTTTATTGTGTTCCATACGCTGCTCCTTTTTAGTTTAAGTGTTTAACTATTAAAGAGTTTAACTAACGAACAAAACAATTGTCAATGAATATCCTCGCAAATAAAGCGGATTTTTCAATGAACATAAAAAAAGACAAACTCTGCCGATATGAGTTTGTCTTTTTACATTTATTTTGTTTTTGGGACGACTTTGAAAACGGACATCCGTTCTTCATCAATTTCTTCATCTAAAATTTGCTGAATATCAGCTAATTGAATTTGTTCCAGCACTGTGACGACATCAAATAAGCTCATGTCTAAGAAGGCATATCGAGTAAATTGGTTCGCAATGTATTCTGGAGAATTCATGGCTTTTAAAAAGCTACCGATTTTTTTCTTGCGTGCAAGCTCAATTTTCTCCTCTGTCATGAGGCTTTTTGCTTGAAGAAGGGTTTCTTTTAATACTTTTGCAAGTTGATCGGGATCATTTGTATCCCCGCCAACAGAAGTGAAGCCAAAGCCGCCTTCTTCTGTATAATCGTAGCTGAATGTTTCATCAATTAAGCCTTTTTCATACATCTGTTCATATTGTAAAGAGCTTTTGCCAAACAGCGTCTCTAAAATGAGGTTCATCCCAAGCTCATGCTTTAGCAGCTGATTTCCTTTTTTATGCGGATTTTTTGTTTTCAAACCGAACATACATTTAGAGCCTTGTACGTTCATTGGAAGTTCGTATTCTTTCCGGTATACACCTTCAGGCTCATTAATGTCTTTTCGTTTGATCTCCGGCTGGTCTGTAAATGGCTTTTTCGCCTGGTTTGCTCTGACTTGATCTAAAATTTGCTTCGGATCAACCGGACCGACAACGAATAGAAGCATATTGCTCGGGTGATAGAACGTTTCATAGCATTCATACAAATGATCTTTTGTAATAGGGGCAATGCTCGCTACTGTTCCAGCAATATCTATTCTCACAGGATGTTCTTGATATAAATTTTCAATCAGACCAAAGAATAAACGCCAGTCCGGATTGTCATCATACATGTTAATCTCTTGGCCAATGATGCCCTTTTCTTTTTCGACTGTTTTTTCAGTAAAATAAGGCTCTTGAACAAAGTCAATGAGTGTCTCAAGGTTTTGTTCGACATTTGAGGTGCTAGAGAATAAATAAGCCGTTCTCGTAAACGTTGTAAAAGCGTTTGCGGATGCTCCTTGTTTACTAAAGGTATGAAACACGTCTCCATCTTCTTTTTCAAACAGCTTATGCTCTAAGAAATGGGCAATTCCGTCAGGCACTCGAATCATGTCTTCTTTGCCAAGCGGCACAAATTCATTATCAACTGAGCCATATTTTGTTGTAAAGGTTGCATAGGTTTTGTTAAACCCTTGCTTTGGCAGCACATAGACGTCAAGTCCGCTTTCCATTTTTTCGTGATAGACCGTTTCTTGCAGCTGATCGAATTGAATTGTTTTCACTGTCATGAAGCACCCTCCGTTCCTTTAAGAAAATAGGTCGTATCCCATTCGATTTTCTGACCCACTTTGATGATGTCCTCTTTTGTCACTCGGTCTAATGCTTCTAAAAAGGAATCAAGGGTTTCCCCAGTTGGCACAACGGCATGCTGATACAAATATTCTGCTGTCCCATAAGACGTATCGATCGTTTCAAGCAGCTGGTTTTTGACGACTGCTTTTGTTTGATCAATTGCTTCATCAGAAAAATCACCTTTTTGCATCGCTTCAAATTGTTCTTTGATGATGTCTACTGCCTGCTGGTAGTTGCCGACTTCAATTCCTGACATGACCATCATCAAGCCTTTAAAGCTCTCAAGTCTAGACACAGCGTAGTACGCAAGACTTGCTTTTTCACGAACATTGATGAATAGCTTAGAATGCGAGAAACCGCCGAATATACCATTAAACAAATGCAGCGCCGGATAATCTTTATCTGCAATCGTTGTATGTGTGCGAAAGCCGATGTTCAGTTTGCCTTGTTTTACGTCCTCTTCATCAATGACTTCTTTTGGTTCATTTTGAGGTCTTGCTGATTCAGTCTGTTGTTGTTTGACCGGTTCTCTTTCACTTGTTTTAAAGTATTGGGAGACCATTCGGCTGATGTCTTGTTCGTCAACATCTCCTACTACATAAAGATCAAGCTGATTTGATTGAAGCGCATACTCATAAGCTTCAAAGAGCGAGTGAGCGGTGATTGCGTCGATGTCTTCCATTTCACCATTGACGTGCAGTGCATATGGTTCACCTTTACACATTTCCTGCACGAGTCTTAAATTCGAATAACGCATTTTGTCATCATAGACTGCCTGAATTCGCTGTTTTAACGTGCGTTTTTCTTGATCTACATATAATTGACTAAACACCCCATCTTCAACATACGGGTGGAATAATAGGTCAGATAGTAAGGCAATCCCTTTTTCTAGTAAAGGGGTTTGATCCTTTAAATATTTTTCATTCGCCATTTCCAAGCGGAAGGTAATGATGTGATTCTCACCTTTTTTCGCCATGTCTGCTGAAACGCTTGCTCCATAGAGCTCATCAAAATAAGCACGCAATGCACCTGTTTTCGGCATCTTTTCTGTTCCTCTTAACAACACATGCGGGAAAAGAGAACGCATGGTGACGTCATCTTTGGATAACGGTGCAAGCATTTTAAAAAGGATTGTCACGGTTTTAAATTTTTCTGTTTTGACAATATGAGTATGAAGACCAGGTGTGTCCAGTGTCTTCTCTTGTAAGTACGTCATGAGAAACCTCCTTTGTTCATCCTATTTATTATGTATTAGAACATAGCTGATATATACGTGAAACAGCCATTTAATAGACATTATATCAATCAGAGGAAAGGATAGGAAATAAAAACGCCTCTGCTCAAAGCAGAGACGCCAGTCATTATTTCGTTCTAAACGGCCACCAATTCCATTTACCAAAAATACGAACCATAACCGGAATAAAGAGCGGCAATACAACAAAAGCATATAATAAAAGTCCAATGAGTACGACCGTTGCAATTTCAACAAGTGATAATACTCCTGATGGCAGCATAGCGGCGAACGTACCTGCTAGAATGGCCACTGCAGAAATAATGACAGAACCCATATTTCTCATCGCTGATATCATCGATGCTTGCACATGCTCTCCCTTCCATTCATTAAAACGATCCATGAGGAAGATGGAATAATCGATCCCGAGCGTCACAAGAATAACAAAGCTGAAAAATGGGACAGCCCAGCTGACACCATCGTAGCCAAAAAATGTTTTAAAGATCCATTCTGTTAACCCGATCGATGTAAAATACGTTAAAATCAGTGAAAGTGTTAAGTATACCGGCATGACGATTGACCGTAATAAAATAATTAAGATAATAAAAATACCAATTAACATGAAGATGACAGTTCGAATAAAGTCACCGTCAGACGTTTCTTTTAAGTCCACATTTAAACTTGAGATACCAGATACACCGTATTTGGCATTTTTGAGTCCACTTACAGGTAAATATTGATCAAGGGTTTCCTCAATTTTTGCGACACCTTTCATCGCTTCATTGCTGTATGGATTCACATTTAGGATGACTTCAAAAGTCGTTAGTTTACGATCTGGAGACATATACGTATGGAAGATTTGCTTAAATTCTTGGCGTTTCAGCACTTCTTCTGGAATAAACCAGCCCGTTATTTCTTCATCTGGCGCTTGCTGAAGCTGCTTTAAGTAGCCGTCAGCCTCGGTGAAGCCGCTTTTGACCTGCTCAAGCCCTTCAATACTTTCATCTAATCCATCTGTTAATAATGTAAGTTTTGATGAAAGCTGGCTAAATCCTTTTTTGATGGCTTTTTGGCCGTCTGTCAGCTGATCTGCACCATCTTCAATTTTAGGCATTTCTTTAATCAATTGTTTTTGGCCCTCATTTGTTTGGTCAAGACCGTCATAAATTTGATCAAGCCCATCCATGAGCGCTTGCACTTGTCGTTTTACTTCTTTTTGCTTGCTTGATAAGGTTTGGATCACTTGATCTGCCTGCTTGATCTTTTGCTTAAAGTGAGAGGCTTCCTCTTCATATACACTCATTTGATCCCCTGCTTGATCAAGCATTCCTTTTGTTTCTTTGAATACTTTCTTGATTTCTTTATATTCTTCCATGTCTTTTACTTCTGGAAGACGATTTTCTAGTGCTTCGAATGAAAGATTTTCATAAGATTTCTTTACTTTCTTAATGGTTGTCATCAGCTGTTGATTCGATTTCGCATGGCGTTCCAGTGTATTCACCACTTGCTCTAGCTCTTGAATCATCGTTTCGCTGCTGCGATATTCTTGCTCTAATTCTTTTTTCGCTTCTTTGATTTTACTTCGAATCGTGCCGACGCCTTCTTTACTGCGCCTCACCCCATCTTCTAATGAGATAAGGGATTCCCTGACTTCTCCGATACCGCTTTTGATTGCTTTCGTTCCATCAATCAGCTTGTCAATGCCTTGAGCGGATTCTTCAATTTTTGGTTTTTGTTTGAGAAGGGCCAGATTTGTTTCGGTCAAGCCATCAGAAATTTTCCCGATTCCTTCATGTCCTTTGCCAAGTTCTCCTCCCAGTTCTTTCGCTTGAGAGGTGACATAAAGCTGGCTCAGCCCATCTCCAACAGGGCGCGTGACACTGCGGACTGTTTTGACTTCGTCAATATCATTTAATTTACGGGTCAGTTTTTCAATGATCACAATCTTTTCTTGATTATCTAGCTTATTGTCACTTTCAACAAGCACATTCAGCGGCAGCGCTTCACCAAAGCCAAATTGCTCTGATATCGTATTAAATGCAGACACCGACTCATACTTATTCCCAATTTCATTTAAACTGTTATAAGATAGGGTGCCGTCGTACATCAGAATAGGAGGCACCGTAATAAGAGCGACTAAACCTAAGCTGATCAGCGGCCTTCTAAATGAAAAGCGCCCAGCCCATTCCCACATTTTACTTTGCGGGTGCCGAATGTTTTCTCTTTTAGATGGCCAGAATAGAGATTTTCCGAAAACAGACATAAAAAAGGGAACGATGGTGACAAGGGCTATCAGCAGAACACCCACTCCAACGGCAACACTAACGGCTGATTGATACAATTGGAATTTAGCAAATCCAATACTTGAGAAGCCGACTAACACGGCTAAGCCGCTGAAAAATACCGTCTTCCCTGCACATTGATACGTGACGATAATCGACTCTTTGACATCACGGCCTTGACCGATCTCCTCTTTAAAACGGCTTAACAGCAGGATGCAATAATCTGTTCCGATACCGAACATAATGGCTACCATAAAAATCTGAGTAAAATTAGATAGAGGAAATTGTGTATATTCTACAAGAAAAGCCACAATACACCGGCTGACAGCGTAGGAAATGCCTATCGTAATGAGCGGAACAACAGGTGCCAATATTGATCTGAAAACAATTATTAAAATAAAGAAAATAAAAATCATCGTGATAAGTTCAGTTTTCTTCAGACCTTGTTGAGAGCTTTTAATGACATCTGAATCCACAAATTTTTGACCCGTTATTTCATATGAGACATGATAGGGCTTTAAAACTTCCTCAATTTGTTCTTTAATCTTCACAGCTTTTGTTTCGTAGTGGTCGAATTTGAATGGAACAAGAAGTGTACTTTTATCCTTTGATAAAAGTTGTTTTTGAATGTCCGGATCTACATGAAAATATGAAGTAATTCCGTCAATGTGGAGTTCTGGGGCATGTGTCATGAGTGCAGCTAAAGCCTTTTTTAATTCCTGCTCTTTCGCAGGGAACAGATGTTGTTCGGAGAATACAAGCACACCTGTATCTTTTTTCCCGTTCTTATCTGACAGCTTATCCAATAGGTGAAGTGCCTCAGCTGTTGGTGTCCCCTCCGGAACCTTTAATTGCCCTTTTTCTCTTGTTAATTCCTCTAAATTGGGCGCAGTAATAAACAGTATCACAGCTGTTATCATCCACACCACTAATACAATCCATCTTGCTTTAATTATTTGCAACATAGCTGCTTCAAGCTCCTTCTAGTTCATCAATCAATTTGCTGTATTTGAGCGTGTCTGAAGTGCTGACTGCGTCTCCTTCAAATGGCAGGATGACCTATTCAATTGTCCTTACGTGTTGAAGAAACACATCTCCATCATCAGCACGCGAGCTCAATTTCTGCCTAAAGAAAGACAGAAAATGAATGTTTTTGAACACCTCCAATTTGGGATAATTTAAAAGATATTACTATACATTAGTTTAACTATCAAAATTTTACATGTCAATTTATAAAAAAGAAAAAAGATGGCAAAATGCCGTCTTTTTTCTATATTTAAACTGTTTTCAATTGTTCACTCTCATCCTCTTCATCTGGCTGGATGAAAAAGAGGACCAAAAATAGTGAAATGAGACTGCAAATGGTCGAGAGAATAAAAACAATGGAGTCCCCTTTATCCATAAGATAGGCAAAAATCGGAGGTCCTAAAGCAACACCGATAAAACGCATACTGCTATAAAATGACGTAATGGTACCGCACTGTTCTTTTTCAATTCCTTCAGTAATCAGCGCATCAAGTGCAGGCAACACAATACCGATACCAACACCGCCAATGCTTAAACAGATAAACAATACGTAAAAGCTGTGATTCCACCATAAAAAAATATAAGAAAGTGATAACAAAGCCATACCTGCGATTAAAAAGATTCTCATTTTGCCTTTTTCTTTTCCAATCGTTTTTCCAGCAACGAAGGAACTGATTGATAGAAAAAGGAGCGGAATACTGAGCAGGAACCCTTTTTTGACACCTTTTATTTGATAAGCAGCCTCTAGATTATCGGATAAGTAAAAAAGCACACCAAAAAGAAGGAACATAATAAAACCGCCAATAGCAAAAATGGCATAAAGCCAGCGTCCTTCATGCTTAAAAATGGTCTTTGTTGATTTTAAAAATTCTTTAAATGAGGGCGGGTCCTCCTCTTTTTTTGCCGACTCTACCATGAACAGTACCATGAGAAAGCTGATGGCTGAAAAGAACGGAATGAACCAAAACGGCACATACCAAAACCATGAAGCAAGAAGTGCTCCAATAATCGGGCTTAGTACCTTTCCCGCTGTGTTAGAGGTTTCAATGGCCCCAAGTCCCGCACTGACCTCTTCATCATCATGAAACAAATCTCCTATAAATGGCATAACAACAGGTGCCGCTCCAGCTGAACCGACACCTTGAAGGACCCTGCCAAGAAGAATCCACATATACGGTTCTTTCATGATTGTTGAGGCGACTGCTGCCACAGCCCCTCCAAGTCCGGCGATTAAAAGACACGGCAGCAGTACCTTTTTCCGCCCAATCCGGTCTGATAAATAACCGGCGATTGGAATACATAAGATTGCTACAACCGAATATACCGTAATAATGAGAGAGACTTGAAAGGAAGTGATCGAGAGTTTCTTTTCTATCTCTGGCAATACAGGTATTAGCATCGAGTTCCCTAGTGTCATGATTAGAGGGACTGATGATAACGCAATGATATTCTTTTTACTGACTGTTTTCTCGCCCAACATCATTCACCCAATTCTATATACTGTTACGTATTAGTGTGGCAAGTTTGACGAGTATTATGTATGGCAAACAAAAAGCAGCCGCCTATGAAAGCGACTGCTTTTTAAAATCGTTTGCGTATGACATGAAAGCTGAATTTATCTGCTCGAAAATAATTGAGGGAGTATAAGACCGGCTGATCATCCTGATCATAGTGCATTTGTTTGAGTAATAATAACGCCGTTTCAGGGTCACAATCTAGAATCGGTGAGACCTGATCGTGGTACCCAATTGGTTCAATGTCTGCAACTGCATATTTAATCCCACTGTGCGGTTCTCTTCCAAAAAGCTCAAAAAGAGACTCTTCTTCATGTGTAAAAGAAGCGGGAAGGTGTTTGACTGGAATTTTATCTAAACAATAAACAACTGGCTGTCCATCTGCCGTTCGAACGCGTTCCATTGAAAAAATCCCATCAGATTCATCACACTGAAAACGAATGACATCATTCTCTGTTGGCTCCCCTTCTTGCGAGGATAAAAAGATGGTACCAGGCGTCATATTGACCTGCTCAATCATTTTCGTGACACTTGTCAGCTGTTCTATGCCTGTCGAAAAAAGTGGTCTTGAGTTGACGAAAGTCCCCACGCCATGCCTTCTTATTAAATACTTTTCTTCTTCTAATATACGAAGGGCTTCACGCAGTGTCGCTCTGCTCACACCTAAAAGCTTTGAGAGCTCAAACTCAGAAGGCAGCTTTTCTTTTTCGGCATATACACCTGTTTGAATATCTTCTTTAATACGGTCAATCACTTTCAAATATAAATGGCGATTGTCTGTTTTGGTCGACATGTTTTCCCTCCGTCTAATCAATGCAAATGATAAGATGAGAAATCTCTATTCCGAGATAAGTTGAACATAACTATATCATGTTTTTGCAAATAAATAAATAGTCTGACATCCAGTTAACATAATCATACTATCGTTTACTGCTTTTCACGAAAGCTCTCTTCAACTTATGAAGAGAGCTCGTCATATTGTTCTTTTGAGAGAAGAACCTCTCTTGGTTTACTTCCTTCATATGGGCCTACAACGCCTCGCTCTTCCATTGCGTCAATGAGACGTGCTGCCCGGGTATAACCGATGCGGAACCTTCTTTGCAGCATAGAGACAGAAGCCGTCTGCATACCAATGATCAGTTCAACTGCTTCATCATATAGATCATCTTCCACAGCTGCAAGCTGATCCTGCGTTTCTTCGCTTGGAATCATTTCCTCTTGGTATTGGGCTTTTTGCTGTGTGATCACATGATCAACAACATGTTCCACTTCTTCATCTGATAAAAAGGCGCCTTGCACACGAACCGGCTTGTTTGCACCAACAGGTAAAAACAGCATGTCCCCTCTGCCCAGCAGCTTTTCTGCGCCCCCCATATCAAGGATCGTCCTTGAATCTGTTTGGGAGGATACGCTAAAGGCAATGCGGGACGGGATGTTGGCTTTAATGACACCAGTAATGACATCAACAGAAGGTCTTTGTGTAGCGATAATCAAATGAATTCCCGCAGCACGAGCCATTTGAGAAAGTCTTGTAATGGAATCTTCCACATCAGAGGAAGCCACCATCATTAAATCTGCAAGCTCGTCTACAATGACAACAATATAAGGAAGCTCTGGCTGTTTGGCATCTTCTGTTTGATTCATTCGTTTAATGTAATCATTGTATCCTTCAATATTTCTTGTCCCCGTATGAGAAAACAATTCATAGCGGCGTTCCATTTCGCTGACTACTTTTTTAAGTGCTTGAGAAGCTTTCTTAGGGTCTGTTACGACAGGTGCCAAAAGGTGCGGAATGCCGTTATACACATTTAATTCAACCATTTTTGGATCAATCATCATCATTTTCACTTCATGAGGCTTCGCTCTCATGAGAATACTTGTGATAATGCCATTGATACAAACACTTTTTCCGCTTCCAGTCGAACCTGCTACAAGTAAATGCGGCATTTTGTTCATTTCAGCAAGCACGGCTTCACCCGAGATATTGCGGCCTAAGCCAATAAGGAGCTTAGCATTTGGACGGTCATTTTGCTTCGATTCTAATACCTCTTTTAATGAAACCATGGCAATTTCTGCATTCGGAACTTCAATCCCGATGGCTGATTTACCAGGAATCGGTGCCTCAATTCGAATGTCCTTTGCTGCAAGTGCGAGGGCTAAATCATCACTTAAATTGACGATTTTGCTGACCTTCACGCCGACATCTGGATATACTTCATATTTGGTCACAGCTGGACCTAAATGAACCTGTGTGACTTTTGCTTTCACACCAAAGCTTTGAAATGTTTTTTCAAGCTTTCTTGCATTTTCATATATATTTTTCTTATCTGTTTGCTGACCTGAATGCTGCGGCTCTGCCAAAATATCAAGTGATGGCAATTCGTAATCTTTGTTTTCAAGTTCTGTAAATGTCATCGGCGGTGCCTCTTTTGGTTCATCAGCTGTATCTGATTGAACTGGTGCACTTTGCACAGACTCTTGAAGAGGCTCTGTCTCTTTTGCCGCCTGCTTCTTTTGAACGGGCGGGGTGAGAATGTCATCCCTGTCTGCAAAGCTTGAAATAATCGGCTGGCTATTCTCAGAAGACGGCGTTTCCTCTTCGATCAAGATCAAATCATCATCATCTTCTTCTTGAATGCGTGAACGTTTTTTCTTTTCACCTGTTTTCTGAGAGGACGCGCTCTTTTTCGCCTGCCTGATTCCTTTCATATCTTCAACAAACGCCTTCCACTGCTTCACCATAAATTGTGATACAGGAATCGTCACTTTTTTCACCATTTCCTGAAGAGATCGGTTTGTAATCAGAACAATTCCAATCAGCATCAGAACAATAGCCATGATTTGCGAGCCTGCTTGCGCAAATAAGAAATAAGAAGCAGCAAACAATACAGCTCCGATCATGCCGCCCCCTAAATCAGGTGACCCTGTTTCACCTTTCATATCCATCAAGAAAAGCTCAAATGTATTTCTAATTACACTTTGAGAGCCAATGACGCCAGCAGATGAAAGATGCTGGAAAAGCTTCACATGTGACAAAAGCAAGATGCTCGCAATGATGCAGTAGAGACCTGCTTTTCTTCTTGTCAAAATATCTGGGATTTGTTTTTTCCAGAAAATCGTCACACCAAAAAGAAATAATCCGATAAGGCAGAGAATAAACCATTCACCTGCAAAGAATCGGAATAGATGTACAAAGGTTTGTCCAACAACGCCCAGCTGTAAAATGGCAATGATCGCTATGGCAATACAGACTAACCCATTTAATTCATATTTCAGTTTTAGCTGTTTATTTTGTTTTTTTCTCGTTTTCCGTTTTCTCTTTTTAGCCATACTCATCACCTTACTACGAAAGAAAATATAACCTACCGAAAGATCAGAAAGAATGCAGCCTGGTTTTGGCTGCATCTTGTTGTAAGTTTTCCCTTTATTATAGCATAGAATCATTCATATGAGTCGGTTTGATTGGTGCCTAAATGTAACTTCAATCGCTTGCCTGGTGCAAGCTCTTGATTGAGAAAATCCATTGGATTGGTGCTCATGACTTGAACGATTTCTGCTTCATCTTCTTTCATTTCAACCATCACTGGCACACCTTGAATGTTTACCTGCTGGAGTTTACGTTCTCCCTGTTCCTCAGCGTAAATGGCTTCATATGGCATAGGCGTATATAAAATCATTGGATCAGCCCCTCGTTTTGAGATGCCCTGTCTCCGATAAGTTCATTCAACTTTTTAATCGCTTGTCCTACACCGCCGACTTCATTCATGAGTCCGTATTCCGCTGCCTCATGACCAACGACATTTGTTCCGATGTCTCTTGTCAAATTGCCTTTGGAGAACATGAGCTCTTTAAACTTCTCTTCTGTAATGTTGGAGTGGCTTGTGACAAAGTTAATGACTCTTTCCTGCATTTTATCTAAGTATTCAAAGGTTTGCGGAACACCAATGACAAGACCTGTTAATCGCACAGGGTGAATGGTCATCGTGGCTGTTTCGGCAATATACGAATAGTCACACGATACAGCAATCGGGACACCTATCGAGTGGCCGCCGCCAAGCACAATCGAAACAGTTGGTTTCGATAAAGAAGCAAGCATTTCTGCAATTGCGAGTCCCGCTTCAACATCTCCCCCTACTGTATTTAAGATGATCAAAAGGCCCTCTATTTTCGGGTTTTGTTCAACGGCTACGATTTGTGGAATGACATGTTCGTATTTGGTTGTTTTATTTTGCGGTGGAAGCTGCATATGGCCTTCAATTTGTCCAATAATGGTGAGGCAATGGATATTTGTATCTTGCGGCAGCTGCGGAACGGCTGTTTCACCGAGCTGCTGTATTTTGCTCATAATGCTATCTTTTTCTTCTGGCTTTCGCTCAGGCTGCTGTTCATTCTTTTCGTCCATTTGTCTCCATCCTTTCCTCAAACTCTTCTTCTATTATGAACAAATAGCCCATATTCCATCCGCATTCCTCAAGCCACATCAAAAAAGCCCAAAGAGCTTATACTCTTTGGGCTTTATCATCACACTTCCATAATAATTGGAATGATCATCGGCTTACGTTTTGTTTTTTCATATAGGAATTGATTGAGTACATCGCGCATGGATTGTTTCAATGTTGACCATTCAACAATTGAATTTTCCGTTTGCTCTTTGACAATCCCTTTGACCATTTCTGTTGCTTTCACAATCAGCTCTTCGGATTCTCTTACATAGACAAATCCTCTTGTGATGATTTCAGGTCCAGAAATTAATTGTTTCTTTTGTTTATCGAGCGTAATGACAACGATCAAGATGCCGTCTTGAGACAACAGGCGTCTATCGCGTAACACGATGTTTCCGATATCACCAACGCCAAGACCATCGATTAAAATGTTCCCTTGGTGAACTTTTTCACCGATTTTGACGTTCTGTCCTCTAAACTCAACCACATCTCCTTTATCAATCAAGAAAATGTCGCTGCGTTTCATACCTACTTCTTCGGCAATACGAGAATGTGCTTTTTGCATACGATATTCGCCATTCACCGGAATTAAATACTTCGGTTTTAGTAAGTTCAGCATCAGCTTTAACTCTTCTTGGCAGCCATGTCCAGATACATGCACACGTTTTTGTGCAAAAATGACTTGTGCTCCGCTTCTTGTGAGGAAATCCACTGTTTTAGAGTATGTGAGTTCTTGTCCAGGAAGTGGTGTAGATGCAATCACAACAGTGTCATCTTTTTCAATATGAAGCTGTTTGTGATTTTGCTTCGCCATTTTTGTTAAAGCAGCAAGAGGCTCTCCGTGGCTTCCAGCAGTCAGGATGACCACATCGTTTTTCGCCATTTTCTTCACTTCTTGAACGGGTACAAATAATTCTTCATCTGCTGTCACATAACCAAGCTTGATCGCCAGCTGAAGGGTTGTCATCATATTCTTCCCTGCAACGGCAAGCTTACGGCCATTTTGATTTGTTGCATTAATGATCTGCTGCACGCGGTTAATATTAGATGAAGACACAGCAACAATCACCCGATTTTCAGCATTGTACATCGCATTTGAGATTTCGTCTTGGACGAGCGCCTCAGAAGGTGTATAGCCTGGTTTTTCAGCATTTGCACTGTCTGAAAGTAGTGCTAAAACGCCATTGTTTCCAATTTTCGCAATCTCTCCGATGTCACAGGCTTGGTTAAGCGCTGGGGTTTGATCAAATTTAAAATCACCTGTGCATACGATTGAACCAAGAGATGTTTTGAAGCTGATCCCTACTGAATCAGGGATGCTGTGATTCGTTCTAAAGAATGATACTTTTGTTGTTTCAAAAGTAATGACTGACTTTGCATGTACCTCACGCAAATCAGCTTTTTGATTGAAGCCATACTGCTTTAATTTTTCTCGAAGTAACGCAAGGGTCAGCTTCGTTCCGTAGACTGGTACAGACAATTTGCTCAAGCAATGGAATACGCCTCCGATTGCTTCATCATGTCCGTGGGTAAGAAAAATTGCTTTCACCCGATCAGCACGTTCTGTTAAATAAGAGATATCAGGAATGACGACGTCAATGCCTAGCATTTCGTTTTCTGGATGCATTAAGCCTGCATCTACCACGTATATGTCCGAATCAATCTCAATGACATATAGGTTTTTCCCGATTTCTCCAACGCCTCCGAGTGCAATAATTCTTACGTTCTCTGTATTTTTCTTTTTCAAAATTCTTATCCTCCTAGTCTCAAGCCCGTCCATCATCGCTTAATGCTATTATAACTGAATCTAATTTTAGAAAACAAGATGAAGTCACATTTTAAGAAAGTGTTTATGTATAAAAAACGGTCATACTCAGGGACATCTGAGAATGACCGCTTACGAAATCTTTTGTTTTGATCAGCTGTTTAAAACGCTGCTTAAATTCAGTCTCTCTTCTTCTGACAAAGGCAAAAGCGGAAGACGAACAGATCCGACGTCTAGTCCTTTCAGCTGAAGGGCTGTTTTGACAGGCGTTGGATTTGGCGCTGAGAAAAGCTGTTTCATGATTGGAAGCAGCTTTTGATGGATCAATGCTGCATTCGCTGTTTGACCTGAAGCATAGCTTTTCAGCATTTGCTGCATATCCAGTCCTACGATATGAGACGCAACAGAGACAACTCCTTTTGCACCAACAGATACAGCTGGAAGTGTTAAGCTGTCGTCCCCTGAATATACGTCGAAATCTTCTGGCGTCTCTGCAATGATTTTTGTCATGGCATCAAGATCGCCGCTTGCTTCTTTAATGGCAACAATGTTTGGTATTTGTGCAAGCTTAATTGTTGTTTCTGGTGCTAATGACGCAGCCGTTCTTCCTGGTACATTGTAAAGCATGACAGGAAGAGATGTAGACTCGGCAATTGCTTTAAAGTGTGCATACATGCCTTCCTGTGATGGCTTGTTGTAATAAGGTACGACAAGCATCACTGCATCAACGCCCGCTTCTTCTGCTTTTTTCGTTAGTTTGATAGACGCATTTGTATTATTACTGCCTGTTCCTGCAATGATTTTACAACGACCATTTGCTAATTTGACCGATTGCTGAAAAAGAGCAACTTTTTCTTCATTCGATAAAGTTGGCGATTCGCCTGTTGTCCCTGCAACGACTAAAGAGTCACTGCCGTTTTTTAACAAGTAATCAATGAGAATTGATAGCTTTTGGAAATCGATGTTGCCCTTTTTATCAAAAGGTGTAATCATAGCTGTTGCGATATTTCCGAAATTCATTTTTTTCACCTCATCATGATTCAATCACATTTATCTTGAAAGTTCAAACACTTCATGCAGGGCATTGACAGCCGCTCTCATGTTTTCTTCGTTCACTAACACCCAAATGGTCGTATGACTGTCAGCTGATTGTAAAATCGGAATGTTTTGCTCGGATAGAGCCGATACAATTTTAGATGTGACACCTGGTACACCCATAATGCCTGCGCCAACAGCTGATACTTTCGCACAATTTGTTGTCACAATTGGCGTATAGCCAAGATCTTTTAGGATCGACGTTGCCTTTTCAGTCATTGCACCTGTCACTGTATACACAATTTCACTCGGTGTGATGTTGAAGAAGTCGACACTGATTTGTGCGTTTGCCATTGCTTTGAAGACCTCTGTTTGTACGCTGTACTGACCTTCTTTTGCAGGAACTTTGATTTGCGTCACATCATTAACATGTGCAATACCCGTAATGAGGCGATCGTACACATCATGGCTCATTTTATCTGAGTAGTGTGATGTAACGAGTGTGCCCTCATCATCAGAGTATGTTGAACGGACCCTCATTGGTACTTTTGCTTGCATCGCAATTTCGACAGCTCTTGGGTGAATGACTTTTGCCCCTTGATATGCGAGGTTGCAAATTTCCGTATATGTCACGACTCTCAGCGGTTTTGCATTTTCAACAATACGGGGATCTGCTGTCATAACGCCTTCTACATCTGTAAAAATATCAATAAAGTCTGCCTGCAATGCAGCGCCTAAAGCAGCGGCGGACGTATCACTGCCACCTCGTCCGATTGTTGTCACGTCTCCATTTTTCGCGGCTCCCTGGAATCCAGCAACAACGACAACATCATGTTCAGACAGTGCTGCCTCCAGACGTTCGCACTTCATGTCAATAATTTTCGCACTTGTATGCTCCTTATCTGTTACAAAGCCAGCCTGAGCACCAGTCATCGCTACAGCCTTTAGACCGTTTTCATTCAGCATACTTGAAAACACAACAGCTGAGATATTCTCTCCGCAGGAAACAAGCAAGTCTTTTTCTCGATTTGTCATATGCTGCGCGCTGCCGTAAAGCAGACCAAGCAGCGTATCTGTCGCATAGGGATCGCCTTTTCGTCCCATTGCAGAAACGACGACAACCGACTTATAGCCTTTCTCTTTTGCAGATAAGATATGTGCAAGTGCCCTTTTTCTACCTTGATCATCTTTGACAGATGTACCGCCAAATTTTTGGACAATTATTTTCACTGTTTTCACTCCAAGTTCATTATGACGTAACAGAAGAGAGCAGGCGAAAGATGCCTAACTCTCTTCTGTTCGTCCTCATCATCCATTGAATGTTAAACTAATTTTAATGCTTTTAAGCTTTCTGCAATTTGAACTGAGTTCCATGCAGCACCTTTAAGCAGGTTATCAGATACAATCCACATATGGAACCCGTTTGGACGGTCCAAATCTTTCCGAATGCGGCCGACAAAGACGTCGTTTTTCCCAACAGCATCTGCAGGCATTGGATAAATTTGCTGAGATGGATCATCTTGCAGCGTAATTCCTGGTGCATCTTTTAGAATTGTTTTGAGGTCTTCCACTGTTGCATCATTTGATTCTAGTTCGACGTAGACAGATTCTGAATGTCCCGTTTCAATTGGAAGTCTCACGCATGTTGCCGCTACTTCCAGCTCTGGCATATGCATGATTTTTTTCGTTTCGTTGATCATTTTCATTTCTTCGAATGTATAGCCATTGTCTTGGAATTTATCAATTTGCGGAATCGCATTAAATGCAATTTGATAAGGCATAACTTCAGGTGTTACAACTTCTTTATTTAAAATGGCTTGTGATTGGCTGTATAGTTCGTCAATGGCCTCATGTCCCGCACCTGATACTGCTTGATACGTAGAGACAATGACTTTTTTCATTCCATACGCCTGACGAAGCGGTTCTAATGCCGCTACCATTTGAATCGTTGAACAGTTAGGGTTTGCAATGATTCCTTGATGATCATGCAAGTCTTTTTCGTTTACCTCTGGTACGACAAGAGGGATGTTTTCGTCCATACGAAAAGCACTAGTGTTGTCTACAACAATCGCACCTCGTTTGACTGCTTCAGGAGCCAGCGCTTTAGAAACATTTCCTCCAGCACTGAATAATGCAATATTCACTCCTTCAAAACTTTCAGGTGTTGCTTCCTGAACAGTGTACTCTTGGCCTCTGAATGTCACTTTTGTTCCAGCAGAACGTTTTGAGGATAGTAGAGTAAGTGTATCCATTTCAAAATCTCTGTCAGCTAGTGTTTTTAACATTTGTTGACCGACAGCTCCAGTCGCTCCAACTACAGCTACATGCAATCCTCTTCCCATCAGTAAAACTCCTTCCGACCCATCCACGATTCTTTTCTTTCGGATGGCCATCCTATGACTTTTTACATTTTATTTTACCATAGAAAAGCAAGGCTTGAAGCATCTTTTTTGAATCTTTCATGATTTTCTAGTGAATCTATTATTCGTTTGGTCCAATTAAAATTGGTTGAATTTGTCTATGCTGGAGTGCCTCTTCTACTGTTTGAGATAGCAGATCCATATTTGCGACCATAGAGGTCGGTTTTTTGAATGGATCATCCTGGCCAAACGGAATAAAGAAAATATTCTTTGTCGACATCAGTCTCATCAGATTTGTACCATTTAAGCCTAACGCATCATTTGTTGAGATACCTAAAACGACAGGTCGATGATTTCGAATGGTCGCTTTAGCAGCCATTAAAACAGGACTGTCTGTCATGGCATTTGCAAATTTCGCCATTGAGTTTCCAGTTAAAGGAGCAATGACCATACAATCAAGCGGCAGCTTAGGTCCAAGCGGCTCTGCTTTCACGATTGAGTCAATCGCTTGAAATCCAGTCAGCTTCTCAATCCGCTCGATCCACTCGGCTCCCTCTCCAAATCTCGTATTCGTGCTCTGCACCGTGTACGACACTACTGGACGCACCTCTGCCCCTTCTTTTACAAGCGCTTCGATTTGCGGAAAAACGGCTTCATACGTACAGTGGGAACCTGTTAAACCAAAGCCGATTCTTTTCCCTTTTAATGTTGTCATGATTCCATCCCCCTTTTTTCCTCCGCAAGTTCACATAAAAGCCCGGAAAGCACTTTTGCAATGATTTGTCCTGCTGTCTTTGGTGCAACAATCCCTGGGAGTCCTGGTGCAAGAAGTGCCTTCACTCCGTGCTTTTGTGCAAAGTCAAAGTCTGTTCCGCCTGGGCGGGAGGCGATATCCAAAATGAGTGTCTTTGGTGTCATGCTGACGATGACAGATGAATCTAATACAAGACTTGGAATGGTATTGATGATAATATCAACATCCGTTACTTCCTCTTTTAACTGGTCCATTGAAAATGGATCAAGCCCCATCTCAAAGGCCCGCGCTAAATGTGCTGTGTCTGCCGCCCCTACTTTTACGTCTGCCCCTAGTGCCCGAAATGTGCGGGCAATGGTGAGTCCTGTTCTTCCAAGTCCGAGAACAGCGACGTGAGACCCGTGAATCGTATAGTCCGTTTGCTGAATGGCCATCATGATAATTCCTTCAACTGTTGGAATAGAGTTATATATGGCAATATCATCTCGCTCAAACAGCTTCACAAGCTTCCGGTTCACCTGCTTTGCCAGATTGTCTAAGTACGTATTTGAAATACCTGAGTACAAGGTACAATGGGCAGGGGTTCTTTCTAAATATTTCGCTTCCAGCAAGACCTGCTCGTTTGAAAAAACTGTAGCAACAGCGCCTTCATCCGTTGCCCCTGATACTGGCAGGATCATACTGTCTACTTGTTCGAATGGAAGTTCAGACATTTTCAGCTTTTCAGCACCGATAAATCCATGATCCAGCTGATCAAATCCGACCAAAAACACTTTGGCATGCTGCTGTGACAACTTGCGAATAATTTCAAGCTGCCTTGCATCTCCCCCGATCACCGCAACCGTTAAACCGCTCAACATACTGACCGTTCACCTTCTTTATTTAAAAAAGTCTGTAATATTTTCTGAATCTCCCTTTCAGCATATGAGGAGAGGATTCAGCCTGTGAACGAATCAGAAAGAGAAAAGAAAAAGAGCACCCATTATTGTGGGTGCTCTTTTTCTCCGTGCGGCTGAAGTTCTTCAGGCACATCGAGAATGATCATATCTGATCCTATTTTTTGAATGTGATTCCACGGGACGCGGATGTCATTTCCTTGTTTTCGAAAGCCAAACCACTTCACGGAAGGTATAATGAGTGCTGTAATTTGACCGTCCTGTTCATTGATTTCAAGATCAGTTTGTCCAAGCACGCCAAGCCGCTCCGCTCTTTTAATATCGACAATCTCTTTTCCCGACAGTTCACTCAGCCTCAAAATCGCATCACTTCCCTTCCGTATCATATATGCAACAGACAAGGGGAATAGACCGGATCTCTTTAATGACTCGTTTGGAGAGAAAGCTGCGTCCCTTTCATATAGTGATCATGCCATAATTCCAAGTTGTACAGCATCCAGACTTTTTGATCCGCTCCATTTTTGTTTTTCTGATTCGAATGATTTCGTAAAAATTGTTCTAGTGGCTTTCTTTGAAACAGTTCTGTTGCAAAGCTTTGTTGATCAAGAAGCTTCTCTTCGATTTCTTTCATTCGTTTGCTCATCCAATGATACACTGGAACCGGAAAACCCATTTTCCTTCTATATAATATACGCTTATCCACCGTTTGCTCCATTGTCTTTTTTAACATATATTTCGGAATGTCTTGTACCTCACTCGTTTTGAGACTCGACTGAAAAAATGCTTGCAGCCTGCTAGGCAGTCCTTTATAAGGAAGCTTATATTTGAAGGGCATGTCATTGACAAATTGGATGATGCGATGATCAAGAAATGGAACACGCGCTTCTAGTCCATGTGACATCGTCATCATATCAAGCCGGTCTAACAGATTTGGTAAATGAATCTGCTGGAATAAATAGAGCAGTTTATTTTCATACGACGCACCCTCCATCTTTTGAAAGCAATGGGCAATAAACTGGTTCATGTGTGAGTCAGGAGGGTCAATTGAACCAGCGTGCCGACTTAAAAGCTGCTCTTTTTCGCCAGCAGTAAACCATGCATACCTTTTTTTGTAATGATCCATCTCACCTTCAAGGTCGATCAATTGATCCACCTGCTGCTGAAAGGATGGTTCAAATAATACCTTCGAAAGGATAGAGGACAGTTTTCGGTTTTTTTGAAGCCATACAATTTTCCGCCAATCTGCTGGACTCCTAAAGACACGTCCATAACCTGCAAACAATTCATCCGCTCCTTCACCACATAGAACTACCGTCACGTGCTTTTTTGCTTCCCGTGACATATGGTAAAAAGCGACTTCATGAGGAATAGAAAGAGGATGATCTCTTCGCTTCACAACTTCAGGCAATAATTGAAAATACTCTTCTTCACTCATTCGATGTGAGTGAAGCTTCACATTGTATTGATCTGCCGCGAGTTTGGCATAGCTTTCTTCAGAAAAGCCCTCCTCTTCAAAGCTGGTCGAAAAACAATGAATATTCTCGTTTTTGTATTTGGACATCAAAGCGACAATCGAAGTCGAATCCACTCCCCCGCTTAAAAAAGCTCCCACAGGCACGTCAGACATCATCTGTTTTTGCACACTATCTTGAATTAATTCAAACAATTCCTTTTGATAATAACGTTCTCCCTGATCGATCCCATCAGCTGGGAGCGGATATTGCCAGTAGGTCTCTTTTGTTATGCCTGTTTCATCTATTTTCAAGATGACACCTGGGGGTAATTTTTGAATGCCTTGAAAAAAAGTCTGCTCGCCGATCGAATAACGGAAGGATAAATAACTAAGAACAGCGTCCGGCTCAATAGCAGTTTGTATGTCTGGATGCTGAAAAAGAGCTTTCATTTCCGAACCAAAAATAAGCCCTCCCCGGCATTCTGAAACATACAGCGGTTTAATCCCAGAACGGTCTCTAAACAAATAAAGTGCTTTCTTCTTTTTATCCCATATCGCAGCTGCAAACATTCCGTTTAATTGCTCAACAAAGGAAATTCCGTATTCTTCATAGCCATGAACAAGCACTTCTGTATCTGTCTCTGTGCGAAACAAATGGCCTTTATTCCATAAGTTCTCTCTTAATTCTTTGAAATTATAAATCTCTCCATTTAGAATCACACATATAGAATCATCTTCATTTGTTATTGGTTGCGGCCCAGATTGAATATCAATTATTGAAAGCCGCGTATGAACCAGACCAACTGAGTCATCTTGATAGACACCACTATCATCAGGTCCACGCACAGCAAGTGCGTTTTTCATCTTCAGTAAGATGTGAGGATCAAGTGGCGCTTGGTTAAAATGACAATAGCCTGCAATGCCGCACATAGACATGGCTCCCTTCCATTAATGATCTGACTGCTGAATCGTCATTGCGAAAATATGCATAAATGGATTATCTTGAAAGCGAATTTCATCAAAAACGACTTTTTGCGAAAAGGTGAGCGAATCAAGCCATAGGTTTGATGTCAAATGATGATTAATGCCGGATACCGTATGAATATAATCAAATGCATATGCCGCTCGATCATGAAATGCAGGTTCACGTTCAATCACATCCGTTAATGAAAGCCGAGTCTCACAGACAACGTTCCCCTCTCGTAATAACGAAATCTCTTCGTAAAGATTGCCATTGGATGAACAGCCAACGACATGAAGCGCTTCTGCTTCAAGTGGCGGAAAACGAAGAGACTGTCCCTCTAATTCAATATTGTCTCCTTGATCTTGATATATGAACTGAAAAGGAATCCCTTCGA
Source organism: Bacillus sp. Nf3 (assembly GCF_003028545.1). Lineage (NCBI taxonomy): Bacteria > Bacillati > Bacillota > Bacilli > Caryophanales > Bacillaceae > Bacillus > Bacillus sp. Nf3. The sequence continues at coordinate 466,359 of NZ_PYUA01000003.1, read as the reverse complement.
TCATAGGATCTTGCACGTTCATGATTAACTCAGCCGGTAAAGAAGCTCCGCCAATTGTTAATTGACCTTTGTCATATTCATTTTGATATGTGATGCCTCTATTATTGACATAATCATGAAGAGAGAGAGTTTGATAGGTCTTCATTTTGAATCACCTCTTTTAGTTCTGTAAGCAGGCGGGTCTCCACTTCTAATGTTTTTTGAAACCGATTCGCCGTCCTGTCTATCATACTGCGAGGATTTTTACTGAGGCCTACTCTAGCCGTAAAATTGGCGAGCACTGTCCAGCTTTGATAAGCATCTTCAAACGCTTGAATAAGGGGATGTAAAAGCTCATTTTCGTAAGAAGATAAGAATGTCACCATATGTTTTCTAGAGTTGGCCACATCCTTTAATCCTTCAAAATAAACATTGTCTAATAAATTTCCATTTTCATTGTCTTTGATACTATCAATATAATCCTTTTGAATGATTGAAATAGCACCTAGCCCTGTGACAGCTCCAGGCAAATCAAAATGCGGCGGTGCTCCTTCTAAGATGGCAGCATGCTCCTTTAATATCACCAGTACATCCGGTTCTTTCTGAAGTTCCACATGTTTGATCCACTTATAACGATTCTCGGTTCGAGGTGTATGTTCATATACAGAGCGGGCAGCTTTCATCAAGTGGTCTTTACTCAATGTGCCATGATAGGAGTAAGCATGGTCACTGACCACTGCATGATCATCATTTACCTCAAGTACTTCCAATGTGTGATACCCATGTTCTCTTTCGTAAAATGGACAGTACGGTAATTCAAATATATCTAAGGAAACAGAGACAGTCCCTGTGCTTGGATGCTGTTTAAACACACGGTTGATATAGAGGTCTAATTCCTCTTCCGTGTAAAAAATTTCTTCTAAATGAATGCCATTATGATGGAGAATATCCTCGCGAAAATGTTTAAAGGAACCGATCAAAACAAACCCTTTGTCTTGAGGTCTATAAACAAGGCCTGCCTGCCTCCAAACCCTATCAATTTCAATCCCTTTTCTAAGAAGCATGGCTGCAATCGTTAATTGAGAACAGTTTAAATAATTGTTCCGGTAAATAGGTGCTGCAGTAGCCACATATGTCTCCTCCTTTTTATACCCAGCGATTTTTTAACGGGATAATACCCAGCTCTTTTTTCGCAATCACTTCTTTTAATAAATCTTCAGAAGGCGGATGAAATTTTGCCGCTTTCACATCTCGGCTTAAACGTTCAAGCAACGATCCTTGCTGTAATGAAGAAAAGCCCTCGACCTGAGAAGCTAGCTGCACGATTTCTTCTGCTGCTTGCGTCACAAAATGTTTTGTAATCAGCGTCTTCGTATACAAATCACTTGTGTAATGATTTTGTCTCTTTTCTTGATCTGCTTGCTGAGCGCAGGCCATAAGCTGAGAATGTGCAACATCCAATTTAATTTTCATATCTGCAATACGAAATTGCTGGCCTGGTAAAAAGGCTGATTTTTTCTTGGAAATTCGATCATTTCTTTTATATGCCATACCGAGGGCATGTTCATATGCTGATTTTGCAATGCCATAATAAACAGCTGTAACAGCTAGACGAAACCAATAGATTAAATTTTCAGTATCTTCTATTGCGTAGCCTTCTCGACCGATGAGCTGATGATCGGGTATAAACACTTGGTCAAAATGAATGTGATGACTCATCGATGCTCTCATACCCGAATAATTCCACGATTCCTCAATCGCAGCGCCTTCACTCGGTAATGTCATTAAGAGCGCAGTCATTCCATATTGAGATGTGCATGACGACGGCGCATACTGACAATAAATCGGTAAATATTTAATGCGCGGTGCTCCAGTCACTGTGAATTTAGTTCCACTCACAAGATATCCGCCATCTGTTTTCTCTGCGGTAATGGTCGGAATCCCGCCCATTTGCTTACGCTGATAAATAAAAATCACATTCGGATCGCTAACAGAAGCGATCAGCTCTCCTGAACGCCAAATATCTTCAAAAACTACGGCCTGCTGCTCACTTGTAAGCACTTCAGAAAATGCGCCGAGCGAATAGTAATGCATCGCCATAATGAGTCCTGTCGACGCGCATCCTTTAGATATGTGTGACAAAAGAGTCACCGTTTCTTCAAATCCATATCCAAGACCCCCGTCTTGTTTCGGCATATTGGCGACATGTAATCCACAATTAATCAGCTCGTCTAGATTTTGATGCGGGAACTGAAATTCATCATCAAGCTGACTCGCCCTTTCCGAAAATTGCAAAACAAGACGATCAATCGTTTCTTGACGAAGCTCCGTCAGTGTCATATTCATCCCTCCTTTGTATAAAAAATAATCTATTTTGTTTCAATAAAAGATCATCCGGGGCCCCTCTATCTCGAATGACATAATCGTTTCCTTCAAACAAAAGCAGCTCTAGCGGAGAAGAATGACCTAAAAATAAGGTAGGGCTGTAGCAAAGTCCGTATGCCCCAGATTTCTCAATACAAAGAAGATCACCTACATCGCCTTGCGGAAGCTCTACCTCTCTGCCGATTAAGTCTTCTGGGGTACAAAGTGGACCAACAATCGATTGTTTCACTACAGCCGAAGGTTTGTTGGAAGGTTTAATGAGCCGCATTGGATAATTATTGCGGAGCAGCCTGCCTCTAAACGTCATCGCTTGATGATGATGCATTCCTCCATCTGCAATTAAAAACGTCTGCCCTTTTGATTCTTTTACATATTGTATAGATGTTAAATAAACACCACATTCCGCTAAAAGGAATCTCCCCATCTCAATAATAAACCTCGGAAATTCCAGCTCAGTTTCGTACACTCGAATCAATTCCGCTACGTTTTGAAATAACCGTTCAGCATGAAGAGGTGTCTCATGCTGAAAATACGGAATTCCAAACCCGCCGCCTAAATCAACCATCTGGCATGTTAGTCCATATTCTTTCTTGATTCGAACAGCTGTATTAAGCGTGTATTCAAACGATGATAAAAGCGATGTTTCATCAAGAACTTGGGTTCCCAAATACATATGAATCCCTTTAAAAACAAGCGAATGATCATACTTCTGAAATAGGTCAAATACGTCTTTCAGTTTGGATTCATCTATCCCAAATGGACTTGGAACTCCGCCCATTTTGATTTTTGCTCGTGACTCAATGGATTCAGGGTTAATTCGAATGCCTACTGATGCCTGTTTGTTTTGATGCTTTGCAGACTCTGCGATATAAATAAGCTCTTCCTTTGATTCCGCGATAATACAATAGATCTCATGCTGGATAGCGACATCGATCTCTTGCTTCTGCTTACCTGGTCCAGAAAAAATGATATGCTGCGGCGAATAACCTGCTTTAACAGCCATAAGGAGCTCTCCTGCAGAAGCCACTTCTATACCAGCGCCAAAAGACCGTAACAATGACGCAATCGAGACATTTCCATTGGACTTAAATGAAAAGAACACCTCAGCTGATTGATGGAGCCATGCTGTAATGTGATCATAGTGATCTTTCAATGCATCTCCATCGTATACATACATCGGCGTCCCATAACCATTCGCTTTCTCTAAGAGCGTAGAGTCATTTTTTGGCAAATTCTCTCCCCCTTTCTGCTGAAAATTCCATATCATCAAACTTTGTCAGCATATGAATCTGCTTATCCTTCTTCATATGGTAAAACAATATAAACAGGCGATAATGCCACATATCATCCGCTCTCGTTTTACCGAAAGTATAAATAAAAAACCCACCATCTTCTCTCGGATCGAGTGCTTCGGTTACCTCCGTTAACACATCTTCAAACGGCAGGTCGGCACTGCATGAGAATCTTTTAAAGCGGCTTTCAATATATTCGTAGGTTGAAAAAAAACGACAAATGATTGGGAGTAAATAAGTAACTTGCGTGAACCGGGCATTTATTTCAATGATCGGTATGAGCTGTTCATTTATATCAATGATCGAATCAACGCCAACCACACCTCGATACCCTTCTTCATATAGTAGTTCTATAATTCGATGCATGCTTACTTCATATTCACGTTTTTTGTCCTGTTCATAAATAGGCGCAAAATCGGTCCCTAAGTAGATGCCGTCCTCATTGATTTTCTGTTCTGTAATTGAAAGTAAGTGTGATCCTTCCTCTTGAATGAGCAATTGGGCATTTAAAGATCGCTTAATCGGATGCCACCCCTCTAAGAGAAGGTCTGTTTGGATTTTTCTTCTTTCAATAAAGGTCACTAGCTGCTTGAATTCTCTCTCGTTTTTTAAAATACGAAGTCCCTTACCAGATGATCCATAAGGTATTTTCAGAACCATTTTTGAGAAATGCTTCGCTCTTAATTCTTCATACGTCTGTTTTAACTCGTCAGCATTTTGACAAATAGCACCACACGTGACGGTAAACTGATGTTCTTCTGCCCATTTTCTAGTCGAAATCTTATGATTGAATCGCTTTACGAGTGTTGAATTTGAGCCATAAATCTTTCTTTTTTCAAGCGATGATGCTTTTTCAACCGATTCATCTAAAAGATACGGTACAATGAGTCCCTTTAATTTCAAGGCATCTTCTTTTTGAATCATATGCGGAAGCTCGACACCTTGCTTTTCCAAATAGGCTAAAAAAGCAGGTTCAGGCTGATGATGCATGATGACATGATGATCCTTAGAAGCAATCAAAAGCAGTTGTTGTTCTTGCTGGAGAACTAGTTCATTTTGAACATGGTCTGTCATAACAGGTAAAGCTTTTGTTTGATCCCAGCTTTGTTCTTGATTCATATTCCCAAACCATATGACGTCGTTTCTTCCCTTAAAATCAAATAGCGCTGCCGGATCTTTCATCACACTACTCCTTATGAACAGAATGCTTTTGTATTTCTAAAGACCGATTAATGTGAAAGAATCGTTTACGGATGGGCTGATTCCAGGTATGAACAACATCATTTGCATCCAGTACTTCGGATAAATAAGCAAGTGATTCAGGCTGAAGTGCATCCATGACAAGATCAGGTATCGTATGAGGAAAGACTTCATTCACATAATGCAAAGCAAAATAGACCATCTTTTCAAAACCATACGCTTTCGTTCGACGGACAAACAGCTCCACATTCAATAGATCTTCTCTCATAAACATGCCATATATATCAAGCAGCTTATAAAGCAGTAAATCTTTCATTGACTCGACTTCATTTAAATAAATCGCCTCTTTGTAGAAATGAATACATAAGAAAATCAGCATATCCTCTTCTTTTAATGACCATACAAGGTGCTCGTCAACAGACGTTTGAATTCGTCTAGACAGCATTTCTTGGACAATTGAATCTGTCCGGTTTCCTGTCATGAGGTCAACTGAAAACTGAACATCGATTTTATGACAGTCAATAAAGCGGCATTCTGGTGTAGGTTTCATGTAGGTGTAGGTTTGATGTGAGTTCATGATGAGGTAAAGAATGTCTTTTCGTTTCGCAGGTGTGACTGTCTCCGTTTCATAATTCCAAGAACCTTGAATATAGCCTAATTCTTTTAATACATGTCCAGTTTCTTGCAGCTGATCTTGTGAGATAAAGAGATCGTTGTCCCCAAATAAGCGAAGCCCTACATCGCCGTATGCCCACTGACCAATCACACTTCCTTTTACAATGGCATACTCAATTCCTTTTTGATCTAGTGCTTGGAATAACTGATCGTTTAACGTGATATTGTCTCGTGCCGTTTCTATTTGCCCCTTATACATAATCTCTAATGACTTTAAAAAATAAGTTGCTTTAAAATCTTTTCTTAAATGAATGGCGTAACGTTTAATATTTTTCCATGCAATACCTGCTGTCCGATGAACATGCAGCATTCCGAGAATGACATTCCAGTCTTGCTGCTGATATAGAAGCTCCTGCATCTCTTCTATCTGGCTGTCTTCTAAAAAGGGATTAGATAAAATGAGGGCTGTGTGCTCTTCTTGAGTCAGATTACTTTGCAGCATATTGCCCCTCCTTTATATGAAACATTTCATCCGGCCAATTCTTTCGATTTCGACCGTAAGTTTGTAAAAACACTTGAACCCATCGATCGATACCAAATGCGGCACAACCTGAATAAAGCGGCATATCATCTTCTCCCTTGATTTGGAACCTTTCACAAAGCATCTCTCCACAATCGTTAAATGAAGCGATCGAAACGTCTTTCTTTTCTGTCACAGCTACTAACTCATATTTGCTGTTCGCCATTAATTGATAATTCGCTTTATCCATATCATCATAAAAGAAAAAGGGATCATTTGCGGTGGTAACCTTTCCACTAAGGCCAAGCTGATGAAAACATTGCCATGTGTGTTCAAGAAGTGTTTTTCTTGTTTCGTTGATGTACTCGTTATCACCGATAAAGACAATTTCACGCATACTAAATTCTAGTTTCCTTAGAGGATCTACTTTCCAAGAAATTTCATGTCTAAAACACTGCCCAGCTGCTGTCATCATTTGATTGTCTGTATAGGTCTTCCCTTCCCATTCCTCATAGCAGTGATAACAAATACATGGCTGTAAAAAACGACCTGCTTGCTGGAAGTGTTCAGGCAAAAAACCATGATGCTTTTCTCGAATGTCATCAATAACCTGGTAATCATGAGGTATTTCAAAGACAGAATAAATATTTTGTGGGAAATTCGTATGGTATTTACACTTTTCCATTAATTCTTTACTCATCGTAGAAGGGTATCTTCTTAATTTGGCTCCAAGTGAAGCCCCCAAACTTAAGAATAATTGATCAAAATAGTGTGCGAGCTCCATTTCAATTTCATCATAGAAGGTTCTCTTTTGGTCATCCCCGTTTAGTTTCGAATGAACAGGCTCACTTTTTAAATGAATATTTGATTTCATTTCCTTTTCACGAAATCTCCGCAGTTGAGCTACATTTGACGATAATTTTAAAAACGCAGCTGATATTGCCTCTGCATCTCCCGTATGATCGACTGTTACTTCAATAACAGATTCCTCTTCAAGAAGATCAACGTGCAAAATGTGGGCAGATAGAAAAGAAACTCTTTCCACAAAATCCGGTATCATTGTATCTTCTAGTGCATCTGGTAAAGGCAGCTGAAGGGTTCTCAACTAAATTCCTCCCTTTTCATTGATCACTTCTGGTACTTCTAATGGTTGTAAAACTTTATCAAGATATTCATAAATAGACTCCCCCAGATGTACATCACATAACTCAATCGCCGATGGATGGCTATCTTGAACTGCCAGCCCCCACTTGGCCTTCTTCAGCAGCAGTCTGTCATTATGACCATTTCCAAAAGCAATCACACGATTTAAATCATTTTCTCCAAAACAATCTAATAAATGGCGTTCAAGCATATCTGCCTTACAAATTCCTTTCGGGGATATCACTTGTGCATTTAAAAACTGGGCATCCGCAACATCACAATGACAATCTCTTAATTGATGAGCGATATCTATTTTTTCTTTCGGTAAAATAAATAATTTTGTCACACGTTCAAATTTAAATTCTTTCTGATGACCAACCTCTATTTTTTCTCGTGGAAATGTGTAGAGCATGCAATATTTCAACTTAGCGCTTTTACTTGATGCCACATGCTTCCCGTGTGATTCCATGACAAATTCAGCTTGACCATCAAGTGATGAGATGACCTGCCGGCATATAGCAGCATCTAGATATTGTATAACTTCAAATGTTTTCTTTTGATGGTGGCAAATCACATTTCCATCATTCAGTAAAACATCATGATGAAATAAATCGAGTAAAGATGGATCTAAGTTCAGAGAGAAAAAAGAATCATAGGTTCTGCCTGTGACAATTATTGAAATAATGCCTCTTTGGCGCAGCATGTTTACTGCGCCATGGACATCACCAACAAGCCTGCCTCTGTCATCAATTAATGTTCCATCCAAGTCAAAAGCGGCAAATTTTATCTCGCAAAGATTTAGTTCTGCTACCACTGATCACACCTTTTTCAGCTGAGCATTTGCTACATATTCATTGAATAAACGCAATGATTCTGAATCTACTTGTCCAATTGGAGGGCTTTTGAATAAGAACGGGCAAACGTCATGTATGACACCGCTGTGATTCAAGTCTTTAGCTGCTTTTGCTACACGCATTGCGTTAGCGATAACACCAGCTGAATTCGGAGAATCTTCTACTTGTAAACGGATTTCAAGCGAAATGTCTGAATCTAAAACAGAATTTCCTTCCAATCGCAGGAAGCAGACTTTATGATCCCCTAAGTAGCTGACATAGCCATTTGGACCTGCTGCCACTTCGCTGGCATCAATACCAGAGGCAAATAATGCTTTTCTCTTCGATTTTTGTTTACTCGTTGATCTCATTGGGTTAGCAAGGTTTAAAAAGTCTGTATTGCCTCCGACATTCAATTGGTACGTATTGGTAATATCAATTCCTCGGGATTTTAATAGCTCAATTAACGCTGTATGCAGTGTTGTGGCACCTAAATGACTTCTTAAATCATCTCCAAGGAGCGGGGTATTCGACTCTTCAAACATTTTGACAAATTCAGGATCGTTTGCCACCGGTTCAGGTGTCGCATTAATAAAGGCAGTTTGCGCGTGTGCACACGCCTCTGCGTATACTCGAACAGCTTCAAATGAACCAGTCGGTAAGAAGCAGACTAGTACATCTGCCTGAACGTCCTTTAATCTTTGCGTCACATCATGTGTGTTCATTTTTAATGATTGTTCATGCGGCTGAATGCAGTTGGACAAATCTCCTTCAAGACCATCACACAAAGGACCTGCTTCAACGGGTACTTGGAAAAACGGAACATCAATATGTTTTACTGCAGCCGTTGGTTTAGTAAAAATAGCCTCTGATAAGTCTTTTCCTACTTTATTTTGATCTACTTCAAAAGCTGCAACAAATTCCACATCAGACAAGTGATAACCTCCAATGACATCATGCATAACACCGGAGAGCGTATCCATCTTTTCCTTTGCCGATTCTACAAATTGAACGATACTTGAAGCGCATGATCCTACTCCTGCAATTGCTACGCGAACTTTTGTCATTTTCATAACCCCTTTTTTTAGAATTTATAGAGCCAATTTTCGCTTTTGACGAGATTGAAAGATATACCATTCCTCGTAACCTAATTCCTTCAGCGTCTGTTTTACTTTCAGCCAATCATCTGCTACTCGGGCTGGCTGATGTGCATCTGAGCCAAACGTGACATCCACACCATAAAATTTGGCTCGCTCTAATAGATCCAATGATGGATACCAGCCACCGCAGTCTTTTGTTTTGCCAGAGGTATTCACTTCAATGACAGAACCACTCTCCGCAATTGCTTGCAGTGCATCATCGACAGCTTCTGTTTTGACATGAGCAATCTCTGGATAAAAACCTTTTAAGGCGTCAATATGGCCTAAAACGTCGAACATTCGACTCTCAGCAGACATTTTAATTAACTCGTAATACGTTTCTTTTTCAATGATGGCTTGCTGCTCTGTGATTCGTTCCCACCGTTTCCGGTTAAATAGGTCATATCCATTACTGACATGAACCGAGCCAATGATATAATCAAATGGATAATGTCGATACACGTCTCGGTAAAGGGCCTCGTGTTCTGGAAAATAGTCAGATTCGACACCTAACAGCACGTGAATTTTTCCGTCATATTCCTTTTTCAACTGCAGGACTTCCTCTATATATGATTGAAATTCACTTTTAGCCATCGCTACCCAGGGTTTAAAGTGGTCAGCCTCTTCACCAAAGAACGGGGAGTGATCTGATATTCCAATAAAATCCAGACCTAATTTGACAGCCTCATCGATATATTCTCTGATGTTCCCTTCCGCATGACCACAGCGTTGATGATGTGTGTGCAGATCAAATTTCATGCAATTTTTACTCCTCTACATGGCAGTATAGCCGCCGTCAACCATCAAATTTTCTCCTGTAATAAAGCTCGCTTCATCTGAAAGAAGGAAGATGACAGCAGATGCGATCTCTTCTGGATCAGCGGTTCGTTTCAACATGTGCATCCCGCCAATATCAGGATGCTGATTTGCTTGCTCTCTTGTCAAACCAAGCTCTTCTAAATGGAACCGCTCGTTATTTTTGTTCCATACCGTGCCTGGATTCACTGCGTTTACACGAATACCCGCATCCGCCAAATCCATTGCCATGCACCGCGTCATATTGACAACAGCTGCTTTTGTCGCGTTATATGTTAAATATTTCGGCTGGGCAATGTGGCCTGAAATGGAGGCAATATTTACAATCGATCCTTTTCCTATTTTCTCCATGTAATGCGCAGTATGTTTGACACAAAGCGCTTGTCCCATAATATTCAAATCCATGATGCGCCGCCATTCTTCAACGGTTGCTTCAAGACCCCGCATGATAAACACGGCTGCACAATTCACCAGCATATCAATTTTCCCAAAATGATTGGCTATTTTTTCGATCATTGAAACAATTGATGCTTCATCAGCAATATCAGCCTCTATAAACAAAACATCATATCCATTTTCTTTGAGCTGTTTTTCTGCTGCAATTCCGTAATCTACATGGTGATCAGCAATGGCGACTTGTGCACCTTCTTGTGCGGCTCGTTCTGCGACCGCATATCCAATCCCCTGAGCTCCGCCTGTCACAATAACCGTCTTTCCTTTCATACCTCGCATGTAGCTGCCTCCTCTTACCACTGAAGTCTTTGCCCGTCTCTCAACAATTCTCCTGTTGGTCCATCTCGGGGCAGCTGTGCCGCCCACACGATTCCTGATGCACCTTCCTGTATGGTTTTAACAGCCTCAGATGTCCCCATGTCCGTTTGTACCCAGCCAGGACACACCGCATTCGCAAGGATAGAATAGGGTGCCCCTTCTAAAGCGGTGACTTTTGTGAGAACATGCAGTGCCGCTTTTGACATCCGGTAGTAAGGGCCGCTTTTTCCGTCACGCCTGATATCGCTTGAAGCGTAGATCGCAGAGAGCCTTCCCATACCGCTAGATACATTGACAATCCGTCCATATCCAGCCTCTTTCATGTAAGGGAAAACGGCCTTGGTCATTCTGACTGCACCATACACATTCACATTCATCGTTTCTTGGAGTGTCGATACAGGAAGATCTAGAAAGGATGGAAATGTGTGATCCTTTATGTTGTCATGAAAGACACCCGCATTATTAATGAGCACATCCACTCTCCCGAACGAATCTTTCATAAATATCGAAAAGCGTTCAACCGATTCTTCATTTGTTACATCCAGCTGAAATGGCACAACATGCTCAGTCATTTCAGACGCAGCGATTTTGGCACTTTCAAGCTGCCGTGCAGTTAAAATAACAAGCATTCCACACTGCGCAAGCTGTTTGCATACTTCTTTACCTATGCCCCTATTTCCGCCAGTGACAACAGCGACCTTCATATTCTCATCTCCTTTTGGAGATACCAATCTTCCTTCAGCTGGTTGGATGCAGATTCTAGTGCTTCGAAAGACCAATCAATATACCAGTTTAGTAAGTGAGGTGTAAAGGTATGCAGCAGTGTTAAATACCGCTCTGTTGGAATATATAAAAGTCTGATAAAAGCAGATATAGAACGCCATTCATATTCGGATAAGTCATCTGCATATGCCTTTAAAAATTGAATCGTTTTCACAATATCTAGTTGAAACGTTCCTCTCTTGATTCTCGTTAACAAAAAAGCAGATATGGCTGCATCATATACTCGCGGTCTATAGCCTGCTGTATCAAAGTCAAGAACCATGGCAAGCTTTTTGTTACGAATTAACAGGTTGCCAGAATGAAAGTCACCATGTGTAACAGCATGAGGTAATGCTTCATATATACTAGGGTTTAGCAGCGTGATGATATTCATTAGTTCCCGTTCATATACTTTGAGCAAAGCAGCAGCCTTTTTAGAAGAAACAACCTTTTTTAGGGCGTAAGCCGTCTTGCCGAGCGTTTCGTCCGGAGAAGTAATCCAGTTCTTCAATTCGCAGTTTGGATTCACAGGTCCTTTCGGTAAGTTCTTCAATGAATGGAGCTGTTTTAATACCCGGATGGCTTCTTGTTCATCTGAACGATTTCCCATTTCATATGGTCTTCCTTCGAAATAGGGCCGCAGCTGCCAAAAGTGGTCTTTGAATAAAATGGTCTTACGACGGTCTTCTGCCTCCATCATAGGTTGAATCGGGAAGCCATGATCAAGCAGAGCATCTGTTAATTCTTCTAAATATTGAAGCCACTCCGCATCATGATTTCTCGCACATTTTTTTAAGACAAAACGGTTTTTGATCGTTTCGACAAGCCATCCTTCATTAGGGCTTCTCCCGTTTAAAGGTGTTAAACGAATCGGCTGTTCCGAAAACCAATATTTCAGGACATTATTAGCATCATCTAATGTCGTCATGTCCTCACCCCTTTTTCTCAAGGTTTTGGATTTTCATAAGCACCTGATCTGCCTCGTCCCGTTTGTCTATGCGCAAGCATTTCACATGAGATTCTTCTTTTAATTTGTGAAAAAGCTTTTCGTTTTGATGAATCACCTCTGGATAGACTTGAAAGGCATATGAGAAAAATTGGAGCGCGTTCCCCATTCGCTCCTTATTTCCATTCCAAAGTTTCTCCCTTGTGATGAGCCGTTTGAATGTCCTTTTCATGAGGCGGGGGAATGTCTGTCTTCTCTTTATATCAAGCCAAATGATCGTATCAGCATATTCAGCCAATATGTGATGAACAGATGAATATTGACCATCAACGACCCATTTCTTTTCTTTGACAATTTCATGGACACTATCGATAAACACCGTCTTATCTGTTTTTTTCCAATTCGCTTGCCAGAATAGGGCATCGAGTTCATAGTGAGGTAACGTTAACTCCTGCTTCAATTGATGTGCAAGGGTTGTTTTTCCAGATCCAGGCGGACCGACAATCCAAATTCGCTGGCTAGCTCCGTTATTATTCAAGTTGTTCCCTCCGTTACAGAACACGTTGATGCTTTTGAATGTCGTTTCTCACTTTTACTAGCAGATCAAGTGCTTCATCCCAATTTAGGTTTTCTGTTAATTCAAATACGGGCGTTTCGCTTGAATGAATGGACACATCTTTACATAATAGATCTAATGCTTCCGCCGAAAAGCCATTTTTCTTTAACAGCTGGCCAAAAAGTGTATGCGCGGGAGTCAGTCTTGTATCAGGTGTACTAAAATAGTGAATCATTCCCGCCATTGCTTCTACAGGACCCGGTGATAGGTGAATGCCATTAAACCGAGTACACATGTTAGATAAACCAAACCGTTTTTGCTCCGACAGCAGCATGTGTTTAAAAGAACCCGCTTTAGCCTCTTTAGGGTCCGTTGCACCGATGAAATCTTCTCTCAACATCCTCATTGGCTGCTTTGAAAAACATTCAATGACGATAATAGACTTTGCAGGTGCAGTGAACCACTCGATTTGACAAGGGTGGAATGAATTGAGCAGAAGCATTTTTTCTCCATCCACCTCGGCCTCTATGGCGTATGTGCCCGCACCCAGCTTGTCTACCTTGACGTTTCGGGTTAAAAGCTCTAAACCATACGGCGTGAGCTCTTTGTACTTTTGTAAAAATTGATGGCCTCCATATATGAAATGTTCCTTCTTTTGAAACTCTGGGTATTTCAAAGCCAGCATCTTTTTTGCTGCATCTGACACTCCACTCAGACCGTTTTTAGAAATTTTATTTAGCATCCCATATTGATTTTCAATGATTTTCTTTTCTTTCAAATATAAGGATGATATAACGCGCACGGCTCCTATTTCTACCTCACGATCATCTAATCGGTGGAGAAGTTCCTCTAGTATTAGATCAAGCTGTACACCTTTATTGATGCTTGTTAATTCAGGCTTTAGCATCAACAGAAGATGGTGCTGGTTCAATTGTTGTTGTTTTTCAATTTCATATGGATGAATGGTCACTGCCATAGGTTCTTTTGTATGAATACATGCATGAACGGCATCAATGACTCTTTTTTTCATCCTTTTTACCACATTGTCACGCCTTTAAAAATTAAATCTGTTGTCACATCGCCCATTGAATGAACCGCATTCATGACGAGGTCTTCAATTCTTTTTCTATCCACTTCATTTCCATCCCACTGCTGAATACGGACGGAAATTTCATCCGGGTTGTGGAGCGGTGCCTCTTTTGAAGTAAAGATATGCACTTCTGTTGGCTTTTGAATGGTCTCAAAAATTTGATCTGCCAGCCGTTGTGCGAGCACCCCATATAATTTTCCTGTATGATCAAGCGGGTTTTTCCCAGCCGGCGCTTCAATACTCATAGACCGCATTGGGGTGATCAGTCCATTTAATCGATTTCCTCTTCCAACAACTCCTACATCGCCGGTATCTGCTACAGAACCTAGCGCTGTTAAGTACGGACGGCCATTGCGATCTGTAGCGTTCAGCATGAGATCAGGCGTGAGGCCTAACGTTTCATGGATATAGCGAGCGATTTGATCTTGGCATTCTTTTTTGCGGGCAAAATACTCCTCGAGACTATGAATATCTTTAGCTAGAAATGGCATGTTCACAATGAGTTTAAAATCTTCATGACGTCTGCTTCCAAATATTTTCACATCCCATCCGGTATCTGGATTGACCTTTTTAAATTCTGGTCCATTCACATAACGCTCTGTATAAAGAACCAGTTTCTCAAGACGGCTTAACGGGGCATGAGCATGCAGTAAGTTACAGTCGTTTGACACAAGCTTTGGATCACCGATTTCAATCATGTCCGTTTCAACCATCGGACGATATCGTGAATTTTTGCGGCCTGCCCCCTGATGATCAACGATTCGACAGTCGATGACGAGATGTTCTTCAGGATCAAATCCTGTTGTCACCTCTGATAACACATCCTTTGCCGCATCGAAGAGAATCTTTTTAAGAGGAATGGGCTCATCACCGTATGCGTATGCGCCTTTTCCAGCAAACACAACTTGATACGGTTTGACCATTGTCCCTTTCCCATACGAAACATCAGCATCTCCGCCAAGAAGCATGACTTTGTCAAACCAGTGGTGTGCCACTCTGCCGAAATGCTCCATGCAATATTGAGAATAGTATTGAGAAGCTCTTTCTGCTATAGCGTCACACATCGTATCTGGATGTCCTACACCTTTACGTTCCACAAGCTCATATGGAATTTGTTCGATATCTTGTCCATCACCTTTTAAAATATCAAGAATGGTTTTTTGAATTGTTTTCATTATCTATCGCCCGCTCTCTTTTAAAATATAAAAATATTAATCATTCATCTTAAAACAACATGAAACATTTGGTAATATATATATATTCTGTATGAAAGAGGTGTCTATTTTGATCAATGAATCGATCGTGCAGCGTCTGCAAGATACAACCACCGATATAAGGAAATTATTAGAACAACGTCAAATTCCCGGCTGTTCCATTTGTATTTCTCATGAAGATGAGCACATTTGGTCGTGGCATGAGGGTCTCGCTGATATTGAAAGCGGCACCCCTGTTACAAAAGACACAACCTTTCGAATTGGTTCTGTGACTAAGCCTTTTACTGCAATGGTTATGATGAAATTGCGAGAGGAAGGATCTATTCAACTCGATGCACCCATTCATACTTACGAACCACTACTTTCTTTCATAAAAAGTCACTTGTCTGAACCAATTCCACTCACTTTCCGAATGATTGCCTCTCATATCTCAGGCCTGCCCAAAGCACTCGACAAAGCCAATCATTTACGAGATATGACTCTAGCTCAGTGTATTGAAATACTCACTATTTTCACACCGCCTTGGTCTATCATCAATTATTCTAGTCTTGGCTACTCTATATTAAGTAAAGTGCTAGAAAAGGTGAGTCATCAGCCATATAGAGAATTAGTGCACACCCATATACTAAAACCGCTCGATTTGAAGCAAACTGGATTTATTGAAACAGCATCCACAGCTAAAGGGTATACAGCTTCTTCCTCAGACCTGTCCGGCGTATCCTATCCAAGTGCTGAAACACCATCTTGGGAGGATGGTTCAAGCGGACTAATCTCCACAGCAGATGATCTGATTCAATTCATTCAAGATCAATACGGTGCAAACAGCCTGCTTCAACAGCATTCACTAAAAGAAATGCAAAGCCCCGTTATGGTTGAAGAAGATTTCAGCAGAGGTGTTGGTCTTTCATGGTTTTTGAGACCTTTTAACGGATTCACCTTGGCTGAACATAGCGGAGAAATTAGAGGGTTCACCTCCTATATTGGATTCATTCCAAAGAGAAAATTAGGTGTTTGCGTTCTAATGAACTCTGACGAAAGGCTCGCACGGCCAATTGCCGAAATGCTCTTTCAAATTTTGCTGCCAGCAGATCACGAGCAAATGAAAAAACGTGAAGACCGGCTCAAACGAATGTTTAGACAATCGTCTCTTTAAATCGAACTGACTTTTTTGTTTAACAGATCTGGAATTGCTTCTTGCAGGTGACGCGGATCACCCTCTAAATAAAAGCATGGCATGTTAAACAAGTGATGGATAAGCACAGATGCCTTTTGCTCCAGAAAGGTATCTGACACATGCCGAAGTCCGAGCCAGCCTTTTAAATAGTCGGGATCTTCTGGTTCTCTTATATTTGCTGCCATAATGTCTTTTGCTCTTTGATCATCTCTTTTTACTGGCACAAGCCTAATCTCACCAGAACCTATTTTGAGTGAGGGGAAAATCACCATATCTACTTTCGTAGAGCTTCTAATCGTTGTTCCTGTCATTTCAGCAGCTTCTTTTGGTGTAATTTCAAACTTACAGCCGCTCGCCCATTTTTCTTTTGCCTCTTCCTCTGTTGATATGGTTTCATCCCATATTCTTTTATCTTGAGACCGGCTGAATTTTTTGTTTTTCAGTTCCTGTATATTTGTTGTGGCTTGGACAGTTCCTACTCCAAGCGCCAAACACATCGGCCATCCATACACAGTAAGTTCCTGATCTTCAAGCACTGAAATGGAACGATCGTTTGTGATAAAATCTGCTCCTCCATAATGCAAAAACTGCCACATAGTAGTTGACTTCCCAGCACCTTTATCGCCGATAATGAGCGCTCCTTTTTGGCCATCTTCAAAAGAGACAGCTGCTGCGTGCGTAAAACAGCCACCTTGATTTTCTAATGTTCTAAGGGCAATTTCTCGAACGATCCGCAGTGGACAGCGTATCGCAGACTCATTATTGTTTTTTCCAATCACAGCATAACGCCCTTTATTGACCGCCACACTGTGCGGTTCGTCACCTTCATGTGAGGCAAATAATACTTGATCGTCTAATTTTAATCGTTTGTAGGTAAACTTCCTTTTTGCTGTAATGGTTTCACCCTTTTGAAAGCAAGCACTGCGAACAGACTGTTCAAGCTCCGGATCAATGATAAACCGTATCTCAATCTGTGAAGGGATATCTCCCTCGCGGCGATCCAATTCTTTTGGGATATAATGTTCAATATCTTCAATCGCCTGCAATTCCATTGATAGAATATGAAAATGAATACCTGCAAACACAAATGATTTTTCATAAGGAAAATCGTTCTTCGGCTTTTCAAAAAACGCTTTTATATCCATATCGAATCCTCCTCTTCAATTTGCTATTGCCTTTCAGGAAATAGCTGTATCGCTGGTTCCTCTTCAAGCTCATCGCGATTATCCAAGCTGAAAAAGCGTTCAACAAAAGATTTTTTCCATATTTTCAAAGAACCGAAATCATTCTCTCCATAGGCTTCTAAAAATGATTGGTCACTCATGTCTAGCTGCTTCAATTGGTCAATATAGTTCGTTTGATACAATAAATCTAAAAACGTAAACGTGTAAAAAAGTGCTTTCTCGGCCCCTAATTCCTTCGCTCTTACTTGCAAAGCATGCCAATCAAGCTGATTTTGCTCTTCAACAAACATGACGTACTCCCTTACATCACAAAACTTAATCAAATTAAGATCTGCATGTAAGTAGACATACTGTACGTTTGTTGCCTCCTTATATAGATGAAAGGCAAGATGGATAAGAAAATCTAACGGCTGAAGCAAATAGACATCTGTTTGAAAGAAGGATTTTTCTTCAGCAGCATCCAGCAAAGCATTTGTTGCTTCGTAGTTTTTTTTCAGCTCAACATCATAAGAGAAATCGACTCGGTGTACCTTTAGAAAATCTTCTCCGCTTCGTTTAATATGTGAATAAAGATTCCCGGCATTCATTCTCCACATCATTTCTTCTTCTCTTTCAATCGGTATTTCCTGATCGGCTGCCCAGTCATATTTCCCGATGATAAACCCTTCTTTCTTGAGCAATGATGAGGCACTTTTCCGGTCATCTGGATGAATTAAGAAATCAAGGTCTGACATCATTCGCAGTCCATAATCTTTGTACACAAGCGGGGTTAAAATGGCGCCTTTAAGGGGGACCGCTTTCAGCTTTGCATTTCGGAATGTTTGTAACAGACGCTTGAATTCTTTGAATCTCTCCACATTTTTTTGCCGATTCCCTATATAGTGATAGTGAAGCAAAAATTTGTATGTTGTCGTCATGCTCTTTTCATCATCAAGGCGAATTAAATGAGGTGTCATCAGCTGAAGTACCTTATGTCTTGATGCCAGTCCAATTAATTTAGGCATATCGATGCCATCTTTCAATAGAGCTCTAATAGACTCTTCTTCTTGTTCATTCAATTGAATACGTGAGCTAAGTAATAACAGCCTCTGCTCGTTTGAGAGAGTGGATTGATCAAAAACAGACTGCATGTTTGACTACTCCTTCCCGTAAAACGATTGATATCTAGTGATAAATCGAGAGCGCTTTCCTTTTCGATTGACTGGCATGTCCAAATCATCAGTTAGTGTATGAAACAATTGTTCTGCCTCATATGCTTTTTCACTGTCATATTCAATTTCCAGTTCATAATCTGTAATGCCAAGATAGCTGCTTTGATCCAAATCCACTTTGATGCCTTTCTCAATGTAAAAGGTTGTTCGTTCAGTGACTAATAGTCCTAACAATTCTGGCTGTTGAGTGATTGTTATCGGTAAAGACGTCATGATGTTCTGTATATCTAGTTTTTGCGGTAGCTCCTCAATAGGTAATGACGTCTCTTCTCTTACTCTTTTATAGCCAGACGTTTGACTGGGGCGTTTGATTTCAAGT
Organism: Bacillus sp. Nf3; assembly: GCF_003028545.1. Taxonomy (NCBI): domain Bacteria; kingdom Bacillati; phylum Bacillota; class Bacilli; order Caryophanales; family Bacillaceae; genus Bacillus; species Bacillus sp. Nf3. Next base: position 447,210 of record NZ_PYUA01000003.1, on the reverse strand, counting down.
GTTAGTTTGCCGCTGATTTGACGGATACGTACGGTATAGCCAAATCGTTTTAATAAAAAATCTGGTGTGTCGTAATAGTAATTGAAATTAAGTACATAAGTAGGGGTATGACTTTGTATGAACATGTCATATATGTGCTGAAAATCTGCTTGTGACAACAAATATTTGTACTCCTGCTCAACCATAACTCACCTCCAAAAAGTCTTACACGACAATGTCGGATTGTTCAAGAAGCTCTTGAATGAGGACAGTACCTTTCTCTAAAGAAGTAAATGCCTGCTTTAATGAATAACAAGGCACCTTTTCCGCTAGTGCGTTAAGAAATGGTTCTAGCTCTTCGGGTGTCGGCAATGTGAAAAACGGTAATAAGAATTCATTATGTCTTCCAGGATTAATGACTGCATGCTCGTTCAGACGTTTCGCTGCTTCATGCGGAGTCATTTTAGATAGTTCTGCACCAGTTTGCCCGTGAGGTAAAAATTCAGGAAACACAATCACATCGATTTTCCCCATTGTTTTGACTTCACGTGAAAACCATTTTTCTAACTCCTCTGGATATACAAAATGATAGCTTTTATCATCCTCATTAAAAGGATGACTCGATGTTTGGAGTCTGTATGAGGTACCAAGCTTTTCAATGGCTTCAAACGAATCTTTCCGAATGCTCATAGATCTCGGCCAGCCAGTTCCTGTGTACTTCGTGTTCGTATATGAAACACCGATATCATCGTTTGTGATATACCGGGCATCGGTTAATGATAATAAGGATAAGATGGTGGACGTTTTCCCTGCCCTTGATCCGCCTACTAGGGCTATTCCCTTTTGATTCATCTCCAGCATGCCCCCATGCAAATAGATGAGTCCATCCTGATAACACAAAAGGCGGAGCAAAACTCTAATTAACCGTAGAGCATGCTGGGCTGCCCATCTGACATCTTTTGGTTCATCTATGACAATGACTTTTTTCTCTCCGTCATATAGGTAGCGGCAGCGGGGCTCCATCTTCGTTTCGTAAAAGACTTCTTCAAGTGGTATTTCTTTTTGAATTTCTTGTGCATATTTACTGGTGAAAATCGTCCAAACGTCACCTTCATGTTTTTCTGTTATTTTGCTGCAATCAATATAGGGATGCACTTTACTTATAACTAAATTCTGAACTGATTCATCTGCACCTAATACGACACGAACATCATTTTTTTGATAGCTTACATATGACAATGGATGCCACCCCTTATGATAGATTTATAAAAACAATTGCATTTTTTTCCTTCATCAACCAAAATGTAACATATATCAATCTCTTAGAAAGGAGCCGCGGCATGAATGAATTGACACTAACTGAAGTTGAAGAAAAAATCGTCCAGCTTGTCATGAATAAGTTGTCTCTCAATGAGCAGCCAGGCCGGGATGATAGTTTAAAAGCTTTAGGATTAAATTCTGTCCAAATCGTCTCTTTTGTTATTTCATTAGAGGACACCTTTCATATTGCCTTTGAAGACGAAGAATTACATCCCGACCACTTCCGCACCTTAGATCGACTCTTCACTTTGGTTAAAAACAAACTGACTAAGACGCTGTAATCACCTGTGCCATAAATAAAGAGCGGTAAAGCGAGGAGGCTTCCATCAGCTCCTCATGAGTACCGCAGCTTTGAACAGCACCGCCTTCAAGTACATAGATCATATCTGCATTTTGTATGGTCGATAATCTGTGTGCAATAACAAGCAAGGTGCCGCCCCCTTTGGCATCATCTATCCCTTGTTGAACCTTCCTTTCTGTCTGCCGATCTAGCGCGGAGGTCGCCTCATCTAATATAAGTAAATCAGCCTGTTTTAAAAGTGCTCTGGCGATAGCTAAACGCTGTCTTTGTCCTCCTGATAGGGAAATCCCCCTCTCTCCAATGACTGTATCAAAACCTTTTTCAAGCCCTTTGATGAAGGAGAGAATTTGTGCAACTTCACAAGCCTGTTCAAGTTGTTCCTCGCTCACATCATTTAATCCCATGATTAAATTCAGGCGTATGGTGTCTGGGAAAAAATAAGGTTCTTGCGGAACAACGGCTATTCGCCTTAATAAATGAGATGGATTTATCTCTGATAGATCAATCCCATTCACTAAAATTCCCCCGCTATCTGGCTGGTAAAGTCCAAGTGTGAGCTTTGAGATTGTCGATTTCCCGCTGCCGCTCGCTCCAACAATCGCCACTTTCTTTCCCTTTGGAATATGAAGATTCAAGCCGTCTAAAGCGCCTTTAGAGGTTTGTTCATAAGAAAAGCAAACATCTTCAAACACCACGTCTTCTACAGCATCTATTCGTTTTGTTCCTTTTTCTTCGTTTTCCATTTGCAGCACTTCTGCGATTCGATGAACAGATGCACGCTGCTGGAAAAATTCAAATACATACTGGAATAACTCTTGATAACTCTTCATTAATTGAGATGCATATTGGTAAATGACGACAAATAAACCGATGGACATATTTCCTGCTGCTACTTGATATGTGCCAAACACTAGAACTGATAGTATCCCAAACCATTTCAATGGCTCTGTTAAAAAAAGAAGCTTGTTTTGAAACTTACCTTCTTTCATGACACGATCCATCATTTTGTTAAATAGCTTTTCATACAAACCGATTTCCCACTTGCGTCGATCAAATGCGACAACTTCTCTTGTGGAAGAAATTCCCTCTTCTACATGCACGAATAGGTCTGATTTTCTCTCCTGCACATCTTTTGCTATGTTTGTTGCCGTTTTCGCCATTTTTTTACCGATAATGAAATAACAAGTGCTTGCAAAGAGAAGCAAGAAAAATAAGACATAACTCACAGATAGTAAAACGATAGATAAAACAACGGCCATAAAAATTGTTTGGACAATTTTCGGTATATGTAAAGCAGCCGTGACAGCAACTGTCTTTACATCTTGATTAAGCTTGTGTAAATAAAAACTAACTGGGTGAATTTTATATGATCTCATGGATACTTGCTGAAGCTGATCTAACATCATTTTCTGCAATGAATGGTGGATGGTCAGATAGTTTTTATGCATCACATACGGGCTCGCCACAAACATCACAACATAGACAAGAAATATAATGGCAAACAGCATCAAGATCTGGGAAAAATGTGGACTGATACCACTATGCAAAAGAACATCATCAATGAGCCACTTTTGCAGTCCTATCATGGCTAAATTAGCTGCTGCTTCAATCAAAACGAGTAAAAGAGCAAGGAAGAGCATCCATTTTTGCCTTGTGATTAAAAGAAACAGCCAATTTTTTCTCATGTTACACCTGCCTCCTTTTCTGAGCGGTCAGACGCTAATTGGTAAAAATGCCCCTTTTTCCTCATCAATTCATAAAAAGATCCAGTCTCTAACACACAACCATCTTTTATAAAAATAATTCTGTCAAAATGTCTGACCGTTGATAAACGGTGTGCAACTGCAATGACAGTAGAATCCTTCAATGTTTGGTGTAATGCCTGCTGGACTTTTTGCTCACTGACATTGTCAAGAGATGCTGTGGCTTCGTCGAGTAATACAACACTTGGATTTTTAGCAAATAGCCTGGCAATCGCTATTTTTTGTTTTTGCCCGCCGGAAAGTTTTAATCCCCTTTCCCCGAGTATGGTGTCGTATCCATTTTCTAATTCTCTTATAAATGAATCACAGTCTGCTTTTTTTGCGGCTTCAATGATCTGTTGATCTGAAAGACTTGTATCTCCAAAACGAATATTGTCCTTTACACTCATATTGAATAAGAACGTTTCTTGAAAAACAAATCCCATCGCACCTCTTATTTGACTAGTAGGTAAATGGCGCAAATCTACCCCATTCAGTGTAATCATCCCAGCTGAGGGATCATAAAAGCGTCCCATTAGCTTAAGAAGTGATGTTTTCCCTCCGCCGCTCGTACCGACAAGCGCTACTTTTTCACCCTTCCGAATATGTAGATTCATCCCTTTTAATAAAGGAGGATGATTTGGATAATGAAAACTGACGTCATGAAACTCGATATCGCCTTCTACATGATCAAGGTGCACCGGCTGCTGAGGCTCTCTAATATCAGGTGTTTTTTTCATAAAATGATATAAAGGCTCAATTTGAAAGGTTAATATTCGTTGTTCTGTTAAAAGTGTGACAATGGAAGTAAGCATATGCATCGCTGAAAAATAATATAGGATATATGCTACAAAACCACCTGTCGTCAGCTGTCCAGTCTTTACAAGGTGGATACCAATACCAAAAGTGGCAATAGCGCCAATATAATAAGTCAGCCTGCGATTGCTTCCTCGTAAATAGGCGAAAAACACATTTTTCTCATGATCTTGGCGCACTTTTTCATGCAGTCGTTGAATTCGTTCCATATCCCATTTCATATAGCCTAAAATTCTAAGCTCTTCCATCGAAGCAAGACTTTCGTATAATTTTGTTTGTAGCGTGCGAAAACCTTCTGCACTTTGTCTACCGTAGATTGTTGCCTTTTTTTCAAGCCATGGTCCAAAGACATAGTAGAGAATAAAACTTGGAATGATGATGAGTGTGAGAAAAATAGAAATGTTTATCATAAAGTAAAGTGAGATGGCGATAAATAATGTCTGATTGATAAATTGTGGGAAGTATCGTCTGTAAATTTCTTGTACAGCTCGTGTCTGTGTGTTAACAAAGGAGAGTGTTTCACTAACAGAATGTTGTTCGTAGTATGAGAAACCAAGTTGACGAATTTGCTGGAAGGCAGCAAATTGTGAATCTCTTGAGGCTTGTTCAATTAATTTTCTTTGCCATAAATTTCGTGCGGCGGTCAGTATAATGCCAAGTACAATTAAGCCAGTCAGTCCTAACAATAAACCATTCATTTTTGAAAAGTCTTTTGCTGGCAAAATGGTCTCAATAAAATATTGAATAAATTTAGGTATTATGAGCTCACTCAAAGTAATAACGAAACCACTCATAATAACTAGAATCACTTTACCTGTATAAGGCTTTAAGAATGAAAGTGTCCATAAATAAACACGCCATAACTGCTTTGAACCCTTGTCGATTTGTTTCAATCCATCACCAGCCTTTTGCTCTTTTTCAACAAAAAACGGAATTTTTTTACATCTTTTTCGATCCTTGTTTGGATTATATAAAATGTTTTTAGTCATGACAATGTGTAATTTGTATCATTATAACAAAAAAGACAGTGACTTCCATCACTGCCTAATCGTCCTATATTTCACTGTTATCTAGTGATACGCGTATACCACTCAGGCTCTATTTCATTAAAATAATGATGATCTTTTAGCACATTTTCTAGTCTTTCAATCATCTCATCCATTTGACCCGGATCGAATTTAATGACCCACATAATCGATGAAAAGATACTCATTGCGACATAAACAGAGTAAAGCAGCCAAAAGTCATCTGGAATGTTCCCATCAAAATATCCATTGATTTGACCAGCCGAAAAGGCTTCACTAGTTTCTCTGCTGAAAAGAGCTACTTTATAAAAATCGTGAATGGGATCTCCCCAATCAAAATTGTTAAAATCAATAACACCTGCATATTTATTATTGTTTACTATAATGTTCCCTAAATGAAAATCATCGTGCTGAAATTGATTAGGCCTGCCTTTCACAATATCTATGTGCTTTGCAATAAACTGAGCCACTTTTTCATCCCCTTCAAGGGAGATACCGCTTTCCCGATAAGCCGTTAAATATCGATGATGCTTTTTCATGACACGATCTTCCCAAGGTTCGATGTGTGATGGTGCCGGATATTTATGCATATTTCGTAAATCTTGACCTGCACTTACCCCGAGAGCATACTGCTTTTCTTCAGTTAACTGACTCATGATTTCTTTTGCTTCCTGGCCTTCTATAAACGATAAAATATAGTACACTTGCTGTTTTGCTTCTAGAACACCGATGTCCACTGGATCAGCACACTGAACACCGTGACGTCTTAATTCATATAGCAGTTCAAACTGCGTCTTTATTTTGTCATACTGGTCTTGATCTGTGAATCGAAGGACATATTTTTCACCTGATACCGTAGTCATGACCCATTTTTCATCCCGAGAATACCCTTTATCAATCTGGTCTATGCTGACCGCTTCTTTTAATAAGGGAATGTGCTGCATAAGGTCTGTTTTATTCATGGATTGATTCATCCTTCCCAGTCTCTTTTCTTCTCACTCTACCAAATATTTCATTTGAATAGAATGATCAACAATTCCTATTTATGTCGAAACTGCTTTACAATGTTTTTCCATTCTAATATAGTTAATTTATGTAAATGATAGAAAATTTGTAAAAGGGAGCGTTGCAGATGAAAGAAACGACGGATGTCCTTTCACTTTCAAGTCAAGTAAAAGATTTGGTTCTGCGTTCTTTGGATGATAGCAGCAAGGTTTCTATTGGTGCAGATGAAGAATTAACAAATCACGGTCTCGATTCGATTAAAGCAGTTTCACTCATTTTGGAATTAGAAGAGGTTTTTGATATTCAATTTGCAGATGAGGAGTTACTAACAGAGCACTTTTCGACAATCAATAAAATTGTTCATCAGCTGCAAAACAAGTTAGCTGATTAATCTTTTTTGCATGAAAAAAAGGCATCTCTTTAAAAGACATGCCTTTTTTGTTTAAGCAGAAGGTACATCACCCGTCGGACTAATAAGCGAGAGCGCATAATCTTCTGTAAAGATGCGTTTAGATAAATTATTCACGCCGTCTAATGTGACGTGGTTGATTTCGTCAATAATTTCATCGAGTGTCCGATGTTTACCAAGGAGCAGTTCATTTTTACCGTTTCTGCTCATCTTGCTGTTTGTGCTTTCAAGGCTGAGCATAAGGTTGCCTTTCATTTGCTCTTTAGAGTTCTCTAGTTCTTTCTGCGTGATTCCCTCACGCTTTAAGACGTCTAATGTTTGTAAGATGGTCTCAGAGAGCAGGTTTAGCTGCTTCGCTCCAGTTCCGCCATAAATCGTCAGCATTCCATTATCTGCAAACGAACTGTGATAGCTGAAGACGGAATAAGCAAGTCCTTTGTCCTCTCTTACATCTTGGAATAATCGGCTGCTCATGCTTCCGCCAAGAACATTATTTAAGACGATTAAGTCATAGATGCCTTTATCTCCCGCTGGAAGGCCATTAAAGCCCAGGCATAGGTGCGCTTGTTCCGTTTCCTTTTTGCGTGTGAGCTTGTCATAATGAAATGCTGGAGCTTCGACAGGCTGCTTTTTCCCTTTTCCTTCATAAGAGCCAAATAGCTTTTCAACCTCACGAATAAAGGTCTCATCTACATTCCCTGCAACTGAGATCACGACGCGGTCCGGGGTATAGAATTCATCCATATATTTTCTAAGTGAGTCTCCGTTAAAGGTTGAGAGTGTTTCCTCTGTTCCTAAAATCGGATATCCTAATGAATGATCACCATAAATGGCTTTGCTTAATAAATCATGAACGATGTCATCAGGTGTATCCTCATACATTTTAATTTCTTCGTACACCACATTTTTTTCTTTTTTCAGCTCTTCTTCATCAAAAGCAGAGTGAAAGAACATGTCGCTTAATACATCGAGGGCGTAGCCAGCATGTGAATCAAGCACCTTTGCATAGTAGCAAGTGTATTCTTTTGATGTAAAGGCATTCACCTGACCACCAATGCGGTCAAAGGATTCTGCGATATCACGTGCAGATCTTGTCTTTGTCCCTTTAAAGAACATATGCTCTAAAAAGTGTGAGATCCCATTAATTTCAGGTGTCTCATGTCTAGAGCCTGTTCCAATCCAGACGCCAATTGCGACAGACCTTACAGTGGGATTGTTTTCGAGTACAATTCTTACTCCGTTTTGGCAAGTATACGTTTTGACCAAGTTTTGCTCCTCCTATTCAACAAACAGATCGCATCACGGATGTCTTTTTTCACTTAGGAGGTCAGAAACCGTCCCTAATTCATATCCTCTTTCCTTGATTTGAGTGATAAGTGCGTCAAGACTTTTCGCCGTTGCATCTGTTGGATGCATTAATATCATCGCCCCATTGTGAATTTTCCCAAGCACCCGCTTTTGTAAAACAGCCGGGGATGGTTTTTGCCAGTCGATGGTGTCTACTGTCCACATAATGGTTTCCATGCCTTCTTGTTTGGCAAGCTTGACTGTTTCATCTTTAAAGCTGCCGCTTGGAGGCGCAAACCATTTTGGTTTCTTCCCAAGGGATTCTTCAATTTGGCGATTTGTTTTCGTTATCTGCTCTAATGCTCGTTCTCTTGTCAGTGTGCGCATATCTGGGTGATTGTATGAATGATTTCCAATTTCATGGCCATCTGCCACGATTTTTTTAGCAAGCTCTGTGCTTTTTTTCACCCATTTGCCCTCTAAGAAAAAGGTCGCCTTTACTTGATGCTTTTCCAGCGTCTTTAACATGTTGATTAAATGCTCGTCACCCCAAGCTACGTTGATGAGGAATGCATTCATTTTTTTATCTGGATGGCCTTTATAAATTGGCTCAGCACCAAGTTCATGTAAATGAATAGATGGTTTTGTTTCATTCAAAACAAGCAGCTTTTCATCGAATGACCCCTGTTTCTTCATTTTTTCATAAGAGGCATCGATATCAACTGTCTGTCCATTTAAGCCAGGTATCTTTTTCCACACTTTATCAATCTTAGCATTTTGCGCCTTTACTTCATAGTCAGAAGACTTCGATTCAATCTCCTGATATAAAATATCTTTGGAAACAGATGCTACCTCGGCATGCTCTTTCATTGATTCAATATATGTAACAGCAGCCGGCTGCTTCATCGTTTGATATGACACGAGCAGTAAAAATACAAACACAATGAATGGTAACGTTTTTTTCAATGGTTGTCCCTCCCCTTTACCACAAATTATGATGGGGAGAAACAAGCTAGAACTATTGTTAGCGCAAGAAAAGAAAGAAGCCTGGCACGGATACCTGGCTTCTAACACATTTTATTTGATCTCATTAAGACTGCTTTTCTTCTTTTTCCTTTTCTTCACGTAAAACAGCTTTCCGAGAAAGGTTCACACGGCCTTGTTTATCGATTTCAGTGACTTTGACAAGTAATTCATCGCCAAGTTTCACAACATCTTCTACTTTGCCCACACGCTCAAGCGCAAGCTCAGAAATATGAACAAGTCCATCTTTTCCGCTGAAGATTTCAAGGAAGGCACCGAATTTTTCAATGCGTTTGACTTTACCTAGGTAAAGCTGTCCTACTTCAACTTCTCTCACAAGATCTTCAATGATTTTCTTCGCTTTTTGGTTCATATCTTCTTCTGTAGAAGAAATAAAGATTGTACCATCTTGTTCAATATCGATTTTTACACCGGTATCTTCAATGATTTTATTGATTTGTTTACCGCTTGGTCCAATAACATCGCGAATTTTATCTGGATTGATTGTCATCGTTAAGATTTTTGGTGCATAACGAGACAATTCTCCTCTAGAAGCAGGAATCGTTGACAACATGCTGTCTAGGATTTCCATTCTTCCTTTTTTCGCTTGTTGAAGAGCCTCTTCTAAGATGTCTTTTGATAGACCATCGATTTTGATGTCCATTTGAAGGGCTGTGACACCTTTTGATGTACCTGCAACTTTAAAGTCCATATCTCCAAGTGCATCTTCCATTCCTTGAATGTCTGTCAGTACTGTGTAATATTCCCCTGATTTCACAAGTCCCATTGCAATCCCTGCAACTGGTGCTTTAATTGGAACACCCGCATCCATCATCGCAAGTGTGCTTGCGCAAATACTTGCTTGTGAAGTAGACCCGTTTGATTCTAATACCTCTGAAACAAGGCGAACCGTATAAGGGAAATCTTTTTCGGATGGAATCACAGGTTCTAGTGCACGTTCACCTAGTGCGCCATGTCCAATCTCACGGCGGCCTGGACCACGCATTGGACCTGTCTCACCAACACTGAATTGCGGGAAGTTGTAATGGTGCATGAAGCGTTTTGATTCTTCAACACCTAGACCATCAAGAATTTGCACATCGCCAAGTGCACCTAATGTACAAATACTGAGCGCCTGTGTTTGTCCTCTTGTAAATAAGCCTGAACCGTGCGTTCTTGGCAGGAGTCCTACTTCTGAAGAAAGTGGACGGATTTGATCTACACCGCGTCCATCTGGACGTACTTTCTCTTCAGTGATCAGACGGCGAACTTCGTTTTTGACAAGCTTATTTAATACATCTTTCGCTTGTTTAATCGTTGCTTCGTCACGTTCTTCTGCTTCAAACTTCTCGACTACAGCTTTTTTCACAGCACTGATTGCATCCTCACGCGCATGCTTCTCATGTACTTGAATCGCTTTCAGCAGGTCTGCTTCAGCAAGGGCTTTTACTTCGTCTGCTAACGTTTGATCTACTTCATATAAAGGAATGTCGATTTTTTCTTTACCGACTGCCTTCACAATTTCTTCTTGGAATTCAATTAAGCGTTTGATTTCTTGGTGACCGTACATGATCGCTTCAAGCATTGTTTCTTCCGGTACTTCATCAGCACCAGCTTCTACCATGTTGATCGCATCTTTTGTTCCAGCAACTACAAGATTGATGTCACTTTGCTCAAGCTGCTCCACATTTGGGTTAATGATCAGCTTTCCATCCACTCGTCCTACTGTAACGCCGGCGATTGGTCCCTCAAATGGAATGTCAGACACACATAAAGCTAAAGATGAGCCAAACATTGCAGCCATTTCAGATGAGCAATCTTGATCCACACTCATGACGATGCTAATAACTTGTACTTCGTTTCTAAATCCATCTGCAAACAGCGGACGAATTGGTCTGTCAATTAAGCGGCTCGCAAGGATAGCCTTTTCACTTGGGCGGCCTTCTCTTTTAATGAAGCCGCCAGGAATTTTACCTACTGCGTATAGTCTTTCTTCGTAGTTCACAGTGAGCGGGAAGAAATCAAGTGGTTTTGGTTCTTTAGAAGCTGTTGCTGAGCTAAGCACAGCCGTATCTCCGTAGCGTACGAGGACCGCTCCGTTTGCTTGCTTTGCAAGCTGGCCAGTTTCAACAGTCAGTTGACGTCCAGCCCAGTCTATGGTGAAGACATGTTTCTCTTGTCCCATTCTGAGATAAACTCCTCTCTTATCGTAAAGTTTTAGTTAGTTCTTATTATGAACAAAATGATTTTCACATATCAATGTGAAAGCTGTATGTAGAAGGGTTTTTGCCATTCTTTCAACATTTTAACCATAAAATATTAGTGATTATACGATAAAAAAGCGGGAATCCTCCCGCTTTTTACGATTATCGACGTAAGCCTAGTTTGTTAATTAACTCACGGTAACGAGTTACGTCTTTATTACGTAGATACGTAAGAAGATTACGACGTCTACCTACCATTTTCAAAAGACCGCGACGTGAGTGGTGATCTTTCTTATGAGTACGTAAATGCTCGTTCAAGTTGTTAATTGATTCTGTTAGGACAGCGATCTGAACTTCTGGAGATCCAGTATCAGATTCGTGTGTTTTGAACTCATTAATTAATTGCGTTTTACGCTCTTGAGTAATTGCCATCCTGTTTCACCTCCAAATCATGTTAGCCCCATCTACCTCGCAACCGTCGGTGAAGTCGGTTTGCCAAGTAAGTGGTTTTAAAGCTACAGGAATAATCATACTAAAAATATGCTGAATTTGCAAATGGTAGAGCAGTTTTTCTATGATTTTTTTGTTTGTTTGAGCTGATCTTGAAAAAACTGAATCGCTTCTTCTTTATCTTGACTGATTTGAGCCGTCAGCTCCTGGATTCCGTTAAATTTTCGTTCACTGCGAATGCGCTTGAACCATTGTAATTTAATCGGCTGGCCATAGATTTCTTCGTTAAAATCAAAAAGGTTTACTTCAATGGCAGGCTGATCAGGACGCTTTTCATAGAATGTTGGTTTATAGCCAACGTTGCAAACGCCGTCATATTCTTTGCCTTTCACTTCTGCTCTTACTGCATATACCCCTGTTGGCGGAATAATGTATTCAGCTGATAAGCCGACATTAGCTGTCGGAAAACCGATCGTCCGTCCGCGTTTGTCTCCATGGATGACAATACCGCGAAGCTGATAAGGTTTTCCTAATAGCTCGCTCACATATTCAACATCCCCATTTTTTAATGCGGAACGGATGAGAGTAGAGCTGACTTTTCGGTCTTGATTGGACAGCTTAGGTACAATAGTTGCCGTGATACGCCCTTTTCCGTATTCATCGAACGTTTCCATTGTGCCTGCACCAAAACGGCCAAACGTAAAATCAAACCCCGCTACTGCGTGCTTCACATTCAATTCATCCAAATATTGATCCACAAACTCTTGAGGAGATAGAGCTGCAAAGCTCTCGCTGAATTGTACGATGTATAAATAGTCAGCGCCCAGCTGCTTGATAAAATCAATTTTATCCTCAAGCGGTGTAATTAAGTCTTTTGGTTCCCGTGCCTTTTGCAAAACATGTGAAGGATGCGGGTGGAATGTCATGACCGCTAAGGCCAATCCTTCTTTTTTCGCAATGCTTTTTGCTTCGTCAATGACTTTTTGATGCCCGAGGTGAACACCGTCAAAGTACCCTAAAGCCATGACAGACGGGACTTGATCCTTTTGATTCAATGTATGTGGGTGTGAAATATGTATAGTCTTCACGAGATGTCACCTTTTCTTTAAGATTGCTTGTCCTGAGATAAGATCTTCGCCGGCTTCATCAGGTTCTGTTTGGTCGGGTGCTTCATATATATCGCCAGACAACGACCTGAAGGAGCAAATACAGCGACACGATCCTCCTCTGCGAAATGAGCAAATTCATCAGGCATTGGCAGGACTGCACCGTTTTCCACTTTACTTGCTAATGTATCATTTATCTCCCATTTCGGCAAATGATTGAGCGCACGCTCGATCGGGACAAGGTGCTCATCTACAGTTCCTTCCTCGCTTATCTCTCGCAGCTCATCCAGCGTGATACATTCATCAAGTGTAAAATCACCAGATCCTGTACGAATGAGATGTGACATGTGGGCTGGAAACCCTAGTTTCTTACCGATATCAACCGCTAAAGTTCTCACATATGTTCCCTTTGAGCATAGTACGGTGAATCTAAATGACACCCTGCCATCCTCATATGTGACAGGTGTAGTCCGCTCGATACGGTGAATGGTAATTTCACGGCTTGGCCGTTCAATTTCAATGCCTTCTCTAGCATATTCATAGAGCTTTTTCCCGCCAATTTTCACAGCAGAAAACATGGGAGGAATTTGTTCAATGGTTCCTTCAAACTGCTTCAGCGCTGCATCAATGTCTTTTTCTGAGATCGGTTTTTCCACTTTTTTTTCTTCTACGATCTCACCTGTCTGGTCTTCTGTTGTTGTAGAAAAACCAATCGTGATTTCTGCATCATATGTTTTCGATTTATCTGTTAAGTATTCTACAATCTTCGTTGCTCTTCCGATACAAATAGGCAGAACACCTGAAACCTCTGGGTCGAGGGTGCCTGTATGTCCGACTTTTTTTGTGTGCAAAATTTTTCTTACCTTAAACACACAGTCGTGGGAGGTCATACCTCTTTCTTTATGTAATAAAAGAACACCATTTATCATCTGCGTTCTCTCCTTTCATAAACGATGAAAAAGGACAGACGATCATCGCCTATCCTTATTTCAACGTCTTATTCGTGATCTTTTGTGTTTAATTCAGCAATCAGGCTTTCAATTCGGTTTCCGTAATCCACGGATTCATCGAATTCAAAATGCAGTTCTGGTGTTTTGCGAAGTCTAATTCGATTGCCAATTTCAGAGCGGATGTACCCTTTAGCCTTTGCAAGGCCTTTTAAGGTTTCCTCTCTTTTCTTCTCGTCGCCAAGAACAGAAATGTAGACTTTGGCAATTTGCAAATCACCGGATACTTCGACATCGGTTACAGTCAAAAAGCCGATTCTTGGATCTTTTAGCTTTCTGCCTAGAATGTCGCCCAATTCTTTTTTCATTTGCTCACCCACACGGGTTGCTCTCATACTCATGATCTTATCACCTCTAATTAAAACCACTCAGTTTTCGTGATCGTTCGTTCAATTTCTGGAAAAGAATCGATAAAGCTTAATACACGCTGAAGTTCCTTTTCCACTTGAACCCGAGATGAGGAAATCACGGCGATTCCAATTGATGTACGCTGCCATGTATCCTGGTAATCCATTTCAGCAATGGTTACATTGAATTTATGACGCGTTCTTGTCAATATACGCTGAAGAACCGCACGTTTTTCCTTCAGTGAGGATGCATCATAGATCATGCACTCACATTCGGTATAACCGATCATTTTCTTTCGATTTCTTGCATAACGAATGATTCCATAACATCACCTTCACGGATATCATTGTATTTCTTAATGGTAATACCACATTCATAGCCTTGTGAAACTTCTTTCACATCATCTTTAAATCGTTTTAATACGTCAACTTCGCCTTCGAAAATAACGACGCCGTCACGGATTAAGCGGATTCCGCTATCTCTTGTAATCGTTCCTTCAGTTACATAGCCACCCGCAATTGTACCGATTTTAGATACTTTGAACGTTTGACGAACTTCAACTTGACCGATGACTTTTTCTTCATATTCAGGGTCAAGCATTCCTTTCATCGCTGCTTCAATTTCATCGATGACTTTATAGATAATACGGTGCAAGCGAATATCAACGTTTTCAGTCTCAGCTGTGCTCTTCGCATTTCCATCAGGACGTACGTTAAAGCCGATCACGATGGCATTAGAAGCACTTGCTAAAATGATATCTGATTCTGTAATCGCTCCAACACCCGTATGGATGATTTTCACTTTTACGCCTTCGACTTCAATTTTTTGTAGAGCTGCCGTTAATGCTTCAGCAGAGCCTTGCACGTCTGCTTTCACGATCAAGTTAATATCTTTTACGTCACCTTGTTTGATTTGCTCAAATAGGTCGTCTAGAGATAATTTTGCTTTGTCTGAACGCTGTTCGTCCAGCTGTTTAGAAGCACGCGCCTCACCAACTTGACGAGCTGTTTTTTCATCTTTGAATACGAGGAACTGATCCCCTGCATTCGGTACATCGTTTAAACCAGTGATTTCAACAGGTGTAGATGGTCCTGCTGTTTTCACGCGGCGGCCGATATCATTGACCATTGCACGTACACGGCCAAATGTATTTCCGACAACGATTGGGTCACCTACTTGAAGGGTACCTGTTTGAACAAGAAGGGTTGCAACAGAACCTCTTCCTTTATCAAGCTCAGCCTCGATAACAGTCCCTTTTGCCGCACGATTTGGGTTGGCTTTCAATTCTGCTACTTCGCTGACAAGAAGGATCATTTCGATCAATTCGTCAATGCCTTCACCTGTTTTTGCAGATAGTGGCACGAAGATCGTTTCCCCGCCCCAAGCTTCTGGTACAAGACCATGCTCAGTTAATTCCTGCATCACGCGGTCAGGGTTTGCTGTTGGTTTGTCAATTTTATTGACAGCGACAATGATTGGCACTTCTGCCGCTTTCGCATGGTTAATCGCTTCAATTGTTTGCGGCATGACACCATCATCTGCTGCAACAACCAGAATTGTCGTATCGGTTACTTCGGCACCACGTGCACGCATCGTTGTAAATGCTGCGTGTCCAGGTGTATCAAGGAACGTAATTTTTTTGCCGTTTTCTTCGATTTGGTATGCACCGATATGCTGCGTAATTCCACCTGCTTCGCCTTCGACGACTTTTGTCTTACGAATGCTGTCAAGAAGAGTTGTTTTCCCGTGGTCAACGTGTCCCATGATCGTTACAACTGGAGGGCGTACTTGCATATCTTCTTCTTTATCTTCAACTTCATACTTTTCAAGTTCAGTTTCTTCTAAAATAATGACTTCCTCTACTGGAACACCATATTCAGAAGCGATTAATTCAACTGTATCTTTGTCAAGTTCTTGGTTGATCGTTGCCATAACACCAAGCATCATCAGCTTTTTGATGATTTCAGCTGTTTCTTTTCCAAGCTCATCAGCCAGCTGGCCGACGGTCATTGAATTTGTAAATTCAATTTTTTCAGGAAGCTCTTTTTTAGGCTTCACAGGTCTAGCTTGCTGATGCTGCGGTTTGTTATTTCCACCGCGTTTATTTTTGTTTTTATTTTGGTTGTTGTTTTTTTTGTTTTTATTAAATTGATTATTCTGCACGTCATTCTTCTTTCTATCATTGTTTTTGTTAGATGATTGTTTTTTTTGTTCTGCGGGTTTCTCGTTAGCTGTCTCTTTTGCTTTGGCTTTTTTATAGATAGCGTCTAGCTTTTTCACAGTGTCGTCTTCAAGCGTCGCCATGTGGTTGTTCACTTCCACATTCATATCCTTAAGCGCTGCTATAATATCTTTACTTGAAACATCTATGGCTTTTGCGTATTCATATACTCTCACTTTAGCCATTCGTTCACCCCCAAATAAATTAATCGAGCAAGCTTATGAGCTTCTTAGCGAAGCCTTGGTCAGTGACAGCGACAACTACGCGAGCTTCTTTCCCAATAGAACGTCCGAGAACGGAACGGTCTTCAACTTTTCTAACCGGAACATTATAAAATTTGCATTTGTCAGATACCTTTTTTTCTGTGTTAGGTGAGGCATCTGCTGCAAGAAGAACCAGCTTGGCACGCGCATGTCTAATTTCTTTGATCACCAGATCTTCTCCTGACACGACTTTACGAGCTCGATTTGCTAGACCAAGCAAAGGATACCATTCAGATTCATTCATTAGGTTTTTTCACCTTTTCAGCTAGTTCTAGTAATTCTTCAAATATGTGTTCGTCAATCTGTGTCTGAAATTGCTGCTGTAAACTGCGTTTGTTCTTTGCCGCAAGAATGGTTTCTTTATCGAGAGAAAGGTAAGCTCCGCGTCCGTTCATTTTTCCGGTAGCGTCAACAGACACTTCTCCTTCTTTCGAACGAACAACACGGATCAGTTCTTTCTTTGGTTTCATTTCTCCCGTCACGACGCATTTTCTAAGCGGGATTTTTTTTCGGCTTTTCACCTTTTATATCACCTCTTATTCGTCAGATTCCTCAGCTACTGGTTCAGCCTCTAAGAAAAGAGATTCAGAGTCTTCAGTTCTTGGGAAAATACCGAGTTCCCTTGCATCTGTTTCGCTTTTAATGTCAATTTTCCAGCTGGTCAGCTTTGCTGCAAGACGAGCATTTTGACCTCTTTTACCAATCGCTAATGACAGCTGATAATCAGGGACAATGACTGTTGTCGCCTTGTCTTCTTCATTCACAATGACATCAAGTACTTTTGATGGACTCAGCGCATTGGCAACAAATTCAACCGGGTCATTAGACCAATGGACAATGTCAATTTTTTCGCCTTTTAGCTCATTGACAATTGCTTGTACACGCTGACCTTTTGGTCCAACACAGGAGCCAACTGGATCAACATCAGGATCATCTGTACGAACAGATATTTTAGAACGGTCTCCAGCTTCTCTAGCAACCGATTTAAGCTCTACAGTACCATCATAAATTTCTGGTACTTCAATTTCAAATAAACGCTTTAAAAGACCTGGATGTGTTCTAGACACATAAATTTGTGGTCCTTTTGTTGTTTTTTCTACTTTTGTAATGAACACTTTAATGCGGTCATGTGGTTTGTATTCTTCATTTGGCATTTGTTCATTGACAGGAAGAAGGGCTTCGATTTTGCCAAGTGACACGTAAATGAATTTACTGTCAATTCGCTGAACGATTCCCGTCATAATGTCTTCCTCGCGGTCGATAAACTCAGTGTAGATCACACCACGCTCTGCTTCTCTCACTCGCTGCGTCACAACTTGTTTCGCTGTCTGAGCTGCAATGCGTCCGAAGTCTTTTGGTGTGACTTCAATCTCAACGACGTCACCCACCATGTAATTCGGGTTAATATTGGCTGCATCATCTACAGAGATTTCAAGGCGAGAATCATACACTTCATCTACAACATCTTTTCTTGCGAACACACGAATCGTTCCCGTTTCGCGGTTTAAATCAACACGAACATTTTGTGCTTGATTAAAATTACGCTTATATGCAGAAATGAGTGCAGCTTCTATCGCTTCAATTATAATTTCTTTACTAATACCCTTCTCTTTCTCAAGAACAGTCAGGGCATCTAACAACTCACTACTCATTTTTATGGTTCCCCCTTATATCAATGAAAAGGTTAATTGAACGAAACTGCTAATCTTGCGTTAGCTATTTTTTCGTATGGAATATTGATCTCTTTCTTTCTTGTCTTGATCTTCACTGTCACTGTTGCAATCTCACCATCAAAGCTTGTAAGCTCACCTTCAAATGCTTTTTCACCATCAATTGGTTCATATGTTTTCATGAAAACATTTTTTCCAAGTGCTTTTTCAAAATCAGCTTTTTTCTTTAATGGGCGCTCCGCTCCAGGAGAGGACACTTCAAGAAAGTAGTTTTGGCTAATCGGATCTGCCTCATCAAGCTTTTCGCTCAAGGCTTCGCTCACTTTGGCACACTCTTCGATATCGACACCTTTATCAGAGTCAATAAACACGCGAAGGAACCAGTTTTGACCCTCTTTGACAAATTCAACATCAACGAGTTCAAGCTGTAAGCCATCTAAAATTGGCTGCACCATTTCGCTTACGACATCCACTACTTTTTTGCTCATTCTCTTCCTCCTTGTGCTTTCGATAAACGCTCTTATCAATCATTCTGCATAAAAACCCTGCTTTATGTGAGCAGGGGGAGCAGAAAACGGATGAATAATGTCGAGACAAAAATTGCCTGTTCAATACAAAAGAGCGGGTTTCCCCACTCTTGTCTCGGTAATCGTTAGCATTTCCATAAAAACTATACCATATCCAATTTTTTTATGCAAATGAAGTTCCTTATTCAGCAAGCATTCATCATCGGTTTTTTTCATTCATTCTTTTCGCATGTTCACTGATAAGTGCTGCCTCCCTGCTCCCTTTTATGATGCGGAATCCGTCATAATCCGGATAGAGCGAGTCATCGTCCTGAATGCTTGTTAAAATCCAAAATTGACTGCCAGCACCTCCAAGCCGCTCTACCGCTGACAGCCAGCTTTGATATACGTCGGGACGAGCTGATTGATTTTGGTAGCCAAACTCTTCTAACACAACTGGTTTTCCGATTGAATTTCCGCGGGTGATATGGTCTTCGATCCATTTCACTCCCCAGACAGCCGACTTGTTCCAGTGATCTGGGTACAAATGATAGGTTCCATAATCGATATTAGGAAGAGATGTTAGACGGTCCCAATCGACGCCTTCCCCTCCTCCGTAAAACCAATCTTCATGTCCTGGAATACGAAAGAATCCTTCATCTCCTACTGCAACAAGATGGTGACGATCAAGCGATTTGATCCATGTACTCATTTCATCTGCCCATTTGACTAGTACATTTCCCGTTGGATCTGACTGCATCCGCGGCTCGTTGGCTAATTCCCACGTCATAATAGCTGGATCGTCTTTATATTGAACACCTGTATACGTATTGGTTCTTTCTAATACATAGCGGACATAATTTTTGTAAGCCTTTTGAATACGAGGATCTGTATAAAAGGCATCATGCGATCCTGCCCCGAACCACTTCACATATTGATTCATACCGCCGAAGTCATCCCAATTATTCACTAGTGGGATGACAAGCTTTATTCCTTCCTGGCCTGCTTTATAAATCGCATAATCTAGTTTTTGAAAACCCGATTCTTCATAGACGCCTGGACTAGATTGTAAGACTGAGTTTTCTTGAGGGACCCCGTCGTGAAAGCCCCAAATCCGTATGACCTTTAAATTCATTGCTTTCATATCATCGAACACAGCATCTACCATTTTTTTAGATTTGTAATGGAAATAGTAATTATTTGTGCCGGCGAAGTAAAATGGTTGATTGTTCAGCGTAAATTGTGTACCAGACGTCTGCACATAAGCGGCGGCCTTAATCGTAAGCGAAAACCAGCCAGACCATATAGCGGCTATAAGTATGAAGCAAGATACTCTTTGAGCCCACTTTTTCATTTACATTCTCCTCACAATCTATCTCTATCCTTCTTGAGGCAGGATCACGTCTAGTTGAAACGGTGTTTGTTCATTTGAATCAAGTTCAATCGTCTGCTGTTTCAACATTTTACTTTCTTTACCGATTCGAATCTCATATGTTCCATGAAATGCTGGGCATCTCACATGGCCATGATCATCTGTTTTTTCAACTCTTTGGGTCGTCCACTCATTTAGAAGCTTTTCATAACGTCTTCCTGCTTCATTTAAAGACCAATCATAATTCACGATGGCTGCATTTTCCCCTCTCCAATGGGCACCTGCCCAAAATCCCCACATCAGCACACCTTTTACGGCTGGATGACTAAATGCAACGCGATATAAAGCTTCCAGGTTATCCGCTCTTCTATTAGGGTCAGGGTGAACAGAGTCGTACTCTGTGACCCATATTGGAAGACCAAGCTCAGCAAGCACATCGAGTCTCTCTTTGACAATGACTGGATCAACCCGTTCTTCAAAATGGCCTTGAACTCCAATCGCCTCAATAGGTGCGCCTAACTGACGCAGTTCATTGATATGCGCTTTATAGGCATGGTGTTCACCATATGAGATGACATTATAATCATTTACAAACAATAGTGCTTGAGGGTCAATTTTTTTCGTTTCTTCATACATCCACTTCCAAATATTTTTCCCAAAGCGATCTTTAAAAAATGAACCATGCATCATTTCATTGTTTACATCCCAATGACGGAATTTTCCCTTAAAGTGATTGCCCGCATGCTCAAGCCGGTTTTTCATGGCTTCATATACTTCGTGATTTGGCAGTGACCTCAGCCAGCTTGGATTCGCATCCTCTACCTCCCAAAACAAAGCGTGCCCCCTCACTGGAAGCTGATGTCGATCTGCAAAATTCAGCATCGCATCTGCTTTTTCGTAGGTGATTCTCCCTCTTTGTGGCTCATTCGCATACCATTTCGCCTCATTTTCAAAAACAGCCCAATTAAAATACTTCACGAAAAAATCAGCATATTGTTGATTAAATAACACTTGGTCATTCATAGCTGAACCAAAAGCGAATTCATGCCTGATTTGCTTAATTTCAATCTCTATACCTGCTATTGGCTTTTTATCGCCGTTTGTTACGTTGATCACAAGATCTCTTTGTCTATGCTCTGAGATTCGATCATCCGCCTCTTTTTTCCACATCAGATTGTCCTGTCCATTTTCGCCTCTATTGAATGAATGATGAAGAAAACTTCTTTCTTTGACCATATAAACTCACCCTTATCTTCATTGGATTCTTGATATTTTCTATTCAAACTGCCGGCTAGAAGCCGACAGCTTGAATTTGACCTTTGATCTCTTAGTTGATCAGACGATGATATTCAGCATAGGCAGTGGCCATATCCACTTGAGACCAGAAGCGGTGATAAGTGAAAACTGGTGCGCCATTCTCCCATTTGCCTGTAGCTTCATTAAATGAAGACTGATATTTACTTTCGAGTGAAGACCACGCTGGATCTTGTTTAATCTTCGGACGAAGGTCAGCAAAACTCGTATAGACCCCATTCCCTCCTCGCTGCGGGTCAGAAGGAACGGTGCTGGCTCCAGGAATCTGATTTCCTTGACCAAATGTCCCATTCCATCCATTTGGGAAATACACTTCTTTTCTAAAGAAACGGTCATAGTCTTCTCTATCTTCCTCGGTCACTATGCCGACGCCATCATTGTAATTCCATGCAACCTCTAGGAGCTGCGCGGCTGCATCTTTCGCTCTTGCACCAAGCGCTGTATAATCACCTGTTTCCAGCTTGGTGGCTGCAGCAAAGAAAATCAAAGCTTTGGCAAGACTCCCTAATACGCCTGTATCCTGAGTTGGATCTTTTGTGACAGCTGTTAAATTTGGATTTCCTGTTGCAGACTGGAACCCATTCCAAGTATCAGGCTGTCCGCTCCAAGCAATATTTCCAGGAAGCCAAAACTCTCCAGGCGCACTTGTTGTAGCAACCGAAACATTTGTTCCTCCTAGAATTCTCTGTCCTTGCTCATCTAAGAAATAACCCTCTTCATCCGACACAGGACGGCTGCCGATAAAAATGTAATCTAATGCATAGTTGACCCATTTTGTTATGGCAGATTTGGCCATTTGGACATTTTCAGATGTTTTGTCGCCATCTTTGACAAAAATATAATAAAGCTCTGCTACGCGCTCCATTGGCCACGCCTGCATTCCAAACCAGTTATTTGATGGCGGATCAAGGTAAACAGGCGCATCTTCATATGCCATATCGTAAAAAGTACTTCTTCCCGCCGGATAAGCGCTATAGTCTCCATTCCAGCTATTGGTTGCGCCTCCTGCTATGGCTCCTTCTTTCGATTGAAGCCATACGTAAAATTCAAGCTGTCTCTTTAAAGTTTTTTCCCAATCGCTTGCTCCGGTAGCAGAAGATGGCTTTAAGCCTCCTTTATCTGAGGATAAAGCATAAGCGGCGACAGGATTTTGATATCCCTGATGACAATGGCTCGCTCCGATACGCCATGACCAGTTTGCATACTCCCCAAGTCCTCCGCCCCAAGAGGTATACCAAGCCATTAAGTAATGACAGGCACCCTTTCCGTTTCCAGGATACGGATTCCCCTGCTTCCCGCTTCCAATCGTTTGAAAATATTTATCGTACATACCGTAACGGAGGAAATCCCCCATTTTTTTCGCTTTATCAAGATAAGCTGACTGATTATAGCCGAGCTCCTTCGCCCAATACATCGCTTGTATCGCACGTGCATCAGCATCTGTTGCATTCGTATAACGCCACTGAGCAGCTGGAGCTTGATTTTCTTTTGTGAACAAGCTCATAAAGCCTTCATTCGGCTTACCAAAAGATTTATCGTCCTGTGATGGATGAGGGATGGACTCCCATACAGATTCCTGTGGACCACGCTGGAATGTGTTCACATATGCGGCTGTATGTGATGGGTTGAGCAAGTTCCCATAGCCATACCAGTTATCTACGTCAAGGAGCCAGTGCATTAAATACGTTTCATTCGAGCCATAGGTTGATTTTAATTCACCATCAATTGGATCTTGACCAGCAGGACGGGCACCGGTTAATTGGCTTGGGTATTGATCCGGAAATGGTTTCTCTGCTGCGTATGTGGCTGGACTGGACGGATTATAAGCATTCATATGCGGCTGCTCATCATGCCCATCTTCATTGACTGGGATGATGTACTTCTCCATATTGTCCCAAGCTGCCTCTAATTTGCTCCAATCCCCTGTGTAATGTCCGTACAGCACCTCAAGCCATAGCCAATAGCTATACGCTTCTGAAGTTGTCATATGTCCGTAATCAGGCGCTTCGCAAATGAGCGTCTCGATTGAATGATACGGAATTCCTTCTGGTGAAAAATATCCATTCGCATCGCTTTTGATTTGATGATAAAGCGTTAAAAACCGTTCTTTATTTGACAAGACCTTCACCCTTTCAATAAAATCGTTGATTTTTATTTATCTGGAAGTGTGCCAAATACTAAAGCACCATCGTCAAAGACAGGAATCTTCGTTGTTTTTTGCATAGTGGATGTTAATCCTTGATAGGAATAATCATTTGAGGCATCCCATATATTCGATCCATTTGGAGCAGATATTCGAAATTGTATTTCCTTCTTATGCTCAGATTCTCCTCTAGGAGAAATAGCTACTCCGGTAAAATCGATTTCTGCAAAATAGACGCGGGCTGATGCGTCATATACCTTTAAAGGCGATAAGGAAGCGCCTTCATTGTAGGCTGCTGTCACCTGAATATCCTTTTCAGTCAATCCCTTTGCAAAGACCTCGCTCAGATTAACGTAATATCTGAAGGAGAGTGTTTGACTGGTTCTTGCCGGCCAGCCGGACCTGTTGTACAGCACTGCTTTCACTTGAGTAGATGTTGTATCGTTATGCATCACAGCTGCCTCTACAAAAAACTCATCCTCCACCTGTTCTTTAGGCGGGAAATTTGGCAGCTTTGATTGGCCTTGACCAAAGAGCTGCACCATTTTGGCGATATTTCCAGTAAAGGCGGCATTATAATCAGTCGCCACTTCGTTAGATACATAATCAGAGATGTCATCGTCATATTGATCCTGTGCATTAGGGCCTCCAACAAGCGCTCCATAAAGTGTGTGCCGGTGATTTGGAGGGTTTGTCAGCTGGTTAGACCATGAGCCATGTGCAGTACGATGGTGCGGGTGCTTCGGCGGATTCTGGCCAAACCCAACGACGTAGCTTCTATTCAGCGGATTATCACCTAACATATAGTGAGTTTGCTTGATCGCAAACGATTGGTATCGATTCTTCTTGTCTTGATCAGATACCCAATCAGCATAAACAAAGGCTAAAAATGCTGCATTGGCGGCATAACGAAGTGAACCCCATTGATCTAGCCATGCCAAACCGCCAGGCGTATAGGTGATTCTTTCTACTTTTCCATTTTGAACAAGACCTGTGGTCCAGTAATCAAGATTGCGCTCAGTGGATTCTATAAATCTGTTCTCTTTCGTGATTCTTGCAAGTAAGATTTGTGAAGCAAAAAAAGTATTGTCCCATGACATGGTAAACGTATAATCCCAATCCTCCGGCCATTCCTCTACCGCTTTTAATGCTTGGTTTAAATAAGTTTCTTCATTTGTCGCCAAGTACAGCCAGATTCCGCCCCAAATAAGTTCGTCAACATAGCCGCTCCAGGAGTTGTAAAATGGCTGCGCATTTGTGACACAATCTGAATATTTGCCGCGATACCTGTCAGCAAATGCATATAGCTGTTTGGCGTGCGTCAAAAGCTTTGCTGCATAAGACGCATCTGTTTCTTTAAAAATGATAGAACCTGCTGCTAAAGCCGCAGCAGTTTGTGCAGCTACTTCTGTTCCAGGACAATGTTCATCAATTTTAAAAGCTGGCCGGTTCATCGGCATCACTTCTGCTGGTCCCCACCAAGCATGATCAGCGTTTCCATCACCTACTTGCGCCCAAAATTCATTCGGTCCTGTATGTGCTTTCAAGAAATAATCCGTTGCCCACTTGATTTGATCTAGTATCTCATCAAGCAGCTCCGCCTCTT
Organism: Bacillus sp. Nf3; assembly: GCF_003028545.1. Lineage (NCBI taxonomy): Bacteria > Bacillati > Bacillota > Bacilli > Caryophanales > Bacillaceae > Bacillus > Bacillus sp. Nf3. Next base: position 422,093 of record NZ_PYUA01000003.1, on the reverse strand, counting down.
CATAAGCTTCCCGATATTCATATACTGTCCATGCAAGCACGGCTGCTGAGTAAGCCATCGGAAGTCCAAATTTCACATGATCTCCTGCATCATACCAGCCGCCAGTTAAGTCATGCCCAACATCCTTCCCGTCCTCTAGTCCAGAATCTCCCCGCCAGTTAAGGCGATTACTTTCCGGAAGCCGGCCTGACCGCTGCGCTTCATAAAAAAGCATGGATTTTTGTAAAACCTCTACATAGTTGTAAGATGCCATTTCTCTATTGCTCACCCCTTCTTTTTAGTGAAACATTGATCAATAGACGCACCGCCTCCTTTTGATACTTCGTTTCGTGATCTGTACAGTTTTGAAAAGAATCAAATATGTTTCAAAAATAAGCATAGTAAACAGCAATCAGCCTTACGCTCATCGAAGTTTTCTCTTGATTCTCCTTCTGACTGTACCCAGAATGATCATATGTCGCTTGAGAACATTTCAGACGGCGAAATTCTCTTTTGAGCTCTATTTGGGTAGAAAGAATGACATACAATCTCTTCTCTTAAAACATCACGCTAAATCAAGATATATGAATGGATATGAAAATAATTCCATTTGGTGAAAAATCTTTATTAGTTAACATAATAATATTATTGTATATATAGAAAAGAACGCCCTTTTAAGGGCGCTCTTATTCATCATATTAAAATAAAGAAAGCTGATTTTGATCAGGAAGTGCTTCTAAACAGCCTTGGCGATCTAAATACTCAAGAATAGTCTTTGAGACTTTTCCACGCTTTTGTAAATCTTCTTTTGAAAGGAATTCCCCATCTTGCCGCGCGCGGACAATATTTAACGCAACGTTTGTGCCGAGTCCAGGGATCGAGTTGAATGGAGGAATTAATCCGTCTCCATCTATGATAAACTCTGTTGCACTTGAGCGGTAGAGGTCCACTTTTTTGAAGTGGTAGCCTCTTTCACACATTTCAAGCGCAAGCTCTAGCACAGTTAATAGGTTCTTTTCTTTCGGTGATGCATCTAAACCTTTTGAATTAATATCATCCATAACGGCTCGAATTGCATTCGATCCTTTTGTCATCGTTTCAATATCAAAGTCATCCGCACGAACGGTAAAGTAAGCCGCATAGTACAGGAGTGCATGATGCACCTTGAAATAAGCAATACGAACAGCCATCAATACATATGCAGCAGCGTGGGCTTTAGGGAACATGTATTTGATCTTTTTACAAGAATCAATATACCAGTTTGGTACATTATTATTCTTCATTTCTTCTTCCCATTCAGGAGGAAGTCCCTTTCCTTTACGAACAGATTCCATGATTTTAAAGGCAAGTGACGGCTCTAATCCTTGATAGATGAGATAGACCATAATATCATCACGACACCCAATGACTTCACTTAGTTCACACGTTTTATTGTGAATGAGCTCTTGTGCGTTTCCGAGCCATACATCCGTACCGTGTGATAGCCCAGAAATCTGAACAAGCTCTGAAAAGGTCGTTGGTTTTGTATCCTCTAGCATTTGCCGAACAAATCTTGTTCCAAATTCCGGGATACCGAGTGTACCTGTTTTACAACCTATTTGCTCTTCTGTTACACCTAGCGGCTCTGTCCCTTGGAAAATCTTCATGACTTCAGGGTCATCTGTTGGAATCGTTTTTGGATCGATTCCGCTCAAATCTTGAAGCATACGAATGACCGTTGGATCATCGTGCCCAAGAATATCCAGCTTGAGCAAGTTATCGTGAATCGAATGGAAATCAAAATGTGTCGTCTTCCAATCAGAACCTGTCGCATCTGCTGGGTATTGAATAGGTGAGAAATCGTAAATATCCATATAATCCGGCACAACGATAATCCCGCCTGGATGCTGGCCCGTTGTCCGTTTTACCCCTGTACAGCCTTGTACAAGCCGGTCGATTTCAGCGCCTCTCATATGAAGGTTATGATCACCTGCATAGCCTTTCACGTAACCGTATGCTGTTTTTTCTGCAACGGTACCAATCGTCCCTGCTCGGTATACATACTCTTCTCCGAACAACTCTTTCGTATAGTTATGTGCTATCGGCTGATATTCGCCTGAGAAGTTCAAATCAATATCAGGAACTTTGTCTCCTTTAAAACCTAGGAACGTTTCAAACGGAATATCATGTCCGTCTTTTTTATACGGCGTTCCGCATTCAGGACAGTCTTTATCTGGAAGGTCAAAGCCTGAACCAACAGATCCGTCATTAAAGAACTCAGAGTGCTTACAGTTTGGGCATACATAATGAGGTGCAAGTGGATTTACTTCAGTAATCTCTGTTAATGTCGCAACAAGAGATGATCCGACAGATCCCCTTGAACCAACAAGATATCCATCATCAAGTGATTTTTTTACGAGCTTATGAGAGATTAAGTAAATAACGGCGAAACCATGACCGATAATACTTTTTAATTCTTTCTCAATGCGGTCTTCTACGATTTTCGGCAGGTCATCTCCGTAGATACTGCGCGCCATTTGATAGCTCATTTCCCGTATTTCTTCATCTGCACCTTCAATTTTTGGTGTGTAAAGATCATCTTTGATAGGTTTAATGCTTTCGACCATCTCAGATACTTTTTGCGTATTTGTTACGACGATCTCTTTCGCTTTTTCGTCTCCTAGGAAGGAGAACGCTTCGAGCATTTCATCTGTCGTTCTAAAATGAACTTTTGGCAGTTCATGTCGGTTCAGCGGATTCGCTCCACCCTGTGATGAAATTAAGATTTTACGATAAATTTTGTCTTCTGGATGCAGGTAATGTACATTCCCAGTCGCCACAACTGGTTTATTCAGCTTTTCGCCAAGTTTGACAATGTTTGTGATGATTTCTTTTAACGCACGTTCATCTCGAACTAACTCTAGCTGCAGCAGGTGCTGATACACTTCTGGCGGATGTACTTCTAAATAGTCATAAAATGCTGCAATGTCTTCCACCTCATCAGGTGACTTTTGCATCATTCCTTCAAATACCTCACCCTTATCACAAGCAGACCCAACAATTAAACCTTCTCGATATTTCTCAAGCTGTGAGCGCGGAATACGCGGAACCCGGTAGAAATAATGAATATGAGAAAGTGAAACAAGCTTAAATAAATTCTTAAGACCTGTCTCATTTTGAGCAATCAAAGTTGCATGGTAAGGACGTGAGCGCTGGTAAGCATTCGACTGCCCCATGTTTTCATTCAATTGATCGTGATAGGCAATCTCTTTTTCAGCCACATCTTTTAGCATCTTCAGCATGAGATAGCCTGTCGCCTCTGCATCATAAATCGCCCGGTGATGCTGCGTTAGTTCTATATCAAACTTTTTACAGAGGGTGTTCAGCCGGTGATTTTTAAATTCTGGGTAAAGGAACCGGCCAAGTTCAAGTGTATCAATGACAGGGTTTGACGCTTTATCTGTTTTTAAGAGGCGTTTATACGCTGCATTTAAAAAGCCCATATCAAAGCTCGCATTGTGCGCAACAAGAATATCTTGTCCAATCCATTCTTTGAAATCCCGTACGACGTCGACGACATCTGGTGCATCTCTCACCATATCATCGGTGATACCTGTTAATTCGATGGTTGTCGCTGATAACGGGTGATGGGGATTTGCAAATGCCTCAAAGCGGTCAATGATTTCCCCGCCTTTGATTTTCACTGCTGCCAGCTCAATGATCGTGTCATAAACGGCTGAAAGTCCAGTTGTCTCTACGTCGAATACGACATATGTCGCATCCTCTAACAAGCGGTGCTCTGGATTATATGCAATCGGTACCCCGTCGTCTACTAAGTTGATTTCCACACCGTACATCATTTTGATGCCATGCTTTTTACTTGCTGCATACGCATCCGGGAAGGATTGTACAACGGCATGATCTGTCAGGGCAATGGCTTCATGTCCCCATTTTTTTGCTTGTTCAACAAGCCTGCCGATGCCAGTGACAGCATCCATTTGGCTCATAGGTGAATGTAAATGAAGCTCCACACGCTTTTCACCCTCAGGTGCTGTATCTTCTTTCAGCTGCGGTTTCATTTCATTGACATCATTAGCGATCATGACAAGATCTCTGACAAACGTATCATTTTGAATGCTTCCTCTTGCTTTCACCCACATGCCTTTTTTCAATGATTTCATCAGCTGAGCATCTTCTTTTTCTCTTGCAAACATTTTGATCAATATACTATTTGTATAATCAGTGATCTTAAAGATACAAAGCGTTCTCCCGCTTTTCAGCTCACGCGTTTCTGCATCGAATACGTAGCCTTGAACGGTGATTCTTCTTTCCTCGTCCATGATACTGTCAAGCGTACGAATTTCTTCATTGTCTTTGATTTGATAGCCAATCATGAGAGGGCCTGACGGAGCTTCATCCTGCTCCTCACTTTCTTTCTTCTCCATCTCAGTGAGGGCTTGCATGGCTCTTTCTTGATCTTCAGCAAGCTTTTGTTCTCTGAACTTCTGAATCTCTTGATCTGATACAAAAATTTCTGTATCGAATTGCAGCTCTGGAAAACCTACTTGTTTAAATGCGGCCTGGAGCATCGGGCTGTACTTCTTCTTAATAGCGAGTGCCTCTGTTTCGCTTTTCGTTTTAATGATGATTTTATGACCAGACAGCGATGGCTTTTGCTGCTGAAGCAAACTGATGATTGGGGGAGAAATTCCTTGAAGTTCTTCCACACAATGTGACCAGTACGAGTGTACGAGTTCTTCAGAGATGTGCGGATCACTCACTTCAATCGTACAAGTAATTTGTGCAATATGAGAAAATGCATTTGTCAGTCTGCTGAGAAACATGGCGTATACTTTGTAAGGCAAAAGAGCCTTAAATTTAAAAAGGAAATGCCATGTTTTCGTCGCTTTGTGCACCGTCAATTTGACGATTTCCCCTTCTTCAAAGTAACGACTGAGGTCATCATCTGTCATTTGAATCTGATTGAGTAATATATGAAATTGCCGCCGTGTGATCGGTAATTGTTCATCCAAGACAGGACCCTCCTTTTTTCAATCAGAAAGGTACCTCTTTTCTACAGGAGGTACCTTCATTTTTTTGTTCGTTTTATGCTTGGCGTATAAATGAAATCAGATCATCAACAGATACTTCATGTGATTCACCTGATTTTCTAAACTTCACTTCAACAATACCTTCTTCTGAACGTTTACCGCAGCTAATGCGAATTGGCAGTCCAATTAAATCACTGTCTGCAAATTTCACTCCTGCACGCTCCTGGCGGTCATCGAAAAGTACGTCAAAGCCTTCATCTTCTAAGCGCTCGTACAACGTTTCAGCTAGTTCTTTTTGTGCATCGTTTTTCATATTTAATGCAAGGAGGTGAAGGTCATATGGTGCCACTGTTTCTGGCCAAATGATTCCTTTCTCATCGTGATGCTGTTCAACAATCGCTGAAAGAGTTCTAGAGATGCCGATGCCATAGCAGCCCATTATCATTGGCTGTGCACGTCCATTCTCATCAAGGTACGTTGCATCCATTGACTCAGAATAACGAGTGCCAAGTTTAAAGACTTGTCCTACTTCAATCCCTTTTGCAAACTGGATGGTACCTTCCCCGTCTGGAGAAACATCTCCTTCTTGAATCAAGCGAAGATCTGTGAATTCTTTCACTGACACATCACGTGCAGGGTTGACATTGACATAGTGATAATCCGCTTCGTTTGCACCAGCGACTGCATTTGTCATTCCCTTCACAGCAAGGTCCGCATAAATATCGACTTCTGCTTCCAGTTTAACAGGTCCAACAAATCCAGGCTCAGTTCCAATGACTTCTAGCACTTCTTCGCGTGATGCTAGTTCGACAAGCTGTGCTCCTACTAAGTTTTTCACTTTCACATCATTTACTTCATGATCGCCTCTAGTAAGGATGAGAACATACGCATCATCTGCTTTAAACAAAACAGATTTAATGCATGCAGAAGGATCAACTTCTAAAAATCCAGCCACATCTTGAATTGTTTTCGCTTGCGGCGTGTGGACTTTTTCAAGCTCTTTGAAGTCCGCAGGATTTGCTTCATCTCCGTGATATACAGCCTCAGCCATTTCAATGTTCGCAGCATATGAGGAAGTATCAGAATAAGCGATGGTATCCTCTCCGACCTCTGAGAGTGCCATGAACTCATGTGTATCTTTTCCGCCCATTGCCCCAGAATCTGCAATGACTGGTCTAAAATTGAGACCTACTTTTGAGAACACATTAGAGTAAGCTGTAAACATTTTGTTGTATGTCTCGTCAAGGCTTTCTGGTGAAGAATGGAATGAGTATGCATCCTTCATAATAAATTCACGTCCGCGCAGCAGTCCAAAGCGTGGTCTCTGTTCATCACGGAATTTTGATTGAATTTGATATAGAGTTAAAGGTAGCTTCTTATACGATTTCACTTCGCTGCGTACTAGTGATGTAATCACTTCTTCGTGGGTTGGACCAAGCGCAAATTCGCGGCCATGGCGATCCTTCATACGCATCAGTTCTGGACCGTATGTATACCATCTTCCTGACTCTTGCCACATTTCTGCCTGCTGCAGCACTGGCATTAACAGTTCAGCTGCGCCTGCCTTTTCCATTTCCATGCGGACGATGGATTGAATATGCTGAATGACTTTATGCGCAAGCGGCAGATAATGATAGATTCCACTTGTATTTTGTCTAATAAATCCAGCTCTTACTAAGAGTTGATGACTTTTTGCCTCAGCATCTGCCGGCACCTCTCGAAGAGTTGGAATGAAAGTCAGGGATTGTCTCATGTCGTTACACCTCATTTATGAAATAGGACTTCTCACAAAAACTCTTGTTTCCCGGAATGAGAAACAAGAGAGAATGGTTTTTATAAAAATAACCGCTGGATGTCATTCCACGTTACCACTAACATTAACAGCATGAGGAAAGCAACACCAATAAAGACAACAAGTGCTTCTTTCTCACGATTAATTGGTTTACCGCGAATGGCTTCAACAAATAAGAATAGTAAACGTCCTCCGTCTAATGCAGGAATCGGTAACAAATTCACGATGCCTAGGTTGATACTGAGGAACGCCCCAAACTGCATTAATGTTAATACACCTTGTTTGGCTACTTCTCCTGTCATGTCATAAATTCCAACAGGACCTGCTAACATATCTAGTGAAAATTGTCCTGTGACAATTTTTTGCAAGTTCGTTAAGATCAGACCTGCCGTTGAAATGACGGTTGTGCCTGAAGATGAAATGACTTTCAAGAATCCATTTTCCGTTGGCGGATATGATCCGAAACGGCCAATGCTTTTTCCGTCAGCTTTCACAGCTTCTGGTACAACCTGCACAGTGCTTTCTTTGCCGTCTCGGTCAATGACGACATTCATTTTTTTCTCAGGGTTCTTTTGAACTGTTTGAACGACGTCTGTCCAAGAATTCATTTTCTCGCCGTTAATCGAAACGATGTGATCTCCCTGCATCAGTCCAGCTTCCGCCGCTCGGCCGTCTTTCGTGAGCTTACCGAGTACAGGGTCATCAACGGTTACCCCTTGGATAAAGCCTAAAGCAACCAAAATCACATACGCCAGGATAAAGTTCATAATTGGTCCAGCTGCGATGGCTTTAATTCGCTGCCAAACCGTTTTTGAACCAAATTGACGATTGTATGGTGCAATTTGAATCTCTTCACCATCTGCAATATAGAAGCTTGTTTGGCTGACATTGTAGCCAGTCAGAATATCTTCATTTCCAGCTTCATATCCCGAGATTCTCATGGCATGATCTAAATCGATCTGCTCAACTTCGATGACAAGTGCATCAGGATATTTTTCTTTATCATTTAAAATGATCTTTTCTACTTCATTTTGCTCATTGAATAAGAGCCCCACTGTATGACCTGGTTTAATTTCAATGACTTCAGGGTCTTCTCCAGCCATTTTCACAAATCCGCCAATAGGGAGGAGTCTAATGGTATAAACGGTTTCCTTTCGTTTAAAGGAGAAAATCTTCGGCCCAAAACCAATTGCGAACTCGCGGCATAAAATCCCCGCGCGCTGCGCCATAATTAAATGGCCAAGCTCGTGGAAAAAAACGAGCGTTCCAAAAATAATAATAAACGCAATCACTGTATTCACGAACATACCACCTTATGTGAGGATTGATTGAACAAAGTCTCGTGTATCTTTGTCCACTTCATGGATATCTTGCAAACTAGGCGTTGAAATCACATGATGTCTAATTAGTGCCTTTTCAATCAATTCTTCAATTTGCAGGAACGTTACTTTGCCTTTCAGAAATGCATCAACTGCTATTTCATTTGCTGCATTGAGTACAGCAGGCATTGTCCCTCCTATTTTACCTGATTCATAAGCAAAATGTAAGCAGCGATACCTGTCAAAATCCGCTTTTTGGAAATTCAATTGTCCAATCTCCCAAAGGTTCAATGATTTCGCTTCTTGTAACGGCGCCCTGTCAGGATATGTGAGTGCATATTGAATAGGTACTCTCATGTCAGGTGTCCCTAACTGAGCCATGACGCTTTTGTCGTGAAATTCCACCATCGAATGGATAATGCTCTCTTTATGTAGCAGCACATCAATTTGTTCATAAGGGATATCAAACAACCAATGTGCCTCAATCACCTCGAGCCCTTTATTCATCATCGTCGCTGAATCAATGGTGATTTTCGCTCCCATCGACCAGTTCGGGTGGTTCAGCGCTTCTTCAACCGTAACACCTTCAAGTTCAGTTCGTTTTTTATCTCGGAAACTACCACCTGAAGCTGTCACGATTAAGCGTTCAATATTTTTAGCTTGTTCACCTTGCAGGCATTGAAAAATAGCGGAATGCTCACTATCGACAGGAAGTAAAGGTACATTATATGTTTTGGCGTACTCTTTTACTATATGACCAGCTGTCACAAGTGTTTCCTTATTTGCGAGTGCAATTGTCTTTTTTTGTTCAATGGCCTTTAGTGTTGGAACAAGTCCAACACTTCCTACAAGTGCATTTACTACAACGTCTACTGCATCATAGGTCGCTGCCTCGATGTTGGCTTCATCACCAGCAGCCAGCTTCACATCGTATGCAAATGAATGATTCTTTAGTGTGTGATAGGTTTCTTCGTCTACACAGCCGACGAATTCAGGCTGAAAGCGCTCAATGATCGGAATCGCCTTTGCTATATTTCTGCCAAATGTCATGGCTTTCAGCTGAAACTTGTCCGGGTGCTGCCTGATCACATCTAACGTTTGTTCTCCAATTGATCCTGTTGCGCCTAATAGCGAAATATATTTCAAATTGCCACTCCTTCTCTCGTTCAATAAGTTTCTATGAGGTTAGCTGGCAAACGTTGCGAGCAGTAAGTATAAAAACGGCAGAACGAATAAAAAGCTGTCAAACCTGTCCAAAATTCCGCCATGGCCAGGGAGAATTGTCCCTGAATCCTTCACGTGATAATGACGCTTTAAAGCAGATTCCACTAGGTCGCCAAGCTGTCCAAAGATACTGAGTAAAAGAGTAATAAACATCACAAGCAGATATGATGGCAAAAATCCTGTAACCGCCTGAAACACAAGTGACAACACGACCGCTGTGACGATTCCGCCGATAAATCCTTCTACTGTTTTGTTTGGGCTGATTTCTGGCCAAAGCTTTCGTTTCCCCATAGATTTCCCAATAAAGTAGGCTCCTGAGTCAGTAGACCAAATAATCACTGCTGCGAAGAAAATCGCACTCATGCCATATAAGCCTCTAATTTGGATAAAATAATAGAAACTAACGCCAATATATAATGTGGCTAATACAACAAAAGCAACCTCATCGAATGTGAAAGAGTTTTTGCTCAAAACTGTATAAGTTAAAAGTATTAAGACTGCGAATAAAGCAATCTGCATTTTTGATGCGTCCACGTTTGGGAAGAAACTGTTGTCTCCGCCCATTAAAAGCCAAAGCAATATTAAGCTGACAATACCAGGAAAGCTGAAAATCGAGATTTTTTTCATTCTTAAAAGCTCAAAGAGAGCGACACTTCCCATTAAATAAATCAGCAGGGTAAATGGCATCTGTCCATATATAACAGCAAGTAAAAAGACTGCAGCTGCCAAAACACCCGTCAAAATTCTTTGTTTCATCTGCACCACCCTCTAAATTCCACCGAACCTCCGGCCGCGGCGCTGGTACTCTCCAATAGCGCCTATAAGGTGCTCATCAGAAAAGTCAGGCCAAAGCACATCCGTAAAGACAAACTCGCTGTAAGCAATTTGCCAAAGCATAAAGTTGCTTAATCTAATTTCTCCACTCGTGCGAATGAGCAAATCCGGATCTTGAAGAGATTCTGTCATTAAATAAGCTGAAAACATCTCTTCTGTGATGTCTTCTGCTTGAAGCTTACCTTCTTTGACCATTTCAGAAATTTGTCTGCATGCGGAGACGATTTCTGTGCGCCCCCCGTAGTTGAGCGCAAAATTCAAAACGAGTCCGTCGTTATTTGCCGTACTCTTTACTGCATTCTCTACCGCTTTTTTCGTATGCTGTGGGAGGCCGTCTGGATCACCTGTTAAACGCACACGGACATTTTCCTCGATGAGTTCAGGTAGGTAGATGTTTAAAAATTCTTCAGGAAGTTTCATTAAAAAGTCTACTTCTAGTTTTGGACGTTTCCAATTTTCCGTAGAGAAAGCATACAAAGTCAGCACTTTGACATTCAGCTCATTTGCAAGCTTTGTCATGCGCTTGACGACTTTCATTCCTTCATGATGACCTGCTACCCGTGGAAGAGCACGTTTTTTCGCCCATCTTCCGTTCCCATCCATGATAATGGCGATATGTTCAGGAATTTCTCCATTTAATATGTCTTCTTTTGTCAGGCTTTCTAAGTTGGAAGCTGCTGTTTGCTGATTCTTCCAATTTTTGAGTATATTGAGCATGAGATTCCTCCATCACCCAAAAAGGTTGCGTTCCCGCTAATAATATAGTCATCAACAGTATTAACAAAAAAACCCCCTGTAAACATGAAGAGGGTCTTTTCACTATTATCTATTGTACATAGTTTTTTCTTAAACTTCCATGATTTCTTTTTCTTTATCTTTCGTCACGTCATCAATTTTAGCGACATATTCATCTGTCAATTTTTGGACATCCTCTGTTGATGATCTTAATTCATCTTCAGTGATCTCCCCATTTTTCTCAAGCTTTTTCAAATCATCGTTTGCATCACGACGAACGTTACGAACAGCTACTTTTGCTTCTTCTGAGTATTTTTTCACTACTTTCACAAGCTCTTTACGTCTTTCTTCTGTCAGCGCAGGAATCGCAATGCGGATCACATTTCCGTCACTTGTTGGCGTAATGCCAAGATCAGACTTTTGGATCGCTTTTTCGATATCACCGATTGCTGTTTTATCGTAAGGTGTGATAATCAGCATACGTGCTTCTGGCACTGTGATTGACGCAATTTGGTTAAGAGGTGTTTGTGCACCGTAATAATCAACTGTCACTTTATCAAGCAGAGAAGCATTTGCACGGCCTGCACGAACAGTTGCAAGCTCACGTCCGTATGCTTGTACGGCTTTTTCCATTTTTTCTTTCGTTTGGTTCAACACTTCTTTTGACACGTTATTTCCCCCTCACGATCGTTCCGATTGATTCGCCATTTACGGCACGTTTAATATTTCCTTCTTCCATAATGGAGAAGACAATTAATGGAATGTCATTGTCCATACATAATGAGGACGCAGTAGAATCCATTACAGCAAGCCCTTCTTTAAGTACATCAAGATATGAAAGCTTATCATATTTTACTGCATCCGCATCTGTACGAGGATCAGCACTGTAGACACCATCTACATTATTTTTCGCCATTAAAATGACATCTGCTTCAATTTCTGCTGCTCGAAGTGCTGCCGTAGTATCTGTAGAGAAATAAGGGTTACCTGTTCCAGCAGCAAAAATGACGACACGTTTCTTCTCAAGATGACGGATCGCTTTTCTTCTTATGTATGGTTCTGCAACCTGTCTCATTTCGATAGAGGTTTGCACTCTAGACTGAATGCCAAGCGTTTCTAGGCTGTCCTGTAACGCCAGTGAGTTCATCACTGTTGCTAGCATCCCCATATAGTCTGCTGTTGCACGGTCCATTCCTAGATCACTGCCTGTCTTTCCGCGCCAAAGGTTTCCTCCGCCTACAACGACCGCAACTTCAACATCAAGCTCTGCAATTTCTTTTACTTGCTTAGCAATGGACTGAATGACAGTTGGGTTAATTCCATTTCCAGCATCACCCGCTAGTGCTTCGCCACTTAGCTTCAGTACAATGCGATTATATTTCGGTTTGCTCATGATAACCTCCAAGTGTAAACTATACCGTCTCTTATTATGCGTAAGAAACTGCCTTTTGTAAATCAATATCCTCTAAAAAATAGGGAACACAGTGCTTGTGCTCCCCTAAAAAAGCCCCAGAGAGCTTTTCAAACATTATTTTTTCACTTGGCTCATAACTTCTTCAGCAAAGTTGTCTTGACGTTTTTCGATACCTTCGCCCACTTCATAGCGAACATAAGTTTGAACAGTTGCGTTTTTCGCAGCTACAACTTGTTTCACTTTTTCATCTGGGTTTTTAACGAACGCTTGGTCAAGTAAGCAAATTTCTTCGAAGAATTTGTTTAGACGGCCTTCTACCATTTTAGCTACGATGTTTTCAGGCTTTCCTTCTTGAAGCGCTTGCTGAGTTAATACTTCACGCTCACGGTTTGCTTCTTCTTCTGACACTTGATCACGAGAAATGTATTTAGGGTTTACAGCTGCAACGTGCATTGCGATGTCTCTTGCAAGCTCTTCGTCAGTTGTTCCGTTAAGAACAGCTAACACACCGATACGTCCGCCCATGTGCAGGTAAGAACCGAATGCAGCATTATCTTCTTTTGTGATGACAGAGAAACGACGTAGAGTGATTTTCTCTCCGATTTTCGCAATTGCAGATGTGATATGCTCTTCAACTGTTGAACCGTTTTCCATTTTAGAAGCATGAGCTTCTTCAATTGTTGAAGGTTTAGCAGCTAGCAAATGATCAGCAAGTTCGTTAAGAAGTGCTTGGAATCCTTCGTTTTTCGCAACGAAATCAGTCTCAGAGTTCACTTCTAGGATGACGCCTGTGTTGCCGTCAGTTTTGATAAGAGTTAATCCTTCTGCCGCAATACGGTCTGCTTTTTTCGCAGCTTTTGCGATTCCTTTTTCTCTTAGAAGGTCGATTGCTTTCTCGATGTCACCATCAGTTTCTGTTAACGCTTTTTTACAGTCCATCATACCTGCACCAGTTTTTTGACGCAGTTCTTTAACTAATTGAGCAGTAATTGCCATTTTACATTTCCTCCTTCTATGTTAAAACACGGATTACTAGGTGAAAAAAAGGTGATAAAAGGCATTTCCCTCTTATCACCTTTTGAATAGGTTACGCAGTTGTTGTTTCAGTTTCTGTCGTTTCTTCTACAACAGCTTCTTCTTCGCCTTGTTTAGACTCAAGAATCGCATCTGCCATTTTAGCAGTTAGAAGTTTTACAGCACGGATTGCATCATCGTTTGCAGGGATCACAACATCAATTTCGTCTGGATCACAGTTTGTGTCAACGATACCGATGATTGGGATATTCAATTTACGAGCTTCTGCAACTGCAATACGCTCTTTACGAGGGTCGATAATGAAAAGTGCATCCGGAAGACCCTTCATGTCTTTGATTCCGCCTAGGAATTTTTCAAGACGTTCTAATTCTTTTTTCAGTTGAACGACTTCTTTCTTAGGAAGAACTTCGAAAGTACCGTTTTCTTGCATTTTTTCAATATCTTTTAAACGTTTGATACGTTTTTGGATTGTTTCAAAGTTTGTTAAAGTTCCACCAAGCCAGCGTTGGTTCACATAGAACATACCAGAACGGATTGCTTCTTCTTTCACTGAATCTTGTGCTTGCTTTTTCGTACCAACGAAAAGGATTTTTCCTCCGTCAGCAGCAAGGTTTTTCGTGAAGTTGTATGCTTCCTCTACTTTTTTCACCGTTTTTTGAAGGTCGATGATGTAGATACCGTTACGCTCTGTAAAGATGTAACGCTTCATTTTTGGGTTCCAACGGCGAGTTTGGTGACCGAAGTGAACACCAGCTTCTAGCAATTGTTTCATAGAAATAACTGACATTTTGTTGCCTCCTAATATAATGGTTTTTTTTCCTCCGCTTAAGTCATGTTCACATAAAACTGCGCCACGGCAGCACCTTCATACGAATCATTAAGCGTGTGTATTTAACACCAAGAAATAATATAACACATGATGGACTGACAATCAAGAATCCTTTACAGCTTTCCGCTAAATTTTAATAAAAGCTCGATTTCTGTCTTGCCAGTTTTCATTTCTTTCGCTATTTCTTCTAGTGATCGCCCTTCATCATATAAGGTCTTCACTTGATCTTCGAATGTTTCTTCTATTTCACTTTTAGAAGGCAGAGAAGCCTCTGTTTCAAGTTGTGGAACGGGTTCGTTTACCTTCTCTTCCTGCACCTCAACTTCGCTAAGAAGAGCCGACAGGTGCTCTGGTACGGGATCTTCACTTTCGACCGATTGCTGGGATTCAATTGGTGGTTGTGGCTGCTTTGGTGTCTGAAGATCCGATTTCAGCTCTTCAGCAGAAAAATCAGGGGAAGCGGCTGCCACTTTTGTTAGTTTGTCATTCTCTTCTTTGACTTCCATCAAAAATGCAGCCAGGGTATTTTCCGTTTCTTCTAGAAGTTCTCGCTGTTTTTGTTCTGTTGCCTTCAGCGAATTCATTCTCGTATATAAAATAATCACAAAATAAATAAGTGCAGCATGAAGCATGAAGCTAATCAGCCATAACATATTTTTTCACTCACTAACTCTTTAAGATTGAATGGCTTTATCAAGCAGATGCTTAAGCTTGAACAAGGCCTTTGAATGAATTTGCGAAATGCGCGAGGTAGATAAATTGAGCACTTGACCGATTTCCGTTAATGTCAGTTCTTCTTTATAGAAAAGACTGATCACGAGCTTTTCTTTTTCAGAAAGCTCAGTGATTTTTTCAGAAAGCTGTTCAATTAATTCATCTTTCAGCATTTTCTCTTCTGGAGTCACAGACTTCTCGTCGCGAATCATGACTTGGACGTTTTCTCCGTCTTCTTGATCATGCAGCTTCTCATCGATTGAGAGCAGATTTGCAAAGAATCCTTCATTCATCGTTGTGACAACATCTTGTTCACTCATGCCGAGTTCCTCAGCCACCTCTGTCGGCGTCACATTACGCAAATAACGCTGTTCAAGCTTTTCAATAGCCGCTTCTACTTTTTTTGTTTTTTCTCTTGATGTACGAGGCAGCCAGTCCTCTTTACGAAGACCGTCGATGATGGCCCCGCGGATTCTGAAGGATGCATATGTATCAAACTTCAGATCTCTTCCGGGATCAAATTTTTCAAGGGCATCATATAAACCGAGCATCCCTAGACTGATCAAGTCTTCTTTATGCACTGACTTCGGGAGACCGATGGAAATTCTTCCAACATGATATGTGACGAGCGGCATATAGCGGCGCATAAGATCATCTCCAGCAGCAGGGTCTTTCCACTCTTTCCATCTAGCCCATAGCGCCTGATCTTCGTAATTTAAGGATTGCATCTTTATCCCCCTATACTTCCTTAGTTATATCTTCATAATGCCTTGCTTCACAGTACGGATCTCAAGCTCTGCCGTAAGCGGATCGAATTCAATCGTACGGCCACTGTTTCCGCCTGTATCCTCACTAATAATCGGGATATGATGAAGAGACAAATGTTCTTTCACAGCTGAAACGTTTCTAGGTCCAATTCTCATAAGATCATTGGTTGACTTAAACTTAAACATTTCCGCCCCGCCAGCAAGTTTTGCCTTTAGCGCATGTTTGCGTGCGCCTGCTTTTAGGAGCAGATCAATTGTATGCTTGACACCTGTATCTGCATATTTAGCCAAGTTCTCCACCGTCCCTTTTGAAAGAGAGGAGTCTGGAAGCATAACATGGACAAGGCCTGCCAGCTTTTTCTCTTGATCAAACAAGACAAGCCCTACGCAAGAACCAAGACCGGATGTCCGAATGCGGTCCGGTGTTTTGACAAGCTGAACATCCGCAATACCAACCTTTACAACTGCCGGAATTTGCACGTTCATTATAGGTTACCTAATGCTTTGAATAGTTTTTCAAACGATTCAAAGTCTGGTAATAGAAACATATTTCCTTTCAGCTCTTGCTTATTTTGATCATCAAAAATAGATGTATCAATCACAATCGCCTGATCGCCAAGAGGACTGAATTGCATTAACCCTTCACTAATGACAGCCCCGAACATATCGAGCGTGACATCTGGAACACTTGGGTAAAGCTGCAATTTTGTTAAATCAGCAAGGGCTGATAAATAAGAGCCCGCTAAAATATTTCCCAGTTCATGAAGTGCTGACGTCCCCATCTCATGTTCATGAATCGTATCAATATCAAATGCCGGATCCTGGACAAGCTCTCTTACAAATTGCTCCGCTTGCTCAAACGGCATAATGAAAAAGATTGACCCGGTTAAATCTCCTTCCATCCGCAGGAAAATGCTTGCAACGGGAAGATCTGCACCGCCAAAGAAATCCATTAAATCTTCAAACGAGAGAACCTTGACAAAAGGAACAGCCATATCAATTTTGCGATCCAATAGGTTGGCAAGAGCAGACGCTGCGTGGCCTGCCCCGATATTCCCAACCTCTCCTAAAATATCTAGCTGTTCATCTTTAATTTCGTTGAAAATGCTCATTTCACATCCCCCTTAATGAACAGGTGCACCTTGAACGCTCTTGTCGAGGACAGCACCGGCATGAATGATATTGAAAAGACGCTGATCATGCTTAATAATACCTGTCACCCATGACTGTCCTTCTTTTTCAGCTGATTCAGGAGAAGATTCTACTTCTTCCTGATGGACGGTTATGACATCATTTGCTTCATCAACAATCCAGCCGACTTCAATGTCACCTACTTGTACAATGATCATTCTTGTTTCATCTGTAATCTCGTTGTCAGTAGAACCAAGTCTGACTCTCAGGTCAATGACAGGTGTCACGACACCGCGTAAATTAATAACACCGCATATATAAGGGGCAACGCCAGGAACTCTTGTCGGCTGCTGCCATTTTTCAATGGACTTTACTTCTGATACTGAAATGGCGTATTCTTTTTTGTTTACGATAAACACAATCATCTTTTCGCCAGTTTTGATATCTGTACTCATTTCAGACCGCTCCTCTATTGTTTTTTACTTGATCAGTGCATTACAGTCAACGATGAGTGCAACTTGACCGTCACCTAAGATCGTTGCGCCGGATATCGCAAATACGTTTGGCAGATAATCTCCTAGTGATTTCAATACAACCTCTTGCTGACCAATAAATGAATCGACCACAAATGCTGTCAGCTTGTCTCCTTTACGAACAACAATGATGTGCAGTTCTTCCTCTAATTCATTCGCATTTGGTACGTGGAATTGTTTCTTCAAGTACACGACCGGTACGATAAATCCGCGGAAATCAATCACTTCACGATCATGCGTTTGCAAGATGTCACTTTTCTTAATGACAGCCGTTTCAATAATAGAAGAAATCGGAATCGCAAATGTTTCCTCTTCCAGTTTTACAAGAAGAACGGAAATAATCGATAGTGTCAGCGGAAGCTGGATCGAGAATAGTGAGCCCTGACCTTCTGTTGAGTTAATACTCACAGATCCGCCAAGTGATTCCAGTTTGTTTTTCACAACGTCAAGACCTACACCGCGGCCTGAGATGTCAGAAATCGTGTCAGCTGTAGAGAATCCAGCTGCAAAGATCAATGAATCAATTTGATGATCTTCAAGCGTTTCTGCTTCTCTTTCTGTAATAACCCCGCGCTCTAATGCTTTTTCAAGCACCTTTTTACGGTTAATCCCGCCTCCATCATCCTCTACTTCAATGAAGACATGGTTTCCGCTATGATACGCTTTTAATAGAACCGTACCTTTTTCCGGCTTGCCTTTTTTCACACGTTCTTCTGGTGATTCAATCCCGTGATCTAGACTGTTTCTAAGTAAGTGCAAGAGCGGATCTCCAATCTCGTCGATCACTGTTCGATCAAGCTCTGTCTCAGCACCCTCAATAATAAGTTCAATTTTCTTATTAAGCTCTTTCGTCAATTGACGAATCATACGCGGGAATCTATTAAAGACAGTTTCCACAGGTACCATTCTCATGTTCAGGATGATTGATTGCAGGTCTCCAGAAATACGTGTCATTCTTTCGACTGTGTCTGTCAGTTCGTTATTTTCTAATTCTTTAGCAATCTGTTCTAATCGGCCTCTATCAATCACAAGTTCTTCAAATAGATTCATTAGAGAATCTAGACGGTCGATGTTGACACGAATTGTTTTTGTTCCGCCGGCAGCTGCACCGTTATTGCCATTTGCTTTTGGTGCATCATTTGCTGGCGCTTTCGCAGCAGGAACGGAGACTTCTTCTTTTTTCTGTTCAGGCTGCGCCTCTTGTTTTTCAGCCGGAGCTGCTTCATCAAATGCGGAGACTTCAGAGATCTCAACCTTCTCAACCTCTGAGATCGCCGTGACGATTTTCTGCACTTCGTCCATCGGCAGTTTAGAAAGATAAGAAATGCTGAATTCTGATTCGAAATCTTCTGATTCTAACAGCTCTGCATTCGGAACGGTTTTGACAACCTCGCCTGCTTCATTTAGTCTTTCAAAAATCATATAGACACGAACGGCTTTTAGTAAGCACGCTTCGCTTAATGTCACGTTGAGTTCATAGCATTTGAAGCCTTGCTCTCTCGCTTCATCAAGAACCGTCCGTTCAAATTCGTTATAATCTAAGTCATTAGCAGCTGCTGATGCATCTGCTGTTTCAACGCTAGAAGCTGCCTCAGCATGGCTTCCTGTCACATCTAGCTTTTTACTAATCTCTGTGACATCACGTTTCCCGTCTCCTCCTTCTGCAATCGATTGAACCATTGCTTCAAGATGATCGAGTGCTTCGAACATCGTATCCATTGACTCAGGAGTGACAATCATTTGTTCATTACGGATAGCATCAAACATGTTTTCTAAATGATGCGTTAAGTGAGCCATATCATCAAAGCCCATCGTTGCACTCATGCCTTTCAATGTATGAGCTGCTCTGAATATATCATTCACTAGCTGCAAGTCGGTTGGGTTCTTTTCTAAATCAAGAAGTTTTTCATTACAAGTTTGTAAGTGTTCTCTGCTTTCATCTAAAAAGATATCTAAGTATTGGTTTACATCCAACGTGTTCACGCCCTCTCTTTTTTCATGGAGCTTATAATTGCATGTGCGATGTCATCCACATGCCTTGTCTCATGTGCAAGGCCTGCTTTAATGACTGATTTAGGCATTCCGAAAACAACACATGATTCTTCTTTTTCTGCAATGACTTTCGTATGACCGCTTGCGACCATTTTTTTGACACCTTCCGTACCGTCACTGCCCATTCCTGTCATAATGACAGCGATTTTCTCGTAACCCTTTATGCTGCTGATGGATTCAAATAAATAGTTAACAGACGGTTTGTGCCGGCTTTCCGTGTCTTCAGGGGACAGCCTGATAACAAGTGATCCCCCTTGGTCATGAAGTGACATATTCATTCCACCAGGAGCTATGTAAGCCACTCCATTTTTCGCGATGTCTCCATCTTGTGCTTCTTTAATCGTAATTTGTGATAAATGGTCTAACCTAGCAGCAAGTGATGCCGTAAATCCTGCCGGCATATGCTGCACAATCAATATAGGTGCCTCTATGTCCTTAGGCAGCTTCGTTACGACTCGTTGAAGTGCCCTTGGCCCTCCTGTAGATGTTCCAATAGAAATAATCTTTCGGAGTGAGGCGCCTTTTACTGTTTGCAGACGGGGTGCAGCCACTGGACTTGGCGGCTTTATCACCGGTTTAGGAGACATCTTCTCTTCAGTGCGTTTCCTTGACAGTCCTGCCGCAAGTACCCGCTCAACAATTTGCCCCCTCACTTTGTGCAAATCGAGCGAAATACTTCCCGAAGGTTTTGTCACAAAGTCGAAAGCACCGAGTTCTAAGCAATGGATGGTTAAATCTTTTCCTTGCTTTGTCTGGCTTGACACCATAATTACGGCAAGGTCGTGTTCAGCCAGAATTTGTTTTAATGCTTCTGTTCCATTTAAAACAGGCATTTCCACATCTAATGTGACAACATCTGGATTCAGTTCCTTGATCCGTTTTAAGGCATCTTCCCCATTTCGCGCCGTTCCGACGACTTCAATTTCTTGCTCAGCACTTAGAAAATCACTAATGAGTTTTCTCATAAAGGCCGAGTCATCTACTACTAGCACTCTAATCATGAGTCCACCTTCCTCCTTTTAAAAAAAGAGGACAACTTATCTATAAACGTATGCTGTTCTCTCCGTGCCTCTCTTATCTGCTGATGATATAGTGTTTCTGCCAGCATCTTAATGGTTTTACTCAGCCTTGAATGAGGCTGCTTCATATAAAATGGAATTTGTTCTGATACTGCTTTAGGAACCGCAGGATCATCAGGCACAGCGCCAGCAAATACAAGTTTTCTGTGAAGAAAAGATGTGACCACTCCTGCTAATTTCCGGTAGGTTTCAGACCCTTCTGACGGAGTTTTGCACCGGTTGACAATGATTTGCACAGACCGTTCAAACTGATGAATGGCTAAGTGTTTAATCGCGCTGTAGGCATCCATGATGGATGTCGGCTCTGGCGTAGTCACAACGACTACTTCCCCTGCTGATAAGACAAATGGCAGCTGATCTTTTGACAGGCCGGCACCCATATCAAAGAAAATACAATCGAAGCCCTGCATCATTTTTTCCATCTCTTCCAAAAAGAACGACCATTGATCTTTATCTAAAGAAAACAGCTGTTCAAGTCCACTTCCACCAGAAATGTAATATAGGTTATCCGTTCCTTTTGTCATAGCTGCTTGGAAGGATTTTTTTCTAACGAGAACATCTAATATAGAGCTAGCCGATGTTTTCCCTAGTAAAATATCAATATTCCCCATCCCAAAATCAAGATCGATCACTAACACTCTTTTGCCTGTGCTTGCGATAGACAGTGCCATATTCAGTGTCAAATTCGATTTACCTACCCCGCCTTTGCCGCTCATAACGGCAATGGTTTTTGCCTGTCCGCTGACGTTAAGAGGAGCCGGTGTGATCATTTGACTCTGCTGAACTAGTTTTCTTAGCCCTTCTGCTTGGTCGGGCTTCATGATTGTAAAACCATCCTTGTAAGTTCACGAGGAGAACCTTCAAGAATATCTTCAGGCACATTTTGGCCATTTGTTAAAAAACCAAGTTTGATTTGAGAGTCAGCAATGATTTGAAAAATGGTTCCCATCGTGTCCGTTTCATCTACTTTTGTAAAAATGAATTGATCGATTGGAACGTGTTCAAAGCGCTTGACCATGGCTTTCATGTCTTGATACTTCGATGTAGCACTCATCACGAGAAAACTTTGAATGCTCTCATCAAATGGAATAATGTTGGTCAGCTCTTTGATATACGCTTCTTCTTTAAAGTTACGGCCTGCTGTATCGATGAAAATATGATCATACTCTTTAAAGGTCTCTTGAGCTTTTACAAAATCCTCTCTCGAATAACAAACCTCAAGAGGTGCATTCAGCAGTTCAGCATATGTTTTCAGCTGTTCGATCGCTGCAATCCGGTACGTATCGGTTGTAATAAAAGCGATCTTTTTTTGCTGCTGAATGGCCGTTTTAGCAGCCAGCTTTGCAATCGTTGTCGTTTTACCAGCTCCAGTTGAACCGAACAGTACAATGTATTTTGAAGAGATCATCGGCTCATCAGAGGTTTTAGCTGGCAGCATATCTGTCAGCAGTTGTTCAAGTTCTTTTTCTATGTGATCTTCTTTAACCGCGCCCTTTGTTAAAAGACCTTTCAGGCATTCGTCTCGAATGGCATCATCAAGACCTTGATCCTTTAGCTTTTGATCGATTGCTATGAGAGGTTCGGGTAGAATACCAGCATGCCGTTCATTCCTCACATATTCTAAAGGCTGAGTATGAGAAGGTGCTGGTTTCGCCGCTTTGGGAGCAAAGGATGGCTCTTCGGGCTGCTTTTGAACTTGTTCCTTTTTTGGTAACACTGGAAGAGGCGGCACAGGGCTTAACCCTTTACCAGCTCTTTCCTCGAAATCTTGATCCAGCACTGCAATCACTTCGACCATTTGCTGTTTCTTCAAACCGAACAGTTTGCGTTTAACAACGGTTTTGGAATTTAAAATAACGGCATCTTTCCCAAGCTGCTGCCTGATTTGAATCGTTGCCTCCTGCATAGAATTTGCTGTGATTTTTTTCATTTTCATTAGATATCCACCACTCCGATGCTCTGTACTTCCACATTCGCTTCTAGTTCGTTATAAGATAGTACCGGTAAATCTGGGAAATATCTTTCTAACAACTGCTTCACGTACATTCTTATAGGAGGTGAGCATAATAGAACCGGCGTTTCCTGACGAAGCGAAAGCTGTTCAATTTCTCTCGCCACTGATTGAATCACACTTTCCGAGGATTCTGGATCTAACGATAAGTAGTTGCCATGCTCTGTCTGCTGAACGCTGTCTGCAATCACTTTTTCTACTCGGCCTGAGCATGTCACGACTTTGAGTGATTCATCTTCTCTTGCATACTGTGCCGTAATCTGTCTTGCCAGCGCCTGTCTGACATACTCTGTTAATAAATCTGTATCAGTTGTTAATTTTCCGTAGTCTGCAAGCGTCTCAAAAATGGTGACAAGGTTTCGGATAGAGACCTTTTCTTTCAGCAGCTTCGCCAGTACTTTTTGAATATCACCGACTGCCAGCGGATTTGGCGTTACCTCATCCACTAAGACAGGATAACTTTCTTTCAGATGATCGATTAATTGCTTCGTTTCTTGGCGTCCGAGCAGTTCGTGTGTGTTTTGTCTAATCTTCTCTGTGATGTGAGTAGACACGACAGATGCTGGATCCACAACCGTATAGCCTAGCATCTCAGCCTGATCTTTTTCTGCTTCGGATATCCATTTAGCCGGCAGTCCAAAGGATGGTTCGATTGTTTCAATACCTTCAATTGGATCATCATCAGGCGTTGGGGACATCGCTAAGTAGTGATCAAGCAGCAGCTCCCCTTTTGCTACTTCGTTCCCTTTAATTTTCAATCGGTATTCATTTGGGTTCAGTGCAATATTGTCCCGGATCCGGACGACTGGAATGACAAGACCCAGTTCGAGGGCAAGCTGCCTTCGGATCATCACAATTCGGTCTAACAGGTCACCACCCTGGTTTGCATCAGCGAGTGGGATGAGGCCGTAGCCAAATTCAAATTCAATGGCATCCATTTGCAGAAGATGAATAACGCTTTCTGGACTTTTCATCTCTTCTACCTCTGCCTGTTCCTCCAGTACCTCTTCAATTTCTTCTTGGTCTTGTTTGTTTTTCGACATCATGTATGCGCCAAGTGCAAGTAAACCTGCGATCGGTCCTGTCAAAAGTATGCCGATTGGCGTAAACAGCCCAAGAAGGAAGATGGTGCCCGCTGTCACATAAAGCATGGCCGGGAATGCGAAGAGCTGACCTGTAATGTCTGACCCAAGGTTTCCATTAGAAGCTGCTCTAGTCACAACAATCCCTGTGGCCGTTGAAATGAGGAGTGCCGGAATTTGCGAAACGATTCCGTCTCCTACCGTTAATAAGGTAAAGTGTGAGGCTGATTCTTGAATCGACATGCCTTGCTGAAGCATCCCGATAATGATTCCAAATATAATATTGATGATGACGATGATAATACCTGCGATGGCGTCCCCTTTTACGAACTTACTGGCACCATCCATCGCTCCATAAAAGTCTGCTTCTCTCGCTACTTTTTCACGGCGATTTCTTGCTTCACTTTCTGTCAGCATTCCTGCATTTAAATCTGCGTCAATACTCATTTGTTTACCTGGCATCGCATCGAGTGTAAATCTTGCCGCAACCTCTGATACACGCTCTGCCCCTTTTGTGATAACAATAAACTGAATGATGATCAGGATAAGGAAAACAACAAGACCAACGAGGATATTTCCTCCAACAACAAATGAACCGAACGTTTCGACAACTTTCCCAGCATCTCCTGTTGAAAGAATAGAACGTGTTGTAGAGATGTTAAGCCCTAAACGAAACAGCGTTAAGAGCAAAAGCAATGATGGAAAAATTGAAAATTGCAGTGGTTCTTGCATGTTCATTGTGGTGAGAAGCACGATAAGCGCAAGAGAAATATTAATAATGATTAAAATACTTAATAAAACGGGCGGAAACGGTATGACCAGCATCGCCACAATTAAAATAACACTGAATAAAACAGATAAATCTCTTGCTGACATGCCTGTTCTCTCCTTTTAAAACCAAAAATTCATAAAATCTTTTGTTTCGTTTTATAGACATAAGCTAAAATTTCTGCGATGGCCTTAAAGTATTCTTCTGGCACTGCTTGGTCGATGTCAACCTGATCATAAAGCGCGCGGGCAAGCGGCCTGTTCTCTACAGTCATGACATCATGTTCTTTCGCAATCGTTCTAATTTTCAAAGCCAAAATATCCGTTCCCTTAGCTACAACATAGGGCGCGTCCATTTTTTCTTCGTCATACTTTAAAGCAATGGCATAGTGGGTTGGGTTAGTAATGATGACGTCCGCTTTTGGGACTTCCTGCATCATCCGTCTCATGGCCATTTCCCGCTGACGCTGTTTAATCTTCGATTTGATGAGCGGGTCACCCTCTGATTTTTTATACTCATCTTTGATGTCTTGTTTAGACATCCGCAAGTTTTTTTCATAATCAAATTTCTGATACATATAATCAAGCCCTGCCAAGATTAGAAGAGCACCCGCAGCATACAGCCCCATAATCAAGGTCATATTTGCGACGAAATGAAGGGTTTCCTCTGCTGTTAATAAAGGAAGCCGCAGAATTTCATCAAAGTGCATCCAAAGAGCAATAAATGTCGCAAAGCCAACAAAGCCAATTTTCAAAATAGATTTTAATAGCTCTACGAGGGCTCGAATACTGTATATTCGTTTAAATCCTTTGATTGGGTCAAGCTTTTCTAATTTCGGTTGAATTACTTCTGTCGAAAAGAGAAAGCCGACTTGTAAATAGTTACTGATAACGCCCGCCAGCATGCCAACACCAAGGATTGGCATGAGGAGGAGCCCTGTTTCCTGAAGCAATTCCAAGAATAATTGATGAATATTAGATGTGCTAACCTTCATTAGCATGGTTGTTGAATAAAAACGTTCAATGAGCGCGATAATCCGCTCTTTCATAAAAGGCCCAATAAAAAAGAATGATAAAAAGATTAATAGAAATGAGATGGCTGTATTGACGTCGGTACTTTTGGCAACCTGTCCTTTTTTACGTGAATCCCGTCTTTTTTTCGGCGTTGCTTTTTCTGTTTTTTCACCTGCAAAAAATTGCAAGTCTAGTCTAAGTCTTGTCATCATGACGAACCACCGACCAATGCTAAGAAATTCCTCATGGTGAGTACAATCGTTTCAAATGTATTTTGGACAACACCGAAGATGACGCCCATACAGATGATGATCATAATAAAACTCACACCCATTTTAATAGGAAGTCCGACCACAAATACGTTCATTTGTGGAACTGTACGTGCCACAATCCCCAGTGCCAAATCGACTAAAAACAGACTTGCCACTACAGGTGCCGAGATTTGAAAGGCAATGATAAACATTTGGTTGAAGCTCTTTGCGATAAAGTAAGCAAAGGATTCACTGCCGAAATTCAGCGCGTATTGATCAACTGCAATGTATTGAAAGCTGTAATAGATTCCATCAAGCAGCAGGTGATGTGCGTTTGTTGCCAGCATCAACAGCAATGTGACCGTATAAAAAAACTGTCCCATCAGCGGCGTCTGCGCCCCTGTTTGCGGATCGATAATATTGGCAATCGCAAAACCCATTTGAAAATCAATGAATGAGCCGGCAATTTGAACAGCGGACACCATGATGTATGCAATCAGCCCAAGCAGCAGACCGACCATTGCTTCTTTCACCGCAAGCATCATATAAAGACCGTCTATGTCGAGTGCTGGCGGTTCCTTTATGGTGCTAAAACTAATGACAGCTAAAAACAGCGAGAATCCAACTCTGTGTACAGCCGGGATCGTTCTATGCGCTAAAAGCGGTACTGTCACAAAAAAAGCGGTGATCCGAATAAAAACTAATAGAAAAGCAGGAAATAATTCTATGATTGACATCGCTGGTTAACCTGCAAATCGATCTAAATTCGAGAACAGCTCTGTCGTAAAGGACACGATTGTTGAAAGCATCCATGGACCAAACACAACAAGCCCAATGAGTACTGCAACAATCTTAGGAATAAACGCAAGCGTTTGTTCTTGAATTTGGGTTGTCGCCTGAAACACACTGACAATCAGTCCCACAATGAGCGCGAGCGCTAGAAGCGGCCCACTCACAAGCAATACTACATACACTGATCTTTCAGCCATCGTAATGACAAATTCTGAACTCATGTTTTAAGCACCTACTCTAAAAGCTTTGCAGCAAAGATTTAACTATCAAATACCATCCATCGACTAAAACAAATAACAATATTTTGAAAGGGAGTGATATCATCACCGGCGGAAGCATCATCATCCCCATTGACATCAGAACACTTGCGACCACCATGTCAATAATTAAAAATGGAATAAAGATCATAAAACCAATTTGAAATGCCGTCTTTAATTCTGAAATGGCAAAAGCGGGAACCATCGCCGTTAATGGAATATCTTTAATCGATTCAGGTGTATCCATTTTTGCGTAGCTAAGAAATAAAGCCAAATCTTTCTGTCTTGTATGTTTACTCATAAACTCTTTAATCGGCACTTCGGCTTTTTCATACGCCTGATTTAACGTGATGTCATCATTTAAAAGCGGCGTGAGCGCCTCTTTATTAATCTGTGAGAACGTGGGTGCCATGATAAAAAATGTGAGAAACAAAGCAAGTCCAACAAGCACTTGGTTTGGCGGCATTGAGTTGGTTGCAAGTGATGTTCTGACAAATGAAAGAACAATCACAATCCGTGTAAAACACGTCATTAAAATGAGAATGCCCGGTGCAACCGAAAATACAGTTAAAAGTAATAGAAGACGGACAGATGTGCTGATATTTCCTGCACCGCTGGAATTAAATAAATCGATAAACTCATTCATTTTGTTTCGGGCCTTTCTTTCTGACTTCTGATTGGGTCTTTTTCAATTCGGCTAGCTGCGCCTTTAAATTGGCTGAAAAAGAAGAAGTGGTCGGCAGATCATGTTTCTTTACCTGCGAGGTGAATTTTTTAACCATTTTTGGTAAATCGGTCTTACTCTCCATCGCTTCTTCATATTGTTTTACGATTGCTTCACATTCTTGTTCATCATCAATTTCTTTTAGCAGCTGGATTGAATCTGCTACGCCGACAACTAATACTCGTTTGCCCACCTTGATCAGCTGGACTGAACGGTTTTGTCCGACTGTCGTTCCCCCAATATTTTCAACATAGCGAAATGGTTTGAGTAAGCGGTTTTGCTTACCAACAAATCTCACCAATCCATAAATAAGCAGGATGACAAATAGTAAGGCACCAATCATTTTGACAAAATCCATAATGGAGACAGAAGAAGAGGGAACTTCTTCTGCCGGATTCGTTTGATTGTCAGTGGTTTTCTTCTCTGTATCCTTTTTGCTTTCTTTCTCATCTTTGATCCAGTCATTCACTGTGCCATTCTCAGGATCTTTCGTTTCAGCAAACAGTGAGGCAGGCTGCATCGTCAAGAAAAGCATAAAACTGATCATTGCTATACATATCAAACGTTTTTTCAACAAATCTTACACCCTTTTTTAGCCTAACGTTTTATTAATTGCTTCAAGTACACGGTCTGCCTGGAAGGGCTTCACGATAAAGTCTTTTGCGCCTGCTTGGATCGCGTCAATAACCATTGACTGCTGTCCCATTGCAGAACACATGATGATTTTTGCAGAAGCATCGATTTGTTTAATTTCTTTTAGTGCAGTGATTCCGTCCATTTCTGGCATTGTGATATCCATTGTGACAAGATCAGGAGATGTTTCTTTGTATTTTTCAACTGCTTGTGCGCCGTTTTCTGCTTCTCCTACTACATCAAATCCGTTTTTTACAAGAATATCCTTGATCATCATTCTCATGAATGCTGCATCATCTACGATTAATACCTTAGTAGCCATTTACTTATTCTCTCCCTGTATGTTTGTTTATTTTAAATTAGAAAGTCTTTCTGACTGGCTTAAAATGTCAGTCACACGAACACCAAAGTTCTCATCAATGACAACGACTTCCCCTTTGGCGACGATTCGTTTGTTAACTAGAATGTCTACTGGCTCACCAGCAAGTTTGTCCAGTTCAATGATACTTCCAGCTGAAAGCTCAAGAACTTCTTTCACACTGCGCTGAGTTCTTCCAAGTTCCACCGTAATGGAAAGCGGAATGTCCATCAGCATATCAAGATTTCCAAGCTGGCTTGTTGTATGCTGAGGCTCACTGAACGCTTCAAATTCGACTGGCGCCACATTTACAGGTGCTGCCGGCTTCGCCTGTCTTTTCGGCGGTGCTGCTTGTTGCGCTGGGGCAGACTGCGTTTGCGGTGCTGCCGGCTGAGGTTCAGGTATGCTCACTTGAGCTTCTTGAACAGGCTCTTCTTCATTCGCAGGGACTGTTAATTCTGCGATTAAATCCTTCGCAAATGTAATAGGATAAAGCTGCATAATATTTGAATCGATCAGTTCACCTATTGTTAATCTGAAGGATACTTTGACAAGCATTTCTTCAGCTGGAATGCGGTCTGTCCCTTCTCCTTCTTTCACATCAAGTAATTCGACGCGCGGCGGAGAAATATCAATCTTTTTATTAAAGACAGTCGACATAGACGTCGCAGCAGAACCCATCATTTGGTTCATCGCTTCTTGCACTGCACTTAAATGAATTTCGCTTAAAGAAGGGTCAGCATTTGTCCCTTCTCCGCCCATCATTAAGTCTGCAATGACTGCTGCATCTGTTTGCTGGATAACAAGCAGGTTACTTGCGCTGAAGCCCTCCGTATAATTCACTTCAATAGCGACATACGGATGAGGAAATTCCTCATTCAGCTTACTTTTTTGAATTACTGTAACCGTTGGAGTTGTAATCTCCACTTTTTGATTTAATAGGGTTGAAAGTGCTGTTGCAGAGCTGCCAAATGAAATATTACCGATTTCTCCAATGGCATCTTGCTCCATTGCAGAAAGGATTGTATCAGGCTCTATATCGTCATTGCTGCCTCCTTTAAGGAGCGCATCGATTTCGTCTTGTGATAATTTACTTCCGTTATTCTCCATCTTCTTCACCTCTTATGTCGTGATCTAGAATTTGAATCGCCTGTTTCCGATTCACGCGGCCGGCCTGTCCCAAGAATTTCGGTTTATTTCCGACCATAACAGTAAGAGGCGCATTTACTGGTTTGTCCAAGGCAATACAATCACCAATTTCCAAATTCAAAAACTCTTCCACCGTCATTTCCGATTGTCCCAGCTCTGCGACTACCGGTATTTTTGCCTTCATAATCCGTTTTTCAATGGCCTTTGTCTCTTGCTGTTTTGGTTCATTTCGTTCAGACTGCATCCAGTAGTGTACAGACAGCTTCGGAATAATAGGCTCTAATACAACGTGAGGAATACATAGGTTAATAACCCCGCTTACCTCGCCAATCTGTGTATTAAGAGAAATGACGACAACTGTTTCGTTTGGTGACACCATTTGAACAAACTGGGGATTTACCTCGAAATCTGCCATTTCAGGCTCGATGTCGGTTATGGACTGCCACGCTTCTCTGTAATTTTCCAAAGCTCCCTCAAACATGTTTGAGATAATCTTTGTTTCAATTTCTGTAAGTGATTCTGTCTTATTATGACTAATGCCAATCCCGCCCATCAGCCTGTCCATCATCGCATAGCCGATTGTTGGGTTCACTTCAAGCATGATTCTTCCTTCAAGCGGGCTGACATAAAATAAGTTTAATAATGTCATATTAGGAATCGAACGAATAAATTCTTCGTATGGTACTTGGTCAACCGAGCTGACAGTAATTTGAATATATGATCTTAGCTGCGCTGAAAAATGCGTGGTGAGCAGTCTAGCGAAGTTATCATGAATCCTTGTTAAACTTCGAATCTGGTCTTTTGAAAAGCGCAGTGCACGTTTAAAGTCGTACACTTTCACTTTTTTCGTCGTTTCTTCTTTTTTCAGCTCTTCTGCATCCATTTCGCCTGTTGAGATGGCGGATAATAATGCGTCGATCTCATTCTGGGAAAGCACTTCTCCTGACATTTCTTCACCTCCATCGCGTTAATTAATCGCCTCTATTGCAGATTAAAGGAGGTTATATATACTTCTTTCACCTTGCCATCTTGCAAATAGTTATTCACTTTGTTTTTGACTTGTGTTTTAAAATGTTCTCTGCCTTTTTTGCCATCAAGTTCATCTGCATTCGTGTCTGATAAAATGTCGATTACAGCATCTTTTACTTGGAAACTTCTTTTCTCAAGCTCTGATTTTGCTTTTTCAGAGTCCGTTTCAATATTCAGGACAAGTTTGACAGCATTTCCTTCAGACTTTAAATTGGTGATAATCTCAGGAATTTCAACAGAAGCTTTTACAACTTCATCTGCTGTTGGCTCTTTTTCAGCTTTTGCTTCTTCTGACCCATTCAGCAGAAAAACGATGCCTGCTCCAATTCCGACGATGGCAATAATCAAGATTAGCATTACTACGACTAATTTCTTCTTCATTCAAATTCCTCTATTCCTTGATTCAATGAAATGACTTGGATTTTTCTGTAGAAAGAAATGATTTTCTCTTGAAGCTGCTCTTCATCTTCTTTCACAACGAATTTCTTTCCATTGGCCAAAGTAATGGTCGTGTCTGGAAAACTTTCGATTTGCTCGATATGGAGAGCATTCAGCATAAATCCTTTGCCATTTAATCTTGTCACTTCAATCATATTGAGCAGAGAAGCGATCATCCGCTCCCCCTACCTCCTATCGTTTCAGATTCACAAGCTCTTGCAGAATTTCATCAGAAGTTGTGATCGTCTTTGCATTCGATTGGAATCCGCGCTGCGCGATAATCATTTCGGTAAACTCGTCTGTTAAATCAACGTTTGACATTTCAAGTTTACCTGTTTGAAGTTCACCTGTTCCTTGACTTCCAGGAGCGATGGCATTACTTGGCGCACCGGAACTGAGCGTTTGGCGGTATAGGTTATCCCCAATCTTATCTAATCCTCCTGCATTACTGAATGACACAAGTGATATTTGCCCAACAGTACGAGAAACGTTGTTCTCAACAACAGAAACGGTCCCATCTGGCCCTACACTAACACTTGACACATTGTCGCTTGGAACGTTGATTCTTTGCCCATCCATGCCAAGTAGATAGTTTCCATCAGGTGTTGCCAAATCCCCATTTGAATCAGGTTTGAAATTCCCTGTTCTTGTAAATAGGATTTCACCTTGCTTTTGAATACGGAAAAATCCATCTCCATTAATATAGAAATCAAATGGTTCGTCTGTATTTTGAGAAGAACCTGATTTCATGATTTTATCAATAGAAGATAAAGATGATCCTAAACCAATTTGTTTTGAGTTGATTGAGCCAGAGTTGTTCGTTGGTCCACCTGAGCTTGAAATGGTTTGACTGACCATATCTTTAAACGTGATACGGCTTTTTTTGTATCCGTGTGTATTGACGTTGGCTACGTTGTTGGCTACCACATCTAATTTTGATTGGAAGTTTTTCATTCCGCTAATTCCTGAGTAAAGTGAGCGTAACATTTATTTTCCTCCTCGAATTACTTCGTTTTTTCTCCAACTGCTGTAACATCCCAAGGGCTGATTTTCGTTCCATCTTCCAAAATAAGCAAGTATTCATTATCTATGTTTTTAACAGACTTCACAGTGCCCGATATCTCTTTATCATCCAGCTTGCCCGATACTTCTTTACCAATCCAGCCTACATACGTCGTAAACGGATCTTGGTGTGCAACAAATGTAGACATGAGCTGATTCAGCTTGGTGATCGAATCGTTCATATTGGTTTGCTGTTCTAAAGATGAAAAAGTGGCAAGCTGCGTGACAAACTCACGGTCATCAAGCGGATTTGTCGGATCTTGGTTTTGAAGCTGCGTGAGCAAAATCTTCAAGAATTGATCTTTGCCGAGCGTATCTGTTTTCTTTTCTGCTTTTGAAGAAGTGTCTGTTTGTGCGGCTGTTCTATTCGTAGCATCAACTGTTGCCATTAGATCTCCTCCTCTTCTTCATCTGACCCAACAAGAGCATCCAGAACATCTTGGAATTCTGCTTCCTGTTCATCAGTCTGCTGGAAATTCTGTCCTTTTGGCTGCTGCTGCTTGTTTTCTTCACTAAACTGTCCAAATAACGGCTGCTCATTTGATTGAAGCGGTATATGGAAACGGTCCACTTGAACCGACATATTCGGAAGCGCCTGCTTGAGCTGCGGAAGGTGATGCTCTAACAGCTCTTTTGCTGCTTGCGTTGAGGCTGTAATTTTACTCGCATACATACCGTTTTGTTTCGTTAGCTGAATGGTAATAAATCCAAGATTTTCAGGATTTAATCGAACGGTAAACCGTCCGCTTGAATTGCCAAACGGCGTGAATTTCATTTGCTTCCACGTGTTTAGAATTTGCTGATCAACTGTTCCTGGCTTTTCATCAGTCGTTTGTGTCTGCTGAACAGGAGCCGCTGACTGCAGTTGGAAAAACTGCTTATGACCTGGCAGAAGCGAGTGGGTCATTATTTTTTCAGAAGCTGGCGCAGCAGTGCTTTGTCCTTTTACAACTTCTTTTTTGATGAGCCACTCAAGAGATGCATTCCCTTTTGCCGGAGAAGCGAGAGTAGATTCTTGTTTTGGAGAGACCAGTTCCTTCAACTCTCCTAGTGAAATTTTCCACTCTTTGTCAGATCCTTTCGCACTCGCCATCATATGATCGATTAACTGATTAAAGTGCTTTAGCTCACTTTGAGTCATCGAATTCAACTTTGGTGCTGAACCCTGCGAAAAGAACTGCTCTTTTACTTGCTGAATGAGTTTCTCATCTACCCCGTTTTTCGAAAGAAAGTGGATGAAGTCTTGACCTTTTCCTTCAATATCCTGCACAAGTTTCGCATCAAAGCTGAGCGGCTGTTGATTGAGCAATTGATAGATGAAAAAGTGGACTTGTATGAGCTGTTCACTATGTTCAGAACCTGGCTTTTCAGCTTGATCACCGTAAATGGAAGATTCCATTTTTTGAAATAATTCTTCAAGTGACTTGAGATCAGTTGCTTCAAGTGTTTGACCTTGTAGTGTTTGACCTTGTAGTGTTTGAAGCGCACTTAGTAGATCTGCGCTCATTCCTTCTTCAGGTGATTGCATCCATTTTTCAATGATCTGCATCGCATCATTGATAGAAAGTGAGGCAGCAGCGGTTGTCTCAGCATGAACAGGACCGCTTTGGGCGCCTGCTCCGCTAAGTAATTGTCTAAACAAACCGCTGGCAGTTGCCGCGCCGCCTCCCTTTGTTCCCGAGAGACCTTGAGAAGATTGCTGTAAGGCTGCAATATCCAATAGCTTCACTTATTGTCCACCCCCATTTTCACGTTCTTCTTTTTTGGCAAGCTCTTTTGTAAACGTTGCTGCCTTCTGAGGTGTCAGTTTTGCTAATATGTCTGTCAGTTTATTTTTGCTCAGCTCTTCAAGGATTTTTAACGCCTCTTTATCACTTAGTTCTGATAAAATTTTGGCGGATTTCCCTGGGTCCATGCTTTCATAAATGCTGGCGATCTTTCCTTTTGTCTGCTGATTAGAGGATGCCGCTGCATCAGAGGACTCCGCTGATGCGTTATTACCTGACGTATTATTTGATGAGCTGTTATTCGATGAACTGTCATTCGATGAACTGTCATTGGCTGGCGTATTCTTTGCATCATTTTCAGATGTTTTTTCAAGTGAGTTGATTTTTTGATTCAGTCTTTTAATTTCTTCATCACTTGTTTTCAAATCTTTTTGTGCAATTTCGAGTTCATTTTTTTGCTCTTTAATGGTCTTTTTCAGTTCTTTCAACTCTGCATCGCTTTGATCATTAGGTGAAGATGACGTTTTTGAGGTGTCATCTGAACCAACTAAGCTGCTGATCACCGGAATGTTTTGGAGCGGTTTCTTTAGATCAAAACCTGCCATATAAAGGATCGTGCCAGTGACAATCACAAGCACAATCAATGGGATGATGACAATAAACAAGATCCATTGAAATTTCCCGCCGCCTGATTCCTTCGTTTTTTCCTTCTTAGGCATTCTTCTCGACTCCTAATGTCCT
Organism: Bacillus sp. Nf3; assembly: GCF_003028545.1. Classification (NCBI taxonomy): domain Bacteria; kingdom Bacillati; phylum Bacillota; class Bacilli; order Caryophanales; family Bacillaceae; genus Bacillus; species Bacillus sp. Nf3. The sequence goes on along the minus strand of NZ_PYUA01000003.1, from coordinate 387,590 downwards.
TGAAACATGAATTGGCTGATAGAGATATCATCCATTTCTTTCATTTCAATTGCCTTATGTTCAAGGGAAAACTTTTCAAATTGCTTTTCTTTCATTTTTTCAAACTTTTTAAACTCAATGTTTTTTTCAGTTAAATCAGATTGTTTTTCATTCATTTGATGACGTTTCATGATCACAAGCTGCTGATAATGCTGAATGGTGTTATCTAAGTTGGTCACAAATTGCTGGTAATGACGCATTTCTTGAACACTCATTCCACTTCTCAGCTTTTCTTCTTTGCTTTTTTCCATTAGCTCTTTTTTACTCATATTTTCATAGAGTTTTTCAGCGACTTGCTCAAATGCCGAAACGGATTGTTGGTACGCTGCAAGTGACTTGTCTTTTTCACTTTCTTTCAGTTCTAAGAGCTTTTGAAATTTGTATTGATATCTCACTGTTTTTGTCAATCCTCTCTATTCATCAAACTGAGCAATAAACTCACACTGTCTTCAATAGATACAGCCTCATCTACATCCTGCTTCAAAAATGAAATCAGATGAGGGTAAGCCTGCATGGCCTCATCAATATCTTTGGAGGAGCCTTTTTTATACGCTCCAATATTAATGAGGTCTTCAGCGTTTTGATAAGTGGATAAAAGCTGGCGGAACCGGTTAGCCGCTTCCTTGTGATCATGACTTGCGATATTGCTCATGACACGGCTGATACTTTTCAAAATATTAACAGCGGGAAATTGTCCTTTGTTGGCTAAAGCACGATCAAGTACAATGTGGCCGTCCAGGATCCCCCTCACCGTATCAGCAATCGGTTCATTCATATCGTCCCCATCAACAAGAACTGTGTAAAACGCTGTGATGGAACCAAGCTGATTTGTCCCAGTTCGTTCGAGCAATTTTGGCAGTATAGCGAACACTGATGGTGTATATCCTTTTGTTGTTGGCGGTTCGCCAGTTGCAAGACCTATTTCCCTTTGCGCCATGGCAACCCTCGTAACAGAATCCATCATGAACATGACATTTTTGCCTCTGTCTCTGAAATATTCCGCAATGGCTGTTGCAGTATAGGCAGCTTTCAGTCTCGTCAGTGCAGGCTGGTCAGAAGTTGCGACGACAACAATTGATCGCTTCAGTCCTTCAGCACCTAAATCCTTTTCAATAAACTCACGAACTTCACGGCCACGCTCTCCAACAAGGGCAATCACATTGAGGTCTGCTTCTGTCTGCTTTGCAATCATCCCCATTAAGGTACTTTTTCCAACACCACTTCCGGCAAAAATCCCGATCCTTTGACCAGTGCCAACTGTGAGCAGACTATCAATAACTCTAACGCCGACACCCATCTTTTCTCGAATAGGCGGTCTGTCCATCGGATTTGGGGGTGATTGATCTGTCGAAACAGGTGCAAGTCCTTTCGGAAGCATACTGCCATCAAGCGGATCACCGAAGGCATCAACGACTTCACCAATTAATCCAGTCCCTACTTTGACCTTCAGCGACTCACCCGTCGCTTCCACAAGACTTCCTGGTGAAATATTGGATGCTTCTACATAAGGCATGAGCAGAATGTTTTCATCTCTAAACCCTACGACCTCTGCTTTTATCGGATGGTGCTTGCTCCCTTTTTTATGAATGAGGCACACGTCACCGATCGAACTCTCCGGCCCCTTAGATTCAATCATCAGCCCAACCACTCGGTTGACTTTTCCAAATCGTTTATAAGGATCAGCGGTTTCAATCGTTTCTTTTAACACATCCATTTTCATTTGTGATCACCTGAATCAATGACTTCTAATAATTTTTCTTTCAGCTGATTCAATTGGGTATCAACACTCGCTTCCACTTTTCCAAAACTTGTTTCTACGTAACAAGTTCCTTTTGGCGCTTTTTCATCCGAGTAAATGGCAAGATGTGTATCCTTTTGAAGGATTCTAATCAATTCGTCTTTATATTCCATCACATGCTCGTAATGTTCAGGGTCAACATAGATGGAAATATCGTTATATTCTTTCACTTCTGAAATGACCTGCTTCACAAGAGCCAAAAATTGATCTTTCGTCTCCTCAGCTGCATTCCAAACGCGTTTAGCGAGTTCAAAAGCAAGTTCCACAATTTGCTCAGCAGAGCTTTCAATTTTTTCTTCGTAGTCCTGCCTTGCAAGACCGACGATGTCATTTGCTTGATCAAGAATAGCTTGGTACTGCAAATTCGCATCTGCTTCGCCCTTTTGAAAGCCGTCTTGATAACCTGCTTGTTTCGCTTCTTCAATGAGCTGTATTCTTTCTTCTTCAAAATCAGTTCTGCGCTGATTGATTTCAGCCATTGTTTTTTCCAGCTCACTGTTTGCTTGTTCTAATATGCGGCTCGCTTGATCTTCTGCATCACTAAGTACAAGCTGCGATGCTTCGGTTTCATTGACAAGCTCTTCTTCGTGATGTTCTCTTTTAAACTCCACTTGCTGTAAAGGAATCGTTTGCCGTCCTTGTTCAGGAATAACAGATGTTTCATGTTTGATAATCCTAGACAATGATATCGTCTCCTCCGCCTCGAGCTATGACGATTTCTCCAGCTTCCTCAAGTCGTCTTACGATGCTGACAATACGGGTTTGTGCTTCCTCGACATCTCTAAGCCGGACAGGCCCCATAAACTCCATTTCTTCTTTGAATGTTTCGACCATCCGCTGTGACATGTTGCGGAAGACAATTTCTTTGACCTCTTCGCTTGCCACTTTGAGTGCGAGCAATAAGTCATCATTTTCAACATCTCTGATGACGCGCTGAATCGCTCTGCTGTCAAGAGTGACAATATCTTCAAAGACAAACATACGTTTCTTAATTTCATCAGCAAGTTCAGGATCTTGAATTTCAAGTGTGTCTAAAATGGTCTTCTCCGTAGCACGGTCTACACCATTTAGCACTTCCACAACCGCTTCGACTCCGCCTGTTTGCGTGTAGTCCTGCGTAAAGGTTGAAGACAGCTTTTGTTCAAGAATGCGTTCCACCTCATTGATGATCTCTGGAGATGTGCGATCCATTAAGGCAATACGTCTTGCAACCTCAGTTTGTACTTCCTCGCCTAATTCAGATAAAATTTGCCCAGCCTGCACTGGATCCAGGTAGGAAAGGATGAGCGCAATCGTTTGTGGATGCTCATGCTGGATAAAGTTCAAAATTTGTTCTGGTTCAGCCTTTCGAGCAAAATCAAATGGTTTGACTTGAAGAGAGGATGTTAACCGGTTTAAGATGCTGTCCGCTTTTTCCTCACCAAGCGCTTTTTCAAGCACTTGTCTTGCGTACATAAGACCGCCCTGCGATATGTAGTCCTGCGCGATGGCAATGCTGTGAAACTCTTCGATGATTTCATCTTTTTTAGCAGTATCTACACTTCGTACATTGGAAATTTCTAATGTTAATTTTTCTATTTCGTCTTCAGACAGATGTTTGTATACAGATGCTGACACGTCTAGCCCTAAGGAAATCATTAGGATTGCTGCTTTTTGTCTGCCTGTTAGTCGATTTGGATCTTTTCTCGACATGTGTATTCCTCCTAATCCTCGGACAGCCAGCTGCGTAGCAATTTAGCAAAGTCTTCTGGTTTTTCTTTTGCCATTTTTTCAAGCTGATTTTTTCTCACCATTTCTTCTGTTTCTGGTTCAGTGTCGATATCAGGAACATCGATTGGTGTACGTTCATCAAACTCAAACTCTTCTTCCTCATCTCTTCTACGCTTGCGTACAAGAAGAATGATAAGAGCGATAATTGCAAGTAGGAGCACACCGCCTACAATATAAACCCAGATTGGAATATTGTTTGAAGGGTTATCTGCCGCAGTTTGCTGTTTACCGTCTAATTTTGATACAGATAAAACGATTTTGTTATCTAAGTCTGCTTGAGTGAGCGCTTGACCATTTGTGTATTCTTTATCAATCGATGTGCTAATGATCGTTGAAAGAATCTTTTTGATATCATCTTGTCTTTCAGCTGTTAAAGAGTTTGCATCGTTTGCAGTTGGTGGTTCGACCAACGCTTGAATGCCAACATCTCTAATTTTATAAGGGCTTTCTTTGATATCTTTATGAATGCGGTTGACTTCATAATTGATACGATCTTCACTCTTTTCGTAATCTCCGCTTCCATTCGCTCCATCGGCACCTTGATAATTTGTGACATCATCGTCACCAGTTCCAGCGGTGCCTCCAGCTGCTGCTCCATTGCCTGAATATGTTTCAGCAATCTTTTCAGCGCTGACAGCAATCCCCTGCATGTTTTCTTTATCAACAGGTTCTACAAGGTCTTCTTTTCTTTTTTCTTCAGTAAAATCAATGTCTGTTGTGACCGATACAGCCACTTTATCTTGACCCATCATTGTTCCGAGCAGCTGCTGAATTTTTCTTTGAAGATTCTTTTCGATTTCCTCTTTTTTCTGCTGCTGTGCATCCATTCCACTTGCATAAGAATCGGAACTGGTGTTTAAGTCGTAGTAGTTGGAATCTTGGTCCATAATGACAATGTTTTCTGTTTTTAAATTCGGCACACTTTTTGAAATAAGATGATAAAGGCCTTTTACTTGCTGCGGCGTAAGCGTGTAGCCAGGCTCAACTTGCAGCACAATGGATGCTGATGCATTACTTTGCTCTTCTCCAACAAAAACGGAATCTTTTGGCAGGTTAATCATCACTTTTGAATCTTTAATCCCATCAATTGTATTGATCAGATTGGATAGTTCTGTCTGAGTTGCGTCTACTTTCAGAACATCAAATTCATTATCTGTTAAACCGAAGCCTGAATTGTTTGCAAAGAAGGAATAATCAATGTTGCCTGTCTTAGGAAGCCCTTCAGATGCGAGTGTTACTTTTAAAGAGTCTGCTTGCTTTTCTGGAACGAGAATCGTTGTTCCATTGTTTGCAAGTTCCGATTTAACGTTTTTGCCATCTAGTTCCTGTTTGATTTGTCCAGCTTCTGCCTCAGACAAGTCTCTAAAGAGCGGAACCATTTTTTCAGAAGAAGCAAAGATGCTAACAACCGTAATAATGATTGCTAGGGCAGCAACGCCGCCAATCATGAGTATTTTTTGTAATTTTGATCGATTTCGCCAAAACTCAACTGTTTTTGTTCTTAATTGCATTAAAGTACGATTCATCTTAACCCCCGGTCATTCCATTCAGTCTTTTTTTGTCCACCAGCACCTCCTACATCTGCATTCTCATAATCTCTTGGTACGCTTCGACTGCTTTATTTCGAAACTCTGTCGCAGCTGTGAGTGTGACACTCGCTTTTTGTGAAGCAATCATGACTTCATCGAGATTGACATCTTTTCCTTGTGCAAGCGCATTTGTATACTGGTCTGATTTCAGCTGTGATTGATTTAATGCCTCAATGGAATTCTTCAGCACATCAGAGAAATTCGTTTGACTTTTAGGTGCAGCCGCCTGCAAGGACGATGCATTCGTCAATTCACTTGCTTGCTGAGCGGTTTGAAGCTGGAAAGGAGATATTGCATTAACCAATTGTTTTCACCTTACTTTCCTATTTCTAAAGCTTTCATCAGCATGCTTTTGTTCGCATTTAGAGCAGTCACGTTTGCTTCATATGATCTTGAGCTGCTGATGAGGTCGACCATTTCTTTTAATGGATCGACATTTGGTGTTTGAACATATCCATTTTCATTGGCATCGGGATTTGTAGGATCATATTGAAGGTTGAATGGAGTTTCGTCTTCTGTAATCTTTGTTACTTTGACGCCGTTTCCTAATTTGCCGCTTGAATTCATACTTGAGTTCAATATAGATGAAAATGATTCACCTGACGGCTGTAATGTGACAAGTTTACGTCTATAAGGCTCCCAGTTGCCATCAACCTGTTTAGCTCTTGTTGTATCCATATTTGCAAGGTTTGAGGATACAACGTCCATTCTGAGCCTCTGTGCCGTTAATGCTGAGGCCGAAGCGTTCACTCCTGAAAAAATCGACATCACTTACCTCCTGTCAAAACTGTTTTAAGAGAATTAAATTTCCCGCTCATTCTTTCCACCAAAGCATTATACTGAATTTGGTTTTTAGCGAGTTCACTCATCTCTTGATCAATATCGACATTATTTCCGTTTTCTTGATATGAAGTACGGTTGCTAGAAACAACTGAATAATTAGACCCTGTTTTCGAAAAATCAATGTGACCTTGGTATGTTTTTTTAGCATCTAATTTGTTCGATGCGTCATTTAGCATGTCATGGAATGCGACGTTTTTCGACTTGTAGTTCGGTGTGTCTATATTCGCGATATTATTGCTTATGACTTTTTGCTTAACATTCGCTCTGCCCAAGGCATTCTCAAGGTTGCTTATCGTTCCAGAAAATATATCCAAAACCATATACCTCCAATCATATGTATTTCATTCCATTTAATCATGTCGAGATTTGTAAAACCATATGTTCATTGTAAGAAATAATAGGATTAAAGTCTATGATGTATATGTAAAAAAAACTCGTAATATATATCTATTTTACGAATAGGTATAAAGACCTAGATTCAAAGCACTACAGATTTGTAAGGGGTTTCTTGGAAAAAAGAGTGACATTTTTCGGACAAATCCTCATTTTTTCACATAAAAAAACCCTTTTCAGCATTTATTTCGGCCAAAAAGGGTTTTTGATTAATGAGATTTTAAATTTTCGAGTTCAATTAAAAATTTGTTATTTAACACTTTGATGTACGTTCCCTTCATTCCAAGAGAACGAGATTCGATTACGCCTGCACTTTCTAACTTACGTAAAGCGTTTACGATCACTGAACGAGTGATCCCTACACGGTCTGCAATTTTACTTGCGACAAGAAGACCTTCGTTTCCATCAAGCTCTTCAAAAATGTGTTCAATCGCTTCAAGCTCACTGTATGAAAGAGAGCTAATCGCCATTTGGACAACCGCTTTACTTCTTGCTTCTTCTTCGATTTCCTCTGCTTTCTCGCGAAGAATCTCCATTCCAACAACTGTTGCCCCGTATTCAGCAAGAATTAAATCATCATCTGTGAATGTATCTTGTAAGCGGGACAGGATTAACGTACCTAAACGATCTCCTCCGCCGATAATTGGAACAATTGTTGTTAAACCTGATTGGAATAAGTCACGGTTCTCAATCGGGAAAGCTGTATATTCACTGTTAATATCAAGGTTTGAAGACGTTTCTGGGACATTGAATAGACTCTTTGTATATTCTTCAGGGAACTGACGATCTTCAAGCATTTTTTTCATACGTGCATTTTCGATCTGTTGATTAATGGAGTAACCAAGAAGCTTTCCCCTTCTGCTTAATACGAAAATGTTTGAATCAATGACATCTCTCAGTGTTTCTGCCATTTCTTTGAAATTAACTGGTTTCCCCGCTGCATCTTGCAGCATTGAGTTAATAATCCTTGTTTTTTGTAGTAACGCCATAATAATGATCCTCCTAGATTACTTTATTCATTTGTTAAAGTATAAATTGACTTAAATCTTTGTTATTTGCAATCTTTCCTAGCTTCTCTTCGACATACTGAGGGGTAATGGTCACTTTCTCCATCGTAATATCAGGCGCCTCAAATGAAAGCTCTTCAAGCAGCTTCTCAAGTATGGTATGAAGCCTTCTTGCACCGATGTTATCTGTCTCCTGATTGACATGATAAGCCACTTCGGCAATCTTATGAATAGCATCGTCAGAAAATTCAAGAGATATACCTTCTGTTTCAAGTAAAGCTTTATATTGCTTTAATAATGCATTATCTGGTTCCGTTAAGATTTTCACAAAGTCTTCTATACTTAATTTATCTAATTCTACACGAATTGGGAAGCGCCCCTGAAGCTCGGGAATCAAATCTGATGGCTTTGCCATATGAAATGCACCTGCTGCAACAAAAAGCACATGATCAGTTTTAACGGCACCATATTTCGTCATCACAGTTGAACCTTCTACAATCGGTAAAATATCACGCTGAACCCCTTCACGAGAAACATCTGCAGATGATGCACCGCCGCTTTTGGCGATTTTGTCGATTTCATCGATAAAAATAATTCCTTGCTGCTCTGCTTTGTAGACTGCTTCCTGACTGACTTCATCCATATCAATCAGTTTTGAAGCTTCCTCAGCCGTTAACGCCTTTCTTGCTTCTCTGACAGTCAGCTTTCTGCGTTTTTTCTTTTTAGGCATGAGATTGCCGAGCGCATCCTGCATGTTCATACCCATTTGCTCCATACCCGAGCCTTGAAGCATATCAAACATGGAAGGCTGCTGTTCTTCTACTTCGATCGTGACGTAATGATCTTCAAGTTCTCCCATCGCCAGCTGATGAGCAATTCGCTTTCTTGTCGATTCGAGTTCCACTTCTTCATTTGAATGATCTCGATCACGGTCATCTTCATCTGAACCGCCAAACAGCATCTCAAAAGGATTTTTTACAGACTGGCTTTTTTTCTTACCAGGAACAAGTAAATGAACAAGACGTTTATTTGCTTGTTTTTCTGCTTCTTCTTGAACATCTTTCATTTTTTCTTCTTTGACGAGTCTAATCGCTGTTTCAACTAAATCTCTCACCATTGACTCTACGTCACGGCCAACATAACCCACTTCAGTAAATTTCGTCGCTTCGACTTTAATAAAAGGCGCACCAGAAATTCGAGCAATTCTGCGGGCAATTTCTGTTTTCCCCACACCTGTAGGGCCGATCATTAAAATATTTTTAGGAACGACTTCATCCTTTAGCTTATCATGTAAAAGACTTCTTCTGTAACGGTTTCTTAAAGCCACCGCCACTGCTTTTTTCGCATCAAGCTGACCAATGATGTATTGATCGAGCTTTTCAACTATCTCTCTTGGGGTGAACGGCTTTTTCTCCATACGTCTCATGTCCTTTCTATTCAAGCTCTTCTAAAGTGATTTGATCGTTCGTGTAGACACAGATTTCTCCGGCCGTTTCAAGAGCGGCCTTTGCAATTTCTCTCGCTGAGAGATGATCGCCTGCATGGGTTTTGAGTGCTCTCCCGGCGCTAAGCGCATAGTTTCCGCCTGAGCCAATTGCCAAAATCCCATCATCTGGTTCGATGACCTCTCCAGTTCCAGAGACGAGCAGGATGCTTTCTTTGTTCATGACGATGAGCATGGCCTCAAGCTGCCTTAGCATCTTATCACTTCGCCATTCCTTCGCTAGTTCTACGGCTGCCCGCTTTAAGTTGCCACCATATTCTTCAAGCTTTGTTTCAAACTTTTCAAAGAGTGTAAAAGCATCTGCTACTGAACCTGCAAAACCTGCAAGCACCTTGCCTCCGAAAAGACGGCGCACTTTTTTTGCTGTGTGTTTCATTACGACAGCCTGCCCGAAAGTAACTTGACCGTCGCCAGCCATTGCACTTTTTCCTTTATGTTGAACGGCAAAGATGGTTGTTGCATGAAATGATGACATGAAAAAACCTCCTTTTAGGATCGTTTAAAAGCCCTTGGGTGATGAGACATGTACGTGTTTCTTAAAGAATCTTTTGATACATGCGTGTACACCTGTGTAGATGATAAATTTGAATGACCGAGAAGTTCTTGAACACTTCTCAAATCCGCCCCCTCGTTTAAGAGATGCGTGGCAAAGGTGTGCCTTAACATGTGAGGATGGATATGTAATGTACCTGACGCTTTTTTCATTAATTCAGTGAGAATGAATCGAACACCTCGGTCTGTAATAGGCGTCCCGCGCTGATTCAAAAACACATGTGCATCAGCGCGGTCTTTCCCCTTAGATTTCAGCTTCTGCCTTCCATCCTCTAAATAAGTAATGAGCGCTTCATGAGCATATGACCCGAAAGGAACATACCGCTGCTTGCTGCCTTTCCCATGAACAAGCACTGTATCCATCGATAAATCAAGATCAGATTCTTTTAATGAACATAACTCACTGACCCTCATACCTGTTGCATAAAGAAGTTCTAAAATGGCTTGATTTCTTTGCCCAAGCGGTGTGCTGACATCAGAAACTGTAAAAAGCTCTTTTAGTTCCTCCTCATACAAAAATGAAGGAATCCGCTTATCCTGTTTTGGTAAGCTAACGAGTAAAAAAGGATTTTCTTTCACAAGCTGTTCTCTTAATAAAAATTTATAAAAGCTGCGAAGCGCAGAGACTTTCTTACTAATCGTTCTTCTTGTCAGGCCTTTTTCATAAGCTTCTGTTAAATAAATTCTCGTATCTTGATAGGATACCTCTTCAAAACCGTCTATTCCTTGAATGTTCATAAATCTGACAAACTCTTCAATGGCTTCTGTATATCCTGAGATCGTTAAAGCTGAATAGTTTTTTTCAATTTGCAGATATTCAATGAATAAGTGGACAAGACGCTGTTTATTCGTCATTTTTACACCTCTTTAAGGCTTTTAAATGGTATCACATATCTTGCTTTCCGTGCAATGTTTTACTACAGAGATTTCGAAATAGTTTGAATAGTTTCGATTGCGCGCTTAGCGTACTCTGCATAACGTTCTTGTTTGTTTTTAATTCGAACACCTAGATCTTTCAGCAAACCAAAATTCGCATTCATCGGCTGGAAGCTTTTCTTGTTTGTCGATGTGATGTAATAAGCCATACTGCCAATCGCCGTTTCCTCAGGAAGTGTCACAAGCTCTTCTCCTTTGACAAAACGAGCGGCGTTAATGCCAGCCACAAGTCCGGAAGCTGCAGACTCGACATACCCTTCAACGCCTGTCATTTGTCCGGCAAAGAATAGATCATCTCTATTTTTAAACTGATAAGTCGGTCTTAAAAGGCTTGGCGAGTTAATAAATGTATTACGGTGCATCACCCCGTAACGAACAATCTCTGCTTCTTCAAGGCCTGGAATCAAACGGAATACTTCCTTTTGATCGCCCCACTTCAGATGTGTCTGGAAGCCAACGATGTTATATAAAGTACCTGCTGCATCATCCTGTCTTAATTGAACAACAGCGTAAGGTCTTTTTCCTGTTTTCGGATCTTCCAGTCCTACTGGTTTCATCGGGCCAAACAGCATCGTTTTCTTTCCTCTTTTCGCCATGACTTCAATTGGCATGCAGCCTTCAAAGAAGATTTCTTTTTCAAATTCTTTTAATGGCACAGTTTCAGCAGAAATGAGCGCCTCATAAAAACGATCGAATTCTTCTTCTGTCATTGGACAGTTTAAATAAGCGGCTTCTCCTTTGTCATAGCGTGATTTCAAATACACCTTATCCATATCAATGCTATCTTTCTCTAGAATAGGTGCCGCTGCATCGTAGAAATAGAGATATTCTTCTCCTGTTAACGATTTTAATTCTTTTGAAAGTGCTTCTGATGTCAGCGGGCCAGTTGCGATAATTGTCGGACCTTCTGGAATGCTTTGCACTTCTTCTTGAAAGACCGTAACATTCGGATGATTTTTCACGCGATCTGTCACGTTTGCTGCAAATTCATGACGATCTACTGCAAGCGCGCCGCCCGCAGGAACTGAGCTTTCATCTGCCGCTGCGATAATGGCTGAATCTAAATGACGCATTTCTTCCTTTAATACACCTACTGCATTCGTCAAAGCGTTCGCACGCAGTGAGTTGCTGCATACAAGCTCCGCAAATTTATCTGTGTGGTGAGCCGGCGTTTGTTTCACAGGTCTCATTTCATATAAATTGACTTTAATTCCTCGTTTAGCGATTTGCCATGCAGCTTCACTTCCAGCTAAACCGGCCCCGATCACATTTACAAATTGACTCATTGGACAACTCTCCTATTTCGTAAGTTCTGTTTGATGACATAAAAAAGCAGGTGAACAAGGCTGCTCACCGCTATTTTTGTTGTTCCTCTTTATAATCACAGTTCACACATTGAACTTGAACGCCTTTTTTCAGCTTTTTCTCTACAAGCATATTTTCGCATTTTGGACACTTTCTTTCAATTGGTTTGTCCCAAGAAACGAATTCACACTCTGGAAAACGATCACAGCCGTAAAAAATGCGGCGTTTCTTCGATTTTCGTTCAACAATGTTTCCTTCATGACATGACGGGCATTTGACACCGATATCTTTCACAATTGGTTTTGTGTTACGGCAGTCAGGAAAGTTCGAGCACGCCATGAACTTGCCGTATCTACCCATTTTGTACACCATCGGATGTCCGCACTCTTCACAATCAACACCTGCGTATTCCGGCTCAATCTCAACTTCTTGCATTTCTGCTTCAGCTTTTTCTACCCGTTTTGCAAAGTCTTGATAGAAGCTGTCGATAATACGAACCCATTCGATCGTACCTTCTTCAACACTATCAAGTTCCTTTTCCATTTTCGCTGTAAATTCAACGTTAATGATTTCAGGAAAGAATTCGATGATTAAGTTGAGTACAATCTCTCCGAGCTCTGTCGGAGTAAATCGTTTATTATCAAGTGCGACATAACCGCGCTTTTGAATCGTATCTAATGTTGGTGCATACGTAGATGGACGGCCTATACCGAGCTCTTCAAGTGTTTTGACCAATCTTGCCTCTGTGTAGCGAGGAGGCGGCTGTGTGAAGTGCTGTTCAGGTTCGATATCTTTTGAAAGAACTGTATCCCCTTCTTTCAGATCAGGAAGCATTTTGTCCTTTTCCTCGAGCTGGTCGTCCTTTCCTTCTACATAAACCTTCATAAACCCAGGGAATTTCACTTTACTTCCATTCGCACGGAAAGTAAGACCATTATGATCAAGATCCACACTCATTGTATCAAGAACAGCCGGCGCCATTTGGCTTGCCACGAATCGTTCCCAAATCAATTTGTACAGGCGAAGCTGATCACGGCTTAGCACATGCTTGACATCTGCCGGTTTTCTTAACGTAGAAGTCGGACGGATGGCTTCGTGAGCATCTTGGGCGTTTTCATTCTTTTTAGCCGTTCGTTTTGTTGTATTTAAGAAATTCTTACCGTACGTCTGATCAATAAAAGCAGATACTTCTTCAATCGCCGTATTTGAAATACGTGTTGAGTCCGTTCTCATATAAGTGATAAGACCGACTGTACCTTCTTTACCAAGATCAATTCCTTCATATAATTGCTGTGCAATCATCATCGTCTTTTTCGCACGGAAGTTTAATTTTCTTGCAGCCTCCTGCTGTAAAGTAGAAGTCGTAAACGGAACAGCTGGATTACGCTTTCGCTCTTTTTTCGTTACTTTCTCTACAGAGAATTTGCTTCCCTTTAATTTCGAAAGGATTTCTTTTACATCTTCTTTTGTTTTCAGTGGATGCTTTTTCCCGTTGAGGCCAAAGAAACTTGCTTCGAAGCTTTCTTTTCCTTTGAGGAATGTACCGTCAATTGTCCAGTATTCTTCTGGTTTAAATTCATTAATTTCATTCTCGCGATCAATAATGAGTCGGAGTGCAACTGATTGAACACGGCCAGCACTTAAACCCTTTTTCACTTTCTTCCATAAAATCGGACTGATTTTATACCCAACGAGACGATCTAAAATTCGTCTTGCCTGCTGTGCATCAACTAAATCCATATCGATCATACGAGGATGCTTAAAGGAATCTTTAATCGCATCTTTTGTAATCTCGTTAAAAACAACACGGCAGTCAGAAGAGAGGTCAAGGTCAAGGCTATGTGCTAAATGCCAAGCAATCGCTTCTCCCTCTCTATCGGGGTCAGCCGCGAGAAAGACTTTCTTTGCTTTTTTCGCCGCTGTTTTTAATTCCTTTAGAACTGGGCCTTTCCCGCGAATCGTAATATATCTCGGTTCGAAGTCATGCTCAGTGTCAACACCGAGCTGACTTTTCGGTAAATCCCTGACGTGTCCCATTGAAGCCTTTACTTTATACTTTTTTCCTAAATAACGCTCAATCGTTTTCGCCTTTGCTGGCGACTCAACGATGACTAAATAATCAGCCATACTCAAAATCCCCCTTAAGAGGTGTTCTCTCTTTATACATTTCACAATTCATATTTATGTTAATTGCACCTATCTAACAGGCAATCATTAAAAATTCTTTATGATGAACATCATTATAAACACGAAAAACAAAGTGTAAACTTAAATCCTCACTATTATTAAATATTCCGATGTCTTTTGTCAAACGATATTTTTATGAGAGTTCAGTATATTGAACGCTGCGGAAGGAGAATTCCTCTAAAATATCCTTTGTGGAATGAACAAGCTTTGCCCCCTGCTGAATGAGTCTTGCCGGCCCTGTGGAATTAGGATCAAAGATGGATCCAGCAACCGCAAATACTTCTTTTCCTTGCTCAAGTGCTTGATAGGCTGTAATAAGAGAACCGCTCTTTTCTTTGCACTGAATCACAATGGTTCCTCTCGTCAACGCACTAATTAAACGATTTCTCATTGGAAAATGCCACTTTTCTGGTTTGACATAAGGCGGATGCTCTGACAAAAGCAAATGATGCTCGCCCATGTATTGAGCCATTTGCGCATGCTCTTTTGGGTATAAATGCTGAAAGCCGCCGGCTATAATGCCAATCGTTTTCCCTTTTTTCCTGATGCACTCTTTATGTGCAAGTCCATCGATTCCTTTAGCTAGCCCACTAACAATCATCCACTCTTCTTTGACAAGCTCACCAACAATTTTTTTCACACATGCTTCTCCATAAGACGATGGAAGTCGCGTGCCGACTACACCTAAACTTTTTTCTTCATTTAAATATGATACGTTTCCTTTTAGGAATAACACAGGGGGAGGATCATAAATATTTTTTAGTGTGCTTGGATATAAGGGTGATGTGATGGGAATCATGTGAATGTTTTGCTTTAAATAGGCTTGAACGATGTGTTGAAAAATGGGGAATTCATTTTCTTCAGCTTGTTTTAAGCTGGTAAAGTCGATCGTTTGTAATGCTCGATCCTGTTTAAAATGATGTGTTTCTTCATTTATATATAGCTCAGGATCGACTTTCCACCATTTTGTAAGTAATGAGGGTGAGATGAGGCCTTTTAAGCGGTGAAAAATCATTCTTTCGGACACGTTGTACATACCATTCCTCCAGTTTAAGATAGAAAGAAGAAGACTTGTCAAAGAACAAGTCTTCTTGTGTCATTAATGCGTTTTACAAGCTTCGAAGAGATTCTTCTCTTTTAATACTTTAATCAACGTTTCTCCCATGACAGATGGTGTTTCTGCCACTTCAATTCCACATTCACGCATTGTCTTTACCTTTTCATCAGCTGTTCCTTTACCACCAGAAATAATGGCACCAGCATGTCCCATACGTTTTCCTGGAGGCGCCGTTTTACCGCCAATAAAGCCTACGACTGGTTTAGTCATATTTGCTTTTACCCATTCAGCTGCTTCTTCTTCAGCCGTACCGCCGATTTCACCGATCATAATCACAGCATGCGTTTCAGGATCTTCATTGAATGCTTTTAACACATCAATAAAGTTTGTCCCATTTACCGGGTCCCCCCCGATTCCTACAGCTGTCGATTGACCAACGCCAGCTTCTGAAAGCTGATGTACCGCTTCATATGTAAGCGTTCCAGAACGAGAAACAACACCCACATGACCTTTTTTATGAATGTAGCCAGGCATGATACCAATTTTACATTCTTCAGGTGTGATGACACCTGGGCAGTTTGGTCCAACTAGTCTTGTTTTCTTACCTTCCATGTAACGCTTCACTTTGACCATGTCCAGAACTGGAATATGTTCTGTGATACAAATGACGAGATCGACTTCTGCGTCAACAGCCTCTAAAATGGCATCTGCCGCAAATGGTGCTGGTACATAGATAACAGAAGCGTTCGCTCCAGTTGTCTGAACTGCTTCAGATACAGTATTAAATACAGGAACTCCTTCTACTTCAGTTCCACCTTTTCCAGGTGTGACACCGCCAACAATATTTGTTCCGTACTCAATCATTTGTTTTGTATGGAACAATGCGGTTGAACCGGTAATCCCCTGAACAATTACTCTCGTATTTTTATTAATAAATACACTCATTTAGGTTCCCTGCCTTTCTGCTCTACTTGACTAAAGATACAATCTTTTCTGCCCCGTCAGCCATAGACTCAGCAGAAGTGATATTTAAGCCTGAATCACTCAGGATTTTCTTCCCTAATTCAACGTTTGTTCCTTCCAGACGTACAACAAGTGGTAATGTTAAGCCGACTTGTTTCGTCGCTTCAACAACACCTTCTGCAATGACATCACATTTCATGATGCCGCCAAAAATGTTCACGAAAATCCCTTTTACATTTTGATCAGATAAGATGATTTTAAATGCTTCCGTTACTTTTTCAGCTGTTGCACCGCCGCCAACATCTAGGAAGTTTGCAGGGTCCCCGCCGTAATGCTTGATGATATCCATTGTAGACATCGCAAGACCTGCTCCATTGACCATACAGCCAATATTTCCATCTAGAGAAATGTAGCTTAAGTCATATTTAGATGCTTCAATTTCTTTTGGATCCTCTTCATCAAGGTCACGGTATTCTAATATATCTTTTTGTCTATATAAGGCATTGCTATCAAAGTTTAATTTTGCATCAAGTGCCATGACTTTTCCATCGCCTGTTACAACCAGTGGATTAATCTCAGCAATTGAACAATCTTTTTCAATAAACGCATTGTAAAGGCTTGTCATAAACTTAACAGCTTGGCCAACTAATTTTGTTGGAATATTAATTTTAAATGCTACTTCTCTCGCCTGATAGCCTTGCAGGCCAATCGCTGGGTCGATGACCACTTTGACGATTTTTTCTGGCGTTTTTTCTGCCACTTCTTCAATTTCAGTACCGCCTTCTTCAGATGCCATCAATACAATTCTTGATGTCGCTCTGTCCAAAACTAGTCCAACATAGTATTCCTTTTGAATATCGCAGCCTTCTTCAATAAGTAAGCGTTTTATTTCGCGCCCTTCAGGCCCTGTTTGATGTGTGACAAGTGTCTTGCCGAGCAATTCCTCTGCAAACCCTTTCACTTCATCTTTCGTTTTTGCAATTTTTACCCCGCCTGCTTTACCACGGCCGCCTGCATGAATCTGTGCTTTTACGACATATACAGAGCTCCCTAGCTCTTCTGATGCTTTCACTGCTTCATCAGGTGTAAATGCTACTTTACCATTTGGAACTGAAACCCCATATTTTCTTAGGATTTCTTTTCCTTGGTACTCATGGATATTCATTTCCCATCCTCCCAACATATGTAGAAACAAAAATTATAAAATAGACTGCGCTTTCATTTTAAAGAATAAAAAAGAGAATGTCTAGGGTTCTATGTAAAATCGTAAAATCCTTCTAAACATTCAAACTTTTATTTTATTAAAAATATAAATTTTTCAGCCAAATCACTTATTTTACCTTATTTTTTCATTTTTTGATCTAACTTGTAGATAAACGAAAAAATTTCTGCTACAGTATCGTATAATGCTTCAGGGATCTCCTCATCTAGTGTTAAGTGGCGCATGAGTTCGACTAAATTACGGTCTTCCTGGATAGGGACTCCCGACTTTTTTGCTTCTTCAATAATATGATCTGCCACATAGCCGCTGCCTGTTGCAACGACTTTTGGCGCCTTTTGTTTTTCTTCATCGTAATGCAGAGCGACCGCTCTTCTAAGCGGTTTTGAATCCTTCATACTCGTAAGTCCAGCCCTTTCTCGCTGATTTTATGAAAGTGTTCATCTAGAAATTGAGACGGATCTACTGGCTCTTGTCTCTTTTTTGCTGTAATTCCCGTTAAACTGTATCCTAGAGCATTTAAATTCTCCCGAACAGCCGGAATCATCGGATTAATGGTTCCTTGCAGTTCATGGGCTGTCTCGACAGTAATTGACATGACCTTTTGCTGAATCGTACAGTCTATTAAGGTTTCTTCAAGGTTTTCCATGTTTAAGTAAAACATGAGGCGGCACTGAGAAATATCAATGGAGCCATCCTTTTTCTTATGTCCTTTTAGAATAAAGGTTAAATCTTGAACACTATGTTTTGAGAAAAGCGGATAGGAAACCATCATTTGACTGACGGTTTGGTTCTCCTGCTGCACAAATAACTGTCCATTCAATCTATGAAATAATTGATCCACTTCTTTTTTAACGTGCTCTGGTAAATCAGCCTGTCTCACATCATTTAAGGTAAGCTTTAATTGGTGCAGCTCCTGACTTTTGACATCCTGGCTGCCTTTTTCAAGCAGTTTCAGCATACCAATTTCATCACGCACACCGATTGCCTTTTTCATCGTCATTAGTAAATCGAGCACATCAGTTTTATTGCTTAATGTTGGTTCAGTCTGCTGCACCGCCTGAGCTAATGCTTTCGCCTCTGGTTTCGAAAGGAATGGAAACTCTTTTTGAAGCACAGCTGCTTTTGCGTCAGGCTGAGTGCCTGCCTGCTGGAGTCCGTGCAGCAATGCTGTGAGCTGTTTTACGTTGGGTTCTTGCTGCCCATCTGCACCTTGTTTCATCAAGCTGGCCAGTATCCGCTCAATTTGCTGAAGCGGGATTTGCAGCTCTTTTGGACTTGTTGACTGCTGCTGCGCGTTTGTCTGAAGAACTTGGGACGGCTGACGCTCTTGAACGATTGGGGCTTGGCTATTTTCTTTTTGCTGAGACGAGTTGAGCTGAGTCGTTACTGGTATATTACCGCCTTGCTTCGCCTCGCCTTCTCTCGCTGCTAGAAGGACTGATAAGAGCTTTTCTGCATGGATGGCTGTCTCTGCATCTACAACTGACCGAACGGCTTGTGTAAGGGTCTGTGTAGCATCTGTGTGCTTCGGAAGCTGTGTTAATTGATTTAGCAGCGCTGTTATATCCTGATGAAGAGCAGAGGATGATTTCACGGCTAAAATAGATTGAAGTACCCCTTGCTGGATCGGTAAATCTTTCTTTAAAGCAAAGAGGAGTGCTTGGAGCCCTTTCTTCACATCAGCTCCTTGAAGCTGTTCGATCCATTTCACTGCCGTTCTTAACTCTCCTTCATTAATGACGGACTTTTCCTTTAAAAAAGCTGTAGCTGTCAGCATGTTTTCAAGCCCATTTTTAAGTGAAAGTCCTTCTAATAGTTTGGCTGCTGCATCCTTTAACGTCTTAGGATCTTGATCAAATTGCTGAACGGGTCTTAGTTTATTGAGGCTGCCTCCGCCCTCTTGTTCAAATTGGAACCAATAAAATGCGTCTGCTTTCAGCTGGGCCGCCAGCTGCGCTTTTATTTTCGTTGAGCCTATTTGAACAAGGGCTGTATCATCTCCAAGCATTTTTAGTACTTTACCGAGAATCAGCCGATGAACATTTTCCTTCCCTTCGGTGTTTAATGGAACAGATTCAGCCGTATTCAGCCGGCTATTCAGTGCTGTATGTATGTCCTCAACTCTTGTCATCACAGGCAGCCTCCTTAGATTAAAATTTTGATATAACAGATTTCACTGGCGCAAACGATAATCGGTGGATTGGGGCCGCACCATGTGTTTGAATCGCAGCCAAGTGCTCTTTCGTTCCGTACCCTTTATGTTTTTCAAATTGATACTCAGGATACTTACGCCCATACTCTTCCATCATCTGATCCCTTGTCACCTTCGCAATACATGCACCTGCTGCAATGGATGCACTTTTTGCATCTCCTTTGATGATATTCTCTTGGTGAGTTGAAAGCGGGAGTGTCATGGCATCTATGAGCAGATCAATCAGGTGGATGAGTTAACTGCTCCACAGCTCTCACCATCGCCAGTCTTGATGCTTCGTAAATATTGATTTCATCAATCATAGCCGCATCAACAATGCCGATTCCGATATCAAGTGCTTCTTTTTGAATGAGGTCATAATAAGCCAATCTTTTTTTCTCAGATAATTGCTTTGAGTCGTTTAAACCGAGCAGGACTGTATCTTCCTTTAAGATAACGGCTGCTGCGACAACTGGGCCGGCCAGCGGTCCTCTGCTTATTTTAATACATATATCGGGTGACTGGACAAAAACATTAGACACCATAAGATTTCTGCTTAACTATCTAATAAATTTTGTCTGGGTACGTTAGCTCGAATTTGTCTAAGTATAACAAAGTAAACTCAGGTAATATTAAACCGTTTTTATACTGATTATGTATGACTTTTTTTAAAATACATTGAAGAGAATGTTTATTCAACTTTATGATTTGGTCACATAAAACTCTATATTATTATCGGCTAAATCAACTTCATTTTTTATACACTCAATACAATTTTCAGTAACTTCGCTTGTGGGTAGCTCAGTGTAAAACAGCTATCTCTAAAAAACTTCTCGAATGGACTTATTTTCATTTGGATTACTTGCTTCATTTATATTTTTATTCCCTTCTATTCTATATAACTATTTCTGATTACAGCCAAAGAAATTTGCAACTACTGTCATCTTTTTTACCGATTGAACAGATTTTTTAATTTGAAAATAATAATAGATCAGAAAATCTTTTTAGGCGTTTTCCTTTCAATTTTTAAGATTAATTTTATCACCTCATATTAATCCTCATTAATAAATAAGCAGACTATTTTAACTTTTCAGTTAACAATTACAACAATCGGGCCCAGCCATTCACAATCTTTAAGATGTTATTCAAGAAAATGACCCTTAAATTGAGAAACGTATATAGAAAAAGGACTGCTATGACAGTTCTCTTCTACTCCGTAATCGGCCCGATTGCTGGTTAAATGAAATGAAATAAATTTTTCTGATTGACATTTCAATGAAGATTATAATAATATATGAACATATAATCATATATTGAAACTAATTGTATTATGGGGGTGTAAAAATGGTGAGTGAAGAGCAGAAACATGAAGAGAATTTTAATGAAGGAGCGCAGCATTTGGATGAAGAGACGCTGTTTGTCGTTTCGCAAACGTTCAAAGCGTTAAGCGACCCAACTAGAATTCGTATTTTGAATTTATTATGTACAGGGGAGCATTCCGTCAATGATATTGCGGAAACGTTAAATTTAAGCCAGTCGAGTATCTCCCACCAATTGCGTTTCTTGAAAAATTTAAGATTAGTCAAATATCGAAGAGCAGGGACAACTTTGTATTATTTGGAAGATGACGTTCACGTTATGAATTTACTGAATCAGTCAATTGAGCATGCTACACACCATTAATTTAGGGGGAATCTAAAATGGGACACGATCATGGACATGACCATACACATGGTGCAAATAAAAAGACGTTAATGATAAGTTTTATTATTATTACAGGTTATATGATTATTGAAGCAATTGGAGGATTCATTACCAACAGCCTTGCGTTATTATCTGATGCAGGACATATGTTAAGTGACTCGATATCTCTTGCAGTTGCATTATTGGCCTTTACATTTGGGGGAAAAGTCGCTAACTATAGTAAAACATATGGATATAAACGATTTGAAATATTAGCAGCTGTTCTAAACGGGGTGACACTCGTATTAATTGCAATTTATATTTTTTATGAAGCAATTCAGCGTTTTCTAAATCCACCCGAAGTTGCTTCAACTGGAATGTTAATCATCGCTACAATTGGTTTACTAGTCAATATTCTTGTTGCGTGGATTATGATGCGCGGCGGGGATGTAGAAGAGAACCTGAATATGCGTGGAGCATACTTACATGTAATGAGCGATATGCTTGGTTCCATTGGCGCCATTATTGCTGCACTGCTCATGATATTCTTCAACTGGGGCTGGGCAGACCCACTAGCAAGTGTCATTGTTGCCGCACTCGTATTACGCAGCGGTTACTATGTTACGAAATCCGGACTCCATGTCCTGATGGAAGGGACACCACAAAATGTTGATGTGGACGATGTAATTCAAACAATTCAAAATAAAAAAGGAATTCATAGTGTTCACGACTTTCACGTTTGGTCGATTACAAGCGGATTAAATGCGCTATCCTGTCATGCAGTTGTAGATAAACAAATGTCCATTGCTGAAAGTGAACGATTGCTCCATCAAATCGAACATGACCTTGAACACAAAAATATTCACCATATGACGATTCAATTAGAAACGACTTCTCATGAGCATGATAGTACCATTTTGTGTAACGTAAAGGCTAATTCATCTGGCCATCATCATCACTGATGGGCAATTAAATGAACGAAACACTTAATACAAAATAAAGGTTAGAAGCGGTTTAGGATAAATGACACTTTGACTAAATAATTTACATGTATTTTAAAACTTTCTACATTCAACCCGGATACACTTTTATATGTGAAAGTGTATCCGGGTTTTTTAATTCTTGGTTTATATCCCAAAAACCTTTCTTAGTACTCTTTAACAGAATAAGATTACTTACTATATTTGTTCAATACTATTTTTCTGTACAACTAGTCTGTCTTCTTTTACATTTAATTCTTTACTATGTTTTTTATACAATTCTTTGAAGTTTAATCCAATGTCTGTTCCTAGAACTTTAATCAGAGGTCTGATAATTTTTTTGGAAGCGATAGCTTATTTTCTTTAGAAGTAAACTTGTCGAATAAAATCATTTCCCCATCATGTTTTAGTACCCTTTCCATTTCCTGAAAACATTTATCCGCGTTAGGTACTACTGATAGAATTTGACTGCCGATAGCCAAGTCAAACTGATGATTGTCAAAACTCATATCTTGAGCATCCTTTTCTAAAAACTTAATAGTGGAAGTTTTGAATTTCTCTCTTGCATTCCTCAAGTACAAGGTTGGTACTTTCATCAGATATATAATGATCGATAGATCCTACGTCATTATGACTTAGGTCTTCACCTTATGGACTAATTCATAGATATCAACTTTTTTGGTAACCTCTTTTCCTCTGTCCTATACTAAATAATCATTTACATATGATACAGTAGGCAAATACTCTCTTGCAGCAGCCCTTGAAAAGAATGAACTCTTCAGAAACATCCAGTGTTAGAGAGCTGACATTCAATGGTTCTTCAGACTGCTTTACCACCGTTTTCTTTAACGTCACTTTTTTTGCCATTAAAACAACTCCAATTGTTTCTCTAATAACTTGCGAATGGGAGCATATGTTTTTCGATGGATAGGGCAAGGTCCATATTTCTGTAATGCCAACATATGATCTTTTGTTAGATAACCTTTGTGCTTGTCAAAACCATATTGGGGATAAATTTGATGTAACTCTCTTATTACTTTATCCCGTTCGACTTTAGCTAAAATAGAAGCTGCACTGATAGCTGGGATCAAATCATCACCCTTCACAATGGCCTCTGCTGGAATATCGATGTTAGGTAATTTATTCCCATCGACAAGTACTTTATTAGGTTTTATATGCAATCCTTCTATGGCCCTTTTCATGCCAAGAAGTGTTGCGTTCAGGACATTAAGTGTTTCTACTTCCTCAAGGGATGCTATTTCGATCCTCCAGCTAAGAGCTTTATGTTTAATTTCTTCAGCAAGCTCTTCCCGTCGTTTAGCGGAAAGTTTCTTCGAGTCTCTTAAACCCTCAATAGGTTTGTTGGGATCAAGAATACACGCTGAAACCCATACCCCTGAAATTGCCGATCCTCTACCTGTTTCATCCACTCCACATACGAACATCACTAATAACTCCTCTTTTAACAGCTTAACTAAAACTTGCTTTATATCCAATATGAATTTATGGATTTATTCTCTGTAGACTCTTTGATTTATCCAGTTATTACTTTCTATCTTTACTAATTACAAAACCACATTTCTTTCTAAGTTACTTTATTGCAGAAGGTACTAGGTAAGATCTACTCTTCTCCAATAAATAATAATGAATATATACAGAATCTACATCCTTCACTAATAATAGAACTTAGTTCTATTCCCCAGAACCCAATACTCCCCCACTAAATAACCCAAAAAAAAATCACCTCTTCAGGTGATATATAACTATATTCATTCTAGATAATAACCCATAGTTAGTCAAACAAATTATTGGTAATATATTTTTGAGTTAGACACTCTTCTCTAAAGTCATATAACTCTTCCCGCTTCGTCTATTCCCGCAATACATGTGTATCCCTGCGCCTTTGCTTTGTTTTTAAATTGCAGCATGTCATCCCATGCCACGCGAAGTGCTTGCTGCTTTTCTCTCTCTTTGTGCCACTTTTCTATGAGTTTTTGGACACTTTTTCTCGTATCATCTTTCACAAGCTCACGAATGTATGACTCATCGCCTGCATGCTTTTCAATTAGTTCTTTTATTTGTTTCACCGTGTACATAGGCTTTTTCGCAGCCTCCTTCTTTATATCGGCAGTTTTTCGCAAAAAATAAAGACCCGCATGAGCTGCGTGTCTTTTAGCTTTCAGGCTTCTCAAAAGTGAGGGGACCAAATTTTTCTGTTCGAATATCCCGAATAATGATTTCGGTGGTTTTGTCATAGTTTATGAATCCCCCGCTCATTAGACAGCCGCGCTTAGTGCCAATTGCATCAAACAGCTCAACCGTATCTTCAGGTATCTCCGCTAGGTCATAGCGTTTTTTTAATCGCTCTGGGTAGTTTTCTTCTAGAAAACGAAGTGCATACACAGCGACATCCTGTAAGTTGATGATCGAATCTTTGATCGCTCCAGTCACCGCAAGTCTAAGTCCTACTTGCTCATCTTCAAACTTCGGCCAGAGGATTCCAGGGGTATCGAGCAGCTCTAGTTCTTTCCCTACCTTTACCCATTGCTGTGATGTCGTAATACCAGGACGGTCTCCTGTTTTGGCAATATTCTTTTTCGCTAAACGATTGATTAAGGTCGATTTTCCGACATTGGGAATCCCGATAATCAGTGCTCGAATGGCACGTGGTTTGACGCCTTTTGCTTTCATGCGGTCGAACTTTTCTTTTAAAATTTCTTTTGAAGTTGTGATGATCTGATTTAACCCTTGTCCATCAACAGAGTTAATAGCCAGTGACCGAACGCCTTGCTGCTCAAAATGCGCCTGCCACTCCTTTGTCATACGAGGATCTGCTTTATCAGCTTTGTTTAATAGCATGATTTTGGGTTTATTTTGAAGGATTTCTTCGATCATTGGGTTTCTAGAGGACATCGGAATTCTTGCATCGGTTAATTCAAATACGATGTCGATGAGCTTTAATTTTTCTGTGACTTCACGTCTTGCTTTTGCCATATGGCCTGGAAACCATTGAATCGTCATATGTGCACCTTCTCTCTTCTACCTGTTATCTTTATACATTGTACAAAAAAAGAGCCTGTTACAGGTAACAAGCTCTTTCCTTTGATATCATTATCGTCTGATTTCTTTGATACGAGCCGCTTTACCGCGAAGTTCACGTAGGTAGTAAAGTTTCGCACGACGTACCTTACCGTGACGTACAACTTCGATCTTAGCGATTTTTGGTGTGTGTACAGGGAATGTACGCTCAACGCCTACACCGTAAGAGATCTTACGAACTGTGAAAGTTTCGCTGATTCCACCACCACGACGCTTAATTACAACACCTTCAAAGATCTGGATACGCTCACGAGTACCCTCGACAACTTTAACGTGTACACGTAAAGTGTCACCAGGACGGAACGCAGGAAGATCAGTGCGTAATTGTTCTTTTGTGATTTCTTCAATCAAATGTTGCATCGTTTTCAACTCCTTCCAACAGATGCTCATGTCCTCTTTCTTCATTGCAGCGGAACATCGTTTTCAAACTTGGATCAGCAAGCCGTCCAAGTCACAAGTAGTATCATACCATACCTCTATGCCGTGTGCAATACAATCTAGTCATTATGAAGCTGCCAAAGCCATCTTTTTTCTTCATTCGTTAACGTTTTGCAAGAATCGATCAAATCTGGCCGTCTTGTATAGGTTCGTTTCAATGATTCTTTGCGCCGCCACTCTTCTATTTTGGCATGATTTCCAGAGAGGAGCACATCCGGCACTTTTAGTCCTTTATAATCCGCTGGCCTTGTATAGTGCGGGTGCTCAAGCAGACCTGTACTGAATGAATCTTCGATGTGAGACGCTTCTTTTCCAAGCACATGAGGCAAAAGCCTGACCACACTGTCTGCAATCATCATCGCTGGCAGCTCTCCGCCTGTGAGGACGAAATCTCCGATTGAGATCTCATCTGTGACAAGATGCTCCCTGATGCGCTCATCGTAGCCTTCATAGTGGCCGCAAATGAACATAAGATGCTCTTCTTTTGCAAGTTCTTCTGCCTTCTTTTGTGTATATCTTTCCCCTTGAGGACAGACAAGAATAACTCGGGGCTTCGTGCTTGCTTTCTTCGTTAAATCTTCTACCGCATCAAATACGGGCTGTGCTTTCAGTACCATACCAGCACCGCCGCCATACGGATAGTCATCCACTGTTTTATGCTTATGATCTGAATACTCTCTAAAATTGACGACTTGAAATGAGACGGCATCTTTCTCCTGTGCTTTTTTTAAGATTGATGAGTGAAGCACACCTTCGAACATTTCAGGAAAAAGAGTTAAGAAATCGATTTTCATTCGTCAATGAGTCCTTCCATCACTTCTATGTGTACGGTTTTGGATGAGATATCGATGTTTTTGACGACAGATGGAATATATGGAATGAGGGCATCTTTTTTGCCTTTTCTTCCAATCACCCAAACATCATTTGCCCCTGGCGTAAGAATTTCTTTAATTTGACCGATCAGCTTGTCCTCTTCATCGTATACTTCACAGCCAATAATTTGGTGAAAATAAAATTCTCCTTCGTCTAATGACCCAAGATGTTCTTTTTCTACCTTTAAGATTGACTCTTTCAGAAGCTCTGCTTCATTTAATGAGTTGATTTCTTCAAATGTGAGCAAATCAAATTGTTTGTGCTGGCGGTGTGATGCGACAGTCACTTTCAGCGGCTCTTTTTGACCCTGTTTAAAAATATAGAGCACGCTTCCCTTTTTGTATCGCTCTTCTGGGAAATCCGTCTTTGACACGACGCGTACTTCTCCGCGCACTCCGTGTGTATTGACGATCTTTCCAACATTCAACCATTCTAGCTCCATGTTCTCAATCACCCCTGACGTATTTCCACAATGGTGCCGTCTTTCACGACGATGACATTATCTTGCATTTTGTCATCCCATTTATCACCTATTTTTACTTCAACCAGTGCATCCACTTCTGTTTCTTTCATCTCACTTCCAAGCGGCAAAATATGAAGCTGCTCTACTTGAAAATCAATCTGCCTGATCTTCTCTTGCCTTTTATCGATCGCTTTTTGAAATTGAGGGATGGCTTCTTGCTGATGTGGTTCTTTTTCATGTTTTTTTAGTTGAAAATATAATTGATTGCATTCACGTTCTAGTCTTTCTTTTTTCTCCAAAAAAGTCGTTAACAGTTTGTCCTTACTGCTTTCAGTTAATACTTGCATCACGGTGACATGTTGAATGATCTGCATCTTCCTTTTTGTCCCCCTATCCGAAGGCATTTGTCCTCTACAGTATAACGAAAAATAGATTTAAACGTGTAAAAAAAGGGGAGGTCCTAAGCCCTCTCCCTTTTTAGTCAGCAATCTCAAGTTGAACTTTCTTAGAAGACTCTGCACTTGCTGCAAAAATGACTGTTCGTATCGCTTTTGCTGTACGTCCCTGCTTTCCGATCACTTTTCCGCTATCTTCAGCATTGACAGACAGTGTGTAAATCACCTGCTCATCTTTTTCTAATGAAGATACGTGAATATCTTCAGGGAAATCAACAAGTGGCTCGACGATGGACACAATCAATTCTTCCAAGGACAGCTCATTCATTATTTGCTGTTTTTCGCATTATGAAATTTTTCAAGAATTCCTTGGCTTGAGAAAAGGTTGCGAACTGTATCAGATGGTTTCGCACCATTTTGAAGCCATTTAAGCGCTAATTCTTCGTTGATTTTCACCTCAGCTGGTGATACCACTGGGTTGTAAGTTCCAACTGTTTCGATGAAACGACCGTCACGTGGTGAACGAGAATCTGCTACAACAATACGATAGAAAGGAGATTTTTTTGCTCCCATACGTTTTAAACGAATTTTTACTGCCATTTTACTAGCACCTCCGAAAATATTTCAACAAGATAGTATATTAACAATGATAAAAGGGTTTGTAAAGTGTTTTTTCTTAACAACGGTTTTATCATGTATAACCAATTACATAAATGGTAATTTAAAGCCCTTTTTCTTTCCTTTGGACATGTTGGTCATTTGCTTCATCATCTTTTTCATTTCATCAAATTGCTTTAAAAGGCGATTGACTTCCTGTACAGATGTTCCGCTTCCTTTTGCAATCCGTTTTCTTCGGCTTGCATTGATGACCTCTGGCTGTTCTTTTTCCTGAGTCGTCATTGATTTAATGATCGCTTCAATGTGATTGAGCTGCTTTTCGTCCACTTGGACGTTTTTGAGCCCTTTCATTTTACCGGCTCCCGGCATCATTTGGATCAGTTCATCAAGAGGACCCATATTTCGAACTTGGCCAAGCTGCTCGAGGAAATCATCGAGCGTGAAGCTCATTGTCCGCATTTTTTGCTCAAGCTCTTTCGCTTTATCTTGGTCGACGTTTGCCTGTGCTTTTTCAATCAGCGTGAGCACATCTCCCATGCCAAGAATTCTTGATGCCATCCGCTCCGGATGGAATGGTTCAATCGCATCAAGCTTTTCTCCTAGTGCAGCGAATTTAATCGGCGTATTGGTAACAGCTCGAATAGAAAGTGCTGCACCGCCTCTTGTATCACCGTCTAGTTTTGTGAGAACGACACCTGTTAAACCAAGCTGTTCATTAAAGCTTTTTGCGACATTGACCGCATCTTGACCTGTCATAGAGTCAACAACTAGGAAAATTTCTTCTGGATTCGCTACTTCTTTTACTTTCTGAAGTTCATCCATTAATTCTTCATCGATATGAAGACGTCCTGCTGTATCTAAAATGACATAATCATGGTGTTCTTCTTTCGCTTTTTCAATTGCCTGTTTGGCAATTTCGACAGGGCTGACTTGGTCACCTAATGAAAACACCGGCATATCAAGCTGTTTCCCAAGCGTTTGAAGCTGCTGGATCGCTGCTGGTCTGTAAATATCAGCAGCCACCATCATCGGCTTGCGATTATGTTTTTTGCGAAGTAAATTGGCAAGCTTCCCAGTTGTGGTTGTTTTACCTGCCCCTTGAAGACCAACCATCATAATGACTGTTGGAGATTTTTTCGCTACAGCGATCTTACTCTCTTCTCCGCCCATTAATTCAGTGAGTTCTTCTTTTACAACTTTAATGACCTGTTGTCCAGGGGTAAGGCTTTTCATGACCTCTTGTCCAACTGCCCGCTCACTTACTTTTTTCACAAAGTCTTTGACTACTTTAAAATTGACGTCAGCTTCAAGAAGGGCAAGGCGTACCTCGCGCATCATTTCTTTTACATCTTGCTCTGACACTTTTCCTTTGCCGCGGATTTTTGAAATCGTCTGCTGCAGTCGGTCGGCTAATCCTTCAAATGCCATACTGTGCCGCCTCCTAATCTAATTTCTCAAGCGATTCAATTAAAGCTTCTGCTTCTTCCGTTTGCGCAGAATCAGCTACAAGCTCTCTCATTTTTTTGAGAAGTTCTTTACGCTCTTTAAATTTCTTAAACAAGAGCAGCTTTTCTTCATATTGTTCAAGCATCGCTTCAGTCCGTTTAATATTATCATAAACAGCCTGCCTTGATACTTCATATTCATCCGCAATTTCACCGAGGGAAAAATCGTCTAGGTAGTAAAGCGACATGTAGCTCTTTTGCTTTGCGGTCAACAACGATTGATAGAAGTCAAACAAGTAATTCATTCTCGTTGTTTTTTCAAGCGTCATGGGCTCTCTCCCCTTTGTTAAGTTCATTCCCTTTACATCAACTAAGTTTACACGGTTCTCTTCTGTGTGTCAAGTTTTTATCTTGTCACTTCATGAAGCTACGTATAAATAAAAATGCCAGCAGTTTTGCCGGCATTTTTTTGTTAGTCTTGTTGATCAATTACGTCTGAGAATAATCCATACACATACGATTCTGCATCAAACTCTTGCAGATCGTCCACCTTTTCACCTAAACCGACAAGCTTTACTGGGATGTTCAGCTCATTTCGAATCGCAAGAACAATTCCGCCTTTTGCAGTACCGTCAAGCTTTGTTAAAGCAATCCCTGTCACATTTGTCGCTTTAGAAAATTCCTTGGCTTGTGCCATGGCGTTTTGACCTGTTGTCGCATCAAGGGCGAGCAATACTTCATGAGGTGCATCTGGAACCTCGCGCTCAATGACTCTCTTGACTTTCTCCAGCTCTTTCATCAAGTTGACTTTGTTTTGAAGTCTTCCTGCTGTATCGCAGATGAGAACATCTGCATTTTTCGCTTTTGCTGATTGAACGGCATCATAGATCACCGCTGCTGGATCAGAGCCTGCTGTTTGTTTGACGACAGGAACACCTGAACGCTCTCCCCAAACTTCAAGCTGCTCGATCGCACCGGCACGGAACGTATCACCTGCTGCTAAAATGACGGATTTCCCTTCATTTTTCAGCTTGTTTGCAAGCTTGCCGATCGTCGTTGTTTTCCCAACACCGTTGACGCCTACAAACAAAATGATATTCAAACGCCCGTCTTCAATGTTCAGCGCAGAGATTTGTTCCTCTCCGCTATTGTAGATGTCAACCAGTTTTTCAGAAATCACCGCTTGTACTTCACTTGGGTCTTGAATATTTCTTAATTTCACTTCTTTTTTCAGCTCATCAATCAGTTCCATCACAGTTGTGAAACCGACATCAGCACCGATTAGAACCTCTTCCAGCTCTTCAAAAAAGTCTTCATCGACTTTGCGGTAGCGAGAAATCAGTTCATTTACTTTTCCTTGGAAGGAGTTTCTCGTTTTTTCGAGTCCATCTTTAAACTTTTCTGATACTGAATCGGTTTGCTGCGTAAATTTTTCTTTTAATTTCTTAAAAAAGCTCATTGGTTCAAAAACCTCCTTTAATTACTGGACAAGCTCTTTCGTTTCTTCTAGTTTGACAGATACAAGCTTAGAAACACCTGATTCCTGCATGGTCACACCGTAGAGCACATCGGCTTCTTCCATTGTTCCCTTGCGGTGCGTAATGACAATGAACTGTGTTTCCTCGCTGTATTTCTTTAAATATTGCGCAAAACGGAAAACATTTGCTTCATCAAGCGCCGCTTCTACCTCATCTAATACGCAGAATGGAACAGGTCTCACTTTTAAAATAGAGAATAGTAAAGCGATCGCTGTTAAGGCTCTCTCCCCGCCTGAAAGCAGGCTTAAGTTTTGCAGTTTTTTCCCTGGCGGCTGCGCGACAATATCAACGCCAGAGTTGAGCAAATCATTTGGATCTGTCAGCTTAAGATCAGCTCTTCCGCCGCCAAATAATGCTTGGAATACAGATTCAAAGTGCCCGCGAATTTGAGAGAATGTCTCAGAGAAGCGCTTTGTCATCTCTTGATCCATTTCTTCGATGACTTGGAATAATGTATTTTTCGCTTCTGTCAGATCATTTCGCTGCTCAGTTAAGAAGAGATATCGTTCATTGACACGTTCATACTCGTCAATGCTGCCTAAGTTTACTGTTCCAAGCTCTTCAATCGCTAGTTTGATCAGCTTCACTCGTTTTCTCGCTTCATCTGGCGATAACGTCAACTGATACATCTCTTTTGCTCCTTCAAACGAAAGAGCATATTCATCGTTCAAATAAGCAATCAGGTTATCGAGCTCGACTTCCATACGGCCTAGCTTAATCTCTTCATCTTTTAAGCTTGTAGTGAGCTGCTTGTATAAACGCTTTTGTTCTTTAAGTTCACGTTCAGCGAATTCTAATGTTTCAGAAAGAGCAAGACGCTGCTTACGCCGCTCTGAAATGAGTGCGGTTGTTTTGTTTTTGTTTTCCAGCTTCTCTTTCGCCGCTTCTTCCAGTTGTTCGGCTCCGCTTGAACTAGATGACATTTCACTTGTTAAGAGTGACAGATCTTCTTTTGTTTCCATCAGCGTCTGTTCAGCCTCTTCTAATTCAGCCATTAAGCTCGAAAGCTTTTCTTGTTCATTGGCTAAGGACTGATCTTTTTTGGCAAGCGAGATTTTCAGCTCTGTTAATTCGGCAGAAATGGTTTCTTTCGTTGAGCTTTGCGTCTGCTTACGCTTTGTTAATGTATTGATCTCTTGATCAAGAGCCGTCAATTTTTCACCTATAGAGGCTTCAAGAGTAACCTGCTTTTTGTCCTTATCCGCAAGTTCAGTAGAACGCTGCTGCAATTCTTCTTTTTCTTGATCATAGAGCTCAAGATGAGCATTGATATTTTTTTCTGCGACTTGCAGTTCGTATAATTTCCCTTTGAGTTCTTGCTGCTTTTCACGAAGCGTTTCGCCGCGCTGGCGCAGTTCGTTTAATTGGCTTTCGTTTGCTCCGATCAATTGCTTCGTTTCTTTTGTTTCTTTTTCAAGGATCGTTGTTTTCTCTTCCATTTCAACGAGCTGCTTTGTTAACGTTTCGATCTCCCGGTTTCTTGAAAGAAGAGAGTTGTTCTTTTTCTTTACGCCGCCACCGGTCATTGAACCGCCGGGGTTTACGACATCTCCATCAAGGGTCACGATACGGTAACGATGTCCAAGCATTTTTGCCAATTCATTGGCGCCTTTTAAGTCTCTAACGATCAGCACAGTTCCAAGTAAATTCTGAATCACCTTTTGATACTTTTCGTCAAAGGAAACGAGGTGACTCGCTACACCGATAAATGCAGCGTGCTGCTCTGCTGTTTGGACATCTCTGAGCTGAATGGTTCTTTCTTTGATGACGTTCATTGGCAGGAAGGTTGCACGTCCAAAGGAATGCTGCTTTAAGTATCCAATCGCTTGTCTCGCAGCAGCTTCATTTTCTGTGACGACGTGCTGCGTGGCTGCACCTAGCGCAATTTCAATTGCTGTCTCATACTGCTGATCCGTTTGAATCAGCTCTGCAATGGCACCGTGAATACCGCCTAACCGTTCTTTTGCCTTTAAGACCTCTTTCACTCCTTGGAAAAAGCCTGAGAAGTCTTCCTGCATGGATTCAAGCATCTCTTTTTTGGATTTTGCCTGCTGTACGTATTGATAGGCTTGGTAAAGAGCCGTTTCTTTTTTCTCGTATTGACGTTTCATTTGCTCAAGCTTTTGTTCTGCTTCTCTAAAACGTTTGACTTGAGCCAGAATGTCATCTTCCAGTGCTGAAAGCTGCTGCTCAGCCTCTGTTTTCTTTTCTTTGACAGACACTCGTTCTTCGATATGTTTTTGGTTATTTTGCGTCAGTCGCTCTAGCTGCATCGCCGCTTGGCGCTGCTGTTCTTCTAGTAATTTACGTTCATTACGGATGGAAGCCTGTTCATTGAGCAGATCAAAATAATCGCTTTTCAGCTGTTCAATTTGACCTTCCACATCTTCGCTATGAAGCGACAGTTGATGCTGCTTTGTGTTCACTTCATCTTTTAGCTGCTGCACTTCTTTTTGCAAGCTGTCCCGCGTAATTTTCTGCTGTTCAATCTTTTCGGTTAACAGTGCCTGCTTTTCAGTTAAGCGAACGAGCGTTTCTTCTAGCTGCCCTTGGTTTGCGGCGGCATTTTTTTTTCGTTCTTTTAGCACTTCTTTTTTTCCTTCAAGCTTTTCTAATTCTTCACTTGTGAAAAGAAGAACTTCTTGCAGGTCATTAATTGATTCGTCAAGCGCTTGAATGCGGTCTCTCGACTCTTCAATTTTGGCTTCTTTTGCTTGGATATCTGTAGACTGCTTCATTTCATCTTGTTTGAAGCGCTCGACTGCTTCACCAAGTGTTGTCCATTTTTCATGAAGTGCTTCGATGTCATGGACAGTGAGGGCGATTTCGACATTTTCAAGCTCTTCTTTTTTTTGCAAATAGTCTTTTGCAATAGAGGCTTGCATTCTTAATGGTTCTACTTGATCTTCTAGCTCATGCAGAATATCTTCTACTCGGTTTAAGTTGTCCTGCGTTTCAAACAGTTTATTCTCGGCTTTTTTCTTTCTTGTTTTATATTTCAAAACACCAGCCGCTTCTTCAAAGATGCTTCTTCTCTCTTCTGCCTTACTTGATAGAATTTCTTCTACTTTTCCTTGGCTGATGATTGAAAAAGCTTCTTTTCCAAGACCTGAATCCATGAAAAGATCAATAATATCCTTTAAGCGGACAGATTGATTGTTTATGAGAAATTCACTTTCGCCTGACCGATAAACCCTTCTTGTCACACTGACTTCGTGAAAATCGATCGGTAAAAAGTGGTCTTCGTTATCTAATGTTAAAGTCACTTCAGCTAGATTGACTCTTTTCCTTGAGTCACTGCCTGCAAAAATGATATCTTCCATTTTTCCTCCGCGGAGGCTTTTCGCTGATTGTTCTCCAAGTACCCAGCGGATGGCATCGGTAATATTGCTTTTGCCGCTTCCGTTTGGTCCAACAACAGCTGTGACCCCTTTGACAAAGTCCACGGTCACTCGCTGTGCAAATGATTTGAATCCTATCACGTCTAAACGTTTGAGGAACATGAGAGTGATCCTCCTTATGTATTTAAAGTACTATCATCTTACCATATGAAGTGAAAAAAGATGATGGAAAACAGAGTGAAATCCCCCTGAATAACGAGGGGGATTTTATTGGTTCATATGATGTTTCTGCAATTTAGCAAGTGCTTCCTGTGCAGCGTGCTGTTCTGCTTCTTTTTTAGAGCGTCCATTTCCGATTCCGAGCACTTCACCTCGAAGGGATACATTTGCTTCAAATTCCCGGTTATGTGCAGGCCCTTTTTCATGCAGGATGCGGTATTCAAGCACACCTTTTCCATCGCGCTGCACAAATTCTTGCAGTTGGCTTTTAAAGTCCATGACGTGCGAGAACGCTCCATCATTAATTTTCGGATAAACGTACGCTTCTAGGAACCGTTCAACTGGTTCCAGCCCCTGATCTAAATAAAGTGCACCGATAAACGCCTCGAATACGTCCGCTAAGAGTGCTGGGCGTTTTCTGCCGCCTGTCATTTCTTCGCCTTTTCCTAAGAGAACAAGGTCACCGAAGGACAGCTCATGTGCTAGTGATACAAGTGACGGTTCACATACGATCGCCGCTCTTAGTTTCGTTAAATCTCCCTCGCTCATCGCTGGATATTTTGCAAATAAGAATTGAGAGATGGTCAATTCTAAAACAGCATCTCCTAAAAATTCAAGTCTTTCATTATCCTCGTATGGTTTTTTCCGGTGTTCATTCACATACGAGGAATGGGTAAAGGCTTGATATAGAAGCTTTTCATTTTTGAAGTGTACAGAAATGCGCTGCTGGAATTCTCTAAATTGCTCTAGTTTTTTGCTCTGTTTCTGTTTGTCTTTATATTGTTTTGGCATAGCAACCTCCAGGTAGGCGTAATCGCCTTTAAGGATACTGATTATATGGAGTCTCTCTTTCTACATGCAGGGAAACAGTGCTCCCAGCATCTGAAAAAGGCTGACAATTGATCAGCTGAATGTGTTGAAACTAACATAAATTTTCAAAGTCCCGTCAAAAGTAGACGGGACTTTGTTACGCTTATTGCTGGTTATTTATGTAGTTCACAGCGTCACCGACTGTTGCAATTTTTTCAGCATCTTCGTCAGAAATTTCCATATCGAACTCATCTTCAAGTTCCATAACTAGCTCAACTACATCAAGGGAATCAGCGCCTAAATCTTCTTTAAATGAAGCTTCCATTTTCACGTCAGCCTCATCAACGCCAAGGCGGTCTACAATAATTTTTGATACACGCTCTAATACGTCTGCCATTGCCTTTCACCTCCCCTCAAAGTATTATAGTTGAATTGTTTTTAAAAAACTAGAGAAAACCTAATGAAATTTTGATATTTCTTAGGACATGACCATTCCGCCATCTACTTGGATGGTTTGGCCTGTAATATAACCTGCTCCTTCTGAAGCTAAAAAGACAACGACGTTGCTAATATCTTCAGGTGCACCAAAGCGTGCGAGCGGAATTTGCTTGAGCATTTCCGTCTGTACATTTTCATCAAGCTTGTCTGTCATATCTGTTGAAATAAAGCCTGGTGCTACTGCATTAACTGTAATATGACGGGTTGCCAGCTCTTTTGCTGTTGTTTTCGTTAATCCAATGACGCCAGCTTTTGCTGCAACATAGTTTGCTTGTCCAGGGTTTCCACACACACCAACGACTGAAGCCAAATTAATGATTCTTCCGCTTCTTTGCTTCATCATTTGACGTGTCACGGCTTTTGTACAGTTAAAGACACCCTTTAAGTTTATGTTAATGACATCATCCCATTCATTCTCTTTCATTCTCATGAGCAGGTTGTCCTTTGTGATGCCTGCATTATTCACAAGAATGTCAATTGAACCAAAGGTATCAATCGCTTGTTTCATCATAGCTTGTACTTCTTCAGCATTTGAGACATCAGCTTTCACAGCAAATGCCTGCTGGCCGAGTGCTTTGATTTCATCTACGACTTCATTTGCTTTTGCTTCGTTTCCAGAATAGTTCACGACAACATTTGCACCACTTTTCGCTAGATCGATCGCGATGGAACGGCCAATCCCGCGTGATGCTCCTGTTACAACGGCTGTTTTATTTGTAAGCATCAAGAATCCCCCTTGAGTGTTTGAATGGCTGCTTCAACTGTTTCTTGATCTGATACGGAAATCGTCGTCAGGCGGCGATTCACTTTTTTCACAAGACCTGAAAGCACTTTGCCAGGACCAATTTCAATAAATGTTGTGACGCCTAAATCAATAAGGCGTTCCACACTTTCTTCAAAACGAACTGGAGAATACAGTTGTTCAATGAGCTTTGTCTCAATGTCATCACGAGATGTCACGATGTCTGCTGTTACATTTGAGATGACCGGAGTTTTGGCATCCGCAATATCCAGCTTTGACAAAACATCTGTAAATTTTTCAGCGGCTGGTTTCATTAATGCAGAATGGAAAGGTCCACTTACTTCAAGGGCAATTGCACGTTTTGCGCCTTTTTCTTTGGCTTTCTCTGAAGCAAGTTCTACCCCTTTTGCTGTACCAGAGATGACGATTTGACCAGGACAGTTTAAGTTAGCGAGCTCTACAAGGTGACCGCTTTCTGTCACTTCTTTTGTCACTTCGACAAGTGCCGCTTTGTCTAAGCCGAGAATCGCTGCCATGGCGCCTTCTCCTGCTGGAACAGCTTCATTCATTAATTCTCCGCGCTTTCTGACTGCATAAACAGCATCTTTAAACGAAAGTGCACCTGCTGCAACGAGGGCAGTGTATTCACCAAGACTGTGTCCTGCTGCATAATCGGCTTTGATTCCGCTCTCTTCAAATTTCTTTAAGATGGCGATACTTGTCGTTAAAAGAGCTGGCTGCGCGTTATAAGTGAGCGTCAGTTCTTCTGCATCCCCTTCAAAAATCATAGAAGATAAATCAAACCCGAGGGTATTGTCTGCTTCTTCAAATACAGCTTTAGATACTGCTTCTTGGTCAAATAAATCTTTTCCCATGCCAATTTTTTGAGAGCCTTGGCCAGGGAATAAAAATGCAATTTTAGTCATGCTGCTTTACCTCCATTAAGACTCTTTCGTCGTTTCTTTTTGGACTTCTTGATGAATGATAGCTGAAACGTCTTTTTCTACGATATCACGCGCCTGACGAATTGCATGGAAAATGGCATTTTCATCAGAGGAGCCGTGCGCTTTAATAACAGGTGCCTTTAAACCAAATAAAGCGGCACCGCCATATTCGGAGTAATCCATTTTAGATTTCATCTGCATCAATTTCGGCTTCATCATGCCTGCTGCTATTTTTGCTGTAAAACTAGATGTTAATGTTTCTTTCAGCATTTTAAAGACAGAAAGGGCTGTGCCTTCAATTGTTTTAAGCGCAATATTTCCTGTGAAACCATCTGTGACAACAACGTCAGCAACACCTTCTAATAAGTCACGGGACTCTACATTTCCTACAAAATTCAAGTCTGATGCTTTTAATAATTCAAAGGTTTTTTTCGTTAAATCGTTGCCTTTTTTATCTTCTGTTCCTACATTTAACAGTCCAACACGCGGATTGCTCTTTGGGAAGACACGCTCTGCGTAGATGGATCCCATCATGGCATATTGCACGAGATGCTCTGGTTTTGCATCAACGTTGGCACCAACATCTAGTAATAAGAAGCCGCTGCCATCCAGTGTTGGCAAAGTTGGGGCAAGGGCTGGTCTGTCAATACCGTCAATTCTGCCTACGATAAACAGCCCAGCTGTCATGAGGGCACCGGTATTTCCTGCTGAGATGCAGGCATCGGCTCGTCCCTCGGAGACTTCCTGCGCCATTTTCACCATAGATGAATCCTTTTTACGTCTGACTGCACGCACTGGTTCATCCGTCGGTTCAATGACTTCTTTTGCATCTAAAATCGTGATGCGATCGTTGTTTGTTATGTATGGTTTGATTTTGTTTTCATCGCCGACAAGTGTAATCTCGATATCTGAAAATGCTGTTAAGCTTTTTTGCACACCGTCAATAATGGCTTTAGGGGCATGATCTCCCCCCATTGCATCGACTGCAATTCTCATATTACGTGCCACCTTTTACTTTTGTTTTGAGCGATACATGACGAAGTCACCTGAGAAGACAACTTCCTCACCAACATAGCTGTTTACTTCAACTACGGTTCTTCCTTTTTCTTTATCATGTGAGGCTACTTTGGCTTTAGAGACGACTCTTTCGCCTTGTTTCACCTGCCTTGTAAACCTGATATTCGCTTTTGCTGTCAAAGCCAATTCATCGTCAATGACGGCAACTGCCAGCGAATTTGCCTGGGCGAAGAGATGATGTCCCCTGGCAATTTGGTTTCGGCTGAATACATGCTCTTTTCTCACTTCTAAAATGGAAATGGCTTGGTCATCAAGTTCTACATCAATCATTTCTCCAATCACTTCATCCAGTGGAAGTGATTTTACTTCATCCTCTAATGTCTTTTCGGCCACATGCTTAATTCTTTCGCGTAATTCAGGGATCGACAGCTCTAAACGATCAAGACGAACCGTTTGTATGCTGACACCGAATTTACTTGCCAATTCTTCATCAGTAATGAATGGAGTCGAGCTGATCGTTTGCTGGAGGAGCTTTTGACGTTCTTTTTTATTTAGTTTCATATGCAGACACCATCCGTACATTTATGACTAGGTACTAATAGTAGTATATAATCTCATAGATGATAAATCAATCCTTGTTTCAAAAAGACAAGAAAATTCCTCCAGCGTTTAATCAGCTTAATTTATCTCCTCCCAGCACACCGCTGTCTATCAGCGTTTGCCGGAGTTCTTTGTATTCGGGATCAGTCCAAAAGACGTCCGATTGGACAAGGTCTGCCGCATCTTTTCTAGCCGTTTCCAGTGCTCTATAGTCGTGAACCATATCTGCTACCTTAAATTCGGGCATCCCGCTTTGTTTTTTACCGAAGAAGTCGCCGGGTCCTCTTAGTTCTAAGTCCTTTTCAGACAGCTCAAAGCCATCGGTTGTTTCGGACATGATCCGCATCCGCTCTTTTCCCGTTTCTGACTTTGGATCAGCCATTAAAATACAAAATGATTGATGCTCTCCTCTGCCGACCCGGCCTCTTAGCTGATGAAGCTGAGACAATCCGAAGCGGTCTGCATCATAAATAACCATGATGGTTGCATTCGGCACGTTGACCCCGACTTCAACGACTGTGGTTGAAACAAGGATTTGCACTTCATTTGCGGTAAAGGCTCTCATGACCTGATCTTTTTCATCACTTGCCAGTTTCCCATGCATTAAGCCGATCGACCATTTGCCGCGGTATGCTTCAGTCAGCATGCTATGGACATCAAGCGCATTTTGGACAT
Organism: Bacillus sp. Nf3; assembly: GCF_003028545.1. Taxonomy (NCBI): domain Bacteria; kingdom Bacillati; phylum Bacillota; class Bacilli; order Caryophanales; family Bacillaceae; genus Bacillus; species Bacillus sp. Nf3. Next base: position 347,856 of record NZ_PYUA01000003.1, on the reverse strand, counting down.
CAAGCTTGTCTGATTCTTCAATGAGCGGACAAATAATATATGCCTGTCTGCCTTTTCTCAGCTCTTTATCCACAAAAGCAAGAATTCTCTCAAGCATGTCATGCTTCACCCAATACGTTTCGATTTGTTTTCTGCCAGCTGGCAATTCATCAATGACGGATACGTCCATTTCTCCAAAGACAGTAATCGCAAGTGTTCGCGGAATAGGTGTGGCAGTCATAAACAAGACATCCGGGTCCTGCCCTTTACTTCGCAGTTTTTTCCGCTGCTCTACGCCAAACCGGTGCTGCTCATCTGTGATGACAAGACCGAGCTGCTGAAATTCGACTTCGTCTTGGATGAGTGCGTGGGTACCGACTAAAATGTCAATCTCACCTTCTTTTAAACGTTCAAGCAATTCTCTGCGGCGCTTTCCTTTCACAGAGCTTGTCAAAAGGGCGATATTCAGTCCCCATTTTTCAAACAGCTGGTAAAGCGAATCCGCATGCTGTTCTGCCAAAATTTCTGTTGGGACCATTAATGCACCTTGAAAACCTGATAAATGAGCGGCATAAAGCGCAATGGCTGCCACAGCTGTTTTCCCTGATCCTACATCTCCTTGTAGCAGCCGGTTCATTCGATATGGAGACGCCATGTCTGACATGATTTCATCAAGCACTCTTGATTGTGCCTTTGTCAGTGGAAATGGCAGGCTGTGAACAAACTCAAAAACAGCTTCTTTGGAAAACGGATGCTGGATGCCTGACGTTCTCTCTCGTTCTTTCTTTCTAATCGCCTGCATCTTCAGCTGAAAGATGAGAAATTCCTCGTACACAAAACGTCGTCTTGCTTGCTTGAGCGAGTCTCTTGTCTCTGGGAGATGAATGGTTTTTAACGCTTCCTGATAGGACATGAGCTTATAAGCAGAGACAAGCTGCTTTGGCAATGGATCTTCAGCTTTGTCTGCATAAAGTGACAAAGCTTGTTTCACAAAGCGTCTCATCATTTTCACGGTCACATTTTCTTTTACTGAATAAACGGGTTCTATACTGCCATCTTGCTCGTGCGTCCCTTTTTTAAATTCCTGTACCATGATAGATTGGCGGTTTTTATCCCATTTTCCTGTGACGGAAACTGTATCACCTAACACAAGGCTTCGTTTTAAATATGGACGATTGAAACAAATCGCTGTAATGAGAAAACGCCCGACAAGCAGCCTGAATGTCAGCCTGCTTCGTTTTTTTCCATAATAGGTGAGAACGGGCTCACTATGTACTTTCCCTTCAACTGTGACACGTTCGTCATGCCTTACTTCTTCTAAGTTACGAAGCTCATAGTCGTCATATCGATAAGGAAAGTAGCCGAGTAAATCGGCTACTGTGTAGATTCCAAGTTCATTGAGTGTTTTTTCGGTTTCCTCTCCAATCCCCTTCAGGACAGAGACATTATCTTGCAGTTTCTGTATCACGAGATGAGGTCACACCTCCGAAAATCTTCTTTTCAAGCTCTCTTGCTGTCGGTGTCGCAGCGAGTCCGCCTTGGGCTGTTTCACGAAGAGCTGTTGGCATCGTTTGACCGATTTTGTACATCGCATCAATGACTTCATCACAAGGAATGCGGCTAGTGATGCCGGCAAGTGCCATGTCTGCTGCGATCATTGCGTTAGATGCACCCATTGCATTCCGTTTCACGCACGGCACTTCGACAAGTCCTGCTACTGGATCGCAAACAAGTCCAAGCATATTTTTGAGTGTAATCGCCATCGCTTCTGCAGATTGCTGCGGTGTACCGCCTGCCATTTCGACAATAGCTGCTGCTGCCATACCTGATGCAGAACCTACCTCTGCCTGACAGCCGCCTGCTGCACCAGAAATGCTGGCGTTATTCGCCACAACAAAACCAAATGCACCAGAAGTAAACAGGAATCTGACCATTTGTTCCTTTGTTGGCTTTAATGTTTCTTTTACTGCAAATAACGTACCTGGTACAACACCTGATGAGCCTGCTGTAGGCGTTGCACAAATGGTTCCCATTGCGGCATTGACTTCATTTGTTGCAACAGCCTTACTAACAGCATCTAATATCGTATGACCAGACAGCGTTTTGCCTGATGCGATATAGGCTTGAAGTTTGACTGCATCTCCGCCTGTTAACCCTGATAATGATTTCACACCCTTCAGCCCGTTTTCAACAGCCTGCTCCATCACTTCTAGGTTGCGGTACATCTGGGAGAAAATTTCTTCACGTGACTTCCCTGTCACTTCCATTTCTTGCACAATCATAATTTCTGAAATGGAGGTATTCCGTTCTTCTGTTAGCTGCACGAGTTCTTTGACGTTTTTAAACATCATTCATAACCTCCTTGTTGTTACTCTGCAATTTGTGTGACTTGAATAATGTTTGGAAGTGTTTCAAGCTCTGATAGGACCGCTGGGTCAATATTTTGATCCACTTCAATCGTCATCAGTGCCTCTTGCCCGACATCTTTACGTGCCACTTCCATATGACCGATGTTGATGGCGAATTTCGCTAAGACATTGGCAACTGCCGCAATCGTCCCGTAGCGATCGTTATGAACCACAAGAATGGCAGGATGATTCCCTGAAAGCCTGAGCTCAAAGCCATTTAATTCTGTGATTTCAATTTTACCTCCGCCGATGGAAATGCCAATTAATTCAAGGCTTCCGTTCGCATCTGAAATCTCTACTTTTGCTGTATTTGGATGCGCCGGCACTGCCTCTTCTTCTTTAAATTCAATATCGATCTCTTTGCTTTTAGCAATATCGATCGCTGTTTTGATTCGTTCATCAAATGTATCAAAATCAAGAACACCGCCGATAATGGCGACATCTGTACCGTGTCCTTTATACGTATCTTTAAAGGAACCATAAAATGAAACGACAATTCGTTTCGGCTCTCTTCCAAATAAGCTGCGAGCTACTCTCCCGATACGAGCCGCACCCGCTGTGTGCGAACTTGATGGCCCAATCATGACAGGTCCAATAATATCAAACACACTTCTAAATTTCATAGGTCTTCCCCTCTCATAACCACTCACGAATGGTTTGGTTCTTTCTTTAGACTAATGGATTCATTCGTTTCCCGCAACTCATTTCACCGTGGAATGGCTAGTAAAAAATTGCAAAAGAAGAAGAAGGGCTTTATTTGCCCTTCTTTCGTTATTCAACCGCCAAAATATATGAATAAAGCGGCTGTTTTCCATCGTGGACTTCAACTTCTACATCTTCAAATGTTTCTTCAATAAAGGCTTGTAACGCATCCAGCTCATCAGTTGATGCATCTTCCCCTTTAATGATGGTGACAATTTCATCATCTTCTGTCACCATTTTGGCGAGAAGTTCTTTTGCTGCATCTAATTGATTTTTCGATGTTAAGGTGATTTTCCCGTTGAACAGACCCATATAGTCACCTTTCGCAATGTCGATTCCATCAATTTGAGTATCTCTCACTGCAAAGGTAATTTGCCCGCTTTTCACATGGTCAATCGCTTCTAGCATCGCTCTTTCGTTATCTTCATTTGAAGCTGCTTCATTGAGAGAAAGAAGTGCCGACATTCCTTGAGGAACAGTCTTCGTCGGAATGACAACGACCTCACGGTTTGAGACAGTTGCCGCCTGTTTAGCTGCCATGACAATATTAGAATTATTAGGTAAGATAAAGACGGTTTCGGCATGTACGCTTTCTATTGCTGTGACAATGTCTTCTGTGCTCGGATTCATCGTCTGCCCGCCTTCAATGACGACGGAAGCTCCGATGCTTTTGAACAAGTCAGCAATTCCTTCTCCCATTGCGACACTTACGACGCCAAAGCGCTGTTTTTCAGCAGCAGGTGCTTTTGGTGCAGCAGGTGCATGTTCTCTTTCTTCGTTTACGATTGAGCTATGCTGCTCTCTCATGTTTTCAATTTTCATATTAATCAAGCTGCCGTAGCGCTGTGCATATGATAAAACATCTCCCGGCTGCTCTGCATGAATATGAACTTTCGCAAGTGTATCGTCAGACACCACAAGAAGTGAATCTCCGAATTCACTTAAATCTTCTCTGAAGGCATTCTCATCAAAGGACTGTTTGTCTTCTTCAAATTTCACCATAAATTCAGTACAGTAGCCAAATTCGATATCTTCTGTGTTCATATGGCTTTGCGCACTTTTATGATGCTCTGCACTGACAAGTTCTTTTAGCGTCGGTAAAGAAGCAGCTCTAGGAGGAAGCTCTTCTCCTCTTAATGAAGCAAGGAAACCTTCATATACGCATAGAAGTCCTTTACCTCCACTATCGACAACACCCACTTCTTTTAAGACAGGAAGCAGATCTGGCGTTCGATCAAGTGATGCTCTTGCTTCCTCAATCGTCAACTCTAGAACGCGGTCAATTTGATCTTCTGCCGCTGAAACAGCAACCGCTTTCTTTGCTGCATCCTTTGCAACCGTTAAGATGGTTCCTTCAATCGGTTTCATCACGGCTTTATATGCTGTATCAACACCCGCCTGTAAGGCAAGAGCAAATTCTTTTGCATCAATCGTTTCTTTTTGTTCAATATGTTTACTGAAACCTCTAAAGAGCTGTGACAGGATCACGCCTGAGTTTCCTCTTGCGCCCATCAATAACCCTTTCGAGAGAGCCACGCCGACCTTCCCAATATGATCGGTATTTGTTTCTTCAACTGCTTTTGCCCCTGAAGTCATCGACAAATTCATATTTGTCCCCGTGTCTCCGTCTGGCACTGGAAAAACATTTAACGCATCCACAATTTGTGCGTTTTGAGAAAGATGGTGAGCACCTGCAAGAATCATTTTTGCAAATGAGCGGCCATCAAGATTTCTAATAGACAATATATTTCCTCCTTACTACGGGTTCGTAACTTTTACTCCTTGTACATAAATGTTGACCGAGTCAACAGAAAGTCCAATTGTGTGATGAATCGTGTATTTGACTTTCGTTTGAACATTATGTGCGACTTCTGATATTTTTGTACCGTAGCTGACGATGATGTACATATCAATATGAATGCGGTCTTCTTTTTGACGCACAAGAACACCCCGGCTGAAGTTCTCTTTGCGGAGAATATCCGTCAAACCGTCCTTGATTTGATTTTTGGACGCCATGCCAACAATACCATAGCAATCGATCGCAGCGCCTCCTGCCACCATTGCAATGACTTCATTTGATATATCAATTTGTCCGTATTTCGTTCTAAGTTCAATGGACACATTGGTTCCCCCTTTTTGAGAAATTGCCCTGAGTTATCACTATTTTACTATAAGACCCTTCTTTTTAAAAGAAATCATTCAATCCGACCCAATCCTACTTATACTATAGCCTTGATTTTTTATCAAGATGTCAAGGTATTTTTCTTGAAAGAGGAGTAAACAATCCTTGCAAACCCCTTGAAGCTGTGGTAAATTATTAAAGTATCTTGAGGCATCTCTAAGTACGTATATGAAGAATATGATGATGTTTTCGCAGTTAGGAGGGAAACAAATGGCACGTAAATGCGTTATTACAGGCAGAAAAACAAAAGCTGGGAACAACCGTTCTCACGCAATGAACTCTACAAAACGTACATGGGGCGCGAACCTTCAAAAAGTTCGTATTCTAGTGGACGGTAAGCCTAAAAGAGTATATGTATCAGCTCGAGCTTTGAAATCTGGTAAAGTTGAGCGTGTATAAGCAAGAGTAAACGCCTGCTACAGTTTATTGTAGCAGGCGTTTTTATGTGGAAATAAAGGAGATTACTCATTAATCTTTTTTAAATGAACCAAGCATCGCACGGACAATGCCGCCAAGAAATCTAGGCAGTTTGATTGTATAAAATTTCATTTTGTCCCCCTCCTAAAAGTACCGCTTGCAGCACAATTGAGCTTAATCAGCCATCCACATTGATAGGTTGGTCAATCTTTGCTTCTTACCATTATTAATATGCCTTCATGAAAAGAAAAAGTACCATTTGAGTGGATGAGTTCGTTACTAATACATAGTGTGGAACCAGGCTCAATATGACAATTTTTCAGAGGATATTTGAAACCTTTTAATGTCAGCTTTTCAACCGATGTACCAAAGGGCAGAAACGACACATATTTTTTATCCGGGTCTTCTTTTATTTCGTATGTACCAGGCCCAAACATTTGAATGATATTTTGTTTATCTACAAGAGTAATGTTTTGCTTGTGCTGAATGCCTTGATATAGAAGGTGAATATTTCCTAGAAAATGATCAGCCCTTCCTCCTGTAATGCCGTAGATGTGAATATGCGCTGGGTGCTGGCGCATGGCCCAGTTCAGCGCAAGCTCTAAATCGGTTTCATCCTTTTCAGCCTGAAATACATTCAGGGCAGGCAATTTCTTTTTCAGCTCGCAAAGCTCTTCTTCTGTCACACTGTCAAAATCACCAAAAGCCTTGGCAGGCATGATGCCGCGCTCTAGTAAAAAAAGCGTCCCCCGATCTACACCAACCCAGAGAATATCATCCTGTGATGCTTCATGTTCAAGGGGCGGAATGTATTCAAAAGGACCGCCGGCTACGATATGTATGTGCATGATATACGCTCCTCTCCATGTAAAAAGAACCAAAGATCACAATGACTTTGGTTCCTTTTTTTACGCTTCGCGAATGGCCTGAATGGCTGCTGCGCGGTTGTCTTTACCGTATACCGCTGAACCGGCCACAAGTAAGTTAGCGCCTGCTTCTTTACAGCTTTTTGCAGTCTCTACATTGACACCGCCGTCTATTTCTATGAGTAAGTCTGATAAGCCCTTTTGTTCACTAAGGGACTTCACTTCTTTTACCTTCGTGAGGACAGATGGAATAAACGCCTGTCCGCCAAAACCAGGATTCACCGTCATGAATAAGACAAGGTCTACATCCTCTAATACATGCTCAATGTGGGAAACAGGTGTGTGCGGGTTTAAGACGATACCTGCTTTTACACCTTGTTCTTTTATGTGCTGTATCGTTCGGTGCAAGTGTGGACAAGCCTCTACATGGACAGAAATAATGTCAGCACCTGCTTTGGCGAATGCAGAGATATACCGGTCTGGCTGCTCAATCATTAAGTGAACATCGAGCGGCAGCTTTGTATGCGGTCTGATTGCTTCCACAACATTCGGCCCAAATGTGATATTCGGTACAAAATGGCCGTCCATCACATCGATATGGATGTAATCCGCTCCGCCTTGTTCCACATCACGGATATCTTTCTCCAAATTGGCGAAATCTGCTGATAAAATGGAAGGGGCAATATAAACCATGATTTAGTACCTCGGCTTTCTGTCTTTGATTTCAGTTAAAAACTCTAAATAATGCTGATAGCGATACTCTCTGATTTGCTCTTGTTCGACCGCATCTTTTACCGCACAGCCTGGCTCTTTCACGTGTAGGCAGCCTCTAAACTTACAATCCGCACTCCGCTCTTTGATTTCTAAAAAGTAAAGACCTAAATCTTCCGCTTCGATGCCGGTAAATTCGAGTGAGCTAAAGCCAGGTGTATCTGCAATAAGCCCTTCTGCTGTACGAATGAGCTCGACATGTCTTGTCGTATGCTTCCCTCTTCCAAGATGGGAGGAAATATCATTGGTTTTCAGCGCCAGGTCAGGACTCATCGCATTTAAAAGGGAGGACTTGCCTACACCAGACTGACCAGCAAATACAGTGATCTTATTGTGAAAATGCGGGGTCAGCTTTTCAATTCCGTCCCCCTCGATCGTGGATGTTAAATGAACATCATATCCAATTTGCCGATAGTCCTCTGCATAGCCTTGAATACTTTCACGCTCTTCATCTGTTTTCAATAAGTCCACTTTTGTGATACAGATAATCGGCTCAATATCATTTGCTTCTACAAGCACTAGAAATCTGTCTAAAAGCGATGTGCTAAAGGTTGGTTCTGTCGCAGAGAAAACGAGCACCGCTTGATCGACGTTACTAATAGGCGGACGAACAAGTTCGTTTGTCCGCTCTTTTACTTCTAATAAGTAGCCTTCTTTATCGTTGTCTGCTTGATACACGACATAATCTCCAACAAGAGGTGTGATTTTGTTTTTACGAAAAATACCTCTCGCTCTGCACTGAATCACTTTTCCAGCTTCTAAAGACTCATCGAGCACATAATAAAATCCGCTTAATGCTTTAATAATTTTGCCCTCAGGCATAAAGTCCCTCCTTTATTCATCTTCAGGGTATTCGATCGTTTTAGAGCTTACGACTTTATCATCAACCGTCACTTGATAGTATCCTTTTTGACCTGGTTCAATCTTAAATTTAATGGTCCGTTCAGTTGGTGCAGTGATGTTAAAGGTTTCATATGAATCAGAAATGCTATGCTCAGCATCGTCAATGGAAATCTGAACGGTCATCTCTTGCCCTTCTGTTACTGGTTCATACGGGATGGCAATCTTCTCAGTCACCGTTTTAGCCGGTTTTTTCTTCGGCCCGAGTGAGAATGTGATCTTAACCGTATCACCTGGTTTCACAGCAGTACCTGCTCCTGGCTCCTGTTTCATCACTTCACCTTTTGGCACATCATCAGAATACGCTTCTTTTTCATCAAGCTTTAATCCGTTATCCTCTAAATAATTCGATGCAGCCTGTTTACTATATGTCGTTAAATCTCGCAAAGTAATATCGGCAGGACCTATGCTGACCGTCAACGTCACTTCTTCATCTGCTGCCACAAGCTCAGTACTCGCTGAAGGTTTCTGTTCCATGACAACCCCAGATTCGGTGTCATTATCATTTACTTCCTCCACAACAACTTGCTTAAACCCTTTTTTCTCTAATAATTCTTTTGCTTTATCGACCTTTTCACCTGTTACATCGGGTAATTCGGTCTTTTCCTTGCCCGTACTTTGATAAAGCTGAATTTCGGTTCCTTCTTTTACCTTTGTGCCGATTTTCGGGTCTGTTTTGACGATAAGCCCTTTTTCAATTTTTTCATCAGCGATCTCAATTGGATCAGAGGCGACGGTAAAGCCGGCTTTCTTCAAGGTGTCCTCGGCTTTGTCAATCGTCATGCCAGATACATCAGTGACCTCCACATCTTTTGGAAAAAGCAGTCCCGGAAACACAGTGATGGCTAAAATGGTCGCAGCAGTCAGAATAAATAGGATGGATGCCACAATCCAAGGCCATTTTTTCCGTTTCTTTTTCGGCTTTTGTTTCTCTTTTTTCTTCGGTTTTTGCACTGGATGGACAGCTGTTTTTTCATTATCTTGATCGACTTGATGATCTTGAATGATTGGGATCGCTTTCGTTGCTTCATGATCTTCTTCAATCACAAAGCGTTTTTCTTTTAGTCTTGAAGGGTCGAAAGCAGTTTGTAAATCTTTTTGCATTTCAGATGCATCTTCATATCGATAAAAAGGATCTTTGGCCATCGCCTTTAAAATGATGTTTTCCACGCTTTGTGGAACAGAAGGGTTCCACCTTCTCACAGATGGCGGCTCTGATTGTAAATGCTTCAGCGCAACACTGACAGCTGATTCTCCTTCAAACGGCATGCGTCCAGAAATGAGTTCATAGAGCACAATGCCAAGTGAATAGATGTCTGATTTTTTCGTCGCAAGACCTCCGCGTGCTTGTTCTGGAGACAAATAGTGCACGGATCCTAGGACCGAATTTGTGTGGGTGATGGTCGCTGAGCTGAGTGCTATGGCAATCCCGAAATCAGTGACTTTAATATTCCCCATGTTGTCTATTAATATATTGTGAGGCTTAATGTCCCGGTGGACGAGCTGTTTCGCATGGGCTTCTTCCATCGCCGCAACGACTTGCTCCATAATGCGAACGGCTTCTTTCGGATGAAGCGGGCCATTGGCGTGTATGTATTCTTTTAGCGTCATCCCCTCGACATATTCCATGACAATATAATAAATGTCATCTTCTTCCCCTACATCGTAGATGCTGACAATATTTGAATGATCTAAGCTTGCGGCTGATTGCGCCTCGCGCCGGAAACGTCTAATAAAATCATCATCGCTTGCAAAATCAAAGCGCAAAATTTTAATCGCGACTTCGCGATCTAAAATCATATCCTCCGCCAAATAAACGTTTGCCATTCCGCCTCCGCCTATGACGCGAAGAATCTGATAACGGCCGCTGATCCGTTTTCCGATCAACACTTGCTGTCACCCTCCTCTGGCTGGGAGGAGATTTCTAACAATACTGCTGTAATGTTATCTTCACCGCCGTTGTCATTCGCTGTTTGGATTAATGCTGTTACTTTTTCATCTGGTGCGGTCGTTTGATTTAAAATATGAATCAAATTCTCTTCTTCTACTTTATTTGATAAACCATCTGAGCAAAGCAGGATTTGATCTCCTGGGTCCACTTCAAAAGTATGTGCATCGATTTGAACGTGTTTATCTGTTCCTAATGCTTTTGTGAGCACATTTTTTCTTGGATGATATTCTGCATCCTCTTTAGAAATTTCACCTGTTTTCACAAGCTCATTTACAAGTGAATGGTCATCCGTTAGCTGGGTCAGTGCTCCTTCTCTTAGCAAGTAGCAGCGGCTGTCTCCAATATGGGCAATTGTGACCGTTTGCAAATGAACGAGCGCACAAACAATGGTCGTCCCCATTCCTTGGCACTCCTCATTGTTTTTCGCATGTTCATATACTTGATCATTAATGTCACTAATTTTTGAGATTAACCAGCTTTCTTGCTCTGCTGGTTTTGCTGGGATTGAAGATGTTTCTTCCCAGTATTCTTTTAAAGAAGAGACGGCCATCCTGCTGGCGACATCACCAGCAAGATGACCTCCCATTCCATCAGCTACAACAGCTAGAAGGGTGTCTTCTTTTGCTTCAAAAATACCTGCATCATCTTCATTATGCTGACGGACTTTTCCTGTATCGGTTTGAAAGGCTGCCCTTATCAACATTCGTCACCTCGTCTCTTCCTGACGCTCCTTCGCTCTTAGCTGACCGCAAGCAGCATCAATGTCATGGCCTTGCTCTCGTCTAATCGTTACGTTTACGCCGCGTTCTTTCAGCGTTTTTTCAAATAGGAAGATTTGTTCTCTCGGTGTTCTTACATAATCCCTTTCCGGTACATAGTTCACCGGAATGAGGTTCACGTGGCACTTGATTCCTTTTAATAAGTCTGCAAGCTCTTCTGCATGATGAACTTGATCATTTACTCCGCCAAACAGGCCGTATTCAAAGCTGACACGTCTTCCTGTTTTTTGAATGTAATATTCAATGGCTTCCATTAATTTCGGCAGCTTATATGCCTTATTGATCGGCATTAGACGGCTTCTGATTTCTGTGTTTGGTGCATGTAGGGAGACAGCAAAATTGATTTGCATTTGCTCATCAGCGAATTGATAGATCTTTGGAATGATTCCGCTTGTCGACACTGTAATATGACGCGCGCCAATATTTAAGCCGTTGTCATGGTTGATGATTTTAAGGAAGGCAAGCATTTCGTCAAAGTTATCAAACGGTTCTCCAATTCCCATGATAACAACCGAGCTGACTCTCTCATCTGTTTCGTCAAGTGCCTGCTGCACTTTCAATACTTGAGCAACGATTTCTCCTGCTTCAAGGTTTCGTTTTAACCCGCCAAGTGTAGATGCACAGAATGTACAGCCAATTCGGCAGCCAACCTGAGTTGTGACACAGACAGAGTTTCCGTATTCGTGGCGCATCAACACTGTTTCAATGGTATAGCCATCATGTAATTCAAATAAAAACTTGATCGTTCCGTCTTGAGACGTTTGTTTGATCACGGTTTTTAATGTAGTGATCGCAAATTGATTTTTTAATTTTTCTCTTAAATCCTTTGAAAGGTTAGACATATCGTCAAAGGATGTCACACGTTTCTCATAAAGCCACTCGAAAATTTGAGCTGCGCGGAAAGGCTTTTCGCCTTGTTCTTTTAACCATTCTTTCATTTCGTGAAGCTCAAATGAGTAGATCGACGGCATTTCTGTCTTCAGTTCTTTTCTTACTTTTTGTTCTGTCATTTTTTATCCCTTCTTTCTCATGCTGCAAATAAAGAAACCATCTGTTCCGAAATAATGAGGAAGAATTTGTACACTTCCGTTTTGAACAAACGGAGCAACCTGCTCAGGCAGCCGTTCATTAAGAGATAGATCGGGTTCGAAGTCTTGGTGTTCTTGTAAAAACGCATGAATCACTTGTTGATTTTCTGTTGGGTCCATTGTACATGTACTGTATACAAGGGTTCCGCCCGGTTTTAAAAGCGGGGCCGCTTCCTTTAAAATGGCCTGCTGGATAGCTGCAAGCCTTGCTGAGTCTTCTTGTGACTTTGTATATTTCATATCTGGTTTTCGTCTAATGACGCCAAAACCGGAACACGGCGCATCAATGAGAATGCGGTCAAACGAAGCTTCGCTGTAATAGTCTGCTGCTTTCCTTGCATCAAGTGCTTTTGCCTCAATCTGAGTAAGATTCAGACGTTTTGCTGCTTGTTTGATGAGTTTTACTTTATGTTCATGTAAGTCGAGTGAAACAATTTTCCCCTCATCATTCATACGTTCTGCAATATGTGTTGATTTTCCGCCAGGAGCCGCACAGGCGTCAAGCACCGTTTCTCCCGGCTGAGGGTCAAGCGCTCTTGCAACAAGCATAGAGCTTTCGTCTTGTATCGTAACATAGCCTTCTTGAAAAGAAGGGGTTGAGACGATGGACCCTTTCATGAGCTTAAGTGCATCTTCAGATAAGTCGCCAAGCTCCGTTTCAATGCCTGCATCCATTAGTTTTTGCTGCAGTGCCGTGCGGTCAGTTTTCATTCGATTGACGCGAAGGGTTTGCTTTGGCGGGACTAAATGAATGCGGCACATGTTTTCTGCCGCTTCAAATCCGTACGCCTGAACCCATTCCTCCACAAGCCATAATGGGTGGCTTGTCTCAATGGACAGCCGCTTTACTTGATCTTTGATCGCATCAAATGACGGAATGCCTTCTCTTTGTACGGAACGAAGAACACCGTTCACAAGTGAAGAAATGCCTTTGTGCCCGCGCTTTTTCGTTAGCTCGACAGCTTCATGAATGGCTGCACGATCTGGGATTTTTTCAAGGTACACCATTTGATAAAGAGACATCCGTAAAAGCTGCATCACCCATGGAGCCACCTTTTGCGGTTTTTTCACAAAGGGCGCAAGCATATAATCTAATGCCAGCTTATTTTGCAGTGTACCATACACAAGCTCTGTTAACAGCGGTTTGTCCTGATCAGCTAAGTCTTTATCTTTCATGACTGACTGCAAAAGCAAATTACTGTAAGCTTGGTTTTGTTCGAGTTTGATTAAAGCGTCCAGCGCTACTTCTCTCACATTACTTTTCTTCATTCATTAACCCTAATTTCTGCCCAATTTCGATATTTGCGCCTCTTAAGAAGTCTTCGCCGCTCATTTTTTTCTTACCAGCTGGCTGCACACCTGTTAACAAGAGGCCTTGCTTATTCCCCGTTCCAATGACCGGGCCTTCTTTTTGAAGCTCAATCACTTTCCCAGGTTCTTCTTGCGCTTGTAGCGGAACCTTTTTCGCTTCCCATACTTTTAGATGAGCGCCGTTCCATTCAGTATAGGCAACTGGCCATGGATTTAGCCCGCGAACTTGGTTGTAAAGCTCTTCACCGGTTTTTGTCCAGTCTAACCTTTCTTGTTCCCGCTTAATATTTGGTGCGTACGTGGCCGCTTCTTCATTTTGCGGAATCGGAGAAATAGATCCGCTCAGAACATTTGGCACCGTATCTTTTAGCAGTGCGGCACCAGCTGTACTTAATTTGTCATGCAGTGTTCCAACATTGTCTAATTCATCGATTTCAACTTCTACTTTACTGATCATGTCACCTGCATCGAGCCTTTCCACCATGTACATGATCGTAACGCCTGTTTTCTTTTTGCCTTGAAGGATCGCATAATGAATCGGCGCGCCGCCTCTTAGTTCTGGCAGGAGCGAGGCATGAACATTGATACAGCCAAACTTAGGTTCATCAAGTAACCGTTTAGGTAGAATTTGTCCAAATGCCGCTGTGACGATTAAATCCGGCTGTAATGCAAGCACCTTATCAATTTCTTCATCTATGCGTACCTTTTCAGGCTGCAACACAGGAATGCCGTGTTTTAAGGCTTCCACTTTCACAGGAGGCGGTGTGAGCACTCGCTTTCTTCCTTTCGGGCGGTCTGGCTGCGTGACGACCCCTACCACTTCGTATCCTTCTGTTATCAGTGTTTGCAGCACAGGTACTGAGAAATCAGGGGTTCCCATAAATACGATACGTGCCATTTTCTTCACCCTTCCATTTCCGCAAGTTCTTTTTCCGTATAGGTTTCAATGATTTTTGACGTAAATAAAATGCCGTCTAAATGATCAATTTCGTGCAATAAGGCTCTTGCTAAAAATCCGTCTGCTTCTATTGTAAATGGTTTGCCTTTCTTATCAAAGGCTTTTACCTTCACATAGTTCGGTCTCTCTACAGTGCCGTATAAAGATGGAAAGCTCAGGCAGCCTTCAATATCTGTTTGGCTTCCTTCTACTTCAAGCACCTCGGGGTTCACTAAATCAATTCTGCCAGATTCTTCTCCAATATCTACAACAGCGATTCTTTTTGAAACACCAATTTGTGGTGCTGCTAGTCCAACTCCATCCAGCTCAAGCATTGTATCATACATATCATCCAGCAGTTTTTTAAGCTTTTTATCGAACGTATCGACACGCTCTGTCTTTTGTTCAAGCACTTCTGCCGGATGTATGACTATTGGTTTTACTGCCACTTATAGCCCTCCGTTTTACATCATCATATATGGATTCATATCTATTGAAATCATCAATTGTTTTTGTTCCATTTCCTTTTGATAATGGTCTTGTATTTTCCGTAGTAAACTTGCCAGTTCATTTTCCCTTTTGTATTTTATCACGCATTGATAGCGATATCTATCTTTGATCTTAGCGATTGGTGATGCAGCCGGACCAAGGATTCGAGTATTCGGTGCACAGTTCGTTTTTAGGAACTGGACAATTTGATCAGTGACATGTGCTGCCTTTGTCACTTCTTCGTGTGACACTGTCACCATCGCCAAAAAGTAATACGGCGGATAGGACTGGTGGCGGCGATGCAGCATCTCCTGTTCATAAAAGGCTTCGTAGTCATGCTGCTTCGTTAATTCAATACTATAGTGAGAAGGCGTATACGATTGAATAATAACCGAGCCCGCTTTTTCATGCCGCCCTGCCCTGCCGCTGACCTGTGTGAGAAGCTGAAATGTTTTTTCACTTGAACGGAAATCAGGGATGTGAAGGGATGTATCCGCACTGAGAACACCAACAAGTGTGACATCTGGGAAATCCAGTCCCTTTGCAATCATTTGCGTCCCGAGCAAAATGTCCGCTTCTTTATTGCCAAAAGAGGTAAGAAGCTTTTCGTGAGCACCCTTTCGAGACGTTGTATCTACATCCATTCGGATGACTCTTGCCTCTGGCAGTACTTTTGTCAGCTCTTCTTCTACACGCTGCGTACCCGTACCAAAATAGCGAATATGCTCACTGTGGCATTCTGGACATTCAGCAGGTACTGGTGCTTCGTGACCACAATAATGGCACTTCAGCCGTTTTTGATAGCGGTGATAGGTGAGAGAAATTTCGCAATGAGGACATTGCTCTACATATCCGCAATCACGGCACATGACAAAGGATGAATAGCCTCTTTTGTTCAGAAATAAAACAGCTTGTTCTTTTCTTTCAAGCACTTCCTTTAACCTAAGCATTAATTCCTCTGAAAACATGGAGCGGTTGCCATTTCTTAGTTCTTCTCTCATATCAATTAACGAAACGTGCGGCAGCTGCTGCTGGTTGACGCGGTGTTTTAGCGACAGCAATTTATAAACGCCTTTTTTCGCACGTGCATAGGTTTCAAGTGAAGGTGTTGCACTGCCTAATACGACTGGACATTGATGCCGACCTGCTCGTTCAATGGCGACATCCTTGGCATGGTAACGAGGCATTTCTTCTTGTTTATAAGAGGATTCATGCTCTTCATCTATAATAATCATGCCTAGATTTTCAAATGGAGCGAAAACAGCAGACCTTGCGCCAACGACAAGCTTGACTTCCTTGCGATGGATTTTCCGCCATTCATCATATTTTTCTCCTGTCGATAAGCCGCTGTGAAGAACAGCCACATTTGAGCCAAATCGTTCTTTAAATCGCTGCACCATTTGAGGGGTTAACGAGATTTCAGGAACTAAAACGATCGCTTCTTTTCCTTTTTGAAGAACATGATCGATTGTCTGCAAGTAAATCTCCGTTTTACCGCTTCCTGTCACTCCGTGCAAAAGAAAGGTTTCGTGCTGATCATCACTCACTGCTTGATGAATATGCTTGGCCGCCTCTCTTTGCTCTGGCGTAAGATCAAGTGGAGCAGATGGTGTAAACTCCCGGTCACGATAAGGATCTCGATAGACCTCTTCATAGCTTTCTGTTAACAACCCTTCTTGAATAAAGGTTTTAAGCGTTTGGGAACTTGCGCCTGTTTGCTGCTGCAAGTCTTTTGCTAAAAAGGTTGTCTCTCCCGCTTCAAGCAGATAGGAGATCAGTGCTTTTTGTTTCACCGCATTTTTCTTTAGCTGCTGCTGTTTTTCTGCAAGTTTTTCTTTCGATACAGCCATCTGGAGCATGCGGACCTTTTTCTTTCCAGATTTTTGCGAGACATGGTATCTCACCTCTAGATGACCTTTTTGGACATGCTTTTGAATTTGTTTTAATTGTTCAACCGGGATGTCAGCATAAAGAATGCTTTCTCGCTGACCGAAAAGCTCTTTCAATGACTGCGGAAGTTCTTCCTCTGAAAGCACCTGAATTTCTTTTTCATACTTTGCCTTCATGGCTGCGGGCAGCATCGATTGAAGTGCCGTGATATGATAGGACAATGTTTTTTCCGTCAGCCAGTGGGAAAGCTCCAATAGCTCATCTGTCAGAACAGGTGATAAATCAAATAAATCGACAATCTCTTTGATGTTTCCTGTCTTGATGTCTGTTTCATCTTTGACTTTTGTCACAAACCCTTGAATCTTCCTCGGGCCAAAGGGAACGACCACCCTCATTCCCGCTTTGACGAGATCTTTGAATCGATCTGGTACACGGTAATCAAATGGCCGGTCAATGGCTTTCGTTGTGACATCTACGATGACTTCAGCAATCATGCTCGATCACGCTCTTCTGGAAGCAGCTGTATTGCCTCCTTTAAAATTTCAAAAGCGAGGTCTTTTTTACTCATCATCGGCAGCTCTGTTTTTGTTCCATCTGCTTTGATCATCGCTACCACATTTGTATCTGTGCCAAAGCCTGCACCCTCTTTTGTAACGTTATTGGCGACAATCATATCTAGATGCTTGGATTCAATTTTCTTTTTCGCATAATATTCTACATCCTGCGTTTCAGCTGCAAAGCCGACCAGCACTTGATGCTCTTTTCTTTTCCCCAGCTCTTTTAAAATATCTTTTGTCCGGGTGAATTCTATGTCCAGAGTGCCGTCCTGTTTTTTCATTTTATGAGCATATGTCGTGACAGGGGTATAATCGGCGACAGCTGCTGATTTAATGACAAGATCAGCTTCCCCGTATACATTTAGTGCAGCTTGATACATCTCCTCAGCTGATTCAACATGCACTACATGTACATGGTCAGGTTCAGTTAAAGAAACAGGTCCAGAAATCAGCGTAACATCTGCCCCCATTTGCTGAGCAGCCTCTGCAATCGCATAGCCCATTTTTCCACTAGAACGATTTGTAAAGAACCGGACAGGATCGATGACTTCACGTGTAGGACCTGCTGTCACCACGACTTTCTTTCCTGAGAGCGGTAAGCTTTTTGGCTCTTCAAAAAAAGCACGGATGTGTTCAACAATTTTTTCAGGCTCTTCTAATCGCCCTTTTCCAATGTATCCGCAGGCTAAATAACCTTCACTTGGCTCAATAAACCGGTACCCGTCTTCATATAATCTGCGAATGTTCCGTTTCACAGCCGGGTGATCGTACATATGCACATTCATCGCTGGTGCGATCCATACAGGCGCTGTTGAAGCAAGCAAAGTCGTCGTGAGCATATCATCTGCAAGTCCAGCGGCCATTTTACCAATTGTATGTGCTGTTGCAGGGGCAACAAGAATGAGATCGGCCCAGTCAGCTACGTCAATATGCGCAATGACTCTTGGATTGTTTTCTTTGAATGTATCCACATATACCTCATGCCTAGACAGAGCTTGGAAGGTAAGCGGAGACACAAACTCACGAGCAGATTCCGTCATAATCACTCTGACATTTGCGCCTGCTTGTACAAGTTTACTAGTAAGTGCTGCTGCTTTATATACGGCGATTCCTCCGCTGACACCGAGCAAAATATTTTTTGACTGTAACATTTGTTTGTCCCCCTTAACGGCCTTTTTCACAAATTCGTCTACAATTCAAAAAAGTCAAAACCAATCATAGTTTTGACTTTTTTGAACGTATCGTATCTGCATAGCAGAAGCGATGTGTTATTCTTGATCCTCTTTTTCAAATGTCAAAAGACCAGCGTCGATTTCTTCTAGTGCTTTGCCTACGAATTTGTAAGACTTTGTGTTTTCAATTTGCTGATCTTGGTGGATCTGCATTTCACGTGCACGGCGTGCAGACACTGTTACAAGTGTATATTTTGAATCAAGTTTGTTCATCAATGAGTCAATTGAAGGATCTAACATGGTTTATTCTACCCCCAGCATTTTTTTATATCTTGGTGCGACTCTGTCTCTGCGCAGGTGTTCGGCAAGGACGATCGCTTTGATTCTTTCACAAGCAAGCTCGACATCATCGTTTTCAACGACATAGTCGTAAGCATCCATCATTTCAATTTCTTCTTTCGCAGCGGCCATTCGGTTTCGAATGAGCTCTTCAGATTCTGTACCGCGTGTAATGATGCGGTTTTGAAGTTCTGAAAGACTAGGCGGTGCAAGGAAAATAAAAAGACCTTCCGGGAATGCTTCTCTTACTTGAAGCGCACCTTGCACTTCAATTTCAAGGAAAACATCTTTTCCTTCGCTTAATGTCTGTTCAACATAGTCAACAGGCGTGCCGTAGTAATTCCCGACGTACTCTGCCCATTCTAACAGCTTTTTGTTTTCAATCATATGTTCAAATTCTTCCCTGGTTTTAAAGAAATAATCGACACCATTTCTTTCACCTTCACGCGGTTTGCGTGTCGTCACAGAAATAGAGTATTCAAATTTCGTATCTTCCTGGGAGAAAATGGCTTGTCTGACCGTTCCTTTTCCAACTCCCGAAGGTCCAGAGAGAACGATTAAAAGTCCTCTTTCTTTCATAATGGCGTATTACCCCTGCCCTTCATCTATGATTTCTTCTTTTACAGAAAGTCTTTGCGCGACAGTCTCAGGCTGAACGGCAGATAAGATGACATGGTCACTGTCCATAATGACAACAGCACGGGTTCTTCTTCCGTATGTAGCATCTATGAGCATGCCTCGATCTCTTGCGTCTTGTATCATTCGTTTAATCGGTGCTGATTCCGGACTGACGATCGAAATCATCCGATTCGCTGAAATGATGTTTCCAAATCCGATATTGATCAACTTTATGGTCATCTTCTTTCGTCCCCCTGTAATATAAACGTCTCTAGTCTCGCCGAAAGAGACGCACTGTAAACAGCATACACAATGACTATTCTATATTTTGCACTTGTTCTTTTATTTTTTCAATAGCACTTTTCATTTCAACCACCAGCTTTGTTAAATGGTGATGGTTCGCTTTTGATCCAATGGTGTTCACTTCACGGTTGAGCTCCTGTACAAGGAAGTCAAGTTTTCGGCCGGCAGCACCGCCTTGCAGCAAGATTTGCTGAAATTGCTGAAAGTGACTTTTTAATCTCGTAATCTCTTCTGTAATGTCGCAGCGGTCAGCAAAGATGGCAGCCTCTGTTGTCAGTCTGCTCTCGTCAAGCGCCTCTCCGATCCATTCTTGCAATCGCTGATTCAATCGTTCTTTGTACTGACTCACAACCTCTGGTGCAAAGACTTTGATTTCTTCTGTATAGGCTTCTAGTTCAGAAAGCCTCAGTTCACAGTCTTTTTGAAGTGACGCTCCCTCTTGCTCTCTCATGAAGCAAAGCTCCTTGACAGCATCCTCGCAAGCTTCCATCAGCAGCTGCTCTAGCTGTTCATTTCGGCTGGATGACTCTTCCACCTGAACGGCAAGCTCAAGCCCCAATAAGTCATGTGCATGCTGAATGCCTGAAATGTGATAGCGTTCCTCGAGATCTTTTGCGGCTTTCATGTATTCATCAAGCAGCGGCCAGTCGATCTGTAAGGACCGGCTTGCTAGTTTACCGCCTTCAATCGTGACAAACAGCTCAATTCTACCGCGCTGCACGTGACGAAGAATGATCTTTTTTAATGTATCTTCGAAATATAAAAGCGGCCTCGGCAAACGGGCATGAACCTCTTTAAAACGGTGATTGACCGATTTTAGCTCAACTGACACTGTCAGTTCTCCATCCGTTTTACTCGCTTGGCCGAATCCCGTCATACTGCGTATCATGTTAAAACACCCAATTCTTTCATATTAATAAAATGAAAAAGGTAATAGCAGACACTATTACCTCAAAATTATACCATAATGAATTATTTTTTTCTTGTCAAAAGTGATCCTGCCAGTAAAAAAGTTGGCAGTGCAGACATCCCGATGATCAGCAGCCAATCAATTGGTGAAATCGCGACCGTTTTAAAAATCGGCTGAAGGGGCGGATAATAAATGACCACAAGCATGAGTAAAAGCGATGACAAAACCGCACCGATCAAATAGAGGTTCCCAAATGGATTACGTTCAAAAATGGACCGTTCACTACGGCAGTCAAATACATGAATGAGCTGCGCCAAAACAAGCGTACTAAATGCGACAGTCTGCGCATATTGCAGGTTGTTTGGATCGCGGTGATATACAAATATAAAGGCTAAAAGGGTCGCAAGTCCAATGAGGAATCCTCGGGAGATGACCTTCCAGCCAAGCCCTCTAGCAAAAATACCCTCTTTCATATTCCGCGGCTTTCTCTTCATGACATCGCCTTCTGGCTTATCCATGCCAAGTGCCATAGCAGGTAGACCATCTGTAACAAGGTTTACCCATAAGATTTGTATAGGAACGAGCGGCAGCGGAAGCGCGAGGAGCATCGCAAACAGCATGACCAAAATTTCTCCGACATTTGATGCCAGCAAATAGCGGACAAACTTACGAATGTTTTCATAAATATTTCGGCCTTCTTTAATGGCGGATTTAATGGTCGCAAAGTTGTCGTCAAGTAAAATAAGAGAAGACGCTTCCTTGGCTACGTCTGTACCAGTGATGCCCATGGAGATACCGATATCTGCTTGTTTAATGGCAGGCGCATCATTGACCCCGTCACCTGTCATCGCCACAACGTGACCATTTTTTTGATAGGCTTTGACAATTCTCAGCTTATGCTCAGGGGAAACCCGGGCAAAGACGTATACATTTTCAGCTGTTTGCTCAAGCTCTTTGTCGCTCATCTGATCAAGCGCTTTTCCGTCGAGCACCTGTCCTTGCTTCGGTAAAAGGCTTAAGTCTTTTGCGATCGCTTTGGCCGTTTCCACGTGGTCCCCTGTAATCATGACCGTTTTAATGCCAGCATCCCGGCACTCTTTAATCGCTCGTCTGACTTCAGGACGCGGTGGATCAATCATGCCCTCTAACCCGATAAATGTTAAATCAGCTTCAGCCTGCTGTACAGAGGTGATTTTCTCTGTCAGACCGACTTTTTTATACGCAATGGCAATGGTTCTAAGCGCCTGTCTTGCTAAACCTTGAATCGCAGCTTCTGTTTCTTGCTTGTGAGTGGTTGAAAAAGAAGCTGTGCGTCCGCCGTGCATGATATGACTTGAACGATTCATTAGTACATCCGGCGCACCTTTTGCAATGACATACCGCTCTTTTTGATTTGTTTCAACGACGACTGACATCATCTTTCTTTCTGAGTCAAAAGGAAACTCCTCAATGACATGAAATCCAGCTTCGATGAATTGCTCTGTAAAACCCGCTTTACGTGCTGCGGTAAGGAGCGCTCCCTCTGTCGGATCCCCATCAAGCCTCATCTCCCCGTCTTTTTCAACGATGGTCGATGTATTACAAAGCGCCCCGTATAATAACACCTTTTGCAGGCTTGGATGCTTGTCGGCATGGACGATTTCCCCGTTTAAGGTAAAGTCACCGGATGGCTCGTAGCCTGTGCCAGAAATATTCCACGTTTTTCCCTCTGCCCACACATGGGTCACGGTCATTTTATTTTGCGTCATGGTTCCTGTTTTATCAGAGCAAATGATTGACGCGCAGCCGAGTGTTTCCACTGCCGGGAGCTTTCTGACAATCGATTTTTGTTTGATCATCCGCTGCACCCCTAGGGAAAGGGCGACAGTGACGATCGCCGGCAGTCCTTCTGGAATCGCCGCCACAGCAAGAGATACACCCGCTAGGAACATATGATACAATTCATGTCCTTGCACTACACCGAGAACAACAACGAGCACCGTTAAAAATAAAGCAGCCACAATCAGAATTTTCCCAAGCTGCTCGAGACGCCTTTGCAGCGGCGTTTCCATATTACCTGCTGCATCCAGCATGCCGGCAATTTGTCCCATTGCTGTATTCATTCCTGTACCAATGACAACCCCTACGCCGCTGCCTCTAGTGACAAGCGTCCCCATAAAGGCCATGTTCGTCAAATCACCGAGTGAAACATGGCCGCTTGAAAGTGGACTTGCGTGTTTGACTGCTGGGATTGACTCACCAGTGAGGGCGGACTCCTCAATTTCTAAGCTCTTTGTTTCTAGTAATCTAATATCTGCCCCAATCCGGTCTCCGCTTGAAAATTTCACAATATCCCCTGGCACGAGATGTTTAGACGGGATCTTGACCCATTCATTATTTCTCCTTGCATACACGTGAGGAGTTGATAATTCCTTTAACGCTTGAAGGGATTTTTCCGCCCGGCGTTCTTGATAAAAGCCGAGTACACCATTAATCAAAACAATGGCCACAATCGCAACAGCATCAATGTATTCTCCTAAAAAGGCAGAAATGATTGTTGCTGCAAGCAAGATTAACACCATGAAATCTTTAAACTGTGCTAAAAAAATGATCAGAGCCGACGCCTTTTTTCCTTCCTGCAATTCATTTGACCCGTGTTTTTCAAGCCGCTTTTGTACATCTTTTTCTGACAGTCCGTCACCTATCGATGTATTCATTGTTTTTAATAAATCGGTTTGGTTCAGTTCATGCCAATTCATTTGACCTCGTCCACTCCTCTTTTGTTCTCTCTCATATGCAGTGTTCTATAAGCCAGTTTATTCAGACTCGTCCTAAATCATGCTATAATAATAAGACTGCCTAAAGAACGAAAAAACGGAAGGTTCTTTCAGTAGATTTGTGTGAAAGAAGAGGGTGTATCCAACATGTCATTTGACGGCATTTTTACATATGGTATGACAAATGAATTGCAAAAGGCATTAACTGGCGGAAGGATTTCAAAAATCCATCAGCCATATAAACACGAGCTGATTTTTCATATTCGAGCAAACGGGAAAAATCATAAGCTCCTTTTATCGGCTCATCCGAGCTACGCGAGAGTGCAGCTCACAGAGCATCAATATGACAATCCAAGCGAACCGCCAATGTTTTGTATGCTTCTCAGAAAGCATCTTGAGGGCGGCTTCATTGAACGTTTTGAACAGATTGGATTTGACCGGGTGATCGTGCTTCATGTGCGAAGCCGAAATGAAATCGGCGATGAGCAGACGCGTAAGCTTTACATTGAAATCATGGGACGTCATAGCAACTTCATTCTTGTAGAGGATGGAACGCAGCAGATCATTGATGGTCTGAAACACCTTTCTCCATCTGTAAACAGCTATCGAACGGTGCTTCCTGGTTATGAATACCTACTGCCGCCTGCGCAGCAAAAATTGAATCCTTTTGACGTGACAAAGGATGATATTTTGAAGCATTTACGCTTTCAAGAAGGAAAGATCGCCAATCAAATTGTCGATACCTTCTCTGGGGTTTCCCCGCTGTTTGCAAAGGAAGCAGTACACCGGGCCGGTCTTGCCAATCAAGAAACGATTCCACATACACTGCTCGACATGTTCCAGCTCATTCGCATGCATTCTTTTACGCCGCAGCTTACAAGAAAAGACGGGAAAGAGTATTTCTATTTATTAGAGCTTCAGCATGTCCAAGGCGAGATGAAGACATTCGACTCACTCAGCCAGCTGCTTGACCGCTTTTATTTTGGAAAAGCTGAGAGAGACAGAGTCAAACAGCAGGCGGCTGACCTTGAACGGTTTGTCGTCAATGAAAAAAAGAAAAATGAAAACAAGCTGAAAAAGCTAAAAAGAACCCTTGAAGAATCTCAAGATGCACACAAATATCAGCTCTATGGCGAATTGTTAACAGCCAATTTATATGCGATCAAAAAAGGGGATAAAGAAGCGACTGTCATCAATTATTACGATGAAGACGGCGGAGAAATTACGATCCCGCTTAAAACAAACAAAACCCCTTCTGAAAATGCACAAGCATACTTTACAAAATATCAAAAGGCAAAAAATGCAGTAGAAGCTGTAAATGAACAAATTAAGCGAACACATGAAGAAATTGCTTATTTTGAAGAGCTGATTCAGCAGCTGTCCTCTGCTTCGCCGAAGGATTTAGAGGAAATGAGAGAAGAGCTTGTTGAAGGAAAATATTTGCGCGCCAAACAAAAGCGTCACGCCAAAAAGAAAAAACCGACGGCCATTCAGCTTGAAACGTACGAGTCTTCCGAAGGCATTCCAATTTTAGTCGGAAAAAACAACAAACAAAACGAGTATTTGACTACAAAGGCAGCTGCTCGTGATGATATTTGGCTGCATACAAAGGATATTCCTGGATCACATGTCGTCATTCGTCACCAAGCACCTGATGAACAAACGCTGCTTGAAGCGGCTCAAATCGCCGCCTACTTTTCGAAGGCAAAAGAGTCCAGCTCCGTTCCTGTCGACTATACAAAAATCCGGCATGTGAAAAAACCGAACGGAGCAAAGCCTGGCTTTGTTACGTATGATCAGCAGCAAACATTATTTGTCACGCCTGACGAAGATCTTGTGCTCAAGCTGAGAAAATAAATAAGAAAAGCCGATAAAATCCTGACATGAGGATTTATCGGCTTTTTCTTTGTCGCTTTTTTCTTTCGATGTAAAGGGCATCAAGTGCGTCAATATCCTCTTGTTCAAGCAAGGATTCAATTGCCGCCGCCAGCTGTTTTGTCCGGGCGGGGCTTGCACCGCTTGTAGAGACTGAAATCGTCACTTTTCCTGCTTTGACAACCTTCGGCACAATCACATTGCCTAGTTCTGATTGGCTCACACAATTCACGAGCTGGTGAGGCTGTACTGTTTGTGCAATCCATTCATTTACCGAAGGGTCATTTGTCGCAGCTACAATGAAAAATGCATCCTTCAAATCTTCAGCATCTACCTTCTTTTCCTTCCAATTCAATTGGTATGTATCAATGAAGTGTGCCATCTCTTCAGAAAGATTAGGACTGACAACGGTTATATGGCAAGGTTCCGTGCACAGCGCCTTTGCTCTTCTTAACGCCACAGATCCGCCGCCGGCAATGACCACTTGTTTATTGGTTAAATCAAGATGGACTGGAAGCATGGCTTTCTCCTCGGAAACGAAATGCATCGTCTTTGTTTAAAATGGTTTCTTGCACGCGTTCAATATAAGCTGCTTTAACATGCGGATGAAAGCCAATATACCGGCATACCCGGACATCTTTCAGCCGCTTTCTCGCCTGAGCGGCTTCACTTTCAATTTCTTTCATTAAAATTCCGGTAAACAGCAAGTAAGGAACGATATAGACAGGCCCATCGTCATCTGCTGATAACTGCGCGAGAACATCTCGATAATTGGGATCACATGCTGTAATAAAACACGGAAGAACCTCTGCATACGGAAGCAGACTTCGGACATCGTCTGCAATGCCAAACACATCTCGCTTCACATCCGGATCAGAGCTCCCGCGGCCAATTAAAAGAATCCGCGCCCGCTCGCCTTGATATCCTGCTTCTTCAATTCTTGCGGCAACCGATTTTGTTACTTCTTGATTCACCCCGATTGGCTTTCCATATGTGACCTTCACTTGCGGAAATCGCGCGCGCACTTTCTCAATTTCGACCGGTATATCCGATTTAGCATGCATGGCAGTTAAAAGGAGGAGCGGGACGATGGCAATGTGTGTCGCTCCTTTTTTCACACAGGCCTCAAATCCTTCTTCTATAGAAGGGTCCGTCAGCTCTAAAAAACAAATTTCTTGTATATCTGCTTTCACTAACGGCATACAGCTTTTCATAAAAGAAATGGCCTTATCTTGCGCCTCTTTTACTCGACTTCCATGCCCAACATAAAGGACAGCTTGTTTCATTCGGCTCCTCCCCCTCACTTATTTCATCAGACGAAAAGACACGATGTATGTACGTGTCTTTTCTCTATCATTCTCATTTCTCGATTAATGCGGGTTCAAACCAGTTCAGTTTTTGATGAAAATGAACGACATCTCCAACAACAATTAAACTTGGATGCTCGATCCCTTCTTTTTCAACGGTTTCAGACAGTGTCGCCACAGTGCAGCAAGTTGTCTTTTGCCTCGTCGTGGTTCCCCAGTGTATAAATGCAGCGGGTGTTTCTGGATCCCGTCCATTTTTTAAAAGCAGGCGCTGCACTCTTTCCACGTTTTTGACACCCATGTAAATCACAAGAGTATCAATCCCTGTAGCCAGCGCCTCCCACTTTTCTTCAAAATGTTCATCCTTTTGATAGTGACCCGTGACAAAAGCAACATTTGAGCTGAATTCACGGTGTGTCACAGGGATGCCCGCATAAGCAGCCGCTGCAATACCAGAAGTAATTCCTGGGACAACCTCATACGGAATTCCGTGCTCAGCTAAGCATTCGATTTCTTCACCGCCGCGGCCAAAGACAAAGGGGTCGCCGCCTTTCAGCCGAACGACAACGTTCCCTTCCTTTGCATGAGCCACAAGCGCTTCATTGATGGCTTCCTGTCTCATTGTATGATGATTTGGCAGCTTTCCGCAATAAATCAATTCCGCCTCTGGTTTGGCGTGGGCGAGAATGTCTTGATTGACAAGACGATCATATAAGATGACATCTGCCTGCTGTATCGCCTTATGGGCCTTTAATGTAATTAAATCTGGGTCTCCGGGTCCAGCACCCACAATGTATACTTTCCCCATCTTGCTTTTCTCCCCCTGCCATCAGGCGATTATTTCGTTGTTGCTTTTACATAATCAACAAGACGCTGTTTGGATTCCTCACGGGATAATTCCCCTGTATCTAAGACGAGCTCAGGCGCAGCTGGCTCTTCATATGGTGAATCGATTCCAGTGAAAAATGGAATTTCGCCGTTTCTCGCTTTTTTATATAACCCTTTTGGATCACGCTCTTCACACACGTTCAGATCACATTTGACAAACACTTCGTGAAATTCCCCATCTTCGACTAACTGTCTGACAATGTGGCGGTCTTCTTGAAATGGAGAAATAAAAGCAGTGATGACAATCGTACCTTGCTCCACAAATAATTTCGCCACTTCTCCGATTCGGCGGATGTTTTCTTTTCTGTCGTCATCTGAAAACCCTAGATCTTTATTGAGTCCGTGCCGCACGTTATCGCCATCAAGAACTGTGACTTGATAGCCTTGTTCAAACAGCTCTCTTGCAGCTGCATTTGCGATCGTTGATTTACCTGATCCGCTTAAACCTGTAAGCCAGATAATGCCGCTTTTATGATTGTTTTTCTGTTGATATTCTTTTTTTGTAATAGATGCATCATGCCACACGATATGTTCGTTGCTCATGTCATACCCTCCCTTTAAGATACCGTCGTTTTTAATCCTTCGATTAATGTTTCAATGACTTCTTTTCGGCTGAACGTGCTTGGTGGTAATTCACCGTTTCTCAGCATCGTTCGAACCTTTGTACCTGAAAGAATGACATGCTCGCTTTTGTCGTGAGGACACGTTTTTGGTGTGGCCATCGCTTCACATGTATTACAGTAGAAGCTGTGTTCAAATTTTAATGGAGTAATGCCGATTTCTTCGCTTGTAAATTGATCAAATAGTTCCTGCGCCTCGTATGTGCCGTAATAGTCACCAACACCTGCATGATCTCTTCCGACAATAAAATGGGTGCAGCCATAATTTTTACGAACAAGCGCGTGAAATATTGCTTCCTTTGGTCCAGCATAACGCATTGCAGCAGGAAAAACACCTAAAAAGACGCGGTCTTTTGGATAATAACCATTCAATAACACTTGATAGCTTTTCATTCTCACATCTGCCGGGATATCGTCAGATTTTGTTTCACCGACAAGCGGATTTAAGAATAAACCATCGACCGTTTCTAATGCTGTTTTTTGAATATATTCATGCGCACGATGAACCGGGTTTCTCGTTTGGAAACCAACAATGGTTTTCCAGCCGTTTTCTTTAAAATGACGTCTTGTTTCTTCTGGCTCATACGTAAATTGAGGGAATGGTTTTTCACTGCGTTTCGTCAGTGTAATTTTCCCGCCAATGTAAGTATCACCGCGTTCAAATAATTTTTTCACGCCTGGATGATTGCGGTCATCAGTTTTATAGATATTTACCGCTTCTTTTTCCTTATCTGGTGTATATTGATCCTCTACTTCAATGACACCATATACAGTTCCATTATAGGATAAACGTACGATATCGCCTTGATGGATTTCCGCCGCCTTTTCTTTTGTCACTGGCAGTGTAATAGGAAGAGACCAAACGACACCACTTGCTAGCCGCATACTGCTCACAACTGCTTCATAATCAGCTTTTGTTAAAAACCCTTCAATTGGACTATATCCGCCAATTGCAATGAGTTCAAGGTCTGCAAAGGAGATCGCATCTAGTTCAATTTCCTTTTCAGCTGTGCTGAGATCATATTCTTCATTTACTCGATTAATTAATACGCCACCATGTGGTGTTAAACTCATTTGTTCATCTTCCTCTCAATGTTCATATTTATTAGATGTTAATAGTAGGATTTGTAATTAAATCCCGCCGCCCTGTTCATGAATAGAGCTGCTCTCATTTTTGACTGCCTTCATTAGACTCAGTGCACCAAGTGAGGCAAGCAGTACACTCATCATGATAAAGATAGAGTAATAGTCTCCTTTTAAGAAAAGGCTCACCAGCAAATACGATAGGCTGAGTGATAAGAAGGGTGACACCACCCACACTTTCAGCATTTTTTTCACAACATGTTTGTGAAAAATGTTTGGCCCGCCTTTTGCCATTCCAAGCCCGATAATAGACGAGGAGGTGATTTGCGTAAGCGGAACAGGCAGCCCAAAAATAGAGCTGACGATGACAAGCCCGGCACCGGTACTCGAAAGTAAAATCCCTTCACCCGTTTGATAGCGGGTAATTTTCTTTCCGTTTGTTTCTAGTACCCTTCTCCCAAGCAAAAGCGCACCAAGTGCAACAAAGATCCCGCCGTAAAGAGTTCCTTGCCCGACTGACAAAACGCCTGACGCGACAAGCGGGCCGACCGCATTTGCGACATTGTTCATACCAGCTGAAAACGCCTCTAGAAATCCGCTGAGGATTAATACGACAGATAAAATAGCTGTGCCTTTTTTAGAGAGCTTCCGTTTAGGGAACATTCTGATGATTTTGACGACAGCAAAGGTAAAAAGAAAGGCGAAAATCGGGATGATCACCCAAAATGCCACAATCACTAAAATGGATTTCACAAACAATACTTTATACGCGACTGCCACACCAACCACAGCCCCTACTGTGACCTCACTTGTTGATAAAGGAATCGCCATCAGATTCGCTATGAAAAGTGATAGCGCAGCAGAACCAATGATAATACAAACGATTTCAAGTGTAATGACTGATTCTGGCATAATACCAGAGCTGATCGTTTTGACGACCTCACCGCCGCCAATCACTGAACCTGCTAAAATCCCAACTGCACAAACGCTGAGCGCATAAATGGGCTTTTGAATCGCACCTGACCCGTACGCAATGCCCATAGAAGCAGCTGCTCCGCTTGCGCCTATGTTTAAAGCAAAGAATAGACTAAATAAAATTGCGGCGATTTCCATACATTATGCTCCCTTACTCATGTAATCCGCACTCTGTCTTTGCTGTGCCTGACCATCTGCCAGAACGCAGATCATCTGCAGTAAATGCTGGTTGTGTACACGGTGCACAGCCGATACTTGGATATCCCTGGTCATGCAGCGGATTATAAGTAAGTTCCTCTCTTGATGCATATCTCCATATGTCCTTCCACGTCCAATGGATAAGCGGACATACTTTCACTGATTTGAATTTTTCATCCTTATTTAAGAAATTCGTCCCTGCTCGTTTTGGTGACTGCTCTCTTCTTAAACCGGAAAGCCATGCTGGATAACCAGATAGGGCTTCTTGCAAAGGAATGACCTTACGCATATGGCAGCAGCTTTGAGGATTTGTTTTCCATAATTGTTCACCGTGCTGCTCATTTTGCTGTTCAACCGTCAGCTCAGGCGTTTTCAGTTCAATGTCTAAACCCGGGTATCTTTCCTTTACCGCATCAATTGTGTCGTATGTTTCTTTAAAATGCAGACCTGTATCTAAAAAGACAATTTTCGCATCTTTTTTTACTTTTGCAATCAGATCAATCAGAACGATGCCCTCAATCCCAAAGCTGCACGCATATACGAGCTGGTCACCATAATGACCGTACGCCCATTTCAGTACAGACAGGGCACCTTTATACAAATCATCTTCTTGAAATGTAATGGACGGCTCTTGCCAATTTTCATAAGTTAACATGATTTCTCCCCTTCCGGAGTACAGCTCATATTGCTTTTTTCCGCACTACTTCAATCTAATTTTTTCGTTTTTTTCCACTTGAATCACTTTACCGTCCTGAACAATTAACGTAATTGAACCGAATTTCATATCCCCAATCAGTTCTTGCATATGCTTTACTAAGTCCTCATCCTGATTTTGTTTCACTTCCATCTCCTCTTCCTCCTCACCGTTAAAATAAAAAAACTTTCTTTCAGTCCGAAAGAAAGATGAGGAAGCTCACGATTTCCTTATCTTTCAAAATAGAATCATTTTGCAGGAAGTAGCACCTTGCGAATCGCAGGTTGCCGGGTTTCATCGGGCCAGTCCCTCCACCTCTCTGGATAAGAGTTTCAATTTGTCTTAAATATTAACACAATTCAAACAAAAGTCAACCCGACTTTATTGATAGGATTAGTTTTTATTAAAATTTGAGTCTATTTTACTATTTTTACCTAAATAAAAAACTGTGCGGGCAGGCACAGTTTTTGTTAACGATGGGCTTTAACTTTTCAGACCGTTTCTTCCATCCAAGATTCTGAGGAAGGATCTTGTCTCCAGCGTTTTAGTTTGTTCATCGCAGCAGGCTCAATCGCTTTCAGTTCAAGTGCCACGTCTGTCAATGTGTCATAGTCTGTTAGGGTGACATATGGAATATTTTTTTCTTGAAAGGCTGCCGCTGCTTTTGGCAGTCCGTATGTGAAGATCGCGGCAACTCCTAGTACCTCGCAGCCCTCATCTTGAAGAGCAGCGACCACTTCAAGCACACTGCCTCCTGTGGAAATAAGGTCTTCTACGACGACAACCTTTTGGCCTTTTGATACGGCCCCTTCAATTTGATTTCCTTTTCCATGTGCTTTCGGCTTACTTCTGACATAACACATCGGGATGTTCAAGCGGTCTGCTGCTAATGCCGCATGAGGAATGCCTGCTGTTGCAGTACCCGCGACAACCTCTGCTCCCTTGAAATGAGTGAGAATTAAATCTTTTAGACCTTCAGCAATGTCGTGTCTCACTTCTGGATATGACAATGTCAGGCGGTTATCACAATAGATCGGTGATTTTATACCGCTCGCCCATGTAAACGGTTCGTCTGGTTTTAATGAGACCGCTTTGATTTGTAATAGATGTTTCGCGATTTTTGATTTCATCTGGCAGTCACTCCCACTCTTTCAAAATTTGATGATAGGCTTCTATTGGTTTATCAGCTTTTGTGATTGATCTTCCGACAACGATTTGTGAAACACCTTGCTCTTTTGCATAGGCCGGTGTCGCCACGCGCTGTTGGTCATCGGTTTGATCATTCGGTAAGCGAATTCCTGGCGTTACAGTGAGAAAGGATGGTGAAATATGTTCATGAAGTGCTTTAGATTCATGAACAGAGCAAACAACCCCGTCTAGCCCACTTTCATATGCTAATTGTCCGTACCGGATAACAGTCTCTTGCAACGGATGGTCAATGAGTAATTCGTTTCTCATCATGTCTTCTGACGTACTAGTCAGCTGGGTCACTGCAATAATGCCCGGGCGGCTTTGTCCAGCAGGAGTCCCGCTTTCAAGTCCCTCTAACGCAGCCTGCATCATTCGTTTCCCGCCAGCAGCATGCACATTGACCAAATCAACACCAAGTGCAGCAAGCCGGTTCATCGCTTTTTGCACGGTTGTTGGAATATCATGAAGCTTCAGATCAAGGAAAATACGGCAATTTTTTTCTTTTAGTGCGTCAATGATGGCAGGACCTTCTTGGTAAAACAGCTCCATGCCTACCTTCACAAATAATGGTGTCCCTTCAAAAGGGTCTAAAAAGGCAAGCGCGTCCTTCCCTGATGGAAAATCAAGCGCGATGATGGGCAAGTGCTTCATGTTTCCAGCTCCTTCCGATGCATTCCTCTACAGATGAATAACCATATGCTGCTAACACATTTGGCAGCTCTTCAATGATTTCCGGGCAAATAAATGGATTCACAAAATTGGCTGTGCCGACAGCTACTGCACTTGCACCTGCTAGTAAAAATTCAAGTACATCTTCAGCACTTTGCACTCCGCCCATCCCGATAATCGGAATAGAAACCGCTTGACTCACCTCGTGTACCATGCGCACAGCGACCGGTTTGACAGCTGGTCCTGATAATCCGCCTGTTTTATTGGCAAGGATGGGTTTCCCCGTTTTTAAATCTAAACGCATACCGATTAATGTGTTAATCATGGTGAGTCCATCCGCTCCAGCAGCTTCAATCGCTTGAGCAATCTCCACAATATTGGCTACGTTAGGTGACAGCTTGACATAGACAGGTACAGAAGAGACTTCCTTGACCGCTTTTGTCAATGACGCCGCCATATTTGGATCTGTACCGAAGGCAATCCCGCCTGTTTTCACATTTGGGCAAGAAATATTCAGTTCAAGGGCATGAACATTTTTTGCTTGGCTGATTTGCTTGGCTACTTCCACATAATCATCAACCTGTGAGCCAGCAACATTCGCAATAATAGGTGTATCAAATTGTTCAAGCCAAGGCAGCTCATTTTCAAGCACGCCTTTTAGACCCGGATTTTGAAGGCCGATTGCATTAAGCATACCAGCTCCTGTCTCGGCTACCCTTGGCGTGGGATTGCCAAATCTCGGTTCAAGGGTTGTGGCTTTGATCATGATACCGCCTAGCAATGATAGGTCATATAAGGATGCAAATTCTCTCCCGAACCCGAAGCAGCCTGATGCAGGGATGATTGGATTTTTTAAAGATAATCCCGGTAACTCAACGTTTAGCATGACAACGCCACCTCCTCTGCTTTAAAAACAGGTCCATCAAGACAGACTTTGACGTAAGGTTTGTCGAGCTGATCGGTATGACAGACACATGCAAAGCACGCACCAATTCCGCAGCCCATTCGTTCTTCCATCGAAATATAAACGGGCTTATCAGGATACGTGTCTTTCAGCGCTTTTAGCATAGGTGTTGGACCGCAGGAAAGCAGCACATCAAAGCTCAGGTTTTGCTCTTTTATCACATCTGTTACAAAGCCTTTAGTACCGTATGTGCCATCAACCGTTGCAATAAACGTATCACCGAGTGCTTGAAATTTCTCCTCGTAAAATACATCCTTTTTCGATTGAAAGCCGAGGACATGCTTCACGATGACGCCTTTTTTCGTTAAACGCTTGGACAGTTCATATAGAGGCGGTACGCCAATTCCGCCGCCGACTAGTAATGCCGTCTCTCCGGGCTGGACGACTGAAGGATCATACCCGTTTCCAAGCGGCCCTAATACATCGACTGATTCTCCCTCCCGCTTTTGGGAGAGGAGCTTTGTGCCCTCTCCCTCTGCGCGGTAAATGATGGTTGCTTCTTTTTGCTCGGCATGAATGTTGGCAATACTGATCGGTCTTCTCAGCAGCGGTGTCATGGATTCACTGACCTTTAGATGAAGAAATTGTCCAGCCGTTTGAAAGGAGTCCACAAGGTCACCTTTTAATGTCATTTCGTAAATATGATCAGCGATCTCTCGGTTCGAGACGACCGTCAAGTATGCTTTTTTCATATCGTTACTGTCACCTCAGCATTCGTTTTCACTTCTGGCATTTCATCTGCTCTAAATGTCATGCTCTCAAGCACTCTTAAAATGGCTTCTGCTGTATCTAAGGACGTTAAGCAGGCCACTCCGTTTTCAACAGATTCACGTCTAATTCTAAAGCCGTCTCTTGCCGGCTGTTTTCCTTTTGTTAAGGTGTTGATGACAAATTGCGCTTCCCCGTTTCGAATGACATCGAGAAGATTTTTGCCTTCCTCTCCGATTTTGCCGACGACACTTGATGGAATGTAGGCTTGTTTTAAATAATTCGCCGTTCCTTCTGTCGCTAAAATATGATAGCCGATTGAATGGAATCTTCTTGCGATCTCAAGTCCTTCTTCTTTATCCTTATCAGCCACTGTCAGAAGTACTGTTCCGTCATTAGGAATTTGAATACCTGAGGCAATCAATCCTTTATATAGGGCTTTTTCGATCGTGACATCTTTCCCCATGACTTCACCTGTTGATTTCATTTCAGGTCCGAGTGTAATATCGACTCTTCTTAATTTAGCAAAAGAGAAGACTGGGACTTTAACGTACACTCCTTCTTGCTCTGTGTGAAGCCCTTCTTCGTAGCCATAATTTTTGAGCTTGTCTCCTAAGATGACTTTTGTCGCAAGGTTGGCCATCGGGATGCCTGTGATTTTACTTAAGAAAGGAACCGTCCGGCTTGATCGCGGGTTCACTTCAAGTACATACACTTCGCCTTTTGATAGGACAAATTGGATGTTTAAAAGCCCAATAATGTTGAGTGCTTTTGCAAGCTTGATCGTGTATTCTGCGATCTTCGCTTTGATGTCCTCAGACAATGTTTGTGGCGGATAGACTGCAATCGAGTCACCAGAGTGAACTCCGGCTCTTTCAATGTGTTCCATAATGCCTGGGATCACGACAGTTTCGCCATCAGACACGGCATCTACTTCAATTTCTTTTCCTGTCAAATACTTGTCAATTAACACTGGATGCTGCGGATTGACCTTCACCGCATTCTCCATGTAGTGAAGAAGCTCGGCTTCTTGATACACAATTTCCATCGCGCGGCCGCCTAATACATAGGAAGGACGGACAAGGACTGGGTAGCCAATTTGATTGGCAATCGCTACTGCTTCAGGCACAGACGTTGCTGTTTTCCCTTTAGGCTGGGGCACGCCAAGTGTTTCTAACGTTTGTTCAAACTTGTCCCGGTTTTCTGCGCGGTCTAGGTCTTCTAGAGAAGTTCCAAGAATTTTAACCCCTCTATTTGATAATTCATCTGCTAAGTTGATCGCTGTTTGCCCGCCGAACTGAACGACAACTCCTTCAGGCTGTTCAAGGTCGATAATATGCATTACGTCTTCTACAGTGAGTGGTTCAAAGTAGAGCTTATCTGAAATACTAAAGTCTGTTGAGACCGTTTCAGGGTTGTTGTTAATAATGATCGCTTCATAGCCTGCTTGTTTAATTGCCCACACAGAGTGAACGGTCGCATAATCAAATTCAACCCCTTGTCCAATTCGGATAGGACCTGAACCTAATACGATAACGCTTTTCTTGTCTGTACGTTCTGATTCATTTTCATCTTCATACGTGCTGTAGAAATAAGGTGTCTCTGATTCAAATTCTGCCGCACATGTATCTACCATTTTGTATACAGGTACAATGCCTGCTTCTTGTCTTAGCTTATAGACATCCGCTTCGTTCATATTCCACTCGCGGCTAATGTAGATATCTGAGAAGCCTTTTTCTTTCGCTTCTTTTAATACGTCTGTATTGCCTTTGTTTTCTTTTAATGTCTTCTCAAAGGCGATGATGCCTTCCAGTTTATGAAGGAAGAAGTAATCAATTTTTGAGAATTCGTGTATTTGTTCGACTGTATAGCCTCTTCTAAGCGCCTCAGCGATATAAAATAATCGTTCGTCTCCCGCTTTGATAATCCGTTTTTCAAGCACTTCATTTGTGATGTCTGCTTCATCTTTTAATTCAATGTGATGCACATCGGCTTCAAGTGAACGTACAGCCTTTAGAAGAGACTCTTCTAATGTGCGGCCGATCGCCATGACTTCACCAGTTGCCTTCATTTGCGTACCAAGACGTCTGTTGGCAGATTCAAATTTATCGAACGGCCAGCGCGGTATTTTTGAAACGATATAGTCAAGTGCCGGCTCGAAGGCTGCATAGGTTTTACCTGTGACTGGGTTCATCATTTCATCAAGCGTTAACCCGACTGCAATTTTCGCTGCCAATTTGGCAATTGGATAGCCTGTCGCTTTTGACGCAAGCGCAGAGGAACGGCTCACACGCGGGTTTACTTCGATGATATAGTATTGAAAGCTGTTTGGGTCAAGTGCCAACTGAACGTTACAGCCGCCTTCTATGCCAAGTGCGCGGATCAGCTTAAGCGACACATTGCGAAGCAGCTGATATTCACGATCACTTAACGTTTGGCTTGGTGCTACAACAATACTGTCACCTGTATGGATACCGACAGGGTCAAAGTTTTCCATGTTACAAACAACGATTGCATGGTCACCGCTGTCCCGCATGACTTCATATTCAATTTCTTTAAAGCCTGCAATGCTTTTTTCAAGTAAGCATTGTGTAACTGGGCTTAGCTTCAGGCCGTTTTCAACGATTTCCTTCAGTTCTTGCTCGTTTGTACAAATTCCGCCGCCCGTTCCACCTAATGTATAGGCTGGTCTGACGATGACAGGGAAACCGATTTGATCCGTAAACGCCATTGCTTCTTCCAGGTTATGAATGATTTCACTTTCTGGTACAGGCTCATTTAGTTCATTCATCAAATTACGGAATAAATCTCTATCCTCTGCTTTTTGGATGGCTGACAGCTTTGTACCGAGTACTTCAACGCCGCATTCAGCTAATACACCAAGGTCTGACAATTCAACAGCAAGGTTTAATCCAGTTTGCCCGCCAAGTGTTGGCAAGATCGCATCAGGGCGTTCTTTTCGAATGATTCGTGTTAAAAATTCTGGTGTCAGTGGTTCGATGTATACCTTATCAGCCATTTCTGTATCTGTCATGATGGTCGCAGGGTTAGAGTTCACAAGAACGACTTCATAGCCCTCTTCTTTTAGTGCTAAGCAAGCCTGTGTGCCTGCATAGTCAAACTCCGCTGCCTGACCGATGATGATAGGACCTGATCCGATTACTAAAATCTTTTTGATGTCTACGCGTTTTGGCATACTTCTTCCCCTTCTTTCTCAGTCGTATGAATCATTTCCATGAACTGGTCAAATAAGTAGTTTGCATCTTCTGGACCCGGTGATGCTTCTGGGTGGTACTGAACAGTGAACGCTGGTGCTTCTTTATGTTTTAATCCTTCAATCGTATTGTCGTTTAAGGCAATATGTGTGACTTCGAGCACGTCTTCGTTAATCTTGCTAACCGTGTAGCCATGGTTTTGAGACGTGAGTGTCACCTTGCCAGTTGCTAGTTCTTTCACCGGATGGTTCGACCCTCTGTGACCAAATTTCATTTTTTCTGTGCTTGCACCGCACGCTAGAGCAAATAACTGATGTCCGAGGCAAATACCAAAGAGCGGCACCTTTCCAATCAATTGCTGAATCATCTCAACGGCTTCTGGTACATCCACAGGATCTCCAGGTCCGTTTGAAAGCATGATGCCATCAGGCTTTAGCTGCAGCACTTCATCTGCAGTGATGTTGTATGGCACCACAATGACGTCGCAGTCACGTTTATTGAGCTCGCGCAAAATGCCGTGCTTCATGCCGAAATCAACAAGGACAATTCTTTTTCCTCTGCCTGGGCTTGGATACGCATTTTTCACAGATACTTGACTCACCTGATCAGTTGGCAGCTGCAATGTTTGAAGGCGGCGCACAACGTCTTCCACTTGTTCATCAGGTCCTGCAAACGCCCCTCTTAAAGTCCCTGCACTTCGAATCATTCTAGTCAGCTTCCGTGTATCGATTCCGCTCAGCCCCGGAATGTTTTTCATTTTTAAATATTCATCGAGTGAGTATGAAGAGCGCCAGTTTGAGGGCTTTTCACAAAGTTCTTTCACAATCAGCCCTTTCACAAACGGTGTGATCGATTCAAAATCGTCACGGTTAATGCCGTAGTTGCCGATAAGCGGGTAAGTGAGTGTGACAATTTGTCCGCAGTATGATGGATCAGATAAAATTTCTTGATAGCCCGTCATCCCTGTATTAAAGACGACTTCTCCGACTGATGGTTCTAAGCTGCCAAAGCCTGTTCCTTCGAATACTGTTCCGTTTTCTAGCACTAAACGTCTCTTCATTTTACTAGTCTCCCCTCTTCATAAACGACTTTCCCAGATGCAAGTGTCATGACTGACCATCCTGATACAGTCAATTTGTCAAACGGTGTATTTTGTCCTTTTGATAAGAAGCTTGTTTTATCGATTGCCATTTCTTTGTTTAAATCAATGAGTGTAATATCAGCTATGTGTCCTTCTTCAAGCTTTCCGTATGGAAGGGAAAAGGCTTCTGCTGGTTTGATTGTCATATAATCAACGAGTTCTTTTAATGTCCATTCGCCTGTTTTGACAAATCGTGTATACAGAAGCGGGAACGCTGTTTCAAGTCCCACAATTCCAAACGGGGCACGCTGCATGGTTTCGTTCTTTTCTTCTTCTGTATGCGGCGCATGGTCTGTTGCGATGAAATCAATCGTTCCATCTAACAGTCCCTCGATCAATGCCTCGCGATCCTCTTTTCCTCTGAGCGGCGGGTTCATTTTATAGTTTGTATCAAGACCTGGAATGTCCGTATCACACAACAGCAGGTGATGCGGTGACACCTCAGCCGTCACACGGATGCCTGCTTTTTTTGCATCGCGTACGACCCGTACAGATTCTTTCGTACTGATATGACATACATGATAATGACAGTTCGCTGCTTCTGCTAAAAGAACATCTCTTGCAATATGCACCGATTCACAGATTGACGGTATTCCGTTTAACCCATTTGCTTTTGAAAATTCTCCTTCATGAACGCACCCGCCGTAAATGAGCGAGTTATCTTCACAGTGCGCCACAATCGCTTGATCAAGACTTGCTGCCTGTTTCATCGCTTCGTACATCATGCCTGCTGTTTGGATACCGACACCGTCATCTGTAAAAGCAAAGGCTCCTGCTTCTTTTAGTGCTGCAAAATCCGTCATCTCTTCCCCAATTTGTCTCGTTGTGATGGAGGCGTATGGCAGTACTCTCACAGATGAGGTTTCTTCGATTCGATTCATGAGCCATTCCATTTGCTCTTTTGTATCTGGAACCGGTCTTGTATTCGGCATCGCTGCAATGGTCGTATATCCGCCTCTTGCGGCTGCTTTAGAGCCTGTTTCAATTGTTTCCTTTTTCTCTCCGCCTGGCTCTCTTAAATGCACATGCAGATCGATCAAGCCTGGTGACACAAATAGCCCTGCTGCATCAATAACCTCTTCTCCGTCTTCTCTTTCTAGGTGACCCATCGCTTGAATCACTTTTCCTTTTACCCTAATATCCTGCTGCACTCTTTCACCTGTGCTTGTTAAGATAAAACCGTTTTTAATGAGATATGACATAGACAGAATCTCTCCCTTTTTGATGTAGTGTGCTATTTTGAAAAGCTCTTTTTAATACGGCCATTCGGATATAAACACCATTTTCCATTTGCTTGAAAATCCTTGACTGCTTGGACTCTACTAATGAATCATCTATTTCAACACCTCTGTTTACTGGTGCTGGATGCATAATAATCGCGCGTTCTTTCATTTTGCTGGCTCTATCTACTGTTAATCCATAAGTTGATAAGTAATCATCACT
Organism: Bacillus sp. Nf3; assembly: GCF_003028545.1. Taxonomy (NCBI): domain Bacteria; kingdom Bacillati; phylum Bacillota; class Bacilli; order Caryophanales; family Bacillaceae; genus Bacillus; species Bacillus sp. Nf3. The sequence goes on along the minus strand of NZ_PYUA01000003.1, from coordinate 307,560 downwards.
GCCCATTTTTTCAGCGTGCCGTTCATGCTGGATTCTGAGCAGCATCACCACATCAGATTGTACGATGGCTTCATCTACTTGGACGTACGTTCCGTGAGGGTTTTGTTCATCCTGGAAGGAAGCAGGTCCTGAAAAGAGGACTGTCGCTCCCAGTCTTGAGAGAACCTCAGCATTTGACCTTGCTACCCTGCTATGTTTGATATCTCCATGAATCGAAATCGTTAAGCCTTCAAAGCCGCCAAACTCTTCAAATATGGTCATGAGGTCAAGCAGTGATTGGGTTGGATGCTGTCCGCAGCCATCTCCTGCATTGATGATGGGAATTCCAACCTTCCCAATCAGCTCGTTATAATATTCATCGGTGCTGTCTCTGATCACACATGCCTTTACTCCGATTGATTCCAGTGTTTTTACCGTATCGTAAAGTGTTTCGCCCTTTTGAACGGAGGTGCTTGCCGCATCTAAGCTCAGGACATTCATCCCTAGTTTCTTCTCGGCTACTTCAAAGCTAAAACGTGTTCTTGTGCTTGGTTCAAAGAAGAGGTTTGCCACAAATTCTCCGGCTAATCCATGTTCTTGTTTCCCCTTTTTGAGTGCAGCTGCTTCTTCAATCAGCTGTAAAATCTCTTCTTTAGACAAGCTGCTCATTGTCGATAAATCATTCATTTTTTCTTCCCCCTCTAGTTTTTCATCACTTTCAGGTTCAAAAAAACCCTAAGCCTCGGCAGCTTAGGGTTCTCCAAAAGAAGCAGCGGCACTTTCGTGCATTCTGCTTCATTTAGAACCCTTGTCAGCCTCACTGGACTTCTTTTAAAAGGTTTTCTGTATTTGATTCATTTAACTCGTCATCTTCCGCTTTTTGATGCGGCAGGATCAGGTTTAACAGGACACCCGTAATCGCAGCAAGTGCCATTCCAGATAGCGTGAGATTGATTTGTTTCACCTCAATGAATGCCCCGCCAATTCCGATGACTAGGATGACTGATGCGATAATGAGATTACGCTTTTCTTCAAAATTCACTTTATGATCAATCAGGATTCTCAGACCGCTTGAGGCAATGATTCCAAAGAGCAGGAACGAAACGCCTCCCATCACCGCGGACGGCACTGTACTGATTAATGCTGAAATTTTCCCTACAAAACCGAAGCAGATCGCAAACACTGCTGCTCCGCCGATGACGAAGATACTAAACACTCTTGTGATGGCAAGTACGCCAATGTTCTCTCCATAAGTTGTTGTTGGTGGTCCGCCAATAAGTGAAGCGAAGATGGTCGCCGCACTGTCTCCTAAAATGGAGCGGTGAAGACCTGGTTTTTTAATAAAATCTTGTCCTACGACCTTACTTAACACCACTTGATGACCGATATGCTCAGACATTGTGACAAAGGCAACCGGCACCATCACTGTGAGAATGCTTAAAGTCACAGCAGGTGTATAGTCGACAAATGGCACGACGAAGTCTGGTACAGCAAACCATTTTGCGGCAATAACCGGCTGAAAGTTCACAATGCCCTGTGTTAAGGCAAAGAGATAGCCGCTGATAATGCCGATTAATACTGGGATTAAGCTAAGGAATCCTCTTAGGAAAATCATACTGATAATCGTGACAGCCAGTGTGAAGCCAGCGACCATTAAGTGCTTGAGGCTGTAAACAAGCTCAGTTGCATTCGGATCAACATACATCGCCATGTTGACTGCTGTTCCAGCGAGTCCAAGTCCAATGACCATAATGACTGGTCCTACGACGACCGGCGGCAGAAGCTTCATCAGCCAGCCTGTGCCGAGCCATTTAATGAACAGGGCAATGAGCGCATAAGCGACACCCGCCATGAAGGCGCCAACCATTGCGGCTCCGGGGCCGCCCGTTGCTTTCACATTCAGTATGGGGGCGATGAAGGCAAAGGACGATCCAAGATACGCCGGAATTTGCCCTCTTGTGATGATTAAGTAAACAATCGTTCCCACACCGCTTGAGATGAGCGCGACGGCTGGACTCATATCAATGATTTTTGGTACAAGAATGGTTGCACCAAACATCGCAAACAAATGCTGCAGGCTAAGTGATAGCCATGTGAATGGTTTTGGGATATCTCGAATGCCTAAATTGGCTTTTTGCTGACTCATGATTTTCCTCCTAGATGTGTCCTTTTTCATTAAAAAAGCCTCTTTGCGAGTATGCGCAAAGAGGCCTAGAAAAACCAGACACGTCATGTTAGCCGTGTGCTCGGTGTCTCTGATATTGCCCTCTTTGCAAACTCTCTGGAATGCATTTAAAAAGGTTATTTTTCGTATATAGCGACAAGGTCGTTTTGATCTACTTCATTGAGCTGAACCATGACGGTCTCTGCTTTTGACGTCGGAATGTTTTTCCCGATATAATCCGCTCGAATTGGCAGCTCCCGGTGTCCTCGGTCGACGAGCACAGCCAGCTGAATGGAAGATGGTCTTCCTACATCCACAAGGGCATCCATAGCTGCTCTGACGGTTCTGCCTGTAAACAGAACATCGTCAACGACAATGAGTGTTTTGTCATTAATGTCAGCTGGAATGTCTGCACCCTTTACAAGCGGGTCTTGGTTGTCTGTCTTCTTTGTCAGGTCATCACGGTATAGCGTAATATCAAGTTCACCCACAGTGACTGGATTTCCTTCAATTTGCTCGATGCGCTCTGCAAGGCGCTTTGCAAGATGTATGCCTCTTGTCTTGATCCCAGCAAGGATGACATCCTTCATCCCTTTGTTGCGCTCAATCATTTCATGTGCAATGCGGGTAAGCGCTCGTCTGATCGCTTGTTCATCAAGAATGACTGCTTTTTGTTCCATCTTTTACACCTCTTTTTGACAAATAAAAAGCCCCTTCTGCAAAGGGCAGAGAGGGGCGTTCATTTGTGCATACTCGTGCACAAATTGATCCGTTATCCTTCTCAGCCTCTCTGGACTGTTTTAAAGAATCTCAATTTCTTCGTTTATTATTTCAGAAAAAGAACGGCCTGTCAATCGTTATTTCTTAATGAATCGATAAAGCCACGCATATCAGCTGGAATTGGTGCTGTGAACTCGATATATTCTCCTGTTCTAGGATGATCAAATCCTAAAACACCTGCATGCAGAAGCTGTCCATTAAAATCGACTGTTTTTCTCGGTCCATATTTCGGATCTCCTGCAAGAGGGTAACCGATATATTTCATATGAACACGAATTTGGTGTGTTCTTCCTGTTTCAAGACGGCACTCGACAACTGTGAAGTCTTTAAAGCGTTCAATCACATCAAAGTGAGTGACAGCCTGTTTTGCATTTTCTTTTGTGACCGTCATGCTTTGGCGGTCTTTTTTGTCTCTGCCAATTGGTGCATCAATTGTGCCTGTATCATGCTGGATAATACCGTGGACAACAGCCGTATACTTTCTTGTGACAGTTTTAGCCACCAGCTGATTGACGAGTGACTCATGTGCGATATCGTTTTTTGCGACCATTAACAGCCCAGACGTATCTTTATCGATTCGGTGGACAATTCCTGGACGCATCACACCGTTAATCCCTGATAAATCCGTACAATGTGCCATCAGGCCATTTACAAGTGTACCTGACACATGACCTGGCGCTGGATGAACGACCATTCCTCGTGGTTTATTTACGACTAACACATCTGCATCCTCATAATAAATATCAAGATCCATTGGTTCTGCTTCTACATCTAACGCTTCCGGATCTGGAATCTCCACTTTGATTTGATCCCCAGCTTGTACTTTGTAATTGGCCTTTACTTGTTTCCCGTTTACTTCGATCAGCCCATCTTTTACCCATTGCTGGACTTGGGTTCTTGACCATTCTGGTTCTGTTGTGCTTAGAAATTTATCTAGCCGTTCACTCGTTTGTTCTTCTGAAACGGCAATATTTACTTGATTCATGTAGTTGACTCCTTATTTTTCTTTCCATCTAACAGCATTTGAATGAAGAGCAGAATAACCCCTACACAGAGAGAAGAATCTGCAATATTAAAGATTGGGTAGTGATAATCCCCAAATACGAAATGAGCAAAATCAACCACTTCCTGACGGAAAATACGGTCGATAAAGTTTCCGATCGCTCCGCCAAGCATTAAGGCCAGCGCTACTCCAAGCAGCTTGTCCTTTTGTCCATGTTTTTGTAAGTAATAAACAATTCCCGCAATAACAACGAGTGTGATCATATAGAAAAACCACATTTGCCCTTGGAGAATTCCCCATGCGGCTCCTGAATTTCGGTGAGACGTGATATAAAAGAATCCATCAATAACTGGAACAGAATCTCCGAGCATCATATTTTTGACAATGAGCCATTTTGTTAATTGGTCTAAACAAATGATAACGAATGCGATTATGTAATAGAACACACACGTTCCTCCATCTTCATACTTTGATCTTTAAGCATTTTATCAAGAAAACAGGAAGGAGTAAAGAAACTTTAGTTGACAGACAAAAACCTCCCTACATGTGGAAGGCTTCAAAATGAGAATCATTTGATTCAAAAGGATAAGGAGTGAATGCTTTTTTCTCGTATTGCTTATGATATAAAAAGTCGTCAGCCGTGCGGGCGGTAGGAAGAATGCTCATTTGTTCAAGCGGAATCATATTACCTGTCGCCTCACATATGCCATAGGTCCCTTGTTCGATCTTTGCAATAGCGAGAGACACATCTTGCAGCTCTTCTTTGATGTGATAAAGAAGTGTGGTCGTTTTAACGTCATTCAACGAGACATGCTCAGCGGGTGAACGAAATGATGCGTATTCAAACAGTTTAGATTGCAGCTCTTCTTTTATTTGAAGGAGTTCCGTGTAAATCGTCTCTAGATCGCCATTCATGTCGCTATTTCAACTCCTGCCCTGTCGTGATAATCATATTGTTGCCCTGCCTGGTTACTTTAAAGCCATAAGATTTTTCCTTTCGTTCTAAACGCTGTCATTTTCTCAAAAAAGAAAACGCCCCGCATATGACGGGGCGCCAGCTTGTGATTATCGCACTGTTAATTTTGGTAATATTTCTCCACGATTTCAGCATTTTTCAGCGACAATGTTGGGTATTTCGGATTTGCACCAACATCTTTTGAAATAATGCGGGAACGTTCGCACAGTTCTCCTTCTGCTTTTTGAACCACAATTCTTCCTGATGTATATTCAGGCGCCGATGTATCTGCATGCTGCTTATCCTCTACCGTTAATTCAGAGATGATAAAGAGCTGCTTCACATCTTCTTTAATGGATGCAAGAAGGTTTTTCACTTCGTCTGTCGCATAAAGCGTCACACTTGCTTCAAGTGAACGTCCGATGACTTTCTCATTACGCGCAATCTCCAGCGCTTTCAGCACATCGTCACGTACCTCCATAAAGCGGTCAAACTTCGCTTCTGTCGCTTCAGCTTGAGGAACTGCCACACCTTCTGGCATATCTGTTAACTGAACACTTGGCTCTTCAACAAAGCTTAAGTGGCTCCATAATTCATCTGCTGTATGCGGAAGAATTGGTGCAGTCAGCTTCACTAATGTCATTAATGTTTCGTAGAAGACAGTCTGCATGCTGCGGCGGTCTGGGTGATCCGCATGCTCAATGTAGACGACATCCTTTGCAAAATCGAGATAGAAAGAGCTGAGCTCAATCGTACAGAAATTGTGAATCGCATGATAGACGACCGCAAATTCGTAATCATCATAAGCTTTTTTCACTTTATCAATCAATTTGTTTAATTTGATCAAGATGTATTGGTCCACTTCGCGAAGCTCTTCTACTGGCACAGCATTTACTGCTGGATCAAAGTCAAATAGGTTTCCATGCAGGAAGCGGAATGTGTTACGGATTTTACGATAGACTTCTGCTACTTGTTTCAAAATATCATCAGACACTGGATGATCGGCTTGATAGTTGACAGAAGATACCCAAAGTCTAAGAATTTCTGCACCGAGCTGCTTCGCAACCTTCGTTGGGTCAATCGTGTTGCCTAATGATTTACTCATCTTACGTCCTTCTTTATCAAGCGTAAAGCCGTGGCTTAGGACACCTTTATACGGTGCTTTTCCAGTGACAGCAACTGCTGTTGATAAAGAGGAGTTAAACCAGCCGCGATATTGGTCAGAGCCTTCAAGGTAAAGATCTGCCGGACGGACTAGGTCATCTCTTTCTTCTAAAACGGCTTGGTGAGAAGAACCGGAATCAAACCATACATCCATGATGTCCTGCTCTTTAGTGAATTCACCATTCGGGCTGCCTGGATGTGTAAAGCCTTCTGGCAATAGCTCTTTCGCTTCTTTTTCAAACCAAATATTCGAGCCATGCTCTCTAAATAATTGAGATACATGCTGGATGGTTTCGTCTGTGATGATCGGCTCACCATTTTCTGCATAAAACACCGGAATTGGAACGCCCCATACACGCTGTCTTGAAATGCACCAGTCACCTCTGTCACGCACCATATTGAACAGGCGTGTTTCACCCCATGCTGGAACCCATTTCGTTTCTTTAATATTGTCTAATAACGCTTCTCTAAAATCTTTAATGGATGCAAACCACTGAGCTGTCGCACGATAAATCGTTGGTTTTTTAGTTCTCCAGTCATGCGGATAGGAGTGCGTGATAAAGTCGAGCTTCTTCAGCGCGCCTTTTGCTTCAAGCTGTTCTGTGATGGCTTTATTGGCATCCTCGTAGAATAGTCCTTCAAAACCAGGTGCCTCATCTGTCATCACACCTTTTTCATCTACTGGACAGAGCACATCAAGACCGTATTTCATACCGACAATAAAGTCATCTTCCCCGTGGCCTGGTGCAGTGTGAACACAGCCTGTTCCTGCATCAGTTGTCACGTGATCGCCAAGCATCACAAGAGAATCTCTACCATAGATTGGATGCTCTGCAACGATGTTGTCTAATTCTTTTCCTTTTAGCGTTTTCACCACTTCATACTCTTCAAAGCCGAGTGTTTTTACTACTTGTTCAACAAGTTCAGATGCAACGACATAACGCTCATCACCGACTTGAAGAACACTGTACTCTAAGTTCGGATGAACACAAATGCCAAGGTTTGCTGGAAGCGTCCATGGTGTTGTTGTCCAGATAATGAATTGTTCGCCGTTTTCAAGAACGCCTTTGCCATCTTTTACTTTAAACGAAACGTAAATCGATGGTGAACGTTTGTCTTTATACTCAATTTCCGCTTCAGCAAGAGCTGATTCACTTGAAGGAGACCAGTTAACTGGCTTCAGTCCTTTGTAGATATAGCCTCTCTTCGCCATTTCACCAAAGACAAGAATTTGCTGCGCTTCGTATTCAGGCTTTAATGTGACATATGGATTGTCCCAGTCTGCTCTGACGCCTAAGCGCTTAAACTGATTGCGCTGACCTTCAATTTGCTTCCAAGCATACTCCTCGCATAGTTTGCGGAATTCTGCTGTAGACATTTCTTTGCGTTTTACTTTTTTATTTTTAGTAAGAGCTGTTTCAATTGGCAGCCCGTGTGTATCCCAGCCCGGTACGTACGGAGCATGGTACCCGTTCATTGATTTAAAACGGACGATAAAATCTTTTAGGATTTTATTGAGTGCATGCCCCATATGAATGTCACCATTCGCATATGGAGGCCCATCATGCAAAATAAACGTTGGGCGTCCTTTTGTCCGCTCTAAAACCATTTGATAGATGTCTTTCTCTGCCCACTCCTCTTGGATTTCAGGCTCTTTGTTCGGCAAGTTCCCTCTCATCGGGAATTCTGTTTTCGGCATTAATAAGGTGTCTTTGTAGTTCATACCCATTCCTCCACATGCAAATTCTGATTAAAAAACAATAAAAAAAGCCCTCTCATCCCATAAGGGACGAGAAGGCTTGTCTCGCGGTACCACCCTTTTAGACAAGCGCTATGAAACAGCCGCTTATCCACTCTAAAATCGTAACGTGATCAGACGCCTTTTCTTACTGCTTTTTTCAGAAAAGGAACTAAAGGGGTGATCTCATTGCAGCGTCTCGTAATGTCAGGCTTCCACCATCCCTGATTCGCTTAATTACGCATGTGACAGCTGCGAGTGTCCCTTTCAAACGTTTATCTCTTGTTAATTTATGATGGTATTATATGCAACATGAGCACGTCATGTCAAGATGATGCGCTTATTCTTTTTCGTCAAAGACAGCGTCCACTTCATATTCCAGTAAATGATCCCAATCGTCATTTTTCAGAAGATCAAGCTGCGCTTCGATGAGCATTTGGAAGCGAGTTCTAAAGACCTTCGATTGTTTCTTCAGTTCTTCGATTTCCATTGCAATCTTTCTTGATTTTGACAGCGCTTCGTTGATAATACGGTCTGCATTTTTCTCTGCTTCACGAATAATCAATTTTGCTTCTTTATCAGAATGACGCTTAACGTCTTCTGCTGCTTCCTGCGCCACAAGAATGGATTTGTTTAATGTCTCTTCAATTGTTGCAAAATGACCTAGTCTTTCGTCAAGCTCGTTTACTTTGTCTTCAAGCTCGTTCTTTTTACGGAGTACGATCTCGTAGTCTTTACGTACTTGGCTTAAAAACTCGTTTACTTCGTCTTCGTCATAGCCGCGAAAGCTTTTTGTGAACGTTTTATTATGAATATCATTAGGTGTTAATGGCAACCTCGCCACCTCCAGATTCAAGTTCGTTATGTCATAAGCTCAAATGTTACTTTGAATTTATCTTTTTTGGTTTTCCCATCAATCGATTTTAGGCTAAAGCGGCCAAATCCCCGAACAGAGAGCTGATCGCCTTCACCGATTGTAAAGGAAGGGTCCTCAGTGACTTTCCAATTGACTTTGACAAGTCCATTTTTGACTAAAAGCTGTGCTTTTTGCCGAGACTGACGGCTGACAGCAGCACATACAGCATCAAGCCGAAGTGAAGAAATGGTATCTTCTTTGATATCAGTCTTCGTCATCACTGGCTTTATATCTGCCTGCGTGATTTCCTCTAATGAAACGGATGCTCTGCCGACATGTGTCAGCTGCGCCCGCACAAAATCGGCGACATCACTTGTACAAATAAACTGCACATCTTCCTCTGAAAATAATAGATCTCCGAATTTTTGACGCTTCAAGCCTGTCCCAATCAATGAGCCGAGAAGCTTCGGGTGTTCTAAGGAAATAAACTTTTTCGCATAGTTCACCTGAAAATATGACAGCTCAACATCTTCAATAGAAGGTTCTAAATAATCAGGATAAATGAGAGCTCTTTTGCGCTCCGCTCCCTCATACCCGCCAAAAAACATGATCCCAAGTTCTTCAGCATGCTGGATGACGGACTCGGTAATAAATTGCTCACGCGGATCAAGGAAGTCTGTTAATTTCATTCGATATTGGTCGAGTGCGATTTTTTTCCAGCCTAACACTTGGTCGACAAATGGCTGTTCGTCTTTTCTAAAATGCTGATAAATATCGCTCATTTTGTTCCCCTCTTATGTAAAAGAGCCTGGCAGTGCCAAGCCCGGCAGCCTGTTTACATGAAGCGCAAAATCATATTGTAAAGACCAGTTAGTCCATATGATGATGCAAAACGAATTACAAGCAATGCCACAATCGGCGAGATGTCAATCATGCCGATTGGCGGAATAATTTTACGAAATGGTTCTAAATACGGTTCGCAAATATTTGTCAGAAAACGGCCAAACACAGTTTCTCTTGCAGATGGCACCCATGACATAAAGATGTAAATAATAATCGCGAATGAGTAAATCGTTAATACCGTTCCTAAAATATTAAAAATGAAATTTAGAATCACTATGATTTACCACCTCTGAGGTTCTTCCTCTGTCAATAGCTCTGATATTGTGCCAGATACATCTACATTATCAGGTGTGCAGAGGAATATATTCGAGCCAATACGCTGGATGTCTCCACCGATTGCATAAACGGTTCCGCTTAAGAAGTCAATGATTCGCTTTGCTTGATCATGCTGAATGCGCTGCAAATTCACGACGACTGCACGTCTGTTTTTAATATGGTCTGCAATCTCCTGCGCTTCTGCATAAACACGCGGCTCACTTAACACCACTTTAGAGGATTTCTGCACGCTTTGCAAGCTGACAACATTTTGTTTTCCTGTCTGCGGGCGCTCTTGAAATGCTGCTTTGTCCTTCGTTCCTTTTTCTTCTTGAAAGGGTTCTCTTTCTTCATCAATATATTCGTACTCATACTCTTCATCGTCGAGAGTGAAAAAGCTTTTAAATTTATTTTTTATGCTCATGTCACGCACCTCCTGTTTCATTTCCAACAAGTGAAGAGCCAATCCGAACGAATGTCGCACCTTCTTCAATTGCGATTTCAAAATCATTTGACATGCCCATCGATAAATGCTGACAAGGTGCATTCACTTGGTTAAGATGTTTTACTTCTTCTTGAAGGTTTTTTAATGCTTTAAAACAGTTTCGAATCACAGTGTGATCCTCTGTAAATGGAGCCATCGTCATCAGTCCTGCAATTTCAATCTGTTTGAAATCAGCGAGCTGTTTCACAAATGGAATGACGTCTTCACTTTTCAAGCCGTGTTTTGACTCCTCAAGTGATGTGTTCACTTGTACAAAACAGCGAACCGTGTGATCCGCTCTTTTTTCAATTTCATTCGCAAGAGACATCCTGTCGAGCGAATGTAAGTAGTCAATTGTCTGAATGACAGATTTCACTTTTCGTGTTTGTAAACTGCCGATAAAGTGCCAGCTAATGTTTTCATCGGTTATGGCCGCCTGCTTTTCCAGTAACCCTTGGTCACGATTTTCACCAAAGTGTAAAATTCCTGCTTCCTTGGCTTCTAGTGCTCGTTCAATCGAGACATACTTTGTCACAGCGACGACCGATACATCTGCTGGATGTCTACCTGCTCTTTTACATGCTTCGTATATTTGTTCATTTATTTGTCTGAGATTCTCTCGTACATTCAATTGCACTTATGCCTCCTTAAACCCGACAAAAGACATCATACGTCCTGTTTTCCCTTGATCACGCCGGTGTGAGAAGAAAAGCTGATCATTGCAGCTTGTGCACATCGAACTGACATGTATGTTTTCTTCTTTTATTCCTGCATGAAGCAATACTTTTTTGTTTAGTGTTTTCAAGTCAATTTTATATTGTCCTTGTGAAATCTCGGAATACACATCCTCTGTTGAAAAAGGAAGCCGTTTCACTTGATCCATGACGACGTCATCGACTATGTAGCAGCAGCTGCCAATGGATGGTCCAATGACGACTTGAATCTGATCGGCCTTGGCACCTTCTTGGCTGACCCATACATCAACCATCTTTGCACCAATTTGCTTGACGGTTCCTTTCCAGCCGGCATGAGCCGTTCCAATTAATCCGTTTTGCGGAGCTAGAAAATAAAGCGGAACACAATCAGCGAAACAAAGAGCGAGCATCATGTTCGTCTCAGACGTATATAAACCGTCTGTACCAGGCAGTGCCTCATCATAATGAAGACTTCCTCTTCCTCTTTGCTCCTTGGTGACTTTCAGGATGCGATCCTCGTGTGTTTGGTCTGCAAACACCCAATCAGAGAGCGGCACAGCAGCAGCATCTGCTATGACTTGACGATTCATTTGTACACTAGAAGCATCGTCTCCTACATGGAGTCCAGTGTTCAATGATTGATATGGAGTAAGGCTGAAGCCGCCATTTTTTGTTGTAAATCCGGCCAATACCTCTTTACCAGAACATGTCATGTTCGTCCAATCATGAATGGTCATTGCATATGGTGATTTCTGCTGAAAGGGGTCATATTTGTGTGTCAAAGCTGCCTCCCACCTTTCATTCATCTCTCTTTATTTCGCTCCTATTTTACCACAAGACATACATAGACAGTTAGTGGGATTCATTAAATATTACACTCAAATGTGCCCTTTCTGCAGGTTTTTTTTCAAATTGATATGAAAACGTAATCTTTTTACCCGAAAAAGACATTGTTTGCTAAGAATGAAGAGTTTATTTTAAGGAAAAATTGAATGATTCATTGAGGAGTTATACGAATTAAGAAGACAAGCGGACAAGTATCACATCTTCGCCAATTTTTACTATATTTCGCCATGGGACAATCATTTCCTCTTCTTTTCCGAAAAATCCCATCATTTTACCTGTGCCGCCAATAATAATCGCTTGGATTTTGCCGCTTGTGACATTAATATCAATGTCCCCAATGGTACCTAGTTTTTTCCCGCTGGATACATCGACGACATCCTTGATTTGGAATTCAGAAATGCTGATCATCTGTCCTTCCCCGCCTTTCGTTTTCTACTATAATATGTATGATGGAAAAGCAGGGACGCAGACCAATAGTTTCTATTATCTACAATTTACTTAAATGCGGACGGCCATTTCTCCACATGACATCTACCGGACATTCAAAAAAAGAAGAAAGTAGGCCGTTTGTCATCATCTCTTTTGTTTCTCCTTGATCAAAAACAGATCCATTTTTTAATAATAAGGTATGCTGAAAAACAGGCAGAATCTCCTCTGCATGATGGGTCGTATAGAGCAAAGTAGGCGCATCAGGTTTTGCTGCAATCAATGAGATGGTCTCCAGCACTTGCTCTCTTGCTAGAAAATCAAGACCCGTCACAGGTTCATCTAAAATCAAGAGCTGCGGATCATTCATTAAAGCCCTCGCAATCAAGACTTTTTGCTTCTCTCCCTGTGAGAGCGTTTCATAAGTTCTGTTGGCATATTTGAATGAACCGAATGCTTTTAATAGATCAATGGCTTTCTCTCTCATTTCATCTGTCGGGGTTTCATAAAGCCCGATAGAAGCAAATGCGCCGCTCAGCACAATTTCAAAAGCATTGTCGTCTCTGTGCAATTTCTTTTCAAGTCCTGCTGAGATGAGACCAATTTTCCTCCTGAGCTTTTCACCAAGAGCCTCCTTGCCAAAGACATGTCCCAGCACTGTCATCTCGCCTGACGTGGGGAAATAATAAGAGCAGAGCATATTTAATAATGCGGTTTTCCCCGCACCATTTAAACCGTAAAGTACCCAGTGTTCCTGCTTGTTCACCTGCCAGTCAATAGACTGCAGGAGCCATTTCCCATTTCGTTTTAATGAAACATTCTTCAATTCAAGTGACACGATAACTTCCTCCTGAGTAAAAATTCTGAATATACAAACAATGAATGTTTACAGCATATCGTAAATGCTCTTTCTGGTAAACCTCATGTAAAAAAGCTGCTCCTTTTTAGGAACAGCTTTTTTACATGGTTACGAAATTTCAATTCGTACGCCTTCTTTTATATCAGGAAACGTGTGCGGGGATGCAAATACAGCTCCTGGTAATACATCATCAAACGGCTCTTGGAAGTAGATCGAAATGTGGCCGAGCTCTTTAAAGTTGTCATTTGCTTTATTGCCGAGGGCTGTGATCGTGTATGTTTGATCGCCCACTTGAATGGTTCCGCCCAGCTTCAGCGGCTCTTCTTCTAGATGTTCGAACTCATGAATAACAGACATATCTCTTAATTCCTGCGGCGCTGCGGGTCCAAATAATACAATCAGCTTATCTTCTTTAAATTGCGGGACTAAGATCCCAATTTCTTTTACGACAGATTGTGTTACCATGTATCTCGATTCCTCCTTTAATACGTTTAATACATACCGAAGCTGGCAACGTATGCGATCACAACAGATAGAACCCCTGTAATGAGACGGCTATACAAAACAGCTGGTACCCCATATTGTACCGTTTCCGGCTTCGCTTCACCAAGTGACAGCCCCACTGGAATAAAATCACACCCTACTTGACCGTTGATGGCAAATAGTGCAGGAAGTGCAAATTGAGGCGGAATGTTTCCTAGTGCGATTTGACTACCAATCAGAACACCGATGACTTGGGCAATGACTGCTCCAGGTCCTAAGACAGGTGATAGGAACGGCAATGTACAGACCACTACGAGCAGTAAGAGCCCCCAAAGAGATCCTGCCAAAGGTGATAGAAAATGGGCAATCAGGTCACCAATTTTTGTATAATTGATAATTCCAATTAACATACTGACAAATGCCATGAATGGAATAATGTTTTTCAAAAGCATATCAACAGAATCACGGCCAGCCTGGTAGAACGTACCGGTGACTTTCCCGATTCCTCGTGAGAATCTCATCAGGAAATTGCCTTTTTCCTGCCGCTCGATATTTTCCTCTTTCAGCTTTGCATACGTCTCTTTGAAATTCTCTTTGTCAATCGACTCACTGTTTTCCTGACCTTCTGCTTTTGCCTCACCATCAGATGCTTCTGCATAGGAAATATCTTTTTCTGTTACGCCTGATACGAAGATATCTTCTGTAATATGTTTAGCAAGCGGTCCAGAAGGAGAGGATGCCAAAACGTCTACAGTAGGAATGCGTTTCATTGGATAAAGTCCGATTCGCGCTGTTCCTCCGCAGTCAATGACAACACACATCATTTCATCTTCTGGTATGGAGTTTTTAAAGCCGTCACATGCTTCTGTCCCTGTCATTTCTGCAATTTTACGTGCAACCGGGTGAATGCCTCCCCCTGTAATGGAAACAACCTTTCTTCTTTTACCAGTTGGTTCAAGCTCTAAACCTTCTCCCCATCCGCCAGCACCTTTTGCAACAAATACTTTGTGGTTTGTCATGTCTAACCCTCCCCTATTATGAATTCGCTTTCATTTTTCCTGCTAAATATTTTGTAATCCATTCAGTAATGATTCCGCGTAGTAAAATGACGACGATCCCGACTAAGAAGTAACGAACAGCAAGCTCTGACATTGAATATCCAGCTTCTTTAATCCCGTTCGCAATTCCTAAGTAGACAAATAGTTCTCCTGCGTTGGCATACGGGAACAGTGATGTCACCGGATGAACAAATGAAACAGCTGAATCATAGAATGCTGGTTTTTGTTTTTCAGGTAAGAAGCGGCCAAACGTATAAGCCATTGGGTTTGTCAAAATAAGAACGGATAAGATCGGCATTAACGTGTAGCGCAAAATGGTATACTTCGCTGCAAACTGAATGGCTCTATTCACTCGCTCTTCTCCAATAAATTTCATGACAGCATAAGTGAAAGTAAGTAACACAACAAGCGTTGGAACGATACCTGTAACAAGGCCCATGAATTGCTTTCCGCCGGCTTCAAACATTCCGATAAAGTGCTCTCCAAACCATTGAATCCATTCCATGTTTCATCTCCCCTTT
The DNA here is from genome assembly GCF_003028545.1 of Bacillus sp. Nf3. NCBI lineage: Bacteria > Bacillati > Bacillota > Bacilli > Caryophanales > Bacillaceae > Bacillus > Bacillus sp. Nf3. Next base: position 292,391 of record NZ_PYUA01000003.1, on the reverse strand, counting down.
CTTTAGTTCACATTTGTTATATTTTTTTTCGAAATCGAGACAAGTGCCTGCTCAGCCGCCATGGAAAGTGCTTGCATGACAGCTGGCGCCTTTTTACGTTTTTTCAACGTTTTCTTCATCATGTGGTGCTCGTCCAGCACAGCCCCTACATGCTTGCCTTCATATGAAGGAACTTCTTTAAATTTAGATAAGATCGACACGCCGCCAAGCACATGACATTTTTGAATAATATACGATTCATCCACAATGATGAGCGCAATGGCTCCAGGGCCAACTTTGCGCCGTTCCATTCCTGAAAATAAGTGATAGCCCTGTTTCCCTCTGTAGTCATCAATTAGTGAGTCCATGCTTTTGCGGTAATACTTGATTTGAATAAAAGATAATCCATACTGCACGATGAGAATGATACAAAGTACGATTGCTAATTTTTCCATAGCTTCACGTCCTTATGATTGAAATAAGTGATCTTGTAATGAACGCAGCTTCCAAACGGTTGTGTTTGAATCAAGCTCTACATCATCATGAGTGAGGAACTGTCCTAATTTGATGTCTTTTTTCGCTACGACTTTTCCGCTGATTAAGCCAATCGGAATATGACCGTTCGATTTCATGTCTTGATGCGTTTCAAGTACACCTCTTACGGAGTATCCGCCAATTCCGTCAAGTGATTCTCCTGCTTGAATATCTCTTTTCGCAACAGCGACTGTTTCTGACACTGGTACACCAATCGGGTGGATCGATGAGTCATGCTGTAAGACTGCTTTTGCGATGGTAACAGGTGTTTCAAGACTCGCTAAGTGGAAAGGACGGTAAAGCGTGTAGTGAGGACCTTTTCCAACTTTTAAGTAACGAAGCTCTTCATCTACTGGCTCAAGATCACTCTTGACGATAACGAATACGCCTGGTGCTAGCCCATTTACATATTCAACGACTCCGAAGTTATCGAGCACGCCACCTTGTTGTTTTTGATTCAATTTATCTGCTACATTCTCTAAATTTGCTTCAACCCCGTGCATACCGACTTTATCTGGCAAAAGCCCTGTCGCGTTACTTAATAAGTTCATTTCTGCCATTGTTTTTGTTCCGTCTTGGAAGGCAGCGAGCATATGTGCACTCATATGTTTACTATCTGCTTCTGCTTTACACGTATCTGGATTTGCTTCTGGGAAGAATGGGTTGTTCTTGCCTTTCCCAGCAACGAGCACCTCAAGTCCCATTGTTTTCGCAAATTCATATAATTCTAGTGTTGCTGCCGGTTCGTCACCAGCTGATCCAGAGTAAACAAGTCCTGCATTTGTGAATAATTTATGCATCACCAAACCGATGGTAATATCAACTTCTACATTTAAAAGAACGAGATGTTTTTTTGAATTAAGCGCTTCCAAAGAAATGTTTGCTCCGACTTCTGGAACTCCTGTTGCATCTACGACCACTTCCACAAAATCTGATTGAATCACTTCCCTATAATCATTTGTGACGACCATTTGATGCGGCTTCGCATGCTGCTTGTAAAAATTCGCTGCCTTCTCCGCTGCACTAAGGTGAATATCACAAACACCTGCTACAATCATGCCTGGAATTTTAGAAATTTGTGAAATGAGCCCAAAGCCCATCTGGCCTGCCCCAATAATTCCTACTTTGATTGGATCTCCACTGCGTTCTCGAGCTAACAACTGTTGATAGATTGACATCTAAATCATCCTTTCAGGTTTTCTTGCTTCTCGGGTAGATTGCTAGAAAAATAATCTGAAAATTTTAACAAATGTTATAAAAATTAACAAAAATCTGTTCAATGTAACATTTGTTATTTTATTTATCATTTGTTATGAATTTAGTTTATATGATGTGTCAACTTTGTGTCAAGCTAAAATCGATAAAATTTTCAATCTTTTTGAGTCTAAAGACTCAAAAAAACTACCTAATCATATTAGGTAGTTACTTTAATAAGGCATCTCCTGTTCGTTCATCCGTAATCAATACATGAATTAATCCACCTTCTAATGCTGCCCGGATCGCTTCAATTTTCTCTTCTCCTCCAGCGACACCAATGACTAGCGGGATTTCCTTCAGCTTTTGCGGGCTTATGCCCATTACCCGGTCGTTCCACGGGTGGGGATACACTTCCCCTTGATGATCAATAAAGTTATAGCAAATGTCACCCGCCACATCCTTCGCTTGAAGAATATCCTCCTCACCGCTTGTCATATAAGATTTCACCATCGTTGAATGCTGCGGAACCCCGCCAATTCCGACAACCGCAATATTTGATGATTCTCCTAGTTTAATCACTTTTTTGATTGATGGCTGCCGTATTAGTACGTCCTTCGCTTCTTTCGTATCAAGCATAACAGGCACATGTAAAAACTCACATTTAGATTTGAGTGCTTCTGTGCACCTTGCAATTATATAGTTGGCGTGGATATCAACATCTTCGTTACCCACACCCCCGACAAGCGGAACAAATGTCACGGACGGATAGTGCTGAACTGACGTAATCGCTTTCGCCATTTCATGCAAAGTGGTTCCTGATGAAAAACCGATGACTTGTCCATCCTTTATTACTTTTAACAAAAAGCCTGCCGCTGCAGCGCCAATTCGGCTTTTGGTTGTTTCTTGGCTGAGCGTTTCCACACAGACGACTTCACGCAGCCCATATTTCCGCTCTATTTTTCTTTCCAATGATCCATATTGTTGATTCACTTCATCATGAATAATGATTTCCACGATTCCTGCTTCACGTGCTTTTGCCAAATATTTCGATATGAGCGAACGGCTAACCCCAACAGCTTCTGCTATTTTAGATTGAGTGGCGCCTTCTTCATAGTACATATGCGCAACCTTTATGAGCAGCCTTCTTTCATCATGGAATGTCATAATAACCCTTCTTTCCGCTTAAGTGTTCCCTAACAAATGATATCTAAAATAACATTTGTTAAAAACAGATTAAATGAAAAAAATAACAGAGTCAATACTAGAGACGTGCTCTCTCACAAGAATGAAAAAAGCCGCACATGAAGCGGCGGCTTTAAAAGATATTTTTATTCATTTGTTTGATGGCTGCTTTTTCAAGTCTTGAGACTTGTGCTTGAGAAATCCCGATCTCTTCAGCGACTTCCATTTGCGTTTTTCCCTGGAAGAAACGTTTGCGGAGAATCATTTTTTCTCGATCATTCAATCGGCGCATTCCCTCTTTTAAGGCCAATTCCTCTACCCATTGTGTGTCTTTGTTCCGATCATCACTAATTTGATCCATCACATAAATCGGATCTCCTCCGTCATTATAAATCGGTTCAAACAAAGAAACAGGATCTTGAATCGCATCTAGGGCAAAGACAATTTCCTCATGAGGCACTTCCAGCACTTTGGCAATGTCTTCTGCCGTTGGCTCCTTGCTTGTCTCACTAATCAGCCTCTCACGGACCTGAAGCGCTTTATAGGCAATATCTCTTAGTGAACGAGACACCCGAATCGGGTTGTTATCACGCAAGTATCGTCGGATTTCTCCTATGATCATAGGGACCGCATAAGTTGAAAATCTGACATTGTGGCTTAAATCAAAATTATCAATTGATTTCATTAATCCGATACAGCCTACTTGGAAGAGATCATCCACATACTCGCCTCTGTTGTTAAAACGCTGAATCACACTTAAAACCAACCGCAAATTGCCATTGACTAGCTTTTCTCTTGCTGTATCGTCACCTTCATCTTGCAGCTGTCTGAACAATTTTCTCATCTCTTCGTTTTTCAGAACAGGCAGTTTGGAGGTGTCGACTCCGCAGATTTCCACTTTATTTCTGGACACTTTTTTCCCTCCCTACAGGAGCTGTTGTACAAAGTTCAGTATCTCCTTGGGATGGAAAAATATGCACGATGGATGACGAGAATCATGAGAAAAGAAGTTGATTCCTTTGACAGCAAAGGGACAGAGCTTTCAAAAAAATTTTTTAGACCATTTTGTTAAATTCTTTTTGTAATCGTTTAATAATTCTTTTTTCAAGCCTTGAAATATACGACTGAGAAATTCCTAGCATGTCAGCGACATCTTTTTGGGTTTTTTCTTCACCGCCTACCAAACCGAACCTGAGCTCCATGATCTGCTTTTCGCGGTCATTTAATTGCTCCAGCGCTTTTTTCAAAAGTTTTTTATCTACATTTGCTTCAATATCCCGCGTGATAATATCATCATCTGTTCCAAGTACGTCTGATAAAAGCAGTTCATTTCCGTCCCAATCAATGTTGAGCGGCTCATCAAACGACACTTCTGAACGAATTTTATTATTCCGGCGCAAATACATCAAAATCTCATTTTCAATACATCTCGAAGCATATGTGGCAAGCTTGATCTTTTTTTCTGGGTTAAATGTATTGACTGCCTTAATCAGGCCAATGGTTCCAATACTAATTAAATCCTCAATATTTATCCCTGTGTTTTCAAATTTTCTTGCGATGTAGACCACCAACCGTAAATTTCTTTCGATTAGGATGGCCCTTGCTGTTTGATCACCTTTTGGTAATTTGACAAGCAGTTCCTGCTCTTCATCCTTTGATAATGGCGGCGGCAGCGCCTCACTACCACCAATATAATAAATCTCATCACTCTTTAGACCTAGCTTCATGAGGAGTTTATACCAGTAGTAAGTGAGTTTAAATTTTAATTTTTTCATCTTCTTCTCCCTTCTAAATGTCAAGTTGACCTCGTAAGATAAAAGACATCACCAAAACTTAAGACACCCCTTGGATGATTTTTCCGTCTAACATATCTGGGTGAATGATGGATTGAAATTCCTGATCTGCTGATAAACCGCTTAGACTCATGCCTACAAAACACTTGGCTGGCTTGATCATATGTGTTTTTGAATAAATGATGACCGTATCTGGTTTTAAGCATAGAAGAAACCCGTGATCATGACCGACCGCTCGATATGGAACAAGTCTTAAACGATCAAGAAGCGGAAATTGATCATCGAGCTTTTGCATCACTTCAACAGGATGAGACTGCTTCATAAGCTCTATAAATGGCTCCCCGCAAATGGACATAAGCTGATCGGCCTGAACAATCATCACAGGTGTTTTCGTCATAGGATCATACAGCTGATTGCCAGAATCGACGAGTCCCTTTAGCCGGATGGTCTCTCCGTGAATGTGTATCTCCACAAGTACTTGTTCATCAAACTGTCTTTTTTTCGCACCGACCTCTCCTAATCTTTTCTTTGAGAAGAGCCAAATCGCAGGAAAGCCAGTTAAAACGAAAAGCCAGCTAATGGGATCACCAAAGCCATCATTTTGTGAAATCAGCAGCCCGTTTTGAATAACAGTATTGGTTTGTAAAAACGAATGAACCCCGATCATGCCTCCTCCCATCAAAAATGTGACAAAGTAAAAAGCAAACAGGTTTTGAAAAAAGGAACGAAATCTTTGAAATCCAAAAGTTGCAAGCACGATCAAGACAGAAAAAAGCAGTTTGCCTAGAGGGTGTGACACATACATTGCAAATGGTGTAAAGAGCAAGAAAACAATGCTCGATCCAATCAGAGCTCCTAACATATATCGCCTTTTTTTTACTTGTCGTTTGAGAATAAATGCAGTGAGTAAGAGAAGCAATAGATCAAAACAAAAGTTTAACAGCCAAATCACATCTAAATAAATGACCACCTTCTGCTCCTTTCATCTGAAACAAAGAATCAAAAGCAGTACTTGCACTTGTTTGTACCAGTATAAAACAGCCATGAGATGGAAGTCTGTCAATTCTTGTTGGGGATGATAGAGAACTTTTGGTGGATTGTTATTGTTTTTGTCGAGGAATGAGAGCGCAAAGCAAGGGAGTGTGCTCCTGGACAAGCCTTCAAACAATTGTTCGAAATGAAAAAGACACGCTCCTAGGAGTCGTGCCTTTTTTCAAGGGTCATTTTTCATTGATATTTAATGTGCCTGGAGCCTTTTGTCGTGTGATATTTCCATAATCATCCCGCACAATCACTTCAATGACTGCACCTTTTGCTTTGGCGGTAGAAGTAGCTGTCCAGTAGCCTTCATACGTTCCGTTAGCTACCTCGCGAAGCGGCAGCTCTGTTGTATTTTGCAGCTTTGATCTAACGTTTGTCAGCGGCATATGAATGACAAACGTTGCGTCTAACTTTTCTCTGCTTTTAAATGAAATTTTAACAGACTCACCTGATGATAGATTGACATTCTCTGCTGGTGTCAGCTTCGAAATTTCAGGTGCTTCGTATTGAACATCGATATCGACTTTTTTAGTCGTTTTGTTTCCTGCTGCATCTTTCGCTGTTACTTTGATCGTATTTTTCCCGTTTTCAAGCAGTATTCTTGCAGAATATTTCCCATCTTTTATTGCTGCCTTTTTTCCATTCACAGTGACTTGATCAAGATGATCATCCGTTACCTTTCCTTCTACAGTGAGAGATTCTTTGTTAGACTTTTCCCCTTTTTTCGGTGTATCTATCGTTAGCGATGGGGCTGTTTGATCAATGATCACCTTTACTGATTTGGATTTTTTCGTTGCACCTTTATCCGTAACAGTGGCAGCCGTGAATACATGCTCTCCGCTTGAAACTGTGACCTTCTCTTTGAAAACACCTGACTGGTCTGCTTTCACTTTGGCAATCTCTTCATCGTTTTGATAGATCGCTACATCCAGCCCTGGAGAGGCTTTTCCTTCAATCTCCAGTTCATCTTTGTTCGTGATCGTTCCTGCTTTTGGAGATGTTATTTCTGGTACATCTGCTTCATATTGGACAAGCGCACGAATCATATAATTTCCCTCTTCTTTTGGAGAAGGAGAAAAGGCACCGCTTGTCAGCTGCCAGCTTCTTTCTGCATTTGGTCCATCTTCATCTGTTGCAAGGCCTGGAGATTCCGTATTCTTTTTCGTTTGAATATAGACAAGGTAGAAATCTCCCTCCACCGTAATGGCTTGATCCTCTAAATTTACTTTTGTCCATTCACCATTGCGCAGCGCATTCGCTTTGAAAGGTCCAGCGATTTTCTCACCGGGAGCGCCGTCCTTTCCGGACGCATCATACACTTCAACCGCAAATTCATTTCCGCCAGGGGCTGGCCACTCTGCTGTCCAGAAACGGAAAAGTCCACCTGTAACTTGCGCTTGTTTCTTACCCTTTTCTAATGAAAATTTCACCGCCCAGCCATTGCCAGGATCATAGAACGCCCGCGCATTTTCAGCTGTTCCGTCATCGTAGCCAATTTCGCCAGCAAAACCGATGAAAGGTTCCAGCTTAATTGCTTTTTCAAGCGGCTTTTCTGTCACATCTGCTGTAAATGAATATCCTTTAAACCCTTTCGCAAATACTTTGACTGTATACACACCGCTCAATGCCTCTAGAGAAAACTCGCCAGATCCATCTGTTTTGACCGGCTCAATTTTCGCATCCTCTACAAGATAAACCGTGGCATCCTTGACTTTTTCACCCGTTGTTTCGTTTACAATTGTGCCGGAGATCGTTCGTTTCTCAAGTGGCTGCAAAGAGAAATTCGCCTCTGCCGTGTCATTTGAGGGAATATTGACTTTTTGGGTGCGTGATTCAAATCCATATGCTTCAGCTTTCACTGTAAACTCCCCTGCACCATGAGAAAGTTGATATCTCCCTGTCGCTTCATCTGTGTACGTGGATTTGCCGCTTTCAAGAACACTGATTTCTGCCTTCATCGGAAGAGCTTTGATAGACGGAGCATCTAAGCTTTTTTCCTTTTTCATCTGGACATGTTTTTCTTTTATTTTAGCAGGCTTTGCCCTTTTCGGATCAACGGGTTTCTTCTGCTCCTGTGCTGGCTTTTCTTTTTTGATGATGCCAAGTTGTTTCTTTGCCTTTTGAGGCAAGGCTTCATCTGTTATTTTCACATCATCTAAATAAAAACCGTCTTTTGTCACACTGCCATCCGTTCTGAGCTGAAAAATAACCCTCACATTTTGGCCTTTGTAGGCAGATAAATCAACTTCTCCTTTTGTCCATGCACTTGTTTTGCCTGTGTAGGCTGCCACCTGGACAGCATCTTCCCCCTCAGGCTGCACATGAATATGCACATAGTCATAATTTGCTTCAAGGTCATGCCAGTATTGATATTGTAAAAAGGAGGAGCCTGACTCAGGTACAGCAATCATCGGCATGGATAAATGAGCATCTGTTGAATTTTCATAAGGACTGTCTAGGTTTGTGGCGTAAACATGATCTCCAGTAAAGGCTTGATTCGGACCTGTGGTCGGCTTTCCCCACTGCCAAGGATCTTTTGTTCCACCACTGAACCATCCACTAGGCCATGCTTCAAAATCTTGCGAGTAGCCAGTCGTGATGGATGTTCTAATCGGAAGCGTATACGGTTCTGATGCGGCTTCATTTTCTCCAAAATCTTTCACAATCCATCGGTACGTGACATTTTCTCCCTCAAGTTCTGGTAGCTGGACAACATATGTCCCTTTTAAATGATTTCCATCCGTACGTTTTGCTTGCAGCGTCTCCCTTTTCCCTTGATCCACTTGATAGCTCAAGGAGACATTTGTCACAGCTACTTCATCTTCTGCTGTGATGCTTAGAGGAGTTGGCGTAGAGGCAAAAATTTCATTCGGTCCTTTATGAGAAAAAACAGGTGGTTCTGTATCTTCTCCTTCTTTTGTTACCTGTCCTTCAATCTTGCCAATTCCATCTGTTAATGCTGTGATCGCCTCTCTTGCATCAACTAATCCTGCCCCATAGCCATTGTTAGGGGATTCCGGGAATTGCTGATCTGTCAGCGCCTTTGCAGTATCAATGAGAATTTCTTCGATCTCTTCCACAGACAGATCTGCCTGTACTTGGCGAAGAAGAGCCACAACAGCTGAAACATGCGGACCTGCCATCGAGGTTCCATTCCAGCCATCCTCATACCCTTTTCCAGGTATAGAAGAACGAATGTTTACCCCTGGGGCCGCAATATCTGGTTTCATGACGCCATATGGAGAGGGACCTTGCAAAGAGAAAGAACCCAATTTATTGTTTTGATCTGTTGCACCCGTCGCAAAGGCTTCTGGATAGTTCGCAGGATTTGCAATAGATCCCTCACCGCCAGGGTTAAATAAATCCGTATTACCAGCTGAAAACTCTGGGAAGATATCTGCCGCTCTCCAAGCATTGACCACATCTTTATACCAATCATCAAGACCAGGCCCGCCGCCCCAAGAATTATTGACTACATCTGGTGCCTTTTCTGGATGAGGGTTTCCGTTTTCATCTTTTGGAGCTAAAATCCATTCACCTGCGTCAAGCAGATCAGCATCTGATCCACCATCTTCTGAGAAAGCTTTCACCGCAATCCATTTTGCACCTGGTGCGACGCCAATTTGATTCTCTCCATTTGGCTCAGAGCCAACCATCGTTCCCGTCACATGTGTACCATGCTCTAAATCATCGTATGGCGTTTCAGAACCTGTCGTTGCATCGTACCAATTGAATTCATGAGAAGGTTCATTCGGACGTGCAGGATCAAAACCGCGGTACTTTTCTTTTAATGCAGGATGATCCCATTCCACACCTGTATCAATACTTGCCACAACGGTACCAGTACCGTCATAGCCTAAAGCCCACGCTTCTGGGGCATGAACTTGAGAAATATTCCACTCGATTCCATCTGCTGCTTTGATTTGTTTGTTCGGCTTTGAAGTCTTCAAATCAACAGGACGATGAATTTGACGGATTTCATTTGGTAGCACTTGATCTACTTCTGGGAAGGAAGCCACCTTTTCCATGACTTCTTTCGTTCCCGTCACAGCGAGACCATTCACAATATAGTACGAATGAATAGCCTTCACTTGGTTTTTCTTTTGTGCCTTTTGTAAATAAGCAAGCAGCGTTTCCTGCGTCTCTTCAGATGTTGCTCTTAGTTCTGATACAACTGCTGATCTTTTTGTGTACTGCGTTTTAGCAGCTGTTAACTTCTGTTTTTTGGCTATTGACACAGCATCCTTCGCCACTTTTTTCACATTTGTTTGTTCCTTCATTTTGACTAAAAAGGTCACCTTGTCTTCTTGTTGAAACTGTTTCATTAATCTAGATGATATCTTTGCTTTTGTTTTTTTGGAGGAAACAGCTTCCTCTTGATATGAGGTAGAAGTCGATTTTGCTTGAACCATTCCAAAGCTTGTCATCGTTAAAGTACCAATCACCAAAAGACTCATCAAACGATAGCCGGCGGTTTTGCGAAACTTCACTTTCAATCAAATCCCTCCTCCTCAAATGGTCAAACAGAGTGTGGGTCTCACTCCTCCCTTTCCTTTGTTCATGACAAGATTCATGGTGTTCTATTTAATGTAGTCAAATAAAGATCATCATTTTGTCGCTTTTTGTAATAGGATTTAAAAATGATTCTTTTTACTTAATCACTCTAAGTCAAAATACATATGTTGAATGAAGTAATCCAGACACATTCAAGACTTTTTATTCAGAAGAGATGCTGGTTTGATTATATTTGAGACATGAAAAAAATCCCCTTCCAATGGAAGGGGATGAGTGATACTCGACTAGCGTTTATTACGATTGCGCAAGAACGTTGGGATATCCAGCGTATCATCGCTAGATTGTGTATTTTGTCTCGGCTGAGATGATGGCTGCTGATGTTCCTCACGTTTGACTTCACGCTTTTGAGGAATGGATTGATTTTGCTTTAATCCTTGTCCTAATGGATTTCTTTGTGGTTTTGTCACTTCTGGCTCTTGCTCAATAAATCCAGTTGCGATAACCGTTACCACAATTTCATCCTTCAAGTTATCATTAATGACAGACCCGAAAATCATGTTTACATCTTCGTCAGATGCAGAAGCAACAATATCCGCTGCTTCTTGTACCTCATAAAGACTTAGGTTCGTACCACCAGTAATATTCATGATGACACCTTGTGCACCATCGATTGCCGTTTCCAGAAGTGGTGAAGAAATAGCTTTCTTCGCAGCTTCAGCAGCACGATTTTCACCAGTTGCGACACCAATACCCATAAGAGCAGAACCTTTATTAGACATGATCGTTTTCACGTCAGCAAAGTCAAGGTTGATTAAACCTGGTGTAGCAATAAGATCTGAGATCCCTTGAACACCTTGTCGTAGTACGTTATCTGCTGCACGGAATGCTTCAAGCATTGGCGTGTTTTTATCAACAATTTCAAGCAAGCGATCGTTTGGAATCACAATTAATGTGTCAACTGCTTCTTTCATAGAAGCAATTCCTTCTACTGCTTGAAGCTGACGTTTTCTTCCTTCAAATGTGAAAGGACGAGTCACGACTCCAACTGTCAATGCACCAGAATCTTTTGCGATTTTTGCAATGACAGGTGCAGCACCCGTACCAGTTCCACCGCCCATACCAGCAGTTACAAAGACCATGTCAGCGCCTTTTAATACTTCTTCAATCTGTTCTTTGCTTTCTTCAGCAGCTTTTTTACCGACTTCAGGATTCGCACCTGCTCCAAGCCCTCTTGTCAGCTTAGCACCGATTTGCATTTTCGTTTCTGCTTTTGATAGATTTAACGCCTGTGCATCTGTATTGACTGCAATGAAATCGACACCTTGTACGTCATTTTCGATCATTCGGTTGACAGCGTTATTTCCGCCTCCACCTACTCCGATTACTTTAATTGATGCTAGGCCGTCTATATTTGTTTCAAACTCCAACATGCTGAATCCTCCTAATCCGTCGAAAATCTAATTCTATTCCCAGAACATATTAAATAGTTTTTTCATTTTGCCCGGTTTTTTATTTGTCTCTTCTTGTGCTTTTTGTTTTACTTTCGGTCTTGGCTGCGCTTCTTTCACTTGTGGTGCAGAAGAAACCGGCTCCATGGATGCGCCTACTTCATGAAACGCCTCATCCGGCATTTGGAATCCAACCTGTCTGCCCTGAATCTTTGCATTGCGATAAGCAAAGTGGATCAGACCCACTCCTGTCATATACTGAGGTTCTCTCACTCCAATATAATTCGGACTTGCAATTCTAACATTGTTTTGCAAGACCGTTTGTGCAAGAGAAAGGATACCTGGTATAGCTGCCTGTCCACCTGTTAGAACGAATCCGCCAGGCAAATCATGGACACCCATATTTCTTAATTCCTCTGCCACAAAGAGCAAGATTTCTTCCAGCCGAGCTTCGATGATATTAGCCGCTTCAAGCTGTGTATACGTCTGTTTCTGATCAGTACCGATGACAGAAACTTCAAATGTTTCCTCAGACGATGCCTCATCATAAAACGCATGTCCAAATTGTTTTTTGATTCGTTCAGCTTCTTCAGTAGAAGTTCTAAGTCCTATAGACAAATCTTTTGTAATGTTCTCTCCGCCCAAAGGGATACTGTGAGTAGAATAGAGATGCCCGTTTTCAAATACGGAAATCGTTGTAGATCCGCCGCCAATATCGACGAGAGCTACCCCTAGATTTTTTTCATCTTTCGATAATGCTGCTGAGCCTGATGCGAGCGGCTGCAAGCAAATATCCATAATTTCAATTCCAGCTCTCTCTACACATCGGAGCCAGTTATGTAGAATCGTTTTAGAACCTGTAATCAACGATCCATCCACCTCTAGCCGAACACCAAGCATTTTTTTCGGATCAGTGATCTCATCTCTTCCGTCGACGATAAATTGCCTCGGGATGACGTCTACGACGAGATGTTCTTGAGGAATAGATACTACCTGTGCAGCATCTAAGACACGTCTCACATCTTCAGCATGTATTTCTTTGTTTTCACTAGATACTGCGACCACGCCGCTCGTATTCTGAATATGAATGTGGTTTCCGTTAATTCCGACAATCGCCTTTTGTAAAGGAAAACCTACCATTCTTTCAGCCTGTTCAAATGCTTGTCTAATAGAATGAACTGTCTCATCTATATCAACAATCGATCCTTTTTTTAACCCTTCTGAAGGGACATTTCCAACACCTATAATGTTAAGCGAATCATCCGCCATTTCTCCGACGATGACTTTTATATTGGATGTACCGATGTCAAGGCTGACGTAAATTTCATTGTTGTTCATTCTATGGCACCTCCTCACATATCAATACTTTCTATTCTATTATTTGCTGAACAACAATACAATGAATGTGTTTTTACAAGTGTGTAACAAAACTTAAAAAATCAACATTTTTTATTAGGATTACTGAAAATATTCGTTACATCATATGTATATCCTTTTTTATGACTCACTTTTTTTCTTTTTTTCTCTAGAAATTGTCCATTTAGTTAGTAGAATTCTTCGAATAACTGCTATATTTTGAAACAATCTAACGCCGAAAGCAAACATTCCGACTAAGTACAAGTCTACACCAAGATGGACGCCCAGAAAAGCTAAACTTATTGCAAGTATAATATTAAAAAAGAAGCCTGATACAAACACTAGTTCATCGTATGCCCCTTGCAGATGTGCCCTGATTCCACCAATCAATGTATCAAGTGCAGCAAGTACAGCGAGGGAAAGATAATTAGAATACTCATTCGGTATCGTAAAATTTGTTAAGAAACCGATCGCAACTCCTATGATTAAGCCAAGTACAGGAAGCCACATTAAGATTTTCCCTCCTTTACATCGTCAAGAGGCTTCAACTCGTTTACCTGAATTGCACCGTCATATGCTTTTAGTTGAATTTGTTGCTTTGGCTGGCTAATACTCAAACCGAAATTTTCCTGAGCAAACAAATCACCAATATCTGATACATTTAAACGGCTGTATAATTTGTCGGCCTGGTCGCTGATCATCTTGATGGTCACTTCATCACCATCTAAGCTGTAGCCATCCATTTTCGTCGTGCCATTAATATCTCGAATCACACTTGTATTAATCACACGGTGGTCATTAATGGAAATATACTTTGCTCCATACATATTGGCTTCGTTGATTAGCTTTTTCAGAAGATCAGGCGGGATATTTTTCACTTCTTCTCCAGTCAGGTCCTTAGAGAAGAGCTGAGAGATGTCAACTTCTATTCCCTCCCCTGTCACTTCTGTAAAACCAGCCTTTTCTTTTAAATCTTTTAATGTTTTCGTTAGTTGAGCTTCTTTTGATTGATCACCTTGATGACCATACTTTTTCAGCATTTCATCGTATTTATCAATTTCTTTCAGTAAATCCAATTCTTTACTTTTAGATGCAGATAAATCCTCTCTTAGCTCCCACACATCGCGAGTATCACGAACTTTGGGCTTTTGCAATGAGTTAAATTGGATGGAGACCATGATGCCGAATATCACCATTAAGACTGTCAAACTAAGTAAAGGCTTCTTTTTCCTCAACACCACTCACCTTTTCACTTTTAATCTTTGTGTTTTAAAAGAGGATTCATACGAATATCCTTTTTTTCAATCGTCATCGAAATATGATCACTTGTCAGCTGATCGACCACTCCTCCTGCAATATTTAATGCAGGTATTAACACAGCCGGATCACCGATAGCAGAAATGACAAACGGCGCTGGATGCTGTACACCGTCAACTGTGACAACTGGGCCGTTACAATGTATGTATGATTGGTGTGTAATTCTCTGTCCATTAATAGATACGGCAGAAGCTCCTGATATAAATAGTTCGTTTATCACATGAAAAATGTGGCTCTCATGAACAATGTAATTATTGACATTTTGTCCACTCGGGATATAAGATGCATCTTCAAGGGATACTTTTACCCCTTTTCCTTTTACGCCGATCTCTCCTGTAAACATCCTGTATTTCTCAACATCTTCCAATACATTAAAATACTGCTCTTTTTCATTTTTCAAATTGGACTCAGTGGCTTGAACCTGTGATTGAAGGCTGTATAATTCTTTTTCAAGTTTCTGATTCGCCTTTTCTTGCTTTGTCAGCTGACTTTTCAAGGAGTATTCTTTTTTCCATTGCTCTGTGCGAATGACCTCTGCCTGATGCTGCTTAGTATATTGGTATGAAAAAGAAATCAGAAAACCAAGAACAAGCATTACAATTGAGAATATAACTGTTTTGCCTCTCAACGTTCATCTTCCTTTTTCTTAGATTTAAACGCTTCAAAATACGTCGCGACTTCCATATGGATTGTACCTTTTTCAGAAGGTGAAAGTTCTTTTACAATGGCAGGATAAGTTTTCATTTTATCAGCGAATGTTTTAATTGATGCAATCACAGTGTTCCCATCATTCATATAAAATTTAACGAGCCATTGGTTTGAGCTTGTCGGCACATAATATATTTCAGAGATGAGTTCCTGAATAGAGGCTGGCAGCTGATTCAAAGATCTTACAGTTAGCTTCAGCTTCTCTTTATTGTCCCAATCCACAAAAATAGGTCCTGCATGACTTGGTGTGACTTCTTCTGGTAATGCTGTCCCATTTTCAAGAAGCTCATAGTATAGATTTCCCTTTTGAAGATACGCAATATTGGCATATTCTTTGACAGCAATACTGACCTTATTCGGAAAATGTTTTTTGATACTAACACTTTTAATTAGTTTGTTTTGTTTAATATGATCTGCTGTTAAATCTTTATTTAAATTCCAAAACTCTGTTTCGCCTTCTTTAATTTGGGAAAGTTTCACAAGTTGTTTTGTAGGGACATGCTCGTTACCCGTAATAGTTAAAGAAGAAATTTTACTGATTGGTGTCTGCAAATAAATAATGATTAAAACCATGATAAAAAACAGTAGAATAAAAGAGATTAGTCTCCGGTTCGCTTTCTGCTTCCTTTGTTCTTTAATTTTAGGAATTCGTTCTTCTATATTGACGATCTTTTCATTTTCATGATCAGGCCGCATGTATATTCTTCACCCCATTCAAAGCTGCTTGTCCACACCTTTGGGTCATCATTTTGATGAGAAAACAAACGGCATTCTTTCATGCCGTTTGTTTTCCTGTGATGCCATCATTCATAAAAACTAGCTTTTAATTTGCTTCACCGATAATTTCTACTTCTGTATGCATATCTACATTGTAGTCATCTTTAATTTTCTTTTGGATGTATTGAATTAAGTCCAGCACGTCTTGAGCAGTAGCGCCACCAGCGTTCACAATAAAGTTGCCATGCATATCAGAGATTCTTGCTCCGCCAATTTGGTACCCTTTTAAATTCGCTTTTTCTACAAGCTGTCCTGCATATTCAGGCAGCGGATTTCGAAAAATACTTCCTGCACATGGTCGATTGTAAGGCTGTGTTTCCTTACGATAGTCTTTATTTTGCTGCATTTTCTTTGTGATTTTCTCTCGATCATCCTGTTTGAGCTTAAACACGGCCTCGAGAACAATACCTGGTCGTTCCTTTTGAAGGACAGATGTTCTATAGCTAAAGTTCATCTGCTCATTTGTTAGCCACTCGATACTTCCATCTTCAAATAAGATTCTCGCTTTCACAAGGATCTTACTGATATCAGATCCGTGCGCACCTGCGTTCATATAAACAGCGCCGCCAATAGATCCTGGAATACCAGCTGCAAACTCCAGCCCTGAAAGACCCTGCTTACTAAGAGACGTTGCAAGCCTTACAACAGAATAGCCCCCGCCAACTGTAATTTCTTCATCATTTATAGTTAAATGATCAAGTCCAGCGCCTAACTTCAGGACAACGCCACGTATTCCTTTATCAAGTACGAGTAAATTCGATCCTCTCCCAATAACCGTCCAGTCCGCGTGGTGTTTTTTTATCTGATCCATGATCGTTTTAACTGCATCGATATCTTTAGGAACGATCAATAGATCTGCCGGCCCACCTATTTTCATCGTCGTATGATTTGCAAGCGGCTCATTTTCAAGCACTTTACCGACTTGCGCTTCTAATAATTCATTCTTCAAGTTCTCCATATTACCCTCCGCCTTACCTAATATCATTCCATCATGTAGTCGTAATTTCTTTTAATACATTATATAAACGTCCAGCCGCATCCGGTACTCCAAGTTCTTTTGTTAAGCGGCTCATTTCGTTTAACTTTTCTTCATTACCAGCAATTTCATCAATGGCATGAAGAAGGCTCTCTCCAGAAAGCTCTGATTCTCTTAAAACGATTGCAGCGTCATGCTTTTCTAGTGATCTTGCATTAATTTCCTGGTGATTTGCTGTCACGTATGGGCTTGGAATAAAAATAGTTGGGATTCCAAGGGCTGTTACTTCAGCAATCGTTGTGGCACCCGCTCTTGCAACAATCACATCAATTGATTTCAAGTACTCCGGCATTTGATGCAAGAAAGGCTTTGTGATCATATTAGGTGCTGCATCTTTTTCCTTTAGTTCGTTCAGCACTTTTTCATAATGAACCTCACCTGTGATATATAAAAGCTGATAGTTCTTAGCCTTTAATTCATCTTGCATGTCAATGACTGCTCTATTAATCGGTGCAGCACCACGGCTCCCGCCAAAAATAAGAACTGTTTTTTTCTTTTCATCCAGCCCAAACTCTTTAAGAGATTTCCCCTCTTTTATAGAGACGACTTCAGAGGCTCTAGGGTTTCCCGTAAATACAACCTTTTCAGAAGGAAAATGTGCCTTTGCTTCTTCAAAGCAGATGGCTACCTTATCAACATATCTCGCCAGAAACTTATTTGTGATTCCAGGCAGACTGTTCTGTTCGTGAATAATAGTCGGGATTTTCAGCTTAGAAGCTGCATAAACAACTGGACCGCACACATAACCACCTGTTCCAATGACCGCATCTGGCTTGAATTCTTTTAAGTAAGATTTGCTTTTTTGAACGCCCTTTAGAAATCTCATCACCGTTTTTACGTTATCAAAGGAAAGCTTTCTTTTAAAACCTGAAATTTCTATGGACTTGAAAGGGATATTTTCTCTTTCTACAATTTTCTTTTCAAGTCCATTTTCAGTACCAATATATAAAAATTCTACATTAGGATGCAGTCTTTTCACTTCTTTAATAAAAGCTAAGGCCGGATAAATATGTCCGCCTGTTCCGCCTCCACTGATTACTATACGCATTATACCATTTCCCCTCAATTTTTTTCTGCTCTGAACAAAGTATAAACCCTGTTTTAAACAACAGGGCTCCGTTAAAACCTGTAAAGAAGAGTCAAAAAACATGCTTTCAATACTAAAGCTGTCTTTTTCACTCTTCAAATCATTTTTTTGTACTTTTGCAAAATAAATATCATCATGGTTTCATGAACTAGCAGCACATTAATATCTAGCGTATCTGCTTACATTCAAAAGTACGCCAATTGCCATCAGCATTAATGTCAGTGATGAGCCTCCATAACTTAGGAATGGGAGCGTGATACCTGTCACAGGGATGAGTCCAGTAACAACTGCGATATTTATCATCACTTGAATGGCAACCATTGAAATAATGCCAACTGCTAGGAAACTTCCGTATAAGTCTGGGGCTCCAAGTGCTATTCGTATGCCTCTCCATAATAGAACACTAAAGAGCAGCAAAATGAGTGATCCTCCTATAAAGCCAAGCTCTTCAGACAATATCGCAAAGATGAAGTCTGTTTGAGGCTCAGGTAAATAAAAGAATTTCTGTCTACTTTGACCGAGACCCATTCCGAACAGACCGCCTGGACCAACAGCGTATAAGGATTGAATAATTTGAAACCCACTGCCTAGTGGATCTTCCCAAGGATTTAAGTACGATGTAATTCGTTTTATGCGGTAGGGCGCTGATAAGACGAGTGCAGCAAATCCGCTGAGCCCTAAAAGACCGAGAAATATAAAGTGAGCAATTCTCGCACCTGAAACAAATATCATAATAATACAGGTTCCAACCATTACCGTCCCTGTTCCCAAATCTGGCTGCAGCATTATGATTGCAAATGCAGAAAACACAATGCCTAATGCTGGTGCGAAACCTTTACGAAAGGATGTGATATTTTTTTGTTTTTCAGATAAGAATTTTGCAAGAAACGCAATCATCGCAAGCTTCATAAATTCAGAGGGCTGAATACTAAACGCACCGACACCGATCCAGCTTCTTGATCCATTTCTCTCCATACCGATACCAGG
This sequence comes from Bacillus sp. Nf3, assembly GCF_003028545.1. NCBI lineage: Bacteria > Bacillati > Bacillota > Bacilli > Caryophanales > Bacillaceae > Bacillus > Bacillus sp. Nf3. Next base: position 273,434 of record NZ_PYUA01000003.1, on the reverse strand, counting down.
AATAAGTACAAGCAGCAAAAGGAGAAAACAAACAGCAATCAATATCTTTGACCAAGTCCGCCACGTCCAATAATCGACTCGCATAATGAAAAACATCGCGATAACTCCGATTCCGGCAAACAAAAGCTGTCTTTTTGCAAAATAAAACGAATCATCAAATTTATACGATGCCCACACAGCACTAGCGCTGTACACCATAATTAAACCAATCGTCAATAAAAGTAACGTAATGACAACAAGCAAAAAGTCCGGAGAAGTTTTCTTATTCGTCAAGAGACCGACACCCCAAGCATAATTTCATTTGGGCTGTCAGTCATATGAGAGACAAGCCCTTATTTAAGCATATGCACGGCGTTTACAAACATGTCTCCACGTTCTTCAAATGTTTTATGTTGATCCCAGCTTGCACAAGCCGGGGATAATAAAATCACGTCTTCTTCTTCAGAAATGTTAAACGCCGCAGGTACTGCTTGTTCAACATTATCGACATGTTTCACGTGATGTATTCCCAGTTCTTCACCAAGCTTCACAAACTTAGGTGCCGTCTCACCAAATGTGATAATTCCTTTTACATTTTTCATAAAAGGCTTCAATTCATCAAATTCATTACCGCGATCAAGCCCGCCGGCTAGTAAAATGGTCGGCCGCTTAAAAGCTGACAATGCTTTACTTGTTGCCAGTATATTGGTGGCTTTACTATCGTTATAAAATTTTCTACTTTGAATTGTATCTACAAACTGGAGACGATGCTTCACTCCACTAAATGTCGTGAGAACGTGTGCGATTGCTTCATTTGAACAGCCTGTATTTTTCACGACACAAATAGCTGCCAAAATATTTTCTTGGTTATGCTCACCAGGAAGAACAACATCCTTTAAATCAATGATATGTTCATTCATGTAGTAAATCGCACCATGTTTAATATACGCACCATGTTCCACTTGCTCTTTTACCGAGAAAAACACTTTTTTTGCTTTTGAAGCTTCAGCCAGTTTTACGACTGATGGATCATCGAAATTAATGACAGCTATGTCATCTTCAAGTTGATGTGCGTATACTTTCTGCTTTGCTTTTTCATATTCATCACGAGTGTGGTGATAGTCTAAATGTGCATCAAAAATATTTAATATTAAGCTGATTTTAGGTCTAAAATCAACTGTTCCCATTAACTGAAAAGAAGACAGTTCAGTTACAATCCACTCATCGCCAGCTGCCTTTGCAGCGACTTCGCTGGCAACTGTGCCAATATTACCTGCCACTAAAGTTTTTTGACTATCGTGTTTCAGCATTTCATAAATCAAAGTCGTGGTAGTGGTTTTTCCATTTGATCCAGTAATCCCTATAAAAGGAGCTGAGGTTAAATGATAAGCTAATTCAATTTCCGTCCAAACTGGAATTTGGCGGCGAATCGCCTCTTGAACCATCACATTTTCATATGGAATTCCTGGATTTTTAATTAAAATCGTGATTTCATTATCATCGAACATACGAAGAGGATGGCTGCCACAAATGACATCAATCCCCTTTTCAGAAAGAAGCTGAGCAGGTTCATTTTCTTCAAACGGCTTTTGGTCATTTACTATGACATTTACTCCATGCTCATGAAGAATTGAAGCTGCCGCATATCCGCTTTTTGCAAGACCTAATACTAGTACATGTTCGTTTTTTAACATTTGCATCTTATTCAATTATAACCACACCTCGATGTAAATTCCTAAAACAGCAAGTAATAAACCAGCTGTCCAGAAGGTGACAACTACTCTCCACTCAGACCAGCCAACTAACTCATAGTGGTGGTGAAGCGGACTCATCTTAAAGATTCTTTTTCCAGTTGTTTTAAAGGAGATCACTTGAAGAATAACGGATAACGTTTCGACAACAAATACTCCTCCAATAATGACAAGTAAAATTTCAAGCTTTGTTAAAATGGCAATCGCTACAATCGCTCCGCCTAAAGCAAGCGACCCTGTATCACCCATAAATACTTTTGCAGGATGCGCGTTAAACACAAGAAACCCAAGAACGGCTCCAGCAACAGCTACTGAAAAGATCGCTACATCGTACTGTGATTGATTCCAAGCCAGTATAGCAAAGGCTCCAAAGGCAATAGCAGCGGTTCCAGATAATAGACCATCCAGTCCATCCGTTAAGTTCACAGCATTTGAACCTCCGACAAGCATGAAAACAACAAGAATAAAGTAAGCCCATCCTAAATCGAAGATGACATCTGTTCCTGGAATGCGAATCGTCGTTGCAAACTGATAATAATGGAAGACTGCATAAAAAATCACTGCGATCACAATTTGACCGATTAATTTCTGTTTCGATGTTAAACCTAGGTTTCGTTTCATCGCTACTTTAATATAATCATCTAAAAATCCTAATAGACCGTAGCCAAGCGTGACAAATAACAGTAAAAACATTTCTGGACTAATCTCAGAAAATTTGTTGATCATCACAATCGTCGTAATTGTGATAGAGAAGATAATCATAATTCCGCCCATTGTCGGAGTACCTGATTTCTTTTGGTGAGACTGTGGTCCTTCTTCTCTAATACTTTGACCAAATTTAAGTCTTCTTAAAAACGGAATAAAAATCGGGGATAAAAGAACACTGATTAAAAATCCCATTATGATTGTAAACAATATCACCTGTTCAAGCATCGTTCTTTACTCCTTCCGAATTTCCAAAGCCGTTTTCCATCAGAAAATTGCATTCATTATTAAGGTATTCATTCGTGTTCTTCGTATGTTGTTTTTGTACAAAATGCTTCATTTCATTACACTCTTTTCATCATTTTAAGATTTGTTTAGATCTAAAATAGCGTCCATAGCAACCTTTGCATCATCAAAATCGTAAACTTGATCGCCAACGATTTGATATGTCTCATGACCTTTACCCGCTATTAAGACTGTATCGCCCTTTTTCGCATTGGCAATTGCAAAAAAGATGGCTTGTTTGCGATTCACAAAGCTATGATAATATGCGTCTGGCACACCATTTTCCATATCCTTTAAGATAGCTGAAGGATCTTCGCTTCTTGGGTTGTCTGATGTAAATACAGGCTCATCTGCATACTTCACAGCGATTTGGGCCATTTGAGGACGCTTTGTTTTATCACGGTCGCCGCCGCAGCCTATCACACAGAAAATTTTGCCGTCTGTTAATTCTCTACACGTTGTCAGGACATTTTCTAAACTGTCAGGTGTATGGGCGTAATCGACGATCACAGGGAAATCTTGATCACAGTTCACAAGTTCAAATCGGCCTTTGACTCCCTCCAGCTCTTCAATAGCACTTACAATCGTTTCAAATGTCAAACCAGATACGATCCCTACTGATACAGCTGCTAGGATGTTGTACACATTAAACTTACCGATAAGGGCAACTGTCACATTTTTTGTGCCAATTGGAGTGATTAAATCAAATTGAGTTCCCTTCGGCTTGATTTGAATATTCTTTGCCATGACATCTGCTTTTTGCTCTAAGCCATATGTCATGACTTCAGCAGCTGTCACTTTTTCATAGTAACTCGAAGCATCATCATCCGCATTTAAAATCGCATGCTTTGGCTTATCGTGATGAAAGGCACTGCCAAGCTGTGAAAACAGCAAGCTTTTCGCATGTTTATATTCTTCCATTGTGTTGTGATAGTCAAGATGGTCCTGCGAAAGGTTTGTGAAAACGGCAATATCATAATCACATCCATGTACCCTGCCAAGATGCAGTGCATGTGATGATACTTCCATAATGGCTGTGTCTACATCTTGATCAAGCATCTGTTTAAAGGTCTTCTGAAGTGTGACACTTTCAGGTGTCGTGTTTTTCACATCGAGAATGTCATCATTCACCTTCATATACATCGTACCGATTAAGCCTGTTTTCTTTTCGGCTTTTCTCATCATTTGTTCAATCATGTGTGTTGTGGAAGTTTTTCCGTTTGTTCCTGTGATCCCGATGAGATTCAGCTTATGAGTTGGCTGTTCGTAAAACGCATCAGCTATTCTTGCAAGAGCTCTTTGAGAGTGTTTCACAATAATGACTGGTACATCTGTTATGTTAAGAGGGTATTCTGCTACAATTGCTGCAGCCCCGCTCTTCACCGCTTTTTCAGCATAATCGTGTCCATCTACTGTATAACCTTTTATACAGACAAAAAGGCTTCCTTTTTTCACCTCTCTAGAATCCATTTCGATGGAAGTGATATCAGGATTTTCGTTTATTAATTCGTTGTTTTCACTTTTAAAGTATGTAAGGAGTTCTTGTAATTTCATTTCATATCAAACCTCTCAAATTCGTTCACGTGCATGTCTTGCGAAAAAAACACACAGTCTATATTTTATCGTAAAAAAAAGGATACATCCAGCGTATTCCTTAAGTTTCTCTTGGAAAAAACACACTTTAGGTTCTTTTTTTCAAACAGACCTTCTCTTTCAACAAAAAGAGGCAGCCGAATGAGTGCGGCTACCCTCTGTTCATTCTTTATTATTCATCGTTTAAGTATAATCTGATGGTGGAGCCTTCTTTGACCTTCGTCCCAGCAGCAGGTGATTGCTTCACCACTTTACTGCCAGTTCCAGAAGCATCGATCCTAAGGTTAATCAAAAGTGATTCAAGATCTGAAACAGATCCCCCTACAAGATTCGGTACCTCAATGGTTTTTGTGTCCAGCCACTGGTACTTCTTTTCAATTTGTCCTTTTCTTTTTTTCACACCCATTTCAGGCAGGCTGTCCCGCATAATATGACCCACAATTGGTGCAGCAACTGTCCCGCCAAATTGAATGGTGCCTTTCGGGTTATCTACAGCCACATATACAACGATACTTGGATCATCAGCAGGCGCAAACCCGATAAACGACACAATGTGGTTATTTTCCATGTACTTGCCGTCTTTTACCTTCTGTGCTGTCCCTGTTTTTCCGCCAACACGATATCCTTCAACAAATGCATTGCGGCCAGTCCCTTGAGCGACTACACTTTCAAGCGCATATCTGATTTCTTTTGATGTTTCTGCTGAAATCACTTTCTTTTTGGCAATCGGTGATTGCTTTTTCACAACCTCTTTTGTGATTGGATCTATCCATTCTTTTGCAATGTACGGCGTGTAAAGTGTTCCGCCATTTACCGCTGCGGCTACGGCAGCTACTTGCTGTATCGGCGTAACAGATACACCTTGACCAAAGGCAGTTGTCGCCTGCTCTACAGGACCAACCCGGTCCAGCGGGAACAAAATGCCTCGCCCTTCCCCTTGAAGATCAATTCCTGTTTTTTGGCCAAACCCAAAATTTTTAATATAGGAAAATAATTTATCCTTTCCTAGACGGTCGCCTAGTTCAACAAAGCCAGGGTTACATGAGTTTTGAACCACTTCTAAAAATGACTGTGATCCGTGCCCGCCTTTTTTCCAGCACCTAAGCCTTGCACCATCTACTGTTACAGATCCGCTGTCAAAAAAATGATCGCGTTTTAAATTGACTTTTTTCTCTTCTAGTGCTGCTGCAAGTGTAATTATTTTAAACGTCGAACCTGGCTCATATGTGCTCCACACCGGTAGATTTCGGTTAAACACTTTCGAGTCAACTGATTGATAATCCGCTGGATCAAAATCCGGTCTGCTCGACATCCCCAGCACTTCACCGTTCTTCGGATTCATCGCAATTGCAATCATGCCGTCTGGGTTATATTTTGCCTGCGCGTTGTCTAATTCCCGTTCTATGATGGTTTGTACTTTCGCATCGACAGTTAACTTCATATCAAGGCCATCTTTAGGCGGTGTATAATCATCTGCTTCATCTGGCATTTTCTGCCCTTTTGCATCGGAATAGAACTTTACAGAGCCTTTTTCACCTTTCAGGTCATCATCATAATAGGCTTCCAGTCCAAGTAACCCTTGATTATCAATTCCAGCGAAGCCAAGCACATGAGAAAGAAAACTGCCGAACGGATAGTGTCTGATGCTGTCTTCCGCAACATAAACTCCATCTAAATCAAGCTCTCTGACTTCTTTTGCTTTTTCATGAGATACTTTTCTTCCCTCTGGAGAAATTCGTTCGATCGATGTTTTCTTTGTGACGTGCTTGTACGCTTTCTCCTCAGACATATTCAGTACTGCCGCCAGTTTCTTGCTTGTTTCTGCGGGATCTTTAATTTGACGCGGAACGACCAATATAGATGGGGCACTTTTGTTCGTCGCAAGCTCTACCCCATTTCGGTCCAAAATATCTCCCCTTTCTGGTTCGAACGGGAGGTTACGGCTCCATGAATCTTTTGCTAAACTTGTGAGCTTCTCACCCATAATAAACTGTACATATCCTAATCTAGTATCTATGATGAAAAAAATGATCACCCCAATCAGCAGCACGAAAAGCAATCGTTTTCTCACTGTTACACTTGATACTCGCACGCCCGGTTCACTCCTTACATACATATGGCTTGTTTCCATCATATGCAGGCCCGTCCTTATGTAGAACGTCCCGTCTATCCCGCTCGGCAAAAGAAAAAACCTAGCAAGTCGTTTGCTAGGTTTTGCAATTAATTCGGGCTTTTAAATGTCACTGTGACGACTTTATCTGAAATCTCCGCTCCACTTTTAACACTTTGTTTGACAGCATATCCTTGTCCCTTTGTTTCAATATGCACACCAGAAATGGATGCATATTGAAGGACTTCTCTTCTCGACCAGCCTGTCATATCAGGCATTTTGATGGTTTTCCCTGCTGTTTTCAAGAAAACTTTCTGACTTTCAGAGAATTCAGAGCCTGCACTTGGCCACTGTCGTTTAATGGAGAGGCCGTCGCCGATGACAACAGGCGTTAAGTTTTTGTTTTTGGCTTCTGTTTCCGCCTGCTTCACTTCTAAATCTAAGAGTGAAGGCATTGTTTCTTGCTTCACTTTTTGTTCGCCTGATTTTTTATCGTCTGTTTTTGTTGGTGCAATATTTAAATATAGCAGACTATTTTTCATCACTGGGTTAAAGATTTGTGCAACTGGGGCAGAGCCAGTTTCTGTGTCTGACAGCTGCGGCTGCTGTACAGCTACATAAACGAGCAGCTTTGGATCATCTTTTGGCGCCATTCCCATAAATGAAAAGACGTAATCGTTTCTTCCTTGGAGGTAACCGCCGGCACCGCCGATTTGTCCTGTTCCTGTTTTTCCAGCAACGTCAAAGCCTTTGATTTGGTAAGGCTGACCTGTTCCAATCTTCGAGGAAACAACCTCACCTAAAATGTCACGTACTTGCTTTGCTGTATCTGAGGAAATTGGTTTTCCAGCTACTGTTGGTTCGTGCTGTAAAATCGTTTTGTTTGTGTTCGGGTCTGTAATATGATCAATGACATATGGCTTCATCATCGTTCCACCGTTTGCTATCGCTGTCGCTGCTTCGATTTGTTGAATCGGTGTAATGGCAGACGCTTGACCGTAAGCTGTCGATGCTTTGTCATATTCGTATCTGTAATTGATTTTACTAGACGCTTCGTTCGGCAAGTCAATACCTGTTTTGTCATAGAAATGGAACTTCTGCAAATATTGTTCGTAGCGCGTGAAGCCTAATTTTTCTTTTGCCAGCTTTGCAAAGGCTACGTTTGACGAACGGAGAACACCTTCATGAAATTCAATTTTCCCCCAGCCATTTCCGTTGTTGTGGTCTCTTACAAGGCCGCCGCCTACTTTATAAGTACCAGATTGATATTTATCATTGCCTTGGTAGACCCCTTCTTGGATTGCCGCAGCAAGTGTAAAGATTTTCATCGTTGAACCTGGTTCAAACGCATATGAAATGACATCATTGTTATAATTCGTAATGTCTAATTCATTTAAATTAAAGCTTGGCCGCTGTCCCATCGCGAGCACCTTTCCCGTTTTTGGGTCAACGACTGTAGCAATGATTTTCTTCGGTTTATATTTTTTAGCAACCTGCGTCATACTTTCTTCAAGGAACGCTTGAATTTTTTGATCGATGGTCAGCGTGACATTTTTTCCATCCTTCGGAGCGACAATGTCTTCTTTACTATTTGGAAGAGCCCATCCACTTCTGTCACTGTTATATGTCACATAGCCGTCTTTTTCTTTTAAAAATTTGTTCAGCGCCTTCTCAAGTCCCATCGCGCCTGACATGTCCTTTGTCGCCTCATCTAATCTTGCATAACCGATCAGATTTGAAGCAAACATGCCGTTTGGATAATATCGCTTCGTGTCTTTTTCAAATGCGATCCCTGGAAGCTTTAGCTTTTCAATTTTTTCCTTTGTTGAAAAACTGATGTCTTTCCCAGCTTTACCAAACTCAACTTGGAACGCATCTTTTGTATTCAGACGCTTTAAAATTTCGCTTTCGCTCATATCAATTACTTTTGACAGCTCTTTTGCTGTCTTTTCTTTGTCAACGACATGCATTGGGTGCTTTGGATCGACCGTCATTTTCTTGCTCATGATCGCAATCAGCTTATAGACAGATGTATCCTCGGCAATCACATTCCCATTTCGGTCTAAAATAGATCCTCTTTTGGCTTCAAGTGTTTTCTTCGATTGATATTGTTCATTTGCCTTTGCGGCTAACACTTGACCATCGACCGTTCCTGTAATCTGAATATAAATAAAACGTGCAAGGATGATAAAGAAAAACAGGGCGAAGCAAATACTCGCAATTGCCGCGCCTCTGTTCATCATTTTATTCTTTTTAGGCATCGCCATCTTAATCGACCTTCTTAACATCTTTCGAAATGCTTAAGCCTGCTTTTTTCGCAGCTTCGATGATTCTTTCTGGTTCGCTCAGCAAGTCTTTTTCCTTTTGAAGCTCAGTGATCTTCTTCGATTCTAAAGATACTTGCTGCTCTAATTTCTGCACCTCGATATTGGCGTGATAGACAGCAAAGGCTTTAGAAATGATGAGAATGGAGCTGCACATAAGAGCCATGACAAACATGACAAGTAAGATTTTTTCACCAAGTGTGATAGAACCTCTTCTTTTAATAACAACCGATTGGCCTTGCTGCTCTGTTTGATATTGCTTTACTTCTCTTTGGTAAGCCAAATTACTCATAAGAAACCTCCTTTTTATCATCATCTATGGTGTCGTTTTACTTTTTTTCTGCAATTCGGAGCTTCGCTGAACGGGCACGGTTGTTATGTTCCAGCTCTTGTTCTGATGCAACGATTGGTTTTCTCGTGATCAGCTTTAGCTTTGGTTCAAGTCCTTCTGGAATCACTGGTAGTCCGTGCGGAAGTTCTGGAAGAGAAGACATTTCTTTAAATGTACTTTTACAAATCCGGTCTTCAAGTGAATGGAATGTAATGACAGAAATTCTCCCCTTCGGATTGAGTAACTCTATTGCTTGTTCTAGTGCTTCTTCAAAAACTTTCAATTCATCATTTACGGCAATTCGGATCGCTTGAAACACTCTTTTTGCTGGATGTCCGCCAGTTCGTCTTGCAGGTGCGGGAATTCCTTCTTTGATAATGTCGACAAGCTCACCTGTTGTTTCAATTGGCGCTTTTTTTCTAGCTTCTTCAATTTTGCGTGCGATTTGCTTGCTGAATTTTTCTTCCCCATATTTGTAGAAAATCCGAACTAGATCTTCAAATGGCCATTCATTCACCACTTGCTTTGCCGACAATGCGGCTGTTTGATCCATTCGCATGTCAAGAGGTGCATCATGGTGATAACTAAAGCCTCTCTCTGGTGTGTCGAGCTGAGGAGATGAAACCCCAAGATCAAAAATCACACCGTCTACGCTTGTAATGCCTTGTTCATTCAGACGTTCTTTTAAATATCGGAAGTTGCTTTTTATGAAAAGAATGTTCGCTTTAGAGTCCGCGAGCTTCTCTCGTGCATGATCCAGTGCAGCATCGTCTTGGTCAAATCCAATCAATGTACCTTTTTCTGATAGTTGAGATAGTAAATATGAGCTATGACCTGCTCCGCCCAGCGTGCAGTCTACATATGTACCGTCTTCTTTGACGTTTAAACCGTCAACTGTTTCTTTTAATAATACTGTCTCATGTTGAAACATGATGTTATGGTCCCACCTTTTTCAAATAGAAATGAATGTGTAGAAAGCTTGCTGCACAAGGGATTATTATATATCAAACCCAATCATGTTTTCAGCAATTTCAGCAAAAGAATCTTCTTGCTCTTCTGTATATTGTTCCCAGATCGACTTACTCCACAACTCAATTCGATTTGAAACGCCGATGACCACACATTCTTTTTCGAGTTTTGCATATTGGAGTAGGTTTGATGCGATGTTAATGCGCCCCTGCTTGTCCAGATCGCATTCTACTGCGCCGGAGAAGAAGAACCGGGTAAACGCACGTGCATCTTTTTTCGTTAGCGGCAGTGCTTTGAGTTTCTCTTCAATTAGTTTCCACTCACTCATAGGGTAGCCAAATAAACATTGATCAAGCCCTCTCGTCAGCACAAACTGTTCTCCGAGACCGTCTCTAAATTTAGCAGGGATGATCATGCGCCCTTTTGTATCAATCGTATGTTGGTATTCACCCATGAACATGATAATCAGAGCCCCACTTTCTCACCCTTACTCTCCACTATCCACCACTTCTCTCCACAAAACTTATTTTACACTGTTTCTACATAAAAAAAAACCCTGAACTAGTCAGGGTTCATTAAAACTTTATTTCAAAGTTTGACAATTTGTTGCTTGTTTTGAAATGAAAATGGCAGATTTTTGAACGTTTTGAAGAATTCTGGACCGTATTTGTTTAAAAAGTACATGATATTCCAAATTCTTTCTTGCGGGGCATCTAGTGGTTTTAAGCTGTTTTCAATCCGTTCAAAATCTCGAAGGATATATCCTTCCTTCTCTTCCACACGCTGCGCCACCTTTTGATAAACAAATTGAAGCTGTTCTTCGATAAATTTGGCATTTTTATCTAGCAGCTGCTCGAAGTTTGGTTCAACCTCCAGTGCTTCTTGCCTCAATACACCGTGAACATTCGCTAATTCACGTTTCGCATGATCAACGGCTTGAACAAAGCTGTCTGGAAGGCTTTGTTCAAAGTGAGCCTCTTTCTTTTCTTTTACTCCGCTTGTGAGCACTTCTTCTACAGAAAGTTCTCTGACCGGGAGCTTCTTATCGATATGCCTTTCAAGAATGGTCACATGCAGTCTTGGAAGAACAGGTGCCATCTTTAATTTAAAATGCTCAAAGATTCCTTTCAGCTCTCCCCAATAGTTGACTTCACCGTGTCCTGCCATAAAAGCAAGTGTCGGGAGAAGGGTTTCCTGCATTAAGGGACGCGTCACCACATTGTTGCTGAACCGTTCTGGGTGCTCCTCAATTTCCTGCAAAAGCTCTTCTTTTGTCCATGTAAGCCCCACTTCTGATATAGAAAACTGGCCGTTTTCTTTTTCAATAAGGAAACGCTCCTCATCATATTCGTAAAACAGGTTCGCCTGATTGTCACCAGCTTCAATGATCGGCTGATATCCCGCTCGTTTCATGGCAGCCTGCGTTTCATTCAAACGAGCTGTGACCGCATCATTTGTCTCGACAATGTGCTTGAACAACGTACGTTCAAGTGGTTTAACGCCTAAGTCTCCTGAATTAAATAGAAGAAGTCCATCTTCTTCAAAAAGGTCGCATACAATCCATTCAAAGAAATCCGTAAACGTTTGTGATTTGCGTAAACATCGAAGAAGCTGATCAAGCAAGTCATTTGTATATGCAGATTCCTCATACGTTGAAAACACGTCACGTAGCCATTTCTCTGTTTTTTCTTGATGCAGCGGTGTTCTTTTTGCAGCAGTTTTTTTAACGTTATGTAATGGCAGCTTTTGCTTGACTGGACCTTTTTCGCCAGATGTGTAGACAAAATTAATTTCATCTACGTCATGATCCTCACCTGCTACCCAAAAGACTGGAATCACAGGAACGCCAAGCGCTGATTCTTTTTCTTTTGCGAACTGAATAATGGATATGATTTTATGTATGGTATAAAGCGGTCCTGAAAGTAGGCCTGCCTGCTGCCCTCCAACCACCATGACACTCCGCTTGTCACGGATCTTTTCAATGTTCTGACGCATCGCTGCCGATTCAAACTTTGCGTGGTATGCGCTCATATAATCTGCTAAAGCCTCGCGCGGGAAGCTCATTTCCATGAGATCGTCATATCTCTTTTTCCATGTGTGCTCAGAATGTATATCATAATCAAAAAAAGCAGTCATCTCTTTTTTTTCTTCTATATAATCACGTATGAATAAATTCTGACTTCGGATGGAAAGTTCAGTCAATTGCATGTTTAGAACTTCCTTTCTTCAATAAATAGTTAGTTTCCCGAAAAAGTATAGCATGTAAATGAGCTCACTCAAAAGATTTTGTTTGCTTTTTTTCCAATACTTCCAAGCTTCGATTGAAGAAAGTAAGATGTGGCGCCAGAATCTCTTGAGCTTGAGCCTTTTTTAAAAGATAGCCAACGATGGCTTTTCTTTCGGTTTCACGGCCTTTGACGATATCTTGAAGCATCGACGATTGATTGGCGGCCGTTATCTTACAAATTGAAACGACGTGTGACCAGAGCTGCTCTTTTTCAGCCAGATCTAAAATGGACAATGCTTCTTCAAATGCACATTTCATCATGTATTCATATGAAGGATTTGAAATCAATTCCCCATTTTTCACATGCAATAAAGCCGTGAGCGGGTTAATGCATACATTGACTAGCAGTTTTTCCTCCAGCACTTTTTTCCATTCATCCGTATAAATCATCTGAAAATGAGCCGGCGTTTCGTTTAAAGCATTTCTCACATCAGCTGCATCCTCAGGATGAAAAGCCCCCCACTTGATGACACCAATCCCTGTATGGTTTACCGCATGATCTGATACCTTCATCGCCCCGTGCTCTACGACACCTATATATATTGTATGCGCCGTTTTCCAGTTTTCTAAATCTAATAAGTGGGCCATGCCATTTTGTAAAAATAAGATTCGCTGACGAGGTAATGTCGATAGGTCATCAAGCACCTCTTGCAAATGATGATATTTCACCGTCACAATCAGCAGTTCAAATCCTCCTGTAATCCCTGCCCGTGCCTCGGCAGACGACCAGAATGTCTCTCCTTTTACCGTTCGCTTAATTCCTGATGTTTTAATCTCCTCTGCCTGTTCTTTTCTTCTTGTCAAAACAGTGATGTCATGATGCTGTGATAAATAACTTGCACAAAGCAGACCAATCGCACCGCCGCCAATGATTCCAATGTTCAACTGCCGCACTTCCCTTTTTCTGTTTACTTCATCATATCAACCATTTTAACAGTTTCATGCCGCGATGCAAAAAGCAGATGGCGCGCCGCGATTGAATTTTTTTAATTTAAAAACTATAATAATAAGTGTAAAAACTTTTTGAGGCGGATGGGATGAAAACGCCTTCAACGACATCACTGTCAACATTATGTGTGTAAGGGGGAAGATCATATGACACAAGTAAAGCGACTTCTAATCAATTACAAAACTTTAGAGGAATTTAAACAATTTAAGGAATATGGCATACAAGAACTATCCATGCTTGAAGACCTTGAAAGTAATATGATAGAAAATGACAGCAACTCTCCATTTTACGGGATTTATTTTGGAGATAAGCTGGTTGCACGTATGAGCCTTTATCAAGTGGACGGCTCGACGACAACGTATTTTGACCACAATCATGATTATTTAGAGCTGTGGAAGCTGGAAGTGCTTCCTGGGTATCAGCGTAAAGGGTACGGCGAGGCACTTGTTGAATTCGCCAAATCTTTCGGGTTGCCTATCCGAACCAATCCACGCGTCAAATCTGCCGGTTTTTGGGATAAAATGGGCTTTGAAGCAGTGAAATATGATATGGAACGCGATAAAGGTGAAAATCCACTCATCTGGGAGCCCGCCCATATTCAAAAGAATACAGGTGAATCCGCTTAATACTGATGGCAAAACGCCCCTCCTTTCTCTGTGAGGGGCGTTTTCTTATTTAGCATATTCTTTTAAGTTGATATTCTGTTTGACTCTTTCAACAATCCCAATGAGTGCCCGGTAATCTTCTTCTGTCATTTTTAATTGCCTCTTCAAATGTTCATTTTCTTCCGTGAGCGACTTTAGTTGATGCTGTGCATCCGCTAGTTCTTCGCGTAAATAAGCAGAGCCAGCAGGTTCTTTTTCAAGCTGCTCTAAAAACTGAATCACTTCTCGCAAGGTTAATTCAGCCTGATTTGAAGATGTCTTCTCTTCTATCGTTAACGTATTTTGCGGTAAACCCGAGGAATGAATTCCAATCTTTTTACGCAGTTCTTTTCGCTGTTTTTTCGCCAGCTCAATGCCTGCCTGATATTGTTTTCTGACGTATGAGTTCCATCTGAATCCACATGCTGCAGCTGTTCTTGACAATGCTTTCCCAACTTCCTCAAATGCGGAAAGCTGCGTTCCTCCATCTCGAATATGCCTTAAGACGACTTCTGCTAAAAGTAAATCTTCATCTTGTGTCCATGCATCCTGCCTTGTAATCGTCAATTGATCATCCCCCCTGAATCTGAATACCACATCATATGCGCTTACTAGAGTAGATAGACTATTTGCAGGAGAGAAACCTAAAAAATAGACAAATAAAAAAACGCAAGGGAAGATTCCCTTACGCTTTTTTATCAAGCATTAGTTGCTTTTTACGTCTTTGCCTTTGTATGTTCCGCAAGATTTGCAGACACGATGAGAAATTTTCATTTCACCGCATTCTGGGCAAGCTACCATACCAGGTACTTGTAGTTTGAAATGCGTACGACGCAATCTTTTTTTCATTTTAGAAGTTCTTCTAAAAGGTACAGCCATTATTCCCACCTCCTTAAAGAGTTAAGATTCATTATTTTCTTCTAAGAGCTTCTTCAAGCCTTCCAGACGCGGATCAATTCGGTTTTGATGTGCATCTTCCGAAATGACCGCCCAGTCATTCCCTTCCTGTGGTGCAGCACCTTTTACGTCTGTTTGGTCGCAAAAGATTTGCATCGGCACTTCAAGAAGAATTTCTTCCATGACTATAGGCGTTAAGTCGATGATATCGTCTTCTACAACAGATACGTCTTCATCTTCTATATCGTCTGTCTTATGAAGTACAAATAGTTCTTTCGTTGAAATCGCAAATGGATAATTTACATCAACAAGCGTTCTTGAACAAGGCAATGTCATTTCACCTGTGATGGTTAAATCAAATGCGACTTGCTTTGATTCGATCACTCCAGTCCCTTTCACCTCTACTGGTGAAATGCGACGTATATCTGAATGAAGGCTAGTAAGTTCATTTAAGTCAACCGTCTCATGAAAATCGAAGCTGTTTTTAGCTTTTTGATGTAACTGATAAACTGTCCATTTCAATTGTATCACCTCTAAGAGCAACAAACATGATTATAGCTTTCATCATGCTATTTGTCAATATTTTTTCTTTACAGTCCTTTGTGATGTCAGAGCGTTGTTTGACATCAGTTCACGGAATGCCTACACTGAAAAAAATGGGTTTCATTTTTCCCTTATGCTACTGTAGCATAGACCATTTAACCATAGCAAGAAAGGCGGAACATCTATTGAAAGCAACAGGAGTCGTTGTCGAGTACAATCCATTTCATTATGGACATGCCTATCATGTTCGCCAGGCGAAAACACATACCTCCTCAGATGTAGCCATTGCCGTCATGAGCGGCTCCTTCCTCCAGCGCGGAGAGCCTGCTATCGTCTCCAAATGGGCACGTACTAAAATGGCATTACAAAACGGTGTAGACATCGTATGTGAGCTTCCATACATATATGCAGTGCAAAAGGCAGAAACCTTTGCAAACGGCGCAGTATCCATTCTAGATGCTTTGAAATGCCGCTCTCTTTTTTTCGGCAGTGAGAATGGGGACATCAAAGCATTTGAGCGAACAGCTCACGCTTGGCATGAGAAAAAAGAAGAAATTGATCTTTTCACAAACGCAAAAGTCAAAGAAGGGCTTAGTTATCCCGCTGCCTCTGCCGCTGCGTTTCAAGAGGTCATTGATCCTAAACATTTACTGGATCTGTCTAAGCCTAATAACATTTTAGGTTTCCATTATGTCAAAGCCATCTTAGAGAGATCTCCTCACATGCAGCCCTTTACATCTCAAAGAATTGCATCAGGTTATCATGATCAAGAGCTTCCTGAACATCAGAAAATTGCAAGCGCAACAAGTATCCGAAAAGCCTTAAAAGGGAATGAATCATTTGAGACTGTTGCCTCTTATCTCCCGGAAGCTTCGCTTAAGCAATTACATGACTATTATTCTTCTTATGATCTTTTACATACTCAAGAAGACTATTTCAGCTTCTTAAAACATGTGTTTCACACCATGGATACAGCAGAGCTAGAAGGCATCTATGAAATTGAAGAAGGCATTGAACACCGCATGCAAAAGGCGATCACACATGCGTCCTCCTACGAGGAATATCTATCACTTTTGAAAACAAAACGATATACGTGGACAAGGCTGCAGCGGATGAATACGCACCTTTTAATGAGGGTAAAGAAAACTGTCATGCATGAACTGCTAAAGGAGAAACACACGCCATACATTCGTTTACTTGGTATGTCAAAGAAAGGACAGCAATACTTATCACTTGTCAAAAAAGAATTGGACGTACCGCTCATCAGCAAGCTGTCTTCCTTTTCACACCCTGCCCTTGATCTTGACATTCGCGCTTCCCGTGTCTTCAGCCTTCCCCTCAGCGAACCAATGCAAACAAAGCTAACAGAAGCAGAATTTAAAACCTCACCGATCCGCTATGATGAAGAGACTGGTCTCTTCCAATCTCGATAAAAAGAGCAGCCTTTGATAAAGGCTGCTCTCTGATTGTTGACAAAAGGCTAAAATGATCTTTATTTTAGTCCTTTGTCTTCTTTTCAGCGTGATAGAAAACCTTTGAAGTCTAGGAAGGGCGAGCACCGGAACGGAGCGAATTTGACATTCGTGAGTACCGGCGCAGAGACCTGACACCGAATGCGAGGGTTTGTCTACACGCTGAGAGCAGCCTTGATAAGGGCTGCTCTTTTTTCACTTAAGATGCTTTCTCTTTTAACTTGTTTAAATAGTTCAGTGCGTCCTGCATTGTGTCTACAGGAACGATTTTCATATCACTTTTAATATCTTTCGCTGTTTTCACTGCATTTTTGTAGTCTGAATTTGGATCACCTTTATCGTTTGGTGCAAAGAAGATATCTTTTCCTGCTTTATCTGCTGCAACGACCTTTTGATCAATTCCGCCAATTGGCCCGACCGTACCATCAGCGTCAATCGTTCCAGTTCCTGCAATCGCATAGCCATGTGTTTCGTCTTCTTTTGTCAGCTGGTTATAAATTTCAAGTGACATCATTAAACCTGCCGACGGGCCGCCGATATTTTCAATATCGACCTTAATGGAAGGCGAGACTTTCACATTTCGATCTGTAAATAATGATACGCCAATCCCAACTCGATTCGGCTCTTCTTTAAAAGGTTTTAACTTCACTTGCTGCGTGATATCCTTGCCGTTTCGTTCGAGGACAAAACGGACAGATGTACCAGCTTTTTGACGGCTGATATACGAAACCATTTTATCAGCAGAATCATACGTCTTGCCATCAACGCTTTTAATCCGGTCGCCCACTTCAATTTTACCGTAAGCAGGCATGCCTTTCATGACGTAGCTCGCATATACCCCATTAAACGTATAATCTACTTTTTTGCCTGCTTTTGTATACGCTGCAATCATGGCATTCTCTTGAGAGCTTTTCATCAGCTGAAGCTGTCTTTTCATATAATCTTCATCCGACTCTCCGTCCGCTTTAATATTTTCTTCTGGGACGATCTCGTCATATTTATTCATTTTCGCAAGCAAATACGTATACGGATTTGCTGGACCTACTTTAATCGTCATAAGAGAGAAGCTGCCCTTCTCACCGTATCCACCGTCCACTTGAATGTGTGGGGCAATTTCTGTTGCATCACCCGGCTTTGTTACGTAATACGGCAGTTTGACAAAAGTTAAGCCAAATAAGACAAGAACAACGACAAAAAAGCTGAGCCAGCGAATATTCAATTTTTTCATTCGATTAACACTCCCATTTATCAATGACATCTTTCAGTTTACCTGTTAATTGGTCTGCGGCGAGCTCCCCAGCTTCAATCATCTCCTGAACCTGTGTGAACGAACTAGAGCTAAATGTTTCAAGCCTCGGCCGAATCATGAGATCTGCATGAATGGTTTGATGACGGACCAATTCATTTTGAAGGATGTCCAAACTTTGCATAATCACATCCGATAATCTCGTCGCCTTTTCTGTTTTTTTCACCCTTGATACATCAGAGGCGATGATAAGGTCTGCGCCCATTTCTTTTAACACAGACACAGGAATGCGGTCAACAACCGCTCCATCCACCAGCTGTCTGCCGCCCATTTCGTGAGGAACAAACACACCTGGAATGCTGATGCTTGCTCTGACTGCTTGTGAGACAGACCCTTCTTTAAACACAACCTTCTCCCCTGTTTCGAGGTCACAGGCGACCACCGCAAGAGGCATTCTTAATTCTTCGAATGTTTTCCCATATGTAAACGTGTGAATCAACTGCAAAATTCGATTTCCTTTTAAAAGACCGATTTTTGGCAGTGTATAGTCAGCATAATACTTTCTTCTGAAGACAAGTGCAAGTTTTTTCATTTTTTCTACGTCTTGTCCTGCCGCATAAAAGCTCCCAACAAGTGCGCCAATACTGCTTCCTGCGATCATATCTACCTGTATCCCTTCTTTCTCAAGACTAGACAAAACCCCGATATGCGCCATTCCCCTCGCACCCCCGGAGCCTAATGCAAGCCCGATGATCGGTCGCTTCATGAAAATCCACCCTCCTCTTTCTATGCATATATACGAATCTATAGGTCTAAACATGCCCCTACTGCTCGTATAGTAATAGAAGACAGGCTCGGCTAGTTTCATCACGAGCTCGCCAATAGATCATAACGGCAAGGGGCGAAATCTCCATGAAAAAATGGAACACTCTGTTCATCGCTGCTTTTTTTATTTTTTTAACAGCCACTGTGATTACACACCCACAAGCCTCTTTACAAGCGTCGAAAAATGGACTTGCAATGTGGTGGGAGGTTGTGTTTCCATCATTGCTTCCTTTTTTTATTTTGTCCGAGCTATTAATTAGTTTTGGGATTGTCAGATTTGTCGGTGTATTATTAGAGCCATTTATGCGTCCCATCTTCCGGGTGCCGGGTGTAGGCGGATTTGTCCTAGCAATGGGAATGGCTTCAGGGTTTCCTTCAGGTGCGAAATTAACGACAAGATTGAGGCAGGAAAGACAGCTGACGCGAATCGAAGCAGAGCGTCTCGTTTCCTTTACAAATTCATCGAATCCATTGTTTATTTTCGGTGCGGTGGCTGTTGGTTTTTTTCATCACCCAGCTTTAGGCATTGTATTAGCAAGCGCACATTATTTAGGGAACCTTGCTGTTGGTGTGACGATGCGGGGATATAAAGCGCGGCATGATGCGCATCTAAGAAGCCGTAAGAAATTTTTATTCCCGCCGTTTAAAGAGGCATTTCATGCTCTTCATACAGCAAGACTCGCAGAGAAAAGACCGCTCGGCCAAATTTTAAGTGATGCAGTCATGTCATCAGTCCAAACACTCTTTATGATCGGCGGCTTTATTATCTTATTTTCTGTGTTTAGCAAAATGCTGTCAGTTGTCCATGTGACAGACCTTTTATCCATAGGGCTCAGATATATGCTGCAAACGATGCACCTTCCGCCAGAATTAGACCTTGCCATGATTGCTGGTTTATTTGAAATCACATTAGGAAGCCAGATGACAGGGTCACAGGAAGTCACCCTTCTCGCTAAAACCATTGTCGTCAGCTTTATTTTAGGATTCAGCGGGTTTTCTGTTCAAGCCCAAGTCGCCGGCATTCTAGCGGCAACCGATATCCGCTTTAAACCATTTTTCTTCGCCCGTTTGCTTCACGGGATTTATGCAGCTGTTTTTGCCTTTTTATTATTCAAGCCTCTTTATGTCTCTCGATCAGACATCGCTCTCCCAGCGGGTGCCTTTGATGCAGGCCAGCAGGTCGTCATGTTCAGCAGCGTGCTTTGGAATCAGCTTGTGACAGCTGGTCCTTTGATCACACTTTGCAGCTTGATTGTGTATATCGCGCTCTACTATCGGAAATTAAAAAATGGATGAGTGCTGGGTGCACTCATCCATTAAATTTTTCCTTCAGCGCTGCTTCTACCTCTTTTGGTACAAGATCTTTGACTGCCCCATGATATTTCGCTACTTCTTTGACAATGCTGGAGCTTAAGAAGGAATATTGATTGTTGGTCATCATAAAAAACGTTTCAATTTCATCGTCTAACACTTTGTTCATTGAGGTGCCTTGCATCTCATATTCAAAGTCCGTCACAGCCCTTAGTCCGCGTAAAATAACTTTGGCTTCTTTTTGTTTCGCATAATCAACGAGTAGGCCGTGAAAGGATTCAACTTTGATATTTGGCAGCTCCTTCGTCGCTTGGCGAATAAGCTCACACCGTTCTTCAACAGTAAATAACGGTTTTTTAGATGAATTATTTAATACACATACATACACTTCATCAAAAATCTTTGCACCTCTTTTGATGATATCCAAATGCCCCAATGTGACTGGATCGAAGCTGCCCGGACAAACGGCTATGTTCCCCATATTAATTTCCCCGCTTTCTATAGATCGTAATACCAGTCAATCCGTACAGTTCCTGTCTTGTGATGTGAAGTTGTCCTGCTTCTTCTGGCAGCTTCACATCTTTGTCGTGCTCACATACGATCACGCCGTCATCTGTTAACAAGGCGTGCTCGTCAATCATTTCAAGAAGTGCTTTTAGCTGTTGATCTTTATACGGCGGATCAAGGAAGATGGCTTGAAAGGATTCCTCTCGTTTCACAATAGCTGCGAGTGCACGCTTTGCTTCATTTCGAAACACTTCACTTTGATCCATTAGCGACAATTGATTCAGATTGCCTTTAATCGTCTGAATCGCCTTCATATCTCGATCAACAAATATGCAATGATCGAATCCTCTAGAAAGCGCTTCAATTCCTAAACCACCGCTTCCTGCAAATAAATCAAGGGCCCATCCGCCATCGAAATACGGGCCGATCATATTAAATATCGATTCTTTTACTTTATCTGTCGTCGGTCTTGTTGATTGACCTGGTACCGCTTTAAGTGTGCGGCCTTTTCTCGTTCCAGAGATGACTCTCATTTTTCCACCACTTTTTCTGCTTGCTTCTATTGGTCATTGTTTATGACAAAAAATTCAACATTATCTTACCACATCACTCCTCAAGGAACAATGCGCGGATTTTCATTCATTTTCTATGTATAGATCAAGAAATCCGGGGTCATACTACTTATAACAGCATCTGATGTGGTGCTGTTGCCAACCGCGGAGAAGACTTACGTTTCCCCATAAGTTCTTCCTCCGGTTTCTCCTCTCCCTTTGCCTTCTCCTTAATGAATCATTAAGAATAGAAGGACCCCGCGGGTGATGCCGCGGGGATTTTTTTGTGTCTTTAAAAGCCCACCTTATAATCATACTCTTTTGCTTTGTCCAATTTGGATTCGTACTCTAATTTAATAAAAGGTTTATATGAAGGCTCAACACGTTTCACAAATGGTAACGAGCTGAGCTTAGCCATATGGCGCTCAAGATCATTCATATCACAATAGATCACCGCATATTTCATTTTCCTTGAAATATAGTGAACATTCCCGAATTTTCTTAGCGCTTTTGACTGCTTTAACGAATGCAGCCAGACGACCATCCCTTGACGTTTGGTTTCCATCTTTTCACCTGCCGCTTTTCAATTCTTTTCATTCATTATGTAAAAGACGAGACATTCAAGTCTCGTCAAGATACTTTACAGCCGCAGCTGCCACCTGATCCACAGCCACCGCCGCATGATGATAGACCATCAAAATATGGGTTCCCTGTTGGAACTTTAATATATGCTGATACAGCTTGACCGATTTCAATACTAATCTCATCTAAGATGGATTGAATCGCTGTTTCTGCTTTTTTGAAATCAACCACTGTATCGTGAAGATCTAGCTTTCTTTTGACCTCACGCATTTCCTTTGAGATCGTTCTATAGTCCGGATGGTATTTGCCGAACCGCTGCACATCCTCATATTGCTCTTTTACTTTTGTAAAATGGGCAATAATTTGTTGGGCTTCTTCGTCTTGCTGGAGACGCTTAAAGCAGTTGCGGTAATGTTCAGCCTCCTCCGACTGAAGAATCATAGCAGCCAATTGATTTGCTTCCTCTTGGAGCTCCACAGATTCGATTGTCGCATACATAAATGTTGCACCTCCAATTCATAGTTTACCACGAAACCTATGGATCAGAAAATGCTTTACGTGACAAATACATCCCATGTTTCTCTTTTCTGTTTATATTCTGGATGACGAGAATTCAGCACAACAGTCATTTTATGCTTTCCTTTTGAAAGGTGCTTGACCACAAATGCCGCAGTATACTCATTCCCTGCACGTTTCCCGTCTACATACACTGTGAAATATCCTGCCTTTTCGTTCTTTTTTAGACGCTCTGGCTGAAGATGAAAATCTTGAAGTGTACTTTCTATATAGACCGACGATCCCTGCACTTTGTATTTCAAAAAGCCTTGCTGCTTCATTTCGCTTTGGGCTTGCTGCATGACTGGTACTGCTGGGTCTTGCTTGATCACTTGCTCTTCTCCATGTTGACTTTGACACCCGGTAACAAGAAAAAGCAATGCGCCTATTGACAGCATCCATTTCATCATCTGATTCTCCTTTCATCTACTTTTATAGGATGCTCAGGAAATAGACATCTTAATCAACTCAAAAAAGCCTCAACCGGCTCCATTTTGATTGCGCATTGCTTGGAACATTTGAATCATCATTTCAGCCATTTGGACGCTATTGCTCAACTGACTTACACGATGAGGAATGGTTTTTTCGTAAAAGTTCATTTTATCTAATTCAAAGGACGATAGATTTTCAGGATGTCGCGTCAGCTGTCTGTACCAGAGAGGACGCTGCCTTATGAATTTGATTCGATCCTCTTCGGCCATGACAAATTCCTGTACTTCTTTTCGCACCAGAAGCATCCCCTTTCACTTAATCTTTCCTGAAGGAGAATGGGTGCTGACTGCCTCCAGATGAACCTTTCTTTGAACCATTGGATGAAAATTGGCCGAGTAAGCTTTGTAAAGAGGAAATAGACTGGCTCATTTTGTTAATCTGTTCATTCATTTGATCAGCGTCCATTTTTTTCACAGCAGAAACCATTTTAGACATAAAATCTGCTTTTCCTACTTCACTTGGCTTAGAGGCTTTTTCTTCTTTAGCGTCTTCAGATTTCGATTGCCGGTAAGGTGACCACATCTCATCTTCCTCACCAAACATGACCCAATTCTCGTATACACTTTGCCAGCTTTTTTCTTGCGTTTGCACTTCTTGAATTAACTTCGGATGGCGTCTGACGAATTGTTTAAATTCATCAATGGATGTTTGTTTTTGCTTATTTGTCATATCCTCACCCCCCCATACAAATGCCTACTATACTATATACACCGGCATCTATTTTGGTGAGCCTCTTTTTAAACATCAAAAAAACAGCTGCGACTTATGCAGCTGCTTTCGTTTAAGATGTTTTCTTGATGAAATTCTGAGTGTAATATTTTTCTTTCACCCCTACGCCAAGATGCGTGTAATCTTTATTTAATAACGCCTTCCTGTGACCTTCACTATTGAGCCAGCCCTCTACCGCTGCAGGTCCATCGACATAGTTATAGGCAATGTTTTCACCTGCGAGCTGAAAGCCCACCTCGCCTCTTTCTAACCGGTCTTTCAGCGTACCGTATTTTTTAGATTCATGGGAGAAATAATGATTCTCTTTCATGTCCTCACTATGCATAAAGGCCACTTCAGAGGTTTCATCATCCCACTTTAAGATCGGCAGGTTGTACTTATGGCGGATAATATTGGTCATATCAAAAATTTGTTTTTGACTGGATGTTTCGATATCTTTCCACTTTTCGCCCGATATCGGCTCAGGTTCTACCAATTGACCTCGGTAGACGACCTCATACGGCTTTTGTTTCACAAATGTATCTGCGTTGAAGGCCCTGATACTTGATAGGGTGCTTTCAAACTTATCCATGTAAAGCTGAACATACACATCATCTCCCACTTTCACAGTGGGTCTTGTATTCATATCATCTTCTGAGAATTCAAAGCGGTATGAATTTTGTTCATCCTCTACATGAATGTAAGGTGCAATTTGTGTTTTCTTAAATACTTCACTCGTGGCTTGACCGATTTTAAATGGTTCTACATTCAGTCCGTCTCCTGTTGCAAACAAGGTCACCACTTTACTATCCTTTACCCCTACTTGAATATAGTGCTTCTTCGATTGGTTGTAAATCCACCAGTCATAATCATATGCGGAAGGATCAATGCGATCTGGTTCTCCCAGCTGTTTAAGCACTTCGTTTGAAGATTTCCCCATAAAGGACATGAGCCCCTTCTTTGGGATGTTGATCGGCTTATCGCTAGATGTTTCTTCATTAGACACCTTCGGTTCATTGCTGTTTTCTTTTTCTGGTGAAGATCCATATTGAATAAACAGAACGTACGTTCCAGATATAATCAGGAGGATGAGGAGTGTTTTGAGCACAGTTTTCAAATAAACACCTCCGTTAAATTGGCAAGGTACAAAAAGTACCTTCTACTGTCATTTAAACAAAACTTGCTCCATTTATCAACGACAATACAGCCTATTTAACACGAATTTAAAATATGCCCTTCTTAATGAAGAAATCCTTGTCCATGATCTTGATCCTGTTGAGAGATTTCTGTCAGTGCATCTCCCGCGCGATCATTTGATAAATCTTCGACAGATAAATCTCCAAGAGCGACAATTCCTGTTAATGCGCCGTTTTTCACAACGGGAATGCGGCGGAGCTGATGCTCTGACATGAGCCGGACAATTTCTTCAAGCGTTGCATCTTCTTCAGCTGTTAGTACTTCCTTTGTCATCAGCGAGCCCACTTCCTGTGAATTTGGCTTTTTTTCTGCAATGCCTCTAAGCACAAGGTCACGGTCTGTCACTATTCCAACGAGCTGATCTCCGTCAACTACTGGAATGGCACCGATGTCAGCATCTCTCATTTTGACTGCTGCTTCATACGTATTGTCATCTTGCTGACATGTCACTACTTTTTTTGTCATAATATCTTTGATTTTTTTCGTTTTCACGTTGATTCCTCCATCCGTTATTTTCTTTATTACTGTAACCAGCTTATAAAAGAACATACCTTTCACAGTTGAAAGTTTAACGCTTTCATACTATGATTGTCAGTAAAGGGAAATTTTATAAGGAGGGGTTTTGGGTGAAGTTTGAAGGTACGGGGATTGAAGAGGTATCAGCTGACTTAAATAAATTAGATTTCATTATGGAAAGTGAAGGATTTGTACGAGCTGATCAATGGGATTATGAGCGTGTGACGTACGACAGAAAATACAGCATGGTAGAGGGAACCTTTTATTTACGAATTTCCGGCTACGCCACTGAAGGAGATGTCGGTTCCAAAAAGGCACACATCCAGCTTCTAACACCATTACTTGGAAAACACTATTATCCACATGGCGTTGAATATGGCGAAGGCGAAGAATTCCCTAAGTCTCTCATCCAATCAAGCAAAAAAACACTTGCACAGCTGAAGGAAAAACTAGAATCCATGACGGCTGAAGCATAAAACAAGGCTAAAATGATCTTTTAGCCATGAAAGAAAGCACAGCCAGTCGGCTGTGCTTTTTTATTCATATTTCGGAATAAGCGCATCTGGTACGGCATCTTTTGCTCTTTCTTTTCTTGCCCAGTCAAAGAAGACAACAGCAAGAATAGAGCCGTACACAATTTCTTGAATAATTTTCATCAAAATGGCACCTAGCTGCTGATCCTCTAGCAGCGGCAAGGTGTGGAACATATCAGGGCCAGTGAGAGCAAGGCCTGCAAGCATATCACTTGGCACACATAAATGCAGTGCTTGTATCCATGCACCTGCATCAGAATAGGTTGCATAGATCGGTGCCTCACTAAACATGATGAGTGCACAGGCCGGAGTCATCAATATCCCGTCTGCCATGATATATCCAAGCTTCAAAATGCCTGTGATCTGCGGCAGACTTTGAACTTTATGGACAAGCGGCCACCACATGAAAAAGGCAGCGATAAAAATAACAACTGTCATCAATGCATGGTAAAACGGATCTGTTTTTACAAAATCAAACACAAGTGGAATGTGATACAGCGAAAACAAGCCGTTAAACCCAAGCAGTGCAATTAAAGGTTTGGAAAACAAACGGAAAATGGCTTGAATACCTGGTGTTTGAATGATCCGCTCCCAAATGGCTGCAGGCAATCCTGTAATAAGGAGAGGCGGGATGACTAAATAGAGCACCGCCATTTGCGCCATATGTGCACTAAACATAATATGCCCCATTAAATCAATTGGGCTCCCTTTCACAGCATATAACAGAACAAGCCCAGTCAGAAATAACGTTTTCTCTCTCATCGTCGCACGATGCTTCCCCTTTGTCACAAGAAGCAGATAAAGAGCAGCTGCTATCACAATACAAGTCAAATAATAAGGGCTCCATAATGCCCGAAATCCGAATATTTCTAAGTTCTCCATTGCTGCGCCTCCTTCAAGGGCAAAGCGGGTTTACCACCATATAATGGTCAAAAAGGCTAATACGGTAATAAACGCAACAAACACACCTGAGTATAGAAACAAGGCGGGTGTTTCATGCCCTTTTTGGTTCATGTGCATAAAATAATAAAGCTGAAAAGCTACCTGAATGCCTGCAAGCAGTAAAATAAATGGTACTGCGAACCAATTTCCAACGTCTTCTGAGGCGATCGTTAAAAACGCAACAAATGTTAATCCAATCATCAAGCCGAAAGAAATGAGCTGATGCTTCATTTCTTCGGCATTTTTCTTTTTACGATATACAAGGTCGACTTTGGACTGATTTGTGTTTTTATTTCCCATTCTTATCCCACCATTCCCATTAAATATACAACGGTAAAGATGAAGACCCACACAACATCAATGAAGTGCCAATAGAGACTTGCCACATAATATTTCGGAGCATTGTATAAATCGAGTCCGCGTCTCATATTTCGAATCATGAGAGCGGTAATCCAGCAAAGTCCGAAGGCGACGTGAGCTCCGTGAGTTCCTACAAGTGTATAGAAGGAAGAACCAAGAGCTGAGCTGGTAATCGTAAATTCATACGCATGCACGTAGTGATAAAACTCATAAATCTCAACCCCTAAAAATCCAGCACCTAAAAGGACCGTGATACCAAGCCAAAGCTGCATCTTTTTAAAGGCAAAGTTTTTCATATGATACATGGCATACACACTCGTTAAACTGCTCGTTAATAGAAGCATTGTGGCAATAAAGACAAGTGTGAGGTCAAACATATCAGTTGTTTTTGCTCCGCCTGCATTTGAGTTTTTCAGCGCCAAATACGTGGCGAAAAGCGATGCAAACAGAACGGTTTCTCCTCCAAGAAACAGCCAGAACCCGACAAACTTATTCTTCCCTTCTAACGTGGCTTTCTCAGGAGATGCCGGAAAGGTTTCCGCCGTCATTTTTTGTGGTTCCATTATGCTTTCACCCCTTTATCATCGTCGTCGGTCAAATCTTCTTTGTGAATATGGTATCCATGATCATCTTTCAGAGACCTAACCAGCATGGTCGCAAACGTAATGCCAAGACCAATGAAGATCACTGGAAGCCCCCAGCTGTGCTCTTGGCGATACATGAAACCAAACGCTGACACAAATAGACCGAATGAGATAATGACAGGCAAAATGGAGTTATTCGGCATGTGAATATCATCGAGCGGTTCAGATGCTGTCATTCCTTTTTTACCATCCATTTTTTCAATCCATAATGGATCTAGTCCTCTCACAAGCGGAAGCTGTTTAAAGTTGTATTCTGGCGGAGGCGAAGACACTGCCCATTCAAGTGTTCTTCCATCTCCCCAAGGATCGCTCGATACACGCTCCCCTTTTGCTGTTGTCCAGATGATGTTAATCAGCATGATCACAACAGCTACAAACATAAACAGCGCACCAATCGTACTGATCAAGTTCCCAAGCTCAAGACCCTGACCTGGCAGGAATGTAAATACTCGGCGCGGCATGCCCCAAAGACCGAGAAAATGCTGGATAAAGAAAGTTAAATGGAAACCGATGAAAAACAGCACAAAGCCAATTTTTCCAAGTTTCTCATTCAGTATCTTTCCAAACATCTTCGGCCACCAGTAATGCACACCTGCTAAAATACCGAATACAACCCCGCCGATAATGACGTAATGGAAATGCGCCACAACAAAATACGTATCATGGAACTGATAATCCGCTGCAGCTGCCGCAAGCATAACCCCAGTTACCCCGCCAAGTAAGAACGACGGAATAAAGGCAACAGAATAAAGCATCGGCGTTGTAAACTTCACATTACCGCCCCATATCGTGAGCAGCCAGTTGAATACTTTAATTCCTGTTGGCACCGCAATTGCCATGGTCGCTACGGCAAAGATTGCATTGGCGATAGGTCCAAGCCCTGTTGTGAACATGTGATGCGCCCACACCATGAATCCAAGGAAACCAATCAATACAGTAGCGAACACCATGGACGAGTAGCCAAACAGTCTTTTTCTTGCAAACACTGGAATGATCTCAGAGAAGATTCCGAATGCCGGCAGGATCAAGATATATACTTCTGGGTGTCCGAAAATCCAGAACAAATGCTCCCAGATGATTGTATTTCCTCCTAGTTCTGGATTGAAAAAGCTCGTGTCAAACATTCTATCAAGCATCAGCATCGCAAGCCCTGCTGTCAGCGGCGGGAATGCGAATAAAATAAGTGCGGAGGCGACAAATGTCGTCCAAGTAAAGAGCGGCATTCTCATATACGTCATCCCAGGCGCTCTCATATTAATAATCGTTGCAAGAAAGTTAATCCCGGCAATCAGCGTACCAATACCCGCTATCTGCAAACCTAAAATATAGAAATCCATTCCATGCCCTTCTGAATTCAGCGTGAGCGAAGCGTATGCAGTCCAGCCTGCATCAGGTGCTCCGCCCATAAACCATCCAAGGTTTAAGAAAATTCCTCCGAAAAAGAATAACCAAAAACCAAGTGAATTCACAAACGGAAATGCTACGTCACGTGCACCAATTTGAATTGGTACAACCGCATTCATTAATGCAAATAACAGCGGCATAGCTGCAAGGAAAATCATTGTCGTTCCATGCATCGTCATGATTTCATTGTAAACCCCTGCACTGACAAAATCACTTTCAGGGATAGCTAGCTGAATACGGATAAACATCGCTTCGATTCCGCCAACCAAAAAGAAAAATCCCCCTGCCACTAAATATAATATGGCAATTTTTTTGTGGTCAACCGTTGTCAAGTAATCCCATAAGACAGCGCCAAACCCCCGCTTTTTAGCTATTGTACTCACCATGAAATCCCCCTCTTATCTCCCATTTGCCCCTTTTCATATAGATGTCTTTCTTAACGATCCTTTAAACAGACTATGTCTGACAGATGACGACTTCTCGGTTGTAGAGACATATTCGGGAGCTCTTAACAAAAACTTCACATCGATCACATACCCTCTTGCATATCTGCTCTAATTGTTACTCGATTTTAAGACCTTTTAAATACTCGTAAAGTGCATCTGCTTCTGAGTCATTTAATTTAGGGTACGTTCCTGTCATCTTATTACCTGGTTTAAAGCTTTCTGGATCTTTCAGCCATGCTTTCACATTTTCTTTGTTCATGTCTTTGATTCCAGCTACTTTCGTCCGCTCTCCGAAGGTCGCAAGGTTTGGTGCTGTCCTTGCTGCTTCCGGCCGTTCGTCACCAGGCTCTACTGCGTGACAGCTTAAGCAGTTCTTCTCTTTAAATAGCTTTTCACCCTCTAAAGCGAGATCTTTTGTGGATTCAGGCTTCTTGTAATCAGCCATTTTTTTCGTCCATCCTAAGAACTCATCTTGAGAAAGCGTTTTAACTTTAAAGTCCATTAAAGCATGTGACGGTCCGCAAAGCTCCGCACATTTCCCGTAGAAATATTCCCCTGCATCTTTCGTTCGTTTCGAGTCAAAGATTAAATAAAATTTGTTCTCATTATCTGTGTTTGTATCAATTTTACCGCCAGCCGATGGAACCCAGAATGAGTGTTTGACATCGGATGCTTTTAGCTTAAAGTACACCTTTTGATCTGTTGGTACGATCAATTCCTGACTTGTGACAATCCCATAATCAGGGTATTCAAATTCCCACCAATATAAGCTGGCCCTTACATTCACAACAAGTGTCTTTTCAGGATCTCGTTTTTTCTTATCCATAGCGCTTGTATCCCCTAGTTCAAGCGTGTATGCCACAACAGGTACAACGAGAATAATAAGTAGAAGAATCGGAATCGCTGTCCATGTGATTTCCAAGTTGCGGTTCCCTTCCACCTGCTTTGGAATCGTATCTTCTCCCACTTTAGAACGTTTGAATTTAATAATGACGTAAAAGAAAATGATCGATACAACAATGACGACAAGAACCATAATAAGTGTACTCAGTACCGTTAGGAAAAACTGTTTATCTGCTACTTCCCCAACTGGCTTGAGTGTTGATAAGTATGGTTCACCACAGCCCGCCAAAACGAGCGTCAGTAAGAGAAACAGTGAATAAACACGCCATTTTCTTATCATAATTTGTCCCAACCCCTTTTGCTTGATCTCCTTTGCCTTTCGCTTTTTACCTCTTATTTATAAAATCACTTCTCACCCATCTATAACCCCCGCCTCTTATAAAGCACTTACATTTCCTCTTTTCATAAAAAAATGATGTTTTTACTCAAAATACCATCTATGTATAAACAGAAAGCCGCCTAAATAGAACTGAATATCAGGCGGCTTTCATAGTTGTTAGAAAATGTTGTGTTATAAGATATAGCCATTGTTTTGATGTGATCAAAGTGTATTTCACTCTAGAATAGTGTAATAATAATCATCGCTACGAAAAAGATGGTTAAGTAGTTTAATGAATAAACGAACATGAGCGTTGACCACTTCATGACGTCTTTCATTTTAAAGCCCATAAGGCCAATAACAAGCCATCCAATATTAAGCAGTGTACCAAGTGCAACAATCGGCCATCCTAATCCACCTAAGAAAAATGGAAGTGGAAGAAGACATGCTGTCCAAATGATGATTTGGCGTTTTGTGACTTCAAAGCCGTAAACAACTGGCAGCATTGGAATGCCCGCCTTACGGTAATCTTCTGTTTTCTTAATCGCAAGTGATAGGAAGTGCGGGATTTGCCAAATGAACATAATCATAAACAAAACCCAAGCCGTTGTGTCGATTGTACCTGTGACAGCTGTCCAGCCGATTAATGGCGGAACCGCGCCAGATACACTTCCGATGACTGTATTGATGGTGTAATGGCGTTTAGACCACATAGTGTAAAGAACCGCATAAGTAAAGACCCCAATAAATCCAATCACTGCTGATGTAACGGTTGTCATCAGAAGCATAATGAGTCCTAATACAACAAGCAGAATACCAAATGCATACGCTTGCCCCGGCTGAATTTTACCTGTAACCGTCGGTCTTGTTTTTGTTCTTTCCATTAATATATCAATATCACGGTCAAACGCATTATTAATCGCGCATGAACCGGCAATAATAAGAGAAGAACCAATCATTGTTAACAGCACAATATCAAGATTTCCAAGAAAACTCATACCTGTAAAATAAAAAGCAAGCCACATTCCAGTAAATGTCGTAATGAAATTGGAATTGACGATGCCCATTTTAATCAGAGCAAGAAAATCTTTCCATGCTGTTGTTTCTTCTATTTGTCCATGAATAGCTGCTTCCGCGGCTGTTTTGGAATTTGCCAATGTGTATAACCTCCCTTGCCCAAACCTTCAAACGAACGAATGACACGTAAAATCATTACAACTCTATCATACAAGATAAACAGCTGTAAAAAAACATCCTATTAAATAATAAACGACAAACTTGAAGTTATTTGTGAACTTTTCGTGAATTTATTAGGATATATGTGTGTTTCAGAAGGCGGTGCAAAATGAAATATTCTCTCCTCTATTTCTATCAGACTGTCAAAGAA
Organism: Bacillus sp. Nf3; assembly: GCF_003028545.1. Taxonomy (NCBI): domain Bacteria; kingdom Bacillati; phylum Bacillota; class Bacilli; order Caryophanales; family Bacillaceae; genus Bacillus; species Bacillus sp. Nf3. The sequence goes on along the minus strand of NZ_PYUA01000003.1, from coordinate 241,167 downwards.
AGATCAAGCACTCTAAATCTGTAAACTTTGTGAACTAACATATCATTTTTTTGTGAACTTTGGTCATTATGAATTGCAACAGAACACGCATTTGGCTTAAACTTGAGAGCATGTGAGGTTTTCATTTACATCAGAAGTTTTTTAGAGAAGGTGAAATAATTTGATGAAATTTGCTTTAAGGCTATTGAGCGTGATCACAACGTTTGTGATGCTGATCGTACTGATTGGCGGTGCGCTTGTTACGAAAACCGGTTCGGGTCTTGGCTGCGGTAGACAGTGGCCCCTTTGCCACGGTCGTTTCTTTCCTGAAATGAACCCCGCTTCCATCATCGAATGGAGTCACCGCATGTCAACAGGGGTTTCCACCATTCTTGTTCTGGCACTAGCGGTCTTATGCTGGAAAAAAATTAGTCCAGTATTCCGTGAAACCAAATTTTTGGTCATCATGTCCATTATATTCTTAATGCTTCAAGCGCTGTTAGGAGCTCTTGCCGTTGTATTTGGTTCTAACGCACTTGTGATGGCACTGCACTTCGGTATTTCACTCATTTCATTTGCTTCAGTATTACTGCTTGCCCTTCTTGTCTTTGAAGCAACCAGATCTGAAACAAAGCTTGTGAAGCCGCTTCATATCGGCAAAAAGATGCAGTTCCATATTTATGGGTTGATCACGTATACGTATATCGTTGTCTATACGGGTGCTTATGTGAGACATACAAAGTCAAGCCTTGCTTGCTCTGTCTTCCCGTTTTGTTCAAAAGACGGTGCGCTTCCAACTTATTTTAATCAGTGGGTTCAAATGTCTCACCGAGCAGCAGCGCTTCTTTTATTCGTCTGGATATTTGTTGCTATGTTCCATGCCATGAAACATTATAAAGAACAGAAGCAGCTGTATTATGGATGGATCATCTCAGCCATTCTGATTACACTTCAAGCCATTTCAGGTGTGATGTCTGTTTATTCTCAGCTTGCACTTGGTTACGCGTTGGCTCATTCATTCTTTATTTCTTGTTTGTTTGGGGTACTATGCTACTTCTGCTTACTTATTGCCCGGTTTAAATATGAAAGCAAAGAACCCTTTAAATAAGATTTGTATCCCCCTATCATGCCGAGAGGGGGATTTTTTTATTGTTGTTTTGCTTCTTCGAATAGCGAGATGGCTTTTTTGCGTCTTTCCCCGTGATCAACTGTTGGCAACGGGTATGTATCCCCTAGTACACAGCTCGATTTTAGTTGTTCATCGATCGGCATTTTACTTGGTTCATGAATCCATTTTTCATCGACATGCTTAAGCTCTGGTACATATCTTCTAATATATTCCCCGCTCGGATCAAATCTCTTTGACTGAGTCGTTGGGTTAAAAATACGGAAGTATGGAACGGCGTCTGTCCCAACAGAAGCTGCCCACTGAAATCCTCCGATATTCGAAGCCTCATCATAATCCACAAGCTTTTTTGCAAAATACGCTTCTCCCTTTCTCCAATCAATCAAATAGTCCTTTGTTAAAAATGAGGCGGTGACCATTCTTAAACGGTTATGCATCCAGCCTTCCTCATTTAACTGCCGCATCCCTGCATCAACGAGGGGAAAGCCTGTCTCACCTTTACACCATGCGTTAAACAGCGTCTCATCTTCATTCCATTTCATTCCTTGAAACGCCGAATTGATTTCTTTTTCTTTCATCTCTGGATAATGAGCATAAATCATATGGTAAAAATCTCGCCATGCCAGCTCTTTGATAAAGGTTTCTCTGCCCTCGTCTTCAAACAGCACTTCCTCATGAACCGCATGAAAGATCGTTCGAATCGAAATAGCACCTGTTTTTAAGAAACGAGACAGCTTGCTCGTTCCAAAAACAGATGGAATATCCCGTTTCCCATGATAACGCGTTAGTCTTTTTTGGATAAAGTCATGCAGCGTGTTCATCGCTTTGTGTGAGCCGATTTGATCAAATTTCCTTGAGAATTTCTTGATCATGCTGCGTAGTTTGTCATTCCCTTCATGCGAAAGTGACTCATCACAAATCGTATGAGCGCTGCTGAGAAATGATTTGTCAACTTTTATCACAGGCTGCTTCTCTTGCTTTCGCCATGATTGATAGTATGGAGTAAACACTTGATAATGAGTGCCATCCGCTTTTAAAATATCATGCGCCCCGTGAAGGTGTGTATCTTGCCATTTTGACACATGAATGCCCATCTTTTCTAAAAAATCGGTTACGTGATGGTCACGCCTTTGTCCGATTCCCACTTGATCTTCATTAAAAAAGACAGCTTTGATGTCATACACATCGATAACTTGCTGAAAGGCACGCAAGACATCTCCATAGAGAAGGTGAACATACATTTGAGATTCTCTTGCTTCCTTGACGAAATGCGCCACGTTTTGAAAAAAATGTTCGTTGTTTAAATCGAGGTCCATTTCAGTAAAAAATGGATCTAGATGATAAAGAGCAAATAATTTGTACTCGTGTTTTTTTGCATATGTGATCGCTTTTGATAAGGCGATATGATCATCTAATCGCATATCCCGGCGAAACCAAATCACAACAATTTTGTCCAACCTTCTTCACCTCACTCTATAGTGTAATCACTCTCACTTGCTGCTGCACATTTTAATGCGCTCAAAAAAAGACACATCACGGTGGATGTGTCTCACTTCTTATTCAGGCTTTAATACAATGAGCAGATCACCTGTTTGAATCGGTTCTCCATTCGTCACATGTATTTCATCTACGACCGCAGAAAATGGGGCTTGTACAGTCGTTTCCATTTTCATGGCTTCATTGATCATCAAATGCTCGCCTTGTGAAATTTTTTGCCCTTTTTCCACGAGTACTTTAATGACAGTGCCTGGCATCGACGCGGCGATGTGATTTGGATTCGAGCGGTCCGCCTTCATTTTTTCTTGAACGGAGGATTTGATGCTTTCATCTTTAATCACCACTTCACGCGGCTGGCCATTTAACTCAAAGTAAAGAACTCTTGTGGCATCTGGATTCGGTTCGCCAATTGATACGAGTTTGACAATAAGGGTTTTTCCTTTTTCGATTTCTACCTCAATCTCTTCTCCAAGTCTCATCCCGTAGAAGAACGTTGGTGTATCAAGAACAGAGATGTCACCGTAGCTTTCTGCTGTTTGGACAAATTCAGAAAAGACTTTCGGATATAAGGCATACGCAATTGCGTCTTTCTCTGTTAATGTCAGGTCATGAGATTCTTTGAACTGCTTCTTAATGTCTTCAAAGTCCACTGGCTTCAGCTTCTCACCAGGTCTGACAGTAAGAGGCTCTTCCCCTTTTAAAATCAGCTTTTGTAGTTTTTCTGGGAATCCGCCATGCGGCTGGCCTAAATAGCCTTTAAATAATTCCACAACAGAATCCGGGAAGTCTAGTGTTGCTCCTTTTTCATAGACATCTTCTTCTGTTAGATCATTTTGCACCATATAAAGTGCCATATCTCCAACTACTTTAGAGGATGGTGTTACCTTTACAATATCACCAAACATGTCATTCACACGTCTGTACATTTCCTTTACTTCATTCCAGCGTTCGCCAAGCCCGACACCTTTCGCCTGCTGCTGCAAGTTACTATATTGACCGCCAGGCATTTCATGCTCATAAATTTCTGTATGAGGCGAATTCATGCCGCTTTCGAATTCATGATAGTATTTTCTGACAGAATCCCAGTATTGAGAAAGGCGTTCGACAGATTGGACGTTCATGTCTGGCTTTCTTTCATGTCCATCTAAAGCATAATAAAGTGAGCTTGCACTTGGCTGCGATGTGAGTCCTGCCATAGAGCTGACGGCAACATCCACAATATCAACACCCGCATCAATCGCTCTTGCATAGGTGAACAGTCCATTTCCACTCGTGTCATGCGTATGAAGATGGATAGGGATTGTAAGCTCATCTTTTAAAGCAGAGACTAGTTCATAGGCTGCCTGCGGTTTTAATAACCCCGCCATATCTTTAATACCTAAAATATGTGCGCCGGCAGATTCAAGCTCCTTCGCAAGAGACACATAGTACCCAAGATCATATTTTGGACGAGACGGATCAAGGATGTCCCCCGTATAACAAATGGCCGCCTCTGCCACTTTGCCTGATTCCCTAACAGAATCAATGGCAAGTGTCATGCCTTTGACCCAGTTTAAGCTATCGAAAATACGGAACACGTCAATGCCTGCCTCGGCAGATTCTTTTACAAATGCTTTGATCACATTATCCGGATAGTTTGTATATCCGACAGCGTTTGATGATCTTAATAGCATTTGGAACAGTGTGTTTGGCACTTCTTGACGAAGCTCTTTCAATCGTTCCCACGGATCTTCTTTTAAGAAACGGTACGCGACATCAAATGTAGCCCCGCCCCACATTTCCATACTAAACAGCTCTGGCCATAAACCTGCTGTTGGCTGGGCAACTTTCTTTAAATCATGAGTTCTGAAGCGTGTCGCAAGCAGAGACTGATGCGCATCTCTAAAGGTTGTATCAGTTAAAAGGACGTTATTTTGTTCTTTCACCCAGTTGGCAAGTCCTTCAGGTCCATGCGTATCTAACAATTGTTTTGTCCCAGACGGGATCTCTTGATTGAGAGGAAGCTTCGGTACGTCTGGCTTGTCAAAATGAGGCTTCTTTTTCTCAGCAATACCAGGGAACCCATTAATGGTAACGTCACCAATATAAGTTAACATCTTCGTTCCGCGGTCTTTTTGCTTAGGAAAATTAAATAGCTCTGGCGTTGAGTCGATAAACGATGTATCGTATTCTCCTTTTAAGAACTTCTTATGCTTAGCTACGTTTTCAAGAAATGGGATGTTTGTTTTAATCCCGCGAATCCTGAATTCTTGTAAATTTCGGACCATTTTAGCAGCCGCTTGATCAAATGTGAGCGCCCATGTGGACAGCTTGACCAATAGTGAATCGTAATAAGGTGTAATGACCGCACCTTGGAAACTGTTCCCTGTATCAAGACGTACACCAAATCCCCCACCTGAACGGTAGGCCATAATTTTTCCTGTGTCTGGCATAAAGTCATTGAGAGGATCTTCTGTTGTGACCCTTGATTGAATGGCAAAGCCGTGCGTAAAGATATCTTCCTGCTTTGGAATACCAACTTCTTTGCTGTGAAGGTTATGCCCCTTTGCAACAAGAATTTGGGTTTGGACGATATCGACACCTGTGATCATTTCTGTGATCGTGTGTTCTACCTGCACCCTTGGATTAACTTCAATAAAGTAAAACTCTCCATTTGCAACAAGGAATTCTACAGTCCCAGCATTAATGTACGATACATTCTGGGCCAGCTTGACAGCTGCTTCGCAAATGTCTTCACGCAATTGATCTGTTAGAGACACACTTGGCGCCACTTCAATGACCTTTTGATGCCGCCTTTGAACAGAGCAGTCACGCTCATATAAATGAATGATATTGCCGTGATTGTCACCAATCACCTGCACTTCAATATGTTTTGGATTCTCAATCAGCTTTTCAACGTATACTTCGTCATTTCCAAAAGCAGCTTTTGCCTCTGACTTCGCACGGTCATAGGCTTCCTTCAGCTCTTCTTTTGATCTGACAATCCGCATACCCCGGCCGCCGCCGCCTAGTGAAGCTTTAATAATAAAAGGGTAACCGTATTCTTCACCGAATTTTTCGACTTCTTCGACCGAATCAACTGGTCCGTCACTTCCTGGAATGACTGGAATACCAGCTTTTTTCGCTTCTTCTCTAGCCTTTACTTTATCTCCAAACATATCTAAATGCTGAGAAGTTGGACCGATAAATTGAATGCCTTCCTCTTCGCATCGTCTTGCAAAATGAATGTTTTCGGATAAAAATCCGTAGCCTGGATGAATCGCATCCACGTCATTTCGTTTTGCAATTTCGATGATCCCCTCGATATCAAGGTAGGCATCAATCGGTTTCTTTCCTTCTCCAACTAGATATGCTTCATCTGCTTTATAGCGATGATAAGAGCCAGAGTCTTCTTTGGAATAAATGGCCACTGTACGTAAGTTGAGCTCCGTACAGGCCCTGAAGACTCTGATAGCGATTTCCCCTCTGTTTGCAACTAGAACCTTTTGAATTGTTCTCTGTGACATTCTCACTCCTCCATATCCCTTAAAATTTTATATGTACTCTATAATAAAGGAAGAAATGAAAACTGTACACTTTTGTTTTCTAAAGATTCAAAGTTTTCTGCAATCCATTTTTTTCAACCGATGGTTTGCTCATTGATTTTTTCTTTTTGTAACGCTCTTTATATTCAGTAAACATGCTGATATTCAGCAGCATGCCCATACAGATGCTAAGTAAAATGATGGACGATCCCCCGTAGCTGATAAACGGAAGTGTTACCCCAGTGATCGGAATAAGACCTGAAACACCGCCTAAATTGATACAAGTTTGGATCGCAATCATGGAGGAAATTCCTATTGCAAGCAAACTTCCAAACGGATCTTCACACTTTCTCGCAATATAAAAACCTTTCACGACGATGAAACCAAGAAGAGCGATAACGAAAAACACGCCGAAAAAACCAAGCTCTTCTGAGATAATTGCCATGATAAAGTCTGTGTGCGGTTCTGGCAGATATCCGTACTTTTGAACGCTTTCTCCTAGACCGAGTCCAAAAAAGCCGCCTGATCCAATGGCATAATATGAATTAATCAATTGATGCCCAGTAGCCCCTGCATCTTTAAATGGATCTTGGAAACTCTCAAAACGTCCGAGACGATTTTGCGTGAAAATTTTATCCCAAAAAAGAATAATAAATGGGGTCACGACGACCATTACTGCACTAAATAGCGCGAGCAGCTTCGCTAGCGTTTTGCCGCTAAAACCTGAGCATAAAATCATCGCAAGGGCAATCATGCCAATGATAAAGGCTGTCCCATAGTCTGGCTGCAAAATGATAAATCCGCACAGGATAGAGACAATTACGATCGGAGGCGTAACACCTCTTAAAATATGATCAATATAATGCTGCTTTTTGGCATACACCGCAGCAAGATAGATGATGACGACAATCTTCACAAATTCAGCTGGCTGAAGACTAAAAGGTCCTAATTTGATCCAGCTTCTTGCGTTCCCTGCAATATGACCGCCAAAATATACATAGATGAGGGAAAAAACTGAAAGCAGCAGCATACCAATCTGGAATTTCTTATTTGAAAACAGCTGATATGGAACTAATGCTGTAAAGATCAAGATGGCTGCTCCAACAATCATAAATAAGAGCTGTTTCTTAAAAAAGTTATCTGGCGCGGCATCGTATCTGATAACAGATGTAATCATACTTGAGCTATACACCATAACCAAACCGAATGCGCTGATTAAGATAATGGCGAACAATAATGAGTAGTCATACGATTTTAGCATTCTCTTTAACATATAATCCTCTTCCTAACGTCTGTTTCTACTGCTTGATATCTTCTTAGCTGTTCTTATTCTACTACATTTTCTCCGTTTGATCCCGTTTTACCTCTTTTATATTGTTCGTCATTCATGAAAGAATCAAGTCCGTTTGCCGTCAATCCATCAAAAGAAAATAGAGGACAAAAAAACTCAAACTTAGTTATGGAAGTTTGAGTTTTCAATCGTTATTTTTTTGTGAACGCATCATGAAGTGCGGAAAGCTCTCTCTCAAGTTTATCGAGCAGTTTCTTGCCTTCATGTTGATCAACTAATCCAAGCCGGACAGCGAAATCAATTTCTCTCGATAATCCGAACATTTGAGTATCTAAAACCTCTTCATAAAGAGGACATTGCGGCATCGTTAAGTTGTCCATTTGCACTTGGATCAATTTTAAAATTTTATCTGCATCCAATTTTAATAAAGCCAGTGCTTTTTGCCGATGATCGACTAAAATTTCTGACGCCAAAAGTATCCCTCCGTTCCCCAGGCGAGTACCTAATTCTTCTATTTATCATAAAGCGAAACGCCCAAAATTGCAAGCAGATTTGTACAGTTCGCTTTGTAAAAATAAAAAGAAGACATTCATCATTAAAAGATACTCATCTCATATTTTTCACTCATGAGCTCAAGCAGCTTAATCCCAGCAATACTATTCCCTTTTTCATCCAGTGCAGGACCAAAAATTCCGATCCCAAAATCATATGGAGCCGCTCCCATAATCCCGCCTGAAACACCGCTTTTAGCGGGTATGCCGATATTAATGGCAAACTCCCCGCTTGCATTGTACATGCCGCACGTCACCATAAAGGTTTTACAAATTCTAGCGACATCTTTTGAAAGAATTTGCTGCCCCGTCTCTGGATGTCTGCCATCTAATGAAAAAACACAAGCAATTTTCGCCAAATCTAAGCTGTTCATCATGATGGCACATTGTTTCGTATACACGTCCATGACCTCTTCTACGTTCCCTCTAATAATATGATATTGCTTCATATAATAGCACATAGCCCGGTTAATCATTGATGTCTCAAATTCGGATGCGGCTGTTTCCTTGCAGTATGTAATGCTTTTGTCATTTGCAAGCTCTCTAATAAAGCCAAGCAGGCGGTTTAGCTGATCTTGCGGCGTCGCGCCTCTTATTAAGCTTGTGACTGCAAGCGCTCCTGCATTAATCATTGGATTCAGTGGCTTATTTGGACTTGCTGTTTCCAGCTTAATCATTGAATTAAACGGGTCACCTGTAGGCTCTTGTCCAACAAATTGAAAAACTTTTTTTGGCCCTTCTTCTGAGAGTACGAGCGCAAGGGCTAATACTTTTGAAATACTTTGCAGAGTAAAGCGTTTATCTACATCTCCTGCCGAGTGGCAAGTATTACTCACATGATACACAGCCACAGATAAATCCGTCTGATCCGCTTTGGCGAGAGCGGGAATATAGGATGCTACTTTGCCATCTTTGGCCACTTTTTTTGCTTCTTCTACAAATCGCTGAAGCTCTTCATTGTCGCGACATGCCATGCCCAATATCCTCCCTATCTTTCATGTAAGATTAGTGTGTACAAGGAGATGCATGTTTATGAAAGTGACAAAGCAGGCGAAAACTTCTATAATTTATGGTGGAAAGGGGTTGTCTTGAACATGAGCATCATTCAAATTAAGGGGAACGTAAAGTACAAGATCACCATTGATCCAAGTGTATGGATTTTTGATGACCGTAAATTTTTAATGGATTCATTTTTTGAAAAAAGTACAGCAAACGAAGAAAGTCAGCTGGATCAGGAGCTTGACCAAGAGCGGGTGATCAGAGAAGGGCAAACACTTCCACCCACTTTAAAAACAGAGAAGAAGTATGAAAAGGAAAGACTCGTCACAGGCAGCTTCGGAATGAAGCTTGGTGATATGCTGAAAAATGCAGAACCGCTTGAACATGCAGACACATGCGAATTTGTCACAGATACAGGGACAATTGCTGTTCCGCTTTCTCAGGCAATGGAAAGCATTGCACACTTCAGCCAAAATGGGAAGCCTATGACTGAAGAAGGACCAATCCACGTTTATTTCGCGGATCAGTCCAACCTCACTCAGCCGATAAAAGGTGTCAAAGAGCTCATCATTACATAAGACAGAGGGTCTGGACTATAGCAAATCAGCTGCAAGCTGTGCAAGTCCAGACCTTTCTCCTTTGACAAGCTTGACATGTCCAGATATTTGCTGTCCTTTGAACCGCTCAATGACATACGTAAGCCCATTATTTAAGCTGTCTAAATAAGGATGATCGATCTGCTCTGGGTCTCCCATTAGCACAATTTTACTTCCCTCTCCGACTCGCGTTAATAATGTTTTCACCTCGTGTTTCGTTAAATTCTGCGCCTCATCAATGATAATAAATTGATCAGGGATACTTCTTCCGCGGATATACGTTAAAGCTTCCACTTGAATCGAACCAATTCCCGCCAAAATCGCATCAAGTTCACCAGGTTTTTTTGTATTAAATAAAAATTCTAAATTGTCATAGATCGGCTGCATCCATGGTCTGAGTTTCTCTTCCTTTTCACCTGGCAAGTAGCCTAAGTCCTTGCCGACAGGAACAATTGAACGGGCGACGATCAGTTTTTTAAACATGCCGAGATCCTCTGTCTGCATTAATCCAGCAGCCAGTGCAAGGAGTGTTTTACCAGTTCCCGCTTTTCCGATCAATGTCACGAGCGGAATATCACGGCGCAATAGTAGCTCTAGTGCCATCGTCTGCTGAACATTTTTCGGACGAATTCCCCAAACATGCTCTTGATCATAAACGAGCCGTTTCACATTCTCTGCTTTTTGATCAAGCATTCCTAAAGCAGAGCCGCCTTCATTCCCCTTCATAATGACAAACTGATGAGGGTTTAATGGTACACTCGTGACTTCTTTTATCGGCAATTGGCTTTGCTTATAAAATGTATTCAATTGCTCCGTCGGAATATAGAGCTCATGATAGCCGTTATCAATGTCTTCGTTTTGCAGCACACGGTCACTTAAGAAGTCTTCAGCTTGGAGGCCTATAGCATCTGCCTTTACCCGGACTAAGACATCTTTACTGACCAAAATAACTGGCCGGCCGTGAGGCTTTGTTTCTTCCTCTAAGCTCAAATTTTTCGCGACAGCCAATATCCGATTATCGTTCGTTTTTTCAATAAAAATTTCTTGAAGTTCATGGAAAGAGCGATGATTCAGCTCGATGCGCAGCGTTCCTTTTGACTCTAGCGTAATTTTTTCATGGAGTTTCCCTTTCGATCTCAAACCGTCGATTAAACGTGAGACGCGCCGAGCGTTTTGCCCAACCTCGTCCATGTATCTCTTTTTCGAGTCTACTTCTTCTAACACAACGGCCGGAATGACGACCTCGTTGTCTTCAAATGAAAAGATTGAATTCGGATCCTGTAATAACACATTTGTGTCTAATACATAAATTTTACTCAGGTCCTTCGCCTCCTGATCGGGGTTTCATTCATCCTTGTCTTTCCCAAAACGATTGTTAAAATATATGTTTTCATGAATAAAGTTAGAAGGTTAATTCAACAATAAAATAAATCATGCAGTTTGTGAAGGAGGGAATATAGATGCGACTATTTTTAACATTATTCATGATTCAAACGATTATTCTGTTAGGCGCTTGCCAGCAGCAGGAAAAGCCAGAGGCGCTGGACAAGCAAGATGGACGCCAGCACTTAGTACGGGTATCAGACTCATCGAAGAAAAAGACAAATCAAGCCCGCCCATCCACAGATGTTGCGCAGCATCTTGTCAATGTGACAGAGCACGTAGCAGATGTCAATGATGCAACGGCAATCGTCATCGGACGCTATGCTGTTGTTGGTATTGATGTAAAAGATGATTTAGATAGAAGTAAAGTAGAAACCATTAAATATTCAGTTGCAAAAGCGCTGAGAAATGACCCGGAAGGTGCAAATGCTGTTGTGGTTGCTGATCCGGATACAGTCAGCCGTTTAAAAGAAATGGGCAAAGAAATTCAAGCAGGCCGTCCTGTAAGCGGTATTATGGATGAACTAGCTGCCATTGTCGGCCGCGTGATGCCAGAGATGCCGAAAAATGAGATCGACCGTAACGAAAAGGATCCGACAAATGATCCGAATAATCAGCTCAAAGAACAAGATCAAAAGCAGTTAGAAAAAAATCAAAACGACCAATCAAATCATCATATGAATCAAAAGAAATGATGAGAACGGCTTATATCTCCTGTGATATAAGCCTTTTTCTACGCTGATTTTAAGTGGCTGGAAAACATGCTATAATAAATGCAATAAAGTGAGGTGAAAATGATGAGAGTGAAGTGCTCATTATGTGAAAAGCTTGAAACCATTGATGATGATACACTCGTTGCGAAACGGTTAAGAAACCGGCCAATTCATACATATATGTGCGATGACTGCCAAGAACGCATTAAAATAAAGACAGAAGCTCGCATCAAAACCGGCAGATTCTCTCTTTATCAGGATCCTGCGACAAAAGAGAAAAAGAAGAAAAAAGGAAAGAAAGAACAAAAGACATAAAAAAAGACCTGACACATGTTCAGGTCTTTTTTTACGTATTGACTGTTCCTTCTTTTTTCGCACGATGCAGCCGTATTTTATAAATAATCAAAATGGCAGCTGCCACAACAAGGCCTTCCGCTACTGGCAGGAAGATTCCTAGAAATGTGAGAAACGTGCAGCCAAAAATCAAAAACAAATAAATCACGAGCGCTTTTAAAATCGGTAAACGTCTTGCAAAGCCGAGCTTAAAAACAATAATCGCTAAAACAAGGATGGTGCCATATAGGAGCCACATCCCTGTTTGCGGATTTTCATCGACACGAAACAGCATCGCGAAAAAGGATAGATTTTCACTTACTTCCTGATCATTCAAAAAGATTCCCTCCCCTTATCTTTCAGGGTTCTATCTTTTTAATTCTTCATGGAATTAAGATAATCCTGCTAGCTTTTTCTTCTTCGCTGCTTTCTCACGTTCGTTTTTGTCTAAAATTTTCTTTCTAAGACGAATGGATTCAGGTGTAACCTCACAGTATTCGTCTTCATTCAAGTACTCAAGAGATTCCTCAAGTGACATAATACGAGGTTTTTTCATGCTAACCGTTTGATCTTTCGTCGCTGAACGTACGTTTGTTTGTTGTTTCATACGGCTTACGTTCACAACAAGGTCGTTCTCACGGTTATGCTCCCCAACAATCATGCCTTGGTATACTTCAGTACCTGGCTCAACGAAGATCACACCGCGCTCTTCAACACCTTGGATTCCGTAAGCAGTCGCTTTACCTGTTTCCATTGAAACAAGTACACCTTGACGGCGTCCGCCGACTTGACCAGACTGCATTGGCTGGTAGCTGTCAAACGTATGGTTCAAAATACCAAAACCACGAGTTAATGAAAGAAATTCAGTTGTATATCCAATTAAACCACGTGATGGCACTGTAAAGATCAGGCGAACTTGACCGTTACCATTGTTGATCATGTCAATCATTTCACCTTTTCTTGCACCCATTGATTCCATAACAGAGCCAGTATGCTCTTCTGGTACATCAATTTGAACGCGCTCAACAGGCTCACATCGAACACCATCAACTTCTTTTACAATAACTTCTGGCTTCGATACTTGTAATTCAAATCCTTCACGTCTCATATTCTCAATGAGAATGGATAAGTGAAGTTCTCCGCGTCCAGAAACAACCCAAGCATCAGGTGAATCAGTTGGGTCCACACGAAGACTGACGTCTGTTTGAAGCTGCTGCTCTAAACGCTCTTCGATTTTACGTGATGTCACGTATTTTCCTTCACGGCCTGCAAATGGGCTGTTGTTTACAACAAACGTCATTTGAAGTGTCGGCTCATCAATACGAAGGATTGGAAGTGCCTCTTGGTGTTCTACCGGACAAACCGTTTCACCTACGTTGATGTCTTCCATTCCAGATACAGCGACAAGATCTCCCGCTTTCGCTTCGTTGATTTCCACTCGTTTTAACCCTTGGAAACCAAAGATCTTTGTTACACGGAATTGTTTCACAGTGCCGTCGACTTTCATCAAGGCTACCTGCTGTCCTACTTGCATTGTTCCTCTGAATACACGGCCAATTCCAATTCTGCCAACATAATCATTGTAATCAAGTAGCGCCACTTGGAATTGAAGCGGCTCTTCATGGTTATCAACCGGGCAAGGAATATGGTTCACAATAGCTTCAAACAAAGATTCCATGTTTTCATCTTGTTTGCTCGCATCGTTACTTGCTGTACCATTGATTGCTGATGCATAGACAACTGGGAACTCAAGCTGTTCTTCTGTTGCATCCAATTCAATGAACAAGTCAATCACTTCATCGACTACTTCAGCCGGACGAGCAAAGTCGCGGTCAATTTTATTGACGACAACGATTGGTGTTAAGTTTTGCTCAAGTGCTTTTTTCAGCACAAAGCGTGTTTGAGGCATACAGCCTTCATAAGCATCCACAACGAGGAGTACACCATCTACCATTTTCATGATACGCTCAACTTCACCACCGAAATCGGCGTGTCCTGGTGTATCTAAAATATTAATGCGTGTATCTTTATAATTTATCGCAGTATTTTTAGCTAAAATCGTAATACCGCGCTCTCGCTCTAAATCATTTGAATCCATGGCTCTCTCAGCGATATTTTCATTCGCACGGAAAGTACCAGCTTGATGGAGCAATTGGTCAACAAGCGTCGTTTTACCATGGTCAACGTGGGCAATAATTGCGATGTTGCGAAGGTCTTTTCGAAGTTTCACATTTTCATCTCCTAAAATAATTAGATAACTTTCATATTATATCACAATCCCCTTTAAATGCCGATCGTTTTTCTGTAAACTTATATTAACTCTAAAAAAAGGGATGGGGACATTATGAAACAAATCAAATGGCTTCTATTATTATGTGCATTACTTGCAGTTGTCAGTATGGCGTTTATTGGGGTAACTCTTGCAGAAAAAAACATACTGGGCATATGTCTAAGCATTGTATTCGCCATGATTTTCATGGGTACAGGATTTACATTAAAAAGAAAATTAAACGTGCAATCATAAAATTAGGTAAAAGCCTTTTACATTCTATATGTAGAAGGCTTTTTATTTTGAGTAAAAACAAGACAAATCACCTATGAAAGCTTGCGTCACATACAAAAACATCTATTGAGAATTGACAAAAGTAAGCAATCTGAACCTCTCCATAATTCGACAAGAACTTTTATAGTTCTCCAAAATCAAACAGAAAGTTACAATTTTCCTATTCTTCCACAAAGTTTCTCATGGTATGCTGTTCTTGCAACAAAATTTAACAGAAAAGGGAGAGAAAAGAAGCATGAAGAAGTTTTTGAGCAAATCGCTCAGCTCTGTTGTATTTTTCGCTTTAGCTATTATTCTTACTTTCACAACAGTAGCTCCTGGGCAAGCAAGCGCTGCAACTTTCAAAGGCATTCCTTTTGAACAGCAGCAAATCATTAAAGAATTATTGGAGAAAAACGAGCGTGTCATCAACATTCTCATCAATTCATTTGTTGAGGAAGACAACAACTACACATTTGATGTGAAAAAAGCTGTTGAGCTCGGACTAACTGAAGAAGAAGCGGCGACTGCTGAGAAATTCTTAGATCGCGCAGCTGTTCTTACAATCGTTTTCAGTGAAAGCATCACTAAAAACGAAAAAGGTAAATTGGTTTTTGATGCAGCAAAAGCTGTTGAACTTGGTCTTACAAAAGAAGAAGCGGCTAAATTCGAAAAGCTTTTCAAATCAGTGATCAGAATTGCTGATCTTGCTGGTGATGCCCTTGTTCTAGACAAAAAAGGAAACGTTGTGATTGATTCAAAAATCGCAAAAGGTCTTGGATTCAGCTCTACTGAATTACTTGTTTTCAACCAAATGCTTAAGAAAATTCCTCAAGAGCAATTAAAAACGTTTTATGATGCAGTTCAAATTGCGAAAGAAAAATTAAGCTAAGCTCAGAAAAACCCCCACCTGGTTTATCCAGATGGGGGTTTTTTATTTCAGCCAATAAAGAATGATCATCATGGCGTATCCTATACCAAATGCGATACTTGCTCGATATAACAGCTTGCCATAGTAGCGCTTTTCAAATTTTCTTCTTTCTTCCTTTTCATCTATATATGGCATGAGATCAGAAGTTTGTATAAGGGTTATTGGCTCTTTCATTTCGTGATAAAGGTGTTGGCAGCTCTCGCAGGATTGTAAGTGCTCTGCAACAATTTTATTTGTTTCTGCACTTGTGTCTCCCTCTATATAAAGTGGTAACAATTCTTCAATCAAATAACAGCTCATTTATTGAACTCCTCACAATGTAGCATTCGCTTCAGCTCTAATCTGGCTCGATGAAGGGTTGTTTTGACTTTAGATAAAGTCCAATTTAAAATTTCAGCTACTTCTTCATATGACAATTCTTGAATATCTCTTAAAATGAGGACCTCCCGGTAGGAATCCTTCAGCTGATAAATATGATGCCACAGCCTTTCTATATCAGCTTGTTTTTCAATGTGATCTTCTGGTGTCGTGAACGACTGCTGCTCTAAGAAATCCATTTCCTCTACGTTCGTAAAAGTCCATTTTACTTTTCGGCGATAATCATTCACAAATGTGTGATACGCAATGGTATAAAGCCATGTTTTTATACTTGAATGTCCCTTAAAGGAGGACAACCCATGCAGAGCCTTCATAAATACGTCCTGCGCAAGGTCCTTGGCCGTTTCCATATTTCCCGTCCGGCGATATAAATATTTGGTGATTTCCTGAAAATATTCTTCATAGATTTTTTCAATTTGGTCGGCTGGTCTGGACATCAAAAATAAAACCACACAGTCATCCAAATCGATAAAACGATAAAAAAGAAGTATAACGAGTAAATAAACCCTTTCATACGTTTTAACTCGTCATAGTCATTATGGCTTTCCATCGGCGCTGAAGACTGCTTTCTTCCCGCGGCCACATGCTGAAATTGCTGTTCGTGTGCCTTCATCCAGCTAGCTGCCTCGCCTCCCAGATCCCCTTCTTGATACAGTTCATATAAGTCTTGAAAGATGGCTTGTTTTTCTTTATCTGTCAAAACGATGCACCTCTTTTGTTCGTCCATTCACTTCATAGATTTTATGCTCATTTGATCCGAAGGTTTGTATGATGACAAGCCATGAAATGTCGATATTCCCTTCTTTGTCGATCATCTTCACAGGTTTTATTTGTTTTTTATAGATCCTATATGGTTTAAACCTTTTAAGTACTTGCTGATAGACGTCCTCCCGATCTTGATTAGATACTGCGTGCGGGATAGAAGAAGCTGATTGCGATTGCACTCTCAACTCAATTCCATCATCCCCTTTAAACAGATTGACGACATGAGAGGAGTGATTAAATGTAAATTGTTTGTTTTCACTAGTGCCTGTTTCTTTTCTTATGTCTTTTGGCTTTTTCCCTATGATCTTTAACAAATCTTCATCGCTGATGTTCCCTTTTTTCTGTTGAAGAATCGCTTTTGACAGCTTAAAGCTGATGACTTTTTTTGTTGAGCCATTAAACAGAAACTCCGATTGATCTTTAGTTGTGACCCTCACTTCATGCTGCCAATCAAAATAAAATTCATCAATGCCTGTGATTTGATAAGCTGGCGGCTTGAGGTTTAAATGTTTATAAATACTGTTGATCCTGTTTTTTATCTCCGTTTCTGTTAAATGGATTCCGTCAATATCCTTTAATTGAAAGATGGCGTTTACGTATTGCGCTTGTCGAATCGTCCCTTTTTTCCAGGTGGCAGACGCTAAACTGTCCTCTTCATTCTGAGACATTTTTGGCAGAAGAAGAACGTCCGTTTCTCCGCCCTCTTTTTGTACAGTCAATTGAATGCGATTGAGATCTATTGACCTTCCGCTTCTTTCGAAAAATTCAATGGTCTTTTGCCTATATTCTTTATCGGTCAGTTCCTTTCCCTCTACACGACCTCGATAAGAATATTCGCTTAATTCACCTGTAAACGGAGAAATATTCACTTCATACTGATCATCTGCAAACACGTAATGATAAGGGATAGGCTGATGACTAGCATTTAAATACAGCGATTGATTCTCCGGTACAAACTTTGAAGCGAATGCTTTTGCACTTGCTGCTGATAAAGGGCGATATTCTTCCGAGAAAGTATCTACCAGTTCCGTTTTGGTGAATTGGAACATGGTATGAGGGATATTGATAATCGGATTGAGTAATAGCAGAAAAAAGACAGCTATACAACCAGCGCCCCACTGCCTTAATCTCACCTTGTCCCGTAGTAAAGCAGATAACAAATAAATCGTCATAAAGCTTCCTGCTGCTGCAGCTAAAATGACAATCGATTTAAATGTAGATTGAAGTTCATACTTCGAAATAGAAGGATAAAATATATAAAGCAAGGCTGCGAAAATTAGGCCATAGAACAACAGCAATTCCTTCCACTTCCAGTGCCAAAACAAGCGAAAGAAAAGATGCAGTACTAAAGCAGCAAAGCCAGCCATAACCAAAATGGTGATCAGATCTCTCCATACTAGCCCCATATCACCGCTAAGAAAGAACTTTTTGCTTTCAGCAAACACAATAAACACAGTTTGACATAAAGGCAGAAGTAATACAGATAAATCAAAAGCAAAAAACATGCCTTTATTTTTTAAATAAGGAAGAGTAATCACATAGTATAGTGATGCGAGCAAAACATACCCATAGATGAGAAATTGCATGAAATCTGTCAGCACTTCAAATGTTTCGATCGTATACTGTCTAGCTAGGACTTGGTGGATCATTTCAACTGTCATTCCGCCAAGCAGAACAACTCTTAATACGATTCCAGCATAAAATACATAACCACTCTTCTTTTCTTTCCATAGCGGAAGTGTCATGAAAAGAACAAATAGTCCAAGTACACACCATTGAATGATGCGGATACTATACTCATTTAAAATAAAATACCTTTCAAAATGGAGCGATAAATCACTAAACAAATCCAACATTGATACACAATCCTTTACATAAAATTAAGGCCTCATTCATATAGACATTCGCCTTACCAAAAAGTTTCAGGAAAAACAAAAAATCACTTCATTCTCATGAAGTGATTCTGTTTATTTTTTATTTCCGCTTCCTTTTATGTAATCATGCAAGATTTTTTCACAAATGGATCGATTTCCGGCGACTATGCTGTTTTTATCTAGGAACGTAAGACGTTCTCCGTGAATATTTGAGTAAACAGCCCCTACTTCATCAAGCAGTACGCAGCCCGCTGCATAATCCCATGGCGCAAGCCTTAACGTGACATATGCGTCACTTCTGCCGCTTGCAATATAAGCAAGCTCAAGGGCAGCGGATCCAATCGTTCGTGTCCCTCTCACATCACGCACAAGACGGGCAAATGGTTTGGCGTCAAAATAAGGGCTTTCGATCGCCCATGTCGGATTAATACCCACAATGGCTTTTTCAACCTCCACATCTTTTAATCGAGGGAGCAGGGTATCGTTCATATAAGCTCCTTCTCCTTTGATGGCATGGTAGAGCTCGTCATGAATGACGTCATAAATAAGACCGATTTTCCCAACACCATTTTCAAATATCCCGATTGAAATGGCAAAGTTGCGTTTTTGATGGACAAAGTTCATTGTGCCATCGATCGGATCAATGATCCACACAATTCCATCGAGTGAGGTCACCTCTTCCCCTTGTCCCTCTTCTCCTAAAATGTGATGGTCTGAAAATGTCGACTGTATTTTTTCAATAAAAAAACGCTCTGTTTCTTTATCGATATTCGTGACAAGATCATTTGGATTTGATTTTGTTTCAATTGATAGACCTTCCTGCATGGACGCTTTAATACGGCTCCCTGCTTCTTTTACCCAGAGCTTTGCAAGACGGTCAATTTCCACCCAGTTTGTCATCAGATTGTAAACCTCTTTTCTATGTAGGACCTATTTGTAATAGCATACTGATATTATGTACGTAAAAGCAAGAAAAAAGCAGCTTCATACAAAAACGAACCGATGAATTGGTTCGTTTTTACCTCACGCTGTTTTACCCTTGAAGCTGCTCCCATTCTTTTCTTAGGCGCTCAAGCTTTCGTTTGCTGCGTTCGATTTGGATGTCATCTTTATGCTCGATGGCTTCATGAAGCGTAGAAAGCTCATAATCAACCTCTAATCTCCACACAGCGATGCGATTCTTCTTCTCCTGCCTATACCCCTGCTTCACGATTTGCTTCATTGGTCAACGCCCCTTCCAGAGAATGATTCATTCCTTGTCAGTTTTCATTGATAAAAAATTCAATCGATAAGAGAAATGGTTCTTGCTTATATCGTATGAAGCGATCGCATAACCGCAACGACATTCTGAAAATTGTGTCTTTACCTATTTATGATGTACCACAAAATGAAAGGTTTTAAACGCTGCACAACGTCCTTTACATTCTTTGATCTGACGGTGCATCTTTTTTTGAGCTTGACCCAAGCTATGATAAAATATGATCAGCGAAAAGATACAGGAGGCATAACATGAGTGAAATGCGTTTTAGAGATGAAGATTTTGAAACATTCACAGTTGATGGTTTAGATGAACGAATGACTGTATTAAAAGAAAGAGTCCGTCCAAAGCTTGAAGCACTTGGCGAACATTTTGCACCACTTCTTTCTTCTATTACAGGAGACGAAATGTTTGTACACGTCGCAAAGCATGCTAGAAGATCTGTTAACCCGCCAAATGATACGTGGGTTGCTTTTGCAAACAGTAAGCGCGGATATAAAAAACTCCCTCATTTTCAAATTGGGCTTTGGAAAACACATGTCTTTGTCTGGTTTGCACTCATTTATGAATCTCCAGTAAAAGGTGAGTACGGCCAGCTATTTGAAAAGGAGCTAGACACCATCCAGCAGAAAATACCGCAAGATTTTGTTTGGTCTAAAGATCATATGAAACCAGATGTCATGCGTCACAGCGAACTAAATTCCGAACAGCTGAAAACGCTGTTTGAACGTGTTCAAACAGTCAAGAAAGCCGAGCTTCTTTGCGGCATTCAGCTGCCTAGAGAAGAAGTCGTGCAAATGAATAATGAAGAATTCCTCTCGAAAATCGAAAATGCCTTCCGCACGCTGACGTATCTATACCGTTTTACACAGAAAGAATCTGTATAAAAAAACGAGCCTATATAGGCTCGTTTTTTACATACGTATAATAGCAGTCTCTTCTGCCTCTCTTGCGGTTTTTACTGCATGATAGGGGGAATACCCGCTTCCCTTTTCAAACGCCGCACAATGCGTTTTTTCCTCTGCTTTTGATGGCACAACCTCTTTAAATCGTTTATATGCGTCTAATAACTCCTGCTTCGCAATTCCTTTTTCGTAGGCTTTTTCAACAGCCTGAAAAAATGAAATGACCGCAATCTTTTCCTCTGTCGTCCAGTCGACATCCATTGGATATTGATATTCCATTTACTTGTCCCTCACTTTAATACTCATTCTGATTTGAACTTTTATTATAGCATCTGTTTGATCAGAAACCGATTGATTTTATGCTTTACATTCCGATCAGTTCATAATATAATTCTTTTGTTTTATGCAATGAAATCTGCTGTAATTGGCACAATAATAGCAGGTATTTCGATGAAGGTGGGAAAGCAATTGTCACAACATGATACACCCTTATACACTGGACTAAAAAAACACGCAGCAACCAATCCAGTCCAATTTCACATTCCAGGCCATAAAAAAGGAGCCGGAATGGATCCTGAATTTAGAGCATTCATTGGCGACAATGCATTAAGCATTGACCTCATTAATATAGAACCTCTCGATGATTTACATTCACCTCGAGGGATGATAAAAGAAGCACAGGAGCTTGCTGCTGAAGCCTTCGGTGCTGATCATACGTTTTTCTCTATTCAAGGAACAAGCGGCGCCATCATGACAATGGTGATGACAGTATGCGGACCTGGAGATAAAATTATCGTTCCTCGTAACGTTCATAAATCAATTATGTCCGCGATTGTATTTTCTGGCGCCATTCCTGTTTTTATTCACCCAGAAATAGACAAAGAGCTTGGCATCTCTCACGGTATTACACCTGAATCAGCCAAAAAGGCGCTCACTGAGCATCCAGATGCGAAAGGTTTACTTGTCATTAATCCAACGTATTTTGGTATTTCAGCAGACTTAAAATCAATCGTAGACATTGCCCATTCATTTGATGTGCCTGTCCTTGTCGATGAAGCACACGGTGTGCATATTCATTTTCATGATGAGCTTCCCCTCTCTGCGATGCAGGCAGGTGCCGACATGGCAGCAACAAGTGTCCATAAACTCGGCGGCTCTCTTACGCAAAGCTCTATTTTAAATATGAAGGAAGGGCTTGTTTCAAAAGACCGAGTGCAATCGATTTTGAGTATGCTGACGACAACATCCACTTCTTATTTGCTCTTAGCGTCACTTGATGTCGCTCGAAAACGATTAGCCACTGAAGGAAAGGCACTTGCAGACGAAGCCATTCGTTTGGCTGAATCAGCGAGAGACCGCTTGAATCAAATTGACGGCATTAGCTGCATCGGCAAGGAAATACTCGGTTCAGCTTCTACTTACGATTATGACCCAACGAAATTAATTATCTCCATTAAAGACCTTGGGTTAAACGGACATGATGTCGAAAAATGGCTGAGAGAAAGCTATCGAATTGAAGTAGAGCTCTCTGACCTTTACAATATCTTATGTATCGTAACCCCTGGCGATTCAGATGAGACAATTGATACGCTCGTGACGGCGATGCAGGAAATTGCCGCAGCCTCTACTCGTGACGGCGGCAAGCAAGCGGTAACAGAGGTACTGCTGCCTGATATCCCATCGCTTGCTATGACGCCGCGTGACGCCTTTTATGCCACAACAGAAGTCGTTCCTTTTAAGGAAGCAGTCGGCCGCATCACAGCAGAGTTTGTGATGGTGTATCCGCCAGGAATTCCAATTTTTATACCAGGTGAAATTATCACAGAAGAAAATATATCGTATATCTTTAAAAATATTGAAATTGGCCTCCCTGTCCAAGGACCTGAAGATTCAACGCTTGAAATGATCCGTGTGATTAAGGAACAAAAACCAATTTTATAAAAAAGAAACATGCAGCCCCAAATGGAGCTGCATGCTTTTTTTATTTATTCAGAGGCTTCATCACAGCAATGACAGTGACCGCACGTTCCGTATAGCGTTGTCACTTTTTCATTTTCAAATTGATCAATGGTTTCATTGCAATCTTGACAAATAATTGTACCCACGTACATTCCCCTTTTCTTCATTCATAGTTTGAAAGCGTTTGATCTATTTCTTATCTCTATAATATGATGTCACATTTAAGTTGTCAACGGTTAATTGTATGACACATTTAATCATTTTTTATAAATATGTGCTTTTTTCTCATCATATTGTGGGAACGTTTCAATTGTATTTTGCTTCATATCAATTCTGTAACAATTGAGTAACAATCGAAAATTGTCAAAAGGGACATGATACACTAGAGTGACTAACAGGGAACAAGCTCCTAAAAATGTTGGGACAACCCCAAATGATTTTGAGGTGAATAGATTGAATTTTATGAGGACACTTCTCATTATATTCCCCATGCTCTTTGTACTTAGTTCATGCTCATTTGCGTATATCATACCGACTCAGACCGACCAAGTCAGTCATATTCAAAAACCGAGAATTCTCTTTTTTACTGATGCAGAAAACCTTGATAAAGAAAGCCCTTATTATGATGCAGTCCTCGATTTAAAAAATGAATACCCTAAGGAAATGTCAAAAATGATTGTGAAAGAAGATCGTAAAGGCTGGAAAAATGAAGTGGACGAATTACCGGCTATTTTACTTGTCAATGATGAAAAAGTGATCGTGAAGGTGGAAGGAAACGTCCGCAGTAAACAGGAGATCTTATCGCCCTTATGCCATGCTTTAGACCGCGTCAATACAAACTAATGATATTTTCCTTGCACTTATATATAACCATATGAAAAAACCCCTCACCTCATGAGGGGTTTTTCATATGGTGTTCAGGGCGCAAAAA
Source organism: Bacillus sp. Nf3 (assembly GCF_003028545.1). Taxonomy (NCBI): domain Bacteria; kingdom Bacillati; phylum Bacillota; class Bacilli; order Caryophanales; family Bacillaceae; genus Bacillus; species Bacillus sp. Nf3. The sequence continues at coordinate 217,632 of NZ_PYUA01000003.1, read as the reverse complement.
AACCCTCTCCAGCAAGGAGAGGGTTTCATAGGTTCATTATTTTACGATGTGGATTGGGCTTCCGATTGCTACTTCAGCCGTTTCCATTGTAATTTCACCTAATGTTGGGTGAGCGTGAATTGTCATAGCGATGTCTTCAGCAGTCACTCCAGCTTCGATTGCAAGGCTAAGCTCTGAAATCATATCAGAAGCGCCAACACCTGCGATTTGTGCACCGATAACTAGACCATCCTCTTTACGAGTGATCATTTTCATGAAGCCATCAGTTGCATCAAGAGAAAGTGCACGTCCGTTCGCTGCGAATGGGAATTTCGCTGCAACGATTTCGATTCCTTCTGCTTTTGCTTCTGCTTCAGTGTATCCAACAGTTGCAAGTTCTGGCTCAGAGAATACAACAGCAGGAATACCAAGGTAATCAATTTCAGCTGGCTCTCCAGCGATTGCTTCAGCTGCAATTTTACCTTCGTAAGAAGCTTTATGTGCAAGTGGTGGTCCATCAACGATGTCACCGATTGCATAGATGTTAGATACGCTTGTACGGCATTGTTTGTCTGTTTTGACAACTCCGCGGTCAGTCAATTCAACACCAACTTGCTCAAGACCAAGCTCATCAGTGTTTGGACGACGACCAACAGTCACAAGTACGTAATCAGCATCAACTGTTTTTTCTTCACCTTTTACTTCGAATGTAACAGTGACACCATCAGATTTTTCTTCAACGCCTTTTGCAAGAGCGTTTGTATGGATTTCAACGTTTCCTTTTTTCTTCAGGTTACGTTTAACCAATGAGCTCATTTGCTTTTCGAAACCTGGAAGGATTTCGTCTCCACCTTCAAGGATCACAACTTCTGTTCCAAAGTTTGCATAAGCAGTACCAAGCTCAGTACCGATGTATCCACCACCGATGACAACTAACTTTTTAGGTACTTCTTTAAGCGCTAAAGCACCAGTTGAGTTGATCACGCGGTCTGTGTATTTAAAAGTAGGCAATTCGATTGGACGAGATCCAGTAGCAAGAATTGCATTTTTGAAAGTGTAAGTCTGTGCTGAATTTTCATCCATTACACGTACAGAGTTGCTGTCTACGAAATAAGCTTCACCTTTAACGATGTCTACTTTATTTCCTTTAAGAAGACCTTGAACTCCACCTGTTAATTTGTTTACAACAGAAGCTTTCCACTCTTGAACTTTTGTGAAATCAACTGTTACGTTTTCAGCTTTGATACCCATGTCTTCAGAATGCTTAGCATTTTCGAAACGATGGCCAGCATTGATTAATGCTTTTGAAGGAATACAACCAACGTTTAGACATACACCGCCAAGTGTTCCTTTTTCAACGATTGTTACTTTTTGTCCAAGCTGTGCAGCACGAATAGCAGCTACATATCCACCAGGACCTGCACCGATGACAAGAGTATCTGTTTCGATTGGGAAATCTCCTACTACCATGACATTACGCCTCCATTAAAATTAATTGTGGATCATTCAATAAACGCTTGATGTGGTTAAGGGCATTTTGCGCAGTAGCTCCGTCAATCATACGGTGGTCAAAGCTTAGGGAAAGAGCTAAGACTGGAGCTGCAACGATTTCGCCATCACGAACAACCGCTTTTTCAGCGATACGGCCAATACCAAGGATCGCTACTTCTGGGTGGTTGATGACTGGAGTAAACCATTGTCCACCAGCAGAACCGATGTTTGTGATTGTGCAAGATGCACCTTTCATTTCAGCTGGAGCCAATTTACCATCACGTGCTTTTGTTGCAAGCTCGTTGATTTCGTTAGACACTTCGAAAATTGCTTTGCGATCTGCATTTTTCACAACTGGAACGAGCAAGCCTTTTTCAGTATCAGCTGCAATTCCGATGTTGTAGTAATGCTTTTGAACAACTTCATCCGTTTTATCATCGATAGAAGTGTTAAGTACTGGGTACTTTTTCAAAGCAGAAGTTAGAGCTTTTACAACGTAAGGCAAGTAAGTTAACTTGATTCCTTGATCAGCTGCAACTTGTTTGAATTGTTTACGATGAGCAACAAGGTTTGTTACATCAACTTCATCCATTAATGTTACGTGAGGAGCTGTATGCTTAGAGTTCACCATTGCTTTCGCGATTGCTTTGCGGATTCCGCTCATTTTCTCGCGAGTTTCTGGGAATTCTCCTTCAAGAACTGGAGCTGCTGCCGCTTTAGGAGCTGCTTCTTCTTTCACACTTTCAGCTGCTTGAGGTGCTGCTTCTTGAGCTGCAGAACCACCATTAACGAAGCTGTCGATATCTTCTTTTAAGACACGTCCGTTTTTACCAGAACCTGCAACTTTGTAAATTTCAACGCCTTTTTCACGAGCATATTTACGTACAGATGGCATAGCGATCACGCGTTTGTTTGGATCAGCATCTACTTGCTCTTGTGCGCCTGCACCAGTTGCTGCTGCCGCTTCTTCTTGTGCTACTTCTTTCTTCTCTGGCTCGTTACCAGCTTCAGCAGTACCTTGTACTTGAGCTTCAGTTTTTGCTTCGCCTTCTTCTTCGCTGCCTTTAAATTGAAGATTTTCGTAACCAGGTGCATCAAACGTAATGATTGTTTGTCCTACAGTTGCAACTGTTCCCTCTTCAACTTTTAATTCTAATACTTTTCCTTTAACAGGTGAAGGAATTTCTACAACTGCTTTATCATTTTGTACCTCTGCTAAAACGTCATCTTCATTGATTTCGTCGTTTGGTTTAACAAACCACTTAACGATCTCACCTTCGTGGATACCTTCTCCGATGTCCGGAAGTTTAAATTCAAATGCCACTGTTTTTCGCCTCCTAGATTTTGTTGAACCCTTGTTGTGTATGTTTACACGGTCATGTAATTGATAAAGGGGAAGAGAAATAAATTCTTTTCCCCTCTGTCATTTAATTAAAATTCAAGAACTTTTTTCGCTGTTTCAAGTACATCTTTATGGTTTGGAAGCCATACGCTCTCAGCTTGAGAGAAAGCAAATACAGTATCAGGTGCAGCTACACGAAGTACTGGTGCTTCCAGGCTAAGGATCGCTCTGTCATTGATTTCAGCTACTACGTTTGCAGCAATACCAGCTTGTTTTTGTGCTTCTTGAACAACGATCGCACGGCCTGTTTTTTCAACAGAAGCGATGATTGTTTCAATATCAAGCGGGCTTACTGTGCGAAGGTCGATAACTTCAGCAGAAACGCCTTCTTTTTCTAGCTCTTCAGCAGCTTTTAGTGATTCGTGAACCATTGCACCGTAAGTGATGATTGAAAGGTCAGTACCTTCACGTTTCACGTCAGCTTTACCGATTTCAATTGTGTACTCTTCTTCAGGAACTTCCTGACGGAAAGAACGATAAAGTTTCATATGCTCAAGGAACACTACAGGATCGTTGTCACGAATTGCAGAAATTAAAAGTCCTTTTGCATCATAAGGTGTTGAAGGAATGACAACCTTGATACCAGGCTGTTGTGCGATAAGACCTTCTAAGCTGTCAGCGTGAAGCTCAGGTGTGTGAACTCCCCCACCGAATGGAGAACGGATTGTCACTGGAGAATGCCAGCGTCCGCCAGAACGGTAACGCATACGAGCCATTTGTCCAGAAACAGAATCTAATACTTCGTAAACGAATCCGAAGAATTGAATTTCCATTACTGGGCGGAATTCTTGTAGTCCAAGGCCAATTGCAAGACCGCCAATACCAGATTCAGCAAGTGGAGTATCGAATACACGATCCTCACCAAACTCTTTTTGCAATCCTTCAGTCGCACGGAATACGCCGCCGTTTTTACCAACGTCTTCTCCGAAAACGAGAACGTTTTCGTCATTTTTCAGTTCTGTGCGTAACGCATCAGTGATCGCTTGAATCATTGTCATTTGCGCCATGGCTTACTTCGACTCCTTCTGTTTGTAAATTTCAAGCTGTTCAACTAAGTTGAATGGTTTCACATCGTACATGTTTTCAATCAAGTCAGTGACTTTTTGCTTAGGCTGTTCGTCAGCTTCTTTGATCGCTTGTTTGATTTGTTCTTTTGCATCTTCGATCACTTTATTCTCTTCTTCTTCAGACCATAGGCCTTTGTTTTCCAAGAATTTGCGGTAGCGTACCAATGGATCTTTTTGCTCCCACTCGTTTTCATCTTCTTTTGTACGATATCTTGTTGGATCGTCACCAGCCATTGTATGTGGGCCGTAACGGAATGTAAGAGTTTCGATTAATGTTGGACCTTCACCATTTACAGCGCGCTCACGAGCTTCAGCAGTTGCTGCATAAACAGCTAATGCATCCATACCGTCAACTTGTACGCCTACGATACCAGCTGCAGCTGCTTTTTGTGCAATTGTTTGTGCAGCAGACTGCTTTTCAACAGGTGTAGAGATCGCATATCTGTTGTTTTGGACAACAAAAATCGCTGGCGCTTTGTAAGCCCCTGCAAAGTTAATACCTTCGTAGAAATCACCTTGTGAAGCTCCACCGTCACCAGTGTAAGTGATTGCAACAGCTTTTTTACCGCGTTTTTTCAAACCAAGAGCTACACCAGCAGCTTGAATGATTTGTGCACCGATAATGATTTGCGGTGAAAGTGCATTCACATCTTCAGGCATTTGGTTACCAACAAAGTGTCCGCGAGAGAACAAGAATGCTTTTGTTAGCGGAAGACCATGCCAGATTAATTGTGGTACATCACGATATCCTGGAAGAATGAAATCTTCTTTCTCAAGTGCAAAGTGAGTTGCAAGCTGAGAAGCCTCTTGTCCAGCTGTTGGCGCATAGAAGCCAAGACGTCCTTGACGGTTCAATGAAATTGAACGTTGATCTAATACACGTGTAAACACCATACGGCGCATTAATTCTTTTAATTGGTCATCTGAAAGATCCGGCATTGCCGCTTCGTTTACGACTTCGCCTTTTTCGTTTAAAATTTGAAACGTTTCAAACTGCTTTTTGATGGCATCAAATTGCTTTTTGCTATCAACAATTGCTTTTTTTGTTTTTGCAGCCATTCTAAAGTCACCTCTTCCTTTCTTTTAACAGTCCATTTGTCGTGAATCCATTTATACATACAGATATAGGATAACCCAAAATACTCATATGACTCCTGTATATAATAGCCACTAAGATCGTTGTCGAAACATAGGTTGACCACTCTTTTTTGAGTCCTTCTAACTGTATTAACGATAGTTCACAAAAAACTAATACAACTTCTGTTAACAAGGAATAGTTTACAACAAGAAAAATAGTCCGTCAATTGATTTAACGGCTTTATTTAAATAAATGTATTCGCTTTACTTTTTATGGTGAACTGTATCAATCTGTTTAACAAACAACCTAATCTGTACTAGTATAGAGTGTACTACTGTACTACAATAGAAAATGTTTGTTTTTGTCGAAAAATAAAAAAAGAGCTGTTTTTCAGCTCTTTTTTGACTCTTGTTCTGCTGCTTCATACAAAGCCTTTTTATGATCATTCAATTGATCTGTATATCGATTGAACTTCTTACTTTCTTTTCTGACTTTGCTATATGAACGATTGACGGTCTTCAGCTTAGACTTCAGCTCTTCATATCCTAGATCCTTTTTCTTTAAAGATTGATACAAATGCTGATCTTGTTTCAGCGCCTTTTGATACTCCTTGTATAGCTGATCATATGATGCATATCGTTTCTCGATCGATTTGACTGTTTGATCTGCTTTCTCTTTTAACTCGGCATCTTGCAATCGTGCGGCAGATTCCTTTACCGTTTTCAATTCTTTTTTCGATTCATCCATGCTGTCTTTTTCTGTTTTTAAATGTTCTTCTCGTTTCGCTGCCGATGCTAACGCCTGATCAGAAAGGCTTGACACTGTTTTTGTATGGTCCTTTGTTGTTTGAATCATTTTTGTGTACAGCTTCTGTTCTTTTTTCTCATAGCTTTGCAGTGTACCTTGCTCTTTTTCAAAGGATGCTTCTTTTTCACTCATTTTCGTCATCGCATCCTGCATGTCATTGAATGGATTTTGACCTCCGCATCCTGTCAGCAAAAGGGTACATATCCCCGCCAAAGCAGCACCTGCTTTCATGCTTCTTTTCATCTGTCTCATCACAAGGTCCCCCTTTACATCTCCACATACCACTATAATTTTTATAGGCGTTTGTGACAAGGAAAGAGGTCAGTCAGATGAGGCGGAGAAGATTTTTTTCAAGCAATAGGCTCATGACTATACAAATAGTGCATTCATACATAGTTTATATTACACGCTTCGCCTTCAATTATGAGAGGCCGAGTGTATTTCCAAAGGAGGTCAAAAGTATGTCTAATTATAGTCATGGAAGTATGTATGGTGGATACGGTGGATACGGCGGTTACGGGTATGGATACGGCGGCGGCTGTTGTTACCCAAGTTATGGCGGTGGATACGGGTGCGGATACGGCGGCGGACGTACATTCGCTTTAATCGTTGTGCTTTTCATCCTATTAATCATCGTTGGCGCAGCATTCTTAGGCGGCGGTGGCTGCTGCTAAGGCGGTTTAAGCCTCTGACCGGTCTCAAAGGACCGGTCTTCTTTATTTCATTGCATATGTTGTGTATCATTTTATATACTTTACATACAAAGGAAATAGGAGTGAAGTTTTGTGATTACCATGGATGATATCGTAAGGGACGGACATCCCGTCTTAAGACAAACAGCTGAAGCGGTCGAGCTCCCGCCGACAGAAGAGGAAAAACAGCAATTAGCTGACATGATCGAATTCGTCAAAAACAGTCAAGATGCTGATATTGCTGAAAAATACGGACTAAGACCCGGCGTTGGATTAGCTGCCCCGCAGATCAATATTAGTAAACGGATGATCGCAGTTCACTGTGAGGATGAAGACGGAGAAGAATACAGCTATGCTCTGTTCAACCCGCGCATTGTCAGTCATTCAGTCAAAAGAGCTTATTTAGCTACTGGTGAAGGCTGCTTATCAGTTGATGAAGCCATCCCTGGATTTGTTCCTCGATATCAAAAAATCAGGGTCAAAGCCACAACGCTTGAAGGAGAGGACATTGATATCCGTCTAAAAGGATTCCCTGCTATTGTCTTTCAGCATGAAATTGACCATTTAAATGGCATTATGTTTTATGATCATATTCAAAAGGATCAGCCTTTCGCTGAGCCAGAAAACTCTGTTGCGATCGGCAGATCATAACATAAAAAAGAAGACCCTACATCTAAGGGTCTTCTTTTTTATTCTTCAATAAGGCCAAGATGGGTCACTGCATGGAATATGCCGTCCTCATCTACTGGCTTTGTCACAAAATCAGCCAATGCTTTCAGTTCACTCACAGCATTTCCCATCGCAACGCCTGTTCCAGCAAACGAAATCATTTCTCTATCGTTCAGTCCGTCTCCAAAGGCAATGGAATCCTTTTGATCGTAAGGAAGTCTTTCGATGACTCGTTTGATTCCTTCAGCTTTTGATCCGCCTTTTGGCAGAACATCTGTTGACAGCTCATGCCATCTGACAAGGTCAATCTCATCGTAAAATGCCTTATATTGCTCTTCCTCTTCTGCCTTACAAAATAACAGCATTTGAAAAATGTCGTTTTCTTTAAAGAAAGACAAATCGTGCTCAGGATGCTCTGTTTTTAAAGTACCGATTCCTTCATGGATAAACGGATGGTTCGGTACAGACGCCTTCATCGTTTCTTCTCCCATAAAAACAAGCGGATGATCATGACGATCCGCTGTCTCATAAATCCGCTCCATCAGCTCCTGCTTCAGCGGATTACCGTAAATAACGTCTCCCTCATACATGACATACTGACCGTTATAAGCAATGAATGAGTCAAGCCCTAATTCTTCTAAAATGGGCTGAATCAGAAAAGGAGAACGCCCAGATGCAATAAAGAGATGATGACCTTTTTCTTTTAATAAATGAACCGCTCGCTTCGTTGACTCAGGTATTTTTTTATCATGATCATATAAAGTACCATCGATATCAAAGAAGATGACTTTTTTATTCATATCTCGCCCTCCTGCCCTTTGTTATGTATATACACTCCCTTTCATCATACAGAAAGATTTCCGCTTTCGAAACCAATTCCTTTTGAAAACGCCTATTTTCCCACATATATCCATGTAACATTCATTGGAAACATCATATAATACAAGTATATAGAGAGATCGGAATACGCTGTTTAAGCTTACTTCAAACCGAAAGGAGGCGGCATGTGATGCTTCGTCGTCTGCGCAAGAAAATTCGAAGACAATGGAAGGACATGCTTCGTAAAAAATCGATTGCTTAAAGGGATCTTTCGCACATTTGCCGAAGGTCCTTTTTTCTCAGAGACTTTTCTTATGCGCGTTTTTTTAATATAATAGAATAAGCGAGTGTAACATACGGTATTTAAGGAGAGATTTGGATGATATATAAGGTATTTTTTCAGGCAAGTACTACTGAGGTACCTGTAAGAGAACACACAGATTCACTATACGTTGAAGCGGTTTCTGAAAGAGACGTACGCGATAAGTTGAAAAAACATAACTACAACATTGAATTCATTCAGCCTGTAGACGGTGCTTTTTTAGACTATGAACGAGAAAGTGAAAATTTTAAAGTATTGGAGCTATGAGAGGAATGAAATTTGTAAAAAACGATCAGGCGGCAGTTTTTGCGCTCGGCGGTTTAGGCGAGATCGGTAAAAACACGTATGGCGTTCAATTTCAAGATGAAATCATTTTAATTGATGCTGGTATTAAGTTTCCTGAAGATGAGCTTCTTGGAATTGACTACGTCATCCCTGACTATACGTACTTAGTTAAAAACGAAGATAAAATCAAAGGTCTTTTCATCACTCACGGACATGAAGACCACATCGGCGGTATCCCTTACCTTCTCAAGCAAGTGAATATTCCAGTTTACGGCGGCAAACTCGCAATCGGCCTACTTCGTAATAAATTGGAAGAGCATGGTCTCTTGAGACAAACAAAACTTCACATTTTTGAAGAAGAAGATACCATTAAATTTAGAAAAACAGCTGTGTCTTTCTTTAGAACGACACACAGTATTCCAGATTCTTATGGAATTGTCGTCAAGACACCTCCTGGTAACATCGTACATACAGGTGATTTCAAGTTTGACTTTACTCCTGTTGGCGAGCCTGCCAATTTAACCAAAATGGCTGAGATCGGAAAAGAAGGCGTACTTTGTCTTTTATCTGATAGTACAAACAGTGAAATCCCAGAATTTACGATGTCTGAAAGACGTGTAGGTGAAAGCATTGATGACATCTTTAGAAAAGTCGACGGACGAATCATCTTTGCCACGTTTGCTTCAAACATTCACAGACTTCAGCAAGTGATTGAGTCTGCTGTTGCCAACGGTAGAAAAGTCGCTGTATTTGGACGCAGTATGGAGTCTGCTATTGATATTGGACAAGATCTTGGCTATATTAAATGTCCAAAAAACACGTTTATCGAACATAATGAAATCAACCGCCTTCCAGCAAACAAAGTAACCATTCTTTGTACTGGTAGCCAGGGTGAACCGATGGCAGCTCTTTCTCGTATTGCGAACGGTACTCACCGCCAGATTTCGATTAACCCTGGAGACACTGTTGTCTTCTCATCTTCACCAATCCCAGGTAACAATATTAGCGTAAGCCGCACCATTAACCAGCTTTATCGTGCAGGCGCTGAGGTCATTCATGGCTCGCTTAATAATATTCATACATCTGGTCACGGCGGACAAGAAGAACAAAAACTGATGCTCCGTTTAATTAAACCAAAATTCTTTATGCCGATCCACGGTGAATACCGCATGCAAAAAACGCATATCAAGCTTGCGAATGACTGCGGCATCCCTGAGGAAAACTGTTTTATCATGGATAACGGTGAAGTTCTTGCACTGAAAGGTGACGAAGCAAGTGTCGCTGGCAAAATTCCATCAGGCAACGTGTATATCGATGGAAGCGGTATTGGCGATATCGGAAACATCGTTTTAAGAGACCGCCGCATTCTTTCTGAAGAGGGTCTTGTCATTGTAGTCGTCAGCATGGACATGAAAGAATTCAAAATCTCTGCTGGACCTGATTTGATCTCAAGAGGTTTTGTCTACATGAGAGAATCTGGAGACCTTATCAACGATGCACAGGATTTAATTTCAAAGCATCTTGAAAAAGTAATGGAACGTAAGACAACTCAGTGGTCTGAAATCAAGAACGAAATTACTGACACTCTTGCACCTTTCCTTTATGAAAAAACAAGACGCCGTCCAATGATCTTACCGATTATTATGGAAGTGTAATCACAAAAAAGAGACACAAGCCGCTTGGCTGTGTCTCTTTTTTTCACCATTCATTGAAAAAACCGCATATATACATATGCGGTTTCTCTTTTTTATGATTGAATTGGGAGGTGCTGAAAGCTTCTGACATCAAACAAACCCTTTGTCGTCATTTTCACATCAGGAATGACTGGGAGTGCCAAGAAGGACAGCGTCAAAAATGGATTAAAGTCTAAAGTAAAGCCTGTTTCTTTTAACGCTTCATGGAGCGCATGAAGGCTTTCATTTACAAGATGTGCCGGCTGATCTGAAAGTAAACCAGATATCGGTAATGGCAGCGTATGAAGAGACTCGCCATTTTTGACAACAGTCAAACCGCCGCCTGCTTCTTTTAACACGTCAATGGCTTTTAAGATATCAGCATCATTTGTGCCAACCGCAATTAAATTGTGAGAATCATGCGCAACCGTTGTTGCAATTGCGCCCTTTTCTAACCCAAAGCCACTGACAATCCCTATCCCCATTTCAGATAAGCCTTGATGGCGTTCGACAAGCACCATTTTTAATACATCTCTTTCTGTATCACTAGTGAATTGTCCGTTCGTTTCTGATGGAGAGACTTGTTCTAATTTTGTTTCTAGCTGATTCGGAATAATGCGGATCAAATTCATTTTTTGATGAGCTGTGATTGGAAGTGCCAGATCTTGCTCTTGAACGTCTATAGTATGAACAGATTGTAATAATGCTGGACTCGGTACAATTTTTTCGACACCTGGCTTGTACTCTCCATGCTGCGCCACCAATTCTCCTGCAATAAATACGCTGGTGATGTCGACTTGATGAAGATCAGAGACGAGCATAAAATCAGCATCAAAGCCTGGCGCAATGGCTCCCTTTGTTTTGAGGCCAAAACACTCTGCTGCGTTTAAACTTCCCATTTGATACGCTAAAAATGGGTCTAACCCTTCTTTTATAGACATACGTACTTGTTCGTCAATACTTCCCTCTGCCATTAAATCATCTAAATGTTTATCATCGGTACAAAAGAAAAAACGTCTCGCATTCTTTTCATTCACAGCTGGTAAAACGTTTTTCACGTTTTTGGCAACAGAGCCTTCTCTTAGCATGACATACATGCCTCGTTTTACACGTTCAAGGGCTTCGCTGGCTGTTGTTACCTCATGATCTGTTTGGACACTTGCTGTGCGGTAAACGTTTATTAATCGGTCTGTTAAGCCTGCTAGATGGCCATCAATCAGTTTATGTTCGTTTTGTGCATCAAGCAGCTTTTGAAGCATATCTTCTTCTGCCTGCTCTACACCGACGTAATCCATCACCTCAGCAAGACCAAGAACCTCTTTCTCTTGATACAAAGGCTTTAAATCTTTCGCTTTTAAAACAGCACCTGATCGTTCAAAACTGACTGCCGGTACGCAGGATGGCAGCATGAAATAAATATTTAAGGCAGCTTTTCTCGCTTCTTCCAGCATAAAACGGATGCCTGAGATCCCTGACACATTGGCAATTTCATGCGGGTCTGTTACGACAGTTGTCACGCCGTGAGGGACGACAGCTTTGGAGAATTCAGCAGGGGTCACCATAGAGGACTCGATATGAACGTGGCCATCAATAAAACCGGGTACAAGCATTTGACCTGCTGCATCCAGCTCCTGTTCTCCCTCGTACTCTCCAATCCCTACTATTTGTCCATTTTCAACAGCGACATCAGCGTCTATCCATTCCTGGTTAAACACGTCCATAACCTTCGCATGTTTAATCACTAGGGCTGCTCTTTTTCTCTTTGCAGCTACTTCAATTTGATGTCTGAAAAGCTCCTTATCCAACGACACTGCCTCCTCCAAGTAAACAATATAATGTTTCTTATCGTAAACGAATCTGTTTGCCCAGTCAATGACATTTAGAGAAAATCATCCAGATAAAAAGGCTGATTTTTATTTCTGAATAGTGATAATTGCACGAAAAATATGATGATTGACTTTTGCTGTTTATGCAGAACAAAACAACCCTTTTTTAGTGTCTTCTTCTCTCCTCACTGTCCGTCCTGTGTGTACACAATAATATAAAAAACACCCCGCTCCGGAGTGTTTAATAATCGTTCTGCATTTCTCGTTTTTCAAAGCGTCCAATATCGGCTACTGCCCCGATGACAATGAGAATATCTTCTTTTTGAATCATTTCATCTGCGAGTGGTGAAACAATCACTTCTTTCCCACGCTTTATCGCCACAATATTAATGCCATATCTCGCTCTAATATCGAGATCTAAAAGAGAATGCCCTGCAAGCCTGCTGTTGGCAACAATTTCAATGAGGCTGTACTCATCTGACAGCTCCAGATAATCTAATACGTTGTTGGAGATGATTTTATGTGCAATTCGTCTGCCCATGTCTCGCTCTGGATGAACGATGCGATCAGCCCCAATTTTATTTAGTACCTTTTCGTGATAGTCGTTTTGCGCCTTTACTGTGACCATTTTGACGCCAAGCTCTTTCAGCATAATCGTCGTTAAAATACTGGCCTGAATGTTTTCACCAATCGCAACGATGACATGATCAAAATTACGAATACCGAGATTTTTTAAAACCGATTCGTCTGTCGAATCGCCAATGACCGCATGTGAAGCAATTTTCGCGTATTCGTTCACTCGATCTTCATTCATATCCATGGCCATGACTTCAAGTCCTTCTTCGCTTAGCGCTTTGCAAATACTTCCGCCAAAGCGTCCAAGACCAATGACTGCATATTCCTTTTTCATGTTCAGACTCCTTTTATCTCACTTACCATGCATTTTACTACGGTTTGATTAATGAATCCATATGCGAGCGAATTTTTTTACGGAACGCTTCACTTAAGTAAAGGTCTGCTCCTTTTTCAATTTCACTGCGGTAATGACCTGGTGGAGCAATTTCTTCGCTCTTTTGAAGAACAAGAAAGGTTAAACAGTCCGCATATATTTGATCACCTATTTTGACATCGACAAAAGCTGGACGATATGTGCCCTCATATACGCCTTCTCGTTTGTACAAATATCGAATGGCATCAAAAGGAACCTCATATAAAACGCCCTCTGTTTCTCCGCCGTCTTCTACCATATCGGCTCTTGACCCATCAGGTCTCACCAATGTAAATCTAGTTGTAAAGCCTTTCAGAGCACCACCGCCGATGATTTGTTTAAAATAATGATCGACTTCTGCCAGTTTAAATCTTTCATCATCCATACAAGAGCCATAGGCAAAATAATAGAAGGATGCCGGCTTCTGCTGCCATAGTCTATATTCCTTCCAGCAGCCACTCTCGATTTCCTTCAGCGCTGATGCCTTCTGTTTTGGTAAAGTGTATGTAATAGCCGCCACCAGCCCCCGGTCTGTCATGACATCGACCACCTGCTTGTCATACCCTTCCTCAAGTAAATCTATCTTATTCAGCGTGCTTGCGGTTACCTCGTACAATTCTCCATATACTGTGCTTTTTTCTTCTGGAACGCACGCAGGGTATCCTTGACCTGTATCATAGATTCTGCCGCTGATCCAAGCTGATTTAGCTAATGGTCTGCTTTCTTTCATATACGTCTCGTGGTGTTCTTCATGCTGCAGAAGCGTCCCATATACAAATAAAGCTTTCGCCTTCATGAAATCACGTCCTCTCGCCTTGCTGCTGTCTGCTTTTTTGACACACAGGTAAATAGATATGAAAAGTTGTACCTTTTCCCAGCTCACTGACCACATCCATTCTCCCGTGATGATCTTTTAAAATCGTTGCACAGATGGTGAGGCCAAGTCCCGTCCCTTCTGTTTTCGTGGAGAAGAAAGGATCATAGATTTTCTGAATATCCTCTTCACACATCCCTTTTCCTTCATCTTGAATGGTAATTTTCCATTCGTTCATCACTTTTTCTGTTGATATGTATATACTGCCGCCTTCAGGCATTGCCTCAATGGCATTTTTGATTAAATTAATGAACAGCTGCTTCATTTGGTTAGCGTCTGCTAATATAGCACCGGCATCCTGCTTTTTAAATGGCTGTTTGAGATCAATATTCGAAAGGACTGCATTGGTTTTTAGCAATGTAATGACCTGCTCTAACAGTCCATGAAGCTGAACTTCTTGAAAATGGACCGACTGCGGCTTTGCCAGCACAAGCAGTTCACTTAAAACAAAATCAATCCGTTTAATTTCGGAAAAGATAATGTCAAAATAATCGGTTCTTTCAGGATATTGAGTTTTCATCAGCTGCAAAAAGCCGTTTACTGAGGTCAGCGGATTTCTGACTTCATGGGCGATTCCAGCGGCGATTTGTCCTGCAACGGCCAGCTTTTGCGCCTGCATTTGCAATTGTTGATTTGATCTTTCAAGCTCAAGCTTTGCCAGCTTTTGTTTTGTAATATCTGCAACTGTTCCAATACCTCCAGTAAACTGGTGCTCTTCATCAAAGTAGAGCTTATAATGAACGTCTCCCCATACTTTCTTTCCCTCTTTATGAAGAAGCTGGAGCTCGATCCGTCCTGAATCTTTATGCTCTTTGATGACAGATGACAAATGCTGAATAACTCTTTCTTCTTGATCAAAGTACTGATTGTACATCGTACCTAGACATTCATCTATGTCATAACCGGTCATTTGTTTCCATGCTTGATTTAAGAAAATGATTTGCCCTTTTTCATCTGTTTCAAAGACGATTTCTTGCAAGTTATCTGTAATTCGATTCAGCCGCTCTGTCAGTTCGTGTGCTTCTTTTTCTCTCTTATTTAGATCTGACACAAGCAAAGTCAAGCGGTCTACATATCCTGAGACAACCCAGATCCCTGCTAACACAACGACTGTAAAAGCTAAATCGAGCGGCCAATTAATTTGATAGCCGCCTAGATAATAAAAGAAATCCCAGCTTATGATTAAGATAAATGCAAGAACAGATAACACGATCCGCACTTGATATGTTTTGTTCAAATGATTCCACCTGCCGCCCTGAGATTCTTTGTCAATTGTACCATTTTCCACTTATTTTTTGAGGGAGATGGGGCATTTTTAAGGAACTTTTTTAAAGAAAAATAGCCTGTTCTCAACACAAAGGAAGAGAGCAGGCTATTTCGATTACTGCTGAAGAGCTTCTTGCAGCTCTTTTAACAGCAGTTCTGCGCCTTCAGCGCTTAATGTAATTTGACCATTTCCGTATTCATGGTTCTCTGATGTAATCTCACCAGTCATGAGACAAACACCCTCTGGCTGATATTTTTTCAAGACGATTTTATCTCCATCTATAAAAAATTCCATACTGTCTTTAATAGCGATATCAAGTGCTCTTCTCAATTCGATTGGCATGACAATACGCCCTAGTTCGTCTACTTTTCTTACGACTCCGATAGATTTCAATTTCGTTCCCTCTTTCTTTCATTAGCTCAAGATCAATCTGTTTTTCACCAATTGATATATCGTAGACGTAAGAGATTCTGAAAAGGTTTCTCCTCTATAAAAATTTTTTTCATAAAAGAAAAAACAAAGGGAAAATTTATTGTGATTGTCAAAATGATACTTGAATTTTACAGATTCATTTCAAGGTGATCACAAACCCCCACAAATGACATCAACCCTCTGAACTTTTAAATGTAAAATTGTTTAAAACAGCAAAAATAGAGATTGGGTGAAAACATGTTTCAAAATGCCGAAATTGGAATTGATTTAGGAACAGCTAACATATTGGTTTATAGTAAAAATAAGGGAATTATTTTAAATGAACCGTCCGTCGTGGCAGTCGATACAGAAACAAAGGCTGTACTTGCCGTCGGATCAGAAGCAAAAGAAATGATCGGGAAAACACCTGGAAAAATTGTTGCGATCCGTCCGATGAAAGACGGTGTTATCGCTGATTATGATATGACAACAGATTTACTTAAACAAATCATGAAAAAAGCAGGAAAAAATATCGGGTTTACCTTTAGAAAACCAACTGTCGTTGTATGTACACCTTCTGGATCAACAGCTGTTGAGCGCCGCGCCATCAGCGATGCTGTGAAAAACTGTGGAGCAAAACATGTGCATTTAATTGAAGAACCTGTTGCAGCTGCAATCGGTGCTGATCTTCCGGTAGACGAGCCTGTTGCGAACGTCGTAGTCGATATTGGCGGCGGAACAACAGAAGTTGCGATTATTTCATTTGGCGGTGTTGTCTCTTGTCATTCGATCCGAATTGGCGGCGATCAGCTGGATGAAGATATCATTACGTTTGTCAGAAAGAAATATAACCTATTAATCGGCGAACGGACTGCCGAGCAGGTAAAAATGGAAATTGGGTATGGTCTTATTGAGCATGAGCCAGAATCATTAGAAGTGCGTGGGCGCGACCTTGTGACAGGTCTGCCAAAAACGATCACACTTGTCTCTCATGAAATTCAAGGCGCCATGCGAGAATCACTTCTTCATATTTTAGAAGCGATTCGTGCCACATTAGAGGACAGCCCTCCAGAGCTAAGCGGAGATATTGTAGACCGCGGCGTCATTTTAACTGGCGGAGGCGCTCTTTTAAATGGAATTCAAGAATGGCTCTCTCAAGAGATTGTTGTTCCAGTTCATATTGCAGCTAATCCACTTGAGTCTGTTGCAATTGGAACAGGTCGTTCATTAGAAGTCATCGACAAATTGCAAAAAACTTTAAAATAATCTTCTTGTTCTACTTCTTTTTTCGTCATTTCGATCATATCGTGAGAAATGGATAAACGTGAAGGAGGAAGAACATGTTGCTTGATTTAGGTAAACGGGTCGTTGTCACAGTCATTTTAACGGGTATTATATTAGGAGGAATGAGCCTGTCGTTTTCACATATGCCGCCTTCTAATGCACAGCCTGTGAAACAACTGAACCGCTAAAAAAGCCGCACGAAAGCGGCTTTTTTATTTTGGCTTTAAGCGTGCTCCCCATTTTCCTTTTCGGTCATAAATCTGATATGATGAACATGACTAAAGGAGGGTTTTTTATGAGTTCTTTTGAAAAACAACTAGATCAATATGCCAAGACCATCGTCGAAGTCGGTGTGAATGTACAAAAGGGGCAGGAAGTGGTTGTATCCGCATTTACTGAATCTGCACACCTTGTTCGTCTTGTTGCGAAACACGCGTATGAGCGCGGGGCGAAAAACGTACATATCCGCTGGAGTGATGGTGTTCTCACCCGTTTAAAATTTGAACATGCGCCACAGGATGTCTTTGAGCAATTCCCAGAATGGGAAGCACAGATGATGGAAACCATCGCAAAACGCGGCGGTGCTTTTATTACCATCCTGTCAGAAAGCCCTGACCTTCTGCGAGGCATTGATTCGAAAAAAATCGCTTCACAGCAAAAAGCTGCTGGTTCAGCACTACATACATATCGTCAATACGTTCAATCTGACAAAGTCGCTTGGACGGTCGTAGGTGCTGCATCAAAAGAATGGGCGAAAAAGATTTTCCCTGATCATACAGATGAAGAAGCTGTCACTTTATTGTGGGATCAAATCTTTAAAGTCGCACGCGCTGATCAAGCAGATCCTGTTGAGGCTTGGAAAAAGCATGATGCGTCATTAAATGAAAAGGTTAAAATACTCAATGAACGCCACTACCACAAACTTCATTATGAAGCACCGGGCACAGACCTAACGATTGAGCTTCCAGAGCAGCATATTTGGGTAGGTGCTGGCAGCGTAAGTGAACGCGGCGTCTCCTTCATGGCCAACATGCCGACAGAAGAAGTCTTTACTGTACCGAAAAAAGACGGTGTAAACGGGACCGTCTCAAGCACAAAGCCGCTCAGCTATGCTGGAAACATCATTGATGAATTTTCATTAACCTTTGAAAATGGCCGAATTGTGGATGTGAAAGCAAAAGAAGGCGAAGATATTTTAAAATCTCTCGTTGAAACAGATGAAGGCTCTCATTATCTAGGCGAGGTTGCCCTCGTACCAGATGATTCACCAATTTCTAATTCCAACATTCTTTATTACAATACACTTTACGATGAAAATGCATCAAATCACCTTGCTATCGGCAGCGGATATGCGTTTAATATCGAAGGCGGAAAAGAAATGAAACGAGAAGAATTAGACGCAGCGGGTGTGAACAGCAGTATTACACACGTTGATTTCATGATTGGTTCAAAAGAAATGAATATTGACGGGATTACAAAAGACGGGAAACGCGAACCGATCTTCCGAAATGGAAACTGGGCGATTTAATCAAAAAAAGACATCCATAGGATGTCTTTTCTTTGTTATGCGTAAAGCTCTTGAAGTCTTTTTTGGATGTCTTGATCTGATAAGAACTCATCATATGTTGTTTGTTTATCGACGATGCCATTTGGCGTCACTTCGATAATTCGGTTTGCGACTGTTTCAACAAACTGATGGTCATGAGATGAGAAGAGCATTGCTCCTTTAAAGCTCATGAGGCCGTTATTCAGCGCTGTAATGGATTCTAGGTCTAAGTGGTTCGTTGGCTCATCCAACAGCAAAATATTCGCTCCAGACAGCATCATTTTTGATAACATACAACGAACCTTTTCTCCTCCTGATAAGACACTTGCTTTTTTCTTCACTTCTTCCCCAGAGAAAAGCATACGTCCTAAGAAACCACGCAGGAAGCTCTCACTTTGATCATTCGGAGAATATTGACGAAGCCAATCAACGAGATCAACATCGTTTCCTTCAAAATATTCACTATTGTCTTTCGGGAAAAAGGCTTGTGACGTTGTGACACCCCATTTAAATGATCCGCTGTCTGGCTCCATTTCACCAGCAAGGATCTTAAATAAAGTGGACACAGCAAGCTCATTACGGCTTAAGAACGCAATTTTATCTTCGCGGTTCATAATAAAGCTGACATTATCAAGTACTTTCACACCGTCAATTGTTTTTGATAGACCTTCTACTTGAAGGACATCATTTCCGATTTCGCGCTCTGGCGCAAAATGAACATACGGATATTTACGTGAAGACGGCTTAATGTCGTCTAAAGAGATTTTATCAAGCAATTTCTTTCTTGATGTCGCTTGCTTCGATTTAGAAGCGTTCGCACTAAACCGAGCAACGAATTCTTGAAGCTGCTTAATTTGTTCTTCTTTTTTCTTATTTGCTTCTTGGCTTAATTTCAGCGCTAACTGGCTGGACTCATACCAAAAATCATAGTTACCGACATATACTTGGATTTTTCCGAAATCAAGGTCCGCAATATGTGTACATACTTTGTTTAAGAAATGACGATCATGCGAAACGACGATGACGGTATTTTCAAAGTTAATAAGGAACTCTTCGAGCCACTGGATTGCTTGTAAGTCCAAGTGGTTCGTCGGCTCATCAAGAAGAAGAACGTCAGGCTTGCCAAATAAAGCTTGAGCTAAAAGTACTTTTACCTTTTCAGAACCGCCAAGCTCAGACATTTTCTTCGATTGAAGGCTTTCTGGAATGCCAAGACCCTTTAATAGGATCGCTGCTTCACTTTCAGCTTCCCATCCGTTTAATTCAGCAAACTCACCTTCAAGCTCGGCTGCACGAATCCCGTCTTCATCTGAGAAATCAGGTTTCATATAGATCGCATCTTTCTCCTGCATCACGTCATATAGACGTTTGTGACCCATGATGACGACTTTTAGTACTTCAAACTCTTCGTATTCAAAGTGGTTCTGTTTTAAAATCGCTAAACGCTCACCAGGGCTCATATGAACATCACCCGTTTGAGCCTCAATTTCTCCAGAAAGAATCTTTAGGAACGTTGATTTACCAGCTCCATTGGCACCAATTAATCCGTAGCAGTTGCCAGGAGTGAATTTAATATTTACTTCTTCAAATAGTTTACGATCAGCAAAGCGCAAACTAACATTATTTACTGCAATCATTTATTAATCCTCCATCACTCATTCATCATTATGAAGTATAACATGAATAACGTTTGATAGAAACGTCTCTCGCTAAGAACGAAGGCTTTTTATCCATTATGGTATAATAAACGGGAATGATTGATTGAAGGAGTTCGGGCGATTTGAGATTACTCACACTGATGGAATACTGTTTATTGATTTTCTTTATGGGCATTTATTTATCTGCAACAGGCTTTAATGCGAGGGACTTTGGCCTTTATATTGGACTTGTCCTCATTTACACACTGGTCCACATCTTTTCCAAACGCTTTTTACAAAAGCGGGGAAAAGAAAACCAAAAAATCGGATTGTTTCGATCCGTTTTAGCCATTACCGGATCTGTGTTCGCTTCGGTACTAGCCATTGTGATCATTGTTACGGTGCTCACGCCAAATTAAAAACGACCCTTCTGTAAGGGTCGCTCGTTCAAGCACCTTTCTCTTGCCTCTGAGAAGGTGCTTTTATTTTGTCTGTCGAATGTCGCCAAACGGGAAGAAAACAAATTCTGATGTCCCGACAACACGATCCTTTTCAATGAGGCCAAGTCCATTTCTGCTGTCCATGGAATTGAGTCTGTTGTCCCCCATCACAAAGTAATCGTTTTTCGGTACTTTCACTGGACCAAAATCTCCAGTTAAATGCACTTCATACTCTTTCGCATGCGCCTTGTTCTCTTTTAAATAAGGCTCATCTACTTTTTTACCATTAATGTAAAGCGTATCATCCTTCATTTCAATCGTATCACCTGGAAGGCCAATCAATCGTTTGACATAATGAATCTTCTGTCCATCTTTTCCATTAATAATCACGATGTCACCGCGTTTCACACCACCGAGATAGTTAATGGTTTTGTTGACAAACAGCTTTTCCCCGTCATGAAGTGTCGGTTCCATTGACTCTCCTTCCACCACATACGGTTCAAATATAAACGTACGGATGAGCAAGACGAGCGCAAGTGCAATTAAAATGGCTTTGATCCATTCAAACAGTGAACTTTTCTTCTCTGTTTTGGCTTTCTTCGCATCAGATTGAATTTCATTTTCGTTTTGTTTGTTTTCTTCGTTCAAAATACTGCTTCCTCCTAAGACTTTCTGCTAAAAGACTTGAAACGTGAATTGAATAACTTTACTTTATCATATGTCATTTAAAAATTCACAAGACAACCATCTAATTAGATATTTTTTCCTAATTCACTGATGATTAAACAAAAAGAAGCACCGTTTTTCACGATGCTTCTCTTCTGCATTACGCTTCTTGTTGAACCGGTTTTTTCAAAATACCCAGTAAAATCGCTGTCACAACAGCACCGATTAAGATGCTGATGATGTAAAGAACTGGATGATTTGTTACCCAGAAAACAAATAGTCCGCCATGCGGTGCAGGAAGCGTCACTCTAAAGAATTCCGTTAATCCGCCAGCAACTGCTGCACCAATAACAGCTGAAGGAATCACACGAAGAGGATCTGCCGCCGCAAACGGGATCGCCCCTTCAGTAATGAAGGCAGCTCCCATGAAATAGCATGTAATCCCTGCCTCACGGTCACGTTTTGAGAACTTATTTCTAAAGATCGTTGTTGCAAGTGCAATACCTAGTGGTGGAACCATTCCGCCTGCCATAATCGCAGCATGCGGTGCATAGTTGCCAGCAGCAATCATTGCAAGACCAAATGTGTAAGCCGCTTTGTTAATTGGGCCACCCATATCAATTGCCATCATACCAGCTAAAATAATACCCATTAAAACAAGGTTTCCAGTACCTAATGATTCAAGCCAATGTGTTAATCCGTCCATTACCATTTTCACTGGTGTGTTGACAATATAATGCATGATAATGCCTGTGAAGAAAATACCGAACAATGGATACAGCAGAACCGGTTTAATCCCGTCGAGTGTCTGCGGTACGAATGTGAATACTTTTTTGAGCAGCACAACAATGTAACCTGCTAGGAAACCAGCAATCAGTCCGCCTAAGAACCCTGCACCTGCTGCTGACGCCATAAATCCACCGACCATACCTGGCGCAAAACCTGGACGATCTGCAATACTCATGGCAATAAATCCAGCTAATACCGCAACGATTAAGGCAAGCGCATTATCGCCGCCAATTCCTTTTAAGACAGCTGCAAATGAATTAAATGAAGGGTCCTTAGGATCTGCTGAGTTAATACCCCAAAAGAATGAAATCGCAACTAAGATACCGCCTCCGACAACAAATGGAAGCATGTTACTTACACCACTCATTAAGTGCTTGTAAAATCCGCTTCTTCCTTTGCCAGATGATTCATTTTCGTCTTTAGAAGAACTGCCGCCTGAACCTTTATAAATCGGCGCATCTTGATTGATGGCTTTTTCAATTAATTCCTGCGGACGGCGTATACCAGCTGTTACAGGGACTTCAATGACATGTTTGCCTTTAAAGCGTTCCATTTCAACTTGCTTGTCCGCTGCCACAATGATGGCTGGTGCTTCTTCAATTTCTTTTGCTGTAAGGGCATGTTTAATACCGCCAGAGCCGTTTGTTTCAACTTTAATGTCAACGCCCATTTCTTTTGCCTTTTCTTTCAAAGCATCTGCTGCCATAAATGTATGTGCAATGCCGGTCGGGCAAGCTGTTACCGCTAAAATTTTAGCAGGTTTTCCTTCTGCAGCTGGCTCCTCTTTCACTTCCTCTTCTTCTTCATCATCTTGATCATGTGTATTGATGATCTCAATGATTTCATCTTCAGTCGCGGCTTCAAGGAGCTGCTTTCGAATTTCTTCACGCATAAGAAGTGTGGATAAACGAGAAAGTGCCTCTAAATGCGTGTTGTTTGCGCCTTCAGTTGCGGCAATCATAAAGACAAGATGACTCGGCTGAGCGTCCAGTGATTCATAATCTACACCAGCAGTGGAGCGGCCAAATGCAATGGCAGGCTCTTTTACACTTGCTGTTTTAGCGTGCGGGATGGCAATTCCTTCACCAATACCAGTAGAGCTCTGTTTTTCACGATTGATCACAGCTTCTTTATAGCCCTCTTTATCATTTAACTTGCCTGCTGTATCTAAAACAGTGACTAGCTCTTCAATGACTGCTTCTTTCTGCTGGCTGTCTAATTGAAGCTTAATGGTATGCTTCGTGAGTAGTTCTGTAATTTTCATGATGACTCCTCCTTTAAATACGTGTGACTTTTACTTGTGGTAATAGAGTGTCGACAAGCTCTTTTGTGCCAAGCTCCTCAGAAAAGGCTGTAGCGCTTCCTGATGTGACACCAAGCTTAAATGACTCTTCAATTGAAAGGCCTTTTGAAACACCGGCTAAAAACCCTGCAACGACTGAATCCCCTGCTCCAACTGAATTAACGAGCGTTCCTTTTGGAACATTGGACTGATAGATTCCTTCTTTACTGAATAAGAGGGCGCCATCACCAGCCATGGAGACGATGACATGTTCAGCACCTTGTTCTAACAGCTTTTTCCCATAAGGAATGGCTTCTGCTGCTGATGAAATACTCGTCTCAAACATTTCACCCAGTTCATGATGATTTGGCTTCATTAAGAACGGTTTCATGTCTGCTGCTTTTTTTAGCGCTTCGCCAGAAATATCAAGAACAACTCTTACACCTTGCTCCTGGCAAACTTCAGCAATACGCTCATATGTGTTATGAGGCAATGATGAAGGAATGCTGCCAGCTAAAACAACGACATCTCCTTGAGTCAATGAAGAAAATTGAGATAGAAACGACTCAAATTGCGCTTCAGTAATAGATGGGCCGAGTCCGTTAATTTCTGTCTCTTCACCTGTTTTTAGTTTCACATTGATCCTTGTATCTTCTGACACCTCGTGAAAGGCTGTTTGTAATTGTTCGTTCTGTAAAAAATCTTGAATATATTTGCCTGTAAATCCACCAATGAATCCAAGTGCTTTCGATTCAACACCATGACGTTTTAATAGCCTTGAGACATTGATTCCTTTACCACCTGGATATTTTTGATCATAGGTTGAACGATTTAAACCGCCTACTGCAAAATCCTCCACGTGTACGATGTAATCAACTGATGGGTTTAAAGTAACTGTATAAATCATGTTTTCACTACCTTTATAACCGTTTTTTCATGGTAATTATCGAATGAATCCTCTTTTGCGTCGTTAGTGATAATGGTGGCTTCCTGTAAACTAGCAAAGGTTGAAAACGATATTTCGCCAAACTTTGAGGCATCTGATAAGATATAGGTTTTTTTCGCCTGTTTCATAGCTCTTTTTTTCATGAGTGCTTCCTCTGGATCAGGTGTTGTAAAACCCGCCTCGGGATGAATACCGTTTGTCCCAACAAAGCTTTTGTCAAAACGATAATTTTCCATCGCTGTTAAAGCTGCGGCTCCAACCATGGCTCCTGTTCGATGTTTTACTGATCCGCCTATCAAGTAAAAGGTAATGCCTTTTCTCATGAGGGCTTCAATGTGCATTACACCGTTTGTCACCACGACAATATCTTGATCTGGATCGATATATTCAATCATTTGCTGTGTGGTTGTACCAGCATCTAAATAAATACAGTCGCCCTGTTTTAAAAGAGATGCCGCTGCCTCTGCTACCAATGACTTTTCTTGAAGGTTTTTGGCAGATTTCTCAAATACATCTGGTTCAAGGCGAATACTCGAAATCTTGGCTGCTCCTCCATGAACCCTTTTAAGAAATCCTTTTTCTTCAAGGGCTGATAAATCTCTTCTAATTGTAGATTCAGACGCATCCGTCATCATCGTTAAGTCCTGTATTTTAATGACATCATTTTCTTCTAAGCTGTCGATAATAAGTTGATGTCTTTCCGGTGTTAACATGCGAACACCCCTTTTGAAAACGTATTCATTTTGCGCGCACCTTTATTGTAATCGCTTTTTTCAACATTATCAATACAAAACAATCAAATACATTCAATAACTATCAAAATCTTTCACCATGGTCATCTTACCTTTATATGTACCATTTGTAAACTGAAAAATATGTGACAATAAGATGAAAGTCATGATATTAGCATTTCTATCATTTTTTATTTCATTCAATGGAACTAAAAAAAGCTTTTATGCGATTTGCATAAAAGCTTTTGATGGGTAATGAAGGCGAATGTAAACCGTTTGTATGCTTTTTTCTTCTCCAAATTATTCATACCTGAGCGATTCAATAGGATCTAGTCTCGCTGCTTTATTCGCAGGAATTAACCCAAAAACAATACCAATGAGCATACTAAACAGTACACCTCCAAATACTACTTGCCAAGATACAAGAGACGGCCAGCCGGCAAATAGTGATACTAATGAAGCACCGCCTAAGCCAAGTGCAATCCCCATCAACCCGCCAATGAGTGTTAAAACAACAGACTCAATTAAAAACTGAACGAGAATTTGAGCCCTTGTTGCGCCCATCGCCTTTCGAATACCGATTTCTCTTGTCCTCTCTGTCACAGAAACGAGCATAATATTCATCACACCGATTCCGCCCACAAGTAAAGAGATCCCAGCTATTGAGCCAATGATCGTTGTCATAACGGACGTTATTTGACCGATCCCTTCTGCGATTTCTTCCATATTGATCATTTCGTAAGCATCTTCTGTATGATGATTTTCATTTAATATGGCAGCCGCGCTCTTTCCTACTTCCTTCATTTGATCAGCATGTGCGACTTGAATAGACAACTTATCATATTCATTCATACCAAATGTGGAGGTAAGCATCGCAAACGGGACATAGATTTCATTCATATCAAATGAAAACATCCCTTTCTGTTTTGCTAGAACACCGATGACTTCAACTGGCTGTCCGTTCATCCAAATCAGTTCGCCTAATGCCTTTTGTCCGTTGAATAGTTCTTTTTGTAAGCCATCTGAGATAAGAGCAGCTCTTCTACCGCTTCTAAAATCAATATCTCTTAAATTCTGTCCTTCTGCGATTTGTAATGAATGTACATTCGTATACCCTTCATTTATACCGTTAACTGTCGCATCAACTGTCGTATCTTGAAACCTCAGCTGCATCCCTTGTGCAGTCGAGGAGGCGACCTGCTTCACCCCGTTGATTGTCCTAATGCTTTTTATGTCTTCCTCAGTAAATGATGCTTCGAATAAGGCATTTGGATTTGCATTTAATTCTTCGTCAGAAGGCGTATATGTCATATCAATGGTATTGTTTGGACCTGAAATCGATCCTTTTAACATTTGCTCACCGCCTTGACCGATCGCCACGACTGCAATGACTGATCCAACACCAATAATAATCCCAAGCATCGTTAAAATAGAACGTAATTTATGAGCTAAAACCGAATTCAGCGCTATTTTGATATTTTCAAAGAGTTTCATTCATAGCGTCCCCTTGTATCCATCTATCCTCAACAAGCCGTCCATCTCTCACAACGACAGTCCGATTTGTATACGTAGCTATTTCTTCTTCATGGGTGACAAGCACAATCGTTGTCCCTTCCTCATTCAGCTGTGTAAACTGTTCCATAATTGAGATGCTTGTTTTTGAGTCGAGAGCACCAGTCGGTTCATCTGCTAAAATCAGCTGAGGCTTATTGACAATCGCTCGTGCAATTGCCACCCTTTGCTTTTGTCCTCCTGACAACTCACTTGGCATATGTTTCATTCGATCTGCCAAACCAACCTTTTCAAGTGCCAATTCCGCACGTTCTTTTCTTTCCTTTTGACTGATCCCAGCGTAAATCATCGGCAGTTCCACATTGCGCCTCGCATTTAACCTTGGCAGCAGATGAAATTGCTGAAAAACAAACCCAATGGATTGATTTCGAATGACCGCAAGCTCTTGATCCTTTGCTGCTGACAGCTCTGTACCTTGAAAATGATATTGTCCTCTCGTTGGGCGGTCTAAACAGCCAATAATATTCATTAACGTTGATTTTCCAGAGCCGGACGGGCCCATAATGGACATATACTCGCCTTTTTCAATGACAAGATTCATGTCACTTAATACATCAAATGTTTCGTGTGCGACCTCATAGCTTTTTGTCACGTTGGAAAGCTGAATCATTCAGCATTCACTTCCATTCCGTCATACATGTCATCTGTTGGATGAGCAATGATTTGATCCTCTGCCTTGACACCTTTTGTCACTTCAAGATCATGACCTGACGTTTCCCCTATGACCACTTTTACTTTTTTCAGTTCATTTTTTTCAACAACATAAACGTATTGTCCATCAGTCTCTTTTTTTACCGCTGTTTCAGGAATTGTTTGCGCTTGGCGCTTATCTGTTTCAATTTCCATGATCATTTTAAAGCCGGGCTTTGCCTCAGGTTTCTTTCCCTTTATTTCTACTTCAACAGGATATTGAACCGTTTGATCGCTCGAAGTTGTTTCGGCTGCTGTCTGGACAGGAACAGCGCCTACTTTTTTCACGACTCCTTGCCAGCTCTTCCCGCGAATGACATCAGACGTTACCTTCACTTTTTGTTTCTTTTTGATTTTTATGGCATCATACTCTGAGATCAAACCTCGCACGATCATTTTTTTCTCATGACCAATATGGATGATCGGCTGCCTTTCTTCCGGTTTGCCTGCCCCTGCCTCTTGCTCAATGGAAATCACTGTTCCATCAATTTTACTATGTACGGTTAAATCTTCTATTTGCGCCTTTACTTTTTCTTGGCTGATCTCTGCTTGCTTTTGTTCTAATTCAGCCGCTTTCAGTTCTAATTGAAGCTGATCTCGCTCGCTTTTGTCATTAGCGCCTGCTTTTTTCTCATCTAATTCACTCAGCCGATTTTGCAATTGTTCCAGTTTTAATGTACTTGATTCAACGGCTAGTGCTTGCTGCTGCTCCTCAAGCTCCAGTTCCTTATTTTCATATGTAAGAAGCGGCGTTCCAGCCTTTACCTTTTCCCCTTCTTTCACAGCAATTCCCTTCAAATTCCCCTTTTCCTCTTCTTTATAGATGAACTGCTCTTCAGAGAATGAAAGTGTCCCCGGTGTCATCACGGTAGAGGTGATTTCTTTTGGCGTGAGTTTGACTGTTTTAATCGCTGCTGTAGAAGCAGGCTTTGCTTGGTTTTTCGCAATATTAAATCCAATAAATAGTCCAATCACAATAATTAAAATAGATCCAATGATGATTTTCTTTCTCATAAAAACCTTCTACCCCCAGCTTACTGATATGTTAATTGATGTTCCTACATATTGAAAAATTAACGATAAGATATAAAAAACGCCTATAATCACCCAAGAAATTCTCGGTGATATACGCCCAACTTGGATGAATAAAAAGCCAGTTAAAACAAGATTCCAGATCACAAATAGATCGATATTGGCTAACACCGCCTGCCATGGACCAGAAATTCGAATGAGCGCGTTTAACGAGGTAACCGTGATGTCTTTTGGAACATGAAAAAGGATGACTGCCAAATGAGAAATAATTGTCCCAATGATCGTAACGGGTGTAATGAACAGGACCGCTGAAAACAGCTCCCTAAATGATGCATCACCTTTCGCTAAAAAAACGATGAACTTATATATAGCCGCATTGATGACAATCCCAAATACGAGACCAATGAGCGTCACCACATAAACAACAGGTATCGGCAAACTTAAATCTGCCCACATTCCCTTATTTACGAGCTCAGACAAATAAGTCACAACAACTGTTAAAATAAGCACACAAGATAATGGCCACCAAACAACCGGATTTTCCCATACTCTTTTCAGGTGCTCTGATGGTCTTGTGCTCACTCCAATGATCGTAGGTTTTTCCATGTTTTCTTTCATCAAATGTCATCCTCTCTATGTCAAGCAAGTATGCAAACGCACAATAACGCTCTTTTTCTTTCTATTTTATCAAAAGATTGCCAATAAGTGATTAAACATTTGATTTTCTTATTTTCTTTGAGAAAAAATTTTATCTATTATTCTATTTTCATGAAAGAAACCCTTCAAATGACCTCATGATCCGACCATATTCATATCAAGAATCGTGCTTTTACTGACTTAAAAACATTTTATTAAGTAAACAATATGTCTTTCGGAATAAATATCCTTTTCTTTGGGATTCGCATGGTCTTAGATAGACACAACAATTTTTTGTTAAAATAATCCTAGTAATTTCGACAAATCCCGGCTTTATAGGACTATGATTGGTTTCTTTTACAGAACAAATAAGTCTTTAGTATCAATACTTTCATATTAAAAAATTAAAAATAAAGGGATTTTACTTGATCAAAAGTTATTTTTTCATATAATGTAAAATAGAGGTAGGTTAAATGATAGTGGAAATGGAGTCAAGTGAATGTTAAGAGAAAAATTGAAAATGCAATTGATTTTACTGTATGAAAAGGAACAAGAAGCATGGCAATACTTTCGAAAGGAAAGAGAATCGATTTATCATGAGCTCAAATTACTTGATATGAAAGAAAGCAGACCTTCTAATGACAAAATATACTACGCTGCAAGATGTGTAGATATTATTAAAGAGAAAAAGGGAAGCATTGTGAGCACAAAAGAATTAAAGGAACAGCTTCAAGCCCAAACAGATTTCAATGTGAGACGAATCAGCGAATTGTATGATCTCATTCAGCAGCTCGATCCTCACATTTCTAAAGCAAGAAGGGGATGTTTTATTTACGAAGATCACACCCAAGTACCTCTACAAACTTTTCACACATAAAAGATTGGTTACAGCCGGGTGGCCATAACCAAATCCTCTAATATCTATTATCCACCACTTACAGGAGGAATGAGTGCAACAGTGTCCCCGCTACGCACTTCAGCATTTTCCCTCGTATATAATTCGTTGACTGCAACCATTACGTTTTGTGCAGCATCAACACCATATACCTCCTGTAATTCTATTTTAATCTCATCAACCGTTGTTTGATCTTTTTGAATGATGATTTGTTGTTTACCGGCCTTCTCAGCAAGGCCGGCGAACAATAATACATTAATCATGCTGATCACCTTCTTTCTCTGCAAGTTGAAGATTGCTAGGTCTACCTTCTGGATATGAAACCGTTTCAAGCTGATCACCTATCCAGGCCTCTCCATCTTCCCAATATTCTTTTTTCCAAATGGGAACGATTTCCTTGATTCGTTCAATGGCATATTCATTGGCTTCGTAGGCAGCCTTCCTATGAGGAGACGAAACGGCGATCGCAACAGCAATATCCGTTATCTCAAGTGTTCCAATCCGGTGCACAATCGCTGCTTCAGTGTCAGGCCATCGATTCTTGATTTCTTGTCCAATCTGCCTTAGCATGCTTTCCGCCATTGGTATGTATGCTTCGTAGGTTAAACGCAATGTTTTCTTGCCGTTTGTCCATTCTCTGACCGTCCCGATAAACGTCGTAATCGCCCCTGCCTTTCGTCTTGTCACATGCTGAATCAATTCGTTTAATTCAATCGGGGTTTTTGTTATTTTAAAAAGTTCGCTCAAAACGTGCCGCCTCCCTTCAATAAGTGAAAAGCAAATGTCATCCCGCGCTTTTCAAAAGCTGAAAACACAGGAAACG
The DNA here is from genome assembly GCF_003028545.1 of Bacillus sp. Nf3. NCBI lineage: Bacteria > Bacillati > Bacillota > Bacilli > Caryophanales > Bacillaceae > Bacillus > Bacillus sp. Nf3. The sequence goes on along the minus strand of NZ_PYUA01000003.1, from coordinate 187,013 downwards.
GGTAATTTTCGGTTAATTGATCTTCTTGAGAAAAATAAATAGCTGCTTGTATATTGGAAAGAGTGGAAAGGTCAATAAGCTCCTCTTCATTCTTTACACAAACGATTTTGCGATAAGGCGCCTGTTTGTATCCCTCTATGAGAACAGCGTCTAACGGAAGATGCTGACACATGTTGAGCAGCTGTTCTAACGTGAAGTCCTGCATCGAAAAGTGAAATTCACCTTCTCCTTCCACACCTGCGGCATAGGCACCTGCCTGAATATATCGATCAGTATCTTTTTCTTTGAAAAGACGATCTGGTGTCCCGCCATGTCCATGGTGTTTAAAGCAGCCTAGCTTCAGTCCTTCACGTTCGGCCAGCTGACAAAGCTTTTCGATCAATGTGGTCTTGCCGCTATTTTGAAAACCGACCACCTGTAATATGCTTAATTTGTCATCCAGCATGGAGACCCACCGCCTTTGTGCTGAAACAGCAGAACATCAACTTGATCACCTGCTTGAAAACCTCTTGTTCCCCCAGGCAGCATAATGAAACAGTCAGCCTCTGCAATAGAGGTCACTGCACTTGATTTATCAAGACCTGTCGGAGTCACACTGATCTGACTCCCAGTGAATTGAAGTGCCGCCCTGACAAAACGAGTAAACGGATTGGCTTTTGGAAAATCATGTGTGAGTTTCGCCTCAACAAAAGCAGGAAACGGATTGTCTTTCATATACCATTTATAAATGATCGGTTTCACAAATAATTCAAAGCCCACAAAACAGGCAGCAGGGTTTCCAGACAGCCCAAACAGCAATTGACCATTCGGCATTGCCGCCACAGTCGTCACACTTCCAGGTCTCATGGCTACTTTATTAAACAGTACCTTGGCTCCCAGCTTTTCATAAATGGCAGGCAGAAAGTCAAAATCACCCACTGACACGCCGCCTGTTGTGATCAGAATGTCTACCTTGCTCATGGCTGCTTTTACTGCATGATAACTTTTGTCAAAATCATCGGAGACTCCGCCTAAATCTAGCGGCTCAGCTCCGGCCTCAAGTACCTGCGCATAGACCATACTCAGATTACTATTTCTAATCTTGCCGTCTACCATGGCATCACTTACTTGAAGAAGCTCTGTGCCCGTAGAGATAATGCCAATCACCGGTTTTTTGACAACTGGCACTACCGCATATCCAAATGTCGCCAAAAGAGCTGTGACGCCAGAAGTGACAGCTGTTCCTTTTTTGACCATCACGTTTCCTTTGAGAACCTCTTCTCCTCGACGAGAAATATTGTCTCCCTTTTTCAGCGGTCTTTTCAGTGACATGAATGATTTGCCGTCTTTTTCGAAAGTCTTCGTCAGCTCGATCATGATGACGACATTTGCTCCATTTGGAATTTTTGCCCCTGTCATAATACGGATGGCCTGAAAGGGACCGAGGGTTTTTGCTGAGACCATTCCTGCACCAATATGATCAATGACCTCGAATTCAACTGGATGCGCACTTGACGCTTCTTTTGTATCTTCTGCCCGAAGCGCAAATCCATCATACGGAGAACGATCAAATGCCGGAACATCATGGTCTGCCAAAATATCTTCTGCAATAAACCTTCCAAGGCTATCCTTTAAAGGGACCCATTCTATTTCTCCATGTTTTTCGTATTGGTGAACTTTCTTTATGGCCTCTTCTACTGGTATTGGCTGCCGTCTTTCCATCACACTTCACTCCTATATCCCTAGCAGTCTTGCTAGTAATGAATTGGCTTCTTTTTCATCATTTGTTCCATGGATTAATGCACGTCCTCCTTTGAAACAGACCATCCGGTAATTTTCGTAGCGTACATGGATTAAGAAGTCGTTTACTTCCACCTCACAAATAGATGAGAGCCGCTCTTTCATATGCTGAAATGAGAGTTTTGCTAAATCCTTTGAAACAATTTGAACGGTGTCACGTCCGCAAAGGACCGTCGATTTTTTACGCTGATCATGTAAATAAGGATAGGTTCTTGCGATGCCGCAAGTTGGACAGTTCTTCTCTTTAGTGCGAGATAAATCCATTTTAAATGATGTGGACTGCCAAAGATCAAACGTGACAAATTTCCGCTCGATTTGATCTTCATGCCCTGTTAAATATTTTAGTGCCTCTGTTTGCTGATAAGCAGAAACCATTTGAACAGCAGGTGAAATAATCCCCGCTGTATCACACGTCAAGCCGCCAACAGGCATTGCCGTGAACACACATGATAAACATGGCGTTTTATCCGGTAATATGGTCATATACATCCCCTGACTGCTCACACAAGCACCATATATCCACGGCGTCTTCGTTTCTAGTGATAAGTCATTCATCACCATTCTTGTCTCAAAATTATCTGTTGCGTCAATGACGATATCTGCTCTCTGGAATAACGGCCTTAACAGCTCCGCCCCTGCATCTTCAATCAGAGCGTGTATGGTCACTTCATGATTGATCTGCTCGAGACGTTTTTTTGCCGCCGCTGCTTTTGGTACATGTGCCTTTGCATCATGTTCCGTGTAGAGCTGCTGCCGCTGTAAATTTGAAAATTCCACATAATCACGATCGGCAATCGTAAGCGTACCGATGCCAGACCGGACAAGCCCTTCCGCAGAAGCGGTACCAAGTGCACCGGCTCCAACAATCAGAACATGACTTTCAGCCAGCGCATGCTGCCCTTTTTCCCCAACCGGAGGGAACAAGATTTGTCTTGAATATCGGTCATTCAATGCTGTTCTCTCCTCACCGTTTTTTTATGTATCATATCATACCGTTTTCAGGTAGATCGCTTCTTTTATTGATATTACGAAATTCGTTTGATGTCACGTTCAGTTCTTCCTCTGAAACGATACGCACATGAAGCTTTTGAAGCAAATCTTTAATAGCTAATTGATTCTCTGTTAAACACGCACGAATAAACGGCAGAGAGCGGCGGTGATAAAGTGCAAATAAAGGCTGTAATCTGCCCTGAACAAGCGGGATAATGGCATCTGCGTGCTCACTGCAATAGGACGATAATACTTCCGCCGTTTTCTTCCGTATGAAAGGCATGTCACACGCCGTCACTAAATACCATTGTGCTTCTTGCTTTTGCATCGCTGTATATATGCCGGCAAGCGGTCCGCATCCGCGCACCTCTTCATCATCTAACCACACACTTTGTTCACCTCTTTCTTTGAAAAAAGGAAGAAGCAATGGATGACTGATGATGACAGTCTGCCCGTCTAAAAGCTGCTCTTTCACATGCTCATATAATGGTTTCCCTTGAAACATATGGCTTGCCTTTGGCTCTCCAAAACGTCTGGAAGCACCTCCAGCTAAAATTACATTCACTACGTGCATCCTCTCATCCTCCTTTGATATGGTTGTTCTAATCGCACTCCTTTCGCATACTTTATTGGTAACATGAATAAGGAGGGTCTATCGATGAACAGGCGCCATACTTCTCCCCTATTCCATGATCTATCTCAAGAGAATTTATACTTAAAAGCTGAAACTGCCAAATATCAACAAATGATCTCTGATTTACAGTCCTCATATACGTATTCTAAAAATAAGAAGCTAACTCAAGAATATCATGAGATGAAAAAGGATTACACGCAATTAAAACAACAACTGGATGAAATAACCAATGATCAACATGATGCTGCCTCAAAAATACAGGATCTCTCCTACAGCAAATCAGAATTGTTACATAAAATGGTCCTTCTCCATGAGATGCTGCAAAAGGAAACCTATCATAGAAGAAAAGAAACCGAAGAAAAACACAAGCTGCATTTGAAAGTTGTCAAATATAAGGAAATCTCGCAACAATTAAATGAACGGATAGAAGATCAAGATAAACGACTTGCAAAAGAGGAGAAAAAAGGAAATGTTTTATCCACAGTGATTGAAAAGCTGCAGCAAACATTGGGCGATAAAAACGCAGAGCTCCATGTTTTACAGGAAGGCGTCAGACACCTTCAAGAGCGTTTTTATGAAACGCAGGAGAAATTACTGCAAATTGAAAAAGCAAAAGAAGCGATTTTTTATGAAACGCTCACGAGCTATCAAAAACAGTTAGCAGAAAGCGAAGAATGGATCGCATCTCATTTTGCTGATATTGACCAGTCAGCACAAACAAATTCACAGCCATTCTCACGAGACCGCATCCTGCAAACGACAGAAGAAATCGAACCGATCTTGAAGAAACTCAACGAACAAGTTCAAACACTTCAGGAACAAGTCGATGCTGTGCAGCGTAATGGAGAAGTCATGACAGTCAAAATCGACGGCTTTAAAAAACAGCGTGATCACCTGCCTAAGGAACGCAAAATTGTCTATACAGTTGATCAAAAGAAGTAATTCTCGAAATAAAAAACTGCTGGCTTGACGCCCAGCAGTTTTTTATTTATTCGTCTTCTGTTTGAATGTCGCCTTCTAAAATATACTGTCCGCGATAAGGCTTCTTCACTTCAGGATACATTTTAATTAAGCTTTGCATAAACGTTGTCATATTTGGGATTTCAAGACCACTCTCTTTTTCGATCTCTTTTTGAAGCTCTGAGCTTTTAATCGCTGCATTATGACGTTTTAACGTTTTAATCGCAGCTTCACGAAGCTTCGCTGCCTTTGAGCCAGGACGAGCTGTGCCTCTTCTGCGTCTTGTCGATCCTTCAGGAATACCTACAGGTGCACCGTTTAGCTGTCCTGTTCCTAAAGATGATGATTGTGGTTGTGCCGGCTGCTGGTAGCTTCTCATTTCTTGCGCAGCAAGCTCAGCTAATACAGGCAGTGAATCTGTCTTTCTTTCTGTACGTACTTCTTTTTTTGTATCTGACACTAGACCTGTTCCTTGACGGTCTAATTCTCTTAATTTTGCATAAATCGTATCGCGCTCAATTTGATATTCACGGATGACCTTTACTTCTGCCTCGTTTAATTGTTCCAATCGTAAACGTAACGCTTCCCTCTCATTAAACAATGGATTTCCCCCTCATCATATAAAAAATATTCTATAGTAAATATTAGATTAGAAAACTAATTTTATCAACTATTTTTTTATCATTTTACAGTTTGCTAACAGATAGGTATTTTCAACTAAAATTTTGCCAAAGAGGAAAAATCGGCACCCATTTCATTGCCACTATAGGCTTTTGACAAACCTTAAAATATTGTAAAAAAATTGAATAAACGCTTATACTACTTGATTTATATAGTTATTTACCTAACTGAAATTTCTTTTGTGCAAAAACGTTCTGAATAGTAAAAAGTTAAAATCTTTACAATTTCATTTCAAAACAAAAATGTAAATAGGTCGTTATACCTTTTTGTTTCAGGGATATTTTTTAATAAACTCCCTCATTTTCTCTTTTCTTAGGAATAATAAACTCGTCTAGTGCAATACGCCGCCTGTTTTTGCCCATGAAAAAACCCCCATTTATGGGGGAAAGCCTATTCTGCAGCCTTTTCAGACTCAGAAAGCACTCGATTGACACGTTTTTCAAGCATTTTCATTCCGCTTCCGCCGGCTTGGAAGTGACGCAAAGCACCTGTTTTATCAAATACATAATATGCAGGTACATATTCGTTTTCAAAGGCTTCTGTTAGGTGATGATCACTGTCCACAAAGATTGGCTGCGTGATTTCATGCTCTTTCGCAACTTCTTTGATTTTTTCTAGATCTAGGTCATCTTCTGAACGAGGCATATGAACTGCTACAACGTTTAGTTGATCCTTGTACTCATCACGGAATTGATTGACTTGAGGCATTGCCTCTTTACAAAGATGACAGCTGACTGACCAGAAATGAATCAATGTTGGTTTGTCACCAATCAAATCTTCTTTTGTTACTTCTCCATTTAACCACTCTTTTGCACCAGTTAGTTCTGGCATTGGTTGACGTAATTTCATTATGAAGCGCCTCCATCCATTGTATGTGTCGAAACAAAAAGGTCTAACATCAGTTAGACCCTCCTGTTTCTTCAGTTATCAATTAAAGTGTTTTTTGACCAGGTTTCCAGTTCGCTGGGCAAAGTCCACCAGTTTGTAATGCTTGAAGAACACGTAATGTCTCATCTACATCACGACCGATATTGTTGTGGAATACAGTTTGGTATTGAACTTCGCCTTCTGGGTTAATGATAAATAAACCGCGAAGAGCAATTCCTTCTTCTTCAATTAAAACGCCGTATTCTCTAGATACTGTGTGGTTAGTATCAGCAGCTAACGGGTATTTTAATTCACCTAGACCATTGTCTTTACGGTCTGTATTGATCCAAGCAAGATGCGTGTGGATTGTATCAGTAGATACACCGATGATTTCTGCATCTAAATCTTCGAACTCGTCATAACGATCGCTCATTGCTGTAATTTCAGTTGGGCAAACAAATGTGAAATCCATTGGATAGAAGAAAAGAACTGTCCATTTGTCATTCTTCATGTTTTCCTCTAAACTTACTTTACCAAATTCCTTGTTAGCAAGTACTGCTTCCATTTCAAAACGTGGAGCTTGTTTTCCTACAAAACGCTCTGCCATATGTAAATCCCTCCAAAAAATAATATCTTTATACAGTCTTCTTAGCTGTATATAAAATGAGAATCAAAACTTAAAATTCTCATTTAGTTAATAACTTCACAATTACAATTATAATACTTATGCGATTTTTAGTCAATATTAATTAATAATAAATTTAATTAACGATTTGTCACAATTCCTGCTTCACCTATCAAAAGTTTAACATGACTTGCATAAGGGAACAAATGATTAGCTTCTCTTTTAGAGCATACATAGAAAGGTTTTGAAGATCATGAGAGCATTTCAACAAGTAGATTGGGTTTCCATTATCCTCAATAGCAGTATGATTTTGCTAAAACTAGTCGCCATTTTTGCTATCTACTTTATCATCAGAGCCATAGGAAACAAAATGATTAAGCGCGCCTATTCCACATTCGCTGAAAAGCATGAAGTCTCATTATCAAGAGCTCAGACACTGCAAAGTCTGACGTTAAATATTTTCGCCTACTTATTGATTTTTATTCTAGTTGTGATGATCCTCGACTTATTTCATTATAACCCGACAGCTTTGCTGGCAGGTGCAGGCGTTGTAGGACTTGCGATTGGTTTTGGCGCTCAAGGGTTAGTGAGTGATATTGTGACCGGATTCTTTATACTATTGGAAAAACAATTTGATGTAGGAGAATATATAACGGTCGCTGGCTTTGATGGGATTGTCGAACAAATTGGACTAAGAACCACACAGCTTCGAAGCTTTGACGGCACCCTTCATTTCATTCCTAATCGCAGCATACTAAATGTGAGCAATCATTCAAGAGGGACGATGCAGGCACTCGTTGATATTGAGCTGTCTCCGGATGAAAATGTGGATCAGATGATCACAGCCCTTCAAGCTGCCTGTGATGAGGTGCGGAAGGAAACTCCTCAAATTATCGAAGGTCCTCAAGTTGTCGGCGTGGAGGCGTTCGGTTCTTCCTCCCTTGTGCTGCGCATCATAGCGAAAACCGAAACAATGGAGCAATGGCGGGTAGAACGAATCTTGCGCAAAAAAATGAAAGAAGTACTCGATATAGAAAAAGAGCAAAAAGAACCGGGATCATAATCTACCGGTTCTTTTCCTTGTTTTATTGAACTCGCTGTTCTACTTCTTGGCAAATTTCATCAGCCGTCATACCTGATGCTGTAATAACAGATGCCTTTGTTGTTGTGTCTGAAATGCCAAGAACATTTGAATCTAGTCCTGTGACTACATAACAGTCACACTGATCCATTTGCTGTTCATTTTGAATCCGTACGACATCATACCCTTTTTGCTTCAATAGTTCTTCTACATCGGATAAAGATTGTTCTACACCAATTCTTGTCATAATCAAGAACACCTCCTGTTCATAAGGTGTACAGGAGGCAGCTCGATTATTCATTCACCAGCTTGCTTTTTGAAATAAGCCGTCATGACATTCACAGCTGTTTCAATTGCGTTTTCATCCGGCTGGAGCTTTGCATGATGCAAGCCGTATTCTGAATCGACACCTAACCAAAACATGAAGCCGGGATATTTTTTCAGCATGTAGCCAAAATCTTCTCCTGTCATGGCTTCCCTGCATTCAATCACATTCGCAAGCCCTTCTTCGGCTACATATGACATAAATTCCTCTGTCAAATCCTTTGAATTGTCCACTTCGTAATAAGACGAAGGATAACGAACAGTTGCTTTGCATTCGTAGCCAATTTCAATTCCTTTTGCCAATGCTTCAATTCGCTTTCTCACCTTGTCCATAGACTCTGGCGAAAGTGTGCGAATGGTACCGTCAAGCTTTGCATGCTGCGCAATAATATTTTGAGCCGTTCCGCCGGTAATCGTGCCCACTGTAATGACCGCACTATCAAGCGGATCAACATTACGCGAAATCACCGATTGCAGCTGACCTACAAGAGCACTTGCAGCAACAACCATATCATTTGCTAAATGAGGATATGCAGCGTGTCCGCCTTTTCCTTCAAACTCAATCACAAGCTCACTCGTATTGGCAAATAGCAAACCAGGCTTTGTAGCAATTGTTCCAACAGGATATTCAGGTGCGATATGCAGCGCTGTAATAAAGTCTGGCGTCCATTTTTTGAGAACATCACTTGCAAGCATTGGTTCGGCACCGCCTGGACCTTCTTCTGCCGGCTGGAAGATAAATAATACGTCTTCTTTGATCGGTTCATGAACGAAATGATCGATGATACCAAGTGCAATGGTCATATGAAGGTCATGTCCACATGCATGCATCTTCCCTTCATGCACAGATTCAAATGGATACCCTGTTTCCTCGGGTATAGACAGGCCGTCCATATCTGCACGATAAGCAAATACGCGCGTTGGATTTGTCCCTTTCACTTTTACAAAAAGGCCTGTTCGCCACGTTTCAATCTCAACTCGATCTTTTGAATAGGTGTCCAAATGCTGAATGAGATACGCTTGTGTTTTAAATTCTTGGAAACCAAGCTCAGGGATTTGGTGTAAATCTCTTCGAATGGATATTAATTGCTCACGATTTAACAAGTGAACTCGCTTCCTTTCTTCTATACGAATAAGACGTGGATATCTCATCCACGTCTTTGGCTTCAGCTGCGAATTTTATGAATTAAAGCTGACGCAGTTCTTGTTTGATTTCTGTCTTACCTTTTGTTTTTTCATCGATGTCTTTAATTTTCTTAGCAGGTGTACCTGCTACAACTGTGTAAGGCTCTACATCGTTCACAACGATCGCACCAGCAGCTACTACTGCACCTTTACCAATTGTCACGCCTTCTAGAACAACAGCGTTAGCACCGATGACAACGTCATCTTCTACCACAACTGGTTTAGCAGACGGCGGCTCAATAACACCTGCAAGAACAGATCCAGCACCGATATGACAGTTCTTACCTACTGTCGCACGGCCGCCAAGCACCACGTTCATGTCAATCATCGTACCTTCGCCGATTACAGAACCGATATTAATAGAAGCACCCATCATAATGACTGCATTATCACCGATTTCAACTTGGTCACGAATGATTGCCCCTGGCTCAATACGGGCTTTAATGTTTTTCAAATCTAACATCGGAATTGCAGAGTTGCGGCGGTCATTTTCCACGACAACATCTTCAATTTTGTCTTTGTTTGATGCTAGCACTTCTTGAATTTCACTCCACTCACCGAAAACAACTCCAGTGTTTCCTGTGATGAATGTTTTTGCATGTTCACCAAACTCAATACCTTCTAAGTCACCTTTAATATAGACTTTGACAGGTGTTGATTTTGTACTATTTTGAATAAATGAAATAATTTCATTAGCGTCCATTTGTTTCATGTATGTATGTCCTCCTCTTAATTTATACTTCATTACTGTACCAAAGGAGTGTTTTAATGACAAGTGAAAGAGTCATCTCCGCAATGGAAAATAAAACAAGCGGGACCGATTATCCCGCTTCTTGCTGGTGAAGCTGAACAAATTGTTTACCAAAAGAAATTAATTCGTCTTCTTCCTCTCCTTCTGGATTCAGCTCAATTTTAACTGATGGGAGGACAATGTCACCGCCAAGCTCCTTCACTTTTTCTTCGATTAGGTCAACAGCTCCGCAAAAATGTTCGTAAGATGTATCGCCAGAACCGAATACTGCAAATGCTTTTCCCGTTAAATCAAGCTCTTCCATTTCTTCATATAAATCAATAAAATCATCCGGAAGATCGCCATCTCCCCATGTATACGCACCTAACATAATGTGCGAGTAATCATTAAGCAGCTCGGCATCAATATCCATCGCTTCATGCCGGTCCACGCTGGCTCCTGCTTCCGTAATACCTTTTTCAATTAAATCTGCCATCGCTTCTGTATTTCCAGACATCGTGGCATACACCAATAAAACCTTTTCTGTCACTTTTTCTTCCTCCTTATCAATGAATCAATGCAGGCTCCTCATACGGCCTGACAAACTTACTTTCATATAAACCCGCACAGAAAAAGTTTTCGTTTTGATTGGCTACACGAAAACCGTGCCCTTTGATCGTATCAAACCATTTGAGCTCTTTTTGCTCAATATCAAGCTGATACACTTTAGAAAATCCGTGTTCGTCTTGTGAGGTGGTCACATACACAATGCCATTATCCTCTGATACATCCAAAAATGATTCTTCTCTAGCAAAGGCCTGTGATTGAATATCATGCAGAATATTTGTATGTAAATCTAAAATTTGAACAGATCCTTTTTTGCCTTTTTTTGAACCTAATGCACAAACAAGAAGATGTTCATGACAAAGCAGCATAGAAGCTGTCATTCGGTGCTCCTCTCTGTTTAGAAGAAAAATCTGTTCACTCTGTAAGTCATACACCCATATTCCTCCGTGAACTTCATGAATCTGTGTTCCAATATAAAGGTGGTCACCTGCAGCACATAAAGAACGAATGACCGGCGGATGATTCACATGAGCAAATGGCTTCATAATTTCCCAGGAAATTCCGAAATCATTTGACACATAGATACTATGTTTTCCGTGCGCACATACAAACCCATCATTGCGTCCTGTAATAGACCAGACGACTGCGTTTGTTGGAAATGAAGATAAGGCCCATGTATTGCCTTCATCTCCTGATCTAATCACTGTGCCATTTTCACCAACACCGAATAAATAAGGACCAATATAGCTGATCGCATGAATTTTATGCTTGAGCTTAAACAGCTGCTGCCATCCGCTCTCCACACTATAGTGAAAAATACCTTCACGTTTTACAGCAACAAAGTATCCACCACTTTTAGATGCTGCAACAGCTGTTGCACCTTTATGAAACATGATTTTCAACTCGTTTCTCAGACAAAGCGGCCCACGTTAAAAAGCTCACAGCAAATTCCTGACAGCACGCCACATCTTCATCTGTATCCGGTGCAAGCTCCATTTTTAATGTTTCAGGAAAAACAGATGCACCCGTTGATTTCAGCATGTCATGGAATGTATGGACAGCCTCGCAAAACTTTGGATAGCTGTAATCACCCGATCCAAAGACAGCTGCTTTTATGTGACTAAGTTCAAGAGTAGAGACCTCTTCATAAAAATCCTCTGCTTCATATGGCAAATCTCCATCACCCCAAGTATAAGAACCAATGAATACGTAATCGTATGAGGATAGGTCCTCTGCGTTCGTATCATCAAATTCCATCATCTCTGTATCTATGCCTTTTCCTTCAAGTGTTTGCTTTAAGATCGCTGCCATATCTTCCGTATTTCCAGACATACTCGCAAATGCAATTAGTGCTTTCATCTATCGGTCACCTCATCTAAATGATAATCATTTTCAATTATTATATGTACACTTTAAATGATAATGATTTTCATTGTCAAATGATTTCATAAAAAAAAGTACCTCCCTATTCCAAGAAGGTACTTACACGGCATCATTTTCAAGCATTTCTTTAACCACACCAACAAATGCTTGTACCTGTTTTAACTGAAAAGACGCTTCATAGCCTAGCAGCCATGTGTCACGGCCGATTTGCTCTCCGTTCACATCAACAAGCGGTGTTTTATAAACACTTTTTTCGTGGTCATATAGAGTAACAGAAGGCAAAATGGCGTAACCGATGCCGTGGTAGGCCATTTGTTTACATGTTTCAATTTGGTCTACTAAAATCGTCTGCTTTGGAGATACTTTAAATTTTTGATGCCACCAGTGCTGGATTTCCTGATAATACGTGCTGTCGCTTTTAAATTGGATAAATGGCCGCTCAGTCTTGATTAATTCATCTACGTCCTTGATCACGGAATCGACTAAATATAAATGATCTGTCATTAAGTATTCCTTTGTCCCCTTCCAATCAGGGTTTCCGCGAATGATTCCTATGTGCACGTGGTCTTCATACAAGCTTTTGAGCATTTCACTGCTCCAGCCGGTAACGAGTGACACCTTGGCATTTGGATATTTTTCGACATACCGTTTTAACACCTTTGGCAGCCAGTGCTGTCCAATAATCGACGCCACCGCAAGCTTGAGTGTACCGTGAATGTCACCCTCAAGTTCATCAATTCGTTCTCTCACTCGATCCTGTTCAACCGTTACCTCTTTTGCAAATTGGATAATCTGTTCACCTGCTGAAGTCACGGTCAGCCCCTTTTGTGAACGAAAAAAGATTTTCGTTCCCCATTCCTTTTCGATCGTCTGCAATCTTTGAGATAATGCAGGCTGAGAGACAAAGAGCCGTTCCGAAGCCTTTCTCATATTCAATTCTTCACTTAGCACAACAAGCATATGTAACTCCTGAAGCTGCATGGGCGTCCCCTTTCTCTCTATAAGTTTTTCTTATTCTATATTCTCATTATATAAACTTTAACTTATGAAGGCAAAAAAAAATAAGCTGGGCTGCAGCTCATTTTTTTGCGGAATGAATGACCTCATTTAAGCGCTTTAATACAACTCGTCGAGTAAAAATGCCTTCAAAGACTTGCTCCTCATTTACTACACAAACAAATCCATTATTCGTCACAGCGTGAACGCCTTTTAGTACAGGATCTGTCGTTTTGAGTCTCGGAATATCCTTCAGCATAACCTCTTCGACCTTCAACTGGTCGAGCTTCTCGAATTCGATTCGTTCTAAACCGAAGATTTTATCCATAATCATATTCGTTCCAATTAACCCGTGTAAATGATAAGAAGCGTCTAATACCGGAATAGCTGTATATCCTGTTTTGGTTAGAACCAATAGGGCATGCTCAAGGTTATTTCCAATTTGAACATGTGCGACTTTATCTGCATCAATCATATGTTCGGCTACTGTGGACTCAAGCAATTGAGTCGGCTCTATCTCTATCATGTTTCTTCGACCCCTTTTCTCTCAATCATCAATCATACATTCCCCATTACGATTAAGCATAAACTAAAACGAATTTTGTCGAAAGATTTTTTCTGCATAAAAAAGATACTCAGCCCCCGAGTATCTAATAGAATGTTAAACCAATATTAATTCTCAAACCTTACTCTGTCATACAATGTGATCAATTGCTTATACGTATTGTCGTCGACATTTTTTGTTCCACATTCTATATCATTGATCTCACTGCTTAGTAATTCGACAGCATATTCCTGATTCAGCAATACGTTTAATAATAGCTTTTTCTCTTCTTCATTAAAACGATTTTCGATGACGCTCATTCAACATCAGGCCCCCTGTTTCATATATGCTTTTATATTGATTAGCAGGCTTTTGAATGTCTGCTTCCTCTCTATACAGCTAGAATAAGGAACTAGAATCGAATCGTCAACCGCACGTTTCGACAAGGTTTGGAGAAAAATGACGGAATTTATTTTGTGTATCGATTGGCATAGCAAAATGCTGCATATGAGTCGGGTTTTATTTTCGCTTCAATTCCCATAGCTGTGATCATTCCGGTCATTTCCTGGATCAGCTCTTTTGTACTTCCTTTTTTGCCAATATCTAGATGGGCTTCAAAACGAAGGTCTGCCCCTTCCTCAGCAAACGGAAGAAGCAAATCCATCAGTTCTGTTAAAGGCCCCTCAAGGATGTCTGCACATACCTTTTGGCTAAACGCTGTCTCTAATGAAATTTTTTCTCTAAGACTTTGCACGGGTCTTTCAATCACTTGTTGTGTGAGGCAGCCCCAAGCTCCTTTGCCAATCCGGTGGAGATGAATTGCAGTCATAAATGTTGTGACATTTTGATTGACCTGAGAGTCCGTACCAATTGATAACACATAGGCGGACCTAGGGTCTTTTCGAATAAAGTCTTTCATTCTCATGACGACATCAGAAAACGCTAAACGATCTTCAGAAAGATTGTAGAAAAAAGAATCACTCACAGAAAGGAACTCCTTTTTAATGGTCTCTTATCCGAAAAATGCGCTGATTGATCATCTTCCATTTGTACATATCATCTATGATGATCCATGTATGCTGCCGCAATAAACGAAGGAATCCTCAGAAAAAACATTTCATACGATTCAGCTTAGGATTGTAGAAGCTCAAAAATCTCAATCGAAATCATATCAATGTTGTCAAATGGGTAAGTGTTTGGCTTATCCCCTTGTTGAAAAACAGTCAATTCAAACGTTTGATTCTTTTCGAAATACTTAACACTACAGATTTTCTCACCGTTCACTTCGAAATAACGCTGTGCCGGCTCGTTTGCAGCTTCTGCTGTCTCTTGAAGACTTTGCAGCCTTGTAATGATACCCATTAATTGTGACATTCTAAAAAAAGACTCCTTTCAAAAAAACAACTCAAGATGAACCCGTATTGATTATACACAAGTCCTACAAAGCATCATACCATAAAGTGTTCTCAGATGATATTTTTCCTCTTGAATTCAAAAAAAGAAAAAGAATCTGTTTTTTTAGTTTGAGTCTTTTTTCTAATCTCATGCACCATGATTTTTATAAACCAGCAGATCTCATCAGCCGTTTCGCAATTTCATCAAAATCCTCTTTTGAAATGCCTGGAGCAAACTCTTCCGGTAGTTCTCTATAATCTGGCACAGGTGCACCTTGCGGGGTGCCCTCAATGACTGTCAGCGGCTTTCCATCAATCGGGTGGCTCCCTTTCCAAATTTTATTGATATCCTTGTAGTCCGTATCACTAAATGTATACAGCTTTGTATGAACATTCTGATCTTCAAATTTCCTCGCTGAATCAAAGTATTTGTTATCGAGATTTGGGATTGGGAGCATCTTCCCTACATCTACTCCTGTAGCAACTTCAAGTGCCTTTGCATATGCCACAACATGCACGCCACCCCTGACAAGTAAATAACCGATCATCTCTCTTGCTGTAGGGTGGTCCGTCATTTCATATACGCGCATTTTGTGCGTACGAGCCCCGCATTCAAGAAAGAAATTATGGAGAAGATCAAGAATCAGGTTGCCGCTTGAGAACACATTCTCTCCTGTCCAAGGTTTTGCCATTGAATCAAACGGATAGCCTGTTTGGGCTGTTTGAATGAAATGCTGTGTATTTCGTTTATCGACAGCTGCCTTCATCGGCGTCGTATCTGGGTCCCCGCCATGTGTGGTTCCTGTAATCATGAGATTGATGGCTGTGGTCACAAGCTCAACATGACCGAATTCTTCAGCCGTAATACTGGATACGAGATCATAAAACGGTTTGAGTTTTCGTTTTCCTCTAAAGTTAAAGGATTGAAACATATAATTATTTAATGTGGACATTTCACCGAATTTTCCGCCGAGTAATTCTTGCACAGCAGCGGCACCATTTGCATCTGGGTGATCTGGTCTTGGCAAATCAATGAGCAGCCGCGTGTCACGTTTGATCATGATGTTTCCCTCCTACTGTCTAACTATCATCACTTAAGATGTATGGAGGGTTTGGGCTGTCCTATGCATGAAGGGAAAGATTGAAGCACAAAAAAAACTTGGCGGGGGTAGCGCCAAGTTTTTTGGATCTTGATCTGATAGAGGGGTTGGGGAACAGAGAGTAGCTTCTCTCTATAACTAAATGATAATGATTATCAGTTTCATTGTCAACCATTTTTTAATTTTCTTTTTTCTATCAAAAAAAGCAGCCTACGTGGCTGCTCAGATTGATGACAAAAGGCTAAAATTCCTTTTGTTTATATTTCAGTGTGATAGAAAACCTTTGAAGTCTAGGAAGGGCGTGTACCGAGCGAATTGTACATTCGTGAGCACTGCCACGCAGGACTGACAAAGAATGCGAGGATTAGTCTTCACGCCGCGTCTTCAAATTAATCCATCTTGCTCATATAAATAGGCATACGGAAGGTCTATAAACAGATACATATCTCCCTCTAAAGGATAAGAAAACGTACGTATCCTCTCACCTGTTTCTAAATCACTATAAATATCGCTGAAAAATCCTTTTCCGCTAATTCTCATTTGAAGAATATTTGCTAGGAAATAAGGACGCCAGCTCCAATTTTTTTCTATATACTCCGGCTGAAACAACCATTCTTCTTCTTTTTTGAACACATTTCCAGTGATTTGAAAGCCTTCTTCATTACACATATAAATCCGAAAACTGCAATCTGTTAGTTCAAGTGCCAGTTTTTGAATGAGCTCATCATTTGTGCTGCACGATTTCTTTAAAGTCGTAACAGCTTGATGAATTCGTTTATAAAATGTTTCAGAATGTTCGTAGACAGCTTGCAGCTTCTTTTTCTCATGGGCAATAAATTGCTGGAATTCTTCTCTAAGCTGATCTTTTCGATGGCTTCGATCGATTAATTCTCCTGAAGGCTCATGAAGATAGAACCCTTGAAAATATCTCCCGCCATTTCTCCAAGCATACTGAAGCTGGAAATTTGCTTCAATGTCTTCATAAATTAGAGCAGCTCCTATTTTTCTTGCAAGCAATGAAATGCTGTACAAGACATATTCATAGGAAGGAGATGGAGCCGATGCCTTTAATGCCTGTAAATCTATTTTTAATAAATCAGGTGAAAGCAAGGCAATCCGGTCCAGATTACTGCTTTCTTTTCCTATATTTGAAACGGCGATTTTAATCCCATATGTACGATAATACGTTAACGTATGGTATAGCTGTTCAATGTCGCCGCTAAACGTATGCTCTGCAAACTCAATAACAAACCGGTTAAGCTGAATGCCCCTTGCTTCATATTCCTTTAAGAGTTCTAAAAAGCTTTCCCCGTGATCTAGCATGAGGATATTGGCATCATGATTAATAAAAATGAGCAAATCGTCATCTGCTGTTGTGAAAAGATCAAGTGCTTGAGTCAATACTTTGTGATCTACTTCCATTTTATATTCGTCAGGAATAGATGAATCCGTAAAGAAGGAGCCTAGGCTGACCGTTTCTGACTCAAGCTTCATTCTTCCTAGAATCTCATAGCCTATCACTTTTTGCTCTTCCGCACTGAATATTGCTTGATAGTGCGGGAAAACATCTTCAATATTCGTTAAAATATCCAATGGATCGACCATTTTCATCACCTGCTTCTCTCTTTGTGTGATTATACCACATCAAAAGCAGGTCTTACATCGTCAATCAAAATGGTGATTGGTTGAGCCATTGTCCCCCATCCATCGTAATACAATCTCCATTTATATAAGACGCATGTTCCGATAATAAAAAGCTAGCAAGCGCTGCAATTTCCTCAGGTGTGCCCAGTCTGCCAAGAGGAACGCTATCTAATGTTCTTTGCGCTGCTTCTTCAGATTCCCATAGTTTATCTGCACCGCCTGTTCTCTCAATTGGGCCTGGTGCGATGGCATTGACGCGAATTCGATATTGCTTCCCCCATTCAACAGCAAGCGTTCGAGTCAGGGACAACACGCCGGCCTTTGCTGCCGCCGAATGCGCCACGCCTACACCAGCACCCCATGCATAGGTGGCCACCATGTTAAGGATACTTCCCCTTTTCTTTTGCCGAATCCAGTAATTGCCCACTGCATGGCTGCAAAAGAATGTACCATTTAACACAATATCAATCACAGCTTTCCAGCCGTTAGGAGACAGCTTTTCTGCTGGCACTAAAAAATTTCCTGCTGCGTTGTTAATGAGGGCATCGACATCACCAAATGTATCCACCGCAAACTTGACCATTTGGTCAGCATCCTCTGGGTTTCTCACATCCATTTGGAAGTAAGCGACTGCTCCGCCCTTCTGCTTCATTTCTTTTGCCGTCTTTTCCAGCGTCTCTTCCGTTCTACCAGTAATCACGACATTCCAGCCTCCAGCTGCCAAATGGGCAGCCATTGCCTTCCCCATACCGCTTGATCCCCCTGTGACAATCACTGTTTGCTTCGTCATTTGTTCTCCCCCTCTGCATGATTTGAATGACTATTCATTCATTATTGTCTATCATATCATGATTGACCCTCGGTGCACCATATGGGAGATTATCCAAATATGATGCTATACTTAATTTTATTTATAAAGGAGTCTTATATGAAGCAGCTTTCCCGCAGACAATTTTTAAAAGGAGCAGCTGGTGCGAGTATTCTCGGTTTTTTGGCTACAAGTTGTGGATATGGATATGCCAGGTATATTGAGCCGCGCATGATCGATACGGTGTCACTGACGATTCAAGATGCTCAGCTTCCAGCTTCATTTGACCAGTTTAAAATAGCCCAATTTAGTGACGTTCATTTGAGTGATACATTTCCTGCGAAGGACCTAGAAGCCATCGTTCAGAAAATCAATGCTGCATCTCCAGACCTTATTGTGTTCACAGGTGATCTCGTTGATTTTCAAGCATCCACCCAAGAGCATGAAAAAGCGAAGGCTTATTTGAATAAGCTTCATGCTCCGTTCGGTAAACTCGCCATCTACGGAAATCATGACTACGGACCATTTGGCGTGGAGCTTTATGAGAAAACAATGGAGGCTTGTGGATTTACATTATGTAAAAATGATGTGTTTCTATTAGAAAAAGATCATGCACATATTCAGATTGCTGCACTGGATGATCTTATGATGAGCGTGCCTGATTACGATCTGATCAAACGGGAAGTATCATCTGATTTATTTACGTTGCTGCTCGTCCATGAGCCTGATGCAGCATTAGAGCTGAAAACAACACCTATTAACTTGCAGCTTTCCGGGCATACGCATGGCGGTCAAGTGCAGCTGCCTTTCTATGGACCAATTCTCACAGCACCTTACGGCCGTAAATATGTAGAAGGTTTATACGAAAGCGATCAGCAACGCATCTATGTCAACCGTGGACTTGGAACAACGCGGCTCCCGCTTCGGTTTTTAGCCAAGCCAGAGTTAACCTTTTTTACCTTTACATCTCGTGTATAAATAGAAGCCAAACCGCCCTCTCCTGCATATGTATAATCAAAGTTCTTTCTCATGACAAATGTTAGGAGAAACCTTACTGGGCCTGATTCCGTCCATATAGTATGTCAAGTGACGGCATCATGGCTTCTTTTATTTGAGTAAAAGGAGTGTACTTTGGTGCTGCGATATACAGTGAAAAGAGGAGAAACTCTTGCTTCTATAGCGCTTGATTTTCGAACAACAACAGATGCCTTAAAGGCTGCAAATCCGTCACTTCAAGCTCGCGAGCCCGAACAAAATGAGGTCATCATCATACCTGGTTTGCCAGATCCTAATACGATCCCATACCGCATCTTTGTTTCGATTTCAACGAAACGTCTCGTTTTGTTTTCTGGATCACAGCTTATTCGTTCGTATCCGATTGCAACAGGGAAAATTTTAAATATGACACCGACAGGTTCTTATTATATTGTCAACAGACAGCCAAACCCAGGAGGTCCCTTTGGCGCTTATTGGCTGAGCCTCTCAAAAATTCATTACGGCATTCACGGTACGAATAACCCGTCTTCAATTGGTAAAGCTGTTTCTAGAGGATGCATTCGCATGTATAATCAGAATGTCATCGAGCTTGCTTCACTCGTTCCAAACGGAACACCTGTGACCATTAGCCAGTAGATGAAATCAATTGTACGAATGGTTAAAATTTTATATGATATAAAGTGGGATCTTCAGGTTAAGGAGCGTATTTATGGATATTTTTAAAAACAGAAATTTTGTTCGTCTCTTTTTTGCGGCACTTGCTTCGCAAATGGGGACAACAGTAGGCAATATGGCGTTTGCCTTTTATTTGCTCGACCATTTTAGTCATCAGCCCGCATACGCCACATTGGCTGAACTTATGTATTCTCTTCCTACCGTCTTTGTCTTTTTTATGGTCGGTGTGGTCGCAGACCGTTTTGATCGTAAAAAAGTCGCAGAGAACTGTGATTGGATACGAGCTGGGCTGACGATTGTATTATTCATCGTTATTTATTTTAATTCACTGCCACTTATTTTCTTGATCTTGTTTATTCGAAGTGCCATTACGAAGTTCTTCTATCCAGCTGAAGCTTCTCTCGTTCAGGCGATTTTAAATAAAGATCAATATGCAAAAGCCGCTGGCTTAAATCAAATGCTGTTTAGTTTATTTATGGTATTTGGCGTTGGGCTCGGTGCCATTATGTATAAGACGATTGGACTTCACGGTGCCATTACAATTGATTTGGTCAGCTTTATTATTTCAGGCATCCTGATTCGTTCATGTAACATTCCAATTGAAGCGCGTCAGCCAAATGGACAAGCTGGCTGGAGAGGTATGACCATCAAAACGTCTCTGAAAGATTTTAAAGAAGGCATACTGTATATTTTAAAAAATAAATTATTGGCTTCTTTAATTTTTGGCTTTTTTGTTTTCGGTCTAGTCAATGGCGCATTTGCCGTTCTTCCGATGTTTACAATGAAATATGGACTTTCACCAGACCATTTTGAACTGCATACATCCTTCTTTACCATTGCGATCGGTGCAGGCTTGCTCGTTGGAAGCTTAATGGGTTCTGTCCTCGCTAAAAAGGTAAAGATGCAATATCTCATGTCGATTCCAATTTTGGTCGCAGGTATTTTGATTTTTGTCCTTGGTTCTACCCATACCTTATGGTTGTTTTACGTCACGTCATTTGTCATTGGTACATGCATTGGCCCAGTCAACATTGTCATTGGAGGCTGGCTGCCTAGAATCGTCCATCCTCGACTGATGGGCCGTGTGTCAGGATGGGTTGATCCGCTCACTATGTTTGCTCAATCGTTGACATTAGGCCTGATTGCGGTATTATTTCCAAAACTCATCACAAATGTTTCTTATATTTATTACGGAATGGGCTTTATTATTTTACTTGTCTTCCTTTTTTACTTCATTACACTGCCAAAGTTCAGCAGAGAAGCTGACGACTTAGACGTGCAGCGTGAACTAAAGGGGCAGGGAGTTCAATAAGTAAATAGCAAAAGGACTTTCTTTTCAGGAAAGTCCTTTTTTCATGGCTGAAACGTCCTTTATGTCATTTCCTCTGTTGATAGAAACTGCTTTTCTTTTATCACATATACCTTGCATTATTGATCCATTTTTTCTTGTTTTTCACAATAAAATCCCTTTACATCTTTAAACGTTTTATAGTAGGATAGTCAGGTTGGAGGTGAAAGAAATGCTAAAAAGTTACTATTTTATTCATACTAAAAATGAACAGGGGCAGTTTGTTGTACATACAGAAGATTGTGCATTTTTAGGTGATGCTGCAAGCCGTACGTTGATTGGCCTGCACATGGATGGTAAAGGCGCCATTGATGAAGCCAAACAAATGACGAATGAAACCGACTTTAATGGTTGTTTTTATTGCGCTTATTCTATTCATACAAAATAATTCATCTTGAGAAACTACCCATTTTGATAAATAGGTAGTTATCACGAACTAATAGTTCACTTTGTTTATATTTCATTCAGTCAATTCTTCTTATCATTCCTTCTATTGTTCATCACCCATCCCACTCATTTTTCGGCTGATACAATGCCAAGAATAAAATCATATAGACAATACAAGCTGTCCCTATCCATTGGAAAAGTCCGAATGGCTCTTTTAACCAGAAAACAGTCGTGACGACTGCTGCAAGGGGCTCAACACTTCCAATTAAGCTCGACTCTTTTGGTGATAAGTATTGCAAACTTTCTATGTAAAACCAAAAAGCGATCATCGTTCCAAATATGACCACAAACAATAAATAGACATACGCTTCAAAAGGTAAATGAGTGAGATTGACCTTCCATGGAGGATGGATCAAGCTAAGGGCGCCTCCTCCTATAAGCATCGCCCAGCCTACAACCACTAGAGAGTCGAATTGTTTTAACAGGCTGATCGGATATAACGTATAAAACGAGAGCGCCACAGCCGATAGTATTCCCCAAATCACTGCCACAAATGGAACGGTTAATGTTGAAATAGAACCATTCGTCAATAAGAAAAACATACCCGCTAAAGCCAATACCACTGTGACCAAATCTCTTCTAGTGAAGGTTGATTGCCTGCGAATGACCAAATACATGATAATCATGACAGGGGCTGTATACTGCAGCAGCGTTGCCACAGCAGCATTTCCATGTTGAATGGATGCCATATAAGTATATTGAACAGCCAGCATACCCATTAGCCCAAATAGAAGGACTTGCATCGCTGTCCTCTTCTTTTGCCACACACCGAACAGATGTGTTTTTTCTTTTGTCATCACATGAACAAATAAAAGCAATCCTCCTGAAATGAGCAGCCGAACCGTCACAAGCCAATTGACATCAATCCCATATTGCTGAAACAATTTTTGTGAAATTGTTCCTCCTACTCCCCAGCAGATAGCGCCTATGAGTACAAGTAAAATTCCCTTTCTCCTATTCATTTTCATTCTCCTCAATTCTCAACAAATCATGATAATATAGTTGATAGTAGTTCACTTTGTTACATATTGATATATCAATTGGACATAAAAATAAAAGAATATTGAGGAGAATTATGCACAATCATCATTTTCTGATTGACTACAACCTGAAAGAATTAACGGAGCATTCTACGACAACATGGCCTATTGCTATTTATCATACGAAAATTCGTCATCATAGAAGCGGCTATATCCCTCTTCA
Organism: Bacillus sp. Nf3; assembly: GCF_003028545.1. Lineage (NCBI taxonomy): Bacteria > Bacillati > Bacillota > Bacilli > Caryophanales > Bacillaceae > Bacillus > Bacillus sp. Nf3. The sequence goes on along the minus strand of NZ_PYUA01000003.1, from coordinate 164,052 downwards.
CTGGCATGACGAGTTTCAATTTGTCTTTATTTTAGAGGGTGAAGCTGAATTTCATATCAATGAAGAGACATTATGTTTAAAGCAAGGAGATGGCATTTTCATCAATAGTGGCTGCCTGCACATGGCAAAAGATGCGAATGGGACGGCATGTACTTATGTTTGTTTAAATGTTTCTCCCTATTTCATCACAGCAAATGAATTATTCACAACATTTGTCCACCCTTATATGCATGCGAACCAGACACCTTATATTTTATTCAACCGAAAAGATCACTGGCCAAAGCAGATCTATCAATGCATTCAAACCATTCAACAATTAATTGATAAAACTCCGGTATATTATGAACTTGAACTCAATATTCAGCTTATCACCATTTGGAAAAGCTTATTACAAAATGGCTTCCAAATGAAACATGATGCGCGTAAACACGATAAAAATGAACGGATGAAACATATGCTGAATTGGATTCACCAGCATTATTATGAAAAGATCCTTCTCGAAGATATTGCTCGTGCAGGACAGTTAAGCCGCTCAGAATGCTGCAGATCCTTCAAAGACATTTTAAAGAAATCACCCATGCATTATGTAAATGAATATAGAATTCAGCAAAGCCTCATCCTGCTCCAAGAAACGGATTTCAATATCACAGAAATCGCTTACCAAGTAGGCTTCAACAGCACAAGTTATTTTATCAATTTGTTTAAAAGAATAAAAAATACGACACCTTTAGCATATAGAAAATTAAAACAGCTGGATTCTCTTCAGATAAAACGGATAGAAGAAAAATAATGCAGAAGGCGTCTTAAATGGCTTTTGTAAATACAAACGATGAGAATGGCTACATTTCAATCGCCCTCGACTAATGCAGACTAGGGCGTTTTTTATTGCTGTTTTTGTTCTTTTAGTTTCTTAAAAATCACAAATTGATATACTCCGAATAGTACGGTGAGGATCATAATTGCTGTAAATAATTGATCGGCTGGAAGCAAGAAATATACGACAACAAAAGATAAAAGCAACACAAGATAACCTATATTGAACGCTTTTTTGAATGTCATGATATTACCTCCTTTCATTAATAACTTATATACATACTATATAATCAACAGATATAGAATCAGTTGAAGTTTTTTGGGGGAGATTGGGGGGATTCGAACACACAAAATTTTTAACCCTCCATAATCCCTTTATACCAAAGGTTTTCTTTTTACAATATCTCTATTTGCAATTTACTAATAAAAACGTATAATTTATACTAAGCACAGGAAGACGAAAGACAAAGGAGAGAAAAAATGGACGATTATGCTCATACTAAAGACATAGAACCTACAGCAGAAAACATCGCAAAAGCCATTTATACTGTTAACCGCCATGCTAAAACCGCACCAAACCCCAAGTTTCTTTATCTTTTGAAAAAACGCGCGCTGCAAAAACTATTGCAAGAAGGTAAAGGAAGAAAAGTGGGCCTACATTTCTCTAACAATCCCAAGTATAGTCAACAACAGTCCGACGTGCTGATTGAAATTGGAGATTATTATTTTCACCTGCCACCAACGAAAGAAGACTTCGAATTTTTGCCACACTTAGGAAATTTAAATCAATCATATCGCAACCCGAAAGCGAATATGTCATTAAACCGAGCAAAGCAAATACTTCAAACGTATGTCGGTTTAAAAGAAAAACCTGCCGCCACAAAACAAAAATCACATTACACAAAGCCCGTCTTCAAACGACTCGGGGAAAGTTATTTTTAAACAGAAAAAACCACTCATGCCGAGTGGTTTTTTGTTTAAATAATAAAATGATCGACTTTTTCAATCAGCTGATGAATTTCTGGTTTACTGATTTGATCATCTGCACCGATCGTTTCCCCTTTATGACGCAAATCTTCAGTGATTAACGAAGAGAAAATAAGAATCGGAATGGAATTTGTTAAAGGATTGTCCTTCAGCAGTTTTGTTAGCCGATGGCCATCCATTTTAGGCATTTCAATATCCGTAATAATCATATCAATTTCTTCTGTCACACTGATTCCTTTGCTGACAAGATCCATGACATGATCATATGCCTGTTTGCCATCTTCAAAGGTCACAATGTTTTTATAGCCTGCTTCGGTTAGTTCATTTGTTAATAAACGCATGAGAAGCGGAGAATCTTCAACGACATACAGCTTCTTCCCTGTTCTTCTCTCGTCTTTCTCACCGTCAAACATATGATACGTATCAACACCTGAAGCGGATTCAATATCATAAATGATTTTTTCGTAATCTGGAAGGAAAATCATTTTTTCATCAAGCTTAATGATGCCCGTTAAATGACGGTCCAACCCTTGATTCAGTGCAGTCGGCTTTTCAATCTCTTCCCAGCTGACGCGGTGAATTTGTGATACTGTTCCTGTATGGAACACAAATTTCCGTTGGTTGAATTCAGTCACAATATATTTCTCTTGTTCCGACTGATCTGACTCGACATTAAAAAAGGAAAATAGATTGATGACTGGTAAAATCTCGCCTCGTAAACTAATCATCCCTTCTACATCTTGGTGAGAGTGCGGTACAACCGTCACCTCAACCGGCTGAATGATTTCTCTTACTTTCATGACGTTAATGCCGAATTGATTTGCACCAATTTCAAACTTCACAATTTCCAATTCATTGGTACCAGAGTCAAGTAAAATTTCTTGTTTGTTTAAAGCCACGGAAATCCCTCTATTCTTCAATATAAGATTGTACTTTTTATATCGGCAGCATAGGTAAAAAGTTGACGTTTCTTTACGCTTTCTCTCGAACGAATTGATGAATCACAAGTCCTATCGCTGCAAGGATGAGTAAAGACCCTAGTGCAAGGCGGCTTGCGAGGTTTCCGTGCTCTGCAAACAGCAGGGTAACTGAGCCATAAATGATGGGCCCGATAATGGAAGACACCTTCCCTGAGAATGCAAAGAGACCAAAAAACTGTCCTCGCTTTTCCTTCGGTGTCAGCTCAATAATCAAGATTCGTGATGCTCCCCAGCTTGCGCCAAATGAAATACCGAATAAACTGCCCGCTATCCAGAAAACCCATTCGGTTGTTGCTGTCACAGCCAGAATCAATGCAGCAATTAAAATGACATACACGACTGTAATCGATCGCTTTGCCCCTATCGCTTTTGTGATGTATCCAAACAGAAAAGAGCCAATGATACTTGAAATGGTCGACACAAGATAGAGCAAAATAAATTGCCCAGCTGTAAAGCCAATAATGATTTTGGCATAAACAGCCATCATCGCAATTGCTGTTTGTAAGGCATCATTCATAAAAAAGAAAGCGATCATAAAGATAAAAGCTGGCTTGTACCTTTTCATCTCTTTAAACGTGTGAATAATCTCTTTATACCCGCTGAAAAAAGATGTCTTTTTCTCTTGCTGAGGCAGCGGATGAGGATCTTTTACAAAAAAGAGAAAGGGTAGAAAAAAGAGAAGGAATAAAAGGGCTGTTGGGATAAATGCTTCATGAAACTGGTCATTGCCGACAAGTAAATAAACAGAGAGGCCCACAAGTGTTCCTAAATAGCCAACGGCGATACCAAATCCAGAAATAAGCGGGATTTCATCCTTCGTCCCAAGATCGGGCAAAATGGTGTCATAGAAAACAAGACTAGAATGATAGAAAAACTTTGCGACCACAAACAAGGTAACCACAACCAATAAAGAAACAGGCAGCCCAAACCATTCACTTGAGAAATCAATCCCAGCAAAAATCCCCATCAACACCGTACAAGCAATACATATGAACGTAAACACCGTAATGTAGCGTTTCTTTTTTCCTGTACGATCAATCAGCACTCCGTATAAAGGTGTAAAAATGACGAGGAAAAAGCTGGCTAATGCGTTTGCATAAGAAATAAAGGTACTTGCGATCTGGTCCATTCTCGCACTGTCCCCGATCGTTTCCTGCAAGTAAAACGGGAAGAAAATGGTGATCATATTTGATGAAAAGATCGTATTTGCAAAATCATACAACGCCCAGGCTAACACAGGTGCTGCCAAAAACAGCCCGAAGCCTGCCCCTTTTTTCTGTGCGGTCTTTTTTCCTGTTCTCAATCGATTGTCTCCCTTCCCTGCCTCATTTTTCACTATCATTCTATTTTATGTGCTGTTTCCCTCTTCCATACAAGCGATCTATGAAAAAAAACACGGGACTGACCCTCGTTTTTGAGACATGGATCAAAACACCTTTATACAGCCAATTGCCGAGAGTTGATCGGTGATTGGATTGGTGGTTTAGTTTCGTTTGAATACGAATGTTGTTACAATTCGTTGTACTTTTTTAAAACTTCATTCTGTTGACTCAGATAGCGATTTTCTGCCTGCAGTCTCTCTAATTCGGAAGAGTACTCGGAACCCTTTCCATAGGTATATTGTTTTCCAACAGAATGTTCGAACCGGTGTGTATCCCCAGCCTTATGCCACCTCACCCATGTCTGAACCTGCGTCTTATTCTTGATATTCAATTCCTGCATGATCTCTTTCATAGATACGCCTTCCAATCTCATGACTACAGCCTTCTGTTTGACTTCAACCGGATAACTGATTCTTGTCCCCAGAGAAAAAACACCTTTACGTTTTATTTCGGATTACAACGATCCGTTTTCAAACTTGAAGGTGTTTTTTATTTATCTCACTTTATGGGGTCAGTCCCAGCTAGAGACCTGTTTCTTTTTATTTTATGTTCTTATCCTTAGAGTAAAAGCGCATTTGTATCATTTCAATTTAACAAAAAGACAGACCCAAAAAGGTCTGCCATTTTTCATGTACCTAATCGAATAAGACTTATCATCATGTAGCCTTTCTTGAAGCAACTGACACATTTGAATCTTGCTGGGTGACAAAAGAAGACCCACTAACGATTAATAAACTAGCACAAACGATTGAAAGCAGTAAGACATTAAATTTCATACAAGAACTCTCCCCTTTCAACATCTCTTTTTATGTTAAATACTAGCATAATTTACAATATAAAAAATCCATACTCATTCCAAATTTTTGAAATTTTTCAGCATCTCGCAATCACTTTTGAATTTTCGACGGTATCTCGCCATCAAATTTTAGGAATCATTTAAAAGAACCTATATTGCGGACACCGCAACTGAAAAATAAATTTTCCATTATATTACCAATTAAAAAGAAATAAATGGTAGCATGGGAATATATCAAAGAAAGTGAGTGATTTTTATAAGTCCATGTCTCTTATGACTCTTTATGCAACCATTTTTTGGACTCTCTTATGATCCCCCAAAATAGGAACCTGTACAGAACTACAATCAAGAAAAAAGTATAAACAAACTCAAAGGGAGAGAATGGTTCATAATCAATTATGTATACATTAATAAACACTATTACCAAAGAAAACAATTCCATCAAAGAATCTATAAATCTGTTTTCTTTGAACACATCCCTTGTCTTTTTGAAATTAAAGATGTCTTTAATTTCCCCACTGGAAAGTCCTTTGATCAAACCTAGACCAATAAAATACACCCCAAAAGAAATCTCATAGGACAAATTAAAAATATGTGTGATTACACAGTAAATCAAAGTGAATAAGAATAAATACATTTTATTACTCTCCTTAACCTCTAAGTATTCCACCCCAATAGAAGGAAATATCATGTATGCGTTACCCCAAAAACAAATAGGAGTGGTACGTATGTTTAAAAAATTTCTAGTAGTGTTATGTGTGCTTACTATTACATTTGGTTTCTCTTCTCCAACGATTAGTTATGCCAGTCAAGGTAATAATGAGACCCATCCAGTCAGTATAGATAAAAAACAATTGGAATTAGCAGAGAAACTATCTAATTACTTCGAATTAGATAAGGATGGAAATATTCATTTTACAGCTGATAAAGAAACCCTTATGGAAATGGGAATTTCAGAACACGACAGTCTACTAATGACTTCAATGAAATCAGAAGAATTTAGCTTTGAAGAGAATGAGAAAAAAGGTGACATGCAGACATTAGGTTTTGTAGGTTTACACCTCAAATTAGGACCGAAAGTTAGAAGCATGAATGCCATAGTAGCAGGTGGATTTGCAGCCGGATATATCGGTTGGTACACAAGTCGAATTGCTGCTGCTGGACCATGGGGTGCTGGAGCCGCTGCGGCTATTACTGCTGGAACTTCTGGTGCTGTTGCATGGGCAGTTAAAAACAAATATAAGAAAGTTGATGTAGGCGTAAATATTATGTTTGTTGATTTAGCATATACTGTAAAAATACCTTAAAAATTACTGTTAAGCAACAATAAATAAAAAAGTAGGCTCCAGTGGGGGACTGACCCCCCGTTTTTGAGACAGGGATCAAAACACCTTTATACAGCCAATTGCCGAGAGTTGATCGGTAATTGGTTGTTTAGTTATCCATATCGATACTTGTGCTCTCGCACAACATGCCGATTTGTTCCTCTACTTGTTTTTTAGAATGATTTTGTCAGATTTTTTCCATCTATAGTACGAATCGCATGAGTTGTCTAAATGGACACAAATGTCCTGTACTGTTATCATTTTGCACAATTTTTCTACTAGTTTGATTGACGTTTCCTTATCAACTTCCTTTCCAATTCGTTGTACTTTTTTAAAACTTCATTCTGTTGACTCAGGTAGCGATTTTCTGCCTGCAGTCTCTCTAATTCGGAAGAGTACTCGGGATCCTTTCCATAGGTATATTGTTTTCCAACAGACTGTTCGAACCGGTGTGTATCCCCAGCCTTATGCCACCTCACCCATGTCTGAACCTGCGTCTTATTCTTCATATTCAATCCCTGCATGACCTCTTTCATAGATACGCCTGCCGATCTCATGGCTACATCCTTCTGTTTGACTTCAACCGGATAACTGATCCTTGTCCCCATAGAAAAAACACCTCCACGTTTTATTTCGGATTACAAAGATCCGTTTTCAAACTTGAAGGTGTTTTTTATTTATCTCACTTTATGGGGTCAGTCCCCGTATAGCAGAGGTGCTTTTTTCATTATCTCTTCACAACAATGGTACTTGCAATCAAATCGTGAAGTGCTTGTTTTTTTTCTGTGAAAAACGCAATGATGTAGCCAATACATAAGATTGGAGACAAAAAGCCTTTTGCAAAAAAGCGGCCTGTCGCGCGCCCGAATGTTATTTTTTCACCCGTTACTTTTGTCACTTTAATTCCAAGAGCCATCTTGCCAAGAGTTCCTTGCAGCTTTGATGATTCCATGATCGCATAATACAGCCAAGTCACCGCGATACCGACTAAGATCGTTACGCCATAGAAAAAGAAAAAGCCCATAATGACAGCCCATTCTTCATCCGTAATCACCGTTGAAGAATAGTAATAGCTATCATCATACATTAAAAATGCCGCCTCAGGGCTTGAGACAAAAAAGAGTGTTGCCAGAATAAATACAATGAATGAAAATGGTACACTAATAATGATACCGTCCAAAAGATGTGCAAGAAAACGATAGCCTACGCCTGCTAACTCAGGATGCTTCTTTTCTAGAATGTGTGGTTCTGTTATGTTGGTTTCCATCCTATTTCTCCTTTATTATGTATGTTTTCTATAAATTTCTTATAATCATTCGTTATTATATCCTATGAATATAGCAAGATCAATGCAGCTTTACACTTTTACATACATTTTAGATCAGTTTGATCTAAATGATTTATGTGAATAAATACTGAAAATTTGTGAAAATCATGGCACTTCTAGTTCTTTTACCTCCTGATTTTTTAACATTTTGTGATATTTTCGTCTTGTTTCCATTCTTCTGTTGACAATGATTCTTCAAATGGTACAATAGTCAAGGATTTTTTAAAGAAAGGTGTTCATGATGGGAACTGTCGTATTATTAAAGAACAACGAAATGACTGTAATTGAAGATATTTGCGAAGCTGATTATTTAGATATGAAGCATGGTTTGTCAAACGATGACACAGCTTATATCTCTTGGTACGAAGACTACGATACTGCTTATGGATATTGATTTCATTTCATAGATGAAGCGTAAAAAAAGGCGATACAACCAGAGAATAGGTTGATCGCCTTTTTTACGTTTGTAAACTTCTTTCACTTTCAGGTTCCACATGAATAAAGATTTGCGCATGCGTAAATTCGAGCTGAATCTTCTCTTCAATTCGATCACATAATTGGTGAACATCTTCAATGGTTGTCTTTCCATCTACAATCAAATGGAAATCAATATATTCCTCTGCACCAGACCGCCTTGTTCGAAAGTCATGATATTCAATGAATTCTTGACTGAATCCTTGAATGATCGCTTCAATTGATTGTTCTTCCTCTGGTGTTAAACGAGCATCAACAAGCGGCGGGAAGGCTTCCTTCATGAGTTTAAACGCTTCACGCATAATAAAGAGGGCCAGAATCATTCCAATGATCGGATCTAGGAAATACCAGTCGGTTAATGCTACAAGCAATAAACTGAATGCCACCCCTAGTGACGTATACACATCCGTTAAAAGGTGCAATGCATTTGATTTCATGGCGACTGAATGTACTCGCTCAGCCTCTTTGTTCACAATCCTCGATACAACAAAATTGATGAGCGCGCCTAGCAGCATGACCACAATGCCAAGCACGGGTAGCTTAACTGGCTCTGGATGCATTAATTTGTGAACACATTCGTATATAATCCAAATGCCAGCAACGAAAATCAGCAGGGTCTCAATCGTTCCAGAAATATTTTCGACTTTTCCATGTCCATAAGGATGTTTAGAATCTGCTGGCTTTCTTGAAATACGAACAGAAATAAATGCAATAAACGACGCCATTAAATCGAGAAACGAATGAATGGCTTCTGATAAAACCGCAACAGATCCGGTTAAGAGACCCACAATGATTTTTAAGATGACAACAAATGTGTTGCTCAGCACGGATAGAAACGCGATTTTCGATGTCTTCGCTGATTGTTCCATCTATCGTCCTCCTTTAGGAGATCGTATGTCTATGAAAGCAATTCCCATGACCATGATTCTCACGTTCTTTCAGTTTACGCAGTTTTGCCGTTTTCTAATCATCTTCATCACAGCCTGTATTTTCTCTTGAGGTTACGCTATAATAAATGTTGCTCTTTCTTTAATATATCACTCATGCGGTGATGGATAGGAGAATAGACTACATATAACGATATCCAGTGCCTTTCGCAGGTGACATTTATGCAGTGAATGGTAAAATAGGATAAAAACATAAATTTTTAAGGTGATGAGAAATGGAGCATTTGCTGAATCCAAGAGTAAAGGATATTGAAATTTCAGGCATTCGAACATTTTCAAATCTCGTATCGTCATATGAGGATGTCGTTTCATTGACGATAGGCCAGCCCGATTTTTATACGCCGCATCATGTCAAAACAGCTGCCAAAGCAGCCATTGACGAGAATTTCACCTCATACACTCACAATGCTGGTTTCCTAGAGCTAAGACAAGCGATTTCGCATTATATCAAGAAGAAAGTGAATCTTGATTATGATGCAGAGTCAGAAATCATTGTGACAACAGGTGCAAGTCAAGCAATTGATGCTGCGTTTCGAACCATTTTAACAGAAGGCGACGAGGTCATTTTACCTGGACCTGTATACCCCGGATATGAACCGATCATTCGAATGTGTGGTGCCATGCCCGTACATATTGACACAACGAATGCCGGCTTTAAATTGAATGCCAAGCTGATTGAGGATGCATTAACGGAAAAGACAAAGTGTGTGGTTCTTCCTTACCCTTCAAACCCGACTGGTGTCACGCTTTCAGAAGAAGAATTGAAAGAAATTGCCCAGCTCCTTGAAGGAAAAGACATCTTTATTTTATCCGATGAAATTTACAGTGAGCTGACATTTGACCGGCCGCATCATTCAATTGCCTCTTTCTTAAAAGAACAGACCATTGTCATCAATGGACTGTCTAAATCTCATAGCATGACTGGATGGAGAATTGGCTTTTTATTTGCTTCAGCTCCAATTGCTAAACATGTATTAAAAGTACATCAATATAACGTGTCTTGTGCCTCGGCTGTCTCACAAAAGGCGGCACTTGAAGCTGTGACAAATGGTGTGGATGATGCACTGATCATGAGAGAGCAATATAAGAAAAGACTCGATTATGTATATGATCGGCTCATTTCTATGGGGCTTCCGGTGATTAAACCTTCTGGCGCTTTTTATATTTTTCCATCCATTGAATCGTTTGGGATGAGTTCCTTTGATTTTTGCATGGAGCTGTTAGAAAGTACAAGACTTGCGGTCGTCCCAGGCTCTGCTTTCTCTCCACTCGGCGAAGGGTATGTGCGCCTGTCTTATGCTTATTCACTTGAAACGCTGAAAGAAGGACTTGACCGGCTAGAACAATTTGTACTTGAAAAACGTTCCATTCATTCGCTAGATTGAAACAACGGCTCTCTTGCCGTTGTTTTTATTTTGCAGGAAACGTGATGTGAAATACGGTGCCCTTTTCAGGCTGACTATCCACACGGATCGTCCCGTTATGATTTTCTAAAATATTAAATGTGACCATAAGGCCAAGTCCAGTTCCTTTTTCCTTTGTGGTTAAAAAGGGCTCTCCAATCCGTTTCATCACCGCTTCTGGAATGCCGACTCCTTCATCACGAATGGTGACAAGTATTCCATCACTTTCTGCTTTGGCCGTGATGTCTACCTTTCCTCCGTCCGGCATGGATTCTACGGCATTTTTGATTAAATTGATAAACACTTGCTTGAGCTGATTTTGATCCCCGTTCATCAGGAGACCTTCCTCTATCTCACTTGTGTTCATTAAAATGCCATTTAAGTTCGCTTGTGTTTCTAACAAAGCCGTGACTTCGCTGATGATTTTTTTCAAATCAAGCGTCTGCATTGAGGACGTTTGCTGCGGTTTCGCCAGCATTAGCAATTCACTCAAAATAATTTCTATTCGGCTCAGCTCAGAGAAAACAATCTCGAAGTATTGATCGCGATCCTTTGTTTTCGGTTTAATGAGCTGTAAAAAGCCTTTGATGGCGGTCAATGGATTTCTGATTTCATGTGCAATGCCAGCCGCCAATTGACCTGCGATCGATAATTTTTCTGAGCGGAGCATGAGCTCTTCTGTCTGCTTACGTTCGGATATATCTCTTAAAATAATTTGAACCGCTGTTTCTCCAAAGAATGTAGTTGGGATACATACCATTTCTGTATAAATCAGCTTATGCTTAAACGTATGACAGCTCATCGTGACAATCTCGGAATCTGATGCTCTTTCAATAATACGAGATAAGCTCTTTTTGACCTTCTGCTGATCACAGGAATGAATTTGATGAAAGATATCCTTTCCTATTAATTTATCGTAATGCTCGGCTTCAAATAATTTAATACCTGATTCATTCATAAACACCCATTTGTGATCATGGATGACTGCAATCGTGTCAATGGAGTTTTGAATGAGCAGCTGATACCTTTCCCGGCTTTTTTGAAGAACAGTTTGGAATTTTTTACGGGATGAGATGTCCACGAGCAGCAAAAGCTCTGCCCGTTGATTTTGATAAATCGTCGGTGATGACTTTACCTCAATATGAATACTGCTCCCATCTTTACGCTTCCATATCTGTTCAATCATTCCGACTGGAAGACCTTGCTGCAGCCTTGTTATGCGGCTTCTGACAATATCATGGTACTCTTCAGCAATAAAATCAAACGCGGACTTGCCGATCATGTCATCTCTTGCACTTACCCCCATTAATTGCAGCATCGCATCATTCGCATACACAATTTTCCCTAAAGTCGTAATACATAACGGATTTGGCAGCATGGCAATCAATTGTTCAGCTTCACTGACATTTTGGAAAGCCGGCAGACTGCCTAGCGACTGTTCTACTACTTTTGATGCTTCTTGAAATGCTGCTTTTTGGGGCTTAGTATCCAGCACCCTCATTTTCAGGATCATTTCTCTACTTACTTCGTTGTCTAACCCATCACAAGCAACAAAATCAATGCTTGCTTCGACCCATACAGCTGTCAGATCACTTCTTAGCAGTCTAAAGTGGCAAACCTCTAGCATGTGCTGATTGTAAAAATAACTTTCGACGAGAAATTGATCTTCGGTATGAACAAAGTCTTTCAAAAAACACCCTAGTAAATCCTTTTGTTCATAGAGCAAAAGCTGCTTACAGTTGGAAGAAATGTAGAGAAAGCGGCCATTAGAAGAAAGAACGGCATGTAAATCGATGTTCGAATACAATTGATTCGAATCTTTCATTTGTTGTTCCATCGTCGTCCGACCCTCCTTTTCATTTTTTAGGGTTGTCCTTAGATTGATGTATAAAAAAGATTCGCTAGAAAACCCGTATTTTCCTTCTGTCATCGAGGGAAACGTCCATATTTTCAGCAAAAAGGGAGCACTTTCTGCTGCTGTGCTCCCTGCGGTTTATTGTTTTTCATATTTCTTTTGTAATTCAACGTACTTATCCACAATTTTACTTGGGATGTTTTTAATGACAGGATCTTTATCTGAAACATAAGGTGTCACGACACTAAACGCCACCTCTGGATTAGAAGAAGGATAATATCCTCCAAAGGTTAAATTGTACGTGGCATTCCCCCACCAGCTGCGGTTGGCGCCATAGTAGAAGGTTTGCGCTGTACCCGTTTTTCCTGCGACATCATGCTGACCAAACCGGCCAGCGGCAGTTCCGCCTGTTGATGTGACCATTTTCAGTCCTGTTTTTACGCGGTCAATATCCGCTTTCGAGTTGTTAATCGTATTCAGCACCTTCGGCTCATATTTTTTTACGACTGGGCCTACTTCATCCTTCTTCGTTGGAAGGTGTACGCTTTTCACTACTCTTGGCTGAATACGGCTGCCTCCGTTGGCGATCGTCGACATATATTGCGCAACTTGAAGCGGGGTATACGTGTCATACTGACCAATTGCTTCATCAAGCAAAAGTCCGCCGACCGTCTTAGGATGCGTCTGCATCCCGCTTGATTCCTGCGGCAGATCGATCCCTGTTTTCACACCAAGACCGAATTGCGCATAATAGTTTCTCATTTTTTGTAAGTGCTCAGGCCTTGCAGGTAACGGACCATCCTTTTGATAGGTGATGCCCGCCATTCTCATCGCTACTTGGAACATGTAGACGTTGGAACTTTTTTGGAGTGCCTGAATGTCGTTAACCCATCCAAGAACTTTGTAGGACCTCTTCGGTTTCCCCCCACTCCCTGCAAAATAGAGCGGTGTATCCATATAAGCTTGGTTGTGTGACATGCCGTCTTGATAACCGCCAAGTACTGTGGCTCCTTTGACAACAGAGCCCATTTCATACTGAGTCGTAAATGTTCCGATCGCATAATCTGTGACGTCTCTGCCGTCCATTTTCTTGCCCGACATGGCGAGAACATCCCCTGTGTGTGGATCCATCATGACGACAAAGGCACGATCCATCATATAGTTTCTCGCGCTGGCCGATCTAAGCTCTGATTCAACGATTTTGTCGACTTCCTTTTGCAGCTCCATATCAAATGTCAGCGCAAGATCAAGTCCTCTTCGCCCTTCTGTCCGCTTGATTTCATCGAGCAGCTTCCCGCCAACCTGTGTATATTGAACGGTTGCTTTCTCAGGGTTTAGAAAATCCTCATATTGATATTCTAAATAGCTCTTCCCTACACGGTCATTTCGCGAGTAGCCTCTTGCCATATAGTAATCTTCACGTTCTTTAATAATTCCTTGCTCTGGTGTGGTCACACCGCCAAGTACATTATAAAGGGTCTTTTCATACGGATATTTTCTTGTCCAGTCGTTGATGACGTTCACACCAGGAAGTTCATCAAGATGCTCTGAGACAAGTGAAATCTCTTCATATGTCAAGCTCACGGATGAAGTCTGTTTTGATTCTTTCGTTTCATCGAGTAAAGCAACTTTTTCGTCCCCTTTTTTCTCTTCGTTTGGGTCCATTGCCTTTACGATTTGAGGTTCAAAGGCATATCCGCCTGTAAATCTACGGTAGATCGCTGCAACAGCTTTTTCCTCCGCATCCTTTTCGATCGCTTTGACTTCTTTCTTTGGGACACGCTCTACTTGAAGCGGATAGACATCCTTTGCATCGATATCCTTTTTCTCCGCTTTTGAAATGAGCTTATCCGCTTCTTTCGGATGGCTCGCCAGCCAAAAATCCCGAATGTCACGCTCTCTCAAAAAATCAGTATCCATTTTTATATAAGTCGCAAGTTTTCTTGCTACCTTAATCTTATCCTCCGCTTTCACACCGCTTTCTGATGTATAAACGATGGCAGGTACACTTTCGTTATCAACGACGACTCTTCCTCTCGCGTCATACATTTTTCCTCTTGGAGACGGGTATGATGCCGTTTTGACCTCTGTTCGGTTGGCTTGCTTTTTATAATCTTCACCATTGACGATTTGCAGCACACCAAGCTTGATCACAAGTCCAGCAAATAAACTAAATACAGCGAAGAAAAAGAGATTAATCCTCCAGGCGTTCCGGCGCTTGATTCTTTTCTGCTCGGCAGCACCTTGATGCTGTTTCTCTCCCACTTATGTAGCTCCTCTCATCCTTTTCAATCTTTTACAATTACCACTCATTATTGTAACACTTTTGTAATAGTTGTTACAGCGAAACGAGTGAAAAAAAGCTGTCAATCCCTAATCTGCAAAAAAATATACTAACACTTTAAAATATTGGTATGTTTATGTCGTTTTCTTTAAATGGAAGGATACCCCATCCTTTGATATGAAGAGGCTCTTACTATGACTTTAACAAAAATGACAAACTGGCATTGTCAATGGAGGATGCTGGTACGTTTATAACAAAAAGTCCATGGTATGATTTTTTGTGAGAAAACAAAACAAAGATTTTAGGAGGAGTTACAATATGAAGAAGAAATCATTCTTTTTTTCAGCGCTGACAGCTGCTGCACTCATCACATTCACTGGGGGACATTCAGCTGATGCGAAGGAGCTTAACCTGAAACAAGTGATAAACGTACAGCATCAAGCCATTGATCTTCATACATTAGCAGCAAAATTACATATCTCTTCAGATGTAAACAAGCTAAGCAAGTCAAATCAAAAAGAGATCGAAGCTCTATTAAACAAGCTGATCAAAAGCGGTCAACCTGTTACTGGAACAAAAGTAGTAAAAGAAGTAAACAAAGCAAAACAAGAACAAAAACAAGAATCAGTGAAAAAACCAACTGCTTCTAAACCAAGCACTCCAGCAAAAGAAAACACAAACAGCAATAGCAACACAAAAGCTGACCAAAAAGACACAAATGCATCAAAAGTAGACAGCAGCTTAAATGCATTTGAAAAAGAAGTGGTCGAGCTTACAAATAAAGAGCGTGCAAAGCAAGGCTTAAAGGCACTTTCTGTTGATTCTAAATTAAGCAAATCTGCTCGCGCAAAATCTCAAGATATGAAAGATAAAAACTATTTCTCTCATACAAGCCCAACTTATGGATCTCCATTTGATCAAATGAAGCAATTCGGTATCACTTACAAATCAGCAGGTGAAAACATTGCCCAAGGTCAAAGATCTCCTCAAGAAGTTGTGACAGCATGGATGAACAGTGAAGGCCACAGAGCGAACATTTTAAACAAAAGCTATACACATATCGGTGTTGGTTATGTGAAATCTGGCAACTACTGGACGCAGCAATTCATCGGAAAATAATATCAAAAAAACCTGTCCTTATTTGGGACAGGTTTTTAATTTGTCTACTTTTTCAGCAATGCGAGGGCTTGTTTACACGCTGCAAACTGTTCCACATAGGCGGGGCAGTTTTTTATTTGACCCATAATTTATAGATACTTTGGGTCCCGCTGTTTTCTTCGCCCTGTTCGCTCAGCTTTTCATAAAGTGACTTCGCAAGTGAGAGCCCTGGCATTTCTTCCCCCATCAGCTCTGCTTCTTCAAGTGCAATGCCCATATCCTTGATAAAATGCTTTACATAAAACCCTGGCGCGAAATCGCCTTTCAGCATTCTTGGTGCAAGGTTTGACAAAGACCAGCTGCCAGCTGCACCTGTTGTGATGCTTTTGAGCACCTGCTCTGGATCAAGCCCTGATTTTTCGGCATAAGCCATTGCCTCTGCGACACCGACCATCCCCGCTGCAATGGCAATTTGGTTACACATTTTTGTATGCTGACCGCTTCCTGCCGGTCCTTGATATTGAATGTTTTCACCCATTTGCTCAAATACCGGCAGGCAGGCTTCATAGGCAGACCTTTCTCCGCCGATCATAATGGCCAGCGTGCCATTTTGAGCGCCTATGTCTCCGCCTGATACAGGTGCATCTAATGCAAATACACCTCTTTCCTTCGCTTTCAACTCAATTTCTTTTGCAAGCTGAGGCTTCGAGGTCGTCATATCAATGAGATATGTTCCAGGCGCGGCATGTGCCACAAGCCCATCTTCACCTAAATAGATCTCTTCTACATCCGATGGATATCCCACCATTGTGATGACGGCATCTGCACTTTCTGCAATGTCCCTTACTGCCGGCTTCCATGACGCCCCTTTTTGAATCAATGCGTCTGCTTTTGCTTTCGTTCTTGTATAAACGAGAACTTCATAGCCTGCATCCATTAAATGTCCTGCCATACTGCGCCCCATTACACCGATTCCTATAAAACCAACCGTTTTGATTTGTGCCATCACTTGTTCCTCCTTAAAGAGACTTTGTCAAGCCACCATCAATGATCAGTGTTTGACCTGTCATATATGTATTGGCTTCAGATAAAAGAAAAGCTGCATATGCTGCAAATTCCTCTGGCTGTCCATAGCGGCCAAGCGGGATGGCTTGTTCAGCCTGTGCTTTGATTTCTTCAACCGTTCGATTCTCTCTTTGTGCGCGGTGCTTTTCCAGCTGTTTGACGCGGTCTGTTTCAATTTTTCCCGGTGCTAACGTATTGATCAAAATACCATCCTTTGCAAGCTCCTGAGCGGCTGTTTTTGTCCAGCCGGCTATAGCTGGTCTAAATGTATTCGACAGCATCAAGCCTGGGATCGGTTCTTTCACTGACATTGACGCAATGTTTAACACACGTGCACCGCGTTTTTTCAAATACGGTAATGCCTCTTTTAATAACCGAATATAGCTGAGTAAATGAAGTTGAAATGATTCGATCCAATCTTCATCTGTTAAGGTGTCAAGCGTTCCTGTTTTAGGCCCGCCTGTATTGTTCACAAGAATGTCTAGACGCTGCTCATCGCCAGCCGCCGCTTGAACAAGCGCCTTGATTTGACTGGCGTCAGATACGTCACATACTTGATAAGTCAGCTTTCCTTTGGCAAATGGAGACAGCTCGTTGACTGTTTCTTTCAGCGTTTGTTCATGTCTTCCCGAGAGCATTACATCCGCTCCCTCTTTTGCTAGAGCAAAGGCAATCGCTTTTCCGATACCTTGACTGCTTGCAGCGACCAATGCTTTTTTTCCAGTTAGTTTGACATCCATGTCAGCACCTCCTCTAGTTTTTATTTTATCATACAAAAAGAACCTTGCTCACGTCGCAAGGTTCCTTTCCGCGAATCACACCTTAAATCGGTCAACCGCCTGACGCAGTGCCTGGCTTGATTCGTTTAGCATTTCAGTTGAGGTTTTCGTTCTTTCTAACGCTTGAACTTGTTCATCTGTAGACGCATGCACTTCCTCAGCTGAGGCAGCAGATTCTTCTGAAATAGCAGCAATACTTTGAATGGATTCACTCATCTTCTGCTGTTCTTCTGTCATTTCATTGATCTGTGTATGAATGCTGTCGATTGAACCGACAAGTGCCTGCATTTCCATTGTGATGCTGCTTAGTGCCTCACCTGTTGCATTGATGGCGGCACCTTGTTCCTCATTCATTTTACTTGCTGTTGTCATTGCTTCCGCCGCTTTCTTCGATTCATCTTGAATGAGTTTGACGGTTTCGCTAATGTGTTTTGTTGACTGTGCAGATTGTTCAGCAAGCTTTCTGACTTCTTCTGCAACTACAGCAAATCCTCGTCCGCTTTCTCCTGCTCTCGCCGCTTCAATGCTTGCATTCAGTGCAAGTAAATTCGTTTGATCAGAGATTTCAGAGATAGCAGTCACGACGTTTTCAATATTTTTCGTTTTATGCTCAAGATCTAGCAGCATTTGCTCAACCTTTTTCGATTCATCGCTCGCTTGTGTTGATTTTTGGACGAGCACACCAAGTGCATCAAGCCCTTTATAGCTTGCATCTTCAGATGATTTTGAGTTGGTTTGCATTTGTGTGGCGAGCTCACCCATATGGCGCACTTTCTCATACAATTGCTCTGATTTCTCATTAATCGTTTCTGCATCCGATGCCTGCTTAGTCGCCCCTGTTGCCACCTCTTGAATCGCCGTTGCAATCTGTTCGCTAGACAGCAAGGTCTCATTAGAAATTTGGGTCACTTCATCCGCTGATTCCACAACTTGATCTGAAGCCCCTTTCACTTTTTCAATTAACTCCCTGATGTCCTCGGTCATTTGATTAAAGCTTTTCGTAAGGAAACCAATTTCATCTTGTGACTTCGTTTCAAGCGTGCTTGTTAAATCGCCTTCTGACACCTTACGAGCATGCTCTATTAGACGCTTGATTGGCGTTGTAATACTTCTTGCCAATAAGAAGCTGAGAATCATCGCAAGAATAATGGCAATGACGGATATAATGATGCTAGTCTGATTCATTTTTTCTGTAATCCAAAGCAGTTTACTCTTCTCAAAGCTGACACCAACCGTCCAACCGGCTTCTTTGATTTTAGATATGACCGTCAGTTCTTTGCTGTCATCAATACCTGAGTTGTCAAGCGCTTTTTTCACAGAAGCGACCTTTGATATATTTTTTCCTTGCTCTGTTGGATGCGCCAAAAGGGTGCCTGTGCCATCAACTAAGAAAGCGGTCCCCTTATAAGGAATCTCTTGTTCATTTATATAGGACTGAATCGAGGACAGCTTCAAATCAAGTCCAGCGACCCCAATGACCTTTCCATCTTTGACAATCGCCTTCGTGGCTGAGACAATCACTTTTTTCGTTGCTTCATCAACATATGGATCTGTCCAAACAACCTGATCAGGCTTTTCGGCTGCTTGTTTAAACCAGCCTTGTTTAGATGGATCATAGCCTTCGCCAAGATCGAACTCTGGGAAGCCGAGCATTTTGCCATCAATTGTTCCAATATAGGTAAACGAAATGAGTTTATCCTGTTCCTGCAATTTTTTTAGTGCATCTGTTTCATAAGCTAATGTTTGTTTTGTTTGTTTTTGCGCAAATTCTTCAGTCATTGTACTTGTTGCCACTTTGTTAATGGTATTGCCGTAATTATCAAGCTTTTCTGTAATGATATCTTTCATGCTTTCTGCCGTTGCTGCTGCGGTGGTCTTTGCATCTCGTTCAATAAGTGGTCTTAACACTAAGTTAGAACCCACTTGAACAGCCACGACGGTTAAAATTAAAATAACTGAGATGAAAACAGCTATTCTCACTTGAAGTTTCTTAAACATCTCCTCACACCCCTACATCTACTTCACACCTTATTTTATATATCGGCAAAATGGATAAAGCATTCAATAGTTGTAAGAAAATTTAAATAGAAAAAAACAAGCCCTATAGGCTTGCTTTAAGTAAAATATTCAATCTTTGCAGACGGAAAGTACTGATCAATATATGATTCTAACGTCTCTCTTAGTTCTTGTTCCTCATCTTTTTGGTAGATATATTTCCCAATCCCATATCTCCCCCACTTGTATCGTCTTTTTTCTTCATCCAATTCTAATTTAGATTTCGGGTAGTTTTTTTGAATCACACGCTTTGCTGGTTTTGTAAAGCGATGCTGAATCATCTCAAAGGTGATATCGTCTCTCACATCATCAGGAAGGGCTGCATCGAGCTTTTCAAAAAGAACTTTATAGCCTTCCTGCCAGCCTTCGTGGATGTAGATGGGGGCAATAATAAAGCCAAGAGGATAGCCTGCCTTTGCGACCTTAACAGCCGCTTCAATCCGCTGATCAAGCGGTGATGTACCAGGCTCGAAATATTTAATGACATAATCGGCATTGATACTAAAACGGAATCTTGTCCGGCCATTATGCTTTGCATCTAAAAGATGATCAACATGATGGAATTTCGTGACAAAGCGAAGCTTTCCTAGGTCGGTCTGCCCAAAGTATTCAATCGCTCGTTTGAGTGTATGTGTCAAATGGTCAATTCCTACGATGTCTGAAGTACATGATGCTTCAAATCTTGTGATATCTGGCGCTCGCTCGTTCATGTACTGCTCAGCCTGATCTAATATTTCTTCTACATTGACGTACGTTCGAATGTAAGGCTTACTTCCCATTGTTGTTTGCAAATAGCAATAATGACAATGTCCCATACATCCTGTTGCAAATGGGATCGCATACTCTGCAGATGGTTTAGAGGAGTCAAACTTCAATGTCTTTCTCACACCAATGACAAGCGTTGACTTTGCGTTACGATACTTTTGCAGGTCATTTTTTCCCGGAATATTTCTTACCTGGTTGTGTGAGGTCGTTTCTCTTATTTCGATTCCCATACCCTCGAACTTTTCCTTCAGCTCTCGTCCTAACGGGTACTCTAACGCCCGGGGTTCAATGTAAACAAGCTGGGGGACGAAAGGTTTGATCATATTAAGCACATCCTTACCTTTAACGTTTTTATACCGTTACTTTAACCGCACAGGATGGCTTTTATCCTTTCTAAAATCTCCCTTATTCAAACAAGTCTTGATAAAGTGCTTCTGCTTCTTCATATGTTGGAAAAACAGCATCATCAGGTGCTAGTGGATGATACGTTTCAAGTAAAAAGAGGGCAAGCTCTTCTTCGTTGTAAGGATGTGAAACAATTTCAGCTTCTTTAATTTGTGCTACGTTTGCAGCATGTGGATTTCGATAAATGACATATACTTGATCACCTGGTTTATAGTCTGAGAAAGGCAATCTGGTCACCTCCATTTTTTAATAATAGGGTGCCCTTCTCACTGCCCAATATGACTCAATATGATAAAATTCGACAAAAAAACCAGACAGTTTCACCTGTCTGGTTTTCATTCACTTAGTTCTGTTGAAATGTTTCCTTGACGAAATCAACCACTTCTTCTGTTGTGCTAAGTGATAAAATATGCTCTTTAAATGATGCAGCTTCTTCCTTAGATAGCTTGCTTAGCTGTGTTCTAGCTGGAAGAATGGATGTTGCACTCATTGAGAATTCATCTAATCCTAATCCAAGTAGAAGCGGGATTGCGATTTCATCTCCTGCCATCTCACCGCACATGCCGACCCATTTACCCTCTTTATGCGCTGCTTCAATCACAAGCGTAATGAGACGTAAAATTGCTGGGTTGTAAGGCTGGTAAAGATAAGACACTCGTTCGTTCATTCGATCAGCAGCCATTGTGTATTGAATCAAATCATTCGTTCCAATACTGAAGAAATCTACTTCTTTTGCAAATTGGTCTGCGATGACAGCCGTTGATGGAATTTCTACCATCATTCCGATTTCAATGGAATCCGAAACGTCTGTACCGGCGGCAACCAATGCTTCTTTTTCTTCAAGTAAAATGGCTTTTGCTTCTCTAAATTCTGATAATGTCGCGATCATAGGGAACATGATTTTCAAGTTTCCATATGTACTTGCACGAAGTAAGGCGCGTAGTTGAGTTCTGAAAATCTCCTGCTCTTCCAGGCAAAGGCGAATAGCTCTATAGCCAAGGAACGGGTTCATTTCTTTTGGAAGCTGCAAGTAAGGAAGTTCTTTATCGCCACCAATATCTAGTGTGCGAACAACCACTGCTTTCCCTTCCATCTTCTCTAGAACGGTTTTATACGCATCGAACTGCTCTTCTTCTGTAGGAAGCTGGTCTCTGCCCATGTATAAAAATTCAGTACGGTACAATCCGACTGCTTCGCCGCCATTTTCAAGTACACCTTTTACATCTTCAGGTGTTCCGATATTTGCAGCAAGCTCTACGTGAACGCCGTCTTTTGTAACCGTTGGCTGGTCAACAAGTTTCGCCCATTCCGCTTTTTGAGCTAAGTAGTCTTCATGCTTTTTTTGATACGCTTTCACTTCATCTTCAGAAGGCTGAATGATGACGTCTCCAGTAATACCATCCACAATGATTAGATCATCGTTTTTCACCGTTTTTGTTGCTTCTTTTGTCCCAACAACTGCTGGAATCTCCATAGATCTTGCCATGATCGCTGAGTGAGAAGTACGACCGCCGATATCTGTCGCAAAGCCTTTAACAAATTGTCTGTTCAGCTGAGCAGTATCAGAAGGTGTTAAATCTTCAGCTATAATGATGACTTCTTCAGAAATCATGCTTGGATTTGGAATGTCAACGCCTAGCAAATGTCCAATAACACGTTTTGTGACGTCGCGAATATCCGCTGCACGTTCCTTCATGTATTCGTTGTCCATTGCTTCGAACATTGTGACAAACATCGTCGCTGTTTCTTTTAAAGCAAATTCAGCATTTACTTTGTCAGCACTAATTTTATCCTTTACTGGGTTAAGCAGTTCAGGATCACTTAACACAAGAAGGTGGGCAGAAAAGATATCTGCTTTGTCTTGGCCAAGTTCTTTTAGCGCATGTTCTTTAATTGCTTCAAGTTCTTGTTTAGAAACATGAATTGCTTCTTCAAAACGCTTCACTTCTGTCTCTGGATCGTTGATGTCTTTTTGGTGAACTGTTAAATCTGGTTCTTCCAGACGATATGCTTTTGCAATTGCAACGCCTGCTGAAGCACCGATTCCTTTCAGTTGTTGCATTACTCGCCTAGGCCTTCACTTTTCATTGTGTCTTTAAGCGCAGCAAGTGCATCATTTTCATCAGAACCAGAAGCAGAGATTGTGATTGTAGCACCTTTCGCAATTCCTAGAGACATTACACCCATAATAGATTTCAGGTTCACTGTTTTACCATTATATTCTAAGTTGATATCAGCATCATATTTACTAGCAGTTTGTACAAGAACTGTTGCAGGACGTGCGTGAATTCCAGAATCTGCAGTTACTTTGAATGTTTGTTGAGCCATTTTTATCAATCTCCTTTTTATACAATTAATACATCCACAATATTATATCATACTGCCGAGCTTGTCATCTAACAAGAACGGCAGTTATGAAAATTATTTTGAAATTTTCATGATGTTTTCTTGTCCAGCTTTGATTTCACCGGATTCTTGAAGGTCAATAAATTGTCCTTCACTTAAGTTGGTAAATACAATTGGTGTCATCAAAGATGGTACTTCAGACTTAATTTTATCAATATCAACCTCTAAAAGTTTTTGACCGATTTCTACTTGATCTCCCTCTTGTACAAATGCTTCAAATCCTTCTCCTTTGAGGCCGACCGTATCAATTCCGAAGTGGATTAAAATTTCAAGTCCACCGTCAGATTGCAGGCCAATGGCGTGTTTCGTCGGGAACACATTTAAGATCTTCCCTCTTACCGGTGAAACAACCGTTCCATCTGTTGGCAAGATAGCGAAACCGTCACCCATCATTTTCCCTGAGAATACTTGATCTGGTACATCTGTAATTGGATGAAGCTCCCCTGTAATTGGTGAAGCAAAAATTTCTTCCCCTTGTTCATTTTGAAGCGGCTTTGCAATGACTTCTTCGACCTGCTGGCTGACTTCTTCTTTTGCAGAAGGGTCTTTCGCTGGACGAGGCGTGCGGCCTGCAATGATATCCTGCATTTGTGTTTTTAAATTATCAGAACGCGGGCCGAAAATTGCCTGGATGTTGTTCCCTACTTCGAGAACACCAGAAGCGCCAAGCTTTTTCAAGCGGTCTTTGTCCACTTTCTTCTGATCATTGACAGTAACACGTAAACGCGTGATACAAGCATCAAGGTGCTTAATGTTTTCTTGATCACCCATTGCTTCAAGGATTTCATAAGGCAAGTCATTCCCTTTTTCAGACTTTGCCTCACTTGCTCCGTCTGCTGCTTCATCCTCGCGGCCTGGCGTTTTCAGATTAAATTTGCGAATGGCGAATCTAAATCCGAAGTAGTAAATGACAGCAAGTACGAGACCTACTGGAATGACAAGCCACCAAGCGGTTCTATTCGGAAGGATACCAAATAGGAAGAAGTCGATTAACCCTCCTGAGAAGGTCATCCCGATTTTCACGTTTAGAATATCCATTATCATAAAGGATAATCCAGCAAATACACAGTGAATCGCAAATAATATCGGTGCTACAAACAAGAATGAGAATTCAAGCGGTTCAGTGATCCCTGTTAGGAAAGAAGTAAGGGCCGCTGATCCCATAATTCCTGCTACAAGCTTTTTATTCTTTGGTTTTGCTTCATGGTAAATCGCAAGAGCTGCTGCTGGAAGACCGAACATCATGAATGGATATTTCCCTGTCATGAATGTACCAGCTGTCAGCTGAACACCATCTTTGATTTGCGCCATGAAAATACGCTGGTCACCACGGATAATATCTCCTGATAAGCTCTTATAGCTAAAAAATTCATACCAGAATGGTGCGTAGAATATGTGATGCAGACCAAACGGAATTAATGAGCGTTCAATGACTCCGAATACAAAGGCAGCCAGCGGCTCATTCGCTGCAAGCAGTCCTGTTGAAAATGAGTTTAATGCACCTTGGATTGGCGGCCAAATGACTAGCATCAAAAGCCCTAAAATAAGTGCTGAAATAGAAGTGACGATTGGAACAAAACGCTTACCAGCAAAGAAACCAAGATATTGCGGGAGCTCAATTTTGTAAAATTTATTAAACATATAAGCGGCTAATACCCCGACGATAATCCCGCCAAAAACGCCGGTAGACAAGGTCGGTATACCGAGCATATTCACATATGCTGGATGGCTTTCCTTAAAGAACTTAGCCAATTTGATTGAATCGGATGGAATAGATCCGTTAGCCATTAATACGGCACTCATCGTTACGTTCATGACAAGGTAACCGATGATAGCGGCAATCCCTGCCACTCCGTCTCCATTGGCAAGACCGATGGCAACCCCTACAGCAAATAATAGCGGAAGATTCGAGAAGACGATGTTCCCCGCATTCTCCATGACACTTGCAACAAGCTGAATTGTATCATTGCTTAAAAATTGAGCTACATCAATCAGCTGCGGATTTTGCATCGCATTCCCAAGTGCTAGTAAAATACCGGCAGCAGGAAGGATCGCAACTGGAAGCATAAGAGCTCGTCCAATTTTTTGCAACACACCAAAAAGTGATTTAAACACTGGTTGAACCTCCTTTTGTTTTCGCTTACAACATACATTTGGGCTGCTCCCTGACGTACATTTCATAATTAACCGTTTACATTTCACTTTCAAACGCAAAAAAGGCATGGTGATATAAGGTTGCGCAAATAACAGGATCTTATCCTGTATTTACCTTAAGTCACTCATGCCTGATCGAATCAGTTACACGTTTCAAGGAAACTATGAAATTTTATTTGTCAATCTGTACAGATGAAGTGTCAAGTAGACAGCCTCAGCATCCTGTACAGGCTTTTTCAATGCATGCTGCAAAATTTTGATCATTTTCCAAGCAGTATTGTAGCATAAAGGATATTCATTTTTCAATAGATGAAGCAATTTTTCTGGCTCCTCTAAAGATTCTCCCCGTTTAATACGTTCAATTGAAAACGTAATATGGCGTAATAAGCGTAAATAATGAATACTTTCTCTGTCTACTTTCATATGAAATGAATCTTCTATGACTTGGACCATTTGTGTAATCAGCTGCGAATGACGGTTCACCTCAGATAAAGGCCGATTCGTCAAAGCTGAATGGATATGGAGCGCTATAAAGCCAATTTCCCCTTCTGGCAGCTTCGTTTTGACATCTGGCCGCTCGTTAATCAGTTCAACGACTTCCTTTGCGACCTCGTATTCTTTCGGGTATAGCGATTGCGTCTCAAGCATAAAAGGGTTCGTGATATCATAGCCTTGCTGCACCCGCTTAAAACTAAACGCAATATGGTCGGTCAGTGCAACATGAATATGCTCATTCAAGCGTTGTCCCATTTTTTCTCGTATATGATAAATGACGTCATTGGCAAGCTCGATCATGTTCTCATCAATATGATGAAGCAGTTGTTTATATTCTGTTTGTTCCTTCGTGTTTTTTAACACAAACATTTTTTCAAACACGTCTTGATCGAGAGCATCCCCCGATTTTTTACCGAAGCCAATTCCTTTCCCAATCAGAACCACTTCGCCCAAAGAAGGGTGCCTTGCGATGATGACATTATTATTTAACGCTTTATCAACGGTGAAGGATTCCATGAACATCCCCACCTCCTTCTTTTTCAATCCCTCTTATCGTACAAAACAGATGAAACGTGCGTCAACGATTGTTTTTCAAAACGGTTGTTGTTCGCTCAATCAGGCGAAATGGCAGCATTCTTTTTTCTGATTTCTCTCCCTTTAATGACCGGTCAAACAAGTCAAACGCTTCCTGCCCCATTTGTTTGAGGGGAATATGAATGCTGGAAATCCCTAGCGCCTCACTCAATTGGTTATTTTGAAAGCTGAGTATGGCTGGTGATTCTCCTACTTTTATGTCATGACGCTGCGCCTCTAATAAAAAGCCTGCAGAGACTTCGTCATTTGTAATGAATAAAGCTGTAGGACGATTTTTCATTTTCTGCCATTCTGCAAATAAGTGCTTCCCATCAAGCAGAGATAACTTCCCTTCGATGATCCATTCCTCATCAATGGCCTGCCCGAGGGATTGCATCATGTCTTGATAAGCTTGAAGGCGCGACTCGCTATTTGCTCCTTCTGTTCTCGCAAGAACGATCGCAATTCGTTGATGTCCGCATGCCGCCAAATGATGCAGGCCCTCCTTAAATGCTTGATCATGTGCAATCGACACGGTTGAGCACTTACCGTGCGGCGCAGGATGACAAAATATAATCGGTCCAGATTCCTGCCATTTTAAAATGTGCCTATCACTTAACGCATTTGAACAAAATATTAAACCATCCACACGGCGCTCTTTTAAACTCATTAACGCTTCTTTTTCTTTTAATGGATCATATCCTGTTTGAAATAAAGCAAAATGCATGCCGCGCTCCTGTGCTTTTTCTGCAATACCTGTGACGAGTGCGCTGAAATAAGAATGTTCAATGTTTGGAAGGACGATGCCAAGCATATTCGAATAGCCCTTTGCTAAATGGACCGCCTGGATGTTTCTCGTATATTTGAGCTCTTTCATCGCTTGTAGAACACGTTCCCTTTTTTCTTCTTTAACATAAGGATGCTCATTCAACACACGTGATACGGTTGTCACAGATACACCCGCTCTTTTCGCAATCTCCCTTATGTTTGCCATTTTTTCTCCTACTTTCTCTTGATATGGTAAGCGTTTCATACTTTAAGATGTATGTGAGCTGAACAAATCACTGGATGGAAAGGGGAATTCAAGATGGGTTTCATCATATGGATTATATTATGTATGACTGTTTTGTTTTCTGCTCGTTTTGCATTACATCCTTTAGGAAAAGAACATAAAATCAAACCGTTTCAATCAATTGATGATTTTTTTGTTGATAAGGATCGAGAAGAGTGATAAAAAATCACGATGACGCTTCCAAGACCTGGACGTTCATCGTGATTTTTTTCATTATTTGATGATCGTCAGCTCTTTCGGATAATTGGTTAAAGTGACTGGACCATCTGCCGTAATGAGAACATCATCTTCAATTCTTACGCCGCCGACTCCCGGGACATAAATTCCTGGTTCAATCGTATACACCATACCTTCTTGCAGAAGGTCGTCATTTGCCTGACTCATAGAAGGAAACTCATGAACAGAAACCCCTAACCCATGTCCGAGGCGATGCGGGAAATATTCACCATATCCCGCTTCAGTGATCAGCCCGCGGGCTTTTAAGTCAAGATCACCGATTCTCACGCCGGACTTACTCATTTCAAGTGCTGCCATTTCTGCATTTAAGACCGTTTGATAAATGTCCTTTTGTTTTTCAGAAGCTTCCTGATAGATGAATGTTCTTGTGATGTCTGAGCAATATCCATCCACAATGACGCCAAGGTCAAATAAAACAAAATCGCCTTTTTTCAAGGCTGCCTGCCCCGGATTTCCATGAGGCTCGCCTGATTTTTCACCAAAGAGAACCATGGTAGAAAAGGACATGCCTTGAATGCCTTTTTTCTTTAGTTCATATTCAATGACAGCGAGAACTTCTGTTTCCGTGATTCCTTCTTTTAAGGCGTTAACCCCAATTTTTACACCTTCATCTGCTAATTGTGCCGCTTTTTTGAGTGTAGCAATTTCAGATTCATCTTTAATCAGTCTGAGCTGATTGA
Organism: Bacillus sp. Nf3; assembly: GCF_003028545.1. Lineage (NCBI taxonomy): Bacteria > Bacillati > Bacillota > Bacilli > Caryophanales > Bacillaceae > Bacillus > Bacillus sp. Nf3. The sequence continues at coordinate 135,695 of NZ_PYUA01000003.1, read as the reverse complement.
GCTCATCTTCAGCTCGGACGAAAGTTTCTGCCCCGGTGACAGCTTGGAGCTGCTCTGCTCTTTGAAGCGGTATCGATTCTTTTTCAATCGCAAGACGCGCGGCATGAACACCTCGTTTTTCTATCGCTGATTGAATGAAATCAAATGGATTCTCATGATCTTCATATCCAATGATATCGCCGGACCATCCTGCATTTTTTGCCTGCTCGACTTCCATTTTAGGCAAAATAAAAAATGGTTCTGCCTCTTGAAACACAAACAGCCCCATCACTCTTTCATGCGGCTCTGTGAAGTATCCAGATAGATAAAACACATTTTCCTTTGTATGTATAAATGCACCTTGAATGTCTTCTTTCTTAAGCCAAGAAGACAAGCTCTTCATTCGGTTCATCATGATCCTCCTCACACGTTTTACTACTGGTCTATTGTATCAGTTTTTGCTGTATTTCGCACAAAAGCGCACTGGCATAGATCCAGTGCGCCTTGATGATTAATTAAGATGCACGAAGCAGACGCAGACCATTTAAAATGACCAAAATCGTACTTCCTTCATGCCCAATGACGCCAAAAGGCAAATCAAGCACTTGTAAGAAATTCGCACAAATTAACAGACAGATCACCGTTAATGAGAAAATAATATTTTGCTTAATGATTCGATTCATTTTTCTTGAAAGACGGATCATCTTTGTTAGGTTATTTAAATTGTTCTTCATTAAGATGAGATCCGCAGTCTCTAAAGCAACGTCTGTGCCTCCGCCCATCGCAACCCCAACATCTGCTGTGGCGAGTGCTGGCGCATCATTGATTCCGTCTCCTACCATGATGATTGAATTACCTTGTTTTTTTAATTGATTGACCTCATGTACCTTTTCATCTGGAAGACATTCAGCCACGACAGTTTGGATACCAGCTTCCTGCCCAATCGCTTCAGCCGTTTTTTGCTGATCTCCTGTCAGCATGACGGTTTGGATGCATAAATCATTTAGTTCTTGAATCATTTTTTTAGCTTCAGGTCTGATTTGATCCTTAAGACCAAGACAGCCAACAACTTCTTCACCCTTTTGAACGTAGACCACTGTGTATCCTTGCGCTGAAAGGTCATCACCGGTCTCTTCCATCTCGCGGTCGATTGACGCCTTACCAGCGAAGTCTTTCTTCCCAATCCGCCACGTTTCCCCATTTAATTGTGCTTTCACACCAAATCCAGAGGTTTCTTCAATGGTGACATGGACTGATCTTTCTGTTTGATGCTCTTTTGCCATATCAGAAATTGCTTTCGCTAATGGGTGGTTTGATTGGCTCTCAATTTGATAGAGTGCCTGATAAAAAGCAGATTCATCCTGCCCTTTAGCGATGACGACTTGTTCTACGGCTGGCTTCCCGCTTGTAATTGTCCCCGTTTTATCAAAAGCAATCATGCTGCTTGTGCCTAGTTTTTCTAAAAAGACACTACCTTTGACAAGCATTCCATTTCTCGCGCCATTTGAGATCAATGACAGTGCTGCTGGCATTATGGATGCAACTAGAGCACAAGGTGAAGCAACGACCATAAACACCATTGCTCGGTAGAAGGTTTCACTCATACTCCAGCCGAGTACAAAATGAGGCAGAACCATTAAAATCGCAACGGTGATCAGCACACCTTTTACATAGGCACCCTCGAATTTTTCAATAAATGCCTGGCTTGGCGAAACACTTTCTTGAGCGGATTCGACAAGTTTAATAATTTTATGGAAAAGCGTTTCTTCATTATGTTTAGTGACTTCCACTGTTAAGGAACCATTTAAGTTCACTGTTCCTGCAAAGACGTCTTCCCCCTGCCCTTTTTCCTGTGGAACAGATTCGCCTGTAAGTGCAGATTCGTCCACACTTGTTCTCCCGCTTAAAATCACACCATCTGCCGCAATGCGTTCCCCGGCTTTGATCATAATACGGTCACCTGGTGTTAATGATGAAGCGGCGATTTGAATGGTCGTACCATCTTCTTCAATTAAAGTTGCTTCATCTGGTGCAATGCTCATTAATGCTGTTAAATCTTTCTTGCTTTTATTTGACGTATACGTTTCTAGCGCACCACTCAGTGAGAAAATAAAAATTAAAATAGCGCCTTCTGCCCAATAGCCGATCAGAGCTGAGCCTATTGCTGCGAAAATCATTAAAAGTTCCACATTCAAGGTCTTAGACGAAATCGTTTCTTCAATTCCTTCTTTAGCCTTTGCAAAACCACCAATGACAAATGCCAGGATGAAAAGAGGAATGCTCCACATGCTCTCATCCTTTAGAATCCATCCAATTAAAATGAGAATCCCCGATATCCCTGCTGCAATTAATTCTCCGTGCTGTGCCCATTTATGTAAGGACCATTTCGATTCCTTTTGATTTGTCGTTTGGTAAAGTGCTGTATTCTCATTCATGATTGTTTTCTCCTCTCTAATTGATAATCGTTTTCATATTATCAATCGTTGCCCGTTTCTTATTCCATCTATATTTTCTGCTATTTCAAGCTTTTTATTGGTCTGCAACTCATTATAACAGGTTCTGAACAATTTTCAATTAATAATTATTATAATTTCTTTTTGATAATAATTATCATTATTGATATAGACCGTTCCTTCTTCTTCTGAGCACAGTGTATTCAGATGAAAAGCAAATGAACACAAAAAAGAACCAACAGAATTGGTTCTTTCACAGAAAGGATTTGTTCTACGAATTCGTCCACTCTTTGATTTGTTTTTTCGTCAGTGGACCTACATGATTTTTCACCACTTCTCCTTTTTCATTAATCAAAAAGGTCGTTGGAATGGTGATAATTTGATATTTCTTCATCATTTCTCCGTGTTCATCTAGTATGATCGGGAATGTAAACCTTCTGTCTTTCACAAATTGGGCAACAGCATGTTTACTTTGTTCAGCACCTAGTAAATTCACGGTCAATATGTCAACATCACTCTGATTTTCTTTCACAATCTGTTCAAATTCGGGCAGCTCCATTTTGCAGGACGGACACCATGTGGTCCAAAAATGCAAAATGGTCTTTTTCCCTTTTGCGGGAACCATCTGCATTTCACCAGTTAATGTCGGTGCCTCTATTCTTGGCGCCATCACAGGCTCTTTTGCTTCCGCTGCTGCGCTTATTAGAAATAGCAGCATGGTCATCATTAGAAGACTGGCGGGTAGATGTTTACGATTCATCAGGATCTTCCTTCCCAGTTTTCTTATAGCTTGCCCTCTCGATGGCGATGACATTCAAGCTTTTTTCAATGTAAGAAACATTGAAACGCCGAGCTCCTTACAAATCGTCGCATAATGCAGGGCAGTCAAAAGCAGCATGCCTGTGTTCATCCCTAAAATAACCCCCATCATATTCAAGCTTTCCATTGAACCGAGGAAATACACCATAGAAAAAGAGACGACATGCACCCATATATTATGTAGGAACACATCTTTGATGAGCCCCATACCGATTAAACACGCTTGAAACGGCATCACAAACAGGTGGCATAAAAAGTATGGCCAAAGCAGCTGTAAATAGACAGCAGCTTGCGGTGAATCAAAAAAGAGCTGTGTGAGCGGGTAAGCAAAATAATACATGACCATCACTGCCGGCACCCCGTATCCAAATGTTATGAGAATTGCCTGTCTGACACGTTTTTTCACAAGATCATACTGACCTAAAGCATAGGCTTCAGAGACACTCGGAATCATCACAATCATGATGGAATGAGCGATAAACGCTGGGAAAAAACCGATCGACATTGCGACACCAGCCAGCATGCCGTAATGATCAACAGCAAGTGTTCCAGAGATGCCTGCTGCAACGAGCGCTCCTTTGATTAAAAATGGTTCAACCGCATTAGCGATCGCATGAAAGATGCGCATGCCCGTTGTCGGTATGGAAACGGCTAATAGGCGCTTTCGCACATCAATCCCTCTTAATTCAACAGACCTGACATTCACAGCATTTTTCGCCATGACGTATTGGGAGTATAAATAAATAAAGACGACAAGATCACTCGCAACAATGACACCGATGGCGATGAGAACTGCTGTTTCAATATCAAACGAATACCAATGAAAAAACAAAAACAAGCAGATCAGCTGGATCGTTTTCTTCATCATATTGGCTAGAGCGATTCTGCCCATTTGCTGCTTTCCCATAAAGTAGCCGCGGGCAATGGAGGTAAACGCAATAATTGGGATAAGTGACAGCACTAGGCCCTTCATAAGCGGATGATACGACTGAAACACTGGAATGAAAGGCAGTACAATGGCTGCTATACCTGTTGTTGTACTTGTCACCACAAGCGTCATTTTAAAGGCATGACGGAGCATACTTTTGTGGAGACGCTCATGTGATTCTGCAATGAATTTAGAAATGGAGACTGGCAGCTCTAAGCTGGCGATCACAAGGACAAGCATGATGATTGGAAGGATACTCATATATAAACCCATTCCATGTTCTCCAAGCTCTCTCGCTAAAATCATATTGACTAAAAACTCGATACACTCCGCAATAAAAGCTGCGACAGATAGCAGAATGACCCCTTTTACAAATCGATTCATGTAGCCTCCCCTTGTCTAAAGCAAATTCTTTTCACATTCTATGAGACAAGTCCAAAAAATATTTTAATAATTGAAGACAAAAAAAGAGCAATCTCATTGATCGCTCTATGCATGTAAACAAACCCTCGCTATTGGTGTCAGTCCCACGTGCTAGTGTTCACGAATGTCAAACTTGCTCCGCGCCAATACTCGTCCTTTCTAAAATTTAGGGATTTTCATATCACGATTAAGAAGACAAGGGGCTAAAATAAACAACATTTTAGTCCTTTGTCAACAATCTGAAGCAGGCTCTTACTGGAGCCTGCTTCTTTTTTAATATTTTTTTCCGAGTCGTGTTTGATGGCTAACCTTTTTTAGAAGTTTTTTGCGCTTTGAATCTTTGTAGACATATAAGACAAATTTGTTGTTCCAGTAGCCGTTTTTCGGACTGTAGTACGTTTTGAATGTGTAATGAAAGACTTTTTGACCTGTTGATCCTGAAGCGGATGTTACTGCTGTAGCAATTATGGCTACTGCTTTCAGTGTCAAAACTGCGCCAGCTATAGCACCGGTCCCCGTTGGTAATGCTAAAATAGCACCTGTCACAAGAGCGACAATAGCAACAGTGATGTTGAATTTGTTTTTATAGTTTTTTTACAAGTCTCCATTGGTAATCTTTGTTTGACTTTGTGCTAATCTCGCTGTCTTCATTGATTAATTCTTTTCCAGCTTCTTTAAATTCCTCTAACTCAACTAATTCATTGTTGATACGAAGTTCTTTTTTTTCTCGGTCAAAAGAGACGGTATCAACTCGTTCGCCATTATCAATCGTTATAGTTTGAGTGCTGCCTTTGGTCACAGAATTGAAAGTATGTACCTTACCTTCAATTTCGGTTTGATAAGATTCTTTAATTTCTTGAGGTTGATGGGTTACTGCGGCTACGGTTTGTAATGGAACTGTTAAAAATAGCGTCAGGCCTAAAAGCACGATTATGAACTTTTTCAATTTGGATATTTCCCCCTTGTTTTTTGTGCGATAATATACATATGGATAAAAAATGCTTTTCTTTTAAAAAAAGGTAATTAGGGAGTGGTTGATGTGTTTTGGAATTGGGTAGTAGGCATGATCGGGATAATCATAGGAGCTTGTATTTTTGCAACGGAGTTCGAAGATGCTACTTTCTTCACTCGCTTTATTTTCAAGCTTATTGCGATTTTACTTATTGTGTTTTCAGTGACTTTTATTAAGTGGCGGCGGAAAAAAATAAAACAGCATAAGTCATAGTTCTCCCTCCTTTTTTGACATGTTTTCATCCTATCATTGATTGATTCACATTTGGGAATTCATTGGAAAATTTCTTTTTGGGTTGCGGTGACCGCAATATAGGTTCTTTTATTTTGGGGGAGAATTTATGATGACTGTAGTACCAGTATTGATGATGTTAATCGGTGCTTCTTATTTTGCTGTTTATATGAAAAAACGTAAAAATTATAAAGAAAAAGAGATGGGGTATAAAGTTCTTTTTGCCGTTGTATTCTTTTTACTGAGTGTCCCTTTCATCAATATGGTCATCACTGGATAATAAAGAACAGGCTCTTCAGCCTGTTTTTTTGTTTCTTAAAATACATGGCGCCTATTTCAAAAACACCACCAATAGCGTTTATATTCGATTCTAAGCACGTTTATTTTTTTATAGTGTGACGCTTTAAGTGCGCTTATATGGGATTTAAAAACGTTTGCCATTTTAACTGCTACGATAGCATCTAAAAACAGATATGCCTTGTGTCCTACTTGCTTAAAAAGTTATTGCGACATGCCGAAAATTTACACATAAATGGTTAAAAAGGGTTTAATTATTATGCTAACATTTATTAAAAATTGGTTTTCTAGGGGGGATTGTAGATGGCGTCTATACCGTCTCCAGTTGTAGCGATCAAGATCAATGATTGGTATAAGCATATAAAAAGATTCAATGTGAAAGAGGCCCATATGCTAAGAGAAGAGGTTAGAAAAGATATCGATGTCATGGAAGAAGATGAACAGGCGGTTCTTTATTTTCAGTTGATGGAATTCCGTCATCATTTGATGACAGACTATGTGCAGCCTTCTAAAGAACCACTTGAAAAGTCGGATTACTTGAAAGCTGTAGAAGGACAAGGAAAGAAAATGTCAGCCATTCTTGAATACTATTTTAATTTTTTTCAAGGAATGTATGAATTCAAAAATGGTGAGTTTATTAGAGCTATTGTGTTCTATAAGCGCGCGGAAAAGCGCTTGGAGCAAGTAGGAGATGAGTTAGAAAGAGCGGAATTTTATTACAAATTATCAGAAGTGTTTTATCACATGAAACAGACCCACGTGTCTATGTATTACGTTGGTCTTTCTTATGATACTTATAAGGCACATAAGAGCAATTCACTTTATATGATTCGAGAAATTAATTGTCTAACTGTTATGGCAGGTAATTTCATTGATTTTGAATGCAGAGAAAAGGCGCTTCCTCATTTATTGTCAGCTTTAGAAAAATCTAAAGCAATTTCTAATAAGCCAATGATTGTGAAGTCATTATTTAATATTGGTTGTTGTTATAAAGGATTAGGTGATTTTAATAGGGCACTAGCTTATTTTAATCAGGTGATTCTTGAAGGAGAGCCTATTCATGCTACAGAGTTGCTTTTGGTTTATTATGAATTATCGTTATTTCATTTGAGTCAAAAGGAATTTATTGAGGGAGAAAGATTTTTCAAAAGAGGCTTGGAAGAAGCGAAGAATAGAAAAAATGATCTGTTTTTATCGTTACTAATGGTATTGGAAATTTTATTTTTAAAAACAGCAAACCTAAGTGAGGTCTTGAGCTCGTTGGAAAAATTAGAGAATGAGAGGGGTTATCCATACATGGAAGACCTAGCGCTCGAAGCGGCTCGGTACTATAATGAGAATGGGCGTATGGATGAATCTGTAAAAATGTATGAAAAAGTGATGTACGCCCGAAAACAAATCCAAAGGGGCGACTGTTCATATGAATTTTAAAACGGTTCTTACTGGTTTTTTGAGTGCTTCAGCATTGCTAGGTGTGATCTCTTTATCATCTGTCAATTTTGATGTGAATTCAAGAAATGCTACTTCTCCAGAATCAACTGATCTGACTGTAAGAAATGCTACAGGCAGTAGCGTTACTACTCAAGATTTTCCTCTTATAACTTTATCTCAACATGATAACGATTTTTCTGTAAGAAATGGAACACGTTCTAGTGTAAATCCGGATATTCGTTTTGGAACACGTGATTCTAGGTTATCTACTTGATGAATCAAACAGATCTTTAGGGTCTAAGACCGTAGTTAAGCCCCACCTTTACTTCGAGTAAAAGTGGGGTTTTCACTAATTTTGATTTCATGGCCGCGAAAGTAAGCATCGCTTGCATTGAAACTTTTTTCAGTCCTCGAAGTTTCGTCCATCGCATACCATGCTTTTTCTATTGCATCTGCAAAAACACGTTCTATTGTCTCTTTCCTTTTGCATAGATGTCCTTATTCATTTGTGTGAGTCTCAGATGGTCTGCTTCATCTAGATTGTCCTGCAAATAGATATTAGATCAAAACCATTTTAATGAGGACAACAATATCCACACTTGATCTGCCATTGTCTGAACTATAATGATCCTTTGACAAGATCATAAACGAAATCAAAATGAGCTTCAGGCACTAATTCATCTAAGGCGACTACTTCTAATTGATTTCTTCTTCACGTTTCGATAGCATATTCATCCCCCACAGAAATATGTTATTGCCCATATTATACAAAAAAGCGTGTAGGCTTTGTCTACACGCTGAGAGCAATCTCATTGATCGCTCTTTTTCTTTATACGGCAAATACGTGACGTCCGATGCGTTCTACAATTTTGCGGGAACGAATCCAATGATCTGTTGCCGTTTTTGGGTTATAAAAATAGATAGCCTTTGTTGTTCTGTCATGCTCTTTTACTACCTGCTTCACAGCTTTAATGGAATCTTGATCTGCCTTATCATGAATACTTCCATTCGATACTGGCTGGAAAGCATTTCGCTGATAAATCACACCTTTCACGCTGTCAGGAAAAGAACGATGCTCCACCCTGTTTAAGACAACGCTTGCCACCGCTTTTTTCCCTTCGTAAGATTCACCTTTCGCTTCAGCGTGTACCAATCGAGAAAGCAAGTCCATTTCTTCATTAGAATACTGTTTGCCGCTTGCCTTATTCGTCGTTTCAGATTTTACTCTTTTCTTTTGCTTCGGTTTTGAAGACTTTTCTTCTGTTGACGTACTTAGCATTTTCACTTTTGGCTGACGCTTCTCTTCAGAAAATGCTGGGATGACTTGATCGTGACCTTGATCTATATATGAAAGCTGATGTTTAACAGGTGCTTGTGAAAGTTCGTGACTTAATGTGCCTTGATGCTCTTGTATATTGTCCATCTTCATTGCTGCAACGAGCATAAGGATGACAAAAAGAGCTGTATGAATTTTAATCATTCGCCTTTTTCCTCCTTTAATCAAAGTAGGCTGTAAGATACTTGTCCACTCTAACAAGACCTCATTCTATTTTCATGCACAAAGATTTACATGCCTGTCCAAATTCCGTCATTAAATGGCATGTCCTAGTTTTGCGCACATAAAATGGAATTGTTAGCGCTTAAAAAGGTCCCTTTTTCACCTATCATCATCCTTATGCTCCTGTTTATGGGTTATTACATTTTCTTTTCATATGTATCAAAGTGGTTTGAAGTGTGACAAAAGAACGAAAATAAAAAAGCTTTCTCTCATCAATGAGAAAAAGCTTTAGCTTCTTGCTTCTGTAAGATATTCAAAAATAACATCTCCACCATGTTTGGCGATTCCGCGAAAATGTTTAAAATCATCTTGATTCACCAAAACAGAACGAAACGTTAAAAAGTCATCTTTTTGGATGGTCACCTGTTTTTCCGTCCCATTCCGTAAAGATTCGATGATTGTGAGGATTTGTTCTTCAGTCAAAAAAACCGCTCCTTTTCAGCCATGATCAAATATTAAATATACCATTCGTTAGAAGAGCATACAACGAAAACAAAACAAAAACGTCTTTATCCTTTACATTGGTATGAAAATATTGCAAAATACTTTTTAATAGGGAATGAAATCTGTTTTTAAAGGAGAGGGATCGGTTGAAGATTGCAAAAATTGGAAATGTGATCGAATTTAGAAATGGTTTAACAGGTGTAGTTGAAAAAGTGAATGAAAACTCTGTCATTGTGGATGTCACCATTATGGACAACTATAGAGATTTAGAACTGGATTCACTAACAGTCGTTAATCATAAAAACTATAAAATCATCAAAGACTCCGTACATTAATTTGCAATCCTCAATACAGACGATCGGTACATACGTATATATAAAGCAAAGTTAATCACGATTTGACCAAATGGTGATTTCTATTTCAATACCCTTCTTTTTCATTTTAAAAAAATGATAAGATGCCGTATTAGCTCTAGACAGGAGAAACTAATATGCAAAATTCCAATGATATCATTGTACGTTTTGGAAAAATGGAAGATGCTGAAATGACTTTAGAAATACAGAAATCAGTTATTGCTGAATCAGATTATCTACTTACATCACCTGAAGAAAACAAAAAAACCCTCATAGAACACAGGAAATGGATACAGAAAAGAATTGAAAATGAAAACGAGACGTACATAGTTGCTCAAACTGATGAGAAAGTCATTGGATGGTTAGCCTTTGAACATTCATCAAATAGAAAAAGAACTTCTCATACGGGATCATTCGGGCTGATGGTGCATAAGAGCTATAGAGGTTTAGGCGTAGGGGAAAAGTTACTAACAGCTTTATTACATTGGGCAGAAAAGAATCCTTCAATTGAAAAGGTTAGTTTAGCCGTTTTCTCTACAAATCAAAAGGCCATTTCTTTGTACAAAAAGATGGGGTTTATAGAAGAAGGACGTAAAATAAAAGAATTTAAAATAAATGATCATGAATACTGGGATGATGTTTTAATGTATAAGCTGGTTTAATGCTGTGAAAACGAATTGCAGAAGTAAGGACATAATATCAATTGAGTCATCAATTTGTTATGTCCTTTTCTTTTTCTCACCATACATCATATCAGTAAGCATCAGTCTTTTTGCGTATGAAAGGTTTGCATTTCCGCCTTCGTCTTGTACATCTCGACTTCCTCAGGGGTGATCACTCCTTTATCAATCAAGAGGGCAATCACTCCAAGCAATGTGGAGGCACTCCATTTATACCGTTCTTTGTTTTGATGTTCAAGCATTTGAAGCTCTTCTCTAAGCTCCATTAGCAGCTGCTCTGCCCGCTCTTCTTTGTTTGCCAAATCCAACGCCTCCATTTACCATTCAATACCCCTATTTTATCTTAAATCAAATGTGATAAGCAAAAAAAGCATGATTCACCTTTACAAACATACGTTCTGTCATGTATAATATATTTACGAGCTGGTAGCCCCCAGCCGTCCTAGCAAGTTCTATTCCCATTCGTATGAGAAGAGTGACATGACTCTTCTCTTTTTTTATGATTGAATCGCTACAATCCCATAAAAAAAAGACATGCATCCGTCATGTCTCAGATTGTTGACAAAGGGCTAAAATGCTTGATTTTAGCCCTTTGTCTTCATTTCAGCGTGATAGAAAACCTTTGCAGTCTAGGAAGGACGAGAACCGGAGCGGAGCGAATTTGACATTCGTGAGCACCGGAGCGCAGGACTGACAACGAATGCGAGGGTTTGTCTACACGCTGAAACATGCATCCGGCATGTCTTTTCCTATTTATTAGCGATTATCAATCGTTTCTGGATACATATCATGGTTCATCATACGGTACGATGCCATTTCTTCATACTTTGTCCCAGGTTTCCCATAGTTCGTATACGGATCAATTGAAATACCGCCTCTTGGCGTAAATTTGCCCCAAACTTCAATATACCTTGGGTCCATCAATTCGATTAAGTCGTTCATAATAATGTTCATACAATCCTCATGGAAGTCACCATGGTTACGGAAGCTGAACAAATATAATTTTAGGGATTTACTTTCGACCATGATTTCATTTGGGATATAGCTGATATAAACTGTTGCAAAATCCGGTTGTCCTGTTTGCGGACAAAGGGATGTAAATTCTGGGCAGTTGAATTTCACAAAGTAATCTCTATTTGTATGTTTATTTGGGAACGTTTCAAGCACTTGTGGTGCGTAATCAAACAAATAATTGGTTCCTTGGTTTCCTAGTAACGTGACACCTTCTAATTCTTCCGGTTTTCTTGTCGTCATGACATCTCTTCCTTTCTATACGCCTCGTTTATTTCCCCACAATAACGTGTGCAGCTGCGGCAGCACTCTTACGCGGTTTAAGTCTGGATCTTGTGCGACTTGATCTACAAGCGCTTCATATTTCTTTAATAAATGCGTCAATAAGTACGCATCATCACCTGTCGTCGTGTCGTCATTTCCTACCTGCAAATAAAAAGGAAGCTCAGGGTATTTCGCATGAACATCCTTCGCATAGGCTAGATCACGATCATCAAAGATCACGACCTTCAGGCTTGCATGCTGCAATCTATTTCCGTTTTTCAGCTCATCTATGATACGTGTTAGTTTCGTAAAATCTGTTTTCATATTCGAGCTTGGCGGCTTAGGGGAAATGGTTAAATCATCAATTTTCAAAAACCATTCCTGATACATCGTCCCTTGTGTTTCAAGCGCTGTATCAATCCCCTCTTCATGCAGTAAATCAATGAGGGATTCCATTTGTTTTAAAAGCGCCGGGTTTCCTCCTGAAATGGTGACATGAGAAAAAGCCTGTCCGCCTATTCTTTTTAATTCTTTGACAATGTCTTCTGCCTCAAGCCACTGAATATCATGCTTCGCTGAGCCGTCCCATGTAAAGGAGGAATCACACCAGCTGCAAGAGTAGTCACAGCCAGCCGTTCTGACAAACATCGTTTTTTGTCCAATCACCATTCCTTCTCCTTGAATGGTTGGACCAAAAATTTCTAATACAGGAATCGCTTTAGCCATTGATCTCAACTCGTTTCGGACGGTAAATGCAGTAGCTTGTTGGTGTTTCTCTGACAAAGACTTGAACACATGTTGGCTTGTTCGCTAAAGTCGATAAATACGCTGCGACTTTGTCATATATGGTCTTTGCCACCACCTCAGTGGTTGGCATCGCGTATCGATCGTTTGATGAGAATTCCTCGTGATCATTGAGCAGCGTGTGATCGTACTGCCCATGAATGAGCTTCTTCAATGTACTAAAATTGACAAGGAAACCCGATTCATCTAGGTCGTCGCCCGCAATTGTGATGTTGATGGTGTACGTATGACCATGAACACGGCTGCATGCGCCCGCATCTTCTCGTGGGATGAAATGGGCAGCCGATACATGCATGTCTTTATTCAATTCAAATGAAAATGGATGATCGGTTTGTGGATAGATTTGAGAAAGCATTTATTTTGCCTCCTTCATTTCCATATAAGTGTCATAGCCGTTTTTCCGCAGCTTACACGCAGGACATTCCCCGCAGCCATCAGAAATAATGCCGTTATAGCAAGTGAGCGTTTCATTTTTCACAAATTCCAGTGCATTGAGCTCATCTGCAAGCTTCCATGTTTCTGCTTTATTCAGCCACATCAGTGGCGTATGAATCACAAATGGTTTTTCCATTGCTAAATTCACTGTGACGTTGCAAGATTTCACAAACTCGTCACGGCAATCTGGATAGCCGCTAAAGTCTGTCTCACAAACACCCGTGATAATATGTCTTGCTCCAATTTGATACGCCAAAATAGAGGCAAAGGATAAGAACACTAAGTTTCTTCCTGGCACAAATGTGGAAGGAAGCTCTCCTTCTTTTTCCTCAATGTCAATGTCATCTCTTGTTAAAGCATTAGGTGCCAGCTGATTCAAAAGAGACATATCTAATAGATGATTCTTCACACCTAACTTGTCAGCGATTCTTTTGGCGACATCAATTTCTTCTTGATGACGTTGATTATAATGAAAGGTCACTGTTTCTACCTCTTCAAATTGTTGAAGTGCCCATAATAAACATGTCGTACTGTCCTGTCCCCCACTGAAGACAACGACTGCTTTTTCATTTTTCATTTTCTGTTCTCCTCCTTTTGCAGATGCGTACAACCGTACAACACTGCATCTGAAAGGCTCCTGAAAACCCCTATTTTTCTCAAAAGAAAAGACACCTTTACATGTGTATGAGGTGTCCCAGCCATAAAAAATAAAAAATGCCACATCCAAGGATACGGCAAGTCCTTAGTTTTTTATAGAGGGTTTTGCTAGAACCTCTCCCGTCTTCACGGATTTTTGTTCAATTTTCACAGATGATAGTGTACCACATATTTTTCATGTAGGCTATCCTTTCTTTACTTACCTAGCGGTTCAGGCACTTTTTTTAGACAAAGAAAGAGAATAAAAAAGATGCTGACATAGCCAAAAACCGGGTAAACCGTTGAAATCAGTGTACCGTAACCAATTTTACTAATCACATAGCAGCATATGAGAATTAGGGATATCGTAAAGATGCTGTTCATTCGGATATATGCCCTTACTTGTCTCTCCAGCCCGTATAAATTGCCTATGACGGATGTAAAAACTTCACCGAAGATGACAAATAAATAAATGAGATGAATGGAGTTTGCAACTTGATACACCACCTGCGCCATTGGAATATCAAACGCCTCCAGCATATCTAATGAAGAAAGAGATAAAAAGCAAGCAAGCAAAATGAGTGTCAGCATGACGCCCCCAAGCACCGCTCCCTTTTTAATGACTGCTTCAGAGGTCATTTCATTTGCAACGGGTACTAACACTGCCTGTGACAGTGCTAAATTAAAGGCACCATAGGACACTGCTGATAATATCCACTCGCCCTCACCCATTTGCAGCGCAAGAACATAACTTTCACTGCTGCTAAAAACAAATGAATCAAGAAACACAATCAATGAAAAGAAAATCAGCATTGGAACGACAAGGACGTTAACACCAAATAGTCCTTTTGAACCTTTAAAGAGTACAATGACGCTCAGAATGATCGTCAAAAAGATCCCATACTCCTTGGATATGCCAAGCTGTTCTTCAAAAATAGCCCCTGCACCTGAAATCATGACTGAGGTAACACCGAGTAAAATAAAAAACATCACAATATTAATATATCGACTCGCAGCTGCGCCAAATAAAAACCGGTTCATATCTTGATAAGATTCTGCTTTGATTCGTTTCGAAATCAGCATCATTTTTGCACCAAGGCCAGTAAAAATAACACCGCTAATCAGAATCCCTAATAGTCCAATCCAGCCAAAACGAACAAAAAACTCTACGATTTCTTTTCCTGTCGCAAACCCAGCTCCAACCACTGTTCCTACATATACAAAGGCAAGCTGAAAAGCGGATTCATTTGAACGTTTCATGTGACCCCTCCGCACCCATCACTTTCGATTGTCTCTTTTTTATCCTATGAGACAAGTTCCTTGAAAAGAAGGACAAACCATGATTAAATGCAAAAAAGGATTTTTATCCGTCTTTGAGCAAAACAGTTGAAAGTCAAAATAGGTCAGAGTATACTATAGTCAAAGATGGTCAAACAACAGACCATTTTCTTTAACATTCATTGGTCAAATAAAGTCAAACTTTATTTTAAGGAGGTCATGGCAAATGCGTTGTCAACATTGTCAAGTAAATGAAGCAACTATTCGCCTGAATATGCAAGTAAATTCGTCCCGGAGCCAAATGGTTTTATGTGAAGACTGCTATACCTCTTTGATGGAGCAGTCAAAAATGAAAATGGGACCTCAGCTTTTTGGAGGAAGTTCATTCTTCTCTCAGCAGGCAGGTCATGCCCCAAACATGGAGCAGCCAAAACAAAAAGGCTTACTCGATGAGCTTGGCCGTAACTTAACAGATGGAGCAAATGCTGGCTTAATTGATCCAGTCATTGGCCGTGATGAAGAAGTCGCAAGAGTCATTGAGATTTTAAATAGAAGAAATAAAAATAACCCTGTTCTTATTGGTGAACCAGGTGTTGGAAAAACAGCGATCGCAGAAGGACTCGCACTGAAAATTGCGAGCGGTGATGTGCCAAGTAAATTAAAGAACAAACAAATCTATTTATTAGATGTTTCTTCACTTGTCGCAAACACAGGTGTACGCGGTCAATTTGAGGAAAGAATGAAGCAGTTAATTAAAGAACTGCAGAGCCGTAAAAATATCATCTTATTTGTAGATGAAATCCATCTTCTTGTGGGCGCAGGATCTGCAGAAGGATCAATGGATGCTGGAAACATTTTAAAACCAGCCCTTGCAAGAGGCGAACTGCAGCTAGTAGGTGCGACGACATTAAAAGAATATCGCCAAATTGAAAAAGATGCTGCACTCGAACGACGCTTCCAGCCCGTTATCGTGGATGAGCCAACACCAGATGAAGCGATCGACATCTTAAAAGGTATTCAAGAGAAGTACGAGGCCTATCATGGTGTCACCTATTCAGATGAAGCCATCAAAGCGTGCGTTCAATTATCTTCCCGGTATATTCAAGACCGACATTTGCCGGATAAAGCCATTGATCTAATGGATGAAGCTGGTTCAAAAGCGAACCTCTCCATTGATGCAGCAAGTGAAGATGAACTGACAAACCGACTTGCGCAAATTGCCGCAGAAAAACAGGCTGCGCTAAAAGAAGAACAATATGAAAAAGCAGCGAAGCTTCGCGATGAAGAAGAAGCCATTGAAGCAAGACTTCAAAACAAAACAACTGACAAAGAGCATATCGTCACAGCAGAGGACATTCAGGCCATTGTGGAACAAAAAACAGGCATACCTGTCGGCAAACTGCAAGCAGACGAACAAACCAAAATGAAAGAAATTGATGTCCGTCTAAAAGCACGAGTAATTGGACAGGAGCATGCGGTTGATAAAGTGGCGAAAGCCGTGAAAAGAAGCAGAGCTGGATTAAAATCGAAACATAGACCGACAGGCTCCTTCCTTTTCGTTGGACCAACAGGTGTCGGGAAAACCGAATTGTCTAAAACGCTGGCTGAAGAATTATTCGGTTCCAGAGATGCGATCATTCGTTTAGATATGAGTGAGTACATGGAAAAACACTCTGTGTCCAAACTCATCGGTTCTCCTCCTGGTTATGTTGGACATGATGAAGCTGGCCAGCTGACTGAAAAAGTGCGCAGAAAACCTTACAGCATCATTTTGCTGGATGAAATCGAAAAAGCACACCCAGATGTACAGCACATGTTCCTTCAAATCATGGAAGATGGCCGCTTAACAGACAGTCAAGGCAGAACGGTCAGCTTTAAAGATACAGTCATCATCATGACAAGTAACGCAGGCAGCGCAGATAAAACGGTCAAGGTCGGCTTCCAGTCTGATCAGGAAGAAGCAATTGAGGAACAATCACTCATTGATTCACTCAGCAGCTACTTCAAACCAGAATTTTTGAACCGCTTTGACAGCATTATTCAATTTGATTCACTAGACAGAGAGGACTTAGTGAAGATTGTTGATCTTCTGCTCAATGAGCTGTCAGAGCAATTAAAAGAACAGAATTTAACAGTCCATGTCACAAATGAAGCGAAAGAAAAAATCGCAGAGCTTGGATATCACCCTGCATTTGGTGCTCGTCCACTTCGAAGAACCATCCAAGAGCACGTTGAAGATCAAATGACAGAGATCCTGCTTGAAGAGGAGCAGCTTTCTGGATTTACTGTGGATGTTGAACATGACGAAATCGTCGTAAAAAAAGGATAACTACATCTTCAGGATGATATGTACCTCCATCATGTTGCGGCGGCTAAGTTCCATCTGAACGCTGACGCTCCCCCGCCTCTTTTCCTATACGATAAAAGAAAAAGAGGTGGATCACATGATGAATTGGAGCTACGATCTTGTCAAAATTATGTATGAAGAAAAATTAAAAGAGCTGCTTCATTTAGATGAACCAGCACAAAACGATTAAATGGAGACTCCCTTTATATGAGAGGGAGTTTCTTCTTTTTACATATATAGAAAGCGCTTTCGTCAAAAATTCTTCACAGAAACTGTCTTAATTTTATATTCTGACTAAAACCCTTCTAGAACACACCGATATTAACTATAGAAAAAGATAGTTAAAGGATTTGGTGAGATAATGGACAAAACATCGTTAATTGGTATTATTTTAGCATTTATAGCACTAGGTGTCGGTATGGTTTTGAAAGGTGTGAGTCTAACTGCTCTTCTCAACCCGGCGGCTATATTAATCATCATTGTTGGGACGGTTGCAGCTGTTGTCATCGCATTCCCTTCTAGTGAAATTAAGAAAACACCAAAATTGTTCGGCAAAATTTTCAAAGACAGCCAGCTTCCAACGATTCAAGAAATGATCCCTCTATTTTCAAACTGGGCACAAATTGCGCGTCGTGAAGGTCTTTTGGCATTAGAAGCAAGTCTTGAGGAAGTCGATGATGATTTTCTAAAGAACGGGTTAAGCATGGCAGTTGACGGCCAAAGTGCTGAATTTATTCGAGACGTCTTAACAGAAGAAGTTGACGCCATGTCTGAACGACATCAGTCAGGCGCATTAATCTTTACACAAGCTGGTACATACGCTCCGACGCTAGGGGTACTTGGCGCCGTTGTCGGACTTATTGCCGCACTTGCCAACATGGGAGATATTGAAGCACTTGGACATGCAATCAGTGCTGCCTTCGTCGCCACACTGCTTGGGATTTTTACCGGGTATGTATTATGGCACCCATTTGCCAACAAATTGAAGCGTAAATCAAAGGAAGAAGTAAAGCTTCGTCTGATTATGATCGAAGGCATTCTTTCTGTTCTTGAAGGTCAATCTCCAAAAGTCATTGAACAAAAACTTCTTATGTACTTACCAGCAAAAGAACGTGCAAATCTTGTCATTGAAGAAGGAGAAAATCAAAATGGCTAGGAAACGTAAAAACCATGATCATGAAGACCATGTAGATGAATCTTGGCTTATCCCTTATGCCGATCTTCTGACGCTCCTTCTCGCCCTCTTCATTGTGCTTTTTGCATCTAGTTCGATTGATGCGGCGAAATATGAACAGATGGCTAAGTCATTTAATGTAGTTTTTACTGGCGGTACTGGTGTTATGGATCAATCCAGCATGCAAAGCACGGAAGAAACTGAACACAGCAACCAAGTCAAGAAAGCAGCCGAGGAAGAGAAAGATGAAGAAGCCAAAGCAAAGGCTCGAGACCAAGCGGTTCTCACAAAGGTCAAACAGCAGGTCGATTCATTCATTGCAAATAAAAAACTTGGTTCCAAGCTCGAAACAAAGCTTACGGATGAAGGACTTCTCATTACGATTGAGGACAGTATCTTCTTTGATTCCGGGCGGGCAGTTATTCGCTCTCAGGATGTCCCGTTAGCAAAAGAAATCTCAAAGCTGCTCGTTATTAATCCCGCTCGTGACATTGTCATTAGCGGACATACAGATAATGTACCGATCAGAAATTCAGAATTTGAATCAAACTGGTATTTAAGCGCCATTCGTGCTGTGAACTTTTTAAATATTCTTCTTGAAAACAGCAATCTAAACCAAGAGAACTTTAGTACAAAAGGATACGGCGAATTCAAACCGATTGCCTCAAACGATACAGCAGAAGGCAGAAGTAAAAACCGGCGTGTAGAAGTACTCATTTTACCGATTGAGAAAAAAGCGAAATAAAAAAGGAAGCCAGCGGCTTCCTTTCAGATTGTTGACAAAGGACTAAAATGATCTTTATTTTAGTCCTTTGTCTTCTTTTCAGCGTGATAGAAAACCTTTGCAGCCCTAGGAAGGACAGCTATCTTTGCGGAGCGAATTTGACATTCGTGAGCACCGGAGCGCAGGACTGACACCGAATGCGAGGGTTTGCCTGCACGCTGAAAAGGAAGCCAGCGGCTTCCTTTTTATTTATTCTTGATGATCATATAAATGCTTTGCACGCAGCCCTACATGTTTGAGCATATCGATGCAGGCATCTTTCTCTTCTTCGCTCAGGACACTGATCATCTCATGAATTTCTTTCGCATGATCTGGGAAGATGTCATCAAGCAAAGCTCGTCCCTGCTTAGTAATATGCGCAAATGTCACCCTGCGGTCTTCTGCACAAGCCTTCCGGCTGAGGAGTTCTTTCTTCTCCAATTTATCGACCACATACGTGATGCTGCCGCTTGCAAGTAAGATCTTATCACCGATTTGCTGAAGCGGCTGATCACCTTTATGATACAGCAATTCTAGCACAGCAAATTCAGTTGGATTCAGCCCGTGCTTCACAATATGTTTGTTCATGTGATGATTAATTGAGCGATAGGCACGTGATAATACAATAAATAATTTCAATGATTTTTCAACATTATGATTTTCCATTTTTTATCATCCTTTATGAAATGCAACCCACTAATGTGACATTAATAAACAATAAGTAAAATGTCAACATTTTGATCCATCTTTAGCACGAAAATGAGACCAGAACGAATCACCTAATTTTTTAAAAATCACACAAGTCATCGTAATAAAGATAGGTTCAATGCTATAATAAGTCTATTAGGTAATACGTTGGAGCGATGAATGATGAGTATACTCAAAGGGTTTTGGAAGAAGATCAGGCTTTACCTTATTTTGGTCATGCTTCCAACCCTAATCATTAGTTATTTTATCTACGAAAAAGAAACTGAAAAAATCGATTTAAAGAACAAACAAACCGCTACACTTATGTTAAATATTCACAAAAACCAAATGAATTATTTAATAAGTGAAACAGAAGCGAGATTAACTTCCCTTGCCATGGGATTTGACCAGCCGGTTGAGACGAAAAAAGTACAAAACATCCTAGAGAAAATCTATAAACAAGAACCTCGTTTTTCAGGTCTGTATCTCCTAGACAAAAAAGGAAATGTAACAGCAAGCACCACCCCGTTAAAGGAAAAAATCAACCTATCATTCAGAGATTACTTTAAACGCATTCAAGTGACCAAGCAGACCGTGATCACAGACAACTATGTGAGCCGAATTACAAAACAGCGGATCCTCTCCATTTGTGTGCCTGTTCTCGATGAAAATGAAGAGGTCACCAATGTGCTGATTGCCGCCATTCAAATTGATTATTTAAGAAATATTATGAATGTATTGAATCCTGATCTTCATTTTAAGATGCTGAATCAAAATGGACATGTCGTGTTTACAAGCGGTCCACAGCCAGTACCTGAGGGCGACAGCACCGTGTCTACATATTTAGATGAAAACAGCTGGAAGCTGGAGGTCTTTCCGCAGCGTGCTTCAACAAGTGAAGTGCTGTCTGTGATGCTCATCCCTTTATCCAGTGCGTTTATTTTATTAAATATTTTATTCACACTAGTCCAATATATCGTGTTAAGGCGGCAAACTCAGCAGGAGCGTCATCAAAATGAAGCGCAAAAGCTTGAATTGATCGGAACACTCGCAGCAAGTACAGCACACGAAATTCGTAACCCATTAACAGGGATTAGCGGCTTTATCCAGCTATTGCAAAAAAAGTATCATTCAGAAGAAGATCAGCTCTATTTTTCTGTCATCGAGGAAGAAATTAAACGGATCAACCAAATCGTCAGTGAATTTCTTGTATTAGGAAAACCAACGGCAGAAAAATGGCAGAATAACTCTGTTAAAGAAATTGTAAGTGAGATCATGCCGATCGTTTTCTCTGAGGCAAACCTTTATAATGTCGAAGTGGACTTGCAAATCAATACGATTCAAGATGTGGGCGTGTATTGCACGAAGGATCATATTAAACAAGTGGTTTTAAATGTAGCAAAGAACTCTTTAGAAGCAATGCCAAACGGCGGTCATTTGAAGATTGTGATCGAAGCTGAAAAAGAACATGTCATCATTAAAGTAGCTGATACAGGTGAAGGCATACCAGAAGAGATGTTAAAGCACATCTTCCTCCCCTTTATTACGTCGAAGGAAAAAGGCACGGGTCTTGGACTTGTCGTGTGTAAACGAATCATTTCGATGTATGGCGGAACAATTGATATTCATAGCGAAGTGAATAAAGGAACGACTGTTATGATCATGCTTCCTTCTGCTCACTCAGCATAGCTGAAGATGTCAGCCGGTTTTGCTTATGCAAGACCGGTTTTTCATGTCAATAAGAGGGGCGGTTCACAGATAAAAGACTCATTTGAGACACAAGATCATGAAAGGAGGGGGCAGATTGTTTCTCATGAAAAAGAAGATGCTGATACTCATTCATCAGGTTGTCCAGTTCTTGACTATATTTAATTGTCATCTCACCAGTGTACCCTTCCACTTGAGCAGCTTCTACCATCTGTTTTCTCTTCTCATCAATGGACATCAGCAATTGTTCTTTCCTTACATAAATATTCATGATCTCAGCTCCCGCAATGATTTCGACTGTCTATGCTCAAAATGATCCGACACCAAAATTATACTTTATTTGTAAATTAAATTAAATATGCTTATTTTATTTAATTTTTTACAGCCTAAAGACCTTTTACCCAATCAAATTTGGGGGTAAACTTCAAATTTGGACAGGACTGTCACATTGATTAAACAGAATTTTATCCTATACAGAAGATCAAAATCAACTATTTTCTTTCACATTTTATGTCTAATTTCCTAAAAAAAAGCTGATCTTCCGCCTCATGCGGAATGATCAGCTCTATCATTAAACCGTTTCTTCCTCGTAAATTGGCACCCAGCCCTCAGTTGTGACAAATATGCGAACTGCGACCACTTTGCGATCCTCTTGAAGTGTAAAGTAATGACGGATGTTTGGCGGAACAGAAATTAAATCACCTGGGTTCAATCTCACATCAAAAAAGACGCCATCCTTGCCTTGAATAGCAAAGATTCCGTGCCCGCTCACAATAAAGCGTACTTCATCATCTGTATGGTGATGCTCACGTTTAAAGTTTTGGAGCAGCTCATCAAGATTTGGCGTGGCATCAGATAATGAAATCACATCCTGCGCTTTGTACCCTCTTTTTTCAGAAATACTTTGGATTTCCTTTTGGAAAACAGTCAAAATCTCTTCCTTTTCCTCATCGGTTAAATCATACTTTTCTGATAAACGGTTTGGCAGCTTTTCAATATCCCAATGCTCATAAATAACCCCTTGGTTTTCTAAATATGATGCAACCTCTTGCTCGTTCTCAAGTAATGTGTTCTCTTCATTGTGAATCAAAATCGTCGCCATGTGCTTTTCCTCCTTTTTATCTTACCAGCTGCTGTTGATACAGCGCTAATTTTAAGTGATAGCTAAATAAAAATTCATATGCTTCTAATACTCGTTTTGCTTCAAAGGCTGTTTTTCCCCAGACCGTGATGCCATGATTGCGAATGAGTACAGCACCAGATGACGCCTCTAGTGTCAGATGTTTTGCAAATTGCTCTGCAAGATGCGGAATATGAGCTGGATTTTCAATAATCGGAATCGACACTTCTGCATCCTCTTCCCAATAACCAAGCGCTTTGATGATTTCGTTGCCTTTAAAACGAATCTCTCCCTTATCCCCATACAGCTCTGACATCACATTATTATCAATGGTGTGGACATGGAGGCAGCAGCCTGCTTTCGTCCGTTCATACACGTACGTATGAAGCAGTGTTTCAGCTGATGGTCTAAGCGTCTCGTTCGGATCATGTGGCTGGCCTGCCGCGTTTACTAGCACAAAATCTTCGTTTGTTTCTTTTCGTTTATCTTTGCCGCTTGCCGTCACCAAAAACGTGATTGGATCATCCGACACCTTGATCGATAAATTACCGCTTGTTCCGAAAAACCAGTCTCTTTGGGCCAGTTCACGTTTAACGTCTGCTAGCTCCTGCCAGCATTTGCTCTTTGCGTCTGCCATTCCTTCACTTCCTTTATTTGAACAAATTGCGCGTGTAGATCAATAAATGTGTCAAACTCCTTATGTACGAGCCCGAGCTCTTGACATTCATTGAGCAAGTAGTCGCGCGCAAACGTAAGATCTGCATGTTTCGCCGCCTCCACATCAGTCACTGAATCTCCGATCATGATGATGAAATCATCCTCATGAGTCAGGTTTCGAATGATTGAGGGCTTACAGCATCCGCACCCATTTTGACATTGCGTATCGCAGGCATGCGGCCATTCAATCTGAATATGGTCTTCCCCAAATGATGCATGATTGCAATAAATATCGTCTCGATCGACAATGCCTTCGAGGATGGGGTAGACAAAAAAGTCCATCCCCCCACTAAGTACATAGAAAGGAATGTCCGCTTTTTTTACCTCATCCACAAATTGCTTAAATCCTTCACGAATCTCTGTATCCTCTAAAATAAATGATTGAATGGCTTCCTTTTGATCACTTGTCAGTAATTGAAACATCTGCCCGACGCCTTCTTGAATGGTAATTTCCTTTGACAGGACACCATCCTTCAGCTTCGTCCATTCACTTGGTGCAAACTGTTTCATGATGCGGATGATATTATCATTTTTTGTAATTGTTCCATCAAAATCACAACACACAATTGGTTTTTTCATTATTCTGCTACCCTTCCCCAAAGATCAAGTGCCGCTTTTAAGTCTTGGCAGGAAGCCGCCTTATCTTGGATAGACTCTTCATGTATCACGGCATCAATGATCGAACGAAATGCCTTCCCTCCGCCGATGGCTCCCCGCGGATGTCCGTGAATGCCTCCGCCTGCGTTAATCACATGATCAATTCCAAAATCTTTGATCAATACTGGAACCATTCCTGGGTGAATGCCTGCTGACGGGACAGGGAATGTTTTTTGAACCGTATCCTCTTTCACGCAAGCTTCATAGATTCCAAGGGCATCCTTTTTCGGAAGTGCAACCGACCCATAAGGTGAGGGAAAGAGGCTCAAATCAGCGCCAGCATATCGATTTAATTTGCCTAAAAGAAGAGAATGCGAGAATCCATATTCAGGAGAGGATGTCAATGCACCGCTCACTGCGGGATGCGCCATAATAGGCAGTGGAATATCTGGATCCTCAGCTAAGCTTTGCATGACATCAAGGCCGTAAGCAAAGACATTGAATAAGAGCGCATCTGCTCCAAGTTCAGCGGCCTTTCTCGCTCGATCCCTCAGGTCAAAGGTTCTGCCCGTTAAATTGACAGCATACAGCGTGCGGTGTCCTGTCTCTTCATAGGTTTCTTTTAAAATCTCTTTTCCTTCTTTGATTCGCTCTTCAAAAGGAGCTAATGGACTTTCAAATAAAATTTCATCGTCTTTGATGAGGTCAACCCCGCCTAATGCCTGTAAACGGAGCTGCTCTTTTAAATCCTGCATATCACGGCCGATAACACCTTTAAAAATACTCATCAATAATGGACGATCAAATACATTTACCTTATTTCGTATGCCATCAATTCCAAATACCGGTCCTGGCAGGCTTTTTTTAAATTCTTCAGAAAATTGGATATCGACTAGCTTCACTTTTCCGTCTAGTGAAAGCTTTCCAAAAATCGTCGTGAAAACAGCAGGTAAATCTGCTGAAAAGTTTGCCTCAGGATAAGCAATGGTCACCTCTGATTGATAAAGGCCATTTTCGACTGGAGCAGCCTTTTCTAATACTTTTTCAACTCGGCCTTTATGCTTTTGAAGCTGCTCCTTTTTGAGCTGCGGCAAATCCGTCCATGATCCAACTGTTAAACCAAGCGCGATCTGCTCCGCTTTTCGATTTATTTGTTCATCCTCTCGATGTGTTAATACGTATGTTGCCAGTAATTCACTCACTAGGAATCCCCTTTCGATTGCGTCATGCATATGTTCAATAAAAAAACCTCTTCAAGTGCTTCTTGAGCGCCTTAAAGAGGTTGTTTCGTGTCATTCATCCGAATCTTATCTCTCAGCGCTTGCTGCAAGAATTAGCACCGTGCTTCATGGAAGTCGGTTGCCGGGCTTCATTGGGCTAGTCCCTCTGCCTACTCTTGATAAGAATATTCAATTTTCTTAAATATTGCCTGAATTATCGCACCATTTTTTTATGTTGTCAATGGCTTTTTTTCAAACAGCTTCAAGGCAGCGATGCGCTGAGCAGCTTCTTGTAACCGCTCCTCGCTTGTTAGAAGCCCTACTCTCACGTACCCTTCACCGTGAGCACCAAAACCATTACCTGGCGCTACAACAACATGCGCTTTTTCTAATAATAAATCAGAAAAGGCTTCAGATGAATATCCTTCTGGCACCTTTAACCAAGCAAAAAATGATCCCTTTGGTGCACTGACTTCCCAGCCAATTTCTTTGCAGGCAGCTATCCACACATTCCGCCTTTTCTCATATCGGTCATTTTGCACCCGTACGCACGTTTGATCGCTTAATAGGGCTTCCGCTGCTGCATCCTGCGTGGCTTTAAACAACGACACAAACAAATGATCCTGATAAAGCTCAATCGCTTCAATAACAGACGGATTCCCTGCCGCAAATCCTACTCTCCACCCTGCCATATTGTACGTTTTAGACAATGTGTAAATTTCTATTCCCGTCTCTTTCGCTCCATCTACTTGCAGAAAGCTGATCGGCTTTTCCCCATCAAATCCAATGCCGCCATATGCAAAATCATGAACAACACATAGGTTGTGATCTTTCGCAAATGTAACGGTTTCTTGAAAAAATGAACGGCTTGCCGTAGCCCCCGTCGGATTGTTGGGGTAATTTAAATACATTAATTTTGCCTTTTTCTTATCATCCTCAGGCAGCAAATCGTAGTCAGGTAAAAAATCATTTTTTTCAAGAAGTGGCATGGTCACCATATGCGCTCCAGCAAGTACAGCACCTGACCAATAATCAGGATAACCAGGGTCAGGGACTAAAAGCGTATCACCCGGATTCAGCAGGCATTGCGGCAGTTCAACAAGCCCTGCTTTCCCGCCAAATAAAATCGCAATTTCCGTCTTTGGATCAAGCGTAACGCCATATTCTCTTTCATAAAAAGCGGCAGCGGCCTTTTTTAATTTCGCTGTTCCACGGAATGAGGAGTATCGATGATTTTCAGGTTTTGCTACCGCTTCCTGCATGGCTTTTACAATGTGCGGAGGAGTTGGCTGATCAGGATTTCCCTGCCCCAAATTAATGATATCTGCCCCTTCCTGCACTTTTTTCTGCACCTTTTGGACAAGAGACGCAAAAAATTGTTTCGGTAATTGTTTCAACACATCTGATTGCTGGAATTCCATTTCTTCACCTTCTATTCAAGTTACGTGACAATACAATCACTGTAATGGATTGTTTTATGAATTGTAAAGCAATTTTGAAAAAAGATTGACATGTAAAGCGCAGCTCTGATAATATCTTGAATTAAGAAATGCAAACAGACACGAAACAATTACATATTGATTTCTCTTATCGAGAGTTGGGCGAGGGATTTGGCCTTTTGACCCCAACAGCAACCGACCGTTAATACCACTGTGAAGTGGGGCGCAGCAAGTAACGCGCCAAGACAATTGTCTTATAGGGCACGGTGCTAATTCCATCAGACGTATGTGCTGAGAGATAAGAGAGGCTTTGAGCATACACACCATCAAGCCTCTTTCTCTCAGGAGAAAGAGGCTTTTTTATATGATTTGGAGGGGAAGCAATTGGTTACACTTACGGCATCATATGAAGAACTAACAGAAAGCTCGGCAGTTGCACTCGCAATTAGACTTGGCTTAATCCAAGAAAGCAGTCATTTGACTTGTACTGAAATCGGCGACGGGAATTTAAATTACGTCTTTCATATTTATGATCACAAACAAGAAAAAGGATTGATCATCAAGCAGGCGCTACCTTATGCAAAGGTGGTTGGTGAGAGCTGGCCTCTTACATTAGACCGGGCAAGAATTGAAAGTGCTGCCCTGATCAAACAGTCAGAATATGCTCCGCATCTCGTACCAGCGGTCTATTACTCGGATACAGCTCTTGCAGTGACAGCCATGGAGGATCTCTCACACTTAGAAATCGTCAGAAAAGGGCTAATTGCCGGAAAACAATATCCGCATTTATCTGATCATGTTGGAGAATTTTTAGGAAAAACACTTTTTTACACATCTGACTTTGCGACAAATCCTAAAATCAAAAAACAATTTGTGAAGCAATTTACGAACCCTGACCTGTGTGATATCACAGAAAAACTCGTCTTCACAGACCCTTTCTTTGATAGTGAAACAAATGACTTCGAAGAAGAATTAAGAGAATCAGCAGAAGCGCTTTGGGCAGATCTTGAAGTGCAGGCCAAAGCAGCAGAATTGAAGCGTATATTCCTGACATCAGCTGAAACATTGGTTCATGGAGATCTTCATACAGGCAGTATTTTTGCAAATGAGACTGAAACGAAAATCATTGATCCAGAATTCGCGTTTTACGGTCCCTTTGGATTCGATATCGGCCACTTTATCGCCAATCTGTTCCTGAATGCTTTATCTCGCGAGAATGAACACGAGCAGCAGCACCTTTTTGACCATGTCGTCAATGTATGGGCAACATTCAAAGAAGTGTTCACAAAAGCTTGGAAAGAGGACAGCATTGAAGCATTTAGTGTATCGGACAGCTTTTTAGAAACAACGTTTGACCGGATTTTAAAAGAAGCGACAGGCTTTGCCGGCTGTGAGCTTGTCCGCCGAACAATTGGCCTTGCTCATGCCGCTGATCTTGATGCGATTCCATCACCAACTAGACGGATTCAGCAGAAAAAAGCAGCACTGACACTTGGAAAAACATTTATCAAACAATATCATGCAGTGGAAACAGCGTCTGACCTCGTCGCATTATTCCAGCCATCTGTAAAGGAGTGACGGGTTTTGTCAAAAGAATTTGAAGTCCCCCGTTCTGTCGAATGGGAAGAAAACCGTATTAACATTTTAAATCAGCAAAAATTACCGACCGAAACCGTCTTTGAGCATTTATATACGAAAGAAGATGTGTATGATGCAATTGTGACATTAAAAGTACGCGGAGCACCTGCGATTGGCATTACAGCAGCATTTGGATTGGCGCTTAGTGCGCAAGCCATTGAGACAGAAGAAATCGATGTTTTTAAACAAGAAGTGATTCGAATCAAAGAATATTTAAACAGTGCTCGTCCAACCGCTGTGAACCTTGCCTGGGCTTTAGACCGGCTGCTGCAGCGCATTCAGCGTGCAGCGTCAGTGAATGCAGCTAAAACAGATCTTGTCCATGAAGCCATTCAAATTCAAATAGAAGATGAAGAAACATGCAGACAAATCGGTCAAAATGCACTTCAGCTCTTTAAATCAGGTGACCGTATCATGACCATTTGTAATGCAGGCTCCATCGCAACGAGCCGGTACGGAACAGCCCTTGCTCCCTTTTATTTAGCCAAAAAGAAAAATCTTGACCTTCACATTTATGCATGTGAAACACGCCCTGTTCTTCAAGGCGCTCGTCTGACAACATGGGAGCTTATGCAAGGCGGCGTGGATGTGACACTCATTACAGATAACATGGCGGCCCATACGATGAAAGAAAAGCAAATTTCTGCTGTCATTGTTGGAGCAGACCGTATCGCTCGTAATGGAGATACAGCGAATAAGATTGGAACGTTGGGTCTTGCCGTTCTAGCCAAGCATTTTCACATTCCGTTTTTTGTAGCAGCACCGCTTTCCACTTTTGATGTATCCACCCATGACGGGTCAGATATCCCAATTGAAGAGCGCGACCCGCTGGAAGTAAAGGAATTAAACGGTGTCCCCATTGCACCGCCCGATGTTCAAGTATTCAATCCCGCCTTTGATGTCACTCCTCATCATCTCATTTCAGGCATCATTACAGAAAAGGGAATTATCACATCGAACTATGCAGAAGAGATTGATGCTCTTTTCGCCGAAAGCATCTCCCAATGATCGCAAAAAAGCGCCGTGTTCTTGTCATTTAAGAGCACCGCGCTTTTTTGTTTCTTGATTCGTTTTTGTTAAGATTTCTTCTTTCTGTTCTTCCGTCAAAACGTTCATTTTGACACATAGTGACGTAACGGCATACATTTTACCTTTTTTGCCCCAAAACATGCCAGCGCCCTCCTTTTTCCCTCGACCAACTTTTTTAGCTTAATAAAAGGATATGTCGCTTAGGAAAAATTCGGAACAGGTCAATCGATTTATTTTTGAACAAATGGGATGCCTTCTAATTCAAGGAGGACCGCTTTCATGTCTGTCTTCGATCCTGCATAGCCAGTCAGAGACCGGTCTTTTCCAATCACTCTGTGACAAGGAATAAAAATAGGTAATGCATTTCGTCTGTTAGCTTGTCCGATGGCTCTTACAGCCTTGGGATTGCCAATCGCTTCTGCAATGTCTGCATAGCTTTTTGATTCACCATATGGAATGGCCGACAATGCTCCCCACACCTGCTCTTGGAACGGAGAACCTGTTTGCTTGAGCGGGAGATCGAATACTTGACGCTCTCCCTTGAAATATTCATCCAGCTGCTTTTTCGCTTCTTGTAAGACAGGCGTATCTTCTTGGTTTAGATTCATTGCCTGCTTTTTTGCTAAAAACGGCTCATCATCAAACATTACCTCGATGATGGCACCGTCCTTTTCTAGTATGTATAATGCCCCGATGGGTGCGTGATAGACGGTATAATACACGTTACTGCTCTCCTTCTTGTTTCTGCTGCCTTAGTGGAAGCG
Source organism: Bacillus sp. Nf3 (assembly GCF_003028545.1). NCBI lineage: Bacteria > Bacillati > Bacillota > Bacilli > Caryophanales > Bacillaceae > Bacillus > Bacillus sp. Nf3. Next base: position 105,457 of record NZ_PYUA01000003.1, on the reverse strand, counting down.
TGAGATGGAAGACGGTTCCTACGCCTTCCTCACTTTCTACTTCAATGGTTCCTTGATGCTCTTCAATAATTTTATAACTAACCATTAAACCAAGTCCAGTTCCTCTTTCTTTCGTTGTATAAAAAGGCTCACCTAGACGCTTTAGCTTATCCTCCGCCATTCCGCAGCCTTCATCACGCAAGGAAATGACAATATGCTCCTCGCCCTTCCGCTGAATGCTCACATAGACATTTCCTTTGCGCGGCATGACTTCAATTGCATTTTTTAAAATGTTAATAAAGACCTGCTTTAATTGGTTTTGTTCACAATATATCAGTGGTATCTCGTCCAGCACATTGAGATGCATTTGAACATTGCCAAGATTCGCCTGTGCGTGCAGAAGATCCATCGTGTCTTTCACAATTTGCACCACATTTTTTTCTTCATATACAATGGCTTGCGGTTTCGCTAAAATCAAAAATTCAGTGATGATGGATTCTATTCTTTTCAGCTCTGATGTGATGACATTAAAATAGAGCGAATACTCCCCTTCAATATTTCCTTTTAATAGCTGAATGAAGCCTTTTAATGCTGTCATCGGGTTTCTAATCTCATGAGCAATTCCAGCAGCAAGCTCTCCGACCACATGAAGGGTATCTGATTTTCTCACCCGCTCTTCTAATTCCTTCCGCTCTGTCACATCTCTAAAGATGGCCAAATTCATATTATGGATAATGTTACGTTTAAAAGAGAATTCCAGTATACGCTGATCTGGATGGTTCAGTACAAACGGAACCTCATTGTCCATTTCATCTAATGACATCGCCTCGGCTGGTTGAGCCAAATTTTCAATTTGATAAGGGGCAAGGATGTGGAAAAGATTCATTTCTGTTAAATGATCGTCCTTCAATTGAAGCAGCTCGCTTGCAGATGGATTGACTTCAATGATTCGGTATTGATTATCAAAAAGAACAATGCCGTCCATTGACCCATTAAATACTTTACGGAATTTGAGCTCACTTTCGCGTAGCTCCTGCTCCATTCTTTTTCGATCACTTACATTACGTAAAATGGTTAGGTGCTGTCCTTCTAATACCGCATGTTTTGATGTAAACTCAAGCTCTTTATACTGCCCATTTGCCATTTTGAACAATAGCTCTTCCCTTATTTCATGATTGCGGATATAGCGTCTTCTTGTTGGTCTATATCTCTTATCAGATTTGACGAGAAAGTCGGTAAGTTTTTTGCCAATCAGCGAGTGCATCGGTAATTCAAAAATTCGACAGGCTGATTCATTGGCTCTCACAATCTCTCCATCATCCGCCCATATGATGATGGCATCCATTGCATTTTCGAAAATTTCTCTAAAGCGTTCTTCACTTTTTAACAGTTTCTCTTCCATCAGTCTTTTTTCTGTAATATCCCGCATGATGGACATATAAAAACCACTCATCACATTTGATGTAATGGTGAGTTCGAATAATTTTTGCTGGCCAGATTGAAGGGTAACAGGAAGCTCCCCTTTTGCTTTCCCTGTTTCTTTAAGTGACGTTAAAAGATGCTGCAAAGCTGGAAGATTATCTCCTTCAACAAATTCATGCAAATACCGATCGGTTAAATCAGTCTTTTGCAGCTCAAAGCTCTGACAAAAAGAATGATTCGCATCAATCATGCAGCCATCCTGATCAAATATGACCATCCCGTCAATGGCCCGGTCAAACAAATCTTTGAACAGCTGCTCATTCATGGAGCGTTCTCGTTCTAATATTTTCTTTGAAGAAATGTCTCGCATGACCACTATATATTGCTGATTCATGGTGTCATGCTCTGCGACAAATTCAATGTATTTTGTTTCACCACTTTCAAGCTGAATGGAGATTTCTCTTTTTAACGTACCTTTTCGAAAAAATAGATCGAGTGAGCATTCAACTTTATCTTTCGGGATGCCGTATAGGAAATCTAGAACGGATTTATTGAGGAGGTCTTCTTTCGGTGTCTGTACAAGCCTGCATGTTGCTTCGTTGGCTTGGATGATGTTGAGGTGTTGATCAAATATAAAAATGGCATCTAGCGTCTTATTTAACAGCATTTTTTGCTGCATCAACTCAGTTCGCAAATATTCGTTCTCTTTTTCTAATTTTCTGATATCTCCTGCAGGGGTTAATCTATTGCCATCGAGCGTTTCAGTCATTCTCTTACACTCCTTTTCCAGCCTCATTCCTCTACAATATTTCTACAATATTTTCATTGTTCCTTCATTCGACTCATAAAAAAAGATAACTTTTTACACGAAGACTGTCTCATTTATTTCATTTGGATGACAGGATTGTACAACAATTCACTTTTCTTACGCTTCTTTTACAACCGTTCTACAATTTCACATCAAATAGCGAATTAAGCGAAAATGTATTTTAGAATGGGGCAAATAAGGGAACAGTGCACTTAGAACATTTATGTTTGAAATCGAGCAGGAAAGGTGATGTTATGGCATCTTCACGAGATAGTTATTTTGATAATGCAAAATTCCTTCTGATTTTTCTAGTTGTTTTTGGTCATTTGTTACGATCATTCATTCACGATAATGACTGGATGCTCTATTTATACAAGTTTATCTATACCTTTCACATGCCCGCCTTTATTTTAGTTTCTGGCTTTTTTGCAAAAGGGTTTAGAAAACCGGGCTTTATGAAAAAAGTCGCCGTTAAGCTGATCATCCCATATTTAATCTTTCAGGTGATCTATTCGGTTTACTATTACCTATTACAGGATCAAAGCATAACCAATTTAAATCCAATTGATCCGCAATGGTCCTTATGGTTTTTAATTAGTTTATTCTTTTGGAATTTGCTGCTTATTCCTTTTTCAAAACTACCGTTCCACTGGGCGATGATCGTCAGTTTATCGATTGCATTACTTGTCGGTTATGTGGACAGCATCAGCAATACACTCAGCTTATCACGTACGTTTGTCTTTTTGCCTATGTTTTTAGCTGGATTTTATTTAAAAAAGCAGCATTTTGAATTCATTCGTACAAGCAAAGGAAAACTGGCAGCACTTTTTGTATTAATGGCTGTCTTCCTGTTTTGCTACTTCTATGAATTTGATTATTCCTTCTTATTTGGCTCAAAGTCGTATGCTTCTCTAGGAGATGAAGGAATGATTGCGGCGATGAAACGAATGGCTTGGTATTTGCTTGCATTTGGTGCTACATTCAGCTTCTTTGCATTAGTTCCAACACGCCGTTTCTTCTTTACAAAATGGGGAACAAGAACGTTATATGTTTATTTATTACATGGCTTTGTGATCAAGCTGCTAAGAACCACTTGGTTTGATGACTGGGCGCTAAATGCAGCAAGTGTACTCATTTTATTGCTGCTGACCATTCTGTTAACCTTTACCCTTTCTAGCACTTTTGTCAAAACCGTTGCTCAGCCAGTGATTGAACTCAAAATGAACAACTTCATGCGAACGATCACCGGCAGGCAAGGGAGTTATATCAAATAAAAAACGATCCTTATTGGATCGTTTCAGATTGTTGACAAAGGGCTAAAATAATCTTTATTTTAGCCCTTTGTCTTCCTTTCAGCTCAGCGTGATAGAAAACCTTTGCATTCTAGGAAGGGCGAGTACCGGAGCGGAGCGAATTTGACATTCGTGAGCACCGGAGCGCAGAACTGACAAAGAATGCGAGGGTTTGTCTACATGCTGAAAACGATCCTTATTGGATCGTTTTTTCTATTTCTTATTCTGCTTACATGCAACATCTTTCTTTGGCTTCATCAACGTATCAATCCATTTGCTGCTGTTGATATCTCCAAGCTCACTGCCAAATTCCTCTTCTAAAATATCTGGGTCCATTGGCTTTTTATGGTCCTTCATCTCTTTGCTCTTCACATGCTTCTTAGTCACGAGATGCCCCCCCTTGTTTCCCTTTATGAGAATTTCGGTTTGCCTGACGATCTCTTGATTGTTCGTCAAATTGGGTTTGTCCTTGATCATGCGCCATGCTTTCTGTCGGCGTCATATTATTTGTTAATGCTTCATTTTTCGCTGCTTTTCTTTTCATCTGAATTCAGTCCTTTTTTGACATGTTTAGTTCTTCTCTTAATTGGTCAAGGAGTTCCTTCATTTGCTTGACCGTCACTGGCTTTTCCTCAGGTTTTAACTCATAGCCAATTTGTCCATTGGCTTCTAGCGTGGCTTTTTTGAGACAACTGATGTCAGTGATGCCTTGCTGCTTTAAACGCATTTTAAATTGATCCCTTGTGAGCCTTGTTTTCTTCAGCTTATGATCAAGCATTTCGCCATCCTGTAAAATCACGACCGATTTGCCTGAAAGCAATTTTTCAAAGAAATCAGATTGAATCGACAGCTTTTCCATTATGACAAGTGCCACAATAAAGATGGTAGCTGCATAAATGGTTTCAAGTAAATTATGCTCAATAAAGGGTTGGATAATAATCGATCCGATTGAAATCATAATCACTGTTTGTTGTACAGTTAATTGACTAATGGATTTAGGCCCTGCTATTCTCAGCAGCAAGGTACCAACTAGCAGCATGACAATTGCTTTCCATAACACATCCAGCACGTCTCGTTCACCTCTTACCTATAGATTGCGAACATCCCATGTGATTTAGCCAGTTAGATATTGGAAATAAAAAAACAGCATTCAAATTGAATGCTGTTTAGCCAATGATGACGCGCTCTTTCGGATAATGATAATTCGCTTCGCTTTCTCTTCGGCCGATTAAATATAAAAAGCTTGGAATACCGATCCGTCCAATAAACATGACAATCATGATGATACATTTACCAAACACAGTGAGATCTGATGTAATCCCAAGCGACAGTCCCGTTGTTCCGAAAGCAGAGCAAACTTCAAATAAATTTTCAAGAAGTGTATTATGCTCTGTTAAGGATAACAGGAACGTAGCGCCAAAAACCAAAATAAAGGCCATCATGGTCACCATAAGGGATTTATTAATATCCGCTTGATGAAGCTCCCTCTTGAAGATTTTGATGGACTTATTTCCCCTAGCATAATGAAACAATGCGAGTAAATTAAGGGCAAACGTAGTTGTCCGAATTCCGCCCCCCACAGAGCTTGGGGAAGCCCCGATAAACATGAGCATACATAAAAATAAAAGCGTCGGTTCGGTCAGCTGCGTAATATCTAACGTTGTCAGCCCCCCGCTTCTTGTTGCAGTCGATTGAAACAAAGAGTAAAACAAGATTTCGTGCCAGCTTTTCCCTACGAAGCTAAACCCGGCTTCAAGTGCATAGATTCCAATCGCTCCAACAACGACAAGACCGCCAAACGTGAGCGTTGTGATTTTTGTAAACAATGAGAACGATGCGTGCTTTCGGTCCTGATTGAACAAATAATCCTTCACTTCCACGAGCACAGGAAAACCAATCGCTCCAAAGATGATCAGCAGCATCGTAATAAACTGGACGAAATAATCATCTTTGTAAGGGATAAGAGAGCTCCCCGTAATATCGAAGCCCCCATTGGTTGTCGCACTAATACTCGAGAAGAAGCCATGTAAGAAAGCTCCTTGCACATCATAATATTTGAGAAAATACATGCTTAAAATGAGCCCGCCGACAAACTCAATCAGTAAAATTAAATATAAGACATGCTTCATTAGTTTCACAATTCCAGATAAATTGCTCTGGTTTTGATCTGCCATGATAAGTTTTCTTTCTTTAATTCCAATTCTTTTTCGCATGACAAGCCATACGAAGGTACCGAGCGTCATAATGCCAATGCCTCCGATTTGCAAAACAAACGCAAGGATCCACATCCCTGTGACACTAAATGTTTGTGAGGTGTCGACAACAGTCAGTCCTGTGACACTTACAGCACTCACCGCTGTAAACAAAGCATCAATGAATGTCCATTTGACTCCCTCTTGATGAGCCACTGGAAGGCTGAGAAGAATAAGCGACACGGTTACAGCAAGAAAATAATAAAGGGCAATCAACTGAAACGCTGACAGCCGGTCAATTAGCTTTTTTATAGGATTCATTGTCATTCCTTCTTTTATCTATCTTTTCGAATACCTTTATCATTTTAATGAAAAGAGACATGATTTTAAAGCTATTTTATGCTTTATTTTCTTTTTCATCAAAAAGAAAAAGACATCCTGTAAAAGAATGTCTTTTCGTCCTTCTTATTTTGCTTCTAGTCTTCTGATTCTTTCGTTTAAATCAGGGTGTGTTGAGAAAAGAGAAGCTTTTCGTTTACCGCTGATTTTTAGCGTAGCGACTGCTGTTTGGTCATCATCTTTGATTCTTGACGTGTACGCCTCAAGTGAACGAAGCGCATGAATCATTTTATCTTTACCTGCAAGGTCGGCTCCGCCGCGGTCTGCATGGAATTCACGGTGTCTAGAATATGCAAACACGACAAGGCTTCCTAGGACAGAGAAAATGATTTGAAAAACAATCACAGCGATAAAGTGAACAATCGGCACAAGCTCTTCACGTGAAACAAAACGGCTTGCGATCCATGCCGCAATTCTTGAAAGGAAGACAACGAACGTGTTGACGATTCCTTGAAGCAGCGTCATTGTCACCATGTCACCATTTGCAACGTGAGCGACTTCGTGGGCGATTACACCTTCAACTGCTGCATCATCCATTTCATGAAGCAATCCAGTTGATACCGCAACAAGTGATCTTCTCTTAGAAGGACCTGTTGCAAATGCATTTACTTCAGATGATTGATAAATACCAACCTCAGGCATTTTAGAAAGGCCTGCTGCTCTTGAAAGTCTGTGCACGCGGTCAACAAGCTGCTGCTCATCATATGTTAATGAATCCTTTTCTGGATTTAACACACGTACACCCATCATCATTTTTGCCATCCAACGAGACATTGCAAGTGACATAAACGAGCCAACAAAACCAACAACTGCACTGAATACAAGAAGATAAAGGATATTAAGTCTTCCGCCTGCTCCTATATAAGAACCAACACCAGTTGCTGCACTAATAACCGACAGTACAATACCAATCGTAGTGATAACAAGAATGTTCGTTAATATAAACAGAAATATTCTCTTACCCATACATAACCTCCGCTGTCATATTAAGTTCAAATGAACTTATTAATAAAATTATAAAAATAAACGTCTCAAATTGCAAGGAAAAAGGAATCAACTTCTCTGTTTATCATAACGGCTAAAGCCCCGTCACATCAATATTTACGACATTTGCTCCAGCTTAAAAGTGAACAAATTGTGACGCGCCGGCATTGATTTTGAGTTTATTTTGCATTTTCATCAAAAAGAGACTATGATGTTGAATTAGATCAATAATCACGTTTTGACGTACAAATGAGGTGGAACATGGTTACTTTTAAATTAACGAGAATTGACATGACAAGACTTCTGTATTCTCTAAAAGGAGAGGGAGATCTGACTCCGCTTCAGCTTTTGAAACTATCTGTAAAAAATGGCAAGGATCATGACTATGATGAATTAAAGATCCCGTCTTTTTTTGAGAAGCTTGAACGGCGGAAGCAAAAATCAGAGCATGGTCTGTCTACAAATGAAATTGTTGAGCTTGGCAACTTGTGTGAGCTGACTTCTCTTAAATCGACGGCGATTCAAAATTGGATCAAACGTGATATTAAAGATATGATTGGCCATCCAGAGCTTGGCAAAAAATACTCTATTGATCAGGTCGTTATTTTATTAATTGTCAGGGATTTAAAATCAGTTTTTGACTTCGATACCATTCGTGTGATCTTATCTGCCTTATTTAACACCATCACAGATCGAACAGATGATATTATTAGTCCAATCCGTTTTTATGAAGCATATGCGCACGTCCTTGATTTTATTTATCACCATACACAATTTCCATTAAAGGAAACAAATTTACGAGAAATAACCGAGGAGCAGACAGACAAGCTCCATGACGAGTTTACAGAATTGACGAAGAGCCAATGGCATTTGATTAAAGGCATTATCAGTTCTACCGTCTTCTCTGTCTTTACTTCTCATTTGCAAAGCACAGCTCAAGAAATGATGTATAATACGCTGCAGCTGAATAAGGGATAAATAAGAACCGAGGTGACTTCCATCACCTCGGCTTTTTTGTACAGCAATTGCCAGCATAATTGCACGCCGTTTTTTTCAAAATAAGAAGGCGCAACAAACATGAGGTGAAAGGAGGAATATGACATGGCAAATCGAAATCAACTTCTTGTTCCTGGAGTAGAACAAGCTTTAGATCAATTTAAATACGAGATCGCGCAAGAATTTGGCGTCACTCTCGGTTCAGATACAGTCTCACGTGCTAACGGTTCTGTTGGTGGTGAAATCACAAAAAGACTCGTTCAACAAGCTCAATCACAAATGGGCAATCAATCTAAATAAAGACATGGTGAAATACGCCGGAGCTATTCTGGCGTTTTTTTATTGTTCATATGTGTGCTCATGCCGGTTCTCGCGATAAGGAAACGGTGCACCTTTCCCTTTTTGCTTTGCATGTTCTCTTTTTTGTTCAGCGGAAGGATTGTTCAGATCCCTGCCGTTTTTTTTTGCGTGTTTTTCCGCATCACCACGTGATGGTCCGTTCCAGTGTCTTCTTTCATCACGATCAGTTGAGTGATTTTTTTTTTGCTCTTTATCGAAAGAAGGAACCTTTTCTTCCTTTATTTTGTTGTCTTTGCTTTCATCCTCAGGTTTTTGAGGCTTTTGAACAGATCCTTGCTCTTCCCTCTCTGCTTCCTTCTGCTCTTTGTCCTCAGCTTCTGGAGCCTCTTGATCTGGCTGCATCTCTTTGCTATCGTCTGTTTTTACGTCTTCTTGTTTGTCTTTATCTGCTTGTTCTTCATCATGTTTCTTAGGATCTTCTTCCTTCACAGCATCGTTCTCTGCTGCGTCTTCATCCTTTTTGATATCTTCATGTTCTTTGTCTTGCATTTCTTGATTTCTAATATATGTTCCTGTTGAAATGCCTGCCTTTTGAGCTTTTTCTCTTGTTTCCAGGTCACTTTCCACAGCTTCCAGCTTATAATTGCGTTTTTGATATTCACCAGAAATGGTATTAATTTTGCTTTTTACGTTTGTTTTATATGTATTGTCCTGCTTGTTTTCATAAACGGTTGAAATATAAATACTTTTAGAGTCGTTCACATATCCTTTTTTGTCACAGTCATCTATAATTTCCTGCACGACTTTGGTCATGTCGTTTTTTTCTAAATCCTTCATACTCGCCAGTACTTGCTTCGCATCTTTATTCAGCGGTGTGACACCGATCACTTGATAATTGTGATCAAGCTTCAGCTCAAAGCTTGGGTTAATGTCAATTGTCATATACGCATATGCTTTTTGACTTGAGAAAGATGGCATCATAGTAAAAATTACGACAATAATCGCTGCTATTGATAGAATTCCTGCATTTAACGGACGTAAACGAAGCAGGTCAAAAAAACCGGCTCTTTTTCTTTCAAGACGTGATTCATTTGGAAATGTCACTTCTTGGCCGATTTCATAGTTTTGCTCTTCATATTTTGTCCGCAGAAATTGTCCATCAGGGGTCAGCAGCGTGACATATTTTTTGTTTTTCTCTACTATAATGCCTCTTCTCATGAATTAAGCACCCCTTTAAGGTAATCTTTCAAATACACATAATCACCTGTCATAATGATCGCCATCGCAATGATATATTTTCTATTTCTCTCAATCGTTTTGCGGCTGACTTCCACTAGCTTTTCCAGCTGCTTGACCGGCAATTGTTTTTTCTGAAATAAAATCGTTCTCAGCTCATCGTGTTCAACGAGTGTATGGGCTACTTTAATGGCATTTTGCCTGGCATCTGCATGCTTTGGTGAATGCTCAAGCAGCTCTTGAAACGTGAGACCGTATACTTTCAGTCGTTCTTTAAAATGTTCAATCTCTTCTCTTCTATGTTCTTGTTCAATTAAACGCCTATATTCATTTGCCGAGAGCTCTGCTTCAATCATGCTTTGAGAGTATTCGCCATTCTCACTTTCTTGCAGGTCCATTTGAACCGTTGGCGCATTCCTTGCTTCTTTTCGAATATAGTCAATCACTTTTCTTTTAATAATTAATTCTGCGAAAGCAAGCAGTGAGTTTCCTTTTTCGGCAGAGTATTTTTCTATCGCTTCATTAAAGGCAATTAAGCCTATGCTAAATTCATCATCTTTTTCATCTATATATCGTTTACAAACGGATGAAACCGTCTTAGCGACAAATGGTTTGTATTGCTCTATTAATGCATTTTGCAGTTCGCTATCACCTTGTTGAATACTGATAGCCGACTGCTCTAATGTTTGCTTTTTCTTTCCTTTTTTAAACAAAAGGCTAAGCAATGGTTTCACCTCAGTTCTCCCTATATTACTCATTTATGATAGCTAATTTATGAGGGAAGCGCAAAGGAAGAAATGAGGAATTCATTTCCTGTTACTCAATTATGACATGTATGTCATCATCTACTTTACAATGTTTCGTCTAAAAGCAAAGAAATAAGGGGGTAACTCCCCCTTATTTGTAATATACGTGTTATGAAAATGAAATGATATTTCTTTCAAAAAACCTACTCTCCCAGTCGTGCCTCTTGTTTCTCCTCGTTTTCCTGCCCGCCTTTTCTTGATGGATTTGATAAAAACCAGCCAAATGCTGCAATTGCGAGAAGCACTGTCCAGAAAATCACTTTCCATAATGCTGAATGGATAAAATGAGACGATACGACCCCAATGGCTGGATGTGACAGTGTATAAAGCGTGAGCTTCACACCCACCCATCCGACAATGACAAATGCTGCTGTTTCTAGGCTCGGTCTTGTTTTGAGCAGTTTCACAAAGACCGTTGCTGCAAATCGCATAATGACAAGACCAATAATACCGCCTAAAAGAATGACAATAAATTGACCGCCATCGAGTCCACCGATTTGCGGAAGACTTGTTTTCGGCAGTGTCACAGCTAAAGCGACGGCTGCTAAAATAGAATCAACAGCAAAAGCAATGTCGGCAAGCTCTACTTTCACGACTGTTGCCCAGAAACCGCTTTGTTTCATATTTGTTTCAGTTTCCTTTTTCTTAAATACGTGCGATTTTAAAATATGGTGAATGGAAATATAAAGAAGATAAATTGCGCCAATGGCTTGAACTTGCCACACATCCACTAAAAACGAAATAAGAAACAGAGAACCAAACCGCATGACAAACGCACCTGCAAGTCCGTAAAACAGTGCCTTTTTTCTTTGTTTTTCAGGAAGGTGTTTGACCATCACGGCCATGACCAGCGCGTTATCAGCTGCTAAAATCCCTTCTAATCCAATCAGTACGAGTAGAACCCACCCGTACTCTAAAATAATGGCTGCATCCATCATCATTCCTCCTTGTTTTTTTATCTATTGTCCCACAACAGACAAAGGCTTATGAATGCAAAAAAGACCTTTGCCTGTAATGGCAAAGGTCTTGCTAGACATGTGATATGTAGAATCATGCCAACAAAGCCGATGAACATCAGTCCATGTAATGACGACTTTGTTTCCGGTAAAAACCGGACGCTACTCCCCTTTGGCGGGATTTAGAATATTTAGATTACTTATATCTTAATCAATAGACACTGGATTGTCAACAGGTGAAATTCACTTCGATCCATTGATTAGGCAGTTGGCGTTTCTGTTTTTCTTTTTCTTCGTTTTAGCAATAAGTAGAGAACAAACAATAACACCACACCGATCCCAATTGGTAAAAGATATGGATCTAAGATGGCGCCAACCTCTTTCCAGTTCTCTCCGAGCATAAATCCAAGATACACATACACAAATGTAATTGGTGTAATTGCCAAAAACGTATACAGGCAAAAGACCCACACATTCATCTTGGCAATGCCACACGGGATGGAGATAAGTGTTCTGACCCCTGGTATGAACCGGCCGCTGAATGCGACGAATCCACCATGCTTTTCAAAGAAAGCATCCGATTTATCAAGCGACTCAGGTTTTATAAAAAAGTACTTTCCATATTTATTTAAAAAGGGTCTGCCGCCGTAACGTCCTAACCAGTACAAGGTCAAAGGACCAGCCACGCCGCCAATGGAGCCGGCCGCCACAACACCGATAAAAGCCATGTCCCCTTCTGAGACCCAGTAACCCGCAAGAGGCAAAACCACTTCAGCAGGTACAAATTCAATGCATAATGCGAGGAAGATGCCAAAGTATGACAAGTTCTTAAAGGCATCAGCTAAAGAAATAATAAAATCTTCGATGTTTATCAATCCCTTTCAAACATAATCATTTGACTGATTCTATCTCTTTTAGAATCACACCATATATTAAACGAATAAAACCAAAGAAACGATTCGCTTTTCGTCGTTTTTTTACATTAAATTTGATTTTACTATAAAAAAAGGGTGAAAAAAACGTTGATTATTGTATTTAAGTGAAGGAAAGGTGAACACAGAAGCCATTCGATCCGATATATTAAGTATATGTCTGTTTTAAAGTACTGGAGGTTTTCTTACATGACCCATTTAACAGGAAGCTACAATGGATGGCTTGTCTTTCTGTCAATCGCTGTCGCCGCTGTTGCCTCCTACTCAGCTCTTCATATAGCCAGCAGGGTAGCACAATCAAGCGGTGCAAAGAAAAAGGTATGGCTTCTCATTGGTGCAATGATCATGGGAATGGGGATATGGTCGATGCATTTTATTGGCATGATGGCATTTCAAATGCGTGTTGGCATCACATATGATACATACTTACTGATTTTATCGATTTTGGCCTCATTTATCGGATCCTTGATCGCTTTTTCAATATGCATTCAAAAGCAGCTCTCTAGAAGACGGCTGCTCATTAGTTCAATCACCATGGGTTCAGCTATTTGTAGCATGCATTATCTTGGAATGGAATCAATGGCCAATGTCTCAATCAGCTATGATCCAGTCCTCTTTTTTCTTTCGTTTTTCATTGCTGCCATTACCTCCTACTTCTCATTGAAGCTCTTCTTTCGTGTTGACCGCACTAAAAGTAAACGGGAGAATTATCTTTTAAAGGGTCTTGGTTCAATGTTGATGGGCGGTGCTATAGCAGGTATGCATTATACTGGTATGGCTGCCTCTACCATGTTTTATCATACAAATGGACAGGCCGCTGATGGTGGTTTTTTTGAAATGTCGCCATTCAGTCTGTCGCTTTTCATCGGATTGATGACACTGATTGTCCAAACGCTGATGATCTTTGGTGCCTATATCGATCACCGGATCATGACACAGTCAGATCAGCTGAAGGAAAATGAACAGCGGTTTCAATCGCTGATCAAGCATAATATAGACGGTATTATCGTGTTATCTGTCCATCGAAAGGTGCTTTCTGCAAATGACTCAGGTAAACAAATCTTAGAGTTGTGCAATTCTAAGATTGGTGATGATGTCAGCCAATATGTGATGCCTACTGAATTGTGGGAAGAATTTATTTCTCAGTCAAAAAAAGCCATTACACGCGAAGCAGAACTGAAAGCAGCAGATCGTTTTTATTATTATCATGTCACTTACATACCTGTCCATGTAAACAATTCACTCGACAGCATTTATCTTGTTTTAAAAGATTTAACGCAGCAGCGGATAGCAGAAAAAGAAATTCATGTGATGGCACATTATGATGCATTAACAGAGCTTCCTAACCGCCGCCACGGCATTAATCATTTAAATGATGTTCTCTCCGCTCAAGAAAAGTCAAAAACATCAACAGCGGTTCTGTTTCTTGACTTAAATCGTTTTAAAATTATTAATGATGCACTTGGGCATAACATCGGAGACTTACTGCTGAAAGCTGCCGCAAATAGACTGACGCAATGTTTACCGGACAATGGCTTTATCGCAAGACTTGGCGGCGATGAATTTTTAATGATCTTTCCTCACATGGATCATGATACATATAAAGTCGAACAATTTTCTAAAAATATCATCCATCAATTTGAACGTCCTTTTTTCATCCAGAACCATCAACTCATTACATCGATCAGCATTGGGATCGCTATCTCTCCGCAAAATGGCAAAGACGGAATGGAGCTGATGAGAAAAGCCGATATGGCCATGTATTTATCCAAAAAACATAAGCAAAGCCGTTATGAGTTCTTTACCGAATCCATGGAAAGATTGAGTGAGGACAGGTTAAACCGAGAGCTAGAGCTGAGGGATGCCATTCAAAGAGAACAATTTGTCCTTCACTACCAGCCGCAAGTCAGTGCCAAAACAAGAAAGATGACTGGGGTTGAAGCCCTTTTAAGAATGAAGGCACCAGATGGTTCCTTAAAGTCACCTGAGGCTTTTATTGAGCTGGCAGAGGAATCAGGACTGATCATCGATATTGGCAGATGGGTCATTGACACGGCTGGTAAGCAGGCAAAAAGGTGGTATGACGATGGGCTAAAGATCCCTGTGGCTGTGAATTTATCTGCGAAACAATTCAATTCTGAAGACTTAATTGATTTGATCAAGCTGACACTGAAAAAATACGACCTGAAACCGTCCCTCTTGGAGCTTGAAGTCACAGAAAGTATGACAATGGACAATATCAAGCAATCAAAACAAGTGCTAACATCGCTAAAACAACTTGGCGTCCGCATTAGTATTGATGATTTCGGTACAGGCCACAGCTCATTAAGCTATTTAAAGGATTTACCTATTCATCGACTGAAAATTGATAAATCCTTTATTGAGGATATTTTAAGTGATTCAAAGTCAGAACAGATTACAGGGGCTATTATAGCGATGGGACACCAATTATCTCTCGAAGTGATAGCAGAAGGTGTTGAAACATTTGCACAGGCCCAGCTATTATCTGCCCAGGGCTGTGACGACCTGCAAGGGTTCTATTATGCCAAGCCGCTGCCAGCAAGCGATATTGAAAAATTCATCGCCTATCCGGCGCATCTTGATACATAAAAAAGGTACCAATCATGGCACCTTCCAGCGTGCAGACAAACCCTCGCATTCGGTGTCAGTCCTGCGTGCCGGTGTTCACGAATGCTCAATTCGCTCCGCTCCGGTACTCGTCCTTCCTAGACTTCAAAGGTTTTCTGTCACGCTGAGCTAAGAAGAAGACAAAGGGCTAAAATAAAGATCACTTTAGCCCTTTATCAACAATCGAAAAGGTGCCAATCATGGCACCTTTTCGTTTTATCTAAATAATAAATGCTGACTGTGAATACCTGCTTTTTTCAATAGACTAATCAATTGCTCTTGTTCTTCACGCGTCAGACCAGAGAATGCACGCGCAATCCGAAGAGAGTGGATCGGATAAATCTTGTCAAGATAACTTCGCCCTTTATCCGTTAAATGGGCATAAACCGAACGTTTATCCTTAGGGTCCTGTTCTCTTTCAATGAAACCATTTCGTTCTAATTTGTCAATTACGTACGTCACATTCCCGCTGACAAGCAGGAGTCTTGAGCCGATTTGCTGAAGCTTTTGAGCACCTCTCGTGTACAGTAATTCAAGTACGGCAAATTCAGTTGGATTAAACCCATGCTCTTTGCTGTCTCTAATACTGTGTTCTGAAACGCTTTTAAATGCTCTTGCAAAAACCTTGTAAAGCGTCATTGAGCGTTCTACTTCTTCTTCATTAAACGATAGTCTCATCACATATCTACCTCTTATAATATTTTTTTAACTTCAAGGCTGTCTTGCGGTGCAGTTGGAGCCTTTCGTAAAAAATAGAAGTACGTTTTTGAAAACCCTTTCAACCACATAAGTGACTCCATTCGTGTTATGTATAAGTTTTCGATATAAACTTTTAAAATCCTTCTTATTTTTCACAATCATCTCGAAAAAAAGCTTTTTCAGCAAACCATCAAGATGCGACACACTTTAACATAATCTGTAAAGAATCTATGGTTTCTTGCACTTCATTCGCCAAATTTCTACAAAATTCAATATTGCTATAATATTAAACAAAAAAAGAACCCTTTATGTGACATACGCACATTTCAAGGGATTTTTACAAACAGCGCTCTGTTTTGTTGAAAAAGAAATGATACTCTTTTTTTAAGTCACTAATTGTCATGTTCTTGGCCGCATCAGGGCTGTAAACCCCCAATGAACATAGCTGCTTCGTATAATAATGTCTTTCTTTTGCTAAAGCTTCTTTTAATATACGCCGCACCGATTATCCCCTCCTATCAAGTGATTTGGATCGGGTGCTTATGAAGACCTCTTATACAAATCATTTTGCATGGCTCTTAGAAGCGCATGTGCATTCTGACCCGCAGCCTGCATGAATTGCTCGAGCAATTCATCCCTCTTCACATCTAATGCGATGATTTCTTTTGCCATACGAATGATCTGTGCTTGCTCCATTATATGCTCCTCCTCCTATGTCAACTCACCATGATTATATGCCGACGTAAGATGCATTGCACATTACCTGTTATCTTTCCTTCCATAGTTTTTTCATTTTTTTCGTTTTTGTGTTATATTTTCTAACAAACGATAGGTTTTTTTACTTCTCGTTCTATATAATATGAAGAAAAGACTTGCAGGGGTGAGTATATGACGCAGGAAGATGTATCTTATAAAGATAAAAAAGTCATTTCAATCGGGATTGTCAGTGAGTTAACAGGGCTTTCCGTCAGGCAAATCCGATATTATGAGGAACGTAAACTCATTTACCCCCAGCGCTCAACAAGAGGCACACGGAAATATTCTTTTGCAGATGTTGAACGTTTAATGGACATCGCCAATAAACGGGAAGACGGTGTGCAGACAGCTGAAATTTTAAAAGACATGAAGAAAAAAGAACAAGCGCTAAAAAGCGGACAATTTAAGAAAAAAATGCTTGAAGGCCAGATTAATGCACACTTTCGGTATAAAAATCGTTAAACAAAAAAGAATCGCTTACTCTTTAAAATCAAAGCTTTGTTCGTATTGATTGTTGCAATTGCTGAATGAAAAAGAGACAGCGATTGCTGCCTCTTTTTTAACTAACGCGCCTGTTAAGTGCAACGAGTTAGTGTTCATCGATTCGTTCAGGAATCGAAACGGTTCGTTCATTGACCACATTCCCAGTGTTTAGAGTCGTTTTAGGTTCAATTAATAGCAAATGAACTTCTTCTTCAGCAATTGGCTGATGTTCAATTCCTTTAGGAATCACAATAAACTCCCCTTCATTAAGAGCTATTTCTTTATCCCTGAAACGGATGACCAGCTTCCCTTTACATACAAAAAACATTTCATCCTCGTCATCATGGTGATGCCAAATGAATTCACCTTTAACTTTTACCATTTTAATGTATGAATCGTTCAATTCTCCGCTTATTCTAGGATTCCAATAATCATTTATTTGCAAAAATTTCTCTTGGATATTCGTCTTAGAAATCAATAGATTCCCTCCTCATTCATTGGAAACGTCTGTTTATCTTTTTCCAGATAAAATTCCCTACCTCACCATCCTCCTCATGATCAAATACCAAGGGACACAATTAGCATCAACCTCTTATATCATTAAGTTTACTTATTCCGTTGGATCACGTAAAATCAAAAAATAACGTATAGTTAATCACAATTTGTGATGCAAAAAGGAGAGTTATTTTGGATATTAAATCTTTGGAAGTTTTTAAAGCCGTTGCAATTGAACAAAGCATCACAAAAGCGGCACAGAAATTGAATTATGTGCAGTCCAATGTTACTGCACGAATCCAACGTCTTGAACAAGAATTAGGAGTTCCTCTTCTCTATCGATATCATAAGAAGATATCTTTAACACCTGCAGGACGCGAACTATTGCCCTATGTAAACAAATTACTCTACGATTTCGAAGAAGCGATAGAGGCAGTAAAGCTTTCCTCTACTCCGCGGGGAACTTTACACATTGGATCTATAGAGTCAACCGCTTCTACAAGATTGCCAAAAATTTTTGCCGAATATCATAAGAATTTTCCACAAGTAGAATTGAGTATGTATATGGCACCTACAGTAGATCAAGTTAACGCTATTCTCAACTACAAGGTAGACGGCGCATTGGTAGATGGGCCCATTCTTCATCCGGAAATTATGGAGTATCCTGTATTGGACGAATCCCTGGTCCTGATTACAAGCTACTCCTCGGAGAAATTCCAGGTAGAATCAATTTTACACGAACCATTGCTCTCGTCATTCGCTCATTGCATCTATTTAGGCCGTTGGCAGCAATGGCTAGAGAGCAGCGGTTATCCTCCTATGAAGGTAATGGAATATGGTACTTTAGAGGGCGTGCTTAAATGCGTTGAAAACGGACTGGGAGTTACCGTATTACCAAAATCTATGGTTGAATCCCGGGTGCAAGGCGGCTTTACCTGTCATCCATTACCGGAGCCACATAGAATAGTACCCACTGTGTTTATAAGGCGCCGCGATTCTTACATGACCAGTGCCCTCTCACACTTTATGGAGTTAATGGGTATAACTGATTTGTGATAAAAAAGAGGATAGGAGAGCTAATTTTTGTCGGCTCTTCTATCCTTTTAAATATACCTTGACTTTTATTTAGAGGATGCCTCAGACCCTTCAACAACCCCTACAAAGTCAATTAGCACACCGCCTCTTTCTGGATCTTCTTTCACCCGGAGGGCAAGTGCCTTTTTCTTCCCGGTTTTTGCATCTTCATAATTCGCATGGAACACATGAATGCTGGCTTCTTCCAATTGAAAGTCCTCATAAGAAAGTGTGTCTATGCCCCATTCTTTTTTCAATTTCAGAATGTCATTTGGGCTCGGGAACGCACCTTCGACGTAGACGTCTTCCATTTTTCTTTTATTTCCTTCAGTGATGGCTTCAAGCATATGCTCTGCAGCCACTAGCCTCCGATCTTTCCCCTCGTCTTCCCTTTGACATGCATTCAGCAAAAGCAAACACATCAAAATGAATAAAAACTTCTTCATGTTTCTCTCCCACCTTCTCCTTAAAATGTAAAGGATGGAAGCGCTATATGCAATCTTTATACAAAAAAAGACTGTAAAACGTCATGTTTTACAGTCTTAGATTGTGGACAAAGGATGGTCCTTTGTCTACCGTTCAGCGCGATCTGAAAACCTTTGAAGTCTAGGAAGGACGAGTACCGGAGCGGAGCGAATTGAACATTCGTGAGCACCGGCACGCAAGGACTGACACCGAATGCAAGGGTTTGTCAGCGCGCTGAGACTGTAAAACGTCATGTTTTACAGTCTTCTTGCTACATAAGTGTATGGAGGAATGCTGTCGCAATTCCAAAATAGATGAGCAGTGATAAAATATCATTCAATGTTGTAATGAGCGGCCCAGATGCAATAGCAGGGTCGACGTTTAATCTGTGTAAAATAATAGGCACGATCGTACCTGCCATCGTTCCAATAATCAGTGTGGCAAGTAGTGAGGACCCGACAACAAAACCTAAAATCATATTGCCCTGCCACACCATTGCGACGACTGTAATAATGATGGAACAGACAATCCCAATGTAAATACTGGTTCGGAGCTCTCTAAAAATCAGGCGCATAATGGTTTTTTTCGTTAATTCCTCTTTTGAAAGTCCTCTAATGACGACCGCTAGCGACTGTGTCCCTGTATTCCCTGTCATCCCAGCAATCATTGGCATGAAGAAGGCTAAGGCGACGACTTGCTGAAGGGTATCTTCAAAGTAATTTAAAATACTGCCTGAAATCAGCCCAATGAATAAAAGTAAAATGAGCCACGGGAGACGGCGGTATGCTGCAACAAAAGCGGGCGTGTCGAATGTAATATCTTTACCGGAGGCTGCGAACTTCTCATAGTCTTCTCCTGCCTCTTGGATGACGACATCAATGATATCATCGACTGTGACGATTCCGACCAGGACATTGTTCTCTTCCACAACAGGAATGGCAAGAAAATCATACCGTTCAATCAGCTTGGCGATTTCTTCCTGATCCTGAAAGGCTCCAACGGCAATGACTCTTGTAAACATAAGATCCTGCACTTTTTCATCTGGTTCACCTAAAATGAGATCGCGGTACGACAGAACCCCTACAAGCTGCTTTTGATCGTTAATAACATATAAATAGTTGATCGATTCTGCAATTTCAGCAAAGCTTTTCAGCTTCACAACTGCGTCCTGAACCGTATAGTGCTGAGGAATCCATACGTACCGGTTGGTCATGATCCGGCCTGCTGTCTCAGCTGGATAATTCATGAGAAGCTGGACGGCCTTTGATTCCTCTGCCTCCATGTTTGATAAAAGCTGATCTTTCAGCTCATCATCCATTTCATCAAACAAGTTGGCTAGGTCATCGTTATCCATTTTGTTTGTGACGAAGGTGGCTTTGTCTTTCCCTACTTTTTCAAGCACAATTTCTTGGTACTCGCGCTCAAGCTCACCCATCATTTCCGTCACATCATCGACTGTTAAAAAGCTGAGAAAGCGGCCGCGGTGTTTTTCTGGAAGTTCTTTAAATAAATAGGCCATGTCATATGGCTGAAGTTCTTCCATAATGTTTTTGAATTCTTTGCGTTTGCCATCTCTTAACAAAATAATGATTCTTAAAATGAGTTCATCGTACGTAATGTTCTGTATCATCGCTGTTACCTCCCCAAAGTCAGGAGATACCCGAATCCCTTAGAATGTGCGGGGGGTCAGGATCTCCTCTGTCTGATGCGTCAATCTGATCTTTTGACATACTCTCTATGTGTCTCGAATCGGGATGATCCATCCCCACACCTCCTTTTCTCATAAAAAAGCACCTTCAACCGAATGAAGGCGCTTTGTAAGCATGACAAAATAAACACTTGCTCCTTCAATCGTAGAGCTTTAGCACTGTATGGCATAGGATAAAATCCAGCTGCATTAAAAATCACCTTATGTCGATGATTTCTGTTGACCCATTGGCGTCTTTGGACATTTTTGGGCAGCAGCGTATCTCCATACAGGAGCCTCACCTAACGAAGTCTCATATTGTTAACACACTGAGATTACAGAAAAAGCGGAATGATGTCAATAAGCAAGATGCCAAGTATTCTTATGTATTCGCTTACTTTTAAAAAAAAAAGCGATGGACAGCTCTTGCCATCGCCCTTTCCTGTCTTTTTATTCCTCTTCCGGCTGATTCATATCCTCTTGGGAGAGGAGATGAAAGGAATCATGCAAAAACAAAGCATATCCTTCTCCATCAGGATGCGGAACGTATTCCGCATAATCCATTGTCTGCTCTTCTTCTTTTTTCTTCATATTCTCTCGCCTCCTTTCCCGTAGTTTGTCCCAATGAAAAAACCTTACACATGAAAGTGTAAGGTTTGGTGATGGCTTAATCATCCCATTCTTGCTTCAGGATTTTGCCCGTTTTAGCGGAAATCTCAAAATCAACTTCTTCGCCGCTTGGTGTTGTGATTTCAACTTCATAGATGTACACACCATTTTCTTTATCTAGATCAGAATCGGTGACTGTGCCTTTTACTTTTGCAAGAGCAATTTTTTCAGCTTGTTTTTTCGTGATCTTCACATTCTGTTTCTTTTCTTTGACTGGATCATTCAGCGCTTTTCCAGTTTTTGCATCGACATATACTTTATATTCAAAGCCGCCTTTTTTAATCTCGACCTCATACACCCATTTTCCTTTTTTACGCTCAAGATCCACATCGTCTACATAGCCTTTCACCACTTTTAAGGCTGCTTTTTCAGCTTGTTTCTTTGAAACAAAAGACGATTTCTTTTGCACGACTTGCTCGGCGTTTGCTGTTTGATTTGTATTTTGTGCTTGAAGTGTGAAACCACCTGCGACAAGAGTTCCCGTTAATGCTGTAGCTACTAGTACTTTTTTCATCATGTTTATTTCCTCCTCTTTTTGATTTCTTCTATATCTTAAGAAAACAAGATGATAAAGGAAGGAAAGAAACATGAGAATATCATGAGAAAAGGATTAGTTTTCGTACGTAATGCCCTCAATGTCTCCTGTATAGGCGTTCACAAGCACCTCTGCCTCTCTGCCGTCAGGCAAATCCAGCTCCACCTCAAATACGAGCATACCGCTGAATGTTTCAAGATCGGCATCATCCACTGTTCCGCCAACTTCTTTGACGGCAATTTGGATCGCTTCCTCGACAGTGATTTTTGTGAGCTTCTTTTCTTTAGAGGTTGGTTTTTTCTTTTCTGCTTCAAGCACCTTGAATGACTGTTTGTCGACCTCAACTTGATATAATTCTTTTTTTGATTGGATGGTAAAAATAAAACGATCTGACGTCTCTTTTTTTTGAATGACGGTTCCGCTCACCTTTTTAACAGCCGCCTCTTCTGCCTGGAGCTCAGCATTTTTTTCATTCGGCTTCTGATAGCTTTTTAACTGTCTAATTTCTTTCATTTGACCGCTTGCAGAAGATGCAATGATTTGGTAAATGCCATTTGCATTTTCCAGCGTCAATGTATAGTCCTGTTTATGGTTGATTAAATCAATATGAGTAATGTTTCCATTGTAGTCTTTTGCGATCATTTTTTTCATTTCTGCTTCACTTAATATTTTATGATCAATGGTTTGGATCATGAGCATTGCAAAGGCCGCAAGAATTGCAAGACATCCTGCGAGCGCAAGCACCATTTTCGTTTTTCTAGACATGCAGCGCCTCCTTCCTATTTCCTATTTTATAAGGAGGAAATGAGAAATTGATGAGAAAAGACCCATTCATTTCTGAAAAAGAATGGTCATGGCTGTCCCTTCGCCGATACGGCTGTCTACCTTCAGCTCGGCCCCATGTTCTTCTGCAATTTGCTTCGCAATTGAAAGACCAAGTCCGGTTCCACCCGTCTCGCTATTTCTCGCTTCATCCACACGGAAAAAGCGGTCAAAGATTTTCGGCAGATCCTCTTCTTTTATACCGATTCCTTGATCAATCACTGAAATAAATGGCTTGTCTCCTGCCCATCCGCAGGTCACATCAACTGGCTCTCTACTATATTTGACCGCATTATCAATTAAGATGGTCAAAAGCTGTTTGATTTTCTCTTCGTCTCCTTCTGCGATCAGCGGCTGATCTGCCTGCACATGGAATTGAATCGTTCGATTGGTGGCCACTTCAAGTGTATGACATAGCTGCTTGCACAAATGACCAAGATCAACCGGCTTCATATCCAAGTATAACGGCTGACCGTTTTTCGCCAATGTCAGTAATTGATCTGTCAGTCTTTTCATTTTTTTCGCTTCATCATGAATCGCTTGGGAAGATTCTTCTACAACCTCTGGACGTGTTTGCCCCCAGCGTTTTAGTAAATTGCTGTAGCTCATAATGACGGTAATCGGAGTCTTTAATTCATGAGAGGCATCATGCAAAAATTGCTGTTCTTTTTCATAATGCTTCTCGAGAATCTCGGACATTTCATTAAAGGTTTGTCCCATTTGATATAGTTCATCCTTTGAATCGCCTGTTAATTCAATTCGTTTAAACGCCTTCTCTTTCATACTTGCCTTCATGGTACTCGTTATTCTGCTAATCGGCCGTACAATTTGCTTTGTTAACACGTGGCCTGCAAAATAGGAAAGCACAATAAACAAAACGCCGGTTGTGATTAAAATCATTTTTAATAACGCTAAGTTCTCTTCCGTATTTTCGATTTCTTCATATACTTGAAGCGACATAATCTCACCATTTGTCCAAATGACCGGAATAGCAGCGAACGCAACCATATGCTTATTGTATTCTTTGATTTCAGCCGTCTGGCCAGATTCGTATGTAAAAGGCAGTGAGCTAAACGTTGATTCCTTTGTGACAGTCAGTTTTGACTCTCCCGATTCTGTCACGACACGGATCATGCCATTTTGAGGCAGGTACGCCTTCAGCAGCTCCGAGGACGGAAGACCCTCTTCCTCTGATTTTTTTAAAGCAATGGCAATATTTTCAGCCACCTCAGACAAACGGGACATATCTTTTTGCGTCAAGGTCATCGAAAAAATAAAATAAATGGCTGTATGAAACAAGAGCACCATTAAAAACAAAGACAACGACGTATAAAGCTGAATCTTATTTTTTAATCTCATTCTTTATCCTTTCATCACATAACCCACACCTCTCACTGTGTGAATCAGCTGTTTTTCGAATGGGTAATCGATTTTTTTCCTTAAATAACGGATATAGACATCAACCACGTTTGTATCACCGAAATAATCAAAACCCCAAACCGCTGTTAAAAGCTGATCTCTTGTGAGCACTTGCTGCTGATGGTTCAGTAAGTGGACAAGCAGATCATATTCTCTCGGCGTGAGTTCAAGCATTTGCCCAGCCCTTTGTATTTCTCTTGTTTTCTCGTTGACCGTTAAATCTGCTATGCTCAGCTCTGTCTCCTTTTCTTCTTGTGCATGTATATTCAACCTTAGCTGCGCGCGAATTCGTGCTAATAATTCTTCTATGTCAAAAGGTTTTGTTATATAATCATTCGCCCCAAGATCGAGCCCGCTTACCTTATCAGGGACACTCCCCCTTGCTGTAATCAAAATAATAGGTGTCGCTGTATTTGTCTTTCGAACCCTTCTCAGCACTTCAAGACCACTTAACTCTGGAAGCATGACGTCAAGTAGCACCAAATCGAAGCTGTCTTCTTCAAGAGCCTGAAGGCCGGCCATTCCTGTCTCTTTGACTGTCACCTCATATCCTTCATATTCAAGTTCAAGTGACAGCACCCTTGCGATTTTCTTTTCATCTTCGACTACGAGTATCTTCCCTTTGTTCATCTCTATCTCTCCTATCTGAAAGGCAAGCTTGTCTTTCCATTATTATATGTTGCCTTTCTCATTTGGAACAGTCACAATCTTCACATCTATTTTTTCATAAAAGAAGAAATATATTGAATGAAGTTTTTTTAACACAGTAACCGCACATCAATTGAAAGGAAATAAACCGGCTAACCACTCAAAAAAAGACCTCATCTTGAGGCCTGTTTACTTTTTTATAGGTCTGCTGACAAAGAGCTGATCTACTGAAGTTCCTAAAACAAAAGCTATGTCAAAAGCTAATTGCAAAGTGGGGTCATATTTATCATTTTCGATCGCATTAATGGTTTGTCTCGACACCTTACAAAGTTTAGCTAATTCTTCTTGAGACAATTTATTAGATTTTCTTAGCTCTCTAATATGATTCTGCATTTAATCACCATATTTTTTTCTGTAAATGAGGAATGTGAATACATATATTATTGAAACCACAGACAGGAACGCGATAGGTGAAATCCCAATACCCTGATTTGAGTTCCCTTGAATCGTTAGAAAAATATTTTGTGCGACTTCTAATAAAAGCATACCGAAAACCACAATAAACGCATAAGATTGAGCTTTCGAGTAAATAAATCTCTTTCGTTCATCACCCTTTTGAATCATCGAAGTGATCAAAATGAACAATCCGATCAATAATATTATAACTGAATAGACAACCTTTACGTAATCCAATCTTTAGTCCCCTCCCAAATAAAATGTCAAATACTCTTTACATTTATAATCATAGCATTAGTCCCTTAAATGTCAAATACTTTTTACATTTCTTATTCTTTATAAAATTATCATTGAAAAGCAATAATCTACTCTCATGGTTTATCTATTTTCTTCTCTTCTTTCATCTATTGATTCTTTTTCAATCTGCCTATTTTAGTTCTATTCACCCATTTTCATCTGTACAGGTGCAACCTCACTATGCAGCATTTCCTTCTTTTTCATATGATATCAAGAGTTTTCTTCAAAAGGTGAGCTCTTTCGTCAATAAGTGAGGAGAAATGCACTTTTGATAATAGATTGTTTATTTGAAAAATTATTACAATTGACCCTTTCCGATCAAAAGTTTCTTTTATACAATAACATTACGCAGCCTGAATCTACTTTGAAAACAAAATAAGGAGGGCTTTCTTATGAAAGGTGAAATTCGCTTAATTCCGTATGAAGTAAAAGCCAATGTGATGGAAGCGAAAGAGACGCCGGAAAGTATTCAGGAGATAAAAGCACCCGAACTTTGGTCAAGTGGCTTCAAAGGAAAAGGCATAACCATTGCTGTCCTTGATACAGGCTGTGACACAGAGCATCCCGACTTAAAAGATCAGATTATCGGAGGAAAGAACTTTACCGATGATGACGATGGAGATGCTGAAAATGTCAAAGACTACAATGGGCATGGTACCCATGTAGCAGGAACGATTGCCGCAACAGATCAAAATGGCGGAATTTTAGGGGTTGCCCCTGAAGCCAAGCTGCTCATCGTGAAAGTTCTTGGCGGTGAAAATGGCAGCGGAAAATACGAATGGATCATTGATGGCATCAACTATGCTGCAGAGCAGAAGGTTGATATTATCTCTATGTCTCTCGGTGGTCCAAGCAATGAGCCAGCCCTGCAGGAAGCCATTCAAAATGCGGTAAAAAGCGGTGTGCTTGTTGTATGCGCAGCAGGAAATGAAGGGGACGGGGACGAGCGTACGGAAGAGTTCTCCTACCCAGCAGCATACAATGAGGTCATTGCCGTCGGTTCTGTTTCCCTTGCTAGAGAATCCTCTGAATTTTCTAATGCCAATAAAGAAATCGACCTCGTCGCTCCAGGAGAAGACATTTTATCCACTCTCCCTAATCATAAATATGGCAGGCTCACAGGGACTTCAATGGCTGCCCCTCACGTAAGCGGTGCACTAGCCATTATTAAAAATGCCGAAGAAGAAGCGTTCCAGCGCAAGCTGACAGAACCTGAGATCTATGCTCAGCTTGTCAGAAGAACTCTTCCATTAAAACAGTCGAAAGCCCTTGTAGGGAATGGATTTTTATATTTAACTGCGCCTGATGTCCTTTTAGAAAAAACATTGGAAGCAGATCTTTTATCTCTATAGCTTAAATAGAGGTCCTGAGAAAAGTAAGAATTTTCTCAGGATTTTTTTAATTAAAATTATTCAAAATTTACTTTGACGAAATGAAGTGAACGTTATATAATCGAACACAATAAATTCATAGTTTGAGAGTCGGTAATTCGATTACACGTCGAATTTTAATTGGGAAGACCGGTGAAAATCCGGCGCGGTCCCGCCACTGTGAGTGAGGAGAGCTTTTCTCATGAATCCACTGTCATTAGGATGGGAAGGATGAAAAGCTTGCAGATTCACCAGCCAGGATACCAGCCGCTCTATCACATCAAACCCCCTACGGTTGATAGGAGATGTCGGAAAAGCGTCAGTGATACTCACGCCTTATTTCGCACACACATTTTGTCTTTTAAACCAGACATTTACCTCATCAATCTTGATCATGAGCGTAAATGTCTTTTTATATTTAGAGGAGGAATTGGAATTGACAATTGTTAAAACAAGTAATCTAGGCTTTCCGCGAATTGGTTTAAACAGAGAATGGAAAAAAGCACTTGAGTCTTACTGGAAAGGTCAAACAGACCGCGAAACCCTCTTAGGCACACTGGATGAACAATTTTTAACTGCCATTAAAACACAAATCGATCAACAAATTGATGTTGTTCCTTCTGGAGACTTTACCTTCTATGATCACGTGCTGGATACTGCTGTTATGTTCAATTGGATTCCAGAGCGCTTCCGCAGCTTAAAAGACCCGCTAGATACATACTTCGCGATGGCAAGAGGAACAAAAGATGCCGTCTCAAGTGAAATGACAAAATGGTTTAATACAAACTATCACTACATCGTTCCAGAATACGAAAAAAGCACAGAATTTAAACTCACACACAACAAACCGCTTGAAGCTTACGAAAAGGTGAAAAAGGCATTTGGTGTTGAAACAAAACCAGTTGTACTCGGTCTTTATACATTTGTCTCACTTTCTAAAGGTTATGAAGCAAATGAAGTGAAAGAAATTCAGCAGCGTCTAGTACCGCTTTATACGCAGCTTTTAAAAGAACTTGAAGAAGCCGGCGTCAAATGGGTTCAAATTGATGAACCTGCACTTGTCACAGCTTCAAGTGAAGACGTAAAATCTGTAAAAGAAATTTATCAAACGATCAAAGAAGCCGTACCTGGCTTGAACATTCTTCTTCAAACCTACTTTGATTCAGTAGATGCGTATGAAGAGCTTGTCACATATCCTGTTGAAGCAATCGGTCTTGATTTTGTCCATGATCAAGGGCGCAACCTGGATCAAGTGAAAAAGCACGGCTTCCCGAAAGATAAAATTTTAGCAGCTGGCATCATTGATGGAAGAAATATTTGGAGATCAGATCTTGGGGAAAGATTATCCTTTATTTCTGAAGTCATTGCTGACGTTCAGCCGAAAGAAGTGTGGCTGCAGCCATCAAGCAGCTTACTGCATGTACCAGTTGCCAAACACCCAAGTGAACAGCTTGAAGAAAAACTATTAAACGGACTATCTTATGCCACTGAAAAGCTGGGTGAATTGACATTATTAAAAGAAGGTTTAACAAAAGGAGCAGCTGCCATTGATGCCGACATTAACGAAGCAGCACAAGCACTTCTTACCTTAAAAGAGTTCGCAAAAGGAACAAATGCGGATCTAACAGCGGAACGCAACAATCTTTCATCGAAAGATTTTAAACGTCCAGTTGCCTTTGAAGAACGCCTGCGTATCCAAAACGAATCTCTTGAGCTCCCGCTTCTTCCAACCACAACGATTGGCAGCTTCCCGCAGTCTGCCGAAGTGCGCAGTGCTCGTCAAAAGTGGCGCAAAAATGAGTGGACAGATGCAGAGTATGATGAATTTATTAAGAAAGAAACAAAACGATGGATTGATATTCAAGAAGAAATTGGCCTGGATGTGCTCGTACATGGAGAATTTGAACGGACAGACATGGTTGAATACTTCGGTGAAAAGCTAGCCGGATTTGCCTTTACAAAATTTGCTTGGGTACAATCCTATGGATCACGCTGCGTGAAACCGCCAATCATTTATGGAGATGTAGAGTTTACAGAGCCAATGACAGTGAAAGAGACAGTTTACGCACAAAGTTTAACAGAGAAAAAAGTTAAAGGAATGCTGACAGGACCTGTTACCATCTTAAACTGGTCTTTCCCAAGAACGGATATCTCTCGTAAAGACATTGCTTTCCAAATCGCTTTCGCTTTGCGTAAAGAGGTAGAAGCTTTAGAGGCAGCTGGTATTCAAGTGATCCAAGTGGATGAGCCTGCGCTAAGAGAAGGACTTCCGCTCAAAGAAAGTGATTGGGCAGAATATTTAAACTGGGCAGCAGAGTCATTCCGTTTATCCACATCATCCGTTCAAAATGACACACAAATTCATACACATATGTGCTACAGTAACTTCGAAGATATTGTCGATACGATCGAAGACTTGGATGCTGACGTGATTACAATTGAACATTCACGCAGTCATGGCGGATTCCTCGATTACTTAGAAAAGCACCCATATTTGAAAGGGCTTGGACTAGGCGTTTATGACATCCATAGCCCGCGCGTTCCATCTGTTGAAGAAATGAGCGAAATCATTGATGATGCGCTGAACGTTTGTCCAACTGATCGGTTCTGGGTGAATCCGGATTGTGGGCTAAAAACTAGACAAGAGCCTGAAACCATTGCTGCTTTGAAAAACATGGTCACAGCTGCTGAAGTCGCTCGTAAAAAGCTGGCGCAGCACGCATAATCGAATGCCTCTCCCCTGCTGAACGTGGCAGGGGTTTTTTATGTGCAAATTGGCCTGTTCGATCTTCTACTATGACGATTTCTTTTCTAGCATGATTCGTTTATACTAGAGAAGTCAGTCGAACAAAGGGAGGAAGACAATGAATCACGAAGATTTTTTACAACGCGCAATTGATCTTGCAGTAGAAGGAGTCAATAGTGGTACTGGCGGCCCTTTTGGAGCAGTCATTGTCAAGGATGGTCAGATTATTGCAGAGGGAAGCAACAATGTGACAACGAGTAATGACCCTACCGCACATGCAGAAGTCACAGCCATTCGCAAAGCGTGCCAAACTCTACATACATACCAATTAGAAGATTGCACTCTATACACAAGCTGCGAGCCTTGTCCGATGTGCCTTGGCGCTATTTACTGGGCTAGACCAAAAGCTGTGTATTTCGCTGCTGGACATCAGGATGCAGCGGATGCTGGTTTTGATGACTCGTTTATTTATGAAGAAATCAACAAAGAATACGAATCAAGAAATATACCATTTTACAAGCTGACACCTCAAAAAACCCTTGCGCCATTTGAAGCATGGGAAACATACGATAAAAAGAAAGAATATTAAAAAAAGACACCTGCTCGTAAGCAGGTGTCTTCTACTATTACTCCGCCACTTCAAGCTCTACTTCAATGTTCCCTCTTGTTGCTTTTGAATATGGACAGAATTCATGTGCAGCATGGACAAGCTCTTTCACTTTGTCATGATCATAACCTTTCGCAGACACAATCAGCTTTACGCCAAGCTTAAAGCCGCCGTCGCTTTCATCTTTTAAAAGACTGACATGTCCTTCTACTTCCGATTCAATTTCTATCCCTTGCTTCTTGGCTACCTGTTCAAGTGCTCCTCCGAAACAAGCTGCATAGCCTGCTGCAAATAATTGCTCTGGGTTTGTACCAGTCTCTCCATCTTTCTTTGCGTTAGGCATGACAATATTATGATCGAGCACACCATCTTCTGAACGAACATGTCCAGCTCTTCCATGCTGCGCCTTTACTTTTGCTGTGAATAATGGTTTCATCTTCATCTCCTCCTTTATCTATTGATCCTTTTCACGTTCTATTCATTTCTCAAACATTTATCGCACATTGAAGAATTTTTCATTTTTCGTCTGTATTTATTTTAAAAAGGAAGAAAATCTTATACAATGATAAGTATGACAAAAAATAGTTGGTGACTGACATGACAAATGAATTTGAACATATGAAGCTGGAAAATCAGCTTTGTTTCTTGTTATATGCAAGCTCACGAGAGATGACGAAGCAGTATAAACCGTTATTAGAAGAATTAAACATTACGTATCCGCAATATTTGGCACTGCTTTTATTGTGGGAGCATGGAACATTAAATGTGAAAGCGATGGGAGAGCTTCTCTATTTAGACTCCGGTACACTCACACCCATGCTGAAACGAATGGAGCAAAACGGACTCATTATCCGAGAACGCTCGAAAGAGGATGAGCGGTCTGTGCAAATTCGTTTAACGGAATATGGAGAACAGCTAAAAGAAAAGGCCACTGCGATTCCGTTTCACATGCTGACTGGGACAGGCAGATCAGAAGAAGAGCTAAAAATACTGCGCGCCTCTTTACATGAGCTTTTGCAAAATTTAACACAACCAAAAGGCTGAGGGAACATTCCCTCAGCCTTTTATTGATGTCTAATTATTGTGCGACAGCTACTAGTTCTACTTCGATATTTCCTTGAGTTGCTTTTGAATATGGACATACACCGTGTGCTTTATGAACAAGTTCTTCTAATGCTGACTGCTCAATGCCAGTTCCCTTTACTTCTAATTGAACGCCTAGTTTGAAGCCGCCATCTGAACTGTCTTTTAATAAACTGACATGTGCTGTTACTTCACTTTCAAAACGGATACGCTCTTGTCTTGCTACCATTTGAAGGGCTGAATCAAAACATGCAGAGTAGCCTGCTGCGAATAATTGCTCTGGATTTGTTGCTTTTTCAAGTTTTTTTGCTCTTGGTGTTCCAGGCATTGCTACATCATGCTCAAGTACACCATCTGTTGAAACAACCTTTCCTTCTCTTCCTCCGACAGCTGATACCGTTGCTGTAAATAAAACGTCTGACATGAATATAACCCTCTTTCTCTCCAATAATATTTTCTACAATTAAATTGTACACAATTTAAATTGCAGAGTCAATCAATAAATACTCTTTTTTAAGTTTTCCTCCCTGAACCCTTTTTATGAGCATGTCCCAAAATTTTTAGACATGAAAAAAAGCCCTTTAACAAGGGCTTTTAGATCGTGTCATGCTGCGGATTCGGTTGTTCTAGCGTATGGTTTCTGTTATCTGGATCGGCATTTGCTGCTGCCAGCCACAATGCCATGATGGTGATGCTTGTACAGACGACTGCCCATTTTTTAAAATTCATATAAACAATCCCCTCTCTGAATATAGATTCGAGCATGTTCCGCTTCCCCATAGAACATGGAAGATTTTTCATAATCCCCCATTTCATTATAATACTTTGCGGTATCTAATGCCAGCTCCTCTATATCAGGATATGCATAGGCAGACTCTAAAAAATGGAAAATTCGTTTAATATGCTCAGCATCTTGTCTTAAATACAATGCTTCTAGAAATATGGTTTTCTGAATATGAATGTCATCTTGAAGAGCTTCTGCTCGCTTCATACATTCTTCTCTGTAGTGTAATGCTTCTTCGTGTTTTCCTTGTTTGTATAATATCTGAGCGGCTGTATAAAGAGGGTCTATAGATCGACGAAGATGATCGGATTGATTTTGATCAAATAACGAGATGGATTCTTTCATTAATTCGAGTGCGCGGCCCAAGTCTCCCATTCGGTAATAACTGTTGCCCATATTAAATAAAGAGGAGGCAATAAAACGCACATTCTGAAACTCTCTTGATCTCGCAAGTGCTCTTTCGAGATGTGGTAATGCTTTTTCATGCCTTCTCATATCATCGTAGTTACCGGCCACAATAAATTGACACTGAATGGTACGAAGCGCATACAGTTCATGCTGAACATAAACATCCAGCGCTAGTTTAGCATGGTGCATCGAGATATGTGTTTGTTTCATGTGATAATATATTTCTGACATTTTAAAATGAAATTCTGCACGTTCAATATCATCTGATACAAAAGAAAGCTTATGCTCTGCCTTTTGATAAGACGATATGGCAGCAATATACTCCCTCCGTCCGAATTCATACATGCCTCTGAAAAAATGATAGTAGTATTCAAGCATGCCTGTGACATGCGTTTGATGCTCATCTATTTCTTTCGAAAGCTCGGAAAAGTTGGCGCGAAGCTTTCCTTCCTTTAATGGCTTTAAATAATCGAGCATGACCTCATGCCGAAATTCCATTAAAGAAAAATAGAGAAGCAAATTCTGATCTTCTTCCATTGAATCAAGAGAGGTGCGAATTTCCTGTTTTAACTGTTCTGCTTGTTCTGAATCAAATCTGCGGATTAATTCATACCACTTGTTGATTTTCACTCCAATATCCGAAGAGGGAATGATTTTCGCCATACGTTGCCTTCTCCAATCTTCTCAAAATATAAAACATTACCATATTTTATCATACTTGACCGGAGAAATACAAAAATGAAAGGAAAAAGAGAGCCTGTTGTCACAAGACTCTCTTTTGAATTCGTTATTCTCTTATTTGTCCTTGACCACGAATGACAAATTTTTCAGACGTTAAGGCCGGCAGCCCCATTGGCCCTCTTGCATGAAGTTTTTGTGTACTAATACCTATTTCTGCTCCATAGCCAAATTCAAAGCCATCTGTGAAACGAGTAGAGGCATTATGATAAACAGCGGCAGCATCGACCGCTGTTAAGAAAAGGGCTGCATGCTCATCATTTTCCGTAATGATCGCTTCAGAGTGCTTTGAGCTATATGTTTGAATATGCTGAATCGCTTCTTCTATGTTTTTTACGATTTTAATACTGACAATCGGTGCTAAAAACTCCGTTGCATAATCCTCCGTTGTCGCTAAGGCAGCACTAGGAGCAAGCGCGCAAACGGCTCCATCACCGCGTATTTCTACCCCATTTGATTGAAGGGCTTCAAATAACGAAGCACCGTATGTTTTTGCCCAAGTTTCATGAATGACAATGCTCTCAATCGCATTACAAACAGATGGTCTTTGGGTTTTGGCATTCAGCACAATCCGCTCAGCCATTTCGTTTTTCGCTGTTTCATCAATGTAGATATGACAATTTCCTGCACCTGTCTCAAGCACCGGCACAGTAGACTCTCTCACTACAAGATCAATTAAATTCTTCCCTCCGCGCGGAATGAGGACATCCAGGTATTCATTTAAGGTGAACAGCGTTTTCGCCGTTTCACGGCCAGTATCTTCAATCAATTGCACACTGTCTACTGGAATATCCGTCGTATGAAGCGCTTCATGAATCACCTTTACAATCGCTTTATTACTATGAATAGCAGATGAGCTTCCGCGCAGAATAACAGCATTCCCAGTTTTCAAGCAAAGGGTCGCAGCATCGACTGTCACATTTGGTCTTGCTTCATAAATCATACCAACCGTTCCAAGCGGTACACGGACCTTTTCAATGAATAGACCGTTTTCTTTTTGAATGGTTTCTAACGTTTCACCAATTGGGTCTTTTAGCTGAATGAGTTGAAGAGTCGCGTCTGCAATGGCTTCAATTCTCTCTTCCGTGAGTGTGATCCGGTCAATGACAGATGGCGTGAACTGCTTTTCCTCAGCCGCTTGAACATCCTTTTGGTTCTCCTCTATTAAATAAGCTGAAGATGCTTTTAGTGCACTCGCAATGGCGTGCAGGGCAGCATTTTTTTGTTCCGTCGTTTTTAGAAGCAACTGATCTTTAGCTACACTTGCTTTTTTTGCTTTTTCAAGAACTTCATTCATCATATTCCCTCCTCAGTTTTGTACATGCTGTACCCAGTGATCTCGGTGTATGACCTCAGGCTTCTCTTTTGAAAGCTCGTCACTTCGCATTCCTTTAATGCCAAGAAGCTCATCGGATGCGTACAAGGTTTGTCCCTTACCAACTAATCCATTTGGCCCGACGACTTCTACAACCTCTCCTTTAGAAAAGTCACCAGCGACATCAATGACTCCTGCCGGAAGAAGGCTTCTGCCATTATGCAAAATCGCCGCTTCCGCTCCTGCATCAATCATGATCTTTCCAGAGACCGGTGAGTGGAATTGAATCCATTGACGGCGGTTGTTCACGGCTGATAAATCCTGTTCACCGATATACGTTCCGTCACCTTGACCCGCAAGAATGCGAAGCAGCTTGTCTTCCCCAGTGCCTGTGCCAATGAATACTTTCACACCAAGTGAAAGTGCCGTTTGTGCAGCAGACAGCTTCGATTTCATTCCGCCTGTGCCAACCTTTGAACCAGTGCTCTTTGCATATGAAAACAATTCTTCTGAAATGTGAGTCAGGACATCAAACCGCTTCGCCTCAGGATGCTCATTTGGATTTGCATCATAAATGCCATTGATGTCTGTTAATATGATCAATTGGTCTGCATGGATTAATCCACTGACAAGAGCTGACAGCATGTCATTATCCCCAAAGGTAAGCTCCTCGATGGAAACTGAATCATTTTCGTTTATGATCGGCAAAATCTTTCTTTCCAGCAGCTCCATCATCGTTGCGTAAGCATTTCGATATCTCGTTCGATCTGAAAAGTCATTACGTGTTAAAAGCATTTGAGCAGGTGTCATGTGAAACTGTGAAAAAAGCTCTGTATATTTTTGCATTAACAAGCCCTGACCAACGGCAGCGGCTGCCTGTTTCCCCTTTAAGGTCACAGGTCTTGATGGATAGCCTAGGCTTCCAAATCCTGCCGCAACGGCTCCTGATGAAATTAAAATGATTTCATGCCCTGCTTCTTTGAGCTTTGCTATGGCTCTTACATGATCCTGCATCTTTTGTTCATCAATGGCTCCTTTTTGCTCTGTTAATGAACTGCTGCCAATTTTTATGACGATCCTTTGCTTTTTCATCCTTGATTCCCTCCGCTATACCTTTAGGCACAAAAAAATCCCTTTTTCTCCTTATGTAAAGGACGAAAAGGGATTTTCCGTGGTACCACCTTCATTGAATAAGCATGCGAAATGCTTATTCCACTCAACTCCTGTAACGCCAGGCACGCGCTTAGATTTTTCCTCTAAGGCTCAAAGGGCAGGTTCAGCAGCTGTCTGCGGCAAATGTTTCAGCATATCATTTGCTCTCTTTACGCATCAGTTCCTGCTTACTATTCCTTTTCAACGCTCGTTAATTTTTTTATATTATCACCAATTGCTAAAGAAAAGTCAAGCGGTCAATTAAAGACAATCGTTTTATTCTCATGAACAATAATTCGATCTTCCAAGTGCCATTTGACAGCACGTGCAAGCACACTGCGCTCAATTGTCCGGCCAATATTTTTTAGGGCTTCCGCATCA
Source organism: Bacillus sp. Nf3 (assembly GCF_003028545.1). Taxonomy (NCBI): domain Bacteria; kingdom Bacillati; phylum Bacillota; class Bacilli; order Caryophanales; family Bacillaceae; genus Bacillus; species Bacillus sp. Nf3. The sequence continues at coordinate 69,438 of NZ_PYUA01000003.1, read as the reverse complement.
TCCCGGTGATCTACACGCTCAATATCTTGTTCAATGATCGGTCCTTCGTCTAAATCATTGGTCACATAATGAGAAGTCGCACCAATTAATTTGACGCCTCGTTCATATGCCCGCTTGTATGGGTTTGCACCAATAAACGCTGGCAGGAAGGAATGATGAATATTAATGATTTTATTCGGATGCTCTTCAATAAATTTAGGCGTTAAAATTTGCATGTATCGAGCAAGCACAACGGCATCAATGTCGTACTTTTCTAATAGAGCAAGTTGCTGTTTTTCTGCCTCTTGACGAATGTCTTTATTCGCCTTCACAAAATGGAATGGGATGCCGAGTGCTTCGACCGTATCCTTTGCCGTTTCATGATTGCTGATCACAACTGCGATTTCAGCCATTAAATTTCCGCTTTGCCATTCCCATAGAAGTTCATTTAAACAATGAAGCTCTTTCGATACAAAGATCGCCAGCTTTTTCAGATCACTTGCACGTGACATACTCCATGTCATTTGAAATGATGCGGCAATTGGCTCAAAACTATTTTTCAACTGATCTAAGTTGGCCGAAATGTCTTTCCAATCAAATTCAATTCTTAAAAAGAAACGGCCGCTTTCATGATCTGTTGTGTATTGGCTGGATTCAATGATGTTCGCTCCGTGCTCAAATAAAAAGGAAGAAACAGCTGATACAATACCAGGCTGATCCGGGCAGCTGACAAGCAGTCTGCCTTTTTGCTCGTGCTTTTGTCTGTGTAATTCAAGTTTCTCTGTAATCAATGTTCTCATGTATCATGACCTCATTTACGTTTTCATTCTAATGAAATATTATACTGGACTGGAAAGAGAAAAAGCAATGAAGAGTCCATTTTTTATTGAATATTCATTCAATTCTGCACCTAGCGTGATATAATGTGAGTAGACCTTTTATCACAAAAGGAGTGATGGAGATGAAAAGCATGACTTTGTTTGGTAAAGTGAGCTTTTGGCTCGGCATCGTATGTCTAATCACAGGTATTTATCTATTTATGACCGGTGAGAGACTCATTCCTTTGCTCACATTTGGTATCTGTTTTCTGCTTGTGAGTCAGCTTTACCGAAAAAATGAAAACGATTCCAATCATCATTCGATGTAATAAAAAAGGCTGGCAGACAGATGCCAGCCCTTTTCTTATTCAATAATCTTTAAACCGACCGCCGCAGATAAAATCAATGCGATAAAGAAAATACGTTTTGCGTCTTTCGACTCACCATAAAACAGCATGCCGACAATGGCTCCTCCAGCAGCTCCAATACCTGTCCAAATGGCGTACGCCGTTCCCATCGGAATTGTATTCATCGCAAGAGAGAGCATGAGAAAGGACAGCGAAAATCCAGCTGCAATAAATAAAATCCATTTGACATGCCGGTCTTTCTGGAATTGATTCATCATGGTGACACAAAGCATTTCTAAAATGCCTGCCCCAATGAGTAAAAGCCAGCTCATGATTCAGTCTCTCCTTTCTTTTCTCCTGTGGTCAGTTTGAGCCCTAATACACCGCTTAAAAGCACCATGATTAAAAGTAATTTCACTAGCTGTACCGGCTCCCCCATGACCATACCTACTATGACAGTACCTGCTGTCCCAAGTCCGGTAAAAACGGCATAAAGTGTGCCAACTGGCAGTACAGTCGTAGCTTTCAGGAGTAAATAAAAGCTGACGACAATACAAACGATGGTTGCGGCCCATTCCAATAAAGAGTCAGCATATTTCAATCCCATCACCCAGCCGACTTCAAAGATCGCCGCAATCAAGACATTTCCCCATTTCATTAGATCCCTTCCTTTCTGAACGATTCCAACCAACAAAAAAAAAGCCTGGAAATCGATCGTTTGATCAAATCTCCCGGGCTTTTATCCCTCCGTGTCATACGGTCTATTGTCTAGACCCTATGTGTTTTCTCTCGGTCCAGACTGCGCCACCCGCACGGAACCCTAGAAAACCAATTCATGATAAGCAGATCTGACTTAGAGCAGATTCTGTGTCAAAATTGTATCACACCCCTAAATACTGGTCTATCACTTTGCTTTACTCTACCAAATATACTTGTTCATTTTTCGAAAGAATTTTTATGGGACCGCCGTATACTAAGTGTTAGAAACAGGTTAACTGATCAAGAAGATTTACGGGCTGTTTCGCGTGCTGCGGACTGAAGGGAAATGAGCATATATGACAATCCATTTATTTTTTATCACATTGACGATCAAGCGTAAATACAAGGACATGGAGACCATACTTTACGAACAAGAAGTTGAAGCATTTTATGAAGAAATGAAACAGAAGCAGCTAAAGTATATGAACTAAAACAGGAGGAGATCGACATATTTATCATGCTTTCATACGAGAAAGAAGATTCATTCCGCCTTCCTTAAAGCGCGGGTACGGGTACGGCAACGATCACATCGCTGATATAATGAAATAAGATTGATGTGATGAACGTTCAACTTTAAAATACTGAAAAACATTTTATAGAAAATCAAGAGGTGGATTCATATGATGATGACCGATGAACAAAAACATGAATTTTATCAAGCACTTGTTGACAAGAATCCGCAATATGACGGCACATTCTTTGCCTGTATTAAGACAACCGGCATCTTCTGTCATGCCACATGTACGGCCAGAAAGCCCAAATATGAAAACTGTGAGTTTTTCTTTACAGCGGAGGAGGCACTGCTGGCAGGGTATCGCCCATGCAAACGCTGCACACCATTAACATACCCTAACAGTATTCCTGAAGAAGTCAAAACACTCGTTTCAGCAGTAGAAAAAAATCCTGAGAAACGCTGGAAGGAAGAGGACTTCCGTCAATTAGGGATTCACTCTGCCACAGCTCGAAGAAAGTTTAAAGACATTTACGGCATGACCTTTGTTCAATATGCAAGATCACGCCGAATGGGACTTGCCTTTAAAGAAATTTTGAACGGAAAAAAAGTAATCGATCAGCAGGTCACCTTCGGCTATGAATCTTCAAGCGCCTTCAATGATGCATTTACGAAAATCATGGGAAATCCCCCTAAAAAAGCGCAGATTCACATTCTCTATGCTAATTTTATTTCCACACCGATCGGGCGGATGATCAGCGTGACAGATGCCACACATGTGTATTTACTGGAGTTTATGGACAGGCGGGGACTCGAAAAAGAAATTGAAACATTAAGAAAGAAGCATCATGCCCGTATTTTAGTTGGAGAAACAAACGTCCATCAGCAATTAGCAAAGGAATTGGCCTTATATTTTGAGAAAAAGCTGACCAAGTTTACTGTACCCCTTTCCTTACATGGCACCCCTTTTCAAATGAAGGTGTGGGAGCAGCTCTCACTCATTCCATCAGGGGAAACGAGATCCTATCGTGATCTAGCCACGAGACTTGGCGATCCGCATTTGGTTCGTGCCGTTGGTAATGCAAATGGTGCGAATCAATTGGCGATTATCATTCCTTGCCACCGCGTGATTCAAACAAATGGTGAACTTGGAGGCTACGGCGGGGGAATTGAACGAAAGAAATATTTGCTTCAGTTAGAACAACGTGCATAAAAGAAAAAAACGGCTCTGCTTATTCAGTAAGCGAGCCATTTTCTCCGTCACGGGTGATGCTGTATACATCAATGATTTGGTCCCATTTTGAAATGGTTTTTTCTTTTTTCATGCCCATTTTTAAAGCAACCTTCACCGACGCTTCATTCTCAGGACGTATTAAGCTGATCATCCGTCTGACCTTCATTTCTTCAAATCCATAAGTAAGGCAGCCTTTGGCAGCCTCAGCAGCATAGCCATTCCCCCACGCCGCTTTCTTTAGCATATAGCCGATCTCAAGTTCGGTTTGCCCTTCAATGTTTTGCAGAACAATTCCGCTTTGTCCAAGTCGTTCATTTGTTTCTTTATCTTCAATGATCCATAGCGAGGTGTGGTACGTGCGGTCATTTTTTTGATTCCATGCAATCCACTCTTTTGTCTGCTGTTCATCCTTCAAAGAAGGATAATACTTCATCACTTCTTCGTCTTGAAACAGCTCGTCATATAAAAATGACGCATCATGTTCATTCATCGTTCTCAGTTTCAGGCGCTCTGTTTCTAGTACTGTTCTTGTTTGATATGACATTGATGATCCTCCCTTTTTTTACTTGCTAAAAATATCTCCGAACAACCCATTTGAATCTGGGGCAAAGTAATGGAAGCCCGCACCAGTTAAACTAGCAGCCAGCGCTGTCCACATCATTAAGCTGACGGTCATCCACACAGCGACTTGCTTTCTTTTCGTTCCAAAGCTCATGCACATCAGGGCCGCTAAATGACTGCCGATGATAAAAGGACCAATGAGCGCTAATCCAGGCAGACCGTATCGTTCCCAAATTTTTCTCGCCCGCAGCTGCTTTTTCTCTCCTTTTTCATCACCTTTCTCTTCCTTTCTCTTTAACCACCATGCTTTAAACCGGTCCACAAACACAATGAGGAACAAGACTGTGAGAAAGTTGCCGATGAATCCAATCACAGCTGTTGTCACAGGATGCAGTCCACTTAAGATTGCGAATGGAACGACACCAATCACTTCAAAAAAAGGCAAAGCAGCCAATACAAAAACGAGTACATACCCCCATACGATATCCAAAAACAGAACCCCTTTTCATTTTTGTCCTCTCCCCATTGTAATGAAAAACACAATTCTATTTCTACATTTTTTTAGAAAAAGAAAAGCACATCTGATCGGATGTGCTCAGTTTACATTCGTATTTTCATTTTTCTTATTTGCCCGGCGCAGGACAATGAGCATAAGCCCTATTAAAACCACAATAGACAGCAGACTTTGCAGTAAAATCACACTTGGTGACGTCCAGCCAATCCATTCGAATATGAGCTGCGGTCCGAAAAAGATGAGCGGAATCAATGAAACGACATTCGCCTTTAAGATTGCATTGAATACAACGATACATAGCAACATAAGCAGAATGACGCCCCATCTTTGTCCTGAAGTAAGTACAAGTAATGGCGTGCCAAGTTTTTGATCCAAAAGTTTGATTGTCACCATTGCTGTCAGCTGAAAAATTCCTAATATCCAAAAGTAGAGAAATATCCGGCTGCTTGTTTGAAAGGTGGTCGCTCTAAACATCACAATGATCATGATAACATTGGCCACTAAAACGATTGGATATCCAATCAAAGCAAACCAAGAATACGATAAACTTTGACTGATTGCATCTGCTAACATCATGTAAAAAAGTGACCCAATTAAAAAAGCACTGACAAACGGCACCCAGTCTTTATGATTTCCTGACAGCTCTTTTGAGAGTTCATCAGCATAGCTCCGCGGATCTCCGCCGAACACATCCTCTCCTGTTTTGCCGTCTTTTTCAGCCTCAACTGCATGTGTGGTCAATTCGTCCATCAGCTCATCAATCTCATCCTGATTTTTTCCCTTTGATATGAGATAAAGTTGCAGCTCTAGTAGAATGTGTCGTGTTTCTTTTGATACCATAATCTCACTTCCCTTTTAGTAATAAGCAGTTTACATTTTTCGAAAGCTCATTCCAGCGGGCAATAAACTGTGTGAGCGCTTGTTCCCCCGCTTGTGTGAGCGTATAGTATTTCCTTTTCGGCCCGCTTGCTGACGCTTTTGTGACAGTGGTCACCAGCTGTTCCTTTTGCATTCGTAGCAAAATTGGATAGATACTGCCTTCACTTATTTGATCAAACCCATAATGCGCGAGCTTCTTCGTCATTTCATACCCATAAATTTCACCCTCAGAAATAATCGACAGCAGACAGCCTTCTAAAATCCCTTTTAGCATTTGTGTGGATGTTGTCATGATAGTTCCTCCGATTCCAGTACCTTGCATCACAAGATAGCTTCATCTTACCATACACTATCTTGCCATGCAAGATACCGTACTAGAAAAAAATCACCGCTTAAAGGGTGATTTTTACGCCCAAGGTTTATCTGTCCCAAGTGCGTCAGCAAGCGCCTTACTATGTTTTCGGCGGCTTTTTCTTTCCTCTGCCCGCTGCTTCGCTGTTTGATGAAGCATGATCTCTTCTTCTGTTTCCGGCATCACCTGCGGGACTCGTTTAGGCTTTCCGTTTTCATCTAATGAGACAAATGTCAGAAATGAAGTCGCTGCGAGCCTGCGTTCTCCAGACATCAAGTTTTCTTTAATGACTTTGACGAACACTTCCATAGAAGACGTGCCGACCCATGTGACATAGGATTCCAAGCATACGGACTCCTTTTGTCCAATCGGCTCTAAAAAGTCAACAGAATCCATTGAAGCTGTGACCGTTTCACTGCGGCTGTGTCTTGCTGCCGAGATAGAGGCAATGTCATCTATATAGCTCATTAATTTCCCGCCAAATAACGTTTGGTGGTTATTCGTATCGAGAGGGAATACCCTGCTGGTTTTAACAACTTTCGATTCCTTGCAGTATTTGAAATTCTCTTCACTCATCATCATAGCTCCTTCTTGCTGTTTTCGTAGATGCGGAACGACTTTTATTAAACACTATTCTTTTAGGTTTGTCTAAACTTTTTGCTTTAGTCTTATGTGAGAGATTTTCTTTCGGAAATGTTTCAACCATGACAAGAAGAAGGAATAATAGAACTATGAACGAACAAGGAGGCCATTTGATGGATTCGATGAGAGCAGAGCAATTATACAAAATGCCGCAATGCATGAGTGAATACGACGATTTAGAAGAAGTTCTTTTATGCAGTCCTATTTATATGGAAATCAAACAAATTATCAACGAAACACAGAAACATTTTGCGAAAGAAAATATTTCTCAAATGAAAGCAGTCGCTCAGCATAAGCAATTGATCCAAACACTTAAAGATCATCAAGTACGGCCCATCCTGCTCCCAGCGAATGACCGCTTCCCTGAGCAAGTCTTCACTCGGGATATTGGGTTTACGATTGGACATACACTGTTTGTTTCAAAGATGGCCGCTCCGGTTCGGCAAGGGGAAGAACAATGTCTAAAAGAGTGGGCACAGGCAAACGGGTTATCAGCTGTCACCTTGACAGACGGAACGATTGAAGGCGGCGATGTGCTTGTGGATCAGAACCGTGTGTTTGTTGGCACGAGCAAAAGAACTAGTCCAGCCGCTATCTACCAGCTCAAAAAGGAACTGCCGGATCACGACATCATTCCAATTCACCTTCCTCCTCACATTTTGCATCTCGATTGTGTGATGAATATTCTGTCTCATGACGAGATATTCATTTATCCTGAAGCGTTCAAGCAAAAGGATCTCCAGCTGCTCAAAACGTATTATCATTTTGTTGAAATCAGTGAACAAGAGCAATTCACACTTGGACCAAATGTTTTATCCATTGGGCAGAAAAAAGTGATCAGCTTGCCAAGCAACCAAGAAACAAATGCTGCATTAATCGCTCACGGGTACACCGTTATTGAAGTGGACTTTTCTGAAATTATTAAATCTGGCGGCTCGTTCAGATGCTGCACATTACCTATTCGGCGTTCATCTATTAAAAAAGCCAGCGTGTAGAACAGCTTGTCTACTTGCTGGCTTTTTATCTGGCTTGTCCTATTTTCTATTATATAAATGACAGGCGACTTCATGTCCTTCTTCCACTGCTTGTAATACTGGCTTTTTTTCAGCACACACATCCATCGCGGCAGGACATCTTGTTCGAAATACACAGCCGCTTGGCGGGTTCACTGGACTTGGAATTTCTCCTTTTAGAATAAACCTTTTGCGCTTGTCCTCTACGTCAGGATCTGGAATGGGGATGGCAGACAGTAAGGCTTGTGTATATGGGTGAAGCGGTGTTTGATATAATGCATCACTCGTCGTCAATTCAACGAGATGGCCTAAATACATGACACCGATTCGGTCGCTAATATATTTCACCATCGACAAGTCATGTGCGATAAAAAGAAAAGTTAATCCTTCGTCTTTTTGCAGTTTCTTCAGCAGATTCACGACCTGCGCTTGAACGGAGACGTCTAATGCAGAAATCGGCTCATCTGCCACAATAAACTTTGGCGCTAACGCAAGTGCTCTTGCAATGCCGATTCTCTGCCTCTGTCCTCCGCTAAATTCGTGCGGATAGCGGGTGGCAAAATCATAGCTTAACCCTACCGCTTCGAGCAGTTCTTTTACGCGGGCAATCCTTTTCTTTTGACTGCCATAAAGCTGATGAATCTCCATTGGCTCCAGCATAATATCTTTTACTGACAGCCTCGGATTTAAGGAGGAATACGGATCTTGAAAGACCATTTGCATTTGCCGGTTGAAATCAAATGATTCTTTTTTAGAAAGGTGGTGAAGACTTTTCCCTTCATATAAGGCTTCACCATCTGTTGGTTCATAAAGACGCATGAGCACTTTCCCAAGTGTGGATTTGCCGCAGCCAGATTCACCAACGAGACCAAAGGTTTCACCTTGTTTCAGCTGAAAAGAGACACCATCCAGCGCTTTTAACGTTCTCCCTTTTGATAGGTGAAAATGTTTTTTGAGGTTGTTTACTTGTAAAAGTGGTTCAACTGTCATGATCGCTCCTCCTCTAGCTTGGTAAATACCGCCTTGCACCTGCCCATTCCTTTTCATACGAAGTACCAAAAAGGGAAAGAAGCTCAATTTGTCTGCCCGTTTTAGGCGAATGAAGCATCTTCCCGTCCCCAGCGTATATCCCTACATGGCGGACCGCTCCCTTTCCGTTTTCATTTGCAAAAAACAGCAAGTCGCCTGGTTCTAAATGGCTTGATGTCACCGGAGTTCCCTGAACTGCTTGGTCACTTGCGTCTCTCGGTAAAAGATATCCACATGCTTTGTACATGCTGTAAGCAAACCCTGAACAATCATATCCAAAACTGCTCATGCCTCCCCATAAATACGAAAGACCAATAAATTGCTTTCCTGCGTCTACGACATCTTTGCCAGTTGCAGAGAAAGCTTGCGAAACCGGGCGCACATCCGCTTTGTTGATTTCTCTCATACCTACTGGGGTCACAACTTGAAATTGATCATCTGTTTCTTTGGCTGCTGCCAGCTCTGTTAAAAAACTAATCTCCATATCGGGTTCCCCGTTTTGATAGAGCGTGGCTTTTTTCTGACAAACGATCAGAGATGCTGCTGACGCACTTCCCTCTGTTACTTGGATTAATTGCTCAGCAGGTATATAGCCTGGATAGCCTTGCGGATGTTTCCGGCTGGCCTGCTGCGGTATGACAACTTTCATCCAGCCATCTATCTCTTCTAATCCAATCACTCGCCCGCCGAGCAGTACTTGAGATTGAATCAAATTTTCTTCACATAAAGCCAACTTTTCTTCATATGTTTGCTGGTCAATCCACTCTTTGATATTGATGGAGTCCTGAAGTACCTTTTGATCGATTTCTCTCGGAGACTGCGGCGCTGTCCATACGTTAGCGACTGGAACCTTCGATTCATATATCATCACGAGACTCCTTTCACCCCTTGAATGCCTAACCCATGATCGATCGGTAAAAATATGTCTTTTCCTTTGTACACGATTCCTCCGTCTATCATGTCTTCTTTCAGCATAAGCGGGGCATCAAAATCGCAGCGGGTGATATTTGGCTGACTTGCGGCGAAATGTGCCGCTGCTGTAATGCCAAGCTTTGACTCAATCATACTGCCAACCATGCAATGAACACCGTAAGCTTCAGCGAGTGCATTGATTTTTAGTGCTTCTTTTATGCCGCCGGATTTCATTAGTTTTAAGTTGATGAGATCACAGCTTCTCGTTTCAAGCACCTTGATTGCATCATGAAAACTAAAAATGCTTTCGTCCGCCATAATCAATGTATCAGTTGCTTCTGTCACTCGGCGCAGACCTTCGATATCTTCTTTCGGCACTGGCTGTTCTACTAATTCAATATTCAGTGCTTCCATTTTTCGAATGGCTGTGATCGCTTCCTTCCACGTCCATCCTTGGTTTGCGTCGAGCCTGATCTGAATGTCCGGCCCGATTTTTTCTCGAATCCGCTTGATCCTCTGAATATCCGTGTGTATGTCATCTTTCCCCACTTTCACCTTTAACGTCTGAAAGCCTTCGGCTGCGTATTGTTTCGCATCTTCTGCCATCTCGAGCGGACGGTTTACACTGACCGTATAGTCGGTTTCGAGCTGATGACGATATCCGCCAAGGTATTGATAAAGCGGAAGTCCTGCCTGCTTTGCTAACCCATCATAAATGGCCATATCGATTGCTGCCTTTGCGCTTGTGTTGCTTGCGAGCACACGGTTCATAGCAGAAAAGATTTGTTCATACTCTACCAAGGAAGCCCCGAGCAAAATGGGTCTGATCACTTCACAGATGGCATAGTCGATGCTTTCCAGCGTTTCTCCTGTAATCACTGACGTGGGAACTGCCTCTCCGTAGCTGACGTCACCTTGATCATATATGATGATGACGATCAGAGATGCTGCGTCATACACCGTTCTTAAAGCGGTTTTGAAAGGCTTTTTTAGCGGTACACTCGTTCTGCATGTACGAACATCGACGATTTTCATTTGATCGCCTCTTTCGCTGCGACGCCTGGAGAAATGTGCAGTTTTTTCCCCGCCGCATCTAGTGCAGCCTGCACGCCCATTGGAATGGCAAAGTTCGGTGATGAATGACCGATCCGAAAGCCGCCGAGTGCAGGTTTCTTTTGCGACACAATATAGGTTTCCCACAGCTGTTCCAAGGTTAAGGATTGGTCTTTCTTTTTTGGTTCACATTGATGAAAATCTCCAATGATAAATCCAGCCGCATCATCCAATTTTCCAGCAGAGGTGAGGTGCTGCATCATGCGATCGATTTTATACGGCTCTTCGTCAATATCTTCAATGAACAACAGCTTTCCCTTCGTATCAATTTCAAAAGGTGTACCAAGTGTTGTCACGATGAGGGCAAGATTCCCTCCTATGATGTCACCTGAAGCGGTGCCAGGGTAGAAGGTATGAAGAGGTGACAAGTGATGCGTATACGTAAAGGCCTTCGGCGTGAACAGCTGCAAAAAGGTATCCTTCGTATACGGATGAACCTCTTTAAGTCCTACATCAGAAGAAAGCATTGGTCCATGAAAGGTCACAAGGCCGGTCTGCTGCTGGATGGCCGTATGTAAAAACGTAATGTCACTATAACCCCAAAAGATTTTCGGATTCCGGCGAATGAGATCATAGTCAATGGCTTCCGCAAGTCTTCCAGTTCCGTACCCTCCGCAAGCACAAATAACTGCTTTGACTTCTGGATCTTGAAACATGCCATGAAGATCTTCCACTCTTTCATGATCACGCCCCGCTAAATACCCGTACCGAGAATCGAGAAACTTCCCTTTTTTCACCTTCAGCCCGAGGCTTTCTAAAAAGGCAATTCCTTTTGCTAATTTCAATTCATCAGGCGGGCTTGCTGGTGCAATAATCCCCACCGTATCCCCTGTTTGAAGTGCCGCTGGCAGCTGGTTCATGCCAATCCCCTCTTTCTCTTTGTTTCTTTCAATCTATGGGCATCTTCTCCATAACATGAACGAATAAAGGAACAGACGCTTTTGTTCAAAGCGTCCGTGTTCCTCATTCCCTTCAATTACTCTCCATCTACTTGCGCCCATTTCAAATCGATATACCCAACAGGATGGCGGACAATCCCCTTCACGCCCTCTTTTTGTAAATGGACTTGGTTATAAAAATGAATTGGAATGATCGGTGCTTCTTCCATGAGAAGTGCCTCTGCCTCATGAAGGGTGCTATTTCTCTTTTGTTCATCTGCTTCCTGGCTCGCCTTTTTAATCAGCTGATCATAGGTGTCGTTTGACCATCCCGTCCGGTTCATCGCATTCCCTGTTTGGAAGCTCTCTAGGAAATTGATCGGATCTGCATAGTCTGCTAAAAATGAACTTTGCGAGAATTGGAATTTCAGCGCCTTTTGATCTTCTGCAAATACATTGGCTTCCATGTTTGCAAGCTTCACATCTACACCCAGCGCTTCTTTTAATTGCTGCTGGATGGCTTCAGCTTTTTTCTTGTTCTCAGGCTTTGTGCTATATGTTAATGTGACGGGCGGCAGCTTCGAATAGTTCTCTTCTTTCAGCCCTTTTTCTAATAGCTTCGCAGCTTCACTCGTATCTTGTTTGACAAGATCGCCGCCAGCTTCTCTGAAATCTTCACCCTTTGAATCTAGAATTCCCGGTGAAACGAAGGCGCGGGCAGGCTTCTCTTTATTCTTTGTTACATAATCCACGATATCTTGCGGATTGGTCGCCATTTGAAAGGCTTTGCGAATGTTCTTATTTTGAAAAGGTTCCATGTTCACATTCAGACGATAAAAGAACAGTCCTGCCTGATCTTCAATGTGCACATCTTTATTTTTCAGCAAATTTTCACTTTGTTCTGCTGGGACGAAGGCAGTATCTAAATCTCCCGATTGATACATTTGATAATCAGTGTTGCGATCACTGATCATCAGCCACTTCACCTGGTCCAGCTTAACTGATTTTTTGTCCCAATATGTCTCACTTTTTTCCATAGTGAAGCTCTCATCATGCTTCCATTCTGTCAGCTGAAACGGTCCATTCCCAACAAAAGTTTTGGCATCCTTTGCCCAATTTGGGTCCTTCTCAGCTACCTTCTCATTAACAGGGAAAAAGGCAGGGTTTGCGGTCATATTTAAGAATGACTTCTGCGGGTATGCCAGTGTGACTTTTAGCGTTTTGTCATTTTCAGCACTGACTTTTACGTCCTCTTTCTTTCCCTTTCCGCTGTTAAATGCCTCTCCGCCTTCAATCATGTAAGCTAAGAACGATGCAGAGGAGCCTGTTTTCGGATCGAGCAGACGCTTCCACGCATATTCAAAATCACTCGCTTTCACTGGATCACCATTCGACCACTTGATACCATCTCTTAAATGAAACGTGTACGTTTTTCCATCCTCTGAAATCTCCCATTTTTCAGCCATTGCAGGAGATGGTTCGTGCTTTTCATTCAGTCTCGTTAATCCTTCCATTAAGTTATTCAGCCCTTGCCACGATACATTATTAAAACCAATCGGCGGGTCAAATGACGTCGGTTCGTTTTCGTTATTTAAGGTTAATATTTTCTTTTCACCCTTGTTACTTGATGATCCTTTACCTGCTTGCTCATTCGCTGTACATCCTGCGAGCAGCATGATGATGAACAAACAAACACTGATGATCCACCCTTTTTTCCTCATCAAAAACTCCCCCTTTGTGTTGAAGATAAAATCGCTTGGTTCGCTCGCTCATCCTGGAGCCAGCAATGCACTGTATGAGTAGGTGACCGCTGCGTTTCATGCGGCATGATATGATCACACACTTTCATGGCCACCGGGCAGCGATCGGTATACGGACAGCCCTTTGGCGGAGCAAATAAATCAGGCGGGCTTCCCTCAATCGGAATCAGTTCATCTTTCATATCAAGTCTTGGAACGGATTGCAGAAGCCCTTTAGTATAAGGATGCTGCGGACTGTAAAAAATATCTCGCCTTGTTCCTACTTCAACCATTTTCCCTCCGTACATGACCGCTACCCGGTCAGCAACTTGGGCTACGACCCCTAAGTCGTGTGTGATTAAAATAATGGTGACACCTGTTTTCCTCTGAATCTCTTTAAACAGTTCTAAAATTTGTGCCTGTATGGTCACATCCAGCGCGGTCGTCGGTTCATCTGCGATCAGCACCTTTGGCTCACAAATCAGTGCCATTGCAATCATAAGCCGCTGCCTCATTCCCCCGCTGAATTGGTGCGGGTATTGCTTTAATCTCTCCTTCGGCTGCGGAATACCAACCAAATCAAGCATCTGTACGGCGGCTTCTTTCACTTCTTTTTTCGTCAGCTTTTGATGTTCCTTCGCTGCTTCCATCAGCTGATCTCCTATTGTCAAGGTTGGGTTGAGTGCCGTCATCGGATCTTGGAAGATCATCGAGATATCGACACCTCTTATGGCGCGCATTTCTTTTTCAGATAATGACAGCAAGTTGCGGTCTTGAAACCAGATTTCTCCCTGATCAACATGCGCGCTGTATGCAGGCAGAAGCCTCATAATACTTTGTGATGTCACACTTTTTCCGCAGCCTGATTCTCCTACAATGGCTAAGGTTTCTTTTTCATAAACATCGACATTCACTCCGCGCACTGCTTGAACTGAACCGCCGTATGTCCGAAAGCTGACGTGCAGATTGATAATTTGCAGAACTTTTTTCACAGCACCATCACCTCTTCATCTTTGGATCAAGCGCATCTTGCAAGCCATCACCTAAATTGTTAAAGCAAAACATCGTGAGTGAAATAAAAAATGCCGGGAAAAATAAACGCCACCAATGTCCATTGTCTGACAGCACAGTCGGCAAAGCATCATTAGCCATCACGCCCCAGCTTGCAAACGGCGCTTGAATACCTAAACCGAGAAAGCTTAGGAACGCTTCAGCAAATATCGCGGTCGGCACAGTCAGGGTCATCTGGACGATAATCGGCCCCATCGTATTCGGCAGAAGGTTGCGGCGAATGATCCGCAGGCTTTTGGCACCAAAGGTTTTTGAGGCAAGGACATATTCCTGGCCTTTCAGCTGAAGAACCTGACCTCTCACAATTCTTGCCATTCCAATCCATCCGGTGACAGTGAGCGCTACAATAATGGTGACAAGCCCTGGTCCCATGAGCACCATCAATAAAATGACGACAAGTAAATAAGGAAGTCCGTAGAGCACCTCGACAATCCGCATCATGATATGGTCATAGCGTCCGCCTTTATAGCCGGCTATGCCCCCATAAATCACACCGATGGCAAAATCAATCAGGGCTGCCATGACACCCACAAATAACGAAATGCGTGCTCCGTACCAAGTACGTGTAAACACATCTCGCCCAAGCTCATCTGTTCCGAACCAGTGAGCAGCAGAGGGCGGCAGATTTTGCATCGAAAGACGCTGCTCTGTCACACTATTTGGCGCAAGCAATGGGCCTAAGATTGCCATGACAAAAAGAAAAATCAGGACCGATAGACTAAACATCGCAAGCTTATTTTGCTTCAGCCGCCTCCATGTATCAGCCCAATAGGAAAGAGAGGGTCTTTTAATGGCATGGGCTTCCGTTTTCTTTTGCTCTCGAGGAGAAAACCATTCGTCCGGGACTTCAGGATGCCTGTTCGGTGGATCATGCTGAAGGTGTATACTCATGCCTTTCCTCCTTTCTGATGCAGCTGAATCCTCGGATCAAGGAGACGATACGCCACATCAACAATGAAGAGAAGTGTGATTAAAATAATGCTGTAAAAAACAGTGGTTCCCATGATGACAGGATAATCACGGTTGTTAATGCTCTCGACAAAGTATTTTCCCATTCCAGGAATGGCAAATATTTTTTCAATGACAAAACTTCCTGTTAAAATACTTGCGACAAGTGTTCCAAGAATGGTCACAACGGGTAAAAGTGCATTCCGAAGCGCATGCTTAAATACAATTTTTAAGGGAGAAAGTCCTTTTGCTTTGGCGGTACGGATATAGTCTTGCGACAGCACTTCAATCATGCTCGATCTCGTTAACCTGGCGATAATGGCCATTGGCCCGACAGCAAGGGCGATTGTAGGCAGCACCATATGCATTGGACTTGTCCACATCGCTGTAGGAAAGAGCTTCAAATTGACAGCAAGCTGCTGAATTAATAAGGTAGCAAAGATAAAGTTTGGAATGGATATACCGAAAACAGCAATGGTCATAGCGATGTAATCAATCAAACCATTATGCCGGAGGGCAGCCATGACCCCTAGCAGAATGCCAGAGATGACAGCAATCAATATTGAGATAAGACCAAGTTCTAATGAGACTGGGAAGCCTCTCGCCAATAGATCATTGACACTTTCAGAAGGCTTTTTAATGGAAGGACCAAAATCAAAGGTAACAATGGATTTTAAATAGATGACATATTGAACATAGAGTGGTTCGTCTAAGTGATAGTAGCTTTCGAGGTTTCGCTGGACGGTTTCGTTTGTATTTCGTTCTTCATTGAAAGGCGATCCTGGGATGACCTTCATTAAAATAAACGTTAAAGTCGTAATCGTTAAGATCGTGGCAATCATCGCAATAAAACGCTTGAGCAAAAAGCTGGCCATCTACTGTCTCCCCCTCGCTTAACAAAATGTTGTACGTGCGGCAAGCTCTGTCATGACAAGCATCGCTTGATAGGCTTCTAATATATTCTCTGCTTGGTACGTTACCATTGTTGTTCCTTCTATGATGGCAGTACCCGGCATTAAATTCGCCCATTCAGCTTGTCCATAGTTGGCAAACTCAATCTTAAGCAGCGGCTGATCAGGAGGCGTCAGCGGCTTCATTTGATCAATCTGTTTCATCGCGGCTTCCACTTGCTGCGAGATTTGTTTATTGACTTTGGCAGGAGGTAAGCATTTCACAGCAGATCTTGAGATGGTCTCTTTCACCGCTACTGTTTTCACACCAGGCATCAGCTTTTCTGCCTCTAGTGCTGCTTGATCATCCCCGCAAACAAGAATCACTGGAACACCATAGTAGCCTGCAACATACGCATTAAAGCCCATTTCACCAATTGGATGATCATTTATGTAAAAATGTCTGACCCCAAAAATCATACTGTGCGACATCACACCTTTCATTGATGCTCTTGCATGATAGCCTAAAAAAACAGCTGCATCATAGGTTTGATCCAACCCTTGCACCATTGAATAAGGCTTTACATCACCTGATATGAGAACTACCTCTTCATGCAGTTCTTCGATCAAAAGATTATTCATTTTAGAATGACTGTCATTCACCAAAATGTCGGTGGCACCATGCTGGATAAGCGCCTCTACACAGGCGTTCACTTCACCTGTCATAATGCGTCTGCCCCGCTCATAGTTATGCTGGCGTGAATCAACAAATGTATGATCAGCTAGACCAGTAATTCCCTCCATATCGACAGATAGATAGAGCTTCATTCCCATCCCCCTTTAATTAAACATAAAATTTGTGTATATTTTTCTAAATTTTCTAAAAAATTATATGAGAACTTGATTGATTTTTCAATACAATGTCTGAAAATAAGGAATTTAGACTCAGATAATACAGGTCAAAAGACTATTTCAGAAAGGATTTTTTTAACAAATAAAACACCACTAACTATGTCTTTAGTGGTGTTTATCCGCTTCATTAATCTGCGATTTCAGCTGTTCATATTTCTTCATGGTTTGTGTAAATAAATCATCAAACATCTGAGGTGCCTGCTGTTGAATGACCTCAGCACCTTCTCCTGTAATTCCCCCTTTTGTCGCCACTCTATCGACAGTTTCAGCAAAGGTGAGACCTCGTTCTACAAGGATCTGGCCTGTCCCTAAAAGGGCATACGTTAAAAACTCATTCGCTTCCTCTAAGGAAAGATCACTATTTCTCACAGCGGCTTTCGCCATTTCTTCAAACAGAGCAGCAATAAAACCAGGAGATGAGCTTGTCAAATTGCTTGCCGCATCAAACCGGTCTTCCTCTACCTCCCTGACGATGCTAAAAGCTGAAAGCAGACGGTGTAAACGTTCTTTGTTCTCACGCCCTGCGGCTACACCATGTGCAACAAGGGATACGCCTGTGCCAACAGCTGACGTGAGTGTTGGGATGTATCTAGACACTGGCTGTGTTGTATGTGCTTGTAACTTTTCTAATGTCACAGCTGCTGCTACTGACACAATATGTACCGCTTTCGCTTTAGATGGTAGCTGATCTAGAACATCTAATACAGCAAGCGGCGGCACGCAGACAAACAATGTATCACATGACGCAGAAAGTTCGTCTAATGAACAAATGTTGATTTCTTGGTGCTTTTCTTTAAGCTGATGCAGGCGTTCCGTTTCACTTCTTGTATGGATCATGATTTGATGAGCATCAAGTATCCCATTTTCAAGCCACTTTTGCACCATCATATCAGCCATACTTCCATATCCAATAATTCCGATTGTCTCCACAGTTTAAACTCCTCTATTTGCTAAGATTCACTACTTATTTTAACAATTTCCCACAATGTTTTCATTTTTATCCCACACTTTTTTCTTACGATAAAATCAGTCACCACCACATACGGTAAAACACCTTGAACACATACATGAAAAAATCAATGAAAGAGAGTGATTCGGATGACTCACAAAGATGACAAAGAAACTATTGAACAACCTCAAAAACAGAAGAAGCCAAATGGCTGGTTTAAACCATTCGTCAGCGGTGTTGTGGGCGGTATATTAGCGTTAGGTGTCTACGTTCTTACGCCGTATGCTCAGCATTCATCAGACAGCACTGCAAATGATTCGGCAGCGAAAACAGAAGCAGTATCGACAAATCACACGAATTCGTCAAAAACAACAGCCGTCCAAACATCAAATTCATCAAACAGCATTTCCAGCATGGTCGAAAATGTATCACCAGCAATTGTCGGCATTACAAACTACCAAGCACAAACTCAAACAGACACGAGCTTTGGCGATTTCAGTAACCCTTTCGATGAATCACAGCAAAACAAAAGCAGTCAAGAGGAAAAAACCGGTACAGGCTCAGGAGTGATTTTCAAAAAATCAGGCAATAAAGCCTATATCTTAACAAACAACCACGTCATTGAAGGGGCAAATAAACTAACTGTATCCTTACATGATGGCAAAACCATTGAAGGAAAACTGGTCGGAGCTGATCCGCTCACTGACTTAGCCGTTGTGGAAATTAGCAGCAGTCATGTGACAAAGGTTGCGGCATTAGGCAATTCCTCCTCACTGCGTGCTGGAGAAACTGTCATCGCAATCGGAAACCCGCTTGGTGAAGATCTTTCAAGAACGGTGACACAAGGAATTGTCAGCGGTGTCGACCGAACAGTCTCTATGAACACATCAGCAGGCGAAAGCAGCATTAATGTCATTCAAACAGATGCAGCCATTAACCCAGGTAACAGCGGCGGCCCGCTTCTGACGACAGACGGAAAGGTTGTGGGGATCACGAGTATGAAAATCTCTGAAACAGGTGTGGAAGGCATTGGGTTCGCGCTGCCAATCAATGATGTCAAACCAATCGCTGATCAGCTTCTCGCAAAAGGAAAAATTGAACGTCCATATATCGGCATCAGCATGCTGGATCTCGAACAAGTTCCAGATGTGTATCAGAAAGAAACACTCGGACTTAAAAGCAGTCAGCTCGATCAAGGCGTGTATGTCAAAGAAATCGCCGCTGGCTCACCTGCCGCCAAAGCAGGCTTAAAGTCAGAGGATGTCATTACCGCCATCAATGGGAAACAAATCAAAACTGGTAGCGAATTACGTCATGAGCTATACACGAATGCAAAAGTAGGAGACACTGTAAGCATCACCCTCATTCGAAACGGAAAACAAGAAACGAAACAGGTCACATTAACACAATCTGAATCTAAGCAAGTCAGTTCCTAATGAAAAAACAGCTCAGTTATGAGCTGTTTTTTTTATGACGATTGAATTGGCGTTAATCTTTTTTCAATTTCTGCTCGTTTATGCTCTAGGAATGGTGGAAGGGCTAATTGATCGCCAAGTACATCCACCCCTTCATCGACTGTAAATCCAGGACCATCTGTTGAAATTTCAAATAAAATACCATTTGGCTCTCTAAAGTAAAGAGCTTTAAAATAGAAGCGTTCCACAACACCAGAGTTTGTGAAGCCTGCTTTTGATATTTTTTCATACCATTTTTCAAGCTCCTCTGCATCCTTCACGCGAAATGCGACGTGATGCACACTTCCTCTTCCCGAACGCTCAGAAGGCCCTTCTGTTTTTTCGATCACATGAATTTCTGTTCCAGCGCCGCCATTTCCTGACTCAAAAATGGTCACGATCTCACCATCATTTGATTGTTCACGGGCTCTTTCAGTGAATCCAAGGATGTCCGTTAAAACACGGATCGTTTTGTCGGCTTCTGCAACGGTTAATTCAACTGGACCTAAACCTCTAATCGCAAACTCTGCCGGAATATCGTCATGCACTGGCGGTGAGCCTTCCTCTTGTGCGTTCGGTTCTACTGTTAAAAACAGCTGCTGCCCTTCTGGGTCTTTAAAACGCAAAGCAGGTCTTCCGCCTCTCAAGGAAGCTGTTTCTTGCTGCACGCCTTTATCTTCAAACCGCTTTTCCCAAAACGTGAGTGCTTCTTCAGAAGAAACGAGAAGGCCTGTGCTTGTGATCGCATTTGTCCCTTCCAAACGGCGGGCAAGCATTGGAATTTCAAAGAATGTTAGCTCCGTTCCTGGTGAAGCGACCTCATCTCCATAAAATAAGTGGTACATAGACGGGTCATCCTGATTGACTGTTTTTTTTACAAGTTTTAAGCCAAGGATTTGGCGGTAGAAATCAACATTTTTCTGAGCATTGGCTGTTAACGCAGATACGTGGTGAATCCCATTGATTTTCATTATTTTCACTCCTATTTTAAAATATCTTGAATTCGAGATAATATCCTTATGAATAAAATAGTTCATTTTTCAAGAAAAGTCAACCATTTGATCGCACGTTTACTGGATGCTCGGTTTCCGGTCATTAAATTAACATTAAATCAAAAATAAACTTTAATTGTTCGTTTTTAAAACAACATTCACCCTAATATCTCCAATAAATGAACACTTTCAATCACAAATACGAAAATCAGAAAATTTTTTTAATTCTTGTTTTCCTAAAATCGTATTACAATGAACAAAATACATGTCACAGTAACGTACGAAAGTGATGCAGGAGGTCGTGTGTAATGAACAAAGAACAACCAGCGTTAAAACAAGACATCGGCTTATTTTTCGCCCTATCTCTTGTCATCGGGACCATTATCGGGTCAGGCGTCTTTATGAAGCCAGGCAACGTCCTTTCCTATTCAGGGAGCTCAGACATCGCATTATTCGCTTGGCTGTTAGGTGGAATCTTAACCCTTGCAGGCGGACTGACTGTCGCTGAAATTGGTACACAAATCCCGAGAACCGGTGGTTTATACGCCTATCTTGAAGAAGTGTATGGTGAATTTTGGGGCTACTTATGCGGCTGGGTGCAGATTATTATTTACGGACCCGCCATCATTGGTGCACTTGGTCTTTATTTTGGTTCATTATTAGCCAATTTATTTTCGCTTTCGACTTTATGGTCTACAACGATCGGCATTATCACCGTTTTATTTTTATGTATCATCAACATCATGGGAACAAAATATGGCGGATTTGTTCAGGGGCTGACCACTATTGGAAAGCTTGTCCCGATTGCCGCTATTATTGTGTTTGGCATATGGAAGGGTAACGAAAACATCTTCATGGCTGTCAACGACAGCATCGCTCAAATGAACTTCGGTGCAGCGATTTTGGCTACGTTATTTGCTTATGATGGCTGGATTTTACTTGCTGCGCTTGGTGGAGAAATGAAAAACCCTGAGAAACTGCTTCCTCGCGCGATGGCAGGCGGAATTTTAATTGTGACGGCTTGTTATCTCTTTATTAATGTCGCACTTTTGCACGTGCTGCCAGCTGATCAAATCGTCCAGCTAGGTGAAAATGCGACGAGCACTGCTGCTACCATGCTCTTTGGACCAATTGGCGGGAAAATCATTAGTATTGGGATCATCATCAGCATCTTTGGCTGTTTGAACGGAAAGGTTCTTTCATTCCCACGTGTGATTTTTGCGATGGCAGAACGAAAGCAGATTCCTTTCGCCAACGCGATTTCCCGTATTCACCCAACGTTTAAAACACCTTGGATCGCTGTATTTGTGCAAATTTTGATCGCCATTGTGTTTATGATCGTCAGTAATCCCGAGAAGCTGTCTGAAGTATCGATTTTCATGATCTACATCTTTTATGTCATGGCCTTTTTCGCCGTCTTTAAGCTGAGAAAACAAAACAGCGGAATGAAGCGTGCGTACAGTGTACCACTTTACCCGCTGACACCAATCATTGCGATTATCGGTTCATTATTCGTCTTAATCAGCACCATGATCACCGATTGGAAAAGCTGCCTGATCTCCATGCTGATCGGGATGGCTGGACTGCCTATTTATTATTATATGAAAAAAATACAAAATAAAGCAGAGCACTAAACAGTGCTCTGCTTTATTTTTTATATTGTTTGATTACTTTGTATGATTCGTTTAAATATCTCATGAGCCGGTATGGCTTACTAAGCACGCGGATTGGGAGCCTTGAGATAAATCCATTCAGGTTCGACTTATATTCCTGCGTGATCCGCTTTGGCTTTGTCGCTATTTTCTCATATACTTCTTTGTAAAATTCCTTCATGATGTCGACTTGCACACTGATCTTTTGATGACACTCTGTACACTCAACGCTTTTCATCTGATCATTCACATAAACGATGCTGTGGAGGGTCTCTTCTTGGCACCGAGTACAATGTAGGTTTGCTTCCATTTCGGTTTTCTTCAAGATACACAGCTCCTTTCTCGTTTGATGTTGCTCTTGTTATACCATTCGAACGCTGCAAGCCTTTTATTGCACGGATGCTTCCTTTAAAATGGCTGCCGCCGTTAGTTCGTCTGTCACCAGTACTTGGATGAAGCCGCCATTTAAAGCCCCTAAAATACTTTCAGCTTTATGGGTTCCTTCTACAACAGCGATGACCGTTTTGACGCTCTTTAATTGTTCCAGCGATAAGCCTATGACCTTTTGATTCAGTTCATCTTGGACAGGCTTTCCTTCTCCATCAAAGAAACGAAAACCAATATCACCAACAGCGCCTGATTGCCTTAAACCAGATAAATCCTCTTCTTTTAAATAACCGACTGTTTTTAAAGTCGACCCTTTATGCGGGTTGCCAATACCGATGAGGGCAATATCCACATTTCTGCCTTCTTCAAGCACAGCTTCTATGTCCTGCATCGCCATAAGCCGTTCTTTTAATTCTTCTGTTTCTAAAATCGCAGGGGCGTATAAATAGGAACACGTGCCGTTCATTTTCTTTGCCAGCTCATATGCCAGCTGATTAGCATGAATATCGACTGCCTGCCTGCCCATTCCGCCCTCTAAAGGAATGACCTTCACATCGTTTCTTCGTTCAAACGGATATTCTTTGACAAGCTCAGCAAGCGTTGTCCCCCATGAAATCCCGATTTTCTCCGCATTTTTCATGTTTTTAGACAAATAATAGGCACCTGCTTGACCGACTGCCCGCTTCACCATCTCAGACATTGTCCCAACACTTGGGACAACGACCGCATCTGTTAATCGAAAGGTTGTTTCCAGCTGCTTCTCAAGTTCCACTGTATGAATGCTTTCATCTTTAATGTACACTTCAACGATTCCCACATCTTTTGCTTTTTGTAAGAGCTTTGAAATGACTGGTCTTGAGACATTGAGCTTTTTTGCAATTTCTTGCTGCGTCCACCCGTCTGTATAATAAAGATGAGCAACTTTGACGAGCTGTCGTCTTTCTTCCCAATTCAGCATGTGACATCATCCTTTTAATATACTATACTTACCAGTATATCAAACATTCGTTTCCAATTGGAACAATTGTTATGAAAATGAAAAAAGAGCGATTAACTCTCCGCTCTTTTTCCCTCAGTATATTTCGGCTGATATGTTCTCCCACCGTCTAACAGGATAATTTGTCCGTGCAAATAACTCCCCTCATCACGTGTGAGAAATAAAGTGAGTCCTGCAATATCCTCAGGCTTTCCTAACCTTCCGATGGGAATGAGTGATTGCAGCTGCCGTTTCTCCTCAACAGTCGGATAGAGTGTATCAAGCATTTGAGATTCAATCACGCGGGGAGCAATCACATTGATGCGTATATGATGGGAGCCTAGTTCCTTTACGAGCGATCGCATCAATCCAAAAGCACCTGCTTTTGATGCATAATATTGAATACCGCCGCCTGAGCCGGTGATGGCCGATCCCGATCCAATAATGACAACACTGCCTTCCTGCCGCTCACACATATAGGGTGCCAACGCTTTGATGCAATAGTAAAGACCATATAAGTTCACAGCCAGTGTCTTTTTCCAAAGTGAAAAATCGACTTCTAAAAAAGGCAGAGATTTTGTCATTCCTGCTGAATACACAAGATGAGCAATACCGCCCAGCTCCCTTTCAGCTGCTGATATCATTTGCTGAACACTTTCCCACGATGAAACGTCAGCTTGAAATATAAGCAGCTGAGGATACTGTGTCTTTAAGAGCGAAAGTCCCTTTTCATCTATATCTGACACAGCAACTGGCTGTCCTTCTTTTAAAAAACGCTCAGCTATTTCTTTTCCGATCCCTTGTGCTCCGCCAACGATGAGAACTGGTTTTTGATCATTAGCCAGCGCTCTCACCCCCATCAAGCATAATCGCCACGCCATCTGTAAATGCACCATAGGATGTACTGAGGAACACCGTCATATGGGCCACAGTCTCCTTGATTTGCTCTGTATCAGGAACCAAATCGAGAGGCGGAGGCAGCAGCGCAAGCACCCGAATGCCTTTGTCTTTAAATTCTCTCGCTAACCCTTTTGTCATGGCATTCAGCATAGAATTCGAAGTAGCATGCGAGATCCCGCCATCTCCTGTGATACTGCCTGATGACGATATATTAATGATGCAGCCTTGCTTCTGATCAACCATATGCCATACGGCAGCCTGACTGGAAAGAAAGACGGTATTCACAGCCGATTCCACTTCATCTACCCATCCATCAGGGCTCACGTCATCAAGCTCTGCGCACGCTCCTTGCTCTGCTTGATTGACCAGAATATCCAGTTTACCGCATGTATCAATCACTTGCCTCAGCATCCGTGTCGCATCACGTGGCGTTTCCAGCGGGTTCTGAATAATACTCGCTTGACCGCCCATTTTTTGAATGTCTTCACGAATGGTTTTAGCCTTTGATTCATCATGAAACGTGTGTAAAAAAACATGTGCACCTGCCCGGGCTAAAGCCAGGCAGATGGCTTCTCCAAATCCATCTGTGCTACCTGTCACAAGTGCCGCTTTCTGATGAAGCTGGACGTGCACACGTATCTCCTCCCTATCCCTTGTTTGGCCATTATTTTCTCAGCTTACTCACGATATCAAGTGCTGCTTCATAAAAACCTTCTGAGATGGTCGGATGCGGGTGAATCATTTTCGCCATCTCTTCTGCTGTTCCTTCTAAGTACATAAAGGAGGAAGCTTCTGAAATCATTTCTGTGACGTGCGGGCCAACCATCGTCGCGCCAATCACTTCACCATAGGCTGTATCGTATACCAATTTAATAAAGCCTGTTTGCTCACCTGCCGCTAGTGCTTTACCGCTTGCCGCTAAATCAAATCGTTCTGCCCGCACGTCAAGTCCTTTGGCTTTTGCCTCTTTCTCAGTCAGACCGACACTTGCTACCTCTGGTAATGTATAAATACATCTAGGCATGATATCAGCATTCATTTTTTCAGACACACCGCAAATATTACTGACCGCAACAGCGGCCTCTGCCATCGCTGCATGAGCCAGTTGATAGCCGCCCGCAACATCCCCAACTGCATAGACACCTTCAACGCTTGTCTGCATCTTGTCGTTCACCTTGATAAAAGGACCATCCAGCTGAAGATCAAGCTGGCTGACAGCAGAAACAGTAGGTCTTCTTCCTACACAAACAAGCAGTCTTTCAGCCGTAAAGATATGCGTCTCCCCTTTATCGTCTGATGCATGAACCGCTTTGACCCCTTCGCTTTCCGTTACCTCTGTCACAGTGGTTTTCTTCGCGATATGGATGCCTTTTTTCTTTAATTCTCTTTCTAGCAGCTTAGATGCTTCCTCGTCCTCTTGCGGAATAATGGACGGAGCTGCTTCAATAATCGTGACTTTTGATTGAAGGCTCTGGAAGATACAAGCCAGCTCAAGTCCAATGACACCGCCGCCAATGATGACGACAGAAGCAGGAATATCTGGGATGTCAAAGATCGTATCACTTGTGTCAAATTGAATGTCTTTAAGGCCCAGTATTGGCGGAATGGCAGGTGAAGATCCAGTGGCAATCATGAGCTCTTTCGTTTCAATCGATTCTGAACCGTCTTGTTTTTCAATCTCAATCTGGTGTCTTGTCACAGCTGTACCTCTGCCGTTATATACATCAATCTTTCCTTGCTTTAATAAAAAGGCAATTCCGCCTCTGAGCTTTTCAATGACGTCATCTTTGCGCTTTCTCATTTTATCGAAGGAAAGGACCAAATCACCTGTTTCAATTCCCCAGCTTTTCGCCTTCTCAATTGATTCAATGACTTCTGCATGTTTGAGCAGTGTCTTTGAAGGAATGCAGCCCCGATTTAAACAAGTACCGCCAAGAAAATCCTCTTCAATCAATGCGACCTTCCGTCCACGCTCAGCTGCTTGAAGGGCGGCAGTATATCCGCCAGGCCCTCCGCCAATGACTGTCAGATCATACGTTTTCGTCATCCGATTCATCTCCTACATTAGCAATTCAAATGGTTGTTCAAGCACTTTTTTAAGGTCTGTTAAAAAGGCAGCCGCTGGTGCGCCATCTACCACTCGGTGATCAAACGATAAACTAACGCCCATCATCGGCCGCACCTGAATTTCTCCATCTACCACAACAGGTTTTTCTTGAATGCGCCCAACGCCTAAGATCGCCACTTCTGGCTGATTAATAATCGGGGTAAAGGTATCAATGGCATACATACCTAAGTTACTAATGGTAAAAGTGGACCCTTTCAGCTGGTCTGGCAGCAGTTTTTGGTCACGTGCATTTCGGCCGATTTCTTTCGCCTCTTTTGTCAGCTGTTTTAATCCTTTTTGGTTCGCATGAGAAATGACTGGAACCATTAAGCCATCTTTTACAGCGACAGCGAGACCAATGTGCACATCATCATGGAAATGGAGCTCATTTTGTTCAAACGTCATATTGATATGCGGGTGGCTCGTGAGTACATTGCTAACCGCATGAATGATAATTTCTGTGAACGACAGTCTGTAGCCTGTCTCTTTTTCAATCGCTGGCAATAGCTGTTTGCGTACTTCTTTTGCTTTTGTCATATCGATTTCACTTGTTAATGTCACGTGCGGTGCTGTAAAGGCACTTTGTGACATGCGATCAGCAATCACTTTTCTCATGCCAGCTAGTTTTTGTGTTTTCACTGGAGAAGACTCAGCTGTTTTTACAGCTGCTGCCGTTACATCACTCTTCATAATTTTTCCGTGCGCACCAGATCCAGCAACATTCGCTAAATCGATTCCTTCACGAGCAGCCACTTTCTCTGCTAGAGGTGACACGCGCTGATCTTTCTCATTAGAGTGGACAGCCGCCTCGACGTCCCGCTTTTGAACTCTGCCTTTAGGTCCTGTACCAGATACCTCATGAATCGCTACATGATGATCCTTTGCCGTTTTTCTCGCCGCAGGAGTGGCACGCACTTTTTCATTAGGTGTTTTTGGGGCTTCAGTAGAACTGGATGAAGCCGTGTCTGATGAAGCCGATTCGCTGCTGCCGGATGAATCTTCATCTGATTGTGCTGGCGGTTCGCTTGGCACTTGTTCATTTGCCTCTCCGATGTATCCAATGACAGCATTGACTGGAATTTGATCATCGGCTTCATAATATTTCTTTAGAAAAATACCATCATCATAGGCTTCCACTTCGATATTGATCTTGTCTGTCATAATTTCAAAAAGAGGCTCACCGATTTCAACCGAATCTCCTTCTTCTTTAAACCATTGAAGCAAGGTGCCGACTTCCATCGTACTGCTTAGCTTCGGCATAAATATCTCTTTTGGCATGATCTTCTCCCCTTTACTTAAGAGCGCACAAGCTCTTTTGCTGCTTCAATAATATCTGGAACTTGTGGAATGACCGCTTTTTCCAACGTCGGATTGTATGGTATTGGAACCGCAAGACCGCCAAGTCGTTTAATTGGGGCATCTAAGTAGTCAAAGGCTTCACTTTCCGCTATCATACTTGCAATCTCTCCGCCATAGCCGCCTCGTTTTACCGCTTCATGAACCACGATACATTTACCTGTTTTCTTCACAGATTCGATAATCGTTTCTTCATCTAATGGGACAAGTGTTCTTGGGTCAATGATTTCAACATCGATTCCCTCTGCTTCTAGTTCCTTCGCCGCCTCTAACGCTTTGTGTACCATAATCGCTGTTGCTACAATCGTGACGTCCTTCCCGCTTCTTTTCACATCTGCTTTTCCTAGAGGAATTGAATATTGCTCTTCAGGCACTTCACCGATTGTTTTATATAAAAGCTTGTGCTCGTAGAAAATGACAGGGTTGTCATCATCCATCGCTGCTTTTAAAAGACCTTTTGCATCATAGGCTGTTGAAGGCTGAACCACTTTGAGTCCTGGAATATGTGCCATCCACGCTTCTAAGCTTTGGGAGTGCTGCGCCGCTGCACCTGTTCCTGATCCTGCTGGTGTTCTTACAACGAGCGGCACCTTCCCTTTTCCGCCAAACATGTATCGTGTTTTGGCTGCTTGGTTCACAAGCTGATCCATTGCGATTGTAATAAAGTCAGAGAATTGAAGTTCTAAAATCGGACGCATACCTGTTAAAGCCGCTCCGACTGCCCCACCTGCGATGGCAGCCTCTGAGATAGGTGTATTGCGAACGCGCTCTGGCCCGAATTCTTCAATCATGCCGCGCGTGACCCCAAAAGCACCTCCATATACGCCAATATCTTCACCTAAAATGAAGACATCTTGGTTTTCTCTCATTTCCTGACTCATAGCCTCTCGAACGGCTTCTAAATATGAAATCTCTCTCACTGTTGTTTTTGTCACGTGATTCCCCTCCTAATTAGGCGTATACATCCTCTAATAGTGTGTCGATTGACGGTTCTTTACTGTTTTTGGCGAATTCTACAGACGCTTCAATTTCCTGCTTCGCTTCTTCCTGTAAGCTTGCTGCCTGCTCTTCTGTCAAAACATTCAGTTCAATCAAGAGAGACTTAAAGCGTTTGATGCCGTCTTTTTGTCTCCACTCTGTCTCTTCTTCACGTGTACGGTATTTTTTCGCATCACTCTTAGAGTGACCCTTCCAGCGGTACGTTTTCATTTCAATAAGTGATGGGCCTTCTCCCGCTCTCGCACGGTTGACTGCTTCATCAACTGTGTTCATAATTTCAACCATGTCATTTCCATCAACTGTTTTCCCTGGCATTCCATAGCTTTCTGCTCTTGTTGAAATATCTTCAATGTTGATCATTTCTTTCACAGGACCAGACATACCGTACTGGTTGTTTTCACAAATAAACACAACCGGTAAATCCCAAATGGATGCGAGGTTTAAAGCTTCATGGAAGCTGCCTTCATTTGTGGCACCATCTCCGAAGAAACAAAGAACAACAAAGCCTTCCTGCTTCATTTTAGATGTGAGCGCTGCACCTGTTGCCAGCGGGATACCGCCGCCAACGATTCCATTTGCCCCAAGATTTCCTTTTTCTAAGTCCGCGATATGCATGGAGCCGCCTTTTCCTTTACAATAACCGGTTTCACGTCCAAACAATTCAGCCATCATTTTATTGACCTCGGCCCCTTTTGCAATACAGTGACCATGTCCTCGGTGTGTGCTGACGATCTTATCTTTATCCTTTAACACGGCAATCGATCCAACAGCTGACGCTTCCTGTCCAACACATAAATGAGTGGTGCCATGGATAAGTCCTTTTGCAAAGAATTGATCGACCTTTTCATCAAAATATCTCACTAACCACATTTGTTTATATAAATCTGCTAACTTCTCATGACTAATCTGTTCAGGCAAAGTGATTTGTTTTTGCATTTCTTCTCTCCCCTTTACATTTGTTCTTGTATGTTACATTTGTAATTATCATACGTTTAAGTGTCAACGAAGTCAAGCAATTCTCTCTCATTTTTAAGCGTTTTCATCTTTTGTCAGAAAAAAAGAGAAAGGCAAAGCCCTTTTCCAAAGAACTTCTCTTTCTCTTTTAATCTCCTACACTCATTCATCTGGATACATCATGATTTTGACGCTCTCACCCTCAGGATTCCTTGCGCATTCTATCGCCTGAAACAGCTGGCTTAACGGATAACGGTGCGTCACCATCTTTTCAGTGTTGACCACTTTTGCTTTCAGAAGCTCAAGAGCTTCACGATAATGATATGGATGCGATGAATAGGCACCTACTACCTTCACTTCATCATTGAAAAATCGTTCAGCAGGAATGGCCACATCTCCCTTTGGAAAATGAGCAAATACCAAAATTGTCCCGCCTCGCGCTACAGCCTGAAACGCCTCTTTTAAAAGCGCACTGCTTCCAACAGAAATAATAACGAGGTCTGCTCCCTTTCCATTTGTTTCTTTCATCACCCGGTTTTCCACTGGTTCAGCTGCTGGATGAAAAGCGGCATCTGCACCTAAACTTCTCGCACGCAGCAGCCTGTTCTCATTCACATCTGTTATCATCACTTTTCCAGCTAAATAATATTTGGCAATTTGCAATTGAATACAGCCAATTTGCCCCGCTCCAAGGATCAAGACGGAATCTCCTGGATGAACAGGTGCTCGTTCAAACCCGTGCAGGCAGCAGGCAACCGGTTCAACCATCGCTCCTTGCTCATACGATACGTCTTTAGGAAGCTTGCCCATCGTGTGCTTGACATGCAAAGCAGGTATACGGATATATTCTGAAAACCCGCCTGGCTCTACATTTGTGGCTGTAAACTGCGGACACATCGTATAAAACCCCTTTTGACAAAAGTCACAGGTGAAACAAGGCACATGATGCGCCACATAGACCCTGTCTCCGGTCTGGACATTTGTCACCCGCTTGCCGGTCTCGACAATATCACCAGCGATTTCATGTCCCAGCACGGTCCCAGGAGGTACTGTCTCATGCGTTGCTTTATAAATATCCGTTCCGCATAAGCCGCAGGCTCGTAGCTTTAACAGAACTTCATCATCACCGATGGCTGGCCGGTTCCGCTCCTCATACCGAATGTCCTCTGAAGAATAAAAGACAGCTGATTTCATGTAGCGGCATCCTCCTTTTCATCACCCGTCGCAAAATCCTGTAACGTTTGAACAAGCTGCTTATACTCACTCATCTCACTTGATATCCAGTAGCGCCCTCCGAATATCCGGGCTGGTCCCACCCTGACATAGACTTTCCCAATATGAGGATATGGCTTTAAAAAAAGCTTTCCTTTAATATCAGACACTGCATATGTGTGCCATCTGCCAAAAGCCCCTATCTTCAGTTGATCTTCACTAATGACGACATTTGTCGGCTGGTTCAGTCCTGTGATACTAGACAGCATGAGAATCGGCAGTGTATAAACGCCCAGCACAGCTAACGGCTCAGGTCCTGCTGACCATAACGTATAAAGAGACCAGAGAAAAAACAGACAGATGAGCACAGCCGGAAGAAAAATAGACAACACTGCAGACGTTCGGCTATAAGCATGATGCTGCATGAGACTTCCTCCTTTCAAATCACTAGAAGGAGCCGCGAAAGCTCCCTCAGAAAATAGCCCTCTACTTGATATGCTCTATGATTTTCTCGATATCATCTTCAATACCAAATCCAGTTAAAAAGGATAATGTTTGAATCACAGGCGTTCCTTTTGTATCACTAACAGGCGTTGTCGTCACAATTAAATCAGCACCCTCTGCTTTTTGCGGGACTTCAGATGCCTTACATTGTTCCACCACGACATCATATCCTTTTTCCTTTAATGTCTCTTCTACCTTTTTAGCCACAACCGTTGATGTTGCAACTGCCGTTCCGCATGATACTAATATTTTCTTCGCCATTAGAATCCCTCCAGCTCATTTATTGTTCTTTCTGATCTAAGCCCATTTCTTTTGCATACTGCTTTTTAATATCATTTCGCACCCAGTACCATAGAAGCGCATAAGCCAGAGCACAGATGATCGCTGCAATAAAGTAAGGGTTGCTCGGATCAAGAAGTCTCACCATGATCCAAGGAATGACGTGAGAACCAAGGTCAATACCTGAAATCATGTTTGCCCCTTCTGGGAAATCAAAGCCGACGGCTTTCCCCATGGTTGTTGCAAGCGGTGCAAGGTTCGTTGCGATAAAGAAGACAATCATTAATGTAAAAACACTGTTAATAAGGCCGCGAATAATATTTCCACGAGCGGCTGCTACTGCCCAGACAACTGTAAATGGCAGAACCGATAAGTCAGCAAACGGAAGCATGCCATTGTAAGGCAGAACAACAGCGAGCAAAATCGTAATCGGCACCATTAAAAGGGCTACCGCCATATTCGCTGGATGACCAATGACAATTGCTGTATCTAAACCAATATAGACATTTTTCCCTGGGAAACGCTTTTGAATATAAGAACGAGCGCCCTCAGAGATTGGAATCAGTCCTTCCATTAATAACGCAACCATTCTTGGCATTAAGACAAGAACTGCTGCCATTTGAATCCCGAGTGTCATCACGCCTTTTGCATCATAGCCACCAAGAAGACCAATAATGATACCAAGTATGAGACCCATCACAAGCGGTTCGCCAAAAATGCCAAAGCGTTTCTTTAATGTTTCTGGATCAGCATGAATTTTGTTTAAACCAGGAATTTTATCAATGACGCGGTTGGACGCATACATCAGCGGTGCGAAGTTGACCGTTTCAGCATGAGCCATCGATACGCCTTTTAATCCAAAATGGTGTTCAATTGTCGGTGCTGTCCAATCGGCTAATTTAAGCGTGATCGCAGAAACGATCAAGCCAACAGCAAGAGCCAAGAACATATTATGATAAGCGTAGTAAGTAACAGAGGCTGCGAAAATCAAATGCCAGAAATTCCAAATATCCACATTCAGCGTTTTCGTAAAGTTCACGGACAATAAGATGACATTTAATAAAAGCACAAGAGGAATCATGAGCGGGGCAACGGGTGTACCAAAGGATATGGCAGCTCCAATCGGCCATCCAACATCCAAAATATCGAGCTTTAGCCCAAGGGAATTAACCATGGCTTTCGCTGCTGGCCCAAGACCGCTCACGAGCAAATTAATGACAAGATTGACACCGACAAATCCAATTCCGATCGTAATACCGGCCCTGAAGGATTTCTTAAAGCCCTGTCTTAAAATCATACCGAAAAGCGTCATAATAATCGGGAGCATAATAGTTGGCCCAAGATCTAATATAAAATCGACGGCTTGCTTGATCATACATCCACCTCCTGAATTTTTCAGATAAAGCGCTTACATATTTTCGTGAATGGCTATTGGTTTAGTTCTTGTTGAAGCACGTCAACCGCTTCTTCATAAGATGTCATGTGAGACAGCTTTGTCATCACTTCTTCTTTTCTAAAAAGTGTCATGAGCTTCTCGAGCATCACAAGCTGCTTACTAGGCTCAGAGATTGCTAGGACAAACACAATTTTGGCTTGCACTGTTTCATCAGGGCTTCCCATCTTATGAAAAATAACAGGTTCCTTTAAAGTAGCTACACTAATCGCCGGTTTGTTCACATGCTCAGGATCTGTATGCGGAATTGCTACCCCAAAAGTTGCAAGCGGGAGACCTGTCGGATATGTTTTTTCTCTTTCAAGCACTGCAGGTAAATAGCTCGATTTAATGTACCCTCCAGCTTCTAACCTATCTGCTAAGTATGTCGTCACCTCCTCTCTCGAAGATGCTTCGAACTGCAGCGTAATCAGTTGTTCATTTAACTCAAACAAGTTATTCAAACAACCACCCCTTTCATTTGGTATAAATGTGAACACATGTAACAAAAAGAAAGAACATTTTAGAATAGAACCTTTTATAAAGCGCTTACAATATTAATTTATTAAAAATGTTCAATATTGTTACCTTTGTAAAGATATTATAATATTCGAAATTATAAGTCAATGTTCCTAGGGAAATTTTTATAAAAAAAAGACGCAGTGATCGCTGCGTCTTTCCCTACTCACCTTCTATACTTCTTGTTAAATGTGGCTTCCTATATCTAAAAATTCAGATACAAATAGATTGTCAGTCTGTACTGCCATTTCTTCCTTTGTGCCAATTTTTTCGATTCTTCCTTCATTCATCACCACGACACGATCAGCAATATCGAATGCTTCTTCTTGATCATGTGTCACAAAAATAGTGGTCATTTGAAAGTCACGATGAACTTTTTTCAGCCAATGCCTTAATTCTTTCCTTACCTTTGTATCAAGAGCACCAAAGGGTTCATCTAAGAGGAGTGCCTTCGGCTGAACGGCAAGTGCGCGCGCCAGTGCTACACGCTGCTTTTGCCCGCCTGACAGCTGATCTGGATACCGCTGCTCATACTGTGTGAGCTGAACAACCTCTAAAAGCTCATGCACCCGCTCTTTGATATCTTTTTTAGGCAGTCTTTCTCCTCTAGGTTTAATTTTCAGCCCATATGCCACATTATCAAAAACCGTCATATTTCGAAAAAGCGCATATTGCTGAAACACAAATCCAATCTGCCGCTTTCGTACTGGAACGTGTGTATAATCCTGATCTCCGAATAAAATCTGCCCGTAATTGGCGTAATCAAGACCTGCAATGATTCTTAATAACGTCGTCTTTCCAGAGCCAGATGGTCCTAGTAAAGAGATCAATTCACCATTTCTTATCGATAAATCCACGTTTTGCAAAACCTTTGTCTGACCAAATTGTTTTGAAATTTGTTTTGCTGTAATCCCCACGGCCGATCCCTCCATTTATGTTGAACGCTTGCCAAGCCGGTGATCCCTCTGCTGAATGATTTGTTTAATAATTAATGTAATGACTGCCACAAACGCCATGAGAGACGCCACAGCAAAAGCGGCTTGAAATTGGTACTCATTGTATAAAATCTCAATATGAAGTGGCATCGTATTGGTCATCCCTCGAATATGACCTGATACAACCGACACAGCGCCAAATTCACCAATCGCTCTTGCCCCAGCTAAAATAACGCCGTAAAAAAGAGCCCATTTGATATTTGGGAGTGTCACAAGGAAAAAAGTCTTCCATCCGTTTGCACCAAGTGTGAGCGATGCTTCCTCCTCATGAATGCCTTCATGCTGCATAAACGGGATTAATTCTCTAGCAATAAACGGAAATGTAACGAATATGGTGGCTAGAATCATGCCTGGTACAGAATAAATGACTTTCCATCCATTCTCCATAAGCCAAGGTCCTAAAAGCCCGTTTGAACCAAATAAAAGCACAAATACAAGTCCAGCAATCACAGGCGAAACGGCAAACGGGAGGTCAATCACAGTCGTTAACAAACGTTTGCCGCGGAAGTTAAATTTTGTGATAAGCCATGCAGCACTCACCCCGAAGATCATTTGAAGCGGCAAGGTAACGACGACAATGAAAACGGTCAATTTGATCGCCGCTAGTGTATCTGGATGTGAGATGGCCAGAAGGTATGAACTCCACCCTTTCTCAAAGGCCTTTGAAAACACGGCGATCAGCGGTATGAGTAAAAATAAAATCAAAAAAGCATACACAACCGTAATTAATAGGATTTTCACCGCTTTAGATTCGGTTACAGGACTTTTATACTGAACATGATGCCGATGACTAAGCTCTCTCTTCAATGGTTTCACCTCACGTATACTTGTTTTTTCCGCTCAACATACCACTGAATGCCGTGAATCAATAACAGGATGAAAAACGAAAGAAGCAGCATCAAGCATGCAATCGCTGCTGCACCATGATAATCATATTGTTCAAGCTTGGACATGATCATCAGCGGTGTAATTTCTGTTTTAAACGGAATATTTCCAGCAATAAACACAACAGAGCCATATTCTCCTAGTGCTCTTGCAAACGCAAGTGAAAATCCAGTCATCACCGCAGGAAACAAGGCTGGTAGCAGCACGTGAAAAAAGGTCTGTCTCCTTGTCGCACCAAGAATCGCCGCAGCCTCTTCCACTTCCTGCTGCATCCCTTCTATCACAGGCTGAACGGTTCGGATAACGAATGGTATGCCGATAAAAATAAGTGCCAAAATAATCCCAATCGGTGTGTATGCCACCTTTAAATGCAGAAATTGACCAATCCACCCATTTGGAGAATAAAGGGTGGTGAGAGCGATACCCGCAACAGCCGTTGGGAGCGCAAAAGGCAAATCGATGAGAGCATCTAAAATTTTCTTTCCTGGAAATGTGTACCTGGCGAGAACCCAGGCAATCAGTACACCAAACCCTGCATTGATGAGAGCAGCTGCAAAGGAAGTCGTCACGGTCAGCTGGAGCGACTTCAATACTCTTGCATCGGTAAACACCTTCCAAATCCCCTCTGCTCCTAATGAAGCCGTCCAAATAAATACCATGGATAAAGGAATGACGACAATCGCACTTACATAAACGAGCGTCACCCCAAGGCTCAGCCCAAATCCAGGCAATATACGTTTTCTTTTATTGGCGGCTGCATGTGTTTTCTTCATCACATCGCCCCCTATTTTTGTCCGCTGTATATTTGATCAAATAAGCCGCCATCATCAAAAAATCTTTTCTGCGCCTTTCTCCACCCGCCAAATGCTTGATCAATCGTCACCATATCAATCTTTTTAAACTGGTCTTTATATTTGTTTAAGACTTCTTGATTTCTAGGACGATAATAGTTTTTCGCCGCAATTTCCTGCCCTTTTTTAGAATATAAATAATCTAAATAAGCCTTTGCCACTTTCTCTGTTCCTTTACGTTTCACATTTTGATCGACGACCGCAACAGGCGGCTCTGCTAGAATACTGATTGATGGGGTGACAATCTCAAATTTGTCTTTGCCTAGTTCGTGCTGTGTTAAATAGGCTTCATTTTCCCATGCAATTAACACATCTCCAAGACCGCGTTCAACAAAGGTCGTTGTGGCCCCGCGTGCACCTGAATCAAGGACTTCGACATGTTCATATAGCTTTTTGACAAAATCCTTTGTTTTGTCTTCATTCCCATGAAATGTTTTATCGGCATATGCCCATGCAGCTAAGTAATTCCATCTCGCACCGCCGGACGTTTTCGGATTTGGTGTAATGATGGACACACCTGGTTTAATCAAGTCGTCCCAGTCTTTAATATTTTTGGGGTTCCCTTTCTTCACAAGAAACACAATGGTCGATGTATACGGAGTTGACTGATTTGGAAATTCTTTTTGCCAATCTTTCGAAAGCAGTCCGCGATCTGCAATCGCATCAATGTCATATCCTAAAGCCAGTGTTGCCACATCTGCCTCGAGTCCATCAATAATCGACCTTCCCTGCTTTCCTGATCCACCGTGAGACTGCTTGATCGTGACATCCTCACCTGTTTTGTCTTTCCAATACGTCTGAAAGGCTTGATTGTATTCCTGATACAATTCACGTGTAGGATCATACGAAACATTTAACAGCTCAACCTTCCCCTTTTGCTTTGATGCTTCGTTTGCGTTTGAGCACGCAGCACTCGTCACAGCCAAGACCACTACGATGGTTACAACCGAGACCCATTTCCACTTTTTCACGTTATCCCGCTCCCCTGTTATCAAATAATAGTGACACCAACCTTGCCGTTTCATACGCAAAAAAGACCCTTAGCCACTTGAAATACATTACAGTCCTGTACTTCAAATTGCCAAGAGCCTTCGGTTGTCCGATCAGCTATGTATGATTGATGTTAGTCTATATATTATTCAAACTATTCACAGGTGTCAACTCTGTTTTTTATTTAAACAAAAAAAGAAACGCCATCTTGCAGAGGCGCTTCTTTTCCCGGGAAATGGTTTTAATCGGCAGATAGCTTTAAATTGACACCAACAGCGGTTCCATTTCTCGAGGAGTCAGCTACTCCAGTAAATGTCCCTGCTTTTCGATCAATGAGTAAAGCTTGCACATTTCCTATATCAATAGGCGAACTGCCAAAACGGTGACCCATGTCATTTAGCTTCGTTCTCACATCAAGGGGAACTCCTACTTCGTAACGGTAAGAAGTTGGACTGTTTGTATATATCCGCGGCTCTTCCACGGCATCTTGAAGCTCCATATCGTATTCAAGCAAGTTTAGGATGGTTTGTGAAACAGAAGCAATAATGGTCGTTCCTCCAGGTGAGCCAACAGTCATGACCGGCTCGTTATCTTTGAATATGATCGTCGGGGTCATACTGGATAATGGACGTTTATTCGGCTGGACTTCATTTGCTCCGCCTGGTCTTGCGTCAAAATCTGTTAGTTCATTGTTTAAGAAAAATCCATATTCTGGAACAAGAATCCCTGTACCAAATAACTGTTCAATGGTTGTTGTGAATGACACGACATTTCCCCACTGATCGGCAACAGTAAAATGAGTGGTCTCGCCAATGGTTTTATCTTCTGGCTGCGGGACAATCGGGGATGGATTTTTTTCATCCTCATAAGCCCATGGATCTCCTTCTTTCGGATTTTTATTCATTTGATCTAATTGAATGAGAGAAGCTCTTTTTGAAATGTAATCATCGTCTAGTAGTCCTTTTAGTGGAACATCTACGAATTCGGGGTCGCCTGCATATGCAGCACGGTCAGCATAGGAGAGATGCATTGTTTCAGCAAGCAGCTGATATTTTTCGAATGATTTGGGGTCATATTGTGATAGATTGAAGTGATCTAGTATTTTGAGTATTTGCAGCATAAACACACCGCCTGAGCTTGGTGGAGGCATACTTGCAAGCTGGTATCCTTTATAGTCCCCCCAGATAGGCTTGTCAGTCTTGACCTCATAACGACCAATGTCATCAGTTGTCATCGTTCCGCCAAAATCTTGGACTGTATTTGCAAGTGCCTTTGCTACTTTTCCTTCATAAAATGCTTTACTTCCTTTTTTCGCAATGAGCTTAAATGTTTTGGCAAGACCTGGCTGTACAAGCAGATCGCCTTCTTTGAGAGGCTGATCATCTGGAAGAAAGATTGGCGCTGCAGCCGTTTTTTTCAGCTTTCCTTGATGATCTTCAATGGCTTGTGCCAGAACAGAATCGATTTCAAATCCATCCTCTGCAAGCTGGATGGAAGGCTCAATCAATTCCTTCATCGAACGGGTCCCCCACTTATCCAATGCTGCCTCGAGACCTTTTACTGTCCCTGGAACACCAACCGCATTACCGTGTGTAGACCGCTCAGCAAATGGGATGACTTTTCCCTCGTCCGTTAAAAACATGTCAGGTGTTGCGCCCTGTGGTGCTCGTTCTCTACTATTGATGATGGATGTTTCTTTTGTCTTTCCATCATAAACCATCATAAAACCACCGCCGCCAATTCCAGACATCATTGGCTCTGTCACATTCAGTGCGTACTGGATGGCAACAGCAGCATCCACTGCGTTTCCACCTTTCTTCAATACATCAGCACCTACTTCTGATGCCAGCGGGTGAGCAGTAGCCACCATGCCATCTTTACCAACAGCTACTTTACTCCCATGAGATTCGTTCGCATTGACTTGGCTGACAGGCAGAAAAAACGAGAAAACAAACAGACATATGGACAAAACAGTTAGAGAAATGCGTTTCATGAACAACACCCCTTCCATATTCTTACTTTGACCTTACCGACTTCTTGACCAGAATACAATAGATTATTCTAAAATTTCAAAAATTTTCATCCTATCATCCTACATTTCCCAAATTAAACATTGATTTTCAAAACATATGACGCACTCGATCATTAGGAATAAAGACACATCATTTCCAACGATTCGGCTTCAAGGTATAATAAATACAACAAAGAGGGGGAAAAACGGTGAACAACAAAAGCAAATTATTTTGGGAAGACTATTGGAAAGAGAAATCAGAACAAGCACCTGCTGACGCATTTGTATCGGCGTGGGCATTCGGATCAGATCCAGATCATTTACTTGATCTTGTCAAGCAAGGAAAGAAAACAGCCACTTGTTCTGGACACCTGTTTTATGAAAAGGAACAGGAGCCGCTTCCACAACCTGGACAATATGCGGTCATTTTGGATAGCCAGGAAAAGCCAAAAGCCATCATTGAAATCACACAAGTAGATGTCATGCCAATGAATGAAGTCCCCGAATCATTTGCAAAAGCAGAAGGTGAAGGCGATTTATCTTATGACTATTGGTATAGAGAACATAAAGAATTTTTCACAGAAGCACTCCAATCATACGGATTAGATTTCAAAGAGGATATGCTTCTTGTTTGTGAACGGTTTAAGCTGATTCATTCGGCTTCTTAGCCTATAAGCGGTGCCAAAAATGGCCCGCTTTTTTCGTTGCTTTTCCCCTTTTATAAAAAGGTGTGTTGAGATCACATCTTTAGGTCAGAATAAGATCAAATAGAAAAAGTGAAGAAATTTTCGACTACACCTGTTTTTTTTCGACAAAAGAATATATAATTATTTGATGTGTGCATTGTCTCATTTATACAATGGAGGGTTTTTACATGTTAAAAAGGAAAAAAGACAAGTTTTCCGTCTTGTTAACGGAAATTGCTAAAAATTTAGATGAAACTGCTGAGTATTTTGTTAGCTATAAAGTAACAAATCAAACCACTCTGAAAGAATTTTCTGACACATTGAAGGAATATGAGACAAAAGGTGATAATCATGTTCATACCATGATTAAAGAGCTGAACAAAGCCTTTATTACACCGATTGAACGTGAAGACATTCTTCAATTAACGAATAGCCTCGATGATGTTTTAGATGGAATTGAGCATTTTTCCGCAACATTAGAAATTTACTCAATCACAAGCTCTGACGAACATATCGACAAATTCAGCCACTACATCAGAGAGTGTGCGAAAGAAATTTTAATCACAATTGATTTACTAGCTGAAAATCGCTTGAAAGATATTCATCCGCACGCAATTAAGATTAAAGAGATTGAACATAATTGTGACAATCTTCATCGTAAATCATTAAAGAACTTGTTTGGAAAAGAAACAGATCCAATTAAGGTGATTCAATACAAAGAAATTTACGAAACACTTGAAGAAATCGCTGATTCCTGTCAAAGTGTTGCCAACAATCTAGAAACAATCATTATGAAGAATGCGTAACGGGGTTAGTTAAACATGGACACATTACTCATCCTTACCATACTTATTGTCATTTGTGCACTTGCTTTTGATTTCATTAACGGGTTCCACGATACAGCAAATGCCATTGCGACTTCAGTTTCAACGAAGGCATTAAAGCCTAGACATGCGATTATCATGGCAGCGTTCATGAACTTCTTAGGAGCAATGACATTTACAGGTGTGGCAAAATCCATTACAAAAGACATCGCAGATCCATTTACACTTCAAAACGGCTCTGTTGTGATCTTGGCTGCTTTAATTGCCGCCATCACATGGAACTTGCTTACTTGGTATTACGGGATTCCGAGTAGTTCTTCACATGCACTAATCGGATCAATTGCAGGAGCTGTTATTGCCTCTGCCGGTTTTGGCGCATTAAACTATTCGGGATTCATTAAAATCATTCAAGCCCTTTTGCTTTCACCTATCCTAGCTTTCGTATTGGGATATATCGTGTATACCATTATCAAAATTATATTTAGAAACAACAATCTCGCAAAAACAAATAAACAATTCCGACGTGTTCAAATCTTAACGGCTGCACTGCAATCGTATACCCATGGAACAAACGATGCGCAAAAAGCGATGGGAATTATTACGATGGCTTTAATTGCAGGTAATTTGCATACAACAGACGACATTCCTTTCTGGGTACAATTCTCTTGTGCGCTTGCAATGGGGCTAGGTACTTCTATTGGCGGCTGGAAGATTATCAAAACAGTCGGCGGTAAAATTATGAAAATTCGTCCAGTAAACGGAGTATCTGCCGACTTAACGGGTGCAGCTATTATCTTCGGTGCGACGTTTATTCACTTACCTGTTAGTACCACTCACGTGATCTCATCTTCTATTCTAGGTGTAGGTTCTGCACACAGAGTCAAAGGAGTAAACTGGGGTACGGCAAAACGTATGCTTGTCACTTGGGTGATTACATTACCGATTTCAGGAACTCTAGGAGCTCTTATATACTTTGTGTTAAATGCGATTCTTTAATTTCAAAGACCTGTCTGACAGGTCTTTTTTTATTTGTCTGCACACTTAAATATCCTTTCCTGCAGGACATTTTTTCATGAAGCAGGGTTTCCAATCATATCCATAGAAATAAACAAGTATTCATCTGTCTATGGGAGAGAAGAACATGCTATTATTTTTTCAATTGACTGTATGGTTATTGCTAGGTGCTCTTGCTGTGTATGTATTTGCGGTATGGCGCTTTGAACAAAAAGTAAAAGAAAAGATGTTTGCCATTCGTAAAACGTGGTATTGGATTTATGTAGCAGGTGCTGTCGTGTACTGGACAAATGACCCTTCTTCTATCTTCACTGATTGGATGCACTACTTGATCATTGCCGTTTTTTTCGCATTAACTGATGCTTTCATCTTTCTTAGCTCCTATATTAAGAAACTCGGAAATCATGAGCTTGAAACCGACACCCATCAACTCCTTGAACAAAATAACGATCTGCTTCATTCTTACCTCAATAAACTAAAAACGTACCAATACCTATTGAAAAATGAACCGATCCATGTATATTATGGAAGTGTAGAGGCATATATAGAGGGAATTGAGCGGCTGATTTATTCTTTTGCTGACAAGATGAATATTCAAGCGGTGCTTTGTCCATACGATACGCAGGAACAAAAAGATGACCTGCTTCGGACACTTGACCAGCGGGCTCTCATTCAGGCGAAGCTTGACAGGCAGGAAGTATATTATGATGATTTCGGTCATTTGGTGCTCATCCCATTTTCTGTAGCAGATGCTCATTTTGTCATTAAGCTCACCTCCGATGAGATTGTCACGGAGTTCGACTATTTGTTAATGACATCACTTACAACAATTTATGACCTAATCTTGCCTGACGAAGAGGAAGGTGATGAAGATGGACCACGCACTTCAAGGGGATAACAACAATCCTAAGAAAAACCCTTTTAAGATTTTAAAGAAAAAACGCCATATCAGTATGGCCGATTATAAGGTAAGCCCCCATACTGAACGAATTTTTAAAAAGAATGAACAGCTTCTGGATGAGTATAAAAATAAAAAGGCTTGATTACACTAAAGGACGCGGAACGAAATCCGCGTCCTGATTCCATTTTTACATAGACTTGCATACAATACACTATACGCTGCAACGATTGAGGTGCCAAAATGAAAAAGAAAATCAAACAACTAAGATATGTTCAGTTTGCCGAATATCAGCCATCCCCATATACTAGGCGATTAATTGAAAAAAGTGAAACAGCCATCCAATCATACAAACAGAAACACTCACTGATTTAACAGTTTAAGCAGCTTCTCCTTCGTTTTAGGACCGTATACCCCATCACTTGTCAGACCGTTCACCAGCTGAAAGCGTGCCACGGCATTCGCCGTTTTTTCCCCGTAAACACCATCGATGCCTTTATCTGCAGCCGATTTATCAGGATAAAAATAAACGGCAGCAAGTGCTTTTTGGACGAGGCGAACGTGCTCTCCCTTCGTTAGAGGCGAAGTCACCTTTAAAATCCCATCTGGCAGCTCATACATCATTTTTCCATCATTTCGATAAATTTTGAGAACCTGTCCAATTTGAATCTTGTTGGGGTCGCTAATGTTATTCCACTTCTGTAGATCTTGTACTGTGACGTCATGAGCTTTAGCAATACTCGTTAACGTATCCCCGCTTTTGACGACATACGTGATGACCGTCTCCGGATCTCCTGCCGTTTCAATTCCTTTTTTAAATTCATCCCATGTAGCGAGAAGCAGGCGCGGACATGCTTTTCCAGACCAGTGCTGATGTGTAACCACATTAGCTAGTGGAATATTATGTTCTTTCAGCAGCTTTTGGATAAGCCATTGCGCATGTTTGACCGCTTGCTGGAAATTCCCATCTTCATTTTCACAAATTTCAATGCCGATCGACTTTCTATTACCATTTCCATGTCCGTCCCCTGCATGCCAGCCATTTTCATTTAACGGCAGATGCTGAAAGATTTCACGATCATCCACTGTAAAGTGCCAGCTTTCCGCTGTCGTTGAGCGTTTCACATATGCTGCATGACTTTTCGCATCCGCTCCTTTTGACGTGTTTGCTGTGTTATGCACCGTCACATACATCGGTGTCATGGCGTATCCTGGGCGGTTACCGTTTCCAACTGGAATAAAATCTTGATAAATTTCTACCATGTTCTGCACTCCCTTTTGCTAGATTGAATTGATCTTTCTCATCAATTGGTGGCGTTCGTAAGACAACATGAGTTTGTTTTAGTGATAAGACTATGGTAAAATTTGAATTCAATCACTCATTTTAGTAGTGGAAAACGTAAAAA
This sequence comes from Bacillus sp. Nf3, assembly GCF_003028545.1. Lineage (NCBI taxonomy): Bacteria > Bacillati > Bacillota > Bacilli > Caryophanales > Bacillaceae > Bacillus > Bacillus sp. Nf3. Next base: position 25,165 of record NZ_PYUA01000003.1, on the reverse strand, counting down.
TGAAGAAAAAAACAGGAATTAATTCCATTTTTCCTTGATTTTATGTTAAAATTGTTAAAAATAAGCCGATATTAAAAGTAAGCAATAGCTCAATTAGCTATTTAGTCCTATATGGACTTTTCTTTTACGCCAAAAACAGAACATACGTTTGCTTGGAGGTTTTTAAATGACTGGATTTTTAACCCATTTAGAAGAAGAGATTAAGCGGTTATATGCCAAATTACAAATAAGCGGTCCTGCTTATAGAGACATGCAAAGGATCGCTTCTGAATTTCATGTATGGGTCCACTATGAGGATACTGGCAGCATGATGATCAAACATCAAGGTCTTTACAGTATTATATTAAACAGATCTCTATCATCAGAGGAACAATGGCAGGATTTTGCCCACGAGCTTTGTCATGTGCTCAAGCATGCAGGCAATCATTTCAAGATGCACAAACTCTTTCGAGAACTGCAAGAGTTTCAGGCTAAACAATTCATGTATCACTTTTGTGTGCCAACCTTTATGCTGATGCAAATGAAGCTTCCAAACTTTCGGCAGCAAGCCATTTTACACATTGCGCAAACATTTCATGTCACCTGGGCTTTCGCTGAAAAGCGGCTTGCCTTATTCGAACAGCGGAAAGCAGGCATTCGCTTTCAACAAGAGTTTACATCTTATTTAATGAAAGCTGAAAAGGTCGCGGAAAAAGAAGCTGTTTACCAAACGTAAGCCTCTCTGCATGGAGAGCAGGCGTTTATTCATACAGGTTTAATACTTGCTTGAGTACATTTGTGTACCGATAAAATTGCTCATTTTGCGTTTCACGGCGATAGCGCCGTCTGAAGTCTTGAAAGAATGCTCTTCTTTGCGCCTGACTGATTTCAAGTTGTACACTTTTTCCCGTCAGACATTGATTATTAATATTGTGAGGATGTGTTCCAGAATAACGATCAGATTCAGATAGCAGCACTGCTTGGAAGCCATTAAGCGTTAAACGTTTCACTGTTTCCGCCGCTCTTTCTCTGTCTGTCCCGCCCACTAATGTTTGAAGCATCTCCGTTTCCCCGTAGCCATGGAGCGCAAACGTGTAATGATGGGTATGCACTAGAGAAAGGCAGACCGGCTCATCGAAACGTGTGCTTGTAATGTGAAGCACATGATTGCCTTTCACCTTAAGGCCTTCAAATAAATACATAGAATGATTACTTGCGATTTCATGAATGAGCTCACTTACGCCAGATTCAATACCTCCAGCATGAGGGGATAAAACCAAAAGCTGGTCACCTTTCCGCTCGTGAAGAATTTGATAATCGATTCCTTCTCTTTCATGAGCGGAAAGCTCTTCATAACTTTGATATGTATCAATGATTTGCGTCATTCCATCTTCCCCATTTCTCTATATGAGCATAAGTCTACTGATCTTAAATTCTTTTGTAAAGGGATTTCGAATGACTTATCGACATGAAACATCCTTAAATTTTCCTTATCTTTACGGCTATCTGTTGAATTTTGAGAAAAAATGACCGATAATTGAAATGAATAGAACTTTTGGACTATATGAATCTTTTTGCATTCTCTCTCATAAATTAGAAATATTGTGATCTACATCTGGAGGAATTCATGTTAAAAAAGAAAACCACCATCACCCTTGTCATCTTATTCCTTAGCTTCGCTGGCATCATTTACTGGAAATGCTTTTCTCTTCAAGGCGTATCTCACGGAACCTTTATCCGCTCGATGACATCACCTGACGGAACATATATCATCAACACCTATCGACATAGCGGAGGGAAACTAAAGGAGAACGCAGTTAGAGCAGAAATTGAAAACAAACTCACCCACCGAAAAAAAACGATTTACTGGAAATACCCTGATAAAGACCCCCTCATCAAATGGAAAAATGGACAGCTTGTTCAAATCGGGCATGAATTTCTAAATGTGGTAAAGGGTGAAACATACGATTACCGCTTTGATCGGAACAAAAGAAAATAGCGTATTAAAAAAACGAATCCCTCTTGGATTCGTTTTTTACGTTGACATCACATGCTGCATAAATTCTTTCATTTCTTTACTTACGATCGTCAGTCGTTCCACAATTTCACTAAACTCTGTAACAAGTAAAGCCTGCTCTGCTGATGAACCTTTCATATGTCCCATACTCTCAAGTAATGTATGTATATTGGAGGAAATTCCTTGCAAAGAGCTTTCGATATTTTCTGTTGCACGTGAAGTTTCACTTGAAAGCTTTTGAACCTCACTGGCTACAACACTAAAACCAGCCCCTTCTTTTCCTGCCCTGGCTGCTTCGATTGACGCATTCAATCCTAGCAAACTCGTTTGTTTCGAAATCCCTTTAATCATCTTTGTAATATCGGATGTTTTTTTCGAGCTTTCAAGTGTTTGCTGCGTTTGTAAGGTCATTTCCTCACTTGTCGCAGAAAGCTCTTCTGAATGCGCCGCCACCACATGCACCTTTTCTTGAATACTATGAATGATGTCATTTAATGACTCCATATATGCTTCAAGCTCTAATTGATTTTTAAGTGGAAAACCTAAAGCGAGTGCGCCGATCACTTGTTGATTTTCATCAAAAATTGGCAGACCCATGGCGTTTAACGGTATTCCGTAAACCGATTCAGGCACAAACATACTTGATGTCTCACCTCTAAGCGCTTTTTTCATATTTAAATCATCTGGTTTAATAAGTTCTCCAGCACGAATTTGAAAATCTACATCTTTCGATGGCAAATACAGCAAGAATTTCTCTCGATCAATGACACCCATCGTTACTTCATTTTTTAAAATCTGCATCATATAAGGTGCTGCTGTTACAATACTCTGTAGTATATCCAATTTCTCTACCCCCTTATATAGTTTATCGGTCGTTCTTCTTAAATTAATAGTTACTTTTTAAAAATAATAATAATGATTGAAGAAATTCTTCATATTTACGAGTAAAAAGAAGTACGTTTCCTTTCTATATTCAAGCGTAAATTTGCTATAATTAATGAATCAACATATGATGAAATGGTCATGTAACCATTTTGTGTATTCAATGGAGGCGCATGTTGTGACACAACCCATGAAATATGAGCGGGCAATCGTCATTGGCGGAGGTATCACCGGAATGCTCGCTGCAAAAGTTTTATCAACGTTTTATCATCAAGTATTGATTATTGAAAAGGATGAACTGCCAGACTCTCCTGAGAATCGTCTCGGCACTCCTCAAGCCTTTCACCCACATAGAATGCTGCCACTTGGCAAGCAAATTGTTGAACGTCTATTTCCTGGTTATACAAAAGAATTACTGGAAATGGGCGGATTTAATACGATGCATCAAACCTCTCGATTTATTACAAAAGATGGCGAATTAACGCTCACTGATAGAGAAGAAACCGCCGTCACAAGACGCGCAATGCTAGAGTGGGTATTGATGCAAAGAATGGTAACAGAGGAACGTGTGCAGTTTTTAGAAAAACATGAAGCCATCTCCCTTCAGTTTAAAGAGGGAACTAATCAAGTCATGGGGCTTATCATGAAGGACCGGCAAGTAAAACCTGGCAGCATTCATGAAATGAAAGCAGACTTAGTGATCGATACGTCTGGAAGAATGTCTAAGTTGCCAAAATGGTTGAAAGACGCTGGATTAACCTTGCCACAGACTGATGAGTTAAGTGTGTTTCTAGGCTACAGCACAAGATATTATCAAATACCATCAGGTGCGCCACCCCTGCAATCAATGGTTGTAGTTGGCCAGCCAGACAAGCAAATCCCAACAGGACTGTTTGAACGGGTAGATCATGATTTAGTAGCTGTTCTTCTTTCTGCAGCTGGCGGTTCACATTATCCAACAACGGATGCTGATCAATTTGCTTCAGAAACCGCTGCTCTGAGCGATCCCGCGATAGCAGAAGCCATCACCCATTTAACGCCCTTTACAAAACCAAAAGGATTTAGAGTTCCTTCTTGCGTAAGACATCACTATGAACACATGCAGGATTGGCCAAGTGGATTATTGGTGATGGGCGATTCCTTGTGTACGTTAGACCCCATTCATGGTCAAGGTATGACCAAAGCAGCTCTTGAAGCACAAACACTTGACCGTATGCTCAAACAAGCACAAAAAAATGAGCGAGTCTCTTTTGAAAAGGACACATTACAACAAATGCAGCAAGCGAGTGAACTTGGCTGGTGGCTTTGTGCGATTGCTGATATGGCATGGGACGGTGTTGAGTTAAAAGGAGAAACAACCATCCCCCACTTGACGTTCGTACAAGAATTTTTAAATCGCTACGTACAATACGCCATTGTCACAAAACAGCCTGAACGTCTTGAGGTGTATCACCGGATGCATTCTTTCTTAACAGAACCGAGAGACATCATCAACTTAGAACAGCTGCACGACATGATTCAAGCTGACACCTCAGGAGAAACCGCCGAATGGTGGAAGCAATGGGATCAAAAGAACGATGAAGGCAACCGAGCTTTTTTCCATGAAGCGGTTCCTGACTTTCGTCTAGAGCACATGCTGTCATTTGATTGAACTAAAAAAAGCCCCTTTATTGGGGCTTTTTCATTAACGTAATAATTGAAGTACGTTTTGCGGCTGTTGGTTTGCTTGAGCTAACATTGCTTGAGATGCTTGAGAAAGAATGTTGTTCTTTGTGAACTCACTCATTTCTTTCGCCATGTCAACGTCACGAATACGAGACTCAGCAGCTGTTAAGTTTTCAGCAGACGCACCAAGGTTGTTGATTGTGTGCTCTAGACGGTTTTGAACTGCACCAAGTTTAGCACGTTGAGCAGATACTTGGTTGATAGCTGCATCAACAATTTTTAGTTGAGTATCAAAACCAACATCTTCTGCTTTTGCATCATTGTCAGCAAATTTTCTTACATCGATGTCTTTAACAGCTTGATTTTCTACAATTTCCCCATCAGTTTTAACTCCTAATGCATCAGTACTCATTTTTTCAATATTAACTGAAATTTGTTGAGTTGCGTTAGCACCGATTTGGAATACTAAAGCATTACCAGTAGCTGGAGTTGGAGTTGCATCTGGATCATCTGGATCTGGAGCTGCTGCATCCTCTCCTGCTTTAAACGTACCATCTAACAATTTTTTACCGTTAAACTCTGTACGATTTGAGATACCATCTACTTCTTCTTGTAATGCTTGAATCTCATCTTGAATAGATTGAAGATCCGTATCTTTGTCTTGTGTACCAGTGTTTCCAGCTTGAATAACTAGTTCACGAACACGTTGAAGGATTGAGTGAGTTTCAGTCAATGCACCTTCAGCTGTTTGAATAAGAGAGATACCGTCTTGTGCGTTTTTAGATGCCATTTCTAAACCGCGGATTTGTCCACGCATTTTTTCAGAAATTGCTAGACCTGCAGCGTCATCTCCTGCACGGTTGATTTTAAGACCAGAAGAAAGTTTCTCCATGTTCTTTTGCCCTGCTCCATTGTTTGCAGACAAACGGTTCAGAGTGTTAAGTGCTGCGATATTGTGGTTAATTCTCATTTCCTATTACCTCCATGTGTTTGAACCAATTAGACATCCATGTCCAAAAGTTCTAAAACAGATTTTTTTGTAAGCCTTACATTCCCTTTATCGAACCATAATAGAGAATGTTTAACAAAAAAGGATCAAATAAGGAAAAAGACTTATTCATTATGATCATTTCGCTAGAGAACACTTGAATTTTAGGTCTTTTTTCACATTTTACAAAAATGACTTAAGAATCATAAAAAGAGAAATTCGAAGAACAAGACATAAAAAAAAGCCCCATAAAGGGGCTTTTCATTAACGTAGTAATTGAAGTACGTTTTGTGGCTGTTGGTTCGCTTGTGCAAGCATTGCTTGAGATGCTTGAGAAAGAATGTTGTTCTTTGTGAACTCACTCATTTCTTTCGCCATGTCAACGTCACGGATACGAGACTCAGCAGCTGTTAAGTTTTCAGAAGATGCACCAAGGTTATTGATTGTGTGCTCTAGGCGGTTTTGAACCGCACCAAGTTTAGCACGCTGAGATGAAACTTGGTTGATAGCTGAATCAACAATTTTTAGTTGTGTGTCAAAACCAACATCTGTAGCATCTGCTGCATTAGTTGCAAAGGCTGTTACATCTAAATCTTTAATGGATTGGTTTGCAACGATACCACCAGTTCCATTATCGACACCTAAAGCATCTGCACCCATATCTTGGATGTTCACTTTGATTTGTTGGGTTGCATTAGCTCCAATTTGGAAAACTAAAGATGGGTCAGTATTTACTGGTGGGGTAGAAGCTTTAAAATCACCATTTAAAAGTTTTTTACCATTGAATTCTGTGCGATCAGAAATACCATCAATCTCTTCAATTAAAGCATCCATTTCGTCTTTAATTGCAGTTAAATCCTCACCTTGCTGTGTACCAGTATTTCCAGCTTGAACGACTAGTTCACGTACACGTTGAAGGATTGAATGAGTTTCAGTTAAAGCACCTTCAGCTGTTTGGATAAGAGAGATACCGTCTTGTGCGTTTTTAGACGCCATTTCTAATCCGCGGATTTGTCCACGCATTTTTTCAGAAATTGCTAGACCTGCTGCGTCATCTCCTGCACGGTTGATTTTAAGACCAGAAGAAAGTTTCTCCATGTTCTTTTGGCTTGCACCGTTGTTTGCAGATAAACGGTTTAATGTGTTAAGTGCTGCGATATTGTGGTTAATTCTCATTTCCTATTACCTCCATGTATGTGGGACCTGACAGACGTCCTTGTCTGAAAAAAGTCCGTTATTCTAGGGCTTATCAACCCTAACAATTAAAATATCGGTTTATTTAAAAGGATGTTTAGCTTGTTTTAAGATTAATTTATGAATTTATATGTCTAAATTCATAATTTTGTTTAATACCTTACTTCTAAATTTTATTAAAAAATTAAATTTTACCATATTTTTCAATTAAAAAAGCCCCATAAAGGGGCCCGTTATTAACGTAGTAATTGAAGTACGTTTTGTGGCTGTTGGTTCGCTTGTGCAAGCATTGCTTGAGACGCTTGAGAAAGAATGTTGTTCTTCGTGAACTCACTCATTTCTTTCGCCATGTCAACGTCACGGATACGAGACTCAGCAGCTGTTAAGTTTTCACCAGAAGCACCAAGGTTGTTGATTGTGTGCTCTAAACGGTTTTGAACTGCTCCAAGTTTAGCACGTTGAGCAGATACTTGGTTGATTGCAGAATCAACAATATTTAATTGCTCATCAAAACCGCCCGCAGCAGTAGCAGCTACATCTGCAAATTTAGTCACATCAATGTCTTTAACACTTTGACCAGTAACAATTACTCCAGCATTTTTTGCACCAATTGCATCCGCACCCATATCTTCGATATTAACATCAATTTGTTGAGTTGCGTTAGCACCAATTTGGAAAGTCAAACTTTTTGTAGTTGCAGGATCACCAGTATCTTTAAACGTACCATCCAACAATTTTTTACCGTTAAACTCTGTACGGTTTGAGATACCGTCTACTTCTTCTTGTAGAGCTTTAATCTCATCTTGGATAGATTGAAGGTCAGTACCTTTATCTTGTGTACCAGTGTTTCCAGCTTGTACAACTAGTTCACGTACACGTTGAAGGATTGAATGAGTTTCAGTCAATGCACCCTCAGCTGTTTGGATAAGAGAGATACCGTCTTGTGCGTTTTTAGAAGCCATTTCTAATCCGCGGATTTGTCCACGCATTTTTTCAGAGATGGCAAGTCCTGCAGCGTCATCTCCTGCACGGTTGATTTTAAGACCAGAAGAAAGTTTCTCCATGTTCTTTTGGCTCGCACCGTTGTTTGCAGACAAACGGTTCAATGTGTTAAGTGCTGCGATATTGTGGTTAATTCTCATTTCCTATTACCTCCATGTATGTGGGACCTGACAGACGTCCTTGTCTGAAAAAAGTCCGTTATTCTAGGGCTTATCAACCCTGACAATTCTATTATCGGACGTGGTTATAGGATGTTTAGCATATTTTTTAAAAGATATCACATTTCCCATGACTTCAATCCTGATTTTAACAATTATATAAAAACAAAAGCTGCTGATCTATAATCAGCAGCTCTATCATTTTATAAATATCAATATTGCTTTATATCAAACATTAAGATATTTTGGTACACCACGTAATCCTTCTTACTTGTGAAAGGTCCTTTATTATGTTCATCATTGATTTCATAGAAGTTCATCCCAATTCCAAAACTTCTTTCTTAATACCAGTTAAGAAAATCGTTGATTTCTTTCATTGAAAGCAAATAATCCTTTTGCAGCCCGTTTATCATCGTAATGGAAAGTATACCTTTTGTTGCTTCTTCGCCTGGCTTTGTCCCGGTCGGATCTTTTGGTTCTTCGGTTGTATCGTCATCTGACTTTACTTCTTCTTCAGTTATTTGCAAGTCACTTAATAGAATAGAAATCACTGATTTGTAATCACTTTCGCAGAAAAGTTCCATATGAAATGAGTAGTTACGTCCGCCAATAACATACAATTGATCATCAACCATTGCTGCGACAGCTGATACTCTACCTTCTGGTAAATCATACGCTGAATTTTTAAATTGACCATCTTTCGGATTGAAAATTTGGACTTTATTCAGCATTTCACTTGAACGATCACCAGTCTGTTGTCCACCAATAACAAAAGAATTTCTCATTATATGTTTCGTAAGCTGGTTCAAATACATATGAAGTTAAGTCACTATCTTTTAATTTACTCCATTTATCTGATGAAATATCATACTGGAACAAAGATCTTTCTCTACTATGCCCAATCGAATTTTCTCCACCTGCAACATATATTTTGCCGTCAATTGCAGAAATGGCTCTCCCATTTCGAGATGGTAAAGCCGATGAGTCCAAGCTCTTCCATTCACCAGTGGCAGTATTGAATTGATAGACATTATTCTTATAAGAGTTTTTTGAAGAGACAATATATATTCTCTTTCACTGCAACTACTTTAAAACTCAAATGAAATAAAAAGTCATTCATTCAATCATCTAACTATGTTGTGTGATGAAGATATGTTCTAAGCATTACGTTTTAATAATCGGTTCATCGCCATTCAGCTCAATCATGAGTGAGGACTGATTATATAATAAATTGATAATGCGGCGTGCCATTTCAGAGGGGGACGCATTGTAGTCATTTCTAATCCATTCAATGATAAAACCAAAGATGCCGTATGAACGATATTGGATAAAATAACTGTCGTTGATTTCTGCATACTGATCACTCACAAACGACATTCTATTTTGGAAGATGTATTGTATTTTCTTAAACAATTGTTCTTGTATTTGCGGGATGCGGTCTTCCATCACTAATAAATCATAGTAGTCGCGATTTTCGACGATATATTGAAATACATAGGTGCCCTCTGGTTTCATGCGAGTTAAGTCTAACAGGGGATTTTCACGAGTCGGCTTACAAAATTCATATTCGAAATCTTCCATTTCTCGATAAATAAAATCTGCTGCTAGTTCATCTTTACTTTCATAATGCACATAAAACGTCGTCCGATTATAGTTTGCATTTTCCACAATATCCTTTACTTTTACGTGCGAATATCCTTTTTCTTTTACTAGTATTTTGAATGTTTGCCGAAGTGTTTCTTTTGTTCGCTCAACACGGCGATCCTCTTTTTTGATCATTGGCCCCTCCTTTAGACACTTTAAAAAAAATGTTGATTAGAGATACATAATTACCTGTATGTTGAAAACCTATACAAAAAATTTTTTTTGCTGATTGAAACGAAAAATCTTTCGTCCTACAATCAACTTAGTCATAAAGAAATGAATTTTTTGTGACATTTGATCTAACTTTATTGAATATTATACTATACAAAGTGAGGGCACATGATATGGAAATTCAAGCGATGGTCACAACAAATGAAAAAGATTTCGAAAAACAAACGTTATTACTAGATGACCCTAAAGCAGATGAAGTGCTTGTCAAAATTGTTGCATCTGGCGTCTGTCATACTGATGCGACAGTATTAGATGGAACGCTTCCTGTCCCACGTCCTGCTGTATTAGGACATGAAGGCTCTGGCATTGTAGTCAAAGCAGGTTCTAATGTCACAACCGTTCAAGAAGGAGACCACGTTGTACTAGGCTTCGCTTATTGTGGTCATTGTCATAATTGTCTAGATGGGAACGCAGGTGGATGTGAGAACATGATGCCTTTGAATTTCTCTGGTCGTAATAAGCATAATGAAACGCCACTTCATACACATGATCACCAAGATGTATCGCAATTTTTTGGTCAATCGTCATTTGGTACATATGCCACGGTTGATGAGAAAAATGTGGTGAAAGTAGATAAAGAAACCGATTTACGTTATTTAGGCCCATTCGGATGCGGCTTAATGACCGGGAGCGGTACTGTCTTAAATTCACTTGCTCCAGCACCAGGTACAAGCTTTGTAGTGTTCGGTACAGGGGCTGTTGGTTTAAGTGGGTTAATGGCAGCAAAAATCGCTGGCTGTGATCCGATTATTGCCGTTGATATTCATGATAGCCGCCTTGAGTTAGCAAAAGAATTAGGTGCAACACATATCATCAACAGTAAGCATGAGAATCCAGCTGAAAAAATTAAGGAGATAACAGAAGGCAAAGGTGCACATTACTCATTTGAAACAACTGGTGTACCAGAAGTCACTCTAGCTGCCCTTCATTGCCTGCGTGTCAAAGGGACTTGTGCAACAGTAGCAGTAGGAAAGCGCGATTTAACATTTAATGTAACAAATGACCTAATGATCAATGCTCTCACGTTAAAAGGTGTGATAGAAGGGGATGCCGTTCCACAACTACTTATTCCTAAACTAGTGAAGTTCTTTAAAAATGGACAATTCCCAGTTGAGAAACTAACAAAATTCTACGAATTAGAAGATATTGAACAAGCCTTTGAAGATTCTAAAAATGGATCTACGATAAAACCAATTCTTATTTTAGATAAAGAGTATCGTGCTTAAGTCGTGAAAGTTAGCCCCCTTGCCATGTAAAGGGGGCTAATCGAATTTTGCAGTCTGCTTAAATTGAACTCACACATACATCACCGGTGTCGATATTTTAATAATCTTCCCGCCGCGACGGTAAAATCTTGGAACGCGGCGGCTTAAAGTGGCAACAACCTCGTAGTTGATCGTATTGAGCATTTCGGCGATTTCGTCGACAGAAATTTCTCCGCCCTTTTGACGGCCGTAAATAACGACTTCCTCGCCTTGCTTTGCTTTCATTTCTCCTAAACTGATCATGGTCATATCCATTGTGACTCTGCCAGCAATCGGCATTCGTTTTCCGCGGAAAAGCATAAATCCTCGATTTGATAAGGCTCGTGAGTACCCATCTGCATAACCAATTGGTATGGTTGCTATAACTTCATCAGGTTTTGCTACATAGGTTGCCCCATAACTGACGGTTCTTGGCTTTGTCACCATTTCTTTCACGAACGCAATCCTTGCTTTTAAACTGAGAGCGGGCTCTAGCTTAACAGCGTCTAAACTCTCAATGTATTGCGAGGGGTACAGTCCATATAGCCCGATGCCGAGCCGAATCATATCTGCACTAAATTCAGGAAACGCGATGGCAGCTGCTGTATTGTTCATATGTACCGTAGGCAATGTAATGCCTTGTTTTTTTAAGAAACGAAGAAAATCAATAAAAATGCTGTGCTGAAGCAGTGTGAAATCAGGGTCAGGCTCATCCGCCGTGGAGAAATGCGTAAATATTCCATCCCATCTCAGGTTTTCACTTTTTTCAAGCGCCTCCACTACTGCTAACAGCTCTTCCTTTGTCCGTACACCTAATCGTCCCATCCCCGTATCGACATTGACATGAATTCCAAGCCGGGGCAGACTTTCTTCTTCCGCTAAGATCTCATTTGCTTGAACAATCCAGTCTTCTCGAAGGCCGGAGAGATCAATTTTCCAGGTTGCAGCCCTTTTCACACAGTCAAGCGGGGTAAATCCAAGGACGAGAATCGGTGCTTCAATTTTTGCTCTCCGCAATACAATGCCTTCTTCCAAGCTGGCAACTGCAAGCTCTGTCGCACCGCTTTCTAATGCCTGCCGCGCAACCTCCACGGAACCGTGCCCATAAGCATTCGCCTTCACGACAGCCATGATCTTACTTTTCTTTGGAATATGCGCTTGAATGGCTTCGATATTTCTTTTAATCGCGTCAAGATTGACCTCGATCCAGACTTCCCTGCAAAGCTTTTGCATGTATGTTTCCTCCTCATCACATGAGTCATTTCGATATCAATGTTCGTTTTCGTGTCTAGTCTATCTTTATTCATTTTTGAGAAAAACATTCAACCGCAATGACTGAACCAGCCTTGTCTTGATTGACATAAAAAAAGAAACCACCTCAAATGGTGATTTCTTCTTTATGAACAGTCATTTCATTAATCCGCAGATTTCATCATTGAATCAATTTCATGATAAATCTCCTCCAGATTTTCTCGTTCAATCAAATATTCTGCGGTGCTCTTACTAACAGGCACATCAAATGTCAGAAAGGTGAGCGTGATCGTTGATGATTCCTGATCATTCATAGTTAATCTCAATTCAAGTGTCGAGATCTCTTCATTATTATCACTCTCAACAGATTGTTCAACCGGCACACCATCTTCTAACATGTCAACTTGTTTCAACTCTTTTAAGGAAAGCTCAGTAACATCAAACCTGAATTTTCGAGATGAGCCGCCAGGTTGATGTGTAATAAACCGCATGACCTTTCGTACATCATCAATCGCAAAGCCTTTATCCACATTTTGCGAAAAGATGTATGTTGAAGCCTGAAATCCGTCTTCTTGAAAAAGCATCATCATCTTATCTAATAATATGTTTGGCTCATTCTTTTCTTTTTGTCTTTGTAATCTACCAGCTATGAATAAAATGACCATTCCCCCGATGATGCTCAGAGCCGTCCCCAACCCATTCCCTACATCTCCGAAAACAGTAAAGCCTAAAATAGCAACAATATAAGCGATTACAATACCTATGATGAATACCACACCAAGCTCCTCCTGTCATGAATCTTCATTGTTATATTGGTTTAGCCATAGTATAGCATCTGGATTTTGATTGAAAAAAAATCTACTATAGACTAAACAGATACTACATTCATTTCACTTTTTAAATAGAAAGGATTTTTATGATGAACCTCTACACGACAGACGAAATCATTGATGCTCTTTATAAAGCATGGTCTTCTCAATCTAGTTCAAAATGGAGTAAAGACAACCCGGCAAACGGACAATGTGGCGTCACTTCTTTAGTCGTACATGATCTTTTAGGCGGAAAAATAAACAAAACCGCATTACCCAACGGATGGCACTTTTACAACGTAGTGAATGGAACAAGAATCGACTTTACTTCTTCACAATTCTCTGAGGAAATCGTTTATATCGATGTACCTTCAAATCGAGAAGAAGCATTTCAAGATACGAATGAGGATCAGTATCGTTATTTAAAAGAACGAGTCGTAGAATATTTAAACATTTCATATTCATGAAAACAGACCATAAGAGGTCTGTTTTCATTGCAGTTTGATAAAGTGTTTAAAAGATAGGTAGTAAGAACTCACACACGCCTTCTTCTTCTCTATATCGCTCTATAATAGGTGCCTGACGCATGTTCAATTGATTGTTTTGGATCATTTGAGGAAATTGTCTCCAAAATAAATTCACTTTTTCGGTTGTATGTGTCACTGTAAACACAGCATACGTTCCCCCTTCAAAATGACCAGTCTGAACCATTTGGTCATTTGAGAAATCTCTATTTGTCATAAGCATGAGGTCGTATCTGCATTTTTCTGATGGAATTTTTCCAGGATCATCTTGAGGAACACCATATATACCATATTCCTTTAATTCATCATTTAATTGATGTTGCTTGATCCATTTCTTAAATCTCTTCATCATCTCAAGATTCTCTTTGCTGCCATATGATCCTATATTTCTCATATACACCATTTTCATATTCGTTATCATTTCAATTTTGTAATTCATGATTTCCCTCCAACTCGTATTGGAAGACTGGCCAATCATTCCTTACAAACAACGGTAACATCCTTTAAAATAGAATGCAGTAGGATATTAAAAATAATGTAATGTGCGATCTAGATCATACATGTTCTCTGTCATTTTTAAAATAAAAAAGAACGGACTTTAGCCGCCCGCTCGTTATTGATTTTCTTTTGAAGATTTAGCACCGAGAAAGACGACAATCAAATAGATGATTGTTCCGAAAAACAGACCATTTAACAAACTGATAAACAACATCTTACAAACCAGGCCAATATAATAAGACGCTGGCGTTCCTGGAAACACAGCCATGTTGAACAGGCTAATCATAAAGGTTAAAGCAAAAAATATAATAAAAATCCTTCTAAATAATGTTGATTTTAACATTGTCATTTTTACTTCCTCCTCAATATCTTTTCTATGGAAAAAATATTCTTTATTCATAGCATATATTCCGTCTTAAAATAAAAAGCCCTTAAGGGGCTTTTTATTTAAGCAGTATAACCGATACTTGCAGTATGGCCTCTCCTAGCTTCATCATGACTTGCTGTCACTTCAGATGTAAAATAACCAACAATACTAATAACGCTGATCATCACGAATACAACTGATAACGTTTTAAATTTCATACTGACAGTCCCCCCGCTTCACTTGAGTTTGGAAATAAAGAATTTTCTCATAAAAAAGCATCGCATTGTCTTTATCTCCCATTTCATTATAATATTTTGCAGCATCTTTTGCTAAATCTTCTAGATCAGGATACATTGACTTTATTTCTAGCAATTCCATTATTTTTTCCAACTGCTCAAAATTGTTGTCAACGTATAGTGATCTTAAAAATTTGAATATCAATAACAGCACATGGTCTTTCAGTTTTTCAGATAGTTCTATACCGTTATTTAAAGCATATATACCTAAATCCTGTTCTTTCTTTTTGAAGTAGGCTTTTGACAACATAATAAGCGGGTCTAAGATTCTATTTAAATGTTCGTATCCCTGTTCTCTAAATGCTCGAATTGAGTCATTAAAGTGAATTATTGCTTGGGCTATTTCTTTGTTATGAAAATAACTCAACCCTAAATTATAGAGTGCTGATCCTTTTAATCGTTTTGTTGAGTTGTCGGCGGCTTTTTCTAGTGCGTGTTGAAAATGGGGTATTGCTTTTTCGGGGCAGCCCATATCTATGTAGTTTAATCCAATCACAAAAGAACATTGTATTTCTCTTACTGTGTATGTATCTTTTTCTCGATAACATTCTATCGCCTGTGCGATATGGTGCATGGACATGTGGGTTTGTTTCATGTGGTAATAGATTTCAGCCATCTTGTAATTGAACTCGGCCCGTTCAATATCGTCACTGACAAGAGACAGCTTTTTTTCTGCCCGTTTATAGAAGGTAATCGCATTTAGGTATTCATAGTTTTCGAATTCATACATGCCGTAGAAAAAATTGAAGTAATACTCGAGCAATCCTGTTAATTTCTCTTGGTCCCTTTTGATCTTCATTGCGAGTTCCTTGAAGTTGGCCCGCTCTTTCCCATTTTCTAAAGGATTCAAGTAATCAAGCATTAATTTATGTCTGAACTCCATGAGTGAGAAATACAATAATAAATCTTGATTTTCTTCCATATGATCAAGCATTGATTTGATTTCCTCTTTATATGCTTCGGCGTCCGGTACGTGAAATCTTTGAATATGATAATACCATTCATTGATTTTCAAACCGACGTGAGAAGAAAGCACTTTCTCCATCAGCCCTTACCCCTTCCTCTATATTCCCTATAATGACATATATTATCATTTTATGAACCATTCGACACCGAAAAGAAACCGCAAAAAAGCCCTATAAAGGGCCGTGTGAATGATAAGATAAAATGACTTCTATTCATAAACAAGCACCCAGTATTCTGCCCCAGGTTCTCCTTCTTCTACAACAGCCTTCCAGCCTCTTTTTTGATAAAAAGATAAAGCTTTGTGATTTTCGGAGACACATTTGAGGGTGACCGGTGTTCCCAAAACTTTTATCGCTTGTTTGAGCAGCAGATCTCCAGCCCCTTGGCCCGCAGCTTCTGGATGTACAAACAAGAGGTGAATAAATCGATCGGGTACATATAGAGAAATGAATCCGAGGATTTTATTGTTCTCCTCAGCTAAGAAAATTTGCTCTTCCTGCGTATCTTGATCAAAATCTTGCAGATTGAGTTCTTCTGAATTGAGCCAGTGAAAGCTTTGGCGCCGGGATTCTAAATAGATTTGTCTTAATTCTGGATAATCTTCTATGCTTGCTTCTCTAATCACCATCGCAACATCCCCTGTGTTTTTTATTTGAATGTTAATTCGCCTCTAAAACGCGTTTTGCCTGTATTATGCCTGCCAGTAACAATTGATCACTGAACTGCGAATCATTGACAGCACGTGCAAGAGCAATTGTACCAATCATGCTGCTTACTAGTGCGTAACTCGTAGAGAGATCTATGTTTCCAGCATCAGCTATAAACTCCATAAATCGTTTCAATTCATCGGTATAAGCATTCCGTACCTCTTGCGATAATTGAGCAATTTCTCCTGCCAGCGCAGGCAGTATACAGCCGACCTCCGTCTGATCACGGTGAACCGAACTTAAATAGAATTCAATGATCGTCTGAATTCGAGGCTGGTCTGCTTTCTTGTCTGCAACACTTTGCAGCAGCTTGATCGTATCAGTGATAGCAAAATGAAAAGTCTCTATCACCAACTGATCCTTGTTCTTAAAGTGAGCATAAAACCCTCCATGAGTTAGGCCTGCTCCTTTCATAATGAATGGCAAACTGATATTACGAACGCCATTTGTTCGAAATGCTCGTGCAGCACTTGCAATGATCTGCTCTCTCACTTTTGACTTATGACCTTTCGGATAAGGCATCCCTCTACCTAACCTCCTTCTTATCAAAATATTATATTCATCATATTATCTTGTGTCAATTGACTGAAATCCATCTTTCCTCTCTCAGATGGGATTGACTTCATTAAAATATGATGACTATAATATATTATGATCATCATATTTTAAAGTTGGAGGTGCAAGAAATGATTCATTTAGACACAGTAGATACATTAGTAATTGGATCAGGTCCGGGAGGCTATGTGGCGGCATTACGGTCAGCTCATCTCGGCATGAAGACAGCGATTGTAGAGCGTGATCAGTTAGGTGGAGTATGCACCCATGTAGGCTGTATCCCTTCTAAGGCGCTAATAGCAGAAGCAGAGCGGTTCAAGCTCCGCACTCAATGGGGTGGTTTTCAATCAGGCGGCTCTTTCAAGGAAGCTCAAGCGTTCAAAAAAGCGGTTGTGGACAAACAAGCGGGAGGCGTACAATTTTTGTTAAAGTCAGCGGGAGTTACCATACTGGAAGGCGATGCAAGCTTGATCGATCAGCATACAGCGGTCATTCAACATGCAGAAAAAGGTGAAAAGCAAATCAACTTCAAACACCTTATACTAGCAACCGGCTCCCGTCCAATTGAAATTAAATCACTCCCTTTCGGCGGTCGTATTTTGTCTTCCACTGAAGCACTATCCCTTCCCGAGATCCCTAAAAGCCTTGTTGTAGTTGGGGGTGGTTATATTGGGGTTGAATTAGGACAGATGTTTGCTAGGTTTGGAACAAATGTCACCATCTTGGAAGGCGGCAATCATGTATTACCTGGCTTTGAAAGTGAACTTGTCTCGCCTGTCGTTCGTCAATTGAAAGAAGATAAAATCACACTGATTACAGGAGCAAACGTCACAGATACCGAGCAGCATATGAGCGGAATTGACCTTCATTATGAGAAACAGAAAGAAAGCTACACGGTGAAAGCGGAATATGCACTGATTACTGTCGGAAGAAAACCGAATACAGATGGAACATTAGGTCTTGATTCTATCGGGTTGTCTATTCCTTCTCACGGACGAATCGAAATTGATGAACAATGCAAAACATCCATCCCGCACATATATGCGATTGGTGATATCACAGAGGGGCCTGCTTTGGCTCATAAAGCTTCCTATGAAGCAAAAGTTGCAGCAGAAGCAATCGCTGGTAAACCTTCGATGATAGACTATAAAGCGATCCCACTTGTTGTTTTTTCCAGCCCAGAATTGACGAGTGTTGGACTAAGCGAAACGGATTGCAAGCAAAAATCCATTCCGACTGTCATTGGGAAAGCAATGTTCTCCATTAATGGCCGAGCGCTTGCATTAAAAGAACCAGAAGGTTTTGTGAAGATTGTAGCCCATGCTGAATCTGGTCTTATTCTAGGGGCACAAATCGTAGGGACTGAAGCATCTACTCTTATATCAGAACTAGCTCTCTCTATTGAAGTTGGCGCTACAGCAGAAGATTTAGCAATGACGATTCATCCTCACCCAACATTAGGTGAAATGATCATGGAAGCTGCAGAAATGGCCACCCGTAAAGTTGAAAAATATCTTGCACGATAAATGGTTCAAGTGCAGCTTCTAAAAAAATAATCGCCATAGCCTATTTATTTAGGAATAGGCTATGGCGATTTCAATTTATCTTTAATTGGATCCCACTTCGCGTTTTTTACCGAGATTCATGGATAACTGAACGCCAATCATCAGCATGACGATGACAAGCATTGCCACAATGGAAGCATAAAAATGTCCGCTTAGATCGAAAACCAAGCCAATGAAAAACGGACCGAATCCACCCACGATGTACCCGCCCATTTGCGACATCGCTGACCAGGTTCCGGCTTCCTCTGGAGTATTCGTCTCCATAATCGGGAGCATAAGCGCTAAAGGAAATAATCCACCTGCACCCATCCCTAGGAAAATGACGGCTGGCAAGATCGGCATTGGCAGAAGAAGAAAGATAAGACCAATGAGTTCAGACAGACTGCATAAGATGAGAAATAATTTCGGTTTTCCTAATCGAGTAACGACCGCTGGAACGAGTAGTGCCACCGGAATCTGAATGAGTGTAAATATGGTCAAGAGCATGGCAGCATATTGCGGACTGTTTCCAAAGCTAAGAGCAATCGGTGAAATCCATGCCGTCAAAGAATAAAACATACTGGACATAAAGCCAAAGAACAAGGTGAATTGAATCGCCTTTTTGTTTCTCAGCGGCAATTTTAACGGTAAGGTTACATGATCACTTTGCTCATTTTTGCGAACTAAACCGACCCATAGAATAAGGGCAATCACCCCTAGAATCGCCCAGCAGGACAAAGCTAACGTAAGGTGATGCTGACTGCGTAGATAAATCGGAATGGTGAAGCCGGAAGCGAGCGCTGCACCTATTGTCATCGAAATTGAATACACACTAACAATACCAGGATTTCTCGGGAAATATTTTTTAATAAAACTAGACAATAAAGGACCCGCAAAGCTAATCCCTACCCCTCCTGCAAACGCAGTCATGAGCAGGATAGCAACCGATTGGCTTGTACCACGCAGTGCGGTGGCAATCGTGATAAGAAGAATTGAGAAAAACAGCGTTCTTTCTAAACCAAAACGCCGACTGAGTATCGTCGCAACAGGAGCAAATACCCCCATACAAAGGACAGGCAAAGTGGTCAAAAGACTTGCTGTCAGTGCGTTTACACCAAGCTCTGATTGAATCATGCTCATCATGGAAGCCACGGACGTAATGATTGGACGTAAGTTTAATGCTGCTAAAAATAAAGCGGCTAAATAATATATTTTTTTCATCAATACCCTTCTTTCATCTCGTTAAGGTTACTTTGAGTATAAAACTGCTGCATCCATTGATCAATACAATAAATCGTATTATGATGATAGGAAAAGGCTATCATTTATGAAAGGAGGACAAATGGATACCCGGCATATTACCTATTTTATGGCTGTATATCATCATTTACATTTTACAAAGGCCGCTGAGCAGCTAGGCATATCACAGCCGACACTTAGCCAGCAAATTCGACTGCTTGAAGCAGAAGTTGGAATGCCGCTCTTTGATCGAATCGGTAAAAAAGTCGTGGCTACCGAAGCTGGTTCGCTGCTTTATCAATATGGCATGAAAATGCTTCAAGCTGAAAGAGATGCAAAAAATGCGATGAAAGAACTATTATCGGAAAAACGAGGAACCGTTCGTCTCGCAGTACTCCCCTCCGATCTTGATTTTCAGCTGGTGCCACTTTTTGTAGAATTTAAAACACTTTACCCCGAAACCAATTTGAAGGCATATTCAAATATCTTCGTGCGTGAAGAAGTCCTTTCGCATAAAGTGGATCTCGGCATCGGGCTGCGAGGGCCTGCAGATAAGCGTCTCGTTCAAATTCCACTTGGAAGTGAGCCGTACGAATTATTTGTTCATTCAAAAAGTGATTTAGCCCAAAAGAGTGAAGTGACATTAGAAGAGCTGACTCAGCATGCGTTGGTCATGTATCCGAAGGGATATCTAGGAAGAGATTTAGTAGATAACGTATGTAAAGAACAGGGTGTTGAACTAGACACTGCCATGGAGGTTGGATCCGCATTTTCGCTATTGCAGCTGGTTGAAGCCGGGATCGGTGCAACCATTCAGCCAAGAGGATTACTAAAACAACATTCGACGTGGTCTAATATTGTTTCGATTCCTATTGCTGAGCCAGCACCTGTCCGGCACTTGGAATTAATTTATTATGCAGATCGATTTGTCAGCAAAGCACAACAGCAGCTATCTGAATGGCTGATAGACTTTTTCAAATCAAGAACAAACTAAAAAGTGAGGTTAACACATGAAGAATGCAAACAGCATATTTACAAGAACAAACCGGGTTGTTATTCGCCAATTTGACAGGCAGGATATTGAAGCATTTTATCAATACCGAGCAAATCCCTCTATTGCAAAATTTCAATCTTGGGAAAACTACACGTACGAAGATGCTGAATCATTTGTTCAACATCAAATGACACAAAAACCTAATCAACCGGGGACGTGGTTTCAATATGCTATTGCCTTATCTGAATCCAATCAGCTGATAGGAGATTGCGCCATTCATACACTTGACAGTGAGCCGAGAATTGTTGAAATAGGTTTTACACTCGCCCCTGAATACCAAGGAATGGGCTATATTCATGAAGCTCTAAGTGCAATTTTCGAATATATTTTTATGACACTAAACAAACATAAAATCATTGCCTTTACAGATGTGCGCAACGAAAAATCCATTCGAGTGCTGGAACGTTTAGAAATGAGACGCGAAGGACATTTGCTGCAAAATTATATGTCGAAGGGACATTGGGTCGATGAATATCAATATGCCATGCTTCAATCTGAGTGGGCCGCCAAGCACCATTAAACATTTATTTCCTATTCAAAATCCCTAAATAAGCGCTCCACGGGCCCACATCGGTTCGATATCGTTCCGCCATGACTCGAACAATCTGGGACATATGTGTGAAGTCATGGACAACCCACGCAGAAAGTAATTCGCTCACTTTCACGACTCCAAACTCCGGGTGAACGCCCTTTTTTTCTAAATCAAAGCCTGAATGTGTCATACGCTGAATGTATGCCACATTCTCCATCCGCATATGATGAAACTCAGATAATGCTTGTTCTATCTGTCTTTCAGATTGGTTCAAATGAGAGTAGCGGTCAAACGCAGGAAATGGTGTATTCTCTCCATCAGCTAGAATCACATTTAATCGAGGAATCCAGTTGAATTTCTCTGCTTCAATCAAATGTTCAATGACTTCAACTGGATTCCACGTCCCCTCTCCTTCACGGCTGTGAAGCCAATCCTTCGATAAACCCGACAAAAGACTTTCTAACGTGTGAGGAGTTCGACTCAACATATCCAAAGCTTCATTTAAATTAAAATTCATGTGGTTGCTCCTTTATCAGTTTTTCTTTATTTTAATGGATTTTGGATAGATTGTAACTTATACCTCAAGACAGATAAAAAAATTCAAAGCCGCTCTTAATCAACCTTCTATATAAAAAAAGAACTTTTCTATAATGCTCTCAATACTTTCCGTAAGATGGCTAATTGCATTACTTACAGACTGACTACAAGTACGATGATCACTGTAGCTAGGTAAGGAGAGTTCAAGATCATTAGATAATAAGTTTATCAATACATTCCATATTAATACATAAATGTTATCAATAATGTTATGATATAAATCATTAAGTTATTTCTCATGCAATTAAACTCAAAATCCCCGACATATAGGAGAAATCCGCATGAGTTTTTTTAGAGATATAGAATGATTTAAGTAATCTAAAGGGAGAATTGATATGACTCATTTAGAATTCGCATTCGGCTTGCTTCCAATAAGTATTATCGTCGTTTCATTTATCGGCACATTATTTATACAAAAGATTTATTTCATGCCAGTTTTGAGCTTTATGATATTGTTCATCCTGACATTTACACTTTTTAATGCCTCCTTTTTAGGCTGGGCCATTGTTTACACTTTATTCTCATTCATTACTTCATTTATTGCATTATTCATCATCAACACTTTACATAAAAAGAAATCACAAACTAAAATCAAAAAGCCCTTTTAAGGGCTTTTATTCTCTTACTATGGCTTTTTCACTGGATGAATGTCTTCTCCCAAAAGGACGGTAAGAGACTCTCCACTCTTTTCTAGAAACTCAGCAATTTCTTGCAGCTCTTGATTGATACGGTCATTCCTCGGCATATCTGGATTTAACAAAAGAATGGAGTGAACCGTCGTGGCTGCTTCGTACAAGACATTTTGATCTTTTATCTGTTTGATGCATTTTTTCATACGATCGAAAAACCATTCAATCTCTTCAATGTCTTCCATTGGATAATGTGCCATTTTAAAGAGGTTCTGCTGACAAAGGTCTCCTCTCTCAAATATGAGTTCAAGTTCTTCTCTACTTATATATAATTCAGAAGATTCCTCATCAATCTCTACAACCTCGATCATCGCATCTTCAGCTGTATATAACTGCTCAATAAAATCTTCGAAAGTATCCGCCAGTTTAAAATCGACTCCCATCTCTAAATCAAAATAGTGAATAGACGGGTGTTCTTTCGTTTCTCGATAATCCATTGCGATCCATGTATCTTCTTCTCCGCTGATGAAAACAAGTCCCTGAGGCAGCTCCAATTCATCATTTAACTGAGGGCTAGTCATAATTCCATCACCTATGGCAATTCCTCTTAGATGATCAAATTGAACATGATCATCTGCCCAAGAATTCGGATTTTCGGTTGGAAAAGCATTACGAACTGTAAAACCACCGTTCCATTCTAAAACGAGCTTTTTATATGTATCAGGTAAAGTGACACCAAGTCTCGCCTCTGCTTCACGAATTTTTTTCTCATCTATCTTTTCTAAAGTGAAAGGACTTTCTTCTTCTTTCTCCCAAAATGGCTTCAAAGTGGATGCCTCCCTATATCTATTGAGGTTAGTATAACATTGACCAACTGATCATTTACCATTTTAAAACCTCAAATTACAAACCTGTTCAATCCTTTACTCCAATAAAGAATTTATTAGTAGATATAAAAAAGATCTGACTGAAGTGCCAGCTAAGTACAAGGCACTTAAAGTGCTCAATGCCAGCATCCTCAGGTTATTCCTTCTGGACAAAATATTCACGTTCGATTTGTTTATCTATATCATACGATGATCCACGTAGAAAAAGATCCTCTTTTTCTCGGTTTGTTTACCAATAGAGACAAAAAAACCTTGAAAGGCATTAGCCAATCAAGGTTCATTTTGTTACTTCATTTTCACTGCTTCTTTCATTTCCTCTATTATTTTATTAAACCACTGTAAAGGGTTTAATGAGATCGCCGGAAAGTAGATTTCTGCATTGTTTTCGATAAAGCTTTCTTTTTCCTGTATTGTTAAAGTACTATTCAAAAAATCCTGACAATCCTTTATAGTAGACACCAGACATTCTTTGCTTGCTTCATGAATAAACTCATCCATCGCTTCTTCTGGTGAATCGATATCTTGATGAAATGTGCCACCTAAAAAATCTTCTAACTCTTCTAAATATCTGTAACTCTCATTCATTTTATCATCCTTCTACTATCCCACATCTAATATCAATATTAATTTAAATTTGGCATCTTCCAATATGAAGTTCAAAATGTTTTTCTTCTGAATATATTTGAGCGATTTTACCAGTTACTTTATCTGCTACAATTACGTTGTGATTCTCTGAAAATAGCCAAATCTCTTCAATTGCCTTATCAAAATCGAGAGCTTTTACATTAGCCCAAACAGGAAAAGGGTCATTCACTACCAAAATAAACCATTCTTTTTTCTCTTTCAGAAAATCTAAAGAATTTTTTAACCAAGCCATAACAGATTCACTGTCTGTAATTGTTAAAATGTCGGAAGGCGTGGAGTTTATTTGACGAAATTGCTTTAGTACTGCTTCACATAATTTCAGCCATTGAGAAGAATCATCTTCAAAATCAATTACTTCAAGATACGCTAATTGATTTATTTTCTTCTTAGCATTCATTAAAGCTATTTTCTTTTGTATTTTTTCATTTTGATATACCATATTTTCATGCCCCGCTATTCATTGTAATAGATATGATGATCACCATTTGGTCCATAAATATTTGAATATCTTTCTTTTTTAAAATCATAATTAAATGGATTAGCACCCTCTTTTGGTTTCCCTGCATGAGTGTGTAATTTTCCGTCATTAGTATGTTGTACTATAACTCTTTTTCCTTTTGGGGTATCAAACTCATAGTATCGCCCGTGATGAGTATGGTTAGAACTGTACTCATAATTACTATGTTCTTGCCCCTTCTTAAAAACATTATCTCCTACTTGCCATTGACGAGTAGGCTGTTGCGATCTAGGTATCCTACCTAAATCTTTTGCATGCCGCAATGCCAATTTTCGATTAAATCCTTCTGGACTTTGAAGGTTTACCCCCAGCTTCCCATGAAACCCTTTCGCTCCAAACGGCAAAAGCATTCCCAGCGCCGCATTCATACTTGCTTCCTGCTGTTCTTTTGAGATCTTGTTTCCAAACATATCTCGGCCTGTGATCGCTTCGCTGAAGCCGTTGGTGGCGGTGAGGCCATATAAACCTTTTTGAGATGTTTTCAGGGCGTCAAAGGATTTTTGTGATGTCTTGTAGATGTCGACTGCTCTGACTGCGGCTGATG
>NZ_PYUA01000038.1:0-710 GCF_003028545.1 Bacillus sp. Nf3 | reverse complement strand
CCACGTCGCCGACAAGATAGGTGGTGCTGGAGTCGGCGATGTAGCCGTTCTTCTCCAGGGTGATGTCGAGGTTGACGATCTGGCCGCTGCGCAGCACGTCGGTGGTGCTGGGCATGCCGTGGCAGATCACGCTGTCGATCGAACTGTTGAGCACGTACGGAAAGCCGTACTGGCCCTTGCTGGCCGGGCGCGCCTGCAGTTCATCGACAATCATGCGCTCGACGAAGTCGTTGATCTCCATCGTGCTGCGGCCCTGCAGCGGCAATCGGTCGAGCGCGGCGAACACCTGCGCAAGCAGGCGCCCGGATTCGGCCATCAGCGCGATTTCGTGCGGCTGCTTGATCATCGCCATGTCAGGCCCGCCCGGGTGCCAATGACTGGGGCTGGACGCCGGCCGCGCGCAGTTCGCTGGCGACGATGTCCTGGAAGCTCAGCGTGGGGTTCAGCTCGCACAGCATGCCGACCCGGATCCAGAAGTTGGCCTGGGCGTTGATCGAGCGGCTGGAGACGGTGCAGGCACGGCGCAGCTGGTCGTGCAGGGTGTCATCGATGTTGACGATGCCCATGGGCGGTCCTGATGGGGTGGATATACGAAGCGTATATACTTCGTATATTAACCTCAAGTCCCCGCCGTTCAGCCGGCGTCGGTGGCAAAGCGCAGGCGGTTGCCGTCGGGGTCGCGCAGCAACATCTCGCGGCTGCCCCACTCG
>NZ_PYUA01000037.1:0-716 GCF_003028545.1 Bacillus sp. Nf3 | reverse complement strand
ATCGTGATCAGCTGCGACATCCTCGACCCGGCCACCATGCAGCCGTACGGCCGCTGCCCGCGCGGCATCGCCAAGCGCGCCGAGGCGTACCTGAAGTCCTCCGGCATCGCCGAAACCGCGTTCTTCGGCCCGGAACCGGAATTTTTCATCTTCGATTCGGTCCGTTTCGCCAATGAAATGGGCAACACCTTCTTCAAGGTCGACTCCGAAGAAGCCGCCTGGAACAGCGGCGCCAAGTACGACGGCGCCAACAGCGGCTACCGCCCGGGCGTGAAGGGCGGCTACTTCCCGGTGCCGCCGACCGACACCCTGCACGACCTGCGCGCTGAAATGTGCAAGACCCTGGAACAGGTCGGCATCGAAGTGGAAGTGCAGCACCACGAAGTGGCCACCGCCGGCCAGTGCGAAATCGGCACCAAGTTCAGCACCCTGGTGCAGAAGGCCGACGAACTGCTGCGGATGAAGTACGTCATCAAGAACGTCGCCCACCGCAACGGCAAGACCGTCACCTTCATGCCCAAGCCGATCGTCGGCGACAACGGCAGCGGCATGCACGTGCACCAGTCGCTGTCCAAGGGCGGCACCAACCTGTTCTCCGGTGACGGCTACGGCGGCCTGAGCCAGCTGGCGCTGTGGTACATCGGCGGCATCTTCAAGCACGCCAAGGCCATCAACGCCTTCGCCAACTCGGGCTCCAACAGCTACAAGCGCCTGGT
>NZ_PYUA01000036.1:0-724 GCF_003028545.1 Bacillus sp. Nf3 | reverse complement strand
TCCGACACCGCCCCACCTCTGACAGATTTCTGCGATCTGGTAGATCCACGCCATGCGTGGATGAATCTCCATCGAGTTCGAATACTTCGACAATTGAACAAAGAGCATCCACGCATGGCGTGGATCTACAGAAAGCAATGCCGACAGATCGCGGAGAACTGTCGAAGGCGGGGTGGGTCCGGTTGCGGGGGCGTGAGCGCCATGGATGGCGCGACCGAGGCTACATGGACGTATTTACGCCGTCCCCCGCAACCGGACCCACCCCGCCATCCCACGGAATGCACGCTGTTGCTTCGGCTGTTGCCCCTGAGGTTGCCGGCCAGCGGCCGGCACTACCGAATCGCATCACCGTTGCGGTTGCGGGGTGATCACCTGTGTCGGCAACCGCGCCGGCGGTGCCGGGTTCGGCACCCAGATCGCCACGCCGGCGGCACGCTTCTGCGTGGTCGGAATGCCAATGCCGACGCCACCGCCGACATGCGAACCGAAGGTGCCGGCACCCACCGACATGCCCACCGGCGAGCCGCTGCTGCCCACGCCCATCAGCACCACGCCATTGGCGCCCAGTGCCGCCGCTTCTCGCTTCAGGCGTGCCACTGCGGCATCGGTCTGGCCCTGCGTGCCGAACCCGACCGCCGAGGCCGACTCCAGCTGGGCAATCTCCTGGGAGCCGGCCGGTGGCGTCGAATAGATCTGCACCAGCGCCGGATCGATCGGTGCCCGG
>NZ_PYUA01000035.1:0-728 GCF_003028545.1 Bacillus sp. Nf3 | reverse complement strand
CTACTGAAGCGACGGTATCGAACAACCCAATGAAATCGATCTGCACCGGAATGCCACACAAGCGCAGCGGCCCGGGGGCGGGATCGCAGGCATCGCCGAGCCAGTTGCAGAACACGCGTGCCTCGGTGGCGCCACGCGAGAAGCCGAACACCGATATACGGATGCGATCTACGCGGGGATTCTGCTTCTGGAACGGCGCTACCTTCTTTGCCAGAAAGGCGCGACGTTCCTGTAGAACCGCACGACGCGAGGCATGATCGGCACGCGCCAGGTGCGTGCCGCGCACCCGTTGCAACGCGCCCACCATGTTCCAGAAGCCGCCACTGAGCGAGTTGCGAAGATCGATCTCCTCTTGCCCTTGATTAACCGCCAGGTAGTTGGACAGCGACATCCGCGCCGCCTGCGCCAGGCGCTCAACGTCCTGCAGGTGCAGACGGAGATCGGCACTCATCTTGCGCGCAACGGGGACGCTGGAATCGAAGCCCATGGCGGAGGTGACGGTGGTGTCTGCGAAATGGGTCAAGAGGTGGTCCTGGACCTGCATCAACATCCAGTTCACCCGTCCCTCACCGCCCCAGCCCGCTGCTGCGCCAGCGCGAGCGTGCCACCCGGTGCCGGTATCGCCAATTTCCTTGAGCGCCTCAGTGCCAACGCCTTGGATGTAGCTGGCGAACCGGGACGCGCGCGCCGCGAGACTTGAGCCCTGATCACGATCAAATACCTCAAAG
>NZ_PYUA01000034.1:0-729 GCF_003028545.1 Bacillus sp. Nf3 | reverse complement strand
GGCCCTGCACGAATGGCAGCAGCCGTTCGAGCGCATCACCGCGCTGGCCGCCGCCAGCAACGTGCCGGTAGCGACGCCGATGATGGGTGAGGCCCTGGACATGCAGGCGCCGCGGGCCGGTAGACGCTGGTGGGAAAAGGTGCAGCTGTAACGCAGCCCGCTGCGGGTGGGTGCCGGTCCTGCCTGGCACTATGCCTTGGGCTGCAGCCTGCGCCCTTCGCGGGCCAGATTCAGCTGCAATGCAACGGCGGCCAGCTCGGCCAGTTCCGAGCTGACCTTGCCGCTTCCACGCGCCTGCAACCAGCCGAGGATGTCGGCCAGGTGCCAGATTGACGTACTACCTTCGTGCACTGGCGAGGGAAACGACTGCGGGTGGGCCAGCATGAGCTGGCGCATGTTCTGCCGCGACATCCCCAGCAGGTCGGCCACATCGGTCAACCCCACCAGATCAGGGCTTACTTCAACCAGTTCGGCGCCCGGCACCGCCTGCTGCACGTCCTCCAGCTCCGACTGCAGCGCTTGATCGGCACGCGGGGCCTCACGGCAGAACGCCAGCGCCATCCTGCCCGGACGCCCGATGCCCAACAGCGCATCGTCGCAACCCGATGCCGCCAGGCGCTGCTCCAGGATATCGGTATCGTCGTACACGTCCGGCACGCGGTACTTCAGGGTGAAATTGAATTCCATCATTACCCACCTCGTTTCGGCTTCGACCGCTACTCATTGCTC
>NZ_PYUA01000033.1:0-749 GCF_003028545.1 Bacillus sp. Nf3 | reverse complement strand
CCTCCGTCACCGGGAAACTGTCGAAGGCGGGTCGGGAGGGGCAGGCAGGACCGTTGGCGCCATGGATGGCGCCATCGAGCCCCCATGGATGGGTTTACGGCGTGTCCTGACTACCCACACCGTCCCACCATCCCACGGAATGCCGCTTCTGCTTTTGCTGTTGAGGTTGCCGGCCAGCGGCCGGCACTACCAAGCCCTGCCGAAAACCCCTTACCGCACCTGTTCCTGCTTGCGCACGATCGCCATCGCAATCTCCAGCGACTGCTCGTAGTTCAACCGCGGGTCCACCGTCGAGCGGTACGCACGCTCCAGGTCACGCTCGGTCAGTTCGCGCGCACCACCGGTGCATTCGGTCACGTCCTCGCCGGTCAGCTCCAGATGCACGCCGCCCAGACGGGTGCCGGCGGCCGCATGCAGGTCGAACGACATCTCCACTTCGCCACGCACGTTGTCGAAGCGGCGCGTCTTGAAGCCGTTGGCCGTGCTTTCGGTGTTGCCATGCATCGCATCGCACACCCACAGCACGCGGCGCCCGTCGCGCTTGACTGCATCCAGCAGCGGCGGCAGCTTGTCGGCAATCTGTGCCGCGCCCATGCGGTGGATGAAGCTCAGGCGGCCCGGTTCGTCGTGCGGGTTGAGCACGTCGATCAGGCGCAGCAGCTGGTCCGGCGACACCGACGGCCCGACCTTGATCGCAATCGGGTTGCGCACACCCCGCAGGTACTCGACATGGGCGCCATCCAGCGCGG
>NZ_PYUA01000032.1:0-749 GCF_003028545.1 Bacillus sp. Nf3 | reverse complement strand
TCACCTCGAAGTCCAGGTTCACTTCCTCGATCGGATACGGAATGTAGTTGACCGCTTCCAGCTCGATCTGGGCTTCCATGTCGTTTTCGTCCAGGTCGGCCGGCATCGGGATCACCTTGGTGATCACCGCCGAGCCGGCCACGGCAGCAGCAGCCAGCTTGGCCTTGCTGCCTGAACGGTTCATCGCGCGGCGGATGGCCTCACCCACGGCCTCCACTTCGACGATGTTCTTCTCCACCACCGCATTCGGCGGAAGAGGTTCCACAGCATAATGTTCCACACGGAAACGATTGCCGCTGCGGGACAGCTGCAAAAGCTTTACCGCAGTCGAACTGATGTCGACGCCAACGAGCGGCGACTGACTTTTTGGGATGAGCCCCACGGTTTCTCCCCTGCCGACGGGCACTTGGACGCAAGAGCTGCGTCCGCGCATTAATAACGTATTCTTAGCAAATGACAACCGCCCTGCTGTGAAATCCCTCACGGATTCACGATGCAGCCCCTGGCAATTCCCCTTGCGTTCCCCGGTGCCGACCCCAGCCGCCACCTTGCGTAATCTATACTCTGCGACCACGAAATTCGCAATCGGAATCTGAACCCGATGACTCGACTCCGCCGCTGGCTGCGCTGGATCTTCCTGATTGTCCTGGTCCTGGCGCTGATCGGCGCGGCCGCTGTGGGCGGTCTGTATTACGCCGTGTCCTCCAAGCTTCCCGACGTGCAGACCCTGCGTGACGTGGAAATGCAGG
>NZ_PYUA01000031.1:0-750 GCF_003028545.1 Bacillus sp. Nf3 | reverse complement strand
CTCCAGTGACACCAGTAGCGCCGGTAGGTCCGGTATCTCCAGTGCTACCTGTGGCGCCAGTAGAACCAGTATCTCCAGTGCTACCCGTCGCCCCGGTAGAACCAGTAACTCCAGTGACACCCGTAGCGCCGGTAGGTCCGGTATCTCCAGTAATACCCGTAGCGCCAGTAGGACCAGTTGGTCCAGTGCTACCCGTAGCGCCAGTAGGACCCGTTGGTCCAGTGCTACCTGTAGCCCCGGTAGAGCCAGTAGCTCCGGTAATACCAGTTGCCCCGGTAGGCCCAGTAGCTCCGGTAATACCAGTTGCCCCGGTAGGCCCAGTAGCTCCGGTGATGCCCGTTGCCCCGGTAGGTCCGGTATCTCCAGTGATACCTGTGACGCCAGTAGGACCCGTTGGTCCAGTAATACCCGTTGCACCAGTAGGACCAGTAGCTCCGGTAATACCTGTGGCACCGGTAGGACCAGTATCTCCAGTGCTGCCCGTTGCGCCAGTAGGTCCGGTATCTCCAGTGCTGCCCGTTGCCCCGGTAGGACCAGTATCTCCAGTGCTGCCCGTTGCGCCAGTAGGACCAGTAGCTCCAGTGCTGCCTGTTGCCCCGGTAGGACCAGTATCTCCAGTGCTGCCCGTTGCCCCGGTAGGTCCGGTATCTCCAGTGCTACCTGTCGCCCCGGTAGGACCAGTAGCTCCAGTGCTGCCCGTTACGCCAGTAGGACCCGTTGGTCCAGTGCTACCTGTAGCCCCGGTAGAAC
>NZ_PYUA01000030.1:0-756 GCF_003028545.1 Bacillus sp. Nf3 | reverse complement strand
AGGGGAAGACTCCGGCGACCTCGCACGGGTGATGGAGCGACTGGCCGACTACATCGAGGAGCGCAACGCGCTGCAGGCCAAGGTGCTGACCGCCTTCATCTACCCGGCGGCGATCAGCCTGGTGTCGGTGGCGATCGTGATCTTCCTGCTCAGCTACGTGGTTCCACAGGTAGTGACCGCGTTCGTGCAGGCGCGGCAGACGCTGCCGATGCTGACCCAGGTGATGCTGGCGGCCAGTGCATTCGTACGCAGCTGGGGCGTGTGGGTGGGGCTGGGCCTTGCTGCGTTGGTGGTGGCGTGGCGGCTGGCGCTGCGCCGGCCCGAGCTGCGCCTGCGCTGGGATGCGCTGCTGCTGAGGGTGCCGATGGTCGGGCGCTTCGTGCTGGGCGTGAACAGTGCGCGCTTTGCCTCGACGCTGGCGATCCTGCTCGATGCCGGTGTGCCGCTGCTGCGTGCGCTGGAGGCGGCACGACAGACGCTTGGCAATGCATTGCTGACGCGCTGCGCCGATGATGTGTCCGCGCGGGTGCGCGAAGGCGCGGCATTGGGCTCGGCGTTGAAGGTGCAGAAAGTGTATCCGCCGATCCTGGTGCATCTGGTGGCCAGCGGCGAGAAGACCGGCGCGCTTGCACCACTGCTGGATCGCGCCGCACAGACCATCTCGCGCGAGATCGAACGCCGTGCGATGGCACTGACCGCATTGCTGGAGCCGACCATGATTCTGGTGATGGGCGGCGTGGTGCTGACCATCGTGCT
>NZ_PYUA01000029.1:0-760 GCF_003028545.1 Bacillus sp. Nf3 | reverse complement strand
GCCGACCGTGGCCTGCTTCGTGCTGGTGCAGCTCTACCCCGACCTGATCCATCAGCTGATGGACAACCGCCAGATCGCCGAGATGGAACGCATGTACGACCCGGCCGCCGAGCGCCTGGGCCGCGACAGCGGCACCGACTGGATGATGTTCGGCCACTACATCATGAACAACATCAGCATCGCCCTGCGCACCTTTGCCAGCGGCCTGCTGGCCGGGTTGGGCACGCTGCTGGTGCTGCTGTTCAACGGCGTGATCTTCGGTTCGGTGGCCGGTCACCTGCAGCACATCGGCCATGGCGACCCGTTCTGGCGCTTCGTGGTCGGCCACGCTGCCTTCGAACTCACCGCCATCGTGATTGCCGGTGGCGCCGGCCTGCAGCTGGGCATGAAGCTGCTGGCACCGGGCCGGCGCAGCCGCCTGGATGCGCTGGTCGAAGGCGGACGCATCGGCGCGCGGCTGTGCCTGGGCGTGGCCTTCATGCTGCTGGTGGCGGCGTTCATCGAGGCGTTCTGGTCGTCGATTGCCGAAGTACCGGCATGGGGCAAGTTCAGCGTGGCCGGCGTGTTGTGGGCCGGCGTGCTGCTCTGGCTGTGGCGCGGCGGGCGCGGAGGCGGCGATGCGGATTGACCGCCTGGACGTGGTGCTGCGCGCACGCAGCGGCTGGGAGGCGATGGAGCTGGGCAGCGCCCTGGCCCGCCGCCATGCCCGCGCGGTATGGGGCAGCTGGCTGCTGGCCAGTGCACCGCTGTTTGTGATCTT
>NZ_PYUA01000002.1:0-875445 GCF_003028545.1 Bacillus sp. Nf3 | reverse complement strand
GTATTACTGGACCAACGGGTCCTACTGGCGTCACAGGTATCACTGGAGATACCGGACCTACCGGGGCAACGGGCATCACCGGAGCTACTGGTCCTACTGGTGCCACAGGTATTACCGGAGCTACTGGTCCTACCGGGGCAACTGGTGTCACTGGAGATACCGGACCTACCGGGGCGACGGGCATCACCGGAGCTACTGGTCCTACTGGTGCCACAGGTATTACCGGAGCTACTGGTCCTACCGGGGCAACTGGTGTCACTGGAGATACCGGACCTACCGGGGCGACGGGCATCACCGGAGCTACTGGTCCTACTGGTGCCACAGGTATTACCGGAGCTACTGGTCCTACCGGGGCAACTGGTGTCACTGGAGATACCGGACCTACCGGGGCGACGGGTAGCACTGGAGTTACTGGTCCTACCGGCGCTACTGGTGTCACTGGAGATACTGGTCCTACCGGTGCGACAGGTAGCACTGGACCAACGGGTCCTACTGGCGCTACGGGTAGCACTGGAGTTACCGGACCTACCGGGGCAACTGGTATCACCGGAGCTACCGGACCTACTGGCACAACGGGTATTACTGGAGCTACTGGGCCTACCGGTGCGACAGGTAGCACTGGAGCTACCGGACCTACCGGGGCGACGGGTAGCACTGGGGCTACCGGACCTACCGGTGCCACAGGTATTACCGGAGCTACCGGACCTACTGGCACAACGGGTATTACTGGAGCTACTGGGCCTACCGGTGCGACAGGTAGCACTGGAGCTACCGGACCTACCGGGGCGACGGGTAGCACTGGGGCTACCGGACCTACCGGTGCCACAGGTATTACCGGAGCTACCGGACCTACTGGCACAACGGGTATTACTGGAGCTACTGGGCCTACCGGTGCGACAGGTAGCACTGGAGCTACCGGACCTACCGGGGCGACGGGTAGCACTGGGGCTACCGGACCTACCGGTGCCACAGGTATTACCGGAGCTACCGGACCTACTGGCACAACGGGTATTACTGGAGCTACTGGGCCTACCGGGGCGACAGGTAGCACTGGAGCCACTGGACCTACCGGCGTCACGGGTATCACCGGAGCCACTGGACCTACCGGCGTCACGGGTATCACCGGAGCCACTGGACCTACCGGCGCCACAGGCATTACTGGAGCTACTGGGCCTACCGGTGCGACAGGTATCACTGGAGCTACCGGACCTACTGGCGCAACGGGTATTACTGGAGCTACTGGCGCCACAGGCATTACAGGTGCAACTGGTCCTACTGGTGTCACTGGGGCAACTGGAACAGGTGGTTTTACAGATACTGCACTTTATGCTGCTAATAGTTCTGGACCTACCATTGTTACTGTAGCCGGTGGAACGAATATTCCTCTGCCAAACTTTCAAAACATTACTGGTTTTACGGCAAACGGCACGAGTACTGTTTTTACCGTTCTGCAAACTGGTAAATATTATATTACGTATCAAGTCAACACCACTACAGCTCTTTTGATTAGTACACGTTTGCTTTTAAATGGAGCAACTACTATTTCTGGTTCTGTTCAATCACCTGTTATCTCAACTTCATTTATCAACAACACTGTTATTGTTAATTTAACAGCTGGAAGCACCATTTCACTGCAGTTTTTTGGGGCAGTTGTCACAGCTATTTTAGTTGGAGGGGGCGGTGCTACAGGTGCTACCTTGACCATCATACGGCTTAGCTAAACTAAAAAAGAAAGGCTTTTCAGCCTTTCTTTTTTATGTCTTCTATTACATTGATACAATGTTCAATATCATGAGATTGCAAATGATGAAAAATAGATTGGATGATTGTAAACTCTAAATTCCACCATTCTAATAACTGCAGTTTTTCAATAACTTCGGATGAAAACCGATATTTCATGAGCTGCTGGGGATTTCCGGCAGCAATTGCATATGGCGGCACATCCTTTGTGATCACACTATTTGCTCCGATCACGGCCCCATTCCCTATTCTTACTCCTGACATGATCGTCGCACCATATCCAATCCATACGTCATGTCCAATATGAACATCTCCCTTCGATTTGGGATGTCCTTTAATGTGGACAGCTTCTTTGAAAATTTGATTAAAAGGATACGTTGTGACCCAATCTGTACGGTGTTCCCCGCCTAGAAAAATTTTCACTTCGTTTGCTATGGAACAAAACTTCCCAATATGTAATGCCGTTCCTTCTCCCCATGTCAGCACTTGGAAATCTGGTCCGGCATAAGAAAAGTCACCGATATTGTACGAGCTTAGTTCACTTCTTTGATTTAAAAACATAGAAGATCTGACCTCCTTAAAAGTGATAGATCTTCGTATGTATATGCTGCTTTACGCCTTCACATTATGATTGAACAAGCGATACAATTTGTTTTTTCTTCCATACCAGCTGATAGTAGCTGTATTGGAGGAGTAAGTTTACAAAGAAAGCTGCAGGGTAGCCAATCCATATTCCCTTAATGCCAAGGGATGTATAATGGGATAGCACATAAGCGACTGGTACTTCTACAAGCCAAATGGAACAAATACTAAAGATCGTTGGCCAAAGAACTGTCCCGCTTGCTCTCATTGTGGCTGCAACAATTTGGGCCGTTCCAAAGATGAGATAGCTCCATAGTGTAATGACAACCAAACTATAGGCAATGTCTATCGTCTTAGGATCTGTTAAAAAGATAGATAAAATCTGCGGTGCAAAAATATAAACGAAAATAATGATACATCCGCCTATGGCGAAGTTAAGTCCTAACCCAATTTTAATGACATCTTTCAGACGATTCATATTCCCTGCACCAATGAATTGTGCTGCAAAGATTGAGACCGCAATGCCAAGACTCACTGCCGGCATCTGCACATAACTCACGACTTGATTGACAACACCATAGGCAGCTGTCGCCTGTGATCCATAATCGTTGACGAAAGAAATAACGGCAATTTCTGATAAAGAAATAAGGATCATATTAATGCTTGATGGGATACTGAGCTTTAATAACGTTTTTAATAAATCCCCTTTCATCGATAAATGCTTTCTCACCGATGCATCAATACGAAGCGGATGCTTTGTCTTATATAAGTAGATATGTAGAATGATAAACGTCACAATTGTTGAAATCACTGAAGCATACGCAGCGCCATATAAGCCGAACGCCGGCAGTCCCAGCCAGCCAAATAATAAAATGGGAAGCATCAGAATATTCGTTGCCGTACTAATCATTAAGAAATAAAAAGGTGTTTTCGAATCCCCTGTT
The DNA here is from genome assembly GCF_003028545.1 of Bacillus sp. Nf3. Classification (NCBI taxonomy): domain Bacteria; kingdom Bacillati; phylum Bacillota; class Bacilli; order Caryophanales; family Bacillaceae; genus Bacillus; species Bacillus sp. Nf3. The sequence goes on along the minus strand of NZ_PYUA01000002.1, from coordinate 872,179 downwards.
CCCCGCAAGAATGTTGTATAAACAAAATAAAGAAATAAGATCGGCATTGAGATGAATAAAATTCTGGCATATGCTGCACTTTCCTCCACGATATTAGCAGGTGTTCCCATGAGGTTTAAGATGTCTGTTGCGAAAAAACCTCCAATGATCGCTAAAGATACGCCGATCAAAAAAGTGAATGAAAGCGTTGTGCCAATGATTTCTTTTAATTTCTGTTCATTTTTTGCTCCATAGGCCTGTCCAATAAGGATCGAGCTTCCCGATCCAATTCCAATGGAAAAAGAAACGAGCAAAAAGAAAAGCGGAAAGAATGCAGAAATGGCAGCTACTGCATCCTCTCCAATCCATCTTCCGACAAGAACAATGGACACTAACTGTCCGATCGATTGCAAAATATTGCTTAGCAAAAGCGGGATGAGAAAAATGGACATGGTTTTTACTAAAGATTGATTGTTATCTAACGTCATGATGGTTCTCCTTCTCTCTCTAAATCTAAAGATTCTCAGCTAATATGCTGACAATACGGTCTTCTATCTCTTTCCCTTTTTCGTCATCAACAAGGTGATTTAACAAGATGGAAAAAGCGAGCGTTTTTCCGCCCTGCGTGTCAATATATCCAGAAAGTGTGCTGACCGTTGTTAACGACCCTGTTTTTGCACGAACTTTTTCTAGTGTAGCTGGTTCTTTCAATCTGTTCCTTAACGTGCCCCCCACCATTCGTTCACTTGCCCCTGCTAAAGGGAGCGCATGTTCATAGGTTTTAAACCATCTTTCCTTTTGAATGTTTGTCAAAAATAAAGTGAACTGGTTAGCAGAGACAAGGTTAATAGGTGATATCCCCGAGCCGTCACGCAAAACTGCAAGCGAAGGATCGATGCCAAACGCAGGAAGCCGTTCATTCATGACATCCAGCCCAGCTTCAAAGCTCCCTTTGTTCTTCACTTTTTTGCCTAGTTCCTTTAGCAAAATTTCTGCATGTGTATTGTTGCTTAATTTCATCATAGGAACGAGCAGCTCTGATAATGGCATCGATGTATGGGAGGCGATTTTTTTGGCTTTTTTAGGAACTTGTTTTGATTTCAGTGGTCCTTTTACTTGAATGCCTTCCGCCTTTAACGCTCGTTTCATTAAGTCTAAAGCATAGGCGGCTGGATCCCATAAAGCGACCCATTGTTTAGATGAGCTTGCTTTAACCGGAATGGTCCCAGTTAACGTAATCTTGTTGGTTCCGTGAGAACGCTTAAAAGAGATTTTCTTTTTTCCGCCTTCAGGAACTGTTTTCACTTGATTGCTGACTTGAGCGACATCCGTCTTCGGGATCATCTCATATGCGGCTTTTTGTCCTGCTTTTTGTCCTGGTTTTACTTCGAGAATTACGGTCCCTGCATCATAATCTTGATTCGGTGAAGCCGTGAGAGCAGAAATTTGTGCCCCGTAATATTGATCCTCATCACTCCAAGGCAGATCAATGGAGTATCTCGTGTCATCAAACCAAGTGTCATCTGCCGCAAGCTGTCCGCGAATGGTATGTATTCCGGCCCTTTTGACTTGTTTGGCAAGTGCTGCAAAATCCTCCTCTAATAAAGTCGGATCACCGGTGCCGCGAAGATACAGGCTGCCATGTAACGTTTTCTTTTGAATGGAACCATCCATCCAGATGTCTGTAGGGAATGTGTGTGTTTCTCCAAGTATATCAAGTGCGATGGCTGATGTGAGCAGTTTCATATTAGAAGCAGGAGTGAGACGAATATCGGCTTGATGTTCATAAAGAAGAGAGTTGTCAGAAGTATCGCGGACGCTGATGCCGGAGATCGCGCCCTCTAAATCAGGTGCTGTTCGTATGAATTCGTCTAAAGCGGTCATCCAAGTCAGTGAATCGTCACGAGCTGTGAGCTGTTCATCTTTCGCTGAAAAAGGAAGAAATAAAATCGACAGGATACATATTTGTAAAAACATGAGCTGTGAAAAACGCTTCACGCAATCCCTCCTTTTGTTGCAGCCAAATTTAGAAGAATATGTTCATTATACACAAAAGAACGTTTGTTCTCAAAGGTTTTTTAAACAGAAAAGTCAGCTTTCTTTGACGAAAACTGACAAGCCCTTTACCTGTTTTCTGGATTCCAGCCATCGGCTCCGCCAAGAACTGCTTGAACCGTGATCTGACTTGCTTCGTTATTGGTTAAAATAGTTGACCATTTTACGCGGTTTGCTGGACTGCTCCCTGCTCCTGTTGATCCAAATTCTTTATACCTGGCCGTTCTTTCGTTGTCACGGTTATCCCAGTTATGCCATCCCACTGCTTTTATGTGGTCATCCATTTTTGTATGGAGGAATGTCACAGCCGAATAAGGTCTCCACGGACGTCCTAAATAAACCGATTGCGCAGCTGCCGTTCCCTTTTTCAACGTAGAATCTATGAATACGTAACCGTACCTTTGTGCTTCTGTTGTGGATGCTGCAGTAATATACCCATTTCCAAGACTTTTTATTTCAGTTCTTTTAAACACAGCGGTGGCTGATCCAAAAATAAAATCGACCGTGCCCTCGATATAGCAGTTTTCATAATATTGCCGCCCTGTGCCTGTTGCATAAAGTGTATCTTGATAGCCTAACACACGTATTTGTTTGAACACAGCCCGGTCGCCAGACACATACAGGGCCACCGCCTGACCAGCATGTCTGCCAGCTGTATTTTGGAAGGTGATATTTTCTGCGTAAAAGTCGTTTGCACGGATCATTGTACTTGAGCTATTTGTTGTACTCCCAGTGCTTGCATTTGTGTCATCATACGTAAGGATCGTTTTGTGCTGGTTTTCACCGATAAAAGATACGTGTGGTTTATTTTGCGGAAGCAAAATTTTTTCTCTATATACGCCATTTTTAATATAGATCGTTGCCCGCTGTTGATTGTTTGTTGGAATCGCATCAATGGCAGACTGAACGGTGCGGTATGCCCCGCTTCCCTTTTGATCAACGACAAGGACGCGGTTATGCCCTGCTTCTGCTGCTTGAAGTGAAGCTGGGTCAAAAAGAAATAAAGACAAGACCATGACAATCCATACGTTTCTACATTTCATCACATATCTCCTCCTCATTTTGTGAACGTTTTCATCAAACATTCTTTTTGATCCTATTCCATACACACGCAAAAAAACACCCACGTTTTTATGTTGTGGATGTTTTTTTAGATTTTTCATATTGCATCGCATAAATTCCTTCATTTTCAATCCATTCACAAAACAGAACGTCTCGATAGGAAGAAATGTGCTGCTTTTTTAATTGCTCAAGCAGCCAGGATTCATCAAAGCCAGCTTCTTTTAGATCTTTTTTTAAAATTTCACCGTCAATAATAAACGTTCTAGGCAATTTGACTTCTTTTCCCTTCACATTCACATCTTCTGCTGTGGCTGGTGCGTATTTCATTTTCGGAAGAACACTGACAGAGCCGTCAGTTTCCAAAATGGCATATTCAATTTCATTCAGGGCAAAATGGCCTTTTGCGCGAACCAGTGTCTGCAGCTGATTGATATCAAGCATATTCTTCTTCAACCGGTTGTAGTGAATCTTCCCCTTATCAATCACAAGCGTAGGTCTTCCTTCTAAAAAAGCGCGAAGGGATTTAAAACGCTGTGAAAGCGATTCAACTGTATAAATAAGTACGCCCCATACCGCAACAGCAAATAAAATGTGCTGAACCCTGACTTCTGGGTCAAAAATGGCGTTTCCGACCATTTCGCCTAAAATTAGTGCAGAAATAAAATCAAACGGCGTGATTTGTGCAAATTGTGTTTTCCCTAATAATTTTGTAATAAAAAATAAAGCGAAAAATCCGATTAAAAGTTCAAGCAAAATATTAACGAACGGCACAAAAATTCCTTCCTTTCTTGCTGCATTTACATACAGCATATACATGAAAGGAAGGATCTAAACGTGTTCGTCATTTCCATCAATGCATCCATTCTTCATCTCTATCTCCAATACATAAAAAGCCATGACCACACTTCGGTCATGGCTTTTCTTTATATTGTAACACCCTTTGTTTGACCTATTTTGGCAGAACCGAACTCCCCATTAAATAACGGTCTACCTCGTGCGCCACTTGTCTGCCTTCATTAATTGCCCAGACAATCAAGCTTTGCCCGCGTCTTGCATCTCCCGCTGCAAATACGCCTTCTACATTTGTTGTATATTCCCCATACTTTGCGTCAATGCGATTGTTTTTGCTGTCCACGCCAAAGTGTTTCACAAGCGGCTGTTCAGTTCCCTCAAAACCAATTGCAATAAAGACGAGCTGAGCAGGCCATACCTTCTCTGTCCCTGGAATCTCATGAAATTCAAACTTCCCTTGTTCGTTTTTCACCTTTTCCATTTGAATGGTATGAAGCTCTTTTAATTTCCCATTTTTATCTGCCACAATTTTTGTGGTTTGAATCGAATATTGACGCGGATCTTCTCCGAATTTTGCTTGTGCTTCTTCATAAGCATAATCCAGCGAGAAGACATAAGGCTGTTCTGGCCACATGTTATCCCCTACACGCGTATCCGGAAGCTTTGGATGCTTCCCGAATTGAACAACACTTTTTGCTTTTTGGCGAAGTGCAGTTGCAACGCAGTCTGCACCTGTATCTCCTCCGCCAATCACAATCACGTCTTTCCCTTTTGCGTCAATAAAGTTTTTATCTTTGAATCCTGAATCAAGCATGCTTTTTGTTGCGAGTGTTAAATAATCCATTGCAAGGTGAATCCCTTTTGCTTCCCTGCCTTCAATTAACAGGTCACGCTGCTTTTGTGCACCTGTACAAAGGATGACCGCATCAAACTGTTCTTTTAGTTCATCAGCCGTGATATCCACACCAATTTCTGTATTGGTCACAAAGTCAATGCCTTCTTGTCTTAGCAGTTTAACTCTGCGCTCAACGACTTCTTTGTCGAGCTTCATATTCGGAATGCCGTATGTCAGCAGTCCGCCAAGGCGGTCAGAACGCTCGAACACTGTAACAGCGTGTCCTGCTTGGTTTAATTGATCAGCACTTGCAAGTCCTGCTGGTCCTGAGCCGACAATGGCAATTTTCTTCCCTGTACGGCTTGAAGGGATTCTTGGCGTGATCCATCCATTTTCAAAGCCTTTATCAATGATCGTGCGTTCGATATTTTTAATCGAAACAGCTGGATCATTAATAGCGACTGTACATGAACCTTCACAAGGCGCAGGACATACTCTCCCAGTAAACTCAGGGAAATTATTTGTTTTTTGCAGTCTTTCGAGCGCTTCTTTCCATCTTCCGCGATAGACCAGGTCATTCCACTCTGGAATTAAATTGTAGATCGGGCAGCCAGACACGCCGCCCCTGATCTCCATCCCAATTTGACAAAACGGTGTTCCGCAATCCATACATCTAGCGCCCTGCTTCTTCAATACGTCATCTGTATAAGGAGCTGAATATTCTTTCCAGTCATTTTGACGAGTGAGAGGGTCACGTTCATTTGGCTTTTCTCTTTTATAATCCATAAAACCTGTTGCTTTGCCCATTGTCCTCTCCCCTTTCTTAATGAGCGAGGGCTGCTTTTTGCCCGTTTGCCGTTTCTTGATTTTTCGGTTTTGTGTTTGCTTCAAAGGCAAACATCACCGCTTCTTCATGACTGAGGCCCGCTTGTTTTTGTTCTTCAATGCTTTGAAGCATCATTTTGTAATTTCTCGGAATGACTTTGATGAATTGATCCTTTTCTTGCTCCCAGCTTTCAAGAAGTGCTGCTGCTTTTGAGCTGTTTGTATAATCAAGGTGTTCCTTGATCATTTGCTTCACTTCTTGTTCTTCTTCATGATCTGTGAGCTTTTCAAACATGATCATTTCCATGTTGCACATTCTTTTGAACTGTTTGGCATCCGATGTATGGATGTAAGCCACACCACCAGACATACCTGCACCAAAGTTTTTCCCAACGTCTCCTAAAATGACGACACGTCCGCCAGTCATGTATTCACAGCCGTGATCTCCAATTCCTTCAACAACCACATGTACACCTGAATTACGAACAGCAAATCGTTCACCAGCACGCCCGTTAATATAGGCTTTCCCGCTAGTTGCACCGTAAAATGCGACGTTTCCTACAATGACGTTTTCATGTCCATTTTGTACAAAATGATCAGAGGTTTTAACAGCAATTTTGCCTCCTGAGAGTCCTTTGCCGATATAGTCATTTGAATCACCTGTTAAATAGAGAGACATACCCTTTGGCACAAATGCGCCAAAGCTTTGTCCAGCTGAACCAGTGAATCTTAGTGTGATGGTATCCTCTGGCAAGCCCTCTTCCCCGTAGCGCTTAGACACTTCACTGCCAGTGATGGTTCCGGCCACACGGTTGATATTGCGAATGTTCAATGATAGATCAACTGGTGTTTGATGATTCAGCGCTTCTTGTACATAAGGAAGGATTTCATTCATATCCAGCGATTCATCAATTTTATGATTTTGCGGTGTTCTGAATGTCCGCGCTCCTTCAGGCTGATAAAGCAGTGTTTCAAGGTTTAGCTGCCCTGCTTTCCAGTGAGCTTTTGCTCGTTCACTGACCGCTAGGACGTCCGTACGTCCGATTAATTCATCCATTGATGTAAAGCCGAGTTCTGCTAAGATTTCTCTTACTTCCTCTGCAATAAACATCATGAAGTTCACAATGTGATCAGGGTTACCCATGAATTTTTTGCGAAGCTCTGGATTTTGTGTGGCAACACCGACCGGGCAAGTATCTAAATGACATGCTCTCATCATTACGCAGCCCAGCACGACAAGTGGAGCTGTCGCAAAGCCATACTCTTCTGCTCCTAAAATCGCAGCCATGACAACGTCGCGGCCTGTCATTAACTTTCCGTCCGTTTCAAGAACAACTCTCTCACGAAGACCGTTTAGCACAAGGGTTTGATGAGCCTCTGCCAATCCAAGCTCCCAAGGAAGTCCTGTGTGTTTAATACTCGTTTTCGGTGAAGCTCCTGTACCGCCGTCATAGCCGCTAATGACAATGACGTCTGCAGTTCCTTTTGCTACACCTGCTGCGATCGTGCCAACGCCTGCTTTAGATACAAGCTTGACACTGATGCGTGCATCACGGTTTGCGTTTTTCAAATCATGAATCAGCTGTGCCAAATCCTCGATGGAATAAATATCATGATGCGGCGGTGGTGAAATTAATCCGACACCTGGCGTAGAACCACGTACATCGGCCACCCAAGGATACACTTTATTTCCTGGCAGCTGTCCGCCTTCTCCCGGCTTTGCCCCTTGCGCCATTTTAATTTGCAGTTCATCTGCATTGACTAAGTAATGACTTTTCACACCAAATCGGCCAGAAGCGATTTGCTTAATGGCGCTTCTGCGGTCATCACCGTGTTCATCTACTGTAAAGCGGGCAGGATCTTCTCCGCCTTCTCCGCTGTTACTTTTACCGCCAATTCGGTTCATCGCAATTGCAAGTGCCTCATGCGCTTCTTTACTTAAAGATCCAAATGACATGGCACCTGTCTTAAAGCGGCGTACGATGGATTCAGCAGATTCAACCTCTTCCAGACGAACCGGCTTTTGTTTTGTCTGAAACGCAAACAAATTTCTGAGGAAGCCGATTCTTTCTTCATCTGCTGCCTTTGTATATTGTTTAAATAGGTCATAATCTTCATTGCGGCATGCCCACTGGAGCGTATGGATCGTTTTTGGATTAAAGGCATGGTGCTCTCCATTTTTTCTCCACTGGAATTCACTGCCTGATTCAAGTGTCTGGTCAGTTGCTGCTTGGTACCCTGCTTCATGACGAAGTTTTGCCTCATGTGCAATGGTGTCAAGATCAATCCCGCCAAGCTGAGAAGCTGTTCCTGTGAAATACTCTTGAATGACGTCTTCACTAATCCCGACTGCTTCAAAGATTTGCGCGCCTCTATAGCTTTGCACAGTGGAAATCCCCACTTTGGACATGACTTTGACGACACCTTCTGTCACGCTTTTACCAAACTTTGTAACAGCTTCATCAAAGCTGATCGAAATCGCTTCGTCTGCAATCAGCTGTTTGTACGTTTCATAGACAAGGTAAGGATGGATCGCATCTGCCCCGTAGCCAATCAGTGCGGCAAAATGATGAACCTCTCTCACCTCTCCAGATTCAACGATCAGACTGACCTTTGTCCGCAGACCTTGACGCACAAGGTGCTGATGAAGTGCACTTAGCGCAAGAATTGGTGGAATCGGTACTTTTTGTTCTGTCATTTCACGATCTGAAAGGATTAATAAAGAGACACCTTCTCTAATCGCTTTTTCTGCCTCTTCAAACATCGCATCCAGTCCGCGCTTTAAATCATCGGTGAAAAGTGTATGAATTGTTTTGCTTTTAAAGGCATTATGAACAATTGTTTTCAAGCCGTTAAATTGTCCGCTCGTTAAGACCGGAGTATAAAGTTTAATTCTTCGGCATGAATATTCATTCGGATGTAAAATATCGCCTTCGGCACCTAACCAAGTCATGGTTGATGTCACCAGCTGCTCACGAATGGCATCAATCGGCGGGTTCGTGACTTGTGCGAACAACTGCTTAAAATAAGAAAACAGAGACTGCGCACGATCTGATAACACAGCAAGCGGTGTGTCACTTCCCATTGAACCAATTGGGTCCTTGCCTTCCTCTAGTAAAGGAATTAAATACTTTTGAATGTCTTCGTACGTATAATGGAACGCACGCTGACGCGTCAACAAATCATCCATTATACTAGAATTTTCTGAATTTTCTTCCGAGCGATTGACGTGGACCATTTCTTCATCGAGCCATTTTTGATAAGGAAGTTCATTTGCAATGGTCGATTTCACTTCTTCGTCAGAAATAATTCTTCCTTCTTCTAAATCAATGAGCAGCATTTTGCCAGGCTCAAGACGATCTTTATACTTCACATCTTCTTCATTTGTGTCAATTACGCCGACCTCAGAAGAGAAAATGATATGATCATCATTCGTGACATAGTATCTAGCCGGTCTTAATCCGTTTCGGTCTAAGATGGCCCCGATTTGTTTACCGTCCGTAAAGGAAATCGCTGTTGGTCCATCCCATGGCTCCATGAGAGAACTATGGTATTCATAAAATGCCCGTTTCTCTTTCGACATGTGCGTGTTTTCCGTCCAAGGCTCAGGAATCAGCATCATTGCTGTATGAGCAGGTGTACGGCCTGCAAGCACAAAAAATTCAAAGGCATTGTCTAAAATGGATGAATCACTTCCGTCTGCATTCAGCACTGGCAAAATCTTGTCTAAATCGTCTCCGAAGGCTTCAGATACGAATTGTTGTTCTCTTGCTCTCATCCAATTGATGTTTCCTCTTAATGTGTTGATTTCTCCGTTGTGAATTAAGTAACGGTTTGGATGGGCTCTTTCCCATGTAGGAAATGTATTTGTACTAAATCTTGAATGAACAAGTGAAAATGCAGAAACAAATGTTTCATCCTGTAGATCAAGATAAAAAGCATCGACTTGATCTGATGTTAAAAGCCCCTTATATACGATGGTTTGACTCGACAGGCTGACAAAGTAAAATTGTTTTTCCTCTTTTGTTCCCCAGTTCTCAGCCTGTTTACGGATGACATATAATTTTCTTTCAAATGACAAACGATCTGTGATGTTGTCGTTTGCTCCGATAAAGACCTGCCTCACAACCGGACAGCTCTTCGCTGCGACAGTACCAATTTTCCCAGCATCGACAGGAACCGTTCTCCAGCCGATTAATGTTTGACCTTCTTGTTTAATGAACCCGTTGATTTTCTGTTCGATGGCTTGACGCGTTTTTTCGTCATCATCTTTTGAAAAGAAGACCATTCCTACCCCGTAACGGCCCTTTTCTGGAAGTGCAAATTCTTTGCAGTTCTTTCTAAAGAAAGCGTCTGGCAGCTGTACCATTAAACCGGCACCATCACCTGTATACGGATCACTGCCTTGCCCGCCGCGGTGATCAAGCTGGCACAGCATTTGTAATCCCTTTTTGACGATGCTATGTGTCGCCTCCCCTTTTAAATGGGCGTACAGTCCGATTCCACATGCATCATGTTCAAATTCAGGACGGTAGAGACCTTGTGGTTGTGGTAGTTGATTATAAGTCATCGTTTCTCTCCCCCGTTTAAAAGATCCGTTTTTCACAGTAATAAAATCTCACAAACTCTGTAACTTATTTTAAGTTTTCAAATTGATATAAACAATATATAATTTAGATCAAAACAATCTCTTTTTGAGATAGATGGGTGTGAAGTGCAAAAATGGAGCTTCGTCAGTTACGTTATTTTGTAGAAGTCGCAGACCGTGAACACGTGTCAGAAGCGGCTGAAAACTTACATGTTGCCCAATCTGCCATCAGCCGGCAGATTGCGAATTTAGAAGAAGAACTTGGAGTGGCCTTATTCGAACGAGAAGGACGAAATATCAAATTAACGAAGATCGGCAGACAATTTTTAGATCATGTCAGAACTGCACTCAAAGCCATTGATTACGCAAAAGAGCAAATTGATGAATACTTAGATCCGCACAAAGGGACGGTGAATATTGGCTTTCCTACAAGTCTAGCAAGCCAAGTGCTCCCTTCTGTCATCTCCGCTTTTAAGCAGGAATATCCAGAGGTCGATTTTTTACTTCGTCAAGGATCCTATAAGTTTCTCATTGAAGCCGTTAAAAATCGTGATATCGATCTTGCCTTTTTAGGACCTGTACCGACAAACGATTCTCAAATAGAAGGAAATATTTTGTTTTCTGAAAGCATTTATGCCCTTTTACCGGTTAGCCACCCCTTTAGCGGACAAAGGAGCATTCATTTAAGTGATTTAAGAAAGGATCATTTCGTGTTATTTCCTGAAGGGTATGTGCTGAGACAAATTGCGGTTGATGCTTGCAAGCAGGCAGGCTATGAGCCTACCATTTCATCTGAAGGAGAAGATTTGGATGCCATAAAAGGTCTCGTATCGGCAGGTATGGGCGTTACCTTATTACCCGAAAGTGCCTTTTATGAAACAACACCGCGATTTACAGTGAAAATTCCGATCGATTTTCCTCAAGTGAGAAGAACGGTTGGCATTATTGCATCTAAAACGCGAGAAATGTCTCCTTCTGCCCATGATTTTTATGTGTTTGTGAAGGATTTCTTTTCTAAAATTGAACAATATAAATAATTCACTAAAACAAGACATTTCATTTGTAGAAATAATCCCTCTTTGTATATGATGGGTTACAGAACAAAAGACTATATGGAAGAAAGGTATTTGTATGAAATCAATTTTATCATTTTTAAAGCCGTATCGGCTGTCCGTTGTGTCCATTGTCATTCTCACCTTTTTAAGCAGTATGCTCCAGCTGTATTTACCGACGTTAACAGCTGATATCGTTGATGTCGGTATCGTCCAGGGAGATATTGCTTACATATGGAAGGTTGGCGGCTGGATGGTGGCTTGTTCTTTACTCGCCATTTTGCTCACCATTTGGAAGTCTTACTTGTCATCAAAGACAGCACTTGGCTTCGGCCGTGATATGAGAAGACAGCTGTTTGTACATGTCGAACAATTTTCATTAGAAGAATTTCAAAAGATCGGCACGTCTTCCTTTATTACAAGATCAACAAATGATGTAAAACAAGTCCAAGATGTGACGATCATGATTTTACAAATGATGACGCGGGCCCCGCTTATGCTTGTGGGCGGAATCATTTTGGCTGTTTCCAGGGATGCTGTCCTGTCTCTTATCTTTTTAGCAGCCCTCCCCCTTCTTGGCGGATTTATTTATTTGGTGTCAAGAAAAGCCATTCCGCTATTTGGCCAGCTTCAGAAAAAAACAGACCGGCTGAATATAATTATGCGAGAATCTCTTTCAGGCATCCGGGTCATTCGTGCATTTAACCGTGTGGATGATGAAAAGGAGCGATTCCAAGAAGCTAACACGTCCTATAAGGATACTGGCCTTAGAGTCAACCGATTAATGGCTTACTTGTTTCCATTTATGTTGATCATCATGAACTTCACGAATATCGGTATTGTTTGGCTCGGGGCAAACCGAATTGATGCCGGAGAAATGGAAGTTGGGAATCTCATTGCCTTCATTCAATATGCGATGATGATTTTAATGGCACTGATTATGCTGTCGATGAGCTTTATTATGGTCCCAAGAGCACAAGCATCAGCTAAACGTATGAATGAAGTGTTAAACATGGAACCAAAGATTAAAGACAAAGAAGTGTCTATGACTGAGCTTCACGAGCCCGCGCAATCCATTCGCTTTGAGGATGTATCATTTTATTACTCAAATGCAGAGAAACCGGCCGTTCAAAACATCACGTTTGAAGCCAAAACTGGCGAAACAACAGCCATTATCGGAAGTACGGGTTCTGGGAAAACTACCCTTCTCCAGCTGATGACGCGCTTTTATGAAGTGACAGAAGGCCGGATTACACTAGATGATGTAGATATTAGAGAGCTGCCACAGGAGAAACTGAGAAACCAGATGGGCTATGTCTCTCAAAAAGCTGTTTTATTCAGCGGAACCATTGCCGACAATGTGCGTTTCGGCAAGCAGGATGCAAGTGACGAAGACGTTTGGCAGGCGCTGCGAACTGCACAGGCCGAAGAATTTGTTTTGCAAAAAGATGGCGGAATTGATGCAGAAATTGATCAGGGTGGTTCAAATCTATCGGGCGGCCAAAAGCAGCGGCTTTCCATTGCAAGGGCGCTAGTGCGAAAACCATCATTCTATCTGTTTGACGATAGCTTTTCAGCACTTGATTACAAAACAGATGCAAAGCTGCGGGCATCATTAGAAGCAGAAAAAGCACATGCAGCCCTCATCATTGTCGCTCAACGAATCAGCACAGTGAAACATAGTGATAAAATCATTGTACTTGATGAAGGAAAAATCGCAGGTATCGGAACACATGAACAATTAATAAAGGATAATCTTGTGTACCAAGAGATTGTCGCATCACAGGAAGGTCAGGAGGTGAGCGAGGATGAGTAAGAAAATGTCTTCCGGCATGGGCCATAAAGGCGCCCACCCTAAAGGGCCAACCGCAAAACCGAAGGAATTTAAGAAAACACTGCTTCGATTGACAGGCTATTTAAAACCAAGAAAATTTCAGCTGATCATCGTCTTTATTGCAGCTATTGGTTCAACTGTCTTTAATGTCATTAGTCCAAAGCTGCTTGGGGATGCCACCTCTTCCCTATTTGACAGCTTCACGAATGGAACAGCCGTTCAATTTGATGTCATTTCACGAATTCTTTTGCTGCTTGTCGTCCTGTACGTAGTTGCTTCTCTCTTTTCATTCGTTCAGCAATATGTCATGGCCGGTGTCTCTCAACAGACCATTGCTGAATTACGCCAAGAAGCAAATGACAAGCTCACACGCCTCCCCCTTCGTTATTTTGATAAAACAACCCACGGGGACACATTAAGCCGTGTGATGAATGATATTGATAATATTAATACATCGCTTCAGCAGGCGCTCACCCAAGTGATTACATCTGTGATTACAGTCATTGGGATTGTCGTGATGATGCTCTTCATCAGTCCGCTGCTTACATTGCTTGTTTGTTTGACGCTGCCACTCAGCCTGTTTGCGATTCGCGGCATTACGTCATTTTCTCAAAAGCATTTTAAAGCGCAGCAAAAAGAGCTTGGGACGATCAATGGCCATATTAATGAGATGTTCACAGGTCATCAGACAGTCCGTGCGTATGGCTACGAAAAGAAAGCGATCGATACATTTGATCAATTAAATGAAAAGCTGTATGAATCTTCAAGGAAAGCGCAGTTCATTTCTGGTTTAATGATGCCAATGATGACCTTTATCGGGAACCTTGGCTATGTGGCAGTCAGTGTAGCCGGCGGGATTCTTGTCATTAACGGGAATATTCGTGTCGGGGATGTGCAGGCGTTTATCCAATACACACAGCAAATGTCTCAGCCTCTTGTGCAAGCATCAAGCGTCGCAAACTTAGTTCAATCAGCGATCGCTTCTGCTGAAAGGGTCTTTGAAATCCTTGATGAGGAAGAAGAAAGTACCGAAGAAGATGCGGCAATTGATCTTGCATCACTCTCAGGTGATGTGAGCTTTGAACAAGTTCAATTCGGATATGAAAAAGATCATCCGATTATTAAAGATTTGAATTTAGATGTGCAAGAAGGACAAACGGTTGCCATTGTCGGACCAACAGGCGCAGGAAAAACAACCATCATCAATCTTTTAATGCGTTTTTACGAATTAGATCAAGGCTCCATACGCATTGGCGGTGTCAAAACAACTGATCTCAGCCGTCAGCAAGTACGAGAATTATTTGCGATGGTTCTTCAGGATACGTGGCTCTTTGAAGGAACGATTTACGACAACATTGCCTATGGCAGACAGGACGTTTCCAAAGAGGATGTCATCAAAGCCGCCAAACATGCCTATGCGGATGATTTCATCCGTACACTTCCAGATGGATATGACACACTGTTAACAGAAGATGCCGGCAACCTGTCACAAGGTCAGCGCCAGCTGTTAACCATCGCCCGTGCCATTTTATCTGATCCAAAGATTTTGATATTAGATGAAGCAACAAGCAGTGTGGATACTCGGACAGAGATGCATATTCAAAAAGCAATGAATGAATTGATGAAAGGTAGAACGAGCTTCGTGATTGCACACAGACTTTCAACCATTAAGGATGCAGACCTCATTTTAGTTATGAAGGATGGAAGCATCATAGAAAAAGGATCGCACAGCGAACTTTTAAAACAAAAAGGCTTCTATGCAGATTTATATATGAGTCAATTTGCCGACAATCAAGTTGGTTAACATCAAAAAAGAGGGTAAACACGCATGTCACATGCTGTCTACCCTCTTTTCAATTGTTATCTGCTCGCTTCTTCACTTTTACACTGAGCTTCGTTATATGCTCTGCTTCATCTTTAGACATGAGCGAATGAAGTAAATACTCCTCAAATACATCTCCATCCAGCAACATGCCCTCTTTCTCGATTTCATCTAATAAATGCGAATAAGCAGACTCAATCTCATCATATGTTCCTTGATCATACATCACCGCATAGATCCCGCCAGGTTTTTTCACTGCCCCCGGTCCATCCATTCGACAGAACAGTTGATCTGACTGATGATAGCGGCGCTTACGAAACTGTTCCTTTTTTAAGACAGAACCATTTGCCGCAGCCCCTTTTATGCCAACTTCCTTTAAAAATTCCCCTACAATACGCGATATTTCTTCTACAGGTGTATTGAAGTCGATCGGGTTTGATGCACTTAGTATAACTGGTTCTTCTGGCAACTCTTGAAACAGGACCTCCCCTATTTTCACAGTTGATAATTCATGCGTTGTCTCGATCACCCGCATAAGAAAGGCTTGGATATCTTGCAGTTTTTCAATCTCTTGTTTGACCTTTTCTACTTGGTCGGCCGCTAGGCTTTGCAGTCTCTCGCGAGAAGGTTCTGTGAAATATTGTTTTAACTCTTTGATTGGAAATTGAACAGCCCGCAAGGATTGAATCGCAATAAAATGGTCAAATTGCTCAAGTGTATAGTAACGGTAGCCATTTTCATGAACACCAGCCGGCTTAAATAAATCGATTTTATCATAATACAGAAGCGTATCTTTTTTTACATCAAATAGCTTGGCAAATTCTCCAGTGAAAAACGTTTTTTGCACATCATTGATCATGATGAAGGCTCCTTTCTTGACTATGGAGTTACTCTATCCTTTATCATAACATGCAGAAACACCATTACGCAGGGAAAGGATAAGAAAATGAACAAAATAACTCAACATGAAGTGACATTAGCACATGCAAATAAAAAGGACTTCCCTTCTATGAAAAAAGAGCTTCAGAAAGCTTTTACAGCTGGCGTGATCGATGCATTCGGCGATGCGCAGGATGGACCGATTCCACCAGATGAAGTGATTGATGAATCTTTTCATTCGAATGAACACATTGTTTATCATATTATGCTAAATGGTGAAAAGGCAGGCGGCGTTGTCATCAAAATCAACCAAGAGACACATCACAACTCGGTTGATTTGCTATACATCTCCTCATCCTCTCACGGCCGCGGCATTGGTCAGGCAGCATGGAAAGCCATCGAGGCGCAATATCCAGAAACAATTGTATGGGAGGTTGTGACCCCTTATTTTGAAAAACGCAACATTCATTTTTATGTCAACAAGTGCGGCTTTCAAATAGTTGAATTTTATCACTTACACCATCCAGACCCAAACGCACCTCGTGAAGCAGATCAAGGCAATGAACCTTTAGCACCTGAGGAATTTGAATTTTTTAAATTTGAAAAGGTGATGAAGAAAAACGGTTCATAAGGATGATAACATGCATTATAAAGTTAAAAACACTACCTCATAAAAAGGTAGTGTTTCTTAAATCTTTTCTAGCTTCTAATCTGACCGTCGCCACATAGAAGCAGCTTAGTTGTCGTGAGTGCAGGAAGTCCCATTGGCCCTCTTGCGTGGAGTTTTTGAGTAGAGATGCCGATTTCAGCTCCATAGCCAAGTGCGCCGCCGTCTGTAAAGCGAGTCGATGCGTTATGATAAACAGCCGCCGCATCGACTTCGTTTAGAAACGTGAGTGCATGTTTTTCATTTTCTGTCACGATGGCTTCTGAATGTTTTGTGCCGTACTGATCAATATGGCTGATCGCTTCCTCGATTGAATCGACTACCTTCACTGCAAGATCAAGACTTAAATACTCATCTGTCCAATCCACTTCTCCAGCAGGAACCGCATCTGAAAAGTAAGACTCTGCTACCTGATCGCCATGTACAGTGACACGGTGCTCCTGCAAAGCTTCATTTAATGAGACTGCATTTTCTTTCAGCCAATCGCGATGAATAATCAGCGTCTCAAGTGCATTACATACAGCCGGACGATTCGTTTTCGCATTGATCACAATCTCAATAGCTTTTTTCACATTCGCGGTTTGATCAATAAAGATATGGCAGTTTCCTGTCCCTGTTTCAAGCACTGGGATAGTGGATTCTTCCACCACTGTTTTGATTAAGGAAGCTCCGCCCCGCGGAATTAACACATCGATCCATTCTTTAAGTTGAAACATCGCCTGAACCGATGAACGGTCTGTTTGTTCAATCAATTGCACCGCATCACGAGGAATTTTTGTTTGATCCAATGCTTCATGAATCACACTGACAATGACTTTGTTGGAAGAAATAGCGGAGGAACCGCCTTTTAAAATCACTGAGTTGCCTGCCTTTAAGGCAAGGCCTGCTGCATCGACAGTGACGTTCGGTCTCGCTTCATAGATCATCCCGATCACGCCGAGCGGTACTCTTCGGCTTTTCACATGTAAGCCGTTATCAAGAGTCCATTCATCCAATATTTCTCCAACAGGATCTGTTAATCTCGTCACAAGCCTCAAACTTTCAGCAAACTCATGAATTCTTTCTTCATTTAACATTAATCGATCCATGAGTGCCTCTGAGAAGCCCTTTTCTTTGCCCACATCTAAATCCTTTTGATTCTCCTGTAAAATGAAACTGCTTTTTTGCTCTAACGCTTCTGCCATTTTAAGCAGCGCGTCATTCTTTTCCTCTGTTTGAAGTAAACTTAGTTTTTTTGAAACGTACTTTGCTTTTTTCGCTTTTTCTTTGACCGATGTGACAACTTCAGCTGTCAGTGTCATGGAATTCCTCCCTTTTGGTTAACAAACTGGAATCGATAAATCTAAATGACAAACAAATGCTTCAAGATCGACGACATGCACGATTTCATCTTGTAACAAGTCACTCTTACGTGCGAGTTCATCTGACGCATAATTCACAATGCCAAGCCCTATTTCTCTTCCATCTTGATCTAAAATACGGACGACATCGCCTTTTTTAAATGCACCTTTCACACTGACAATCCCATCAGAATCAAGACTTCCCTCTCGGTGTATGAGAAATTCCTGTGTTTTCTCTTGAACCAAGATCTCACCTTTTGGTCCAGAATGAAAGGCAATCCACTGTTTCTTATAGTTCAGCGGCGCTACATTTTCGTCAGCGGTAAAATAAGTGCCGTCCTCTGTCCCGTTGATCGCTTTGTCTAAAATGTGAGGCGTATCTGCTTTTCCTAAAAAGCCATTGATACCTGCGGCCATTGATATTTTAAAAGCATCGAGCTTTGATTTCATTCCGCCTGTACCTACACTGCTGCCTGCGTCTCCAGCAGCTGCTTCGATGTCTTCTGTAATGTCAGTGACTTCAAGAATTCTCTTTGCATTTGGATTTGTATGAGGATTATCTTCATACAAGCCATCAATATCAGATAAAATGGCAAGGAAATCCGCATCAATTAAGCCAGCTACTTTTGCAGACAATGTATCGTTGTCTCCAAACTTCAACCGATTGATCGTCACTGTATCATTTTCGTTAATAATTGGGATGATGCCTCGATCTAATAACACATTCATTGTGTTGCGCACATTTTGATAGCGCGTTTCATCAGAAAAATCACTTCTTGTGATTAAGAGCTGTGAGGCAATATAGCCGTGTGATAAAAATAAAGTAGAATATGATTCCATTAAAAGCCCTTGCCCAATTGAGGCAGATGCCTGCTTTTCCGGCAGTGTTTTCGGTCTATCGATAAATCCTAGTTTTCGGTAACCAGCTGCAACCGCACCAGATGAAACCAAAATGACTTCGTGTCCTTCATCTTTCAGTTTCACAATTTGATTGACGAGGTTTTCTAGTTTTTTTAAACTAATCTCACCTTGAAAGCTAGTAAGAGAGCTGCTTCCGATTTTCACAACAATTCGTTTTCTCTCTTTATCTGCGTACACCTTATCACTCCTGCATCTGAATTCTATTTATATAGATACTTTTTGTTTTTGCTGATTGCTTATCTCTTTTGATCGATTGGCAGCATGTTTGACAGCCTGCTTGATCGCTTCTCCTCCGCCAAAATCATCTAATGCATTCAGTCCAGCAGCAGTTGTTCCATTTGGTGACGTAATTTTCTCTCTTAGGACTGAAGGGTTTTCCTCTGTTTCTTGGAGCATTTTTGCCGCACCGAGGAGTGTCTGCGCGCCAATTTGGCGAGACAATACCTTTGATAAACCTGCCTCTTCTCCTGCTTCTTCGATTCTTTCCATTAAGAAATAAAAGTAGGCGGGCCCGCTTCCAGCAATTCCAGTGAAGATATCCATTTGCTCTTCCTGAATGGTATAGACTTCGCCCACTTCAGATAAAAAAGCCTCACTTATGCTCATATGATCGTTTTTCACATAACGTCCAGCAGATAAAGCAGTCGCTGATGCGCCGATCGTACTTGAGGTATTTGGCATGACCCTTATAACAGGCTGACCTTCGTGCAGCATGTCTTCAATATACGATAGCTTAACACCTGCAAGGACAGACATGATGAGCTGATGTGGCTGAATACGAGATTTTAATGATTCAAGTGCTGCTTCAGCATCCTTTGGTTTCATGGCCAGGATCAACATATCCATTTCTTTAAAAGGAAATGAATCCATTGCGGCTGTTTGAATTCCGTATTGTTTCGTTAGTTCATTCAATCGAAGTTGATTTTGTCTGTTTGTTGCGTAGATTTGGCCTAGCGGTATCTGTCCTGATCGCACAATCCCTGCAATCATTCCTTCCGCCATAGAGCCTGCTCCAATGAAAGCAACTTTCTTTTGATCAATGATATTGATCCTCTCCCTTGTTCGCTTTTTGTTCGCGTTTTTCGCACGTTAGTAATCGTAACATGATGAGAAATCGTGTCAAGAAAGAGCCAGCGCTTTTCAAAAGTCCCGAATGCATGGCGGACAGCTTGCTGTAAGTATGTTAGCCGTGTTTTTCAAATTCAGCGATTTAGATCAAAAGAACTATGATCATTTGAATCATAGGACCCTTTCGTTCGACTGAATTCCCCATTTTATTTTTGGTTTCGGTGACTTCAATTCTTTTTTAGAAAGCGCTCTCATTTTAATCACTTTCTATTTTCCTAAATGGTGAATGTGCTTGAATCTTTCGATTAGACTATTGACATATTTTAGAAAACATGTCCGTTGAAATGATATTTTACTGGTGATACCGTGAAAGAGAAATCATGTGAAAAAGGAGCGTTCATAATGAAAGTGAAAGAAAACTATATCAATGTGATTCCAATGAAAGAAATCCGTTCTACCGATGACCTTCTTTTCCCATTCTCTATTTACAATGAGCTGCGTGCAGAAAGTGATATTAGATATGATGAGACAAGAAAGTGCTGGGATCTCTTTCGATATGCGGATATCCAGTCTGTTCTAAAGCAGCCTAAAGTGTTCTCTTCACAGCGGGGAAGAAGCACGTCTAAAACAAGTATTTTAACGATGGATCCTCCAAAACATACAAAGATGAGAGCGCTCGTGAATAAAGCATTCACTCCAAAAGCGATCAAACAATTAGAAGATAAGATCAAAGACCTGACACATGATCTATTAAATCAAGTCAAGGATCAACGTACGTTTGATATCGTGCAAGATTTAGCAGCTCCCCTGCCAGTGATGATCATCGCTGAGCTTCTCGGTGCAGAGGTGCAGGACAGAGAGCTGATTAAAAAACATTCTGATGCCCTTGTGGCAGGTGCTAAGGATGAATCAAAAGAGGCCATTCAGGCTGTTGTAGATATGCAAAAACGAGCTGAAGAGGAGCTGTCCGTTTATTTTGCTCATTTGATCAAAAAACGAAAAGAAACGCCTGCGGGTGACTTGATCTCGCTTCTCATTCAAGCGGAAATCGATGGAGAGCGTTTAACGGAGAATGAACTGCTTGGCTTTTGTATTCTATTACTTGTTGCAGGCAATGAGACAACGACCAATTTAATAACAAATGCCGTACGACTGCTGACAGAGCAGCCGCATATCGCTGAATCCGTTCGACAGGACCCCTCTCTTATTCCTCAATTGACTGAGGAAACGTTGCGGTATTATCCGCCTGTTCAAGCCATTGGCCGAATCGCCGCAGAGGATGTTGAAATTGCTGGCGCACGCATTGAAAAGGGAGACTACCTCATCGGCTGGGTTGCTTCAGCAAATCGGGATGAACAGAAGTTTGAAGATCCAGATACGTTCCGGCTTGACCGGAAATCCAATCCTCATATGAGCTTTGGATTTGGCATTCATTTCTGTCTCGGTGCACCGCTTGCCCGGCTTGAAAG
Source organism: Bacillus sp. Nf3 (assembly GCF_003028545.1). Taxonomy (NCBI): domain Bacteria; kingdom Bacillati; phylum Bacillota; class Bacilli; order Caryophanales; family Bacillaceae; genus Bacillus; species Bacillus sp. Nf3. The sequence continues at coordinate 850,991 of NZ_PYUA01000002.1, read as the reverse complement.
CAACATTGCGCTTGATGTTTTACTCCATACGTTTCAAGACATCACCTGCGCTACAGATCAGCTAAAACCTATTCAAAGCACGTTTGTTTTTGGGGTAAAAGAATTTCCTGTACAAGTCACCCGTTTTTAAAAGTCCCTTTTTCAGGGGCTTTTTTTCATTTTCTACAATTCATCATCTCTTTCTTACCTTCCACCTCCGAACATGCTAAAATAAAGTCCATACAAAGCGATAACGGAATGCAGAAAGGAAGCCGAAAACTCATGACCGATTATACAGCGATGAAAGACGGAATTTTCAAATCAGTTTGTTCGTTAGATTGCCCGGATCAGTGCGGTCTTTTAATACATAAAGAAAATGGAAAGATCGTGAAAGTGCAGGGAGATCCGGACCACCCTGTCACACAAGGCAACATATGCAACAAAGTGCGTAATGTCACAGCCCGTTTATACGATGAAAAAAGACTGACCACTCCTTTAAAACGTGTTGGTAAAAAAGGCGAAGCACAGTTTGCACCGATTACGTGGGAAGAAGCCATTGAAACCATCCGTCAAAAATGGACAAAGCTGATCGAAGAAAAAGGGCCAGAAAGCATTCTGCCTTACAGCTTCTATGGGAACATGGGCAATCTCAACGCAGAAGGAATGGACCGCCGCTTTTTTTATCGTCTTGGTTCAAGTCAGTTAGACCGGACGATCTGTCAGTCAGCGGGAACGACTGGCTATAAATATACAATGGGTGCCAGCATTGGGACAGATCCTGAAGACACCATTCATACGAAATTATTTATCTTTTGGGGCATCAATGCCGTATCGACCAATATGCACCAAATCACCTTGGCACAAAAAGCGCGAAAGCAAGGAGCTAAGATTGTCGTAATTGATGTTCACAAGAACCAAACCGGCCGGATGGCAGATTGGTTCATTCCGCTTCGACCTGGTACTGACAGTGCGCTTGCCCTTGGCATCATGCATGTCCTTTTTAAAGAGGAACGTACAGATGAAGCCTTTTTAGAGACTTACACGGTCGGCCATAAAGAGCTACGCGAGCATGTGAAGCAGTATGATCCAGACACAGTTGAGCGAATCACAGGTGTCCCTAAAGGCGACATCATGACACTTGCAAGAATGTATGCTGAGACATCGCCCTCACTTATTCGCATTGGGAATGGTTTACAGCACCATGATAATGGCGGGATGAGTATTAGAACGATTTCCTGCCTCCCTGCCCTGACTGGTCAATGGCTGCACAAGGGCGGCGGAGCGATGAAATCAAACTCTTCTTTTCTCAGCTATAATGAAACAGCTCTTCAGCGGCCGGATTTATTAAAAGAACGCACACCTAGATCATTTAATATGAACCAGCTGGGAAGTGTGCTGACAAGCGCAGAGCCTTCCGTTGATTCTCTCTTTATCTACTCGTGCAACCCAGCAGTTGTAACACCTGAAGCGAATAAAGTCAGAGAAGGTTTGCAGAGAGAGGACTTATTTACAGTGGTGCATGATTTATTTCTAACAGAAACAGCGGCATATGCAGACATTGTCCTGCCGGCGACATCTGCCTTTGAAAATGAGGATTTCTATACATCATATTGGCATCATTATATTCAAATTCAGGAGCCAGTGATAGAACGCTACGGAGAAAGCAAATCCAATACTGAAGTATTCCGCCTGCTAGCTCATGCGATGGGCTTTGAAGATGAAGCCTTCCGAGAGACAGATGCTGAGCTCATGGAACAAGCTCTTCATCATCAAGAAAATCCGCATTATGAGGACATTTCATACGAAGCATTAAAAGAAAAGAAATGGATCAAAGCAAAACGTGGATCTTTCGAGGAATTAAAGCTTCAAACCCCAAGCGGGAAAATTGAGCTTTATTCTGAACAAATGAAAAAAGACGGGTATCCAGCACTTCCAACCTATGTGCCCCTTTATCAGGAAAGCGATTATCCGCTTACCTTTATACCGGGACCGAACCATAATTTTTTAAATTCCACCTTCTCACTTCATGAAAAGCATCAAAAGCTTGAGAAATTTCCGAAGCTTCACATGAATGAACAGGATGCAAAGGAAAGAAAAATTGAAGATGGTGACATGGTCCGTGTACTGAACGATCGAGGAGAGTGTGAGCTTGTCGTGTCAGTCGGTCAAAATGTTTTATCTGGTGTTGTGGTCAGTCAAGGGTTATGGGCAGATCAAAAAGGCAAAAAACATCTCGTCAATGGATTAACACCTGATCGATTGGCAGATATGGGCGGCGGCGCAACGTTCTTTTCTGGCAGAGTCGAAGTTGAAAAATTATCATAGAAAAAGTAAAAGCCAGCAAAAACTGCTGGCTTTCAGATTGTTGACAAAGGGCTAAAATAATCTTGATTTTAGCCCTTTGTCTTCTTTTCAGCGTGATAGAAAACCTTTGAAGTCTAGGAAGCTCGAGCACTGGAGCGGAGCGAATTTGACATTCGTGAGCACCAGCGCGCAGAGCTGACAACGAATGCGAGGGTTTGTCTACACGCTGAAAGCCAGCAAAAAACTGCTGGCTTTTTGATCTGCTTTTATCGTCCAATAAACAGCTGGTTGGTCATCACATTCGCACTTCCGCTGCTTTGGTAGCCTTCTACGGTAAATGCCGTTTCATACATTTTACCCATTGGCATGCCTAAGCTTTCCCATTTATTAAAATGCGCACTGACGGAGACCGTTCCGCTTGTACGTTTGGTTTGACGTACACTCCAATATTGCTTGAAGGTCGCAATCCCGATAATGGAAGGCTGATTGACGCGGGTCGTTTCATAAATGTCATATGTGCCTCCATCGGCATAAAATGATCCTTTATACGCTCCTGTTGGACGATATGTGCCCCATGAATCAACAATGTAGTATTCTGCTAATGGAGATTGTGTCCAGCCATAGACACATAAATAGGAATTCCCGCCTGGGTTAAAGTTTGCGTTGTAATTGATGGAGATGTTGCCAAGCTGATGATGAGTTTTAGTGGTATCAAACTTCTTTCCTTTCCGAAATAAAGCATTTCCGATACTGTTCCAGCCTGCAGTAAATGCCCCGCCGTTATTGAGTGTCATTGAGGTGTTTCCATAATCCTTCCATAATTCATAATCGTATCCGCTATGTGTACCCATTTCATTATTATAAATCGTTTTCGCATCAGCTGGTACAGCCGTCAGTGTCAGCACAAATCCAATACACACCACAAACAAAAGCCTCAATCTTTTCAAAACCATTTTCCATCCCTCTCCTTTTTTCACTCGTATTGTTCTGTCATCCCTAAGGTGAAAAACCCATCACCTCCTTTCATGCAGCCTTCTCTGTTAGATGGAACGATACGGCTTTAACCCAGCATGGATGTCTCTTGTTTGTGTATAAATCCTTTGATACAAATGAAATAGATCAGCATATACTTCCGCATGCTGCTGCTCTGGCTCATAAACAGCAGCTTGATGGATCAATTGATTAGCACATGCTTCAAGTGACGGATACCACCCGCAGCCAACTGCAGCAAGCATGGCTGCACCTAATGCAGGCCCTTGTTCATTGTCTAACTGGATGACGTCAGCCTGAAAAATGTCTGCTTGCATTTGAAGCCATGTCCGGCTTCTTGCACCGCCGCCAATGGACACAATAGAATCTATGTTTTTTCCTGCCTGCCGGAATAATGCGATAGATTCATTTAGCGAAAAGGTAATTCCCTCTAACACAGCCCTGACAACATGTGCCCTTTCATGCCTGCTGTCTAATCCAATCAAGCTGCCGCGAATGGTCGAATCCGCATGAGGTGTTCTTTCCCCAACTAAATAGGGAGTAAAGAGCAATCCTTTCGCTCCTGGCGCTACATGAGCCGCACCTTCTAAAAGTGATTGGAACGATTCCTCAGGTGCCAGTAAGTGTTTTGCCCAGTTAAGACTATATCCCGCTGAAAGGGTGACGCCCATTGTGTAAAAAGCGTCTTTTTTTGCATGGTGAAACAAATGCAAATTCCCCTGAAGTTCCCTTTCATGATCTTCTTCGTAGGAGAGAATGACACCCGATGTGCCGATGCTGCATAACGTGCGGTCAGAGGATAAGATGCCAGCACCAATGGCTCCGCAAGCATTGTCTGCCCCGCCGGCAAAAACCTTCACGCCTTCTTTCATCCCAACATCACGTGCAATGTGCGGCAAAAGTGTACCAACCTCCGCCTCTGATGTGACAAGTGGCGGGCAAATATGAGGAGAAATATCAAATGCCTGACAAATCTCCTCACTCCACGTCTGTTCACCGATATTTAACAGCAAAGTGCCAGCAGCATCAGAATAATCAATATGGACAGCGCCTGTTAAACGAAATCTGACATAATCTTTTGGGAGTAAAAACATGTCGATTTGTTGATCAATATGTGGTTCATGTTCCTTTACCCATAGTAATTTAGGCAGTGTGAATCCTTCTAACGCCTGGTTTTTTGTGATCTTTTGCAGCCGGTCCCCCAGCTTTTTTGTCATGTGTTCACATTGTGCTGTCGTTCGTGTATCATTCCATAAAATTGCAGGACGGAGCACTTCACGAGATTCATTTAATAGAACCAACCCATGCATCTGTCCGGAAAAGCTGATGCCTTCGACTTGCCTTGAATGAACAGGCTGCTTTGCCATCAGTTCTTTCATCACAGCTATTGTCTGCTCTACCCAATCCTCAGGATGCTGCTCACAATATCCCGGTTTCTCTTGAATGAGGCGGTACGGCTTAGAGGCTTCGCAGCACACCTTTCCGCTCTCATCGACTAATATCGCTTTGACCCCGCTCGTTCCAAGGTCAATTCCCATCACATATTTCATGTTTTCACTCCTTCAAAACAGGTCCGCCCCTTCAATTAATCTTCTAACAAGTATTGATTTAAACGGGCCTTCAGCTGTTCCTCTCTTCCCGATTCGTTTCTGATCAAAGGATGTTTCAGCGCATATTCTTCTAATGTATGAAAGTTTGCCTTCCCTTCTGAAATGTCACGTCCAATCCCTTCAGAAAAGCTGCGATACCGGTGCTTTATCACATCCTCAAACACACGATCTTCTATGAGTCTATGAGCGACCCGCAGTCCCTTTGCGAATGCATCCATTCCGGCAATATGGGCATATAAAATATCTTCAAGTTCAAAGGAAGCTCTTCTCACTTTTGCATCAAAGTTGAGACCGCCAGCCCCTAGCCCGCCATTTTGCAAAATTTCATACATGGCAAGAATTGTGGCATACAGATCGGTTGGAAATTCATCTGTATCCCACCCAAGAAGCGAATTTCCTTGGTTCGCATCAACAGAACCGAGCAGCCCATGAATTCTTGCGACACGCAATTCGTGCTCAAACGTATGGCCAGCCAGTGTCGCATGATTGGCTTCGATATTTAATTTAAAATGAGAATCTAATCCGTATTGCTTTAAAAAGGCGATGGATGTCGCTGCATCTGTGTCGTATTGATGAGTTGTTGGTTCCTTTGGTTTTGGCTCAATTAAAAATTGACCTGTGTACCCAATTTCTTTTGCATAATCAACAGCCATATGCAAGAAGGCCGCCATGTGATCAAGCTCTCTTTTCATATCTGTATTAAGCAGCGTATCGTACCCTTCTCGTCCACCCCAGAAAACATAATTTTCTGCACCAAGTTCTTTGGCGGTTTCAATGCCTTTTTTAACCTGCGCGGCCGCATAGGCAAAGACATCTGCATGACAAGATGTCGCAGCACCGTGTACAAATCTAGGATGCTTGAACATATTGGCCGTGTTCCACAGCAGTTTTACTCCGCTTTGCTTCATGTATTCTTTCATTCTTTCTAAAATGATGTCTAATTGTTGATTGGTCTCTTGAAGCGTCTCTCCCTCTGGCGCAATATCGCGGTCATGGAATGAAAAATACGGTACATCTAATAGGTCAAAAAGCTGAAAAGCGACTTCCAATCTAGCTTTTGCTAAATCCATTCCGCTATAGGAGTCCCATGCTCTCTGCATCGTACCAGTTCCAAACATGTCAGTTCCATCAGCGGTTAATGTATGCCAATAAGCGACTGAAAAACGCAGGTGGTCTTTCATTGTTTTTCCGCCAATCACTTCGCTTGGATTATAGTATTGAAAGGCGAGTGGATTTTTTGATTGTTTTCCATCATATTGAATTTTGCTGATTCCTTCTAAGCTGTATAACGTTTTCATATTTGATTTAGCCATTCTTCATTCCTCCTGAGTACACTTTGTAAGTTGATTCAACAAACTAATGATCAATGTATGAGAAAATCTCTTTGAATTTTCCATATTTTTTAGTTTTTTAGAAATATTTTCGTTATAATAAAGTTAAAATCATCTTTTTTATCGAATACATGCGAAAAAAAGCAGCTCTTCTCAACTTAATCTAAAGACGAAACAAATGGAGTGGATAACGTGGATATCGCTGATCAGAACTTTGTAAAAAAAATAAATCAAAAACTATTATTAAAAGAAATTCTCCAGCATGCGCCCATTTCGAGAGCAAAATTATCTGAACGCACTGGATTAAATAAATCGACTGTTTCTTCTCAAGTAAGTACGTTAATGAAGGAACATCTTGTCTATGAAATCGGCCAAGGTGAGTCTAGTGGCGGGAGAAGACCGGTTTTACTGATGTTTAATAAACGTGCTGGCTGCTCCATCGGGATTGATGTTGGTGTTGATTATGTCAATGGCATATTAACAGACCTTGAAGGGGCCATTCTTTACGAAGAGCAGATCAAGCTCCCACCGAGCTCTCCTGATGTAACGATACGTAAATTAATTGAATTAATACAGCAGCTCATCACACAAATGCCCTCTTCCCCATATGGGCTCATTGGCATTGGTCTATGCATACATGGGTTAGTGGATGCAGATGAACAAATCGTGTTTACGCCTCATTCCAAATGGAAAAATGTTGATCTGAAAAAGCCGCTCCAAGACACATTCCAAGTGCCGATCTTCATTGAAAATGAAGCAAATGCCGGTGCATATGGTGAAAAAATCTTTGGTGCCGCTAAACACTATGACCATTTGATCTATGCAAGCATCGGCACTGGCATAGGGATCGGAATCATTATCAATCATCATTTATACAGAGGAGCGTACGGCTTTTCTGGTGAAATGGGACATATGACGATTGATTTTAATGGACCAACATGCAGCTGCGGGAACCGTGGGTGCTGGGAATTGTATGCATCTGAGAAAGCCTTGTTTCAGTCTCTTCAAACAGATGGTCAGCCCATCTCCCATCAAGACCTGGAACAGCTGGCCAAGTTAAATGATATGAGAACGCTCAATGCGCTGCGCAACTTTGGATTTTACCTTGGCGTCGGTCTCACAAACGTCCTTCATACCTTTAACCCGCAAGCCATCATTTTAAGAAACAAAGTGATCGAATCACATCAAACAGTTCTACATGTGATTGGGGAGGAAGTATCCTCACGAATGGATACGCAATTCAGCTCACAGATAGAGCTGCTCCCCTCATCATTAGGACACAATGCACCAGTATTGGGGATGACATCTCTTGTCATAGAAGCTTTCTTGCAAGATGCCACCCTCACAACATGACCTCTGTTTCCAAAAAAGACAGCCCGCAGCGCGTTGTCTTTTTTTATTCATTTTTTTCCTCATAGCGAAAATACTGAAAATCAGCAGGCAGACGCTCGCCGCTCGTATCTTGACACTGCATACCGACAAACGCCCCTGTAAAAAATCCCCCACCTCTAATGAAATCATCGGATAAATGGATGGATTCAAGCGGCACATCAATTACCTTCCAATCTTTTTGATCAAAAGAATAAGAATATTTATATGTCTCTTTCTGAACGGTCACTTTTAAATAGACATAAGTGACCTCGTCTGGAATGATGATTTTATGTGTCAATGGCTGAGAAAAGGCAAGGTTTTCACAGACAGATAGCTCAAGCGTGCGCCCAAGTTCCTCATCATATGTCACCTGGAGTGCTGTCCAGTTTTCCGTATTATAATAATTCACAAGACCAGCGGCTTGCTGAAAGTTTTCTGGGAAGAACGAAACAGCTGTCTCTGCTTCAAAATAAAAGCTTTGCCAGCGCCTTGCAACAAAAGCTTGTGTAAACTTAGACGTTAAAGATTCGTGACCGAATAACCTTAAATGCTGAGGTTTCTCCGTTAATGAACCAATCTGATCGGTAAACGGAATTCTTAATGTTTGGAAGTGTCTATTTAGTGTTGACCCTTTAAATTCATCGACTGTATGATAGGTTGGTGCAAAAACCTTTTCTTCGATCTTTGGCGCTTCAACCTCAAGCGTCCCCTCTTTTCCGCCTACAACATAAGGCCAGCCATCCTTCCATTCTAGCTTTTGAATGGCTGTTTCTCTTCCTAAAGGGCACCACCCTCTCTGTTGAAAAATAGATTCCTTGCTTGATTGAATTGGGCGGCCAGTGAGATGAGCGAGATACCATTCATTTGTATGCGTTTGAACGATTGAAGCATGCCCGCATTTTTGAAGCGGATGTTCAGGCGCATGGAAGGCACTTAAAATCGGGTTATCAGGATGAACCTCATAAGGCCCTTCAATATGCGGGGACCGGGCGATCGTTGCCGCATGCTCATACCTGGTACCTCCTTCTGCCGTTAATAAATAGTAGTAGTCACCGATATGATACAGATGCGGCGCTTCTGTCAGTTTAATCGGTGTTCCTTTAAAAATGACCTTCCTTTGACCGATGAGCTTCTTTTCAGCCACACTATATTCCTGCAAGGCAATACCTGCAAAGGAATGGTGCTTTTCCCTATGATCCCACAGCATATTTAAGACGTATTTCTTCCCGCTTTGATCATGGAATAAAGATGGATCAAACCCAGAGCTGTTGAGCCGGATCGGTTCACTCCAATCGCCGTCCACTTCGCTTGCCGTGACCAAATAATTATGACCGTCTTTAAATGGACCATCCACTACTTTGATATCTGAATAAATAAGCCAAAACTGACCATCCGCATAGCTTAAACACGGTGCCCATACTCCGCCAGAATCAGGATTTCCCTTCATATCCAGCTGCGACGTTTTTTGCAAAGGACGCGCAGCAAGGCGCCAATGGACGAGATCCTTTGAATGATAAATTTGCACCCCTGGAAACCACTCAAATGTAGAGACGGCCATATAATAATCTTCTCCTACACGGCAAATACTTGGGTCGGGGTTAAACCCTTTGAGCACTGGATTGGTAATCTTCATTGAACTTCCTCCTCTTTCAGAGACCTACATTTTAAAATCGTCCATATGATCGATATATACCTTGTCTCTGTTCTCAAGCTCCCGTACAACTTTTTTATGTTTTTCTTCATCTAGGTTATAAAAATTAATATCCACCATCGCTAAAATCAGTAAGCATACAGGAATCACCGTTGTCGTGATTAAAATGCCAAGTAATGCTTCTGGTGTTTGCATTTGATTCGCAATATAGCCAAAGCGATCGAGTACAAGCCCTGGCACAATCCCGCCTAATGCCATTCCAAATTTAAAGAAGAATCCGATGATGGCGTAGATGAGTCCGCCCATCCTTTTCCCTGTTTTATATTCGCCATATTCAACGGTTTCAGGTATGAGCGCCCACATGTAAGCACCGGCTGTAATACTTCCTGCAGCTGCAACGAGCCTGAAAATAAGTATTAAAGTGATTTGACTCGGCGGTATCACAAGTAATGCAAGAAGTCCTACAATATTCAGCAATAATGAATAATTCAGCAGCTTTTTCTTTCCTAACAGCTTGTGCAGTTTTGGAATAAACGGCAGCACCATTAAAGCTGGCAGACTGCCAATGAGTCCGTACCATTTCACTAAATCTTCTCTGCCGAGGTTATACGTCACATAATAGATCCCTACAGAGTTGCTGATCGAGTTCACGCCAAAAATAATAATAAAGAAAATGCTTAATACAACAAGCGGACGATTCACACGTAACTGGACAAAGATATCACTGAACTTAATTTTTTCCTCCGGCTTTTGAAGCGTGACACGTTCATTCGTGCTTTTAAAACAGAAAATAAGTAATGCACCGCCAAGAACGCCGAGAAAAGCCATCGTCATCTGCCAGCCGAGGGCTGTATTTCCTGTTTTATCACTCAAAAAAGTCGCAAGAAAAGGAACAAAAAAAGCAACAACTAGACCTCCGAGATTAGCAAAAAGCATACGAACAGACGTAATACTGACAACCTCTTGGTTATTTCTTGTCATTGCGGATGTTAAAGCACCATAAGGAACATTGATGAATGTGTATGTAAGCGATAAACCAACATACGTGATGTAGGCATAAACGAGTTTACCCATTTCAGAAAAATCAGGTGTCGTAAAGCAAAGGATGGCGAGTACCACAAAAGGAAACGCACCGAATAACAAGTAAGGTCTGAACCTGCCAAAACGGCTGTTCGTTCGATCCACCATTGCACCAATAAACGGATCTGCAAGCGCATCAATGGCCCGAACAACTAAAAACATCGTCCCTGCTGCCGCCGCTGATAAACCATACACATCTGTATAAAAAAATAATAGATACGTAGAGACAGTTGCATAAATTAAGTTACATGCGAAATCTCCTGAAGCATATCCCACTTTTTCAGACATACGAATCTTTTTTAAATTCTCACTTACCATGAGCTTTCTCCCTTCTTCTCTTAGCCTCTTCTAATGAACAGATGATGGAGGGCAGCAGCAGTCAATGCAAAGAATATAAAGCGCTTTCAATTTGTTGTAAAAATGAAGCTGAACATCTAATCTTTTCAGCTTAGCCCACATACGCAGCAAATGATTTGAATGACAGAATCATCCCCTTTAATAGTCGGATCATCACTTAGAACTCATCTTAGTTTATCGACTAAACAAACTAAGATGAGTTCATTTTATAAAATCTGATCTGACTTTTCAATATTTTTTGAAAAAATAATCCAAATAATTGATTTCTTGTCAGTTTTCTGCTGAAATGACGTGAAAAACTGAAGTGAATCATTTAATGGTTGCAATTCAGTTCATCCCATGCTATATTTATCAAGCGATGAGCTGAATTGTGTAAGTCGGGTAACATGTCTCCTTGAGACACACACGAATGTGGCGTGTGGTTATTCCGCCTCAATACGCAAAAGACATCTTCTCAGGAAGATGTCTTTTTTCTTATCCTATTTTTGTCCCATTTTCTACAGGCTCATCTGTTGCTAGTAATACTACGTCTTCTTTTGACGGCATGCCCCCTAATACAAGCACTTCTGACTTGAACCCTGCAATTCGTCTTGGCGGAAAATTGACGACTGCTACGATTTGCCTGCCAATGATATTCTCAGCTGTATACCGTTTTGTCAGCTGAGCACTGGATTGTTTTAGACCAATCTCTTCACCAAAATCAATCTTGAGTTTTAATGCAGGTACTCTTGCCTCTGCAAAGAATTCTGCTTCGATAATCGTCCCAACACGAATATCTAACGCTAAAAACTGTTCAATATCTGCCATCTGATTCTCTCCTCTTCATTCAAGGGTAAGTTCATTTACTAAAGTCATCCATTGTTTTTTCATTGTAGCACATTCATTTCGTAAAAAAAGTGAGTCAAAAAGCAACCTTTAGTTTACATAATGATTTTATTGTCTTGTATTAAATGTTTGCATCCTGAAAATGAATTCAGTAAAATGGCAAATAATCCTACTGCTTCCTCCCAAATATATTGGGGAGGGGTTAACACTTGTTTACATTATCGGATATGTGGACATTTTGCTGGTCGTTTTTCGTCATTCTTCCTATCGTTGCCATCTTGCATCAGGTTGGCCATATTATGGTCGCGTGGATGTTTGGCGCAAAAGTTTCTTTTGCTCTTGGCAGAGGCAAAAAAGTATTGAAAATAGGCGTTGTTGAAATTAGACGTATCTATTTTCTAGATGCATTTTGCCATTATGAAGAAATGAGGAAAAATAACCGATTCTCGCACATTCTTGTCTACCTAGGTGGATCATTATGCAACCTGCTCAGTGTTCTCATCCTGAATACAATGATCGCCAATGATATCCTGCCAGAACATCAATTTTTCTATCAATTTGCTTACTTCTCTGTCTACTATGTATTTTTTGCACTGCTGCCAGTCCAGTATGCAGATCATCATCCGAGTGATGGGCAAGCGATTGTGAACATCATTCGGCACGGTGAACCATGTGACATTATTGACTAACAGATGGCTTCCGGCTGTCAATTTGATAATGAATCGTTAAAAAGGGAATACCGAATAGCTTCATTTGATGAACTGCTGTGAGACTTTTATCTGTCTCCGGCTTCATATGAAAGCTTTCTTCCATTGGCAGTTTCATGGTGATAAAAGGCGTATGCAAATACAATCCTTCGTCACCGGTACTGCCTTTTGGACATGCACTTTTTAAGAGCAAGTCTTCCTTTTCATTAAAAGGTTTTAAAATGGCGGTCATCTGAGAATATGGAAGCGGCAGCGCAATATTCATATAGCCCGCAGCTGAATCGTGATGATGAGCATAAAGTGCAAAAAAGACCTGCTCCCCTTTTTCGTTGTGACGAATCCACGCCCTGACATTCTTTCGCTCTTCTTTAGGATGTTGAAATGTTGTCAGACGTCCCTTCATTTCATAAGGGATACGAGATGTTCCTAAATAGAGCTGCCCTATTTTTTTAAACATGGGCTGAAGTAAAAAAACAAACGGCCTCACCCACCAATGAAAACAGACTGCTGCTTTTAAAGTAAATACCGTCGGATTTTCATAAAACCTTCGAATCACAGGTGATACCCTTTCAGCTGAAAACGTCGTTCCATTTAAATCATCAAGTGAATCGACTAAACCGAGCTTCTCGCGATCATGCATTCTTTCCTTTTGAAAAGAGATCATATGAAAACGGCCATGCACGCTTGATATCGGAAAGTCCTTCTGTTTCAATTGTTCCTTTGGCCCTTCGATCAGCCATCCAATCAGACCTGGTAAAATCACAAAAAAAGCATTAATACTACCATGAAACCAAATCATCTGATCAATACTGATATAGGTCACGCGCATGAGCATGCCGGCGGAATAAAGCAGAGATAGCACGATCGTCGCCATTAAGATGCAGCTAGAAAACACAACCAGCCTTTTTGCCACAGTCGATCGAAACCTTGTTTTCATACAAAGAATGCCGTACAAATAGAGTGCAATGACATATAGCATAACGCTGAACGTATCAAATAGACGGGAGAAGCTAATCCCAACAGCAATCATCACAGGCGACAGCAAAATCCCCCAGCCTGCCGCTTTGTATAAAGCTGTCTCTTTTTCTCTCTGTCTCCCTAATAATCCATAGAAAAGCGGGATAAAAAAAGCAGAGTAATGAAAATGAATAGCAGTCAAAAGCACAATGATTGGTGAAAAGGTCATTACCTGTATATCTGCTGTGTACAGCCAAAACCAAAGCCCGCCTAAAGCGAGATACATCCATGCACCATCGATCATCAATTCATGAAGCGGAAAGGTTCCCCTTTTCAGCAAACGAGTAAAGCCATATAACGCCAAGATGATCGTATACAAAAACCATCCCGATGCAAACAAAGCAGAATGATAGATAAATGCAGCTGTTGCACAAAGAGTAGCTAATGGAAAGGCTTTCATTAAAATACCGAGCAGTACTCCCGGCTTTCTCTCACTCTCTTCCTTCGCAAAAAAGGCTAACACTGCAGGAAGGAAAAACAGAATCGCTATCAGTACAAAAAACTCTGCTATCGGACCTGTCATCAAACGGGTGGCGTTAAAACAACACATGAAGAGAAGGCTTGATATCAAGTGCCATTTATTCATCATGAGACTCCACCCTTTCAGTAAATCGGCCTTTATATGTAAAAAGAGTGCCAAACAGTCGATTTTTCACATGCACATGAATGGTATACTCACCCGAGTGCTCCTCGTAGCCTTCTGTGACATCTGACACACCATAAAGCCATGAAGGCAGCGGCCACTCACGTCCTAACATCAACAACTTCTGCTGGCCGGATTGAATGTGAAGGAACCCATGCTTTGTTACTGTAAAATGAAGCTCTGACATAAGAAGTCTAGGCTTTCCAAAATAGTCTAGTACTTTATGACTCTTCTCATCAATGATCATATCTGCATCAAAGTGCCTTTCCTTCTTGGGGAAATAAAACGTACGGAACCAGTGCATGCCTTCCTCTCCCTTATTTGTGATAAAGGGTTTATTCACAATTCGGAAGGGAATGTTTTTTCCTCTCTCGGGGAAAAAACAGCGAAAGTGTGGACCAATTTTGAAGAAAAATCGAATGAGCCTCGTTCCGCCGCCTATTTCCTCCATAGTGCCTTCGGCGGTAAACGCACGGTTGTATCTCTCTTTTAATTTTGGATGAAGCTTATCGTAATCCTTTACTTGATGACGATGAACGACCATGTCTACCTCCCCTTTTCCGTTTGATCGAAAATACATCTATACAATCTTTTAAATTAATCATTCCTCCAATGGATAGGATCAAAAATGCACTCATCACAATCGGCTCATGAAGTGTCGATTGTGGGGATACAATCCCGATACAAAGCATCATCAGCAGAAACACGCTTTGAAGAATGAACAGATATTTCTTTGATACCTTAGGAATCAGCCACGATACGCCTATCAGGGCATAAAATAACCGAAGCCCTGTGCTATGATCAAAAGCAGAATGTGAAAATGGGATGACCGCTTGGCATAGCCAGACGATGGCAAACAGCAAACAAATTCCATAATGGGCAAGGGTTCTCTCCAGTAACAACCGAGGGTGCGTTCCCTTTTCAAGCCACGTCTTTAGTGCGCCAAAACTAAAGGCCGTCATAAACCCCATCATCGGGCGAAAAAGAAATCGATCTGCCCACGCCCACACTTTTCCTTCTTTCGTTTTGTAATCAAATTGAGTTTGAAACACAATATGATCGTTCGTTTTCACATATTTCCAATAGCCGCCGCCTTCTTTGATAAAAGACAACGGGTGTGACGATTTAAATTTCAGCGAGGATGCCCGTTCATTCCGTTCATCCATCATTCTAGTTCGATATGCTCCTGTCCCTGTGACACTTACACCAAAACCAAGATGCTTTTCATACAAAAAGGTTTGGGGCTGTTCATCTTGAGGTTCATTTAATGAAATGGTTGAAAAGCGCAAATCCCACTGTTCATGAAGCTTTGGATTTTGCGTATATTCCCATACTTTCTCTAAAGGTGCATGAATGGTTGTTTCCACATAAACAGGCTTTCTTTTCATCTGCCACTACTCCTCTATGTGAATTATTTCACATAATAAGCATACCATGTTTCACAAAACTGTCAAATCTTTATTCGTATTCTCTTTAAAAAAAATCAGCTAGACGTACGCTCCTTTATGATATCGATTTGCTATAAAAAAAGACCTGTCAAATAGACAGATCTTCTTTTTGCAATACTCCTGTGATATAGAGCCGAACTGCATAGCTCACACTTTCTTCAAGCTGTTCTTTTCGTTGAAATCCCTTTTTATTAGAAATATCACCGAAGCCGTGCAGTAAGCTTCTCAGTCCTCTGACGACATGCGTCATTTCCTCTTCCTTTACACCAAAGCGTGACATAATGGATTGGACAAACTGAACAAGGCGTTCTGCTGCAAGACGTACTTCTTTTTCGTTCATATGTGAAAAGGCAGCTTCATAAAGACCGGGGTGTTCTCGGACAAATTGCACATATTGTCTGGCAAAGGCTAAAACAGCTGCTTCTTTTTCAAGCCCCTCTGTGACTTGCATCCCTTCCTCACAAAGCATGGACAGCCCCCTTACTGCGAGTGCTGCCTGAATCTCATGAAGGCCGGATACGTGATTGTAAAGAGAAGGCGGTCTGATGTTCAGCCTTTTAGACAATGTAGCAATGGTCAAAGCTGAAAAGCCCTCTTCATTAACAAATGCTGCCGCTGTATCCATAATTTTTTCTTGTGTAATTCCCATTCTTGGAGACACGGTTTACTGCCCTCCTTTTTTTAGCTGGTGCTGCCTTTTACGGACGGCAGCTTGAAGCTTTTCATGAGGTTCAATCATAAGGTCACCATGTCCGGCAGCAAGACAGGATAAGCGCAGCGCTAGTAATTTTTCAGCGCTTTTTAGTGCGGTTTCTGCATCCCATGTGGCAAATGCCGGAAATGGAAAACTCCACCGAAACTCACCCGTTACCGATAGGCCCCCTTTTGTCACAAGTGCATCACCTGCAATGACAACTCCTGATCTTTCATCGTATAAAGAAATGCTGCCAGGTGTATGCCCTGGTGTTGCTATCACTTTCAGCGGTCCAATCTCATCTCCTTCTTCGACAAGCACATCTGGTTTTGTATGAATATTTTTCATAAAACTGCCTTTGATTTTTTGCTGGGGTTCACCAGGGAGCAAGGAAAAGTCACCTTCAAAAAGGCGGGCATCACGTTTTGATAAATAGACGACTGCCTCGGGAAAAGCCTTTTTCACCTCATCTAATGCACCGATATGATCCATATGGCTATGAGTGAGAATAATCTTATGAATTGGTTTGTTCTTTTTACGGGCAAATTCGATGATCGAGTTCGCCGCCATTTTTAAAGCAGCATCAATTAAAATGAGTCCTTCCTCTTCCTCAAATACATAGCAATTTACCGGAAATAATTGCGGCATCAATGTAAGCTGGTGCAGACGGTCAAAAGTTGTTAATCTCATGATTGCCCTCCTAAAACTAATGTCGTTAGTTTTATATTAACTAATGGTATTAGTTTTAGCAAACATTTTTTCATCCACCGCAATATAAATATCAATTTGCGCTTCTTTTGGATCAATAGATCTTTCATCATACCATTCAAAATCACCTGTATAAGTGCGATATTGTCGCTGATCCCATGTCCAAATCTTGTGCCACGCTTCAAGCACAACCTCTTCAATTGGTCCCTTTCTCGTTCGAAATCTTGCGTAGGTGGACGCAGGAATCTCTATGACATGATCTCGATGCTGCCTCGCGAACTGCCCAGCCGTGAATAAATACGAGCCATGTTCATCTTTTTCATAATCTGAATAAAGCCCTATGACTGGGGCTTGTCCCCCATGAAGCTGCTGTGCAAAAAATTCCTGCCAAAGCGGCGCAATCTTCCGCTCTTTTGTTTGCTCTATTTCGTTTGTAGTTCGAACAGACAACCCTTTGATCCATTGTTTTTCTAATGTCACGATATCGTACATACATTCTCATCTCCTTTTCTCCCATCATATAAAAAGAAACCTGACAACAGTGTGTCAAGTTTCTAATCGCTTCATAAATTGTTTTAATTGGAGATCAAACGCTTCCTTGATGTGCTGAGGTGAAAGAATGTCGACGTCCGGTCCTAAATGGAATAGGAAACTGTGCAGCCAATCATCTTGCGGCACGGTCAATGATGCCAAATAGGTTCCATCTGAACTGACGATCAATTCGTTCTCATCCACCCATTCCTTCACTTTGCCAACTGATGCTTCCGTTAACCTGAGCGTGAGTGTTGTGACTGAAGGTTCTTCATGCCAAGAGTCATTCCAAGGCTTCTCTTCATTTTTGATTCTTTTCGGCCTGAAATATGCTGAAATGGTGATGAGGTCTGTCATTCTTGTCAGCTTGAACAGACGAAAAGCTTTTTTCACACAACAGAACGCATACAAATACCAATGCCTTCCTTTTAAGACAAGCGTATAAGGCTCCACATTCCGTGGAAGTGTTTCACCTTTTGCATTGCGATAAGTGAACTGGATGAATTGATGTGCGGAGGCAGCTGTATGGAGCAGCTGAAGCTTCTTCTCTGCCTGGCTGTCTTTTCCCCATGAGCTTAAATCTATAAAGACATGATGCTGTTTCTCACTTTCATGAGTTTGTCGCGGAATAAGAGATTTGATTTTTTTCAGTACATATTCACTTTCTTTAAAGGAATATGCACTCGTCATGCTTTCAAGGGCTGTTAAAATAAGTTCAATGTCATCATCGGTAAATAATTTTTTCTCTAAACGATAGTCGTCAACAAGCGAAATGCCTCCGCCTGCTCCTTGTGTTGTCACAACAGGAATCCCGGCTTGATTAATGGTCTCAATATCGCGATAAATCGTCCTCACGCTCACTTCATGAAGTTCAGCAAGGTCTTTCGCTTGGACTTGCTTCTTGCTAATAAGCAGCATCACAATAGACAAAATACGATCGATTTTCATGCCTTTTCCTCTTTTTCATAAATGTAGGTTTTGATTTGATAAAAAAAGAAAGAATGGTAAAGATAAGGAACAGCCAGCATTCGTTTACATCCCTGCACATGCAGGAGGAGGTTGCATCATGACACATCACGTGTGGCAGTTATTCATAATTGGAGGCATTATGCTGATCTGCATCATCTTTCGAATGAATCGTATGAGACGCTATCAGCTTGTGCGCCCAATCAGTCTTTTGATGAGAATGTATGTATTTGGACTCACTGCCCTTATTCTCTTATTAGAAGGCTGGCAAAATCACAGCATTTTCATCTATGCCGCTATTGGTATGCTCTTTGGAAGCAGTCTGGCCGTTCATGCCTATGAGACGATCCGGATGAAAGAAGAAAATGGCCGTCTTTATGTGAAAACGAGTAAATGGATTGAAAGCTTCATTTTATGCTTATTTTTATCTAGACTTAGTTTTAAGTTGGGTGAGCTGACAAACCATTCGCTCACAAAGATTGGTATCGTTGAACTGTATCAGCATATTGTGAGTGATGATGCTATGACCATGCTCAGCTTTTTTCTGTTAGCTGCTTACTATGTCGTTTTTTCTTATCAAATGATGAAAGCAGGTAAACGATCAACACATATGCATCATGCGTAAAAACCTTCCTATATGAGTAGGAAGGTTTTTATTAGTCATGCTGCGCATGGTGAATCATTTGTTCAAGTACTTCCATCACATGCTGATCTTCAGGGCTGTAAAAAATCGATGTCCCTGCTCGTCTAGATTTCACGAGACGAAGGTTTTTTAAAAAACGCAGCTGATGAGAAACAGTTGATTGCATGAGATTCAGCGTTTCTGCGATATCATTGACCGAGTATTCACCTTGAGACAGCAGGTGCAGAATGCGAATACGAGTCGGATCAGATAAGGCTTTAAACGTTTGGGAGACAAGAAATAAACTTTCTTCATCCAGCTCCATCCGTTCCTGTTCTTGATTTGTATTCAGTTCTTCCTTCATTTCGCTTCACCTTTCTTGTTAGTCAAATCACGACTTATTCTATGTATCATCATATACTAAAACGTGCGGCGTGCAAAGCGGGCACACTTTAGAAAAAAGATTTATTCAAATAGCATTGACACTTGGTAGCATTCTTTTTAAAATGAGCATTATTTATTCATTTTTTTAGAGGAGCTGATAGGCAAATTGACTGAAGAGCCAAGACTAAAACGCAGCCTGACTGTCTTTCCACTTGTTGTGATCGGGCTTGCTTATATGGATCCACTTGTCGTATTTGATTCATACGGCATTGTTGCTCAGCTGACGAAAGGACACGTAGCTGCAGCTTATATATTTACGTTGCTGGCATTACTATTGACAGCGCTTAGCTATGGGAATATGGTGAAGGCTTTTCCAAAAGCAGGATCTGCTTATACATATGCGCAAAAAAGTATTCATCCTCATGTCGGCTTCCTTGTGGGCTGGACACTTTTACTGGATTATTTATTTCTGCCTATGGTGAATTTTGCGATCGGAAGTGCTTATTTAACCGCAGCCTTTCCTGATGTACCTCATTACATTTGGATCATCATACTTGCTATCGCCATAACGACTGTCAATGTAATCGGTATTCGGCTTACGGCCAACATAACGGCGCTATTTGTGACGTTTCAGGTCATTGTCGCCGTCACCTTTGTTGGGTTTGTTATATATGGGCTCACGCAAAACGCTGGCAGTGGAGAGTTATTGTCAGCCCGGCCTTTTTATTCAGCGAGCTTAGATCCAGCGCTTATTTTTTCAGGAGCGACGATTTTATGTTTCTCCTTTCTGGGATTTGATGCCATTTCGACGATGTCTGAGGAAACCATTAAACCCAAAAAGACGATTCCTCTTGCCATTTTCTTAACAGTTGCAATTGGAGGCGTATTGTTTACGTTGACGTCTTATTTTTTGCAGCAGGTGTTTCCAAATTTTCAGCAGTTTAAACATCCTGATGCAGCCTCACTTGAAATTGCAGAATTCGTGGGCGGCGCATTTCTCCACTCGTTCTTTTTAGCTGGCACAATGGTCGCTGTCATTTCTTCCTCCTTATCGTCACATGCGAGTGCAGCAAGGCTTTTATATGCAATGGGAAGAGATCAATCGTTACCGAAGCGATTCTTCGGGTATATTCATCCGAGATTAAAAACCCCTGTTTTTAATATTTTATTAATCGGGGCTTTCTCCTTAACCGCAGTCGTTGGCGAACTTGAAGTCATTTATTCCTTTATCAGCTTCGGCGCGTTAATTGGTTTTACCTTTGTGAATTTGTCTGTTTTTGCGTACTTTTTCGTCAGACAAAAACAAAGAAGTGTTCTGAATACATTGAGATATGCAGTGATCCCTCTATGCGGGACGGCGTTTTGTATTTGGCTGTTAACGAGCATCAGTACAAATGCATTAATCATTGGCATGATTTGGCTGATGATCGGTTTTATTTATTTCTGCTTCAGGCTGAAAACACGACCTGAATTTACGTTTGGATATGATTGATTATAAGGTTTTCACTTGGTATCCTGCGTAGGATATGGCATAATAAAAAGGCTGTACTTCCCTTTTAAAAGCGGGGCAAAACAGGGGTGAACTGACCTTGAAAAAGAAAAAAACAGGATGTTTTGCCATTTCAGGCTGTTTCACGATTTTTCTCTTTGTTTTCGTATTAGCAGCCATTGCCATCTCCTTTAATCAAAAGGAGTTAAAAAAGCTGCCGATTGATACGGAATCAATTGTTTTGTCGAGATTGGATGATTACAAACCGCTTGTAGAAACAGAGTTAAGAGATCAAGATTTAGATCAGTATACCGCGTTAATCCTCGGTATGATGTATCAAGAATCAAAAGGCAGAGGCGGAGATCCAATGCAGTCCTCTGAATCTCTTGGTTTGAAACGAAATGAAATCAATGACCCTCAGAAAAGCATTAGACAAGGAGTCCATCATTTTTCGACTATGTACAAGCATGGGAAGAAAAAAGGCGTTGATTTGGAAACCATTATTCAAAGCTATAACATGGGAATCGGCTATATTGATTTTGTTGCAAAAAACGGGGGAAAACATTCCGAGAAATTGGCAAAGCAATACTCCAAAAAGCAAGTGAAACGAAACCCCAAGGTCTATACGTGCGGCGGCAACAAAGATAACTTCCGCTATCCGTATTGCTACGGTGATTTCACTTACGCTGAAAAAGTAAAAGAAAAAACGAAAACAGTTGAAGAAAAGATGAAATTGGCTTCATCATCCACACCATCATCGTAAAAAAAGCACTTCCGTTAAGGAAGTGTTTTAGATTGTTGACAAAGGGCTAAAATGATCTTGATTTTAGCCCTTTGTCTTCTTTTCAGCGTGATAGAAAACCTTTGCATTCTAGGAAGGACGAGTACCGGAGCGGAGCGAATTTGACATTCGTGAGCACCGGCACGCAGACCTGACACCGAATGCGAGGGTTTGTCTACATGCTGAAGCACTTCCGTCAAGGAAGTGCTTTCCATTTTATCGCTGTTCTTTCCCAATTTCCGGCAGGATCGTTTTTGCTAAATGCTGATCCATTTCCTCATACTCATCATAATGAATCGTTTCATACAGCTCTTTTCTCGTTTGCATGTCCCCAAGTATCCCCTGCTGCGTTCCCTTTTCCATGATTTCTGTAAATAAACGCTCATACGCTTTTGCAGCGACTCTGAGTGATGACACAGGGTAAATGACCATTTGAAAGCCAAACATTGAAAATTCGTCTGCATGATAATAAGGCGTCTTGCCAAACTCCGTCATGTTTGCAAGGAGCGGCCCTTTAATATTGTTTGACGCATGCGTGAAGTCCTCTGCTGTGATGAGTGCCTCAGGAAAAATAGCGTCAGCTCCTGCTTCTACGTAAAGATTGGCCCGGCGGATGACATCCTCCATTCCATTTACGGACTTTGCATCAGTTCTCGCAATCACCAAAAGCGTTGGTGCCGCTTGTTTGATGGCTTTGATTTTTGCGACCATTTCTTCTACTGGTACAAGTGATTTCCCGTTTAAATGCCCGCATTTTTTCGGCATTTGCTGATCTTCAATTTGAACAGCTGCCACCTTGCTCTCAACCATTTCTTTTGCCGCCCTTGCTGCATTTAAAACACCGCCATAACCTGTGTCCATATCGACCAAAAGCGGAAGCTGGGAAGCTCGAATAATCTCCTTCGCTTTTTCAGCCATTTCTGTTGAATGGATCATGCCGAGGTCTGGCAGTCCTTTGCTGGCACAAAAAGCAGCACCTGATAAATAAAGCCCTTGAAAGCCCATTTTTTTTGCATAGAGCGCAGACATTCCATCGTGAACGCCTGGAATTTGAAATAAAGCTGATTTGTTCATTTGTTCTTTAAAGGCTGCGGCTAAATCAGCCTGACTTGTTTCTTCATTCACGATCCACACGCTAGCTCCCCCTTATATAACGAATAGGTCCATAAATGCTGGTACTGTTGTTGTTTTTAACTGATTTGGATTTTGGCAAAGTGATACAATTTGATCTACTTGTTTTTGTGGAAATCTTGTCTTCAAATGATAGACCCACTTCTTTTCAAGCAGCGGAATGCCTTCCTGTCTTCTTCTGCGATGACCAAGCGGGTATTCAATTTCAATTCGGTCTGTCATCGTCCCGTCTTTAAAGAAGATTTGTACACAGTTTGCAATTGATCTCTTTTTCGGATCTAAATAATCCTCTGTGTAACGTTTATCCTCTTTCACAACCATTTGATCACGCAGACGATCAATGGCTGGGTTTTGCGCCGTTTCTTCTTCATAATGGTCAGCTGTTAGCTCACCATAAATCAGTCCAATGGCTGTAATATACTGCAAGCAATGATCACGGTCTGCCGGATTATAAAGCGGCCCTTTCTTATCAATAATCCGAATCGCTGACTCATGTGTCGTAATCTCTACTCGGTCAATTTCATCTAAACGATCTTTTACAGCGTCATGCAGCATCACAGCCGCTTCTGCAGCAGTCTGCGCATGGAACTCAGCAGGATAAGCAATTTTGAAAAGAACATTTTCTATGACGTATGATCCAAGAGGCTGGGCGAGCGTAAGTGGTTTTCCTTTCATAAGAACATCTTCAAACCCCCACTTCTCTGCACTAAGCGGCGTTTGATAGCCCATTTCCCCTTTTCGTGTCATCATTGCCAGTCTCACTCCGCGGCTTGTTGCATCCCCTGCTGCCCATGATTTCCTAGATCCTGTGTTTGGGGCGTGGCGATATGTTCTAAGCGGGGAATTATCAACAAACGCTTGTGATAACACATGCTGGACTTCTTCCTTTGTTCCGCCAAGCATTGCACATACAACTGCACTTGTTGCCACTTTGACAAATAACACATGGTCCAATCCATTTCGATTCAGACAATTTTCTAAAGCGAGCACACCTTGAATTTCATGTGCCTTGACGATTGCATGCAGTACGTCATTCATCGTTAGCGGCTCTTCTCCGTTTGCAAGGCGAGTTCTGCTGATATAATCACTTACAGCTAATATTCCGCCTAAGTTATCTGACGGATGGCCCCACTCCTGTGCAAGCCATGTGTCATTATAATCTAACCAGCGAATCATACAGCCAATATCAAAAGCCGCTTGAACAGGATCTAGCACAAACGAAGTGCCGGGAACTCTTGCTCCGTTAGGTACGACTGTTCCAGGTACGATGGGACCAAGGTGCTTCGTACATTCTGGAAAATTGAGCGCAAGCATTCCGCAACCGAGCGTGTCTATGAGCACATAACGCGCGGTTTCAATGGCCTCTTTGCTCGTAATTTCTCCGTCTACTGCATAGGCAGCAATTTCTTCTAATAGCTGATCTGTTTGATTAGCGACTGCTGTTTTGTTCATATTCATTCCCCCGTTTTTCCATCATCATTTGAAACCTTTAATCCTCTTGGCCCTAAATACCGGACTCTCGGTCTAAAAATGCGATTATGCAAATGCTGTTCAATAACGTGGGCTGCTAATCCACTAGCCCTTGCAGCAAAGAAAATGGGTGTATAAAGTGAAATAGGAATTCCAAGCACGTAATAAATAGGAGCGGCGTAATAATCAAGATTCGGATAGAGGTTTTTCTGCTCTTTCATGTATGCCTCTCCTGCTACACACATGTCATATAGCGTTGTATCTCCTTTCGATTCAGTAAGCGCTTTCAATGAACGTTTTAAAAGAGCGGCGCGCGGATCCATTTTTCTCATGTATACTCTGTGGCCAAAACCCATCATTTTTTCTTTTGCGGCTAATTTTCGTTCAATGAGCGCAAGAAATCCTTCCGTTGTTTTTCCTTCAAGAAGCATGTGCATGACAGCTTCATTTGCTCCTCCGTGGAGGTCACCTTTTAATGAAGAGATCGCTCCAGTAAAAGCACCATACATGTCAGAATGCGTGGATGCAATGACTCTAGCTGCAAACGTTGAATTCGGCAGCTCATGTTCACTATATAATGTAAGTGTTTGGTCAAAAGCGGTGATTTCGTCTTGGGTCGGGGTGCGTCCAGTTAGCATGGATAAAAAGTTTTCAGTGTAGGATTTGGTCTGATCTGGAGAAATAGCGGCGTCTTTTGTGAGAATATGATAGCTTCCAGCAACAATGGCCGGCAGCTGGCCTAGTAATCGAACTGCACGCTTCACTTGGCACGCTTCTGATCGATCATGTAATGCATCATCGTACCCTGCAAGAGCAGATAAGCATGTTCTCATCGCATCCATAGGGTGAGTGGTTTTTGGCAGCTTCGTTAAAATGGTTTGAATGGTTGGATGTAAGTTCGTTTGTGAGGATATATCTTGCTGAAATTGGTGATATTCCATCGTATCTGGTAATCTTCCATAAATAAGCAGATAGGCTGTTTCTAAATATGTCTTGTTTTGTGCTAGCTCAATGAGGTCGTACCCGCGAATCACAATTTCCTCTTGCTCCACATCTAAGTATGATATGGACGTTTCGCTTGCCACAATGTCTTCAAGCCCCGGTTTATACTGCAATTGTTCAGTCATCATATAACCCCCGTTTCGTCCAATTGTTGATCTCCAAACGAGCAAACGGCCAGAAATGATGTGAATCTATAGATGGGAAGATACCGTGCAAGTCGGATATCCAATTTCCATTCTATCCAAAGCACTTCATCTTGTAAATAAAAGAACGTATGTCCAGTTGGACATACGTTAGCTGTAGTATGGAGAAATCATGATATAGACAATGACGCCAGTGAGACTAACATAGAGCCAAAGCGGCATCGTCCAGCGGGCAATTTTACGGTGACGCTCAACCTGCATCTGTGCGCCTCTAAATAGTGTAATCAATGCAAGCGGTACAATAATTGCTGAAAGCACAATATGTGTAATCAAAATAAAGAAGTAAATTGGACGGATGATCCCTTCTCCTCCGAAGTGTGTATCAGCTGCCATTGAATGATATGTCACATAGGAAATTAAAAAGACAAGTGTTGTTGAAAATGCAGCAAAGATAAATCGTCTATGTGCTTTAATGTTCTTTTGTTTAATCATAATGAGTGCTGAAAGTAAGAAGATAAACGTAAAGCTGTTCATCACGGCATTCAATAAAGGAAGAAATGTAATGTCCAGATGACTAAATTTATCTGTTTTTGGCATTAAAAATAATAAAGCGATTAATCCGTTTATGGCAATTGTTAAAATGACAACAATGCCGGTGAAATTTTTCGGTTTTTGATTCTGTTCGTTCATGTTTGAAAACCTCTCTTTATTAGTTCCGACTAAGAGTATGTTATTTAACTTTCTCTATAAAGTCAATGAATTCGCTGTCTTCGTCGAATTTTAGACAAACTTGCCGATTACTGGCGTTCTAACGGCTTGAAAGATCCATCCACTTCCTTTAGAATGGGAATTTATGTGGTTTTTATGATTTCTTATATGAAAGGAGTAATGGACTTGTCAATCTTACAGGAAACAACCAAAGATGTGAAGACGTTAGAGCAAGAATTACAGCAATTGCAGTTCCAAATGTATCGAATGCAAGAAAATATGAAAGATATTTCGAAAAAAGCAAAGATCATTGGCATTGATCAGGCGAAAGAAGATGAATGGATGATTGTCTCTGCCATTGAAAGTGCGGATACATGCAAAATCATGCTCAGCGATTGTGAAAAAGCTTTTCGCGGACAATCTGATTTTTCCTTAATCGCGGAATATCCTGAAGAAGGAAAGATTCATATTGCTGATATTAAAGGCCCTCCTGATAATGGATACGGCTCAATTTGCATGAAGCATTTAAAAGAAATCGCAAGAGAGCAGAACATCCCAGTCATCACAGGTGACCTCGTCAAAAGAGATTGGAATCACGTGGACCGCTTGATCCACTTTTATGAAAAGCACCAATTTGATGTCCAAATTAATTGGGAAGAACAAAGCGGGGAAATTTATTGGGTGGACAGCTAACGCCAAAAAACCAGCGTGTATGATAGAATATACGCTGGTTTTTGTCGAAAATGCAAATTTTTCTGAAAAATATGTGTTTTTTTGACCAAAAAAAGGGTACAATAAAAGCATCAGGCCGCCACCTGATGCTTTCTTCCAAAAAACAATAGATTACTAGTTAAGTACTTTCACTTTGACTGATTTTACGCCCCAATTTTTTGCTTGGGATTTGCTTGGTACATGTACATCAATTTTGTTACCTTTAATTGCGCCGCCAGTATCTGCTGCGGTAGCTTCACCGTAGCCTTCAACATAAACCTTACTTCCTAATGGAATGACATTAGGATCTACTGCAATGACTTTCGCATTTGGGTTTTTGTTTAAGTTTACCCCTGTTGCAGTGATACCTGAGATGCCACCATCATTTGCTGTATAAGCCGTAGCCGTTACAGTCAATTCTTTTTGTACACTTTGACTAGCAGAAGATGATTCTGCTTTAGCTGTTTCCTTTTTAGGAGCAGCTTTTTGTGTTGTTTGCTCTTTTTGGACAGGCTCCTGTTTTTGTACAGGCTCTGAGCTTACCGGAGCTGAGCTTTGACCAGCAACACTTAGTGTTGAACCAGTCACAATTATATCTGAGTTTAAGTTATTCCAAGACTTAATATCGCTAATTGACACATTGAATTTTTGAGCGATTTTCCAGAGGCTGTCCCCCTTCTGGACTTTATACTGCTCCTGAGTTTTCTCTTTTGAAGAGATTGTCAATTTATCACCTACATAAATCATGTCTGTAGATAAATTGTTCCAACCCTTTAGGTCCTTTAGAGACACATCATTTTTTTGAGAGATTCCCCAAAGTGTATCACCTTTCTTCACAGTGATTTCCTTTGCAGAAGCTTGCTGTGCTCCAAATGCTGTTGTTGAGATTGCTGCAACAGCAACCAAGGACATAATAGTCTTCTTCATAAAGTAAATCCTCCCTTGTTAGCTTTTTATGGCGGCTAACGAGTGCTATCGTAACATATGTAAATGTCAATTCAATAACAAAACGATATGTTTTAGATTACAGTTCCTTTACATGAAACATCTCTCTCCATTGGTAAATCAGACCACAAAACAGTTCAATTACCCGCCATATCAAGGTTTTGAAAGGATCAGAAACCTCCTGTTGAAAACGTGTCCAAACGCAGCGAAAAAAATTTATTTTTCTTCTTCAAACTCTTTATTTTTCTCTTTTTCTATAAATAAACGGATTTCTTCTAGAAAAACATCCCCGTATTTCTCTCTTTTTTGAGCGCCTATTCCCTTAATATGGAGTAGTTCTTCTTCTGTTTTAGGCTGAACAGCTGACATTTCCTTCAAGGTTTGATCAGAAAATACAACAAATGGCGGAACACCCTGCTCTCTTGCCAGCTTCATTCTCACCGCTCTCAGCTGCTCAAATAATGCATCGTTTTCTTGAATCGCCTCTCTTTTAACTGCCTGCTTTTTATACACCGCCTCTTGTCCGACTAACACTTTCTTCCCTTTATGTGTCACTTTTAATGTTGGATAAGCCCCTTCAGACATGTGCAAATACTCTTCTGTAATTAGGAATTCGATGAAATCACTGATTTGCTGGGCTGATTGCTGCTTCATTAAAGCGTATGTAGGAAGACGGTCGAAACCAAGATCAAGCACTTTTTTATTTTTAGAGCCTGCCAGTACTTGAGCAATCATCATTTTTCCAAATCGCTCGTTCATTCTAACCGTACACGATAAAACCATTTGCGCTTCTCGAGTGACCTCTTCACGCTCTCTTTCATCAAGGCAGTTGCTGCATTTTTGGCAAGGAGTACTTGCTGATTGATCAAAGTAGTCCATCACAAATTGCTGCAAACATTGCTCAGTATGACAGTAATCCACCATTTGTCTTAGTTTAAGCAGTTCATGCTGATAGCGCACTTCATCTTCTGTTGACTGTTCAATGAGGAAGCGCTGCATTCGTACGCCCTGCGGCGAAAACAGTAAAATACATTCACTTTCAAGACCGTCTCTGCCTGCGCGCCCAGCTTCTTGATAGTAGCTTTCAATATCCCTTGGAATTTGATGATGAATGACAAAACGGACATTTGACTTATTAATTCCCATGCCAAATGCAGATGTAGCGACCATGACCTGGATGTCATCATTTAAAAACAGGTTTTGCTGCTCTTCTCTCACATCGTCATCTAACCCGCCATGATAAATGCCAGCTTTGATCTTTTGTTTCTTTAGCCGGTTGTAAATGTTTTCAGCTTCTTTTCTTGTAGCTGTATAGATAATGCCGGACTCAAGCTTGTTTTTCTTCATATAATGTGTGATAAAGCGGTCACTATTTTCTCCTTTGACCACCTGAAAAGATAAATTCTCTCTAGCAAACCCAGTAAAAATGGTTTCTTCTTCGTTCATGCCAAGCTGTTCACATATATCTCGGTGGACCTTTTTCGTGGCTGTAGCCGTTAATGCGACAATCACTGGCCTTTTTGTCAATTTATCTAAGCAATCTTGAATAAAGCGATAGCTTGGCCTAAAATCATGCCCCCACTCAGATATACAGTGCGCTTCATCAATTGCGATTAAAGGGATTGTTAACCGATCAAGCAGCTGAAAAAAACGTTCATTTTGTAAACGTTCAGGTGTGATATAAAGCAGCTGATATTCCCCATCTTCACATTTTTTCAGCCTTTCATTCATTTGAGCTGCAGAAAGTGTGCTGTTTAAAAAGGACGATCGTATGCCCATCTCATTTAGCGCATCAACTTGATCTTTCATTAAAGAAATTAGCGGGGATACAACGATCGTTGTTCCTTCCATCATCAGGGCAGGAATCTGGTAGCAAACCGATTTCCCTCCGCCTGTCGGCATAATACAAACGGTATCCTTCTGTTTGTTTACAATCGATTCAATGGCTTGTTTCTGTCCCTGCCTAAAGGTGTCAAAGCCAAAGTATTGTTTCAGGAGTGCTTCTGCTTGTTCTAACATCCAATTCCCTCTCCGTCTTTTGTTTTGTCTATTTTAACATACATTCCTTCTTCATCCGGCGGTCTGTGCAATTTCGTTTTTTCACAAAATAAAAAGCCATTTTCCGAAATGGAAAATGGCTTGAATCATCCTAGGAAAAGCTGCGGATGCCGTAATCTAAGTAAGAAAGTTTTAAACCACCACTCCTCAAAGTGGGTGTTTGCAGAAACGTTCCTGTCTTCCTCTCTAAGGAGGCATGACATTCCGGCTTCAATATAAAACTCCCTATTACAGCTTAAAGGTTAAAACTTAATTAACATTACGCGCATCGCAGCCTTTAAACTATACTACACGAAAGTTAATTAAATTTCAAGAGATCTTTTTTCTTTGAAATACTCATGTATACAAGATTTTTGTCCACGAGTACATATGGAAACATTATTCTGAAAAAATTTAACCTTCTCATATATTGCTACTTTTCTTCCTCCACATCAACATCCTGCTCTTCCTCGAGTCTTTCATACGTATCTGAATGCATTTGATCCATTGTTTCTCTATTCGTTAAATCACGCATTTGATCGGAGAATGAACGGTCAAACTCGTTTGGATCTTGAGTCGTTTCCTCATTTTTCTTTGCACCAATTGAAAAGCGTGTATATGGAACTGCTTTTAAACGCTCATATGGGATCTCTTTTCCTGTTTTCTCACAAATCCCATATGTTCCGTCTTCCATTCGTTTCAGTGCTGCATCGATTTCACCTTCAAGTTGATCATCGACTTGATCCAGCGTTTGTTCTGTCATGCGGTCTAAATAGATGCTCCCATGATCAGCGATATGATTCCCAACACCATTTGATATCTCACTCGATTCAACAAGCATCGATTCTTCTTTCTTTTTTGATCCCTTCACATCTTCTTTTAATTGAATCAATCTTTCGTATAAATCAGCTTGTTGTTCTTTCGTTAAGCCCACGGTCAATCACTCCTTTCTCATTACCTTCCCGCTGGAAGGGAAAAGAAAACATCAAAAAAGCCGCCACCTATTTGGCAGCAGCTTTCTTCTCTTACAGATGGCGAAGTGCTTCTTCGACTGGTTTATCGCCTTTAATCAAGTCAAAGGACTTATTTTTCACATTCGATTCTGTTAAGCTCTCCACAAGAACAATGGCTACGTCCTCTCTTGAAATCTCGATGTTCTGATCATCTGGAATATGCTCGGCAGCTTCAATCTTTCCTGTCTTCTCCTCATGCAGCAGGGCGCCCGGGCGAACAATCGTATAGGAAAGACCAGACTGTTTTAAGTGTTCATCAGCTTTTCTTTTCGCTTCATAATAAGTTTCCATACTTCCTTGCCCTTTTCCCTGGTTCGGGTCATCAGCATTATAGGAACTGAGCATAACAAAATGCTGGATGTTTTCTTTTTTCGCTGTATCAACGAGGCGTTTTGCCCCTTCTTGATCGACCGCAATGGTCTTATCCGCACCTGTTTTTGAGCCTGAACCAGCTGCAAAGATGACAGCGTCTGCTTGTTTCACAGCATCCGTCACATCTTTTTCAAGATCACCGATGACAGGTGTTGCACCAAGTTCTTTTAGCGCATCAGCTTGTTTTTCATCTCGAATGAGAGCAAGCGGCTCATGTCCTTTTTCTTTTAAATAACGAACGACAAGTCTACCTGTATGTCCATTTGCTCCTGCAACTAACACTTTCATTGTTCATTCTCCTTTCTGTATCTGTTTCATCTTTAACCTTTTTTGCTATCATTCAAACACTTAAGCAGAAAAAAGCCCCTCCCATCAGATGGGAAAGGCTCAGAAATGTGCGATCTATGAAAATAAGAACGAAGAATGAGAAAAGTGCATATGATCTATGTAATCGCAAGATTGATCAGCAAAGATGTTTTGTCAAAATGGCTTGCACATCACTCAAATCCGTCTCTTTGGAAAAGTCGAGTTCAAATACTTTTGAGCTTGTGACAAGCAGCATACCTGTGTCCTGATCAAACACGCCAGCTTCTTGAATGGCAAAACTTTCAATTGATCGATACGGCAAGGAGACCCTGACTTTCTTCTTAGAAAATACGCGGTTATCGCCAAAGATCAGTCGTTTATTTGTAAAGCAAATTTGGTCGTGACGCAGTCTGTAAACAGCCTCAATTCTTTCCCCTTCAATCAATAAGGATTCGAATTTCTTATCATTTTGTTTACTGACAGAAAAAATACCCACGTAAACCCCCTCTTCCTGCATCAAATTCCTTTATGACAAAACGGCCACACGGCTCTGTGGGTACGTTTTATTCTCACTTATAGAATACGCTATAAATGATCGTTATTCCATTACGAATAGATTAAATTTCATTTAACTTTTTCTTTTTGATCCGATGCTCTTTCCTCTATTTATTTAGACTGTTAAAGCAGGAAAAAAGTTTCAGTTCTTTTCGAGAAAAAATGCTGAATCATTCCAATAAAAAAACAGTGATTATGCTAAATCACTGTTTTTAAATGACTATTCATCTTTTGGTGTATCAATCGTTCCCTCGGCATACACATCGGAAATCTGTTCAAGTGTAATCGCCATATCAGCATCTTCGTGTTCATGCCATGCATTTTGATTTTTCTGCTCGTCATTTTGCTGCTTTTTCATCATCATCACCCTTTACTGTTTTTCTTAGTATGAGTGATGACCCTCAAAATCATTCAGCCGAAATATCTTCGAAATACTCTTTGTAATACCCGCCTACTTTACCCGTATTGTCAACGACAAATAGGAATTCCTCTGTTTCATTTTTCACTTCATATGTGCTTCCAACCGTTAATGCCCGGTCGACCATATATTTTTTCGCATTTGTATGTACACATTTTACTTGTTTTAACGTTTGAGCCGTTTGCCAGTTTTGATGGATCATGATTTAAAAACTCCTTTTTTCATCTATACATTTATTGTAGCCAAATTTTCATGAAATGCAATGAGTGTTATGGATTGCTTTCAAACATGTCGTGTAATATGATAATTGTATACGTTTACATCTTTGTGCGTATACAGTTTCGTTGCATGTCCGCTTTTCTCACCTAGAACTCGCAGAAAACAATCCATATCTTTAAGGAGGTTTGTTTATTTATGAGCTCTACAACACTTCAAATTAGTTCAAAACTCGAATCTTTTCTCCAAGGGACGAAAAAACTCTACATTAACGGTCAGTTTGTCACAAGTCACGATAATAAAACCTTTGCTACTCCTAACCCAGCCACAGGCGAAACCCTTATTGATGTATATGAAGCAGGTGAAAAAGATATTGATGAGGCAGTAAAAGCTGCAAAAAAAGCCTTTCATGGTCCTTGGCGCTCAATGTCTGCCGCTGAACGCGCCCGCTTCATGTTCAAGCTTGCTGATTTAATGGAAGAAAATCAAGAAGAGCTTGCACAGCTTGAAACTTTAGATAATGGAAAACCAATCAATGAAACAACAAATGCAGATATCCCCCTCGCTATTGAGCACATGCGCTATTATGCAGGCTGGACGACAAAAATGAATGGACAAACCATTCCTGTCAGTCAAGGATATTTTAATTATACCCGCCATGAGCCGGTTGGCGTTGTAGGACAAATCATCCCATGGAACTTCCCATTGCTCATGGCCATGTGGAAAATGGGTGCCGCACTTGCAACAGGATGCACCATCGTTTTAAAGCCAGCCGAACAAACTCCACTCTCTGCTCTTTATTTAGCAGAATTAGTGGACAAAGCCGGCTTCCCAGAAGGCGTCATTAACATCGTTCCTGGATTTGGCGAAACAGCCGGAAATGCCTTAACTGAACATCCTGATGTGAACAAGCTTGCCTTCACAGGGTCAACAAGCGTTGGAAAATTAATTATGGAGAAAGCGGCTAAAACCATTAAGAGGGTCACATTAGAGCTTGGCGGAAAATCACCGAATATTATTTTACCTGATGCTGATTTAAAGAAAGCCATTCCAGGTGCTTTAAATGGCGTCATGTTTAACCAAGGTCAAGTATGCTGCGCGGGTTCCAGAGTCTTTGTTCACCGGAGCCAATATGATGAAGTGGTCGATCAAATGGCCAAATATGCAGGATCACTCAAGCAAGGCGCTGGTCTTCATCAAGATACACAAATTGGACCTCTTGTAAGTAAAGAACAGCACGAACGCGTATTAGGCTATATTGAAAAAGGTAAATCCGAAGGGGCAACAGCCGTTGTCGGTGGCGATTGCCCTTATGAGGCTGGCTATTTCGTCTCCCCTACGATTTTTAAAGATGTAGAAGATGAAATGACCATTGCAAAAGAAGAAATCTTCGGACCTGTTTTATCTGCAATTCCTTACGATTCCATTGATGAAGTGGTCGAACGGGCCAACCAGTCTGAATATGGATTAGCAGCAGGACTTTGGACAGAAAACTTAAAGCATGCCCACGATATTGCTGCACGTCTTGAAGCAGGAACGATTTGGGTCAACTGCTATAATGTCTTTGATGCCGCCTCTCCGTTTGGAGGATATAAGCAATCAGGTCTTGGCAGAGAAATGGGGTCATATGCCCTTAACAACTATACAGAAGTCAAAAGTGTATGGATTAATCTCCAAGACTAATGACGTCAAGAAAGCCTTTGACCCTGTCATCGGCTCAGATCGTTGACAAAGTGCTAAAATGTTTTTTATTTTAGCACTTTGTCTTCTTTTCAGCGTGATAGAAAACCTTTGCAGTCTAGGAAGGACGAGCACTGGCGCGGAGCGAATTGTGACATTCGTGAGCACCAGCGCGCAGACCTGACACCGAATGCGAGGGTTTGTCTACACGCTGAGCCGGTGACCCTGTCATCGGCTTTTTTTGTGTTTGCATGTGACAGGCCGGCTCCTGAATATAGTATGAAAGGAAAGGAGCATGGCCGCATATGCAAGATTTTCAATTGAAAGTAAACGAATTTATCGAAGAATTGCACATACAAATGCAGCGAAGACAACGAGAAGATGGCGCCTTTGTTTTCTGCTTTGAAGGTCCTATGATGACAAATGCTTTTTTGATTATGCTGTTAAAGGCTGTCGGTGATTCGGATCAGGCTTTGGTTCATCAATTAGCAGAAGCGATACGCGAAAAACAAAATGAGGATGGGTCTTTTTCTTTGTATCATGATCAAACGGGACATGTAACTGCCACTGTGCAGGGCTATTGCGGAATGCTCGTATCAGGCAGGTTTCAGCAAGATGAGCCTCATATGGAAAAAGCAGCGCAATTTATACGTTCAAAAGGCGGATTAAAGAACGTTCACTTTATGACAAAGTGGATGCTCGCCGTCAACGGCATGCACCCTTGGCCGTATTTCTATGCACCACTTTCCTTTTTACTCATCCCTACATACTTTCCACTGCACTTTTATCATCTTAGTGCATATGCAAGAATTCACTTTGTGCCAATGATGATTGCACTCAACAAACGATATACCTCTCATGAGAAATTTCCAAGCTTGGCACACCTTGATGCAAACATGTCTAAGAATCCATTTGACTGGTTTATGGCAAGAGAAGAACGTTCCGCTCAACACTTTCTGACTTACATGCGATCGTATACAGCACTCGACAGTCGGCTGGACTTTTTCGGATATGAAGCAGCAAAACGATATATGTTTGATCGCCTTGAAAAAGATGGCACGCTGTACAGCTATTTAAGTGCCAGTATTTTTATGGTCTATGCACTTATGAGTCTTGGGTACTCCCCGGGACATCATCTCATTTTAAAAGCAGTCAAAGGCATGAAAAAGCTAGTCACTGTCTGTCAGGGCAGAATGTATGCAGAAAATTCCACATCCACAGTTTGGGATACAGCGCTTGTCAGTTATGCTTCTCAAAAAGCTGGCAAAAAACAAGAAGACCCAGTCATCACTAAATCTTTCTCATACTTGCTGAACCGGCAGCAAATGAAGAAAGCAGATTGGGCGATTCATAACCGGCATACTGCGCCGGGAGGCTTTGGTTTTTCAGATATCAACACAAATAACCCTGATTGTGATGATACGCAAATTGTCTTAAAAGCCATTCCGCGAACATACGCACCAGTTCAATGGAAACGAGGATTTCATTGGCTTCTTTCCATGCAAAACCGTGACGGCGGATTCTCTGCTTTTGAAAAAAATCAAGATCACTTCCTGCTTCGACATCTGCCGCTTGAATCTGCGGAGGATGCAGCGATCGATCCATCGACTCCCGATATTACAGGCCGGGTGCTTCATCTCATTGGTCTTGAAGAGAAAAACATGTCACCACCCGTTCACAGGCAAAAAGATCAATGTGTCAAGTGGCTCCTAGATCATCAAGAGAAAAATGGATCATGGTTTGGCAGATGGGGTGTTTGCTATATTTATGGGACGTGGGCAGCATTAACAGGACTAAAAGCGGCCGGCATCCCCTCTACCCATCCTGCTGTTCAAAAAGCGTGTCGATTTTTAAAGCAGATTCAACGAGAAGATGGCAGCTTCGGAGAATCGTGTAAAAGTGCAGAGGTAAAAACGTATGTCCCCCTCCCGTTTGGCACAGTGGTGCAGACGGCTTGGGCAGCAGAGGCACTTTTACAATATGAGAAGCCAGATGACAAAGCGATTTTAAAAGCCATCTCATTTTTGACCCATCATCAGCACACGAGTGAAGCCTTGCACTATCCAGTAGGCATTGGCCTGCCAAAGCAATTTTACATCACCTATCATAGCTACCCATTTGTCTTTCCCATGATGGCTTGTTCTACATTTTTAGATGAAATGAGGCGTAAGAATGAATAAGGAACAGTATCGAATGCAGCTCAAAGAGTGGCTTAGCACCATTCAATCCGCGATTCATGATGACAACATCCGTCAGAAAGTAGACCATTTATGGTTTTCAATGGATGATGAACATTCCAGTGAACAAGAGTGGTACGAACTGGCAGAACGTATTTCTGAGGACATGAAACCACAAGAAGACCTGCGAGAGGTAGCAGCGGGAAATCATAAGCTACCTCCTCTCCCTTACCGGTATGATGCACTAGAACCGTTTATTTCAAAAGAGATTATGTATTTGCATCACCAGAAGCATCATCAATCATATGTTGATGGTTTGAACCAAGCTGAGCTTGCATTAAAAAATGCAAGAAGAACCAATGATTTTAAAATGATCAAGCATTGGGAAAGAGAGCTTGCCTTCAATGGTGCGGGGCACTATTTACATTGTATTTTTTGGTTTTCCATGAGTCCTTCAGGAAAACGAAAGCCCACTGGACAAATGCTTCGTCTCATTGAACAATCATTTGACAGTTATGACGCATTTAAATCTCAATTTTCAGCAGCGGCCAAACAAGTAGAGGGTGTCGGCTGGGCCATTCTCGTATGGGCGCCCAGATCCCAGCGATTAGAGATTTTACAAGCAGAACGCCATCAATTTTTGTCACAATGGGACGTTATTCCTCTTTTAGCCCTTGATGTATGGGAACACGCCTACTATCTTCAATATCTGAATGAAAAACCGAAATATGTAGATCGTTGGTGGAATGTAGTTGACTGGCGTGAGCCAGAAGCAAGGCTTAAGCAAGCACAGCAAGTGAAGTGGACCCCTTTTTAAGACGATGCTCCATATAGGCTCATGCTTATATGGGGTATTTTTAGTTTACATAATCAAATTATCAACACCTTTATAAAGAACAGGTTGTTTTTTCAGAAAATTCGTTTAAAATAGGAAAGATATGTGAGGAAAGTGAGATGAAACAATGAATGAACATTCTTTTAACCATTAGTCAATTTGCAGGAAGAACCTTCGCAATCTGGGTCATTATCTTTGCATGTCTTGGATTTGCTTTTCCTGACGTATTTTCTCAGATTGGACCGTATATCCCTTTTTTACTAGGAATCATTATGTTTGGGATGGGGCTTACGTTATCAGGTGAAGATTTTAAGGAACTTTTTCGTAAACCTCTCTATGTGCTAATCGGGGTTTTGGCGCAGTACACACTCATGCCGCTGATCGCCT
Organism: Bacillus sp. Nf3; assembly: GCF_003028545.1. Lineage (NCBI taxonomy): Bacteria > Bacillati > Bacillota > Bacilli > Caryophanales > Bacillaceae > Bacillus > Bacillus sp. Nf3. Next base: position 813,397 of record NZ_PYUA01000002.1, on the reverse strand, counting down.
TTCTATTAGCTTACGGATTACGGCTGCCATCTGAAATTGCAGTAGGCGTTATTCTTGTGGGCTGCTGCCCAGGCGGTACAGCATCCAATGTCATGACCTTTTTGGCAAAAGGCAATATGGCATTATCCGTAGCGGTCACAACTATATCGACCCTTCTTGCTCCCTTTTTAACGCCTCTCTTTATTTTTATCTTTGCAAGATCATGGTTACCTGTATCACCGGAGGCATTATTTTTGTCAATTGTCCAAGTTGTGCTTATTCCTATTATCTTAGGGGTTATTGTTAAGGTGTTTTTCAAAAAACAAGTAAACTATGCGGTTCAAGCATTGCCGCTTGTATCTGTTGCTGGAATTGTGGTGATCATTGCAGCGGTTGTCAGTGCAAATAAAGAGCAGATTCTTCAATCTGGATTGCTGATATTGGCCGTTGTCATTTTACATAATGGGCTCGGTCTTTTATTTGGATACCTAATCGCTAAATGGTGCAAAATGGATATCCCTTCTCAAAGAGCGATTTCAATTGAAGTAGGCATGCAAAACTCCGGGCTTGGTGCAGCCCTTGCAACAGCACATTTCTCGCCGCTCGCAGCCGTACCAAGTGCGATTTTTAGTGTGTGGCATAACTTATCTGGTTCCTGGCTTGCGACGTATTGGTCAAAACGAGGACAACCTGACAGTGAAAAGAAAAAAAGCTAGCACCTTAACAGGTGCTAGCTTTTTATAATAGAAGATTATCCTTCAAGCAATAGCTGCTCTGGATCTTCAAGCAGGTTTTTAATCGTAACGAGGAATCCAACTGCTTCTTTACCATCGACAATACGGTGGTCGTAAGAAAGAGCTAAATACATCATCGGACGGTTCTCAAAACGTTCTTCATCAATCGCCACCGGACGAAGCTGAATTTTATGCATTCCTAAAATTCCAACTTGCGGGCTGTTTAAAATCGGTGTTGAAAGCAGAGAACCAAATGTTCCGCCGTTTGTGATCGTGAATGATCCACCTTGTAACTCACTAAGAGCCAATTTGTTATCTCTTGCTTTTTTCGCAAGATGACCAATTTCTTTTTCAATCCCCGCAAATGACAATCTGTCTGCATCACGGACAACCGGTACAACAAGTCCTTCGTTTGCAGCAACAGCGATGCCGATGTCATAGAATTTCTTCAAGACAAGCTCATCACCTTGAATTTCTGCATTAAGCAGCGGATACTTCTTCAGTGCTGCTACAACTGCTTTTGTAAAGAAGGACATGAAGCCAAGCTTGACATCATTTTGTTCTAGGAAGGCATCTTTACGACGCTTTCTTAAATCCATCACAGCTGTCATATCGACTTCATTAAATGTCGTCAGCATCGCAGCCGTTTGTTGAACTTCAACTAAACGTTTTGCAATTGTTTGTCTGCGGCGTGACATTCTTTCACGTTCAACTGGCTTTCCTGGTTGTTCAGTTTGCACCGCCGCATTTGCTTTTGGCGCGGCTTTCGGTGCACTTGCAGGTGCTTCATTCTTTTGATAAGAAGCGACATCCTGCTTTCGTACCCTGCCCAGCGGATCTACGGTTGGAATCTCAGATAAGTCTAATCCCTTCTCTCTCGCTAGTTTTCTAGCTGCAGGAGAAGCGATGGTTCTGCCATTACCAGCTTTCGGCTCTTCTTTCACTGCTTCTTCTTTTTGAGCAGCTGCCGGTTCTTCTTTCGAAGCTGGTGCAGAAGCTTGCTCAGGTGCTGGAGCTGCGGACTCGCTTCCGCCAGCTTCACCTGCTGCAATCGTTCCGATGACCTCTCCAACTTGTACAGTGTCACCAGAATCTTTGAGCACTTCTTTTAATACACCAGATTCTTCAGCAGTCAGTTCGACATTGACTTTATCTGTTTCAAGTTCCAGCAGGTACTCCCCCTGCTCCACATAATCGCCCGGCTGCTTTAGCCATTGAGCAATCGTTCCTTCCGAGATTGATTCCGCTAATTCAGGTACTTTAATTTCCGCCATTTTTCATTTCCCCCTTAGTTTTTGCGAGTCAAGCTATCAGATACAATTCGTTCTTGTTCTTTTTTATGCACAGTTGGATCACCCTCAGCCGTACTTGAACGTCTTCTTCGGCCGATGTAACGTACTTTTACTTTTTCAGGCGCAATTTCACGTAAATATGGCTCAATGTATCCCCAAGCTCCCATATTTTGCGGTTCTTCTTGCACCCATACGATTTCTTCTAAGTTTGTCAGCTTTGTTAAAATTCCTTTAATATCTTTGGCTGGGAACGGATATAGCTGTTCCACTCTTGCAACGTGAAGCCAATCTTTCGGCTCTTCCATTTGAGTAAAACGATCACTAATATCAATGGATACCTTCCCGCTAGATAGCACGAGACGCGATACTTTTTCGTGATCATGTACAAGACCTGGCTGTTCAAGAACTGGACGGAACTGTCCATCCGTTAATTCTTGGACTTCAGACAATGTGTTCGGGTTACGAAGCAGACTCTTCGGTGTCATAATGACAAGCGGACGAATCTCTTCACGAAGCAGCATTTTCGCCTGTCTTCTAAGAATATGGAAATATTGCGCTGCACTTGTCAGATTCGCAACTGTCCAGTTATTCTCAGCAGCTGATTGCAGGAAGCGCTCTGTTCTTCCACTTGAATGCTCAGGACCTTGTCCTTCATATCCATGCGGCAGCAGCATCACTAAACCTGATTTTTGTCCCCATTTTGCACGGCCAGCTGAGATAAATTGATCGAAATACACTTGAGCCGCATTTGCGAAGTCTCCGAATTGAGCTTCCCAAATCACTAACGTTTCAGGAGAATAAACATTATAACCATATTCAAATCCGATGACTGAGCCTTCTGACAGTGGACTGTTATGAACAGTAAACGATGCATTTGCATCACTCAGTTCATGAAGAGCAATAAATTCATCACCCGTTTGACTGTCGTGAAGAACAAGGTTTCTTTGAGCGAAAGTACCACGCTCTGAATCCTGTCCGGTCATTCGAATTGGCGTACCGTCTTTTAATATAGATGCAAATGCGAGTGCTTCCCCAAGTGACCATTCTACTTTACGGTCATCTGTAAACACTTTTGCACGTTTTTCAAGGATCCGTTTCAGCTTACCAAATACTTGGAAATCATTCGGCCAGCTGATCAATTCTTCATTCAACTTTCGCAATACATCAAATTCTACTGATGTATCCACTGCTGGGAAGCCGTTTGATACAGGCTCTGGCAGTTCGATTTCTTGAATCGTATGCTCTTTCTTTGAAGGCACCTTTTTATAAGCTTCTTCTATTTTTGCCGTCACAGCCTGCTCGATTTCTTCACGCTGCTCTTTTGTCAAAAGACCTTCTGAGACAAGTTTATCCGCAAAGATATTCTTGACCGTTTTGTGCTTTCTGACCGCATCGTACAGCATTGGCTGAGTTGTAGAAGGCTCATCCATTTCGTTATGACCATATCTGCGGTAGCCAATCAAGTCAATAAGGAAATCCTTCTTGAAACGTTTGCGGTATTCTACAGCTAGCTGAACAGCCGCTAAACACGCTTCTGGATCATCTGCATTGACGTGAACAATCGGAATCTCAAACCCTTTTGCAAGGTCACTTGCATATTTCGTCGAACGAGATTCATTGCTTTCCGTTGTAAACCCGATCATATTGTTGGCAATAATATGGATGGTTCCGCCCACTTGATAGCCTACAAGTTGACTTAAATTTAATGTTTCTGCCACAATTCCTTCTCCAGGGAATGCTGCATCCCCATGAATTAAGATGGCTAACGCTTTTTCAACGTCTTGAACTGGATAACCTTTTTGAGTACGTGATTCCTGAGCGGCACGCGTGCTTCCTTCAATGATTGGATCAATGAACTCCAAGTGACTTGGGTTATTAGCAAGCGTGACTCTCGCACTCTTTGTATCTTCGTCTTTGATTTGACGGTCAGCTCCAAGATGGTACTTAACATCCCCCGTCCATCCATAGCTGATGCCGATAGAGCCTTCTGATGGAACAAGCTCTTTATTTGGCGCATGCTGGAATTCTGAGAAAATGATCTCATATGGCTTCCCTAACACATGTGCTAATACATTTAAACGGCCTCTGTGTGCCATTCCAATGTTAATATTTGAAGTCCCTTGTGTAACGGACTCTGAAATAATTTCATCAAGTACTGGGACAAGTGCGTCTAAACCTTCTATAGAAAAGCGCTTTTGCCCAACAAATGTTTTATGAAGAAACTGCTCGAACTGCTCAACTTCTGTTAATCTCTTGAATACAGAAACTAGTTTATCTGATGGTTTTTTCTTAAATAGTTCACCAGACTCGATTGATTTTGAGAGCCAATTTCGCTCTTCGAAGTCATGCACGTGATCAAATTCAAATGAAATGGTACGCTTATACGTATTTCTCAAATGGTTAATGGCTTCTATGCCGTTTGAAATGTGTTTTGGTGCATCCGGACTAATAATAGATATCGGTATATTCTTGACATCTTCTTCTGTTAAACCGTACTCCTTTAAAGGAAACAGTTCTTGTAATTCCTTTTCTTTGCGAAGAGGATTGACGGAAGCATTTAAATGGCCATACGTTCTGATGTCTTCTGCCAGTTTAACGACTGATGCTATCTTTTGGATTTGTTCAGAAGTAACTACGCTATTTTCTTTTTTCCCAATTTCCTCCTTCATTTCACTCGGTGGTGCACCAAGTTCATCAAATATGCCTCTTAGATCTTCATCAACACTAGTAGGATCCTGGACATACTGATCGTAGAGCTCGAGCACATAGCCGAGGTTCGGACCATGAAATTCTTCCCAACTCAACGGTTGTTTCACATCATTTTGAAACATTTTGAACACTACCCCCAACTTTGATCATCAAGTGATTGAACACTATCTCGATATAACTTCCAGAACACAATGACCAAATTTATGTAATAAAACGCTTCCAATAATATTCTACCACTGTTTTGGATTACTTTCTACATTCTTTGTTCAATTAAAGATAAAAAATTCACAGAAAAACAAAAAATTTAAATCATTCCGAAAAATAATTTGAAGAAAGGGGCAAAACCTTATGCCCCAATGCTTTTATGCAGCAGTTTCTTCAGTAATGGATATAAAACATCTGGCAATGTATCGACATCTGGTACAAAAATGCTGAACTTGCCATACATATCTTGAATGGTTTTCATCTGTGCTTCTTCTATCGGCGAATTGGATAAAAACACATTGATCACTTCAATGCCCTTTTTCCTCGCTTCAAGAACTGCTTCATGCGTATCGACAATCCCATTTTGTTCGTAGCTGAACGCAGCTGGTTCTCCGTCTGAAAAGACAATCAGAAACTTTTGCTCTTCTCTTCGCTTTAAAATCATCTTTGTCATTTGGCGAATCGCATAACCATCCCGATTATCCTCTTCTGGCTCAAGAGACATAATAGAAGGCCCTGCATCAAATAAAGAATCTTTGAACGACACAACTGTGTTGAAATAGTTTGGCTGACTTGTTTCTGTTGCGTCGTTTGTATCTTCCCAAAACCCAACAATTTGATGTGGGACTTGTACGGATTTTAACGCTTCATGAAATAGAACAATGCCTTTTTTCGTCTCGTCCATCTTGTCAAACATGCTCGCTGAACAGTCTACTAATAAGGTGAAAACAGCATCAATCTGAGAAGACGGTGCTTGTTTTTTATAGAAAAGACGCGGATTAGACTCTGTAAAGTAGCGAATCAGCTTTTTGCTGAGACGTCCTGCATGAAGGTCCGTTTTAGGCCAAGATTTTTTATGTTCAAGAGTTTTTTGGATCATTTGTTTTAAGCGTTTTTGGTAAGGCTCAATTTCCTTCGCATGCTGCTTGTATACATTGATTTGTTCTGGCATAGGCGGATCTGGTGAAATCATGACTGGAAACGCATATTTGTTCTCTTTTCCATTTTCATGACCATCTGCTCCGCTTTCTTCACCTTCAGCCTCTTCCAGCGCCTCAAGCTTTGAATAATCTTTTCGGTGTGTTTGCTTTGCAGAGCCTTGGACAGTTCCGAGTGCCTGATCTCCGTCATCGCCTTCTCTTGCTGCATCCTTACCAAGATCACTTTTACCGCCATGCTCTAAATCAAATTGAAGGAAGCTTTTTGATGGCGCTTCGGTTTCTCGATGCCATACTTCCATGTACTCTTGGTGAATGTCTTCATCGCCTGCTTTTTCCCGGTCGACTTTGATGTCCTCACTTAATTTAGGTTTTCTTTTTAAGTCATGGAACAGTGGTTCTTTTGCCGCTTGTTCATAGTCCAATTCAGGGAAGAAAAAGTACGTGTTCAGCATGTCCTTTTCAAGCAGCTCATCAAAGCCTTCCATCAATTCTTTGACAATAGCTGCAATGTCTGCTGTTGAACCCGCATCATACACACGTTCAAGACTTGACTCAATAAACGGAATCATCGGATTGATCTGCTCATGAAGAGGCGGAATCTCTTCGAGCGGAGAATCAGCTGTCAGCTTCACATAAATCGCACAAAAGAGTGCATCCGTTAATATGCTTCGTTCTCTGTTGATCGTTAATTGTGTCTTAAAGTGACGCCGGTATAGCTCTCTTCTTCGTTTAAATACCTTTTTTGTTCCTGGGCGGTCATGTTTAATCCGCTCTTCAATCCGGATATCTTCAAACAGCATAAACAATTGTTTACATACATCAGGAATGGATAATGTATGCGCATAGCGAACGATCTCCTGAAATACAGTAAGATCACTATAAACGGTCCCTACTGCACGAAGGAACACATCACTTTTCAGCCCTGCTAGCATATCTTCTTGTTTACGATCATCCCAAAAATGACTGATAAAAATTTTCTTTTCAAACGGTTCATAGTAGGACTGCACACCGTATTCAAGCTCGACATCATCACTTTTTGCTAACGTTTTAGCTAAATCCGTTAATTCCATAAATAGAAATGAATCGATTCTGCTGTCATTAAATTTGATGAATTTCAATAGTCAGAACCTCACTCGAATAATGTTTGGGCGATATTTCTTACCGCTGCTTTTTCCCGGTCATCTTCCAGTTTTTCAACAATCCCTCGTTCAACGGCACGAAGCGGCGGGATGTATTGCGCAAGATCACAAGTATCTAGGAGCGCGCGGATGGATGCTGCTTCTTCACTCACCTGACCGTTATGAGCTTGTGTAATGAGGTCTGATGAGAGCTGAACGAATTGATCAATTAACCGCTCATCCTTTAAAACAGATTGAGATTGCAACACATCTTTCAGGATACCGCCGCCGATATATGGAACGTCAATGACAACAAATCGGTTTTTTAACGCTTCATTTAGCGGCACTGTGCCTACATACCCTTCATTGATTGCCGCAATGACGCCAAAGCCTTCTTCTGCTCGAACAACCTCACCTGTAAATGGGTTTGTCATCATTTTTCTGTAGTCGAGTACACCATTTAAAATAGGAAGTGTTTCTGGCTTCGCCATGTTAATTTCATCAATATATAAAAGATGGCCTTTTTTCATTGCTTTTGTCACAGGTCCTTCGATGAATTCAATCGAAGCCACCTGACCATCATTATGAATGGTTTTATAGCCAATCAAGCTTTCAGCATCAAGATCAACCGAGCAGTTCACACTGTGCATCGGCTGCTGAAAGAAAGCGGATAATGTTTCTGCTAGTTTTGTTTTACCTGAGCCGGTCGGACCCTTTAAAAGAACGTTTTTTCCTAGTGCTAATGCAATCATGGCATCTTGAATGATAGAAGTATCCTGTGATTCATAGCCGCCTGTTCCAATAAGTGGACGAAATTCATCTTCCAACACTTTTGCTTTTGCTTCAATCATTGCTTGAATTTCTTCTGGGAGTGATTGTTCGTTAAACATGTATGATTAATTCCTCTCTTCGATCATTTTCCTCACCAAGTATACTAAAAAAACCTTTATGCACTCAATACATAAAGGTTAGACTTCTGTTATTTTACCATTTCTTTTGTCATTGATCCGCAAGCGATGCGTTTCCCTGAGTTTCCAGAAGGGTTACTTAAGTAATCATCTGCTTCTGCATGAATGATAAAGCTTCGCCCATTTTGATCGATTAATTGATTTGGGCCTCCCTTTAACGTCACATCTGGTACGTTCACGACAACATCGATTTGTCCATCTGCCCCTACCTCTAAATTAGGCATATCTCCAGCATGGTGCCCTTTTGGATTGTCAAAACCATGCTCTCTATGGGTTGGATTAAAGTGAGCTCCTGCCGTTTCAAAATCTGGCGTTTCACATATTCCTGTTTCATGAATATGAAAACCGTGAGGACCTGGCGGCAGCCCTTTCGCCTTCACATGCAAATCCAGCCCATTTTCTGAGGATTCTCTGATTTCAATGCTTCCTATTTTTTGCCCGCTTTCGTTTATAAGTGACGTCGTGACTGGTGATTGTTTAGGTGCGGCAACTTCGCTTGTTTCTTCTGTCATTTCTTTTTTCGGCGGTGCATGACATGCTGACGCAGTAAAGACCAAACATATCATGATCATCCACACTGACTTTTTCATTTATGACTGCCCCCTTTTGTTATCAGTATGGACAATCACAGCAGCGGGCAAACAAAAAAAGCCGAAAATCGGCTTTTTTTAGAAGAAACGTTTTGCACCTAAGTAGGCTTTTTTCCAATATGGGTTGCTTAGGTTCGAGATCCCTACTCCATTGTCACTTGCATGAAGGAAATCTCCCCCGCCAAGGTATAGTCCCATATGAGAAGGGCCCGCTTTATACGTTGTAAAATAAACAAAATCTCCAACTTGTGGTGTGCTAACAGAAGTCATCATATTCCAGTAGCCTGCTGTGCTTAGTCTGGATACAGATGAAACTTTGTTAATGAGATAGTAAACAAAGCCGCTGCAGTCAAATCCTGCTGGAGTATTACCACCCCATCTGTAAGGAACGCCTGTCAGCTTTTTCCCCTCTTGGATCATTGTCGTGATCTTTGCGTTCATTGGTACATCGTTTTTGTTATTGTTGACCGGAGTTGTTGAACCGTTAGACGTAGAACCGTTCGATCCAGTTGAGCCGGAAGCTGCACCATTAATTTTTAATACTTGTCCAATTCTAAGCACATCACTTTTCAAGCTGTTGGCTGTGCGGATGGATTGAACCTGTACTTTGAATTGATTCGCAATTTTCCATAACGAATCGCCTGATTTTACAGTATAAGATGTTGTTTTCCCGCTAGAAGACTGGTTACTGTTTGAATTGCTTGGTTTAGTAGGTTTTGACTGACTTGGTTTTGATGCAGCCGTCCCTTTTACTTTCAATACTTGATTCGGATAAATCATATCAGATTTTAATCCGTTCAATGTTTTGATTTCACCAATCGACATATTTAGCGAATTCGCAATTTTCCAAAGAGAATCCCCTAATTTAACCTTGTATGTACTTGAAGACGATGAACTATTTGAGTTCGTTGTCTTATTGCTTGAGCTGGAATTTGAAGATGAGTTTGAATTTGATGACTGGCTTCCGCTCGTCTTCGTGCTGCCAGATACCTTTAGCTTTTGACCAGGACGAATCAAGTCGCTGTTTAAGCTGTTTAGGCTTTTTAAGCTCGCAACTGACATTTTATGATTTTTTGCAATCAGCCATAAAGAATCTCCAAGCTTTACAGTGTAGCTGGAAGTCGTTGAGGCACTTGATTTCTTCGTTGCTTTTGATCCTGTTGATGAACTGGATTTCTTGCTTTTTTCGCTAGGAATTTTCAAGCTTTGTCCTGCAAAAATCATTGTCGTTTTTAATTGATTAAGAGATTGAAGCTCCGAAATACTTGTATTGTACTGTTCGGCAATCTTCCAAAGTGAGTCACCGCTTTTCACCTTGATCGTCTGTGCTTCTGCCGGTGCAGCAAACACAGCTGAGCCAGCGATCGCTGAAACTGTGAGGCCGGTTACTACTTTTTTCTTCATAAAGAAATCTCCGCCTTTCGTAATTTGGTTCATTAAGACTTATGTACTAGTTTCGAGTTTAGCATTTAATGGTTCTGCTTCTCTTGCACTATTTTATCTTTATTTCTATTATATTACTCGACATGAAGACGTTGGGCAATAACAAATAGGCTAAAGCAGCCAACTCAAAATGCTAAAAAACAAAGCCATATCGTTTCTATCGGCTGTTTGTTTTATTTATAAACATTTTTTAAGGAATTTTTAAGTTGACGTTTAGAAATTTGTCAAAACAAGCACGCTGCTAGTTTCATAGTTCTATTCTACATGACAAATTTTTCTGTATCAAATGACTTTTTGCTTAATTGCCTATTTTTTCTCCACAAATAAAAAAGCATCCTTCCGAATGAAGAATGCAGCGTTCGTTTTTATTTTCTTATTTCCGGATCTTTTACGGTAAGCGGATAAAGCACGCCTTCTTTCGCAAACGACATTTTTCCCGTTTCTTCTGATACGACAAGAACAAGTGCATCGGTCATACCAGAGAGTCCGATCGCTGCCCTGTGCCTTGTGCCGAGCGACGGGCTCACTTTTTTTGATGTAAGCGGCAGCACATTTGCAGCAGAAACAAGTGTATTTTCTTTGACTAAAAGAGCCCCATCATGAAGTGGATTTCCCGGGTAAAAAATGCTTTCTATTAAGGAAGCACTAATTTTCGCATGGAGGTTTGTCCCTTTTTGAATAAAATCTTCAACCTCATCCCTTCTTTGGATCACAATGAGTGCACCATGCTTTTGTTTTGATAAATGCTCAATGGCTAAAGAAAATTGAGCAAATCCTGGTGTGAATTCTTCCATATACGCTTGCAAATAAAACGACGAAGCCTCTGCATGCATTTCATTAAACTGATCATGCAATGATTCGAGATCACAAAGTAAGCACTGCTCTGTTTCATCAAGAGAATCAATGATGTCACTTGCATCCTTCATAATGTTCATCAAGTGTGTTCTCATTCCGGCTTTAAATATGACTTCTTCGTTCGTCCGGTGGATCATCTGACCTTTTCCCTCCTTCTTTCGCTTGTTGTTATAAAATAGCAAATTGTGCACATTCTATTTGTATGGAGGTGAACTTAATATGACCATTCAGAAAATCATCCAATATGCTTGCAGCATTTTAGGTGTTGTCAGTCTTTCTTTTATTTATGCCCAAATGTTTAAAAAAACGAAGCCATCTAAGAAAAATAATCCGACGGAGAATTGATTTTTTTACATAGCATGATATAATTCCTCTCGTTATTTCTGTTCAGAGAGGAACTTATGATGAGAGAAACGAATAGCATTCGAGCAAAGCTGACACTATTTTTAACCATTTTGATTCCGATTTTAATCACCCAAGCAGGTCTTTCACTTATTACCTTTTTAGATACGGTGATGTCTGGAAAAGTAAGTGCAGAAGACCTTGCGGGTGTTGCGATCGGTTCTAGTATTTGGACACCTGTTTATACAGGACTTGCCGGTATTTTAATGGCCGTTACTCCAATTGTGGCTCAGCTGATGGGGGCTGGGCATAAAGAAGATGTTCCCCGGGCTGTCTTTCAGGCGATTTATTTATCCTTTCTTTTAAGTATCGCTGTGATTGTCATTGGTACGATCAGCGTTCCTTATATACTCGGAGGACTTGGACTCGAGCAATCTGTAGAGGAAATTGCTCAGCATTTTCTCAGCTTTCTTGCGTTTGGCATCATCCCGCTGTTTGGTTATTCGGTGCTAAGGTCATTTATTGATGCATTAGGGAAAACACGTGTGACGATGTTCATCACGCTCACAGCACTTCCTATTAACTTTGTTTTAAATTACGTATTGATTTTTGGAAATTTTGGCTTTCCAAAGCTTGGCGGTGCGGGTGCCGGCCTTGCATCTGCAATGACGTATTGGGCGATTTTCATCATGAGTATTTGTATTGTCGTTAAAGCAGAGCCATTCGCCTCATTTCGTTTGTTTCAAAAACTGCCTCGAATGAATATCTCCCGTGTAGGGCAAATACTGAAAATTGGCCTTCCTATCGGGTTTGCGATCTTTTTTGAAACGAGTATCTTTGCAGCAGTGACGCTTTTAATGGGTCACTTTGATACCATTACAATCGCCAGTCACCAAGCAGCGATGAACTTTGCTTCTATTCTTTATATTTTACCGCTTAGTATCTCTATGGCTTTAACGATCGTTGTTGGGTTTGAAGCGGGGGCTAAGAGATATAAAGACGCGCAAAGCTACAGCTATATCGGCATTGGTACGGCGGTATTATTCTCATTATGTACGGCCGCACTTATTTTGTTATTCAGACCAGAGATCGCTGGTTTATATACAGCTGAATCAGCTGTTTTACAAATGACACAGCACTTTTTGATTTACGCGATCTTCTTCCAGCTGTCAGATGCGATTGCTGCACCCATTCAAGGGGCTCTGCGCGGCTATAAAGACGTGAATTATACGCTGATTGCTGCCTTTGTCTCTTACTGGGTCATCGGTCTTCCTGCCGGTTATCTCATTGGCACATATACCTCCTTTGGTGCGTTTGGTTATTGGATAGGGCTGATTGCCGGCCTTGCCGCAGGTGCCATCGTCCTCTTTATCCGTCTCAGGTTGATTCAAAAACGTCAACTTCGATATGTATCGAATCACTAAATACAACAAAAAAGCAGCTGATCTATGTCAGCTGCTTTTTTGTTTAATCATTCCATTGGTACGTCCAGAAAATTTCTTCATCAAACCATTTTTGGACGACAGGTTCTTTGTTTTTCAGTTTTTGTTCCAGTTCTCTCAGCATGCCTTCTGTTTGCGTTCTATGCGCTCTCAGTGCATTTAATTTGATATCTGCAACATCTGTAATATCAATGACAATATCCGCATTTCCAAGCACTTCTTCTCTATTTTTCGTAATGGCCATGCAGTATGTGACAGGGCGGTCTTCTTTTTTCTTGCGGTATAGAGCACGAATCACAGCTTCGCCTGTCGCATCATGATCAGGGTGTACACCGTGCCCTGGATAAAACGTCACAATGAGTGTCGGTTTGACTTCATCAATGATGGATTCCATCACATCTGCCAAATACTCGTCGTCTTCAAATTCCAATGTTTTATCACGCAAGCCAAGCATACGTAAGTCTGTGATATCCATTTCTTTGCAGGCATTGATTAATTCCTGTTTTCTTAATTCCGGAAGTGTTTCACGGTTAGCATATGTTGGGCTTCCCATATTTCTGCCCATTTCCCCAAGTGTCCCACATGCATATGTGACGGGAATTCCGCGTTTTCTGCTTTGTGCAATGAGACCTGCAACCCCAAAGGATTCATCATCGGGGTGAGGCAGCATCACTAGTACATGTTCGTTCATGACTCGTCACCCTTTCTTCTACACCTGAAATGGTGTTTCACTAATTTGTAATGAGATCGCTAGTTTCCCGTCTGGCAAGTGCCCAGCTAAAAGCAGGCGGCCTTGGTCATCAAACACATAATCGGTTAATCCTTCTGCGTAAATCCAGCCATCTTCTGTTTTCATTCCAACACGGTATGGACCTTGTCCTTTTATTTTCGCCTGTGAATAGACGACTTTCGCGTTGCGGATATACGCCACAACCGTCATATTTTGTTCGTTTACATGAGCTGAATAAGAACCAGTTGTCGTTTCAAGATGAACGAAGACTGGACGATTTAAAAACGATTCAAGATGTGCTGTGACATCTTCCGTTTGAATTGGTTTCATGAGTGGTTCCTTCCTTCATTTTGAATTAATTCTCGCAGCTTTTTCGTATGTAAGCTGATCAGCTGCAGCTGATGATCATGCTTAAGCTCACTTTCTAAAATCCTCTCCACAGCAAGCACATACTTTTGATGTAATGATTTCCTCGCCCGCGGATGAGTTCGTGCATCAAGTAAATCATCACATATGGCCTCGTGTAAAGAAGACATATCATCAACATCAAGCTGACGATTTTTCCATAAAGATTGATAGGCGGCTGCAAGCTCATGAGCTGACGACATATGATCACCTCTACAGTTTTGGTAACAACTTATTATGACATGATCCGCCTGCAAAAAAAAGCAAACTGCTCGTTTGACTTAATGAGAATTCGCTGTTTTTTTCATGCGTAATTGAGAGGTGGTAAACAGTAAAATCGCCACCCAAATACAAAGAAACGTCACAATTTTAGCTGCGGATAAGTGTTCGTGATAGACAAACAGCCCTAAAAACAGCGTAATTGTCGGTGCAATGTATTGCAAAATGCCCACTTGATAAAGAGGAATTCTTTTTGCGCCTTCTGAGAATAAAAGAAGCGGCACGGCTGTAAAAACACCTGCAAAAAATAGGAGTCCGAGCGATCCGAAGCTGTTAGGATTCATAGTCACAACAGGTTCTTTTAAGAAAAATAATAAGTACACTAGTGCAGCCGGTGCGAGAAGCAGTGTTTCAATTGTCAAACCAATCGCGCTCGTGAAGCTCATCCTTTTTTTAATCAGACCATAAAAACCGAAGCTAAAGGCTAATAAGAAAGCAACGACAGGAAATGACCCGTATTGAACTGTTGAAAGGACCACCCCAAATGCGGCAATGAGGATGGCAATGGTTTGCCATTTATTTAGTCGTTCTTTTAAGAAAATAATCCCTAATAGAACGGATACAAGCGGATTAATATAGTACCCTAAACTTGCTTCTAGCATAAGACCATGATTGACTGCCCAAATATATACATACCAGTTGACCGAAATTAAAATAGCAGATAAAAGTAATGAAAAAAATGCTTTACCATCTAGTATGAGACCTTTTACTGTCTGCATCGCTGGGCGGACTTGTTTTAAATACAAAAGAATACCGCACATAAACACAAATGACCATACAATTCTGTGCGCTAAAATTTCGCCTGACGAAATATGCTCCATCAGCTTCCAATATAACGGGAATAAACCCCAGAGTGTAAAAGATGCTGCCGTGTAGAGAACACCTTTTGAATGCTGTTCGTTCAATGTAACCATCCCTTTCTAAATCTAACGTATATTATAGCACGCACGCTGACGAATGGGCATATACTAATTCAGGGCATTTAGAAAGGATGATTCGCATGTTCGACTGGAACCGATTATTCCCTTTTCAAAAGCAGTTCTCAAAAGAAGCCTTAAAGAATTCAGATCCTAAAGACGTTGAGCAGTATGTCAATCAAGTCATGGAAAGTGTATTCGGCTCCAATTATCCTGCTCAGTTCCCATTTCAGGACCCCCTTTCTCAAAATCAAAAAACGAGAGAAACTGACGTCCAAAAGGAAAAAGAGCCAGAAGTCGAAGTGTTCGAGACGACTGATCATGTGTTTGTCAAAATTGAACTTGCTCGTCCAAACACAGAAAAAGTCAAAATCAAACATACAGCCAATCTGCTGTTTATTGATCATTTTCCTGAAGAAGGGGCGCAGAAGAAAGTCGTCCTCCCTGCTGCTGTGAAGCGAAAAGGAACGAAGGCGTCGTACCAAGACGGTATATTGGAAATTATGTTTTTAAAGCATGATGATCCAGGAATTTCTGAAATTGATATTCCATTATAAAAAGCCTGCTTTGGAATGGAAGCAGGCTTACTCTTTTTTCTTAATAATATGGTGGATATCCGCCGCCATAAGGTGGTGGAGCAGGCGGTGGTGGCGGGGGGTAATATGGGCGGGGATAATTAAAAATCGCACTTCCTAGAAATCCGCCAAGCAGTCCGCCGACCAAAGGAGCGCCAAAACCAAAAAACAAAGGGACTCTGGATTCATATGGCGGAATGCCAGGGGCGCCGCCTCGAAAATACGGAGTATGAGGGTACATGCATTTCTCCTCCTTTGTCATGTGCCTAACATCAGCATATTCATCAGGAGTTAAAATGTTTGGGCAAACCTGAAACTAGGCTTGCTCCTTTTTGTCGTGAGTGTCTGTATACTCCCCTGCCCACCGAGATACCTCATGAAACACATCATGTAACGCATTCCCTTTTTCAGTTAAACTGTAAATGACTTTGACAGGCGTCTCAGGCAGGACAGTCCTCTCTATAATTCCTTCTTGCTCGAGCTCTTTTAAACGCTCTGCAAGCATTTTTTGACTAATAGACGGTATCGTGTCTGTGAGGTCTTTAAAACGCTTTGGACCATCAAGCAATACATGTATAATAAGCCCATTCCACCTTTTGCCTAGGAGTAAAAAAGCTTGCTGAATGTGTGGACATAATTGGAATTCCATAAATTTCAGCCTTTCTTTTCATGATTGTTTGACAAACTAACGGTGTACAATTTAAAATATGTCTAGTTACAATAAGTAAGTTTCTCACTTTTTAGTTATTGTACCATACTATTTGCAAAAACGGGAGGAAATATCCATATGGCGACCGATCAAAAAACGATTGACATCTTAAAACAAAGAGCTTCAGTAAAAGAGTATGACACTACTCATGAAATGACAAAAGAAGAGTTAACAGAGCTTCTTGAAATCACAACAAAAGCACCTTCTGCTTGGAACCTTCAACATTGGCACTTCACTGTTTTCCATAGTGCTGAAGCAAAAGCGAAGTTACTTCCAATCGCGTACAACCAAAAGCAAGTATCACAAGCATCAGCTGTTATTGCAGTTCTAGGTGACCTTGAAGCTAACCAAAATGGCGAAAAAATCTACAGTGAGCTGGCTGAACAAGGCTTTATTACTGAAGACATTAAAGAAACATTGATGACTCAAATCAATGGCGCATATCAAAGTGAGCAATATGCTCGAGAAGCAGCGTATTCAAATGCTTCATTAGCTGCTATGCAATTAATGATTGCGGCAAAAGCAATGGGCTATGATACGTGTGCAATGGGTGGCTTCAGTAAAGAAGCATACATCAAAGAATTCAATGTAAGCGGCCGCTACGAGCCAGTGATGCTGATTTCAGTTGGTAAAGCAGCAAAAGAAGCTCATAAAAGTAATCGTTTCGACATCGAAGAAGTATCTGATTTCCTTTAAAAATTGGCAAGGTCTCAGCTTTTATGCTGAGGCTTTTTTATTTGGTTTAAATATTATTTCTACATACTTTCTTTCACCTTCCCCCTCTTTACATCTTCACTCTTTCTCCTTTTTTAAGAATGAAAGCGTTATATTAGTATGATATCCACCAAAATGATTGTTTTTTCTGAAAATGGTCTTGTGATCTAATCTGACAACTGCTATTATTATGAAATTACAAAATATTCAGGAGGAAATCATGAACAAAAAATTGATGCTGGCACTACTTATCGCGATTCCATTCATTGGACAGCTCGCATTACTGCCATTTGCGAATCGCATTCATCCATTTGTCATCGGCCTTCCCTTTTTCCACTTCTGGCTCTTACTATGGATTGTACTCACACCAATTTGCACATTTATCATTTATAAGATGCAACATTCAAATGGAGGAACTGACTAATGCAAGGAAATTTAACAGCTTTATTGATTACTGCAAGTATTATTTTCATCGTCGTGGTCATCGGTTTTGCCGCTGGTCGTGACAAATCATCAAGACAGTCAGTAGAAGAATGGTCTGTCGGCGGAAGAAAATTTGGCGGACTGCTTGTCTGGTTCCTCGTTGGCGCAGACTTATATACAGCTTATACTTTTTTAGGGCTTACAAGTACAGCTTATACAGCTGGAAGCGTCGCTTTTTTCGCTATTCCGTATTCAGTCCTAGCTTATTTTATTGCTTATTTCTTTTTACCGAAACTATGGACGGTAGCGAAAAGTCACAACCTTACAACACTTGCCGATTATGCACGTGAGCGGTTTGACAGCAAGCTGTTATCTAGTTTGATTGCGATTGTTGGGGTACTTATGCTGATTCCTTATATTTGTCTTCAGCTGAGCGGGATTCAAGATACGTTAACTGTCGCTGGAACGAATTATATTAATGTCAATGCAGTTGTTATCATTTCATTTATTTTAGTCGCACTTTATACATTTTTCAGTGGTATTAAAGGTCCTACATATACAGCCATTATTAAGGATATTCTCGTTTGGGTGATCATGCTGTTTATGGTCGTTTCACTGCCAATTATTCATTTTAACGGCTGGACACCGATGATGAACACGTTAGCCAAAGAAGCGCCTCAACTTCTCACGATCCCTGAAGGCGGTCCTAAGGGGATTTTATGGTTCATTACTGCTTCAGGCGTTTCTGCCCTTGCTTTGTTTATGTGGGCACATGCGGCAACTGGGGTTTTTACAGCCAAAAGCGCAGATGCCATCCGTAAAAATAGCATGTTTTTGCCTCTTTATAATATTGTATTGATTTTGGTCATCTTCCTTGGATTTATTGCCTTTTTAGTCTTACCAGAAGATACAAATCCAAGATTTGCTCTTCTTCATTTAATTCAAACATCATATGGCGGCGTGATGCAGGGGCTCGCTTATTCAACGATTGCACTGGCTTCCCTCATTCCATGCTCCATCATGGCTATTGGCGCATCGAATTTATTTGCCAATAATTTATACCGTGACTTAATTCATCCGAATGTGTCACCTAAAAGATTGACCATCATTACACGTTCGATGGTATTTATCGTTATCGGGCTCGCTCTTTTATTCGGGATGCTGTTCCCAACTGCACTTGTCACACTTCAGCTCATTGGTGTTTCAGGAATGGTTCAAATCTTCCCAGCTATTGCCATCAGCTTGTTCTGGAAAAAACAATCGAGAGAAGCAACGATTGCTGGGTTAGTCATTGGAATCATCGTCACCTTTACAGCGAATATCTCACAAGTCACGTTTGGTCTTTATGAAGGTTTTCTTGGTTTACTAGCAAACGTCGTAGTCATCTTGATTTTAAATCCATTCTTCCAAAAGAAGGTCACATCCAATTCTGTCATGAATGAACTATTTGAAAAGGATGATGAAAAAACAGAAGCGATCACAAGATAAGAAAAAGCAGTCCCCTATGAGGACTGCTTTTTCTTTATTTCATTTCTTTTTTCAAGACTTCAATGGCTTTTTTCATTTGTGTATCGTTGTTCTTTAACTTATCTTGGATCTTTGTCATCAGAACGGTCGTTGTATCTCCTGTCAGAATACCGTCTACCTTTAAATCGTTGTCTGTTTGGAAGCTTTTGACGATAGTCTGGAATGCTTGATCGTATTCACCGTTTGCTTTTGCTTTGTAGCCGAGCGCTTGGAACATTTTTTGAGCCGCTTTGACTTCATCTCCATTGTCATTTAGCTCATACGATTTTTTCGGGCTTAAGTACGGCAGCTTTGCATAACTTGGAAGAGCTGCTTTGACCTGTGGTTCGATTCCTTTTTTGTGAATCCAAGAACCGTCTGGAGTCAGCCATTTTGCAATGGTTAACTTGACACTAGAACCGTCATTATAGTTTTGCGCATTTTGAACAGTTCCTTTGCCGAACGTCTTTTCACCCACAATTTGAATGCCTGAAGATTGGTGCAGAGCCGCCGCCATGATTTCAGCAGCGCTGGCTGAGCCGCCATTTACAAGAACAACTGCCGGCTGATGGACTTTGCGTTCTTTTTCAGCCTTGTACACTTGTTTCTTCCCTTTTTCTTCAACCTGCATAATGACTTTTCCTTTATCAATAAAGTCATTGCTCATTTCAATGGCTTCTGTCATAATGCCGCCTGGATTATCTCTGAGGTCAATGACAAAACCTTTTGCCCCTTTTTTCTCGAGGTCATCAATCGCTTTATCCAGCTCTTTCGATGTAGTTTCAGCAAAGGACGTAATTTGGATTTCTCCTATTTTGTCTTTTGTGAGTTTGGCATACACCGTTTCAAGCGGAATCGTGTCTCTTGTGATGGTCACATCTACATTGCCCACTCCTTGACGGTTGAGATGCAGCTGGACATCCGTTCCTTTTTTTCCTCTGATGAGAGAGACTGCTTTATTGACCGACATGCCTTTGGTACTTTTTCCATCCACTTTTAAAATATGATCATGAGGTTTCAAACCAGCTTTTTCAGCAGGAGAGCCTTTAATCGGAGCGACAATTAAAATTTGTCCATCCTTCTCTTCTACTTGTGCACCAATTCCTTCAAATGATGAAGAAATGGTGTTGTTAAATCCTTCGGCTTCCTCCTGATCCATATATGTAGAGTATGGATCATCAAGTGATGCAATCATTCCTTGGATCGCACCATCTACTAGTTTTTGATCATCCGTTTTTTCGTAATACTCATCCTTTACCTTCGTATACGCAGCCATGAGTTTACTAAACTTCTCGTCTCCAGAGACGCTGACAGCACCTTGTTTTGTGATCACAAATGTAATCGCAGAGGACAGTGCAGCAGTCACCAAAATGGCTACCACGAACTTCATTTGTTTTTTCAAAAAAACACCACCTTTATCTCCTTTCATTATTATCAAGGACGATGCTTCATCCGTCAACCAAAGGATCAACTTCTACTTGAAAAGATAAGCCATTTGCTCCTCTATTGCATAATCTTTAGAGAGGAACAGGATAAGGAAAGAAGGGATGATATGAGTGATTATGTAGAAATGCTTGCCTATTTTGGCGTATCAGGTGCCCATCCTGGCGGAATTGAGTTAACAAAAACGATGATTGAGCATATAAAACTGCCGCCTCATGCACGTATACTGGATGCCGGATGCGGTATAGGACAGACGGCCGCCTATTTAGGAAATATAGGTTATCAGGTGGAGGCCATTGATACTCATCCATTGATGATTGAAAAGGCGAACCTGCGATTCAAGCGGGAAGAACTGCCAACCCGTGCCTTAGAGGCATCCATTGAGCAGCTGCCCTTTCCAGATCAAGCGTTCTCTCTACTCATCAGTGAATCTGTTTTAAGCTTTACCAAGCTGCCTGTTGCACTTGCTGAGATCAAACGCGTCCTAGCTCCTGGCAGTCAATTGATTGCAAATGAAGCTGTGTTAAAAGCCCCTCTTACGCCTGAAGAGATGACCGTTGTTCGGGATTTTTATGGCTTTCACTCGCTTTTGTCGCTTGAAGAATGGAAGGAGCAGTTAACAGCAGCAGGCTTCCGTGACATTCAGATTCTCTCATTCGATGAACATATGGTACAGGAGGAACCAACAGAAATGGAATTATCTGAACACATACCGCCTTCTCTTTACGAGACACTGCAAACACACTACGATCTCATTCAAGCACACAGAAAGCAGCTAAGTCACATTCTATTTGAATGCACTGTATAAAATGAGCGAATCCCCTATATGTTTTGTCCAAACTCTATGAGGTCTCTCGCATAGGATAAGAGTGAAAAGAGTTTGTCATAAGGAGGAAAAACATGGAGCGCTACTACAAGCTTTGTCAGCAGCACATGGGGAAAGTCGCTAGAATCACTGATCGTAATGGCAGAGTACATGTCGGACGCATTGAGCGTGTGACAAACCGCAAAGTTTATATTCGTCCAGTCGGCGGGTCTCGCGGGGGCTATGGTTATGGCTATTGGGGCGGATATTATGGCTGGGGTGCAGCGTATGGCATCGGCCTCGGTTTCATTACCGGCTTCGCATTAGCAGGATTGTTCTTTTTTTAAAAGAAGAATAAGAGAAGGCCTCCCGAATAGCTGGGAGGCCTTTTACTTGTTTAGATTTTCTTTACTTTGTTCATGTATTCTTCAAATGTTAAATCGTGATCATGCATCGCTTTTGCGGCTTCTTTTCCCACATATCGCAAATGCCACGGCTCATACTCATATTTCGTAATGTCTTCTTTTCCTTTTGGATAACGGATGATAAAGCCATATTTATAGGCGTTTTTAGCCACCCATTTGCCATCTGGTGTTTCACCAAACTTTTCAGAGATCTCAAAGCCGGCACTTTTTGAGGAAATGTCCATGGCAAGACCTGTTTGATGTTCACTTTCGCCTGGTAAAGCGACTGCTTCTTGTGCTTTTTCTTTGCCTTTTAATTTGACCTCACTATCAAAAATGACTTTTTGACGGTCATAGGAGCGATAGCCAGATACTGCAGCAAGCTCGAAGTTTTCCTTTTTTGCACCTTTGAATAACTTCTCAAGCGCTTCCGCTGCTTCTTTGCGGATATATCGTTTTTCTATATCCTCCGAAAAAGAGAATTCTACTTTTGGCACAACGAGATCAGAAGGTTTATAGGTTCCTGGTAATGCATATTCTTTGTTAACAAGTGCTAGCACATTTTCAGGATTTTGAATGGTTTTCAGACCGCTCACAACCTTGATGTCATTGAAATATTCACTCTTTAACGTCAGCTCTTGATTCGATGAATCTGCCGTTTCGTTTGAGTTGTGCTGGGGAGATGAACTTGCTGCGTTTTTTTGTTCGTTTGTTTTGTTTGATTCAGATGTACCGCTTTTTTGATCCAGCAACTGGCAGCCTGATAGTGCGGCTGTCAAACCAAGAATCGATGCGATTGAGAGTATTTTGTAGCTTTTCTTCATGACATACCTTCCTTTTGCTCTTCTAAAAAAATAAAGATGCGCTACATAGTAGCACACCCTTTATACTATTATAAAACAGAGTCTAGCGCAATTAAGATCATTTCATCAAACGTTGTTTGACGCTCTTCAGCCGTTGTTTCTTCTCCTGTTAGAACATGATCACTCACTGTCAAAATGGATAACGCTTTTCGATCAAATTTTGCTGCAAGAGAATAAAGAGCGGTTGTCTCCATTTCGATCGCTAGGATACCATATTGAGCCATGAGCTCAAGTGGTTTTTCATTGTAAAATTGGTCTGCTGTAAATACATTTCCGACACGTACAGCGACATTTTTTGCTTCCGCTGTGTCATATGCTTTCTTGAGCAGGCCAAAATCAGCGCATGGCGCATAATCAATCGGTCCAAATGCCACACGGTTCATCTGTGAATCTGTTGATGATGTCTGCGCTAAAATGACGTCACGTACATTGACATCCCTTTTGATTGCCCCGCAAGAACCAACACGAATTAAGTTTTGAACATCATAGCTTTGAATGAGTTCATTCACATAAATCGAAATAGATGGTACGCCCATCCCAGTGCCCTGTACAGAAACACGTTTTCCTTTATAGGTTCCAGTATAGCCATACATTCCGCGCACTTCGTTATAGCACTCAACATCTTCTAAATATGTATCTGCAATATATTTCGCACGAAGCGGATCGCCTGGCAGCAATACCGTTTCTGCAATTTGTCCTTTTTCTGCTCCAATATGTACACTCATTTTTTAGCCTCCACTTACGTTTACTATGTATTTTATCCTATTTATTATAAACGATAGAGCTTAAAAAAGAAAATACCAGCTGGATCTCAAGCTGGCATCATTTATCATCTATTTAGCCTATCGTCATTAGTCGTTCACTGCGTTTCCATCCTGCCGGAGAGAGCTGATAATAGCACTTCCCCTTTTTCCTATCATCAATCACAACAATATCGCCAGTTGTGATAAACCGCGCATTGTAATCATTAGGGACTGTATCTTGTACATTAAATGTCGAGAATGCTTTCTCCAGTACATCAAGGTGTGTTCTGCCGCCAATCTTTGTCCGGTACACAGGCTGATGCCCACTTGCAGCGCCATATTCAGGTGTTTGATAAATGGTTAAGTGAAATGCTGAAGGTTTCTTTTGAAAAAATCTCAACGTCAATTGCATTCAAATCCCTCCCCTTTTATATAAAATTGGCTGGGATCTGTCAATTTCCTTCTTCTATTTTTGTCGAATGACAGGCAATCTTTCGTCAATCTTTTTACAAATGAGAAATAAAGCGAGTCCTATCGCAAAGCCTCCAGCGACATCTGTCAAATAATGCACGCCAATATACATCCGGCTGATGCCAATGACTAGGACTCCCAGTCCTGTGATTAAATAGACGATTTTCTGTCGTTTTTTCAGCCATGGAATCATCTCAACTAATAGATAAGCCATAAAAGGATAGATGGTGACTGCATTCATCGAATGTCCACTCGGAAAGCTGTAATACGTTTCACCTACAAGGTGATCAAAGGCCGGACGCTCTCTAGCAAAAAGCCCCTTTAATTCATGATTGATTGTTTTTTCTGTGAGATATAATAGAAAAAGCATCATGATAGAGTAGTAGCGCTTATACATAAACAATACCACACTAAAAATGAGCATGATTGGAACGAGCAGCGCGCTGATGCCAAAGTCTGTCAAAGCCAGCATGACATCATTTAAAAAAGGGAGTCTGATGCTTTCAAACCATAAGATGATCTGGTTGTCCAAATCTTGAAAAGCCCCAGATACCATGAGCGCAGCAATGGCGCCAAATAAAATGAAAAGAAATAGGATGTACACGCGAAGGATTCCCCTCCCTCTCTCTTCAGAATCTCTTCAAAGTATAGTGCCTACCACGCCTCTTCTTCAACTATCATTGCTTTTTTCAGCATATATTCAAATGTAATGTCAGCCAGCTCAAATGTTTCAAGCTCAGCAGGTATGTACCCTCTTTTGATCAGCTCCATGTAGAAGAACTCCGCAATTTCCTCTGTATCAATCACCAAATCTGCTTCTTTCATTGCATTCCGCCTCCTTTTTTATGATGTATGAACGCCAGCTGTTTTTTATTACAGTTTGTCATAATGGCTCATTCCATACATATAAATGCAGTAAACAAAAAGAAAAGGGGCTTGAAGCAATGAAATGGTTAAGCATATTAGATGGAGAAACATTTGATCAGGTGATGGGCCGTATCTTGAGGGGATGGTTTTATGTGATTGCATTTTTCTGTGTGCCTTATTTTTTATTCGTGTTAGGACAAGTCTTTCTTTAACCAAAATGTTCGTGTAAACTTTCCAAAATAAAATCCATCATATCCTTATATTCTGGATCTTTGAAAAATTCGTAAAGAATTTTATAATCGTTATAAATATCAAGAAGCTCATCCACTATAGATACAGCGAGAAATTCAAGTGAAGCTTCGCTTTCTTGTTTCTCTTCTAGCTGCAATAGAGCCGTTTGAACCATATCTTCTTCTAACTCTTTTGAGGTTTCTCCGACGTAATGCACAAAAAGAAGCTGATGAACAAACTGATCCATCTCATATTTCCTTAAGACAAGCGTTAAATCTTCCTCTTCTGTTTCCAGCCACTCTCCGTCTTTCAGCCTCGTAAGTTCGTAAATGACATCCTCCCAGCCATCTTCAAGGTAGCGCCAAATTTCGGTCCGATGACCGATGATTTTAAATAGCTCTTTTCCGTAATCTTTTACATATACAACATCGCCAATGAGGAACTCATATTCAATGTCCAGCTTTTCTGTATCGACAATCACCCCGCTATACTCATCGTAAAGCTGAAGTGATGTTTCAAAATAAAGCACCTCATTATGATTGACCTCATATAAATAGTGCTGGTCAATTTGATGGACTTTTGTAATCGTTCCGACTGTGCCGTACATGACAACGACGACAATATCCCCTACTTGATATTTTGGTGCTTTCGCCTTCATTCTGTCTCCCCCTTGCCCGACTTTTGGTCTTAACGTATCGTATGCCGGCGCAAGGAATTCTGCATGGGCAACCACACCATGCAAAACGCCATTTTATTTCTTATAAAAAAACCGCTTCTCCCATATGGAACAAGCGGTTGTGTGTTATTTTTTTTTGACTTCTACTTCGTATTGCTCAAACGCTTCGTCAAATGTTGTCATTGAGCTTAGATAATCACCATTTAATTCTAAATAAGCACACAGCTCATGATAATCAGTGGAAGCTTTAGGAAAGCTGTGATCTTCATACGCAGCATTTGCAAAATGGCTGATTTCATCTTTCGGTTTTGGATGTCTGAACTTCATTAAATAATGGTAAAACGACTTCACCTGTTTTTCCCTCCGCGACACTCTATTTTGTTGTTATATTATACAGCAATTTGATGACTTGTATAGGCGGAGGTACAACTTATGAAGAAAAGTCAAAGTAATTTCGCTTTAATAACCGCTCCATGCTCATTAATTCTTCATAGGAGATTTTTTCTGGAAGTTTTGTCTGGTCCACTAAAATTAATTGATCTTCAATCTCTTTGACCGTCTCATCCTTTTGATAGGTCATACCGCAGTGCGTGCAGGAGATGGACGGCGTTTCGATGATTTCAATTGATTGTGTGCCCGTGATCAGTTCCCAATAGACTGTTGTCTGCTTAGCATTTGCTTTCTTTTCCTCACACCAATCACATGTCAGCAAGGCTATTTCTCCTCCTTCACGGTTTGTTCTTTTTTGAGCTGAGCTTGATATTTCTTCTCTTTTAATTCATCCCGTTTTTCACGTTTGTTTTTAAGTGTGTCATGCTCAGGATTTGTCTCATATGCTTCTCTACGTTTCATTCGATTTAAATTCTCAGGCGTAAACGATCTTGCTTCATCCTCAAATAGTGCGGTAATACCAATTGCTGGTTCTTGTTTTTCTTCATAAATTTCATTGAAATACGCATCTGCCTGACCTGCGACGTAATACTCTGGTTCTGGATAAGAGGTGATGACACCTTCAAAGTTACGAAGGACGACTTTGTCAGGGCTTTGCGATAATAAATAATTTGGCTGTAAGGCAATTTTCCCTCCGCCTCCTGGCGCATCTACCACAAAGCTTGGCACTGCATAACCACTCGTATGTCCTCTTAAGCCTTCAATGATTTCAAGCCCTTTTGATACCGGCGTTCTAAAATGGCCAATGCCCTCAGATAAATCACATTGATAAATATAATATGGTCTGACCCGAATCTTCACAAGGTCGTGCATCAGCTTCTTCATAATCGGCACACTGTCGTTAATACCTGCAAGGATGACGGCCTGATTCCCTACAGGGACACCGGCATTCACAAGACGTTCGCACGCTTCCTTTGCTTCTTTTGTAATTTCAATACTTGTGTTGAAGTGAGTATTCAGCCAAACTGGGTGATATTTTTTCAATATCTCGCACAGCTCATCTGTTATACGCTGCGGAAAGACAACCGGCGCGCGGGTTCCAATCCGAATGATCTCAACGTGCGGAATGTCTCGTAAGTTTTTCAAAATGTATTCAAGCACTTGATCATTGATTAACAGCCCATCTCCGCCAGAAATTAACACGTCCCGCACCTCAGGTGTTTCTCTTATATATCCAATGGCAGCATCTAATTGCTTTTTCGGCACACCCATACCAATCTGACCGGAAAAACGTCTTCTCGTACAATAGCGGCAGTACATCGAGCACTGATTTGTCACAAGAAACAGCACGCGATCTGGGTACCTGTGTGTGAGCCCCGGGACAGGTGAGTCCTCATCTTCATGCAGCGGGTCTTCCAGATCATATTTTGTTTTATGAAGCTCTTCTGCAATTGGCACAGATTGCATACGTATTGGACATCTTGGATCGTCTGGATTCATCAGTGAGGCATAGTAGGGTGTTATATTGAGTGGAATGGTTTTGGTGGAGATCTTCACCCCTTCTCGTTCCTCTTCTGTTAAGTTTACGATTTTTTCTAAATCCTCAAGCGTTTTCACGGTATGCGTCAGCTGCCAAATCCAGTCGTTCCACTTTTCCTCAGGTACATCCTTCCAAAGCTCTATGTCCTTCCAGTGACGCGCCGGTTCATACAATTTCTGATTCATATCCATTCCCCCTATCAGCATTCACTTTATACTATGCAAGTTATGTGCCAACATGGGAAAATGCCCCTATTCTTTACAAAAGGAGCTTTACCCGTCATATTCAATTGGATGCTGTGCCTAGATTTCGGCATCTGCATATTTCTTCAGTTTATATTGCAGCGTTTGTCGAGGGATTTTTAAGGCGGCGGCGGTTTTTTTAATATTCCCATTATGCTGATGTAAAGCTTCTTGAATCAATGTTTGTTCAAATGAAGACACTTGAATTTTTAAGGAGGATTCAGATGTTTCCTTTTCCAGTTTTTGCTCACGTAAATGAGCCGGAAGGTATAGAGGGGTGATCTCTTCCGCTTCCTTTGGCATCATCAACACGGCATGCTCTATCGTATGTTTTAATTCTCTAACATTCCCAGGCCAGTGGTGCGCCATAAACAATCGTTTCGTTTCTTCAGAAAGGCATGTGACGTTTTTTGAAAACTGCTGATGATAGGTTTGAATGAAGTGGCGGGATAGCAGCGTGATATCTTGCTTTCTCTCACGAAGCGGCGGAATATGAAAAGATGATACATGCAGTCTATAAAATAAATCTTCTCTTAAAATTTGCTTTTTCACTGCTTCGAATGGGTCCATATTGAGCGCGGTAATGAGCCGAACATCCACTTGAATGGACTTTGCATCACCGATGCGGCGGACAACGCCATCCTCTAACACACGTAATAATTTCGTCTGAAGGGTGAGCGGCATCGCTTGCAGCTCATCAAGAAAAAGCGTGCCCCCATCAGCCAATTCGAAAAGTCCCTTGCGATCGATTGCGCCCGTATAGCTCCCTTTGACAGATCCAAACAATAGACTTTCAAGTAATGTTTCTGGGAGTGCTGCGCAGTTTTGCGGAATAAACACTTGGTTTTTTCGGTCAGATTCATGGACAATGGCTTGAACAAGCACTTCTTTTCCTGTCCCAGTTTCTCCGTAGACAACAACTGATGATGGATAAGCAGCTGCTTTTTTTGCCCTTTCAAGCATTTCTTTTAAAAGCGGATCATTTGTTAAAAATGAAGCAAAATCATGCATTTGTTCTACCCCATCCACGTCATATGTTCGCTTTTTTTGATCTAAACGATTGGAAAGAGCAGACAGCTTGGATACATCTTTTGCGACTTCGACCGCACCTATTAACTCGTTATCTTCAATAATAGGCAATGTCGTGTTCACTGTTTCAATTCTTTCTCCGTTTTTATTCAAATAGGTTTGCAGCGAATGATAAATGGGCTTTCCTGTTCTCAACACATGCATAAGCGTACTTGTTTTTTCAGTTAAAGAGGGATACACATCAAGGATGTACTTGCCAATCACCTCTTCTTTTTGTAAACAGTCAAACTTAGCGGCATTATGATTGTAGAAAATCGTCATCCCTTGATCATCTACAACGTGAATGGCTTCATCGATGGCTTCTAAAATTAATTCAAACCAATCTGCTCTTTCGACAACTTTCCCCATTCTTTCCCCCTCACTTTCAGTGCCAAAAAACCGGCATCAATTGCCGATTTTTCAGCGGCTTGATCATTTCTAAATGGTTCCCTGTCTTTTTCATGTTTCGCTTTTTCCGTTCTACTTCCTGCAAAAATTTTAAAAAGCACCCCTCTTATGAGGAGTGCTTTCGCCCGGATGTCTGATAAAGAGACATATCGAATTCTTGCAGCGATTCCCTATACAGCGGAACAATCGACTTTCCTTCCTGAAATAACGTAAATTGGGACGGGTACAGCTTAATCGGCTGATGATAAAAAGCAAACCGCTTCACCACCTCAGGATCAATACGGCAAAAGGCATGATGCACAAGTAAATAAACATCTTGTTTCCATTTAAACAGCCGCCTGTTTGGCGGACTGAATACAGGAGAAACTTTGATGATATCGCCATCCTCAAATGACTGAAGCTGGTCATTTGAAATCGTATAGGTCTCCTTTGGGTGAAACTGAAAATATTGCACGTCACGTTTTGAAGCAAACCTTCTTTTTTTCTGTTTTTCAATATAAAAGAACGTTTTCCCCTGATCTGCGGTGACAACTGTATAATTGGGTACTGCCAGCTTCTCTTTTATTTCATATTTCATCTCACATAATAGCGGAACACGGATCGCACGCCTGTTCTTTTCATTGATCCAG
The DNA here is from genome assembly GCF_003028545.1 of Bacillus sp. Nf3. Lineage (NCBI taxonomy): Bacteria > Bacillati > Bacillota > Bacilli > Caryophanales > Bacillaceae > Bacillus > Bacillus sp. Nf3. The sequence continues at coordinate 783,742 of NZ_PYUA01000002.1, read as the reverse complement.
CGCTTTTCAATTCCATGAAGTTTCCCGTCTGCGATTTGATAATAATCCCCTTCTTTTTCAATGATCGTTCCGTCAATTAAATCATACGGCATACTCGAAAACTGATGATGAAAGGAATGGGGCGTTTTATATGTTGTATCCAGTACAGCTTTTAATGGAAAAAACGAAGCGAAATGATTCAGCCTCATCCAAAAAACAGAATCTGCATGATGCCAGTGCTTTGGCTCATCATCCCAATATTGTCCGTATTTTTCATGAATCAGTGGAAGCAAGCGGCTTCTGTGCATGACCGAACAATGGTCCACTTGAAAGGACGCATGCTCTAAGATTTGATCTGCTTCTCGAACAAAACTCATCGTTTCCACTAAATGCTGATTCACATGCACAACCCGCTGCGAGGAATACACAATATCTATATGAGGCTTCGACCGAAAAACATCCACCATTTTAAGCAAACGATCTTTATGGTACACGGTATCATCGGTTAAATAACAAATGAGCTCACCTGTTATACGGGTTAATGCTTCATTAATAAGCGTCGCATATCGTGCGGTTAACAGCCGTTTTGCCGGATGAACCGTGTGCGAATACAGCTGAATGCGTCCATCACTCAAATAGGGCTGGATCTTTTGAATGGTGCCCTGTTCTGAGCCATCATCCATAATCAAAAGCTCCCAATGCGGATACGTTTGTTCTACCATACTCTTTAACACACGATCAATGAAATCTGGTTTATTGTAGCTTGTTAAAATCACCGATACTTTCATGATCATTATCCTTTTTGATTAGTTTAAAATGCCCCCCAGCTGACAATGTTCACAAAAGGAACACTCACTCTTAGCTGATTTGTCGCGTTTTTAAAGACCGCGACCGTATCAAACAATTGCACGATAACCACGTTTTGAAGTACATCTCCATTGACCAAATGAACACGCGGCACTGGAATGCCAAGCTCAAGCCATGGACGAAGTAATTCTTTGATGTCTGACACATTCTCTTCCTCACTTTCTTCTAAAAGGCGAAGAAGAAGTAAAATCAAGATGACTTCAAGCACTCCTTCCGACTCTAGTAATTCTTCGTTCCAACCATCTAATAATTGTTCAAATTCCATTCATAATCCCTCTCTCTTCACATTTAATCTTTACTAGAGTATGAGCGCCACTTCATTTAGCCTCAGCATTTGAAAACATTTTTAAAAATGTGTGAAGTGATTAATTGAAAAAAAGAATCAGGAATCAGCGTTCTGCTTATGCCAAAAAAAATGAACGGCATATACATAGGGGTGAGTTTGAATTGATGAAGAAAGGATGGGGAAAAAATGAGCGAAAAGCGTGCTGAATTAAAAAAAGAACTATTGAAAGTGTTTTTCAAACCAATTACTCATGCATTAACAGCTAATCTCGAAGAAGGAGGAGTTCAAGTGGAAGAGAAATTGAACGATTTATTAAGTGAAGTGGCAGCTGAGGCATCACCTTCAGATTCTGCTACAACACTCGATGTATCTCAGCCAGCAAGATGGATCTTTGCAAGACTTGCACCAGGAACAGTCATTAGTATTGTCACTGACTCAGGAGATTTAATTGGGCCAGTTCAATTTGTATCATTCGATGCTTCAACAGGTGTTGTATTTGTTACACAAGAAAGCTCTGTCACACCTACCGGCTCAGCAACGACTCTTTTAGATGTAGATAAAGTTGAAAGTGTTACATTCACATCTTAATGTGAGAGGGTCATCATGAAGCTTCTTTATATCAGTTCTGGCTACGGCGGAATCTATCACATGTTTGATCAATGGGTAGAAGAAAGCTTCATTGATTCCCCCTTTTCATTTGTAAAGATTGATAGAGAATCTCTACCCACTAACATGCACAAAATCCGGACATTTTCTCCGGATTTTGTTTTGATGATGATCGGTGATCATGTTCCGAAAGATGTACTTCATCAATTCAAACAAGAAAAAATTCCGATTGTTCTTTGGATGACAGAAGATCCTTTTTATACTGATATATCAGCTGCTTGCGCACGTGATGCTCAGCTTATCTTAACGATTGATGAAGGGATTTTGCCATTTTACAAACAATTAGGCGCCGAAAATACACACTACTTTCCCATTCCGACAAATACACGTGTCTTTCAGAAAAATGAATCACCAGATGAGATGTGCACGTTTGACATTGCACTCATTGGCTACCCTTATCCCAACCGAATCAAAGCCATCGATACACTCTTAAAGCAAAACAAATGGCGTATTCTCGTTGCAGGTAAGGAATGGCACCGTCACTTAAATAAATCACGGAGACATTATCGTGATTTCACCCTTATAACGAATTGGCTGAGTCCTCAGCAAATGGCGGACATCTATCAACAGACAGCGATTGTCCTGAATCCGCATAGGCCGTCTCAATTTGTATATAATAAAAATAAAGCCATGATTCAAAATATGAGCCTCAATAACAGAGCATTTGACATTGCTGCAACTGGAAGTTTTCAATTGACGGATCTACATCCGCCGCCTACTTTTTCAAGCTTTGCTTTTTACAAAGATGAGGACGATTTGATCAAACAGGTGGAATACTATGGATCAAATGCAGGTGAAAGAAAGGCGGCCGCACTGAACAACTACGAGCAAGCCGTTCGCTGGAATACATTTGATACGATGCCGCAAAGGCTTTATGAAATCGTAAAAAGCGCCCTATAACTAGGCGCTTTTTCTTATTGAAGGCCAGCTTATGCATGATCTTCTGCATCTCGGCGAGCCAATAAGACGTGCTCGGCCTCTTTCCGGTCTGCCTCCTGTTTCACCACAAGCGACCGCGTGTGATCCATCATATATGCTCCGACAGACCCTTCTAAAAAGGAATGAATGCATTCTTTGGCATAATGAGCATGAAAAGCATATACCGCACCATTTAGGCGGCCATACGTATATGGCTGCTCATGCTTTGGCATGAAAAAGTAATGATTGTCCTTATATAAAGTAGCTTCATTGTTTTCATGCAGTGTCCAAGTTTCATTTGGGTTTTCTAACGCCTCTGTAAAAGATGCGGTGCAGTCATATCCCCCCTCCACTAAAAGCTGCAAGCACTTCTCGATATCTGCCGGCTGTCTTAGTGGAGACGATGGATGCAGATATAGCACAATATCAAAGGTTTTCCCCTCCCGCTCTAAATAAGCAAGCGCATGCTTCACAGCTACCAGCGACGGCGTTTGTTCTGTTACATGTGTGCTTGGCAGTTCAATCACATTTGCTCCATAGTGAGATGAAATGATTTGCGTATTGACATCCTCTGTGGAGACGATGACTTCATCTAACTCAATCATTTGCAAAAGCGGCTGAATGGTCCAATAGATAAGCGGCCGCTCTGCCAATATGCGTATATGTTCATCATGCTGGCCGTCGTGACTTCTAAATGCAGGTATCATGGCTAAAATACGATTTCCCCTATACATGTCTTCTCTTCTCCCCTCGCTCACAGCTCCCTTACAATTTTCTTCTCTGACCGAGCTGATCGCAGTACTGAAGTAATCAGGTCTCTCGTTTTTCTAGTTAATCTCTTATCTCTCCATATTCTATTAAGACGGCAAGCAGATGGTTATAATTTGTTCACCTAATTTATACATGAAGTGGTTCTTTTCCTCAAACGAATGCCGCTCTTTCACATATGATGCAAAGTAGAGAAATGAGAGTTGGGGGATTAGATATGTCCAATCAGATAGAAACGACTTTGAAGACCTTTTTTCGTGACAAAACGATATTAGTTACAGGCGGAACAGGATCCATCGGCCGGCAAATCGTGAATAAATTAACAAGCTGCTCTCCAAAAAAGGTAATCGTCTTCAGTAAAGATGACAGCAAACAATACATGATGAAAAATGAGTACGCAGATCATCCAGAGGTCGTATTCGCTTTAGGAGATGTCCGGGATGCAAGCCGCGTGAGACAGCTCGTCAAAGGTGTAGATATCATTTTTCATGCAGCGGCCTTAAAACAAGTACCCACTTGTGAAGATAATCCGTTCGAAGCCGTTCAAACGAATATCATCGGCGGGCAGCACGTCATTGAAGCCGCCCTCGAACATGAAGTGAGTCATGTTGTCAACATTTCAACTGACAAAGCAGTTTCTCCGACTAATGCCATGGGTGCAACAAAATTGATTTCAGAAAAATTATTTTTCCAAGCAAACGAAAGTATTCCGAATCAAAAAACCAAGTTTTGCTCTGTACGCTTTGGCAATGTGCTTGGATCTAGAGGTTCCGTCATTCCGATCATGCTCCAGCAGCTATTAAATGAAAAACCTTTAACCGTGACTGATCCTCATATGACACGTTTTTTTATGTCCATTGAAGAAGCTGTTTCCCTCACACTTCAAGCAGCAATCATGATGAAAGGCGGCGAAACTTTCATTCTCAAGATGGAGTCCTTACAGCTTGCCGATCTCTTAAAAGCATTTCATGAATATGCCGCCCAAATCAATGCTAAATCTCCAGATGTACTTGTAGTCGGAAAAAGACCTGGCGAAAAGCTTCACGAGGAGCTCACATTCCCGCACGAAGCAGATGCACTCTTTGAACATGAACAATTTTATGCCATTTTACCGAGACCACATTTGAACCCTGCCTTTCAAAAAGTCGACTTAACGAATTACACCTCAAAAGAAGCACCGCTCATTACAAAAGAAAAGCTGTTCCACATCATCGAACAATTACATCATACACACCATAAAAAATAAAAAATCGTCACACGGAAGCAAATGCTTTCCATGTGACGATTTTTAAATGAATCAATCAAATAGATGTTTCAAATCCCCATAGCCTTCTTTTTCAAGATCATCCTTTGGGATAAACTTCAAAGCGGCTGAGTTAATACAATACCGAAGACCGTTTGGCCCTGGTCCATCAGGAAAAACGTGGCCAAGATGAGAATCAGCTGTTTTGCTGCGAACCTCTGTCCGCACCATTCCATGACTCGTATCAACCTTCTCTGCCACTTCTTCCTCTTCAAGCGGTTTTGTAAAACTTGGCCAGCCGCAGTGGGCATCAAACTTATCTAAAGAAGAAAACAGCGGCTTACCTGAAATGATATCCACATAAATACCTTCTTCTTTATGATCCCAAAATTCATTTTGAAATGGCGGCTCTGTACCATTATTTTGAGTGACTTCATACTGCATGCGGTTTAATTCTTTTATACGCTTTTCTTTTTCATTTGCCATTATTTATCACTCCAATGGGACTCAATAAAACCGGCTCTGCCCGAACCGACATGATATCGTTCGTAGTGCATTTTGTTTTTCTTATAATAATGCTGATGATATTCCTCTGCTGGATAAAAAGGACCTGCATCTAAAATTTCTGTCACGATTGGCTTTTTGAAAACCCCGCTTTGGCTCAGCTGCTCTTTCGATGCTTCCGCTAGCTTTCGCTGCTCGTCATGATGAACATAAATACCAGTACGGTAAGATTCTCCTCTATCACCAAATTGCCCACCATCGTCTGTTGGGTCTATTTGCTGCCAATACAGTTCTAGCAGCTTCTCATACGGGAACACGTCAGGATTAAACGTGATTTGAACCGCTTCTCTATGTCCCGTTGTATTTGTACATACTTCCTCATAGGTCGGATTCACTGTATGTCCGCCAGTATACCCTGATTCAACTTTGATAATGCCCGGCTGTTCATCAAAAGGTTTAACCATACACCAGAAGCAGCCTCCTGCAAATGTGGCTAATTCTTGTTTTTCAGACATATTAGTGCCCCCTTCATTTAAAAAATGGTATCATCATATTATAACATGATAAAAAATAATGAAAATGATACGACTTGTATACCTAAAATAAAAGAAAGCATTCTGTCGTATCTTTAAAATATAATGGGGGTTTAATGATTGGAACAAAGAAAACAAATGATGTACGAAATGGACACTTTACTGAGAACCGTATTTAAGCAGATCCGTTATGAAATTAACAGCCTGCTCGAAAACGAATTATCTCGGAATGAATTTCTTATTTTAAATCTGCTCCGTGAGCAAGGTGCAAAAAAAGTAACGGAATTCGCTTCCATTCTTGGAGTGTCGGCAAGTCATATTACCGCTGTGACTGACACACTCGTAGAAAAAGGCTGGATCACCCGTATCCGTTCAAAAGAGGATCGTCGCATCATCAAAATCCACTTAACCGATAAGGGTAAGGAAATTACTGAGCATTTTGAGAAAAAGAAAACAGAATACTTTATGGAGCGATTTGAGTCATTTGATGACGAAGAACTAAAAACGATGATCAAATTATTTAAAAAGCTGGATAAAAGTCAAAAGGATTAAGCATAGATTTTAGCGCTTAGGACATGCTACGGATAAAAAGAGGTGGAATGAACCATGACTAGCCCTTATCTTTGTCCAAACTGTAAAACAAACAGAACGCGCTTTAATCTCATTGAGCAGCTTTCAGAACCTGTAAAGCTAGATCCAGCGACAGGAGCAGTTGTTGAAAGATACGAAGGAGAGCAGCTGTCCCCTTTTCACTTGAGCTATCAAGGTCCTCAAATGAAGGTCCAGTGCGGCGTTTGTGGTTTAATTGAGGATGAAAAAACGTTCATTAAACTAGCTGAATATCATCAATATTCTTCTCCTTCTTAACATGCCGGCCTGACGGAATACGTCAGGCTTTTTTCTTTGCTTCTTTTGCCTATACAGATCGTCTTTTTCATGCATACGCTACAAAAAACACCATTTGTATAAGAAAGAAGGGATCGATGACATGCAGCAGCTCTTTTATCATGACTTTCCATATCGGCCATTCACTGCCGCCTATGAGCATCTTCAAAGCAGCCCTTCATCAAAAGCCTTTATTCGATTATTTCACGCTGCACCAGATCTCAGTGAGCTTGCTGTTTATGTGAACCGGAAGCAGCTGATGAAAACAATGCCTTACAGCCATTTGACCGCTTATACGGAATGGGATGAGGGAATGTATGAAATAGAAGTGTTCAAACTGGCTACAAATGAAAAAATTCTTCATTCTCGCATTCAATTTAAGAGTGGCGAGGTCTATACACTCTGTATCACAGGTGCTCGTGCAGGCTTTGCACTGCTGACTGAGCAGCAGACTACTTTGATCAAACAAGAAGACCTGTCAGCACTTACATTTGTACAGCTGTCTCCAGACCTTCCTTCCATAGATATATATGAACGAGACCAAGGGATCATATCGAAGGAACTTGATTATGTAAACAGTACCCACATTCATCATTTCTCCCCGAATAAATATCATTTTGAATTGAAAGCCACCGGCACTCAAAGTGTACTGCTTGATATCCCCAAAGTTCATTTGCAAACAAAGCGCGCATACCTGATTCTGCTTCATGGATTTGCTAACGGAGAACCTGAACTTATGGCGAAGGTCGTCTTGTCTCAGCAACTATAAAAAAGAGCCTTTCCTCAATGGAAAAGGCTCTTTAAGAGACATCTTCAGCTTTTTCTTGCTTTTGAAAATCAAAAGCAAGAATCATCGTGCCTAGAAATAATGCACAGTAGGCAATATTTAAGTAAAACTGATCGATATTTTCTGCTTTTAAAGCATTGGCAGCTGTTATGCCAAAGTACGCAGCAAATAAAAACGACAGTAAACTAAAATATTGATAGACTCGCTTCATGATTTCACTCCTGACTCACACGTTCTATTGCTTTGGATGATAATATGAGAATTCAATTTCATCGTTCTGTAGATCAATTTTGTTCGCTTTGACATACATATCATTCGTCAACGGCATTTCTGAAAGGCGCACTTCAACCGTTTTTTGATCCGGTTTAACATGAACGAATTCTGGCAACTCATAGAACTGACCCATGTAGCTTAAAACAAAACTAATCGGAATGCTCAATTGTCCAATTGAAAAGTCATCCACTTTCAAAAGCACATCACCATTATCTTCAACAGTTGGCGTAAATGAGACGTTTGCATCAATCGTCGAAGAGAAAGCTTTAATTGCGCCTGTTACTTTCACATCTTGATCGATCGCTACATGAAAGTCTGGCATATCATTTGATCCTTGATTTTTCAAATAATCATTCACAAAGCTGGTGAGCGATTCTTTTGAGCTGGATATATTAAAAGCATATTCGCTTTTCACTTCTTTGGTTGAAGCGGATTGACCGCCTGGTAGCAGCATTAAAATACCGCAGGCAATCACAATCAATAGATTGATTGCAAGTAAAATAAAAAATAAGCTTTTCCATTTTTTCATCTATTTCACCCTATTCCTTCGGCAGTCCTTCTTTTTTCACTTCGGAGAATAAACGATTTGCCATAAGAGAGTACCCCTTTTGGTTTGGGTGGAAATCATCATCTGCCAGTAATTTTTCATCAGAACCTTCTTCAAATAAATCTGCTACATTAATCATATCCGCATTGCCGTCTTTTTTGAGTTCCTTTTTGGCAGCGGCATTCCAGTCTTTGACGACTTCATCAATATCTCGCAGCTCAGACAAACTGAACTTAAAAGGATTGTACATGCTGACATACATGATTTTCGCATGGTCATTCTGTTCTCTCAGTTGAGCAAGAATGGTTTTAAAGCGCTCCTCAAAAGGACCCTGCTCTTTTTTAAAAGGAGCAAACGTCAAATTAAGCACATTTTGACGGACAACATGCATGAGATCATTCCCGCCGATTGTAAAGAAAATATAATCAGCGTCTTTCAGTCCGTCCTGCACCTTTTTTTCTTTTAATCTTTTTAACAAATCTACTGTTCTACTGCCTTTAATGGCATAGTTTTTTAATGTGACAGATTGCACGCCGTCCACCGCTTCTATCTTGTCACGGGTCATGCCTGCATAGCCTTTTTTATCTTGATCTCCGATTCCTTCTGTTAAGGAATCTCCAACCGCTGCGATGGTAATATGTTCTTTTACGTTTTGTGTGTCTTCTAGTTTATCCTTTATGCCAGCCTCTTGCGCGGAACATGCAGAAAGAACAAAAGCTAGAGACATCACAATCAAAATCAAACGAGCCTTCAAACGATGATGTCCCTCCTTTTTCTGATTAAAAAAGTGTATCATGTTTTCGCCCATTTGAACATCCTTATGCTAGCTTCGGTTCAGCGTTTTGATGTCCTTGATGATGTCATCATAAGGTGTGTTTTGCACGCCATCATAATTTTTCATCACTTTCCCTTCTTGATTAACAAGGAAAAACAGGGACTGATGAATCACTTGGTCTTCATCTTCAGGTTTTTTGACAATGGTCTTAAAGCTTTTCATTGCGAATTTTTCGATTTCTGACTGTGAATATCCCGTGAGAAAATCCCAATTTTTAAAGGACAATGGATAGGCTTTTGCAAATTCTTTTAGCTTTTTCGGTGAATCGACCTCTGGGTCCACACTAAAGGAAATGATATGCGCATCCAATTTTTCTTCTTTTAACCGTTTTTGCAGCTCTGTCATATGAGCGGTCATCGGCGGACAGATCGTTTCACAGCTTGTGAAAATAAAATCTGCTACCCATACTTTCCCCTTCAAATCATCCAATGACACCTTTTGACTATCTTGGTTTTCAAACTCAAACGGCTCTATTTGATAATTTAACGCATCCTTGATTTGTCCATTTGAACATGAGACTAAAAGAAGCACGCTTATCATCATAAGCGCACCAAGCAAGGCTCCCCTTTTTCTATCCATGATATGCCCATCCCCTTTTTCCATCAATCGGTATAAAAAGTAAAGCCTATTGCGCCCTTTCCGGTATGACACGAAATAATCGGTGTTGTGTAGGCAATGTCAATCAATGCTTCAGGTGTGTGATCAAGCAGCGCTTGTTTTAGCTTTTCAGCGAGTTCTAATGCATCTGCATGTGCAATCCCAATGGCTTGAACTGTTTTCCCCTTCACCGCCTGTACATACTGTTTTGTCAGATGCCGGACAAGCGCAGAATAGCTTCTCACATTCGCTTCTGGCGTATATACCCCGTCTGTTAAGCTGGCAATTGGTTTGATGTGAAGAAGTGAGCCGATCAGCGCCTTTCCTCTTCCAATTCTGCCGCCTTTGACGAGATTTTCTAATGTATCGATTGTGACATATAGCTTTGTTTGAAGACGGATTTTATCTAATTCTGTGATAATGTCTTCACGGCTTGCACCCTTTTTGGCTAGTTCTGCTGCTTTGATGACTTGAAATCCTAATCCATAGGAAATAAAATTCGAATCAATCACCGTGATGTTTCCATCTACCATTTTCGAAGCGCTTTCAGCAGTTTGAACAGTACCACTCATCCCGCCAGTTAAATGGATACTGATCACTTCACTTCCATCTGCCGTCAGCTTTTCATATAATTCGACGAATTGACCGATCGCAGGTTGAGACGTTTTCGGCAGTTCCTCAGCGGCCTCCATTTTTTCAATAAATTCATCTGGCTGTATATTCACTCGGTCAATATAATCAACTCCAGAAATGGAGATATTGAGCGGAATCACGTGAATGGAAAGATCATTGATTTTGTCTTGCGGAAGGTCCACAGTTGAATCTGTTACAATTTTAATTTGTTTCACTATCGTCTCATCCTTGCTGTCTTAGTCTTTACTTATGATATTACCTTATTTCCTGCACACTTGAAAACAACTGACCTAACGTTTTTGAAATTGTCACAATTTCTTCTAGTCACGAAAAAAATCCTTGCCAAACTGAGCAGCAGCCGTTTCAAAATGGCTGCTTACCCCTTTTGACAAAGATTCCTGCTTACGCATTGTGTTTCAGTGTAGGCTCCTGATAGATCTGTTCATATGTGCTCCACTTGACGTTACGTTTCACATCCTCTCTGAAAGAGTACACAGCTCTCTTTCCTTTAGATACATAGACTTTTTTCAAGAAAGCTTCAAGTCTAAAGGTGAGCATAAAACGATACGTCTCATCTCCCTTTAGAACAGGGACTTCTGTTACCTTGATCTGAGCTCCATCCATCCGTCTAAAACATATTGTTTTGAGCAGCACAAACGATCAATCCTCTTTTCCAATTATCTGTTAAGCCTAAATAAATAGGTGGAATAAATCTTGATCTTTATTTACTTCAACATAGTGGAAGCCTTTTTTATCCATCCGCTCAATCAGCGCGGCATAGTCATCTCTTTCTTTCAATTCGATGCCGACAAGCGCAGGGCCTTTGCTTCGGTTATTCTTTTTCGTATATTCAAAGCGTGAGATATCGTCATTTGGTCCTAACACTTCATCTAAGAATTCTCGAAGTGCTCCTGCTCTTTGCGGGAAATTGACAATGAAGTAATGTTGAAGCCCTTCATAGATCATTGAGCGTTCTTTGATTTCCTGCATTCTGCCGATGTCATTATTTCCTCCACTGACAATACAGACAACATTTTTGCCTTTAATCTCCTCGCGATGGGCATCTAATGCTGCGATCGGCAATGCGCCTGCCGGTTCTGCTACAATCGCACATTGATTATACAGCTCCAAAATTGTTGTACATACTTTCCCTTCTGGTACTAGACTGATTTTATCGACAACAGACTGAAGCGATGTAAACGTCTTTTCGCCAATCCGCTGAACCGCTGCTCCGTCTACAAACTTATCAATCGAATCAAGTGTCACAACCTCGCCCTTCTCATGTGACGCATGCAGTGAAGCTGCGCCAAGCGGTTCGACTGCAATGATTTCGGTTTCTGGTGAGATATTTTTGATATATGTACCAACACCAGATAACAGACCTCCACCTCCGACACTTGCAAATAAAAAGTGAGGCTCCACTTCGATATCATTTAATATTTCGACAGCAGTCGTTCCTTGTCCTGCCATCACATCCAAATCATCAAACGGATGGATAAATTCGCGCTTTTCTTCATCTCCGCATTTTACGGCTTCATGATATGAATCATCAAACGTATCTCCGGTTAAAATAATTTCAACATATTCTTTTCCGAACAGCTCCACTTGGGATACTTTTTGCCTTGGCGTCGTAGCAGGCATAAAGATTTTCCCGTGGATGCCTAAATATTTACAAGAATAGGCAACACCCTGCGCGTGATTTCCAGCACTTGCACAGACAATGCCATTTTCTAGTTTATCTTTTGGAAGTTGGCTCATTTTATTAAAAGCGCCTCTTAATTTAAAGGAACGAACTACTTGAAGATCCTCTCTTTTTAAGTAGACATTACATTCATATCGTTCAGAAAGTCGCTCATTTTTTTGAAGTGGTGTATGAATGACTACATCCTTCAAATTTTGATGGGCTTTTAAGATGTCTTTCACTTGAATTAGCGTATTTTCTTTGAGCAACGGTTTCATGTACAAGATCCTTTCTCTTTAACCTTATTTAATTTGTCATTATAACATGAATATTCAAAAAATAAACCAATAGATCACGGATCCATCATAAATTTTATAAACTTTTTCGTTTTCCTGTACATTTGTTTTAATTGGGTGTTACAATTGAACCAATTAGAACCACAAAGAAAGGAACCACCTCATGGCCACACAATCGATCACGTCTATATATGGAGATCATCAAGACATCAAGCATGCAATTCATCTGGCAAAACAATTCTCAGGAAACGAGCAGCCTGTCTTAATAACAGGAGACATCGGCACAGGCAAAACGCTATTCGCCCAAGAAATGGCGAACGCATCACTGACACACATGTATTGCCCCATCTTGAATGAAGAAACCTTACAAAAAGCCTTCACAGAAAAAAACAATCAAATTCTTTATTTAGATGAAATCGGTGCATTAAGTATTTCTATGCAGCACCAGGTCATTCACTTTCTAGAAACGTCACCTGCAACAAAAGTAATCGCTTCTTCGTCTTTATCAATAGAGGCACTCAGGGTTTCTTCTACCTTTTTACCCGAGTTGTTTTATCGTCTGAATGTTCTTCATTTGGCCCTTCCGGCTTTAGCTGAACGAAAAACAGACATTCCTGTGTTAACAAATGCTTTCTTTCAAGAGCTGAACATGGCTCCTGACATTGATCCAAGTGTTTGGGAAGCCTTGCAGCAGTATCCATTTGAAGGAAATGTGCAAGAGCTCAAAAATATCGTTCATTACGCTGCATCCATACTCGAGGGCCAAACGGTATTTTTACATCATTTACCTCCCTTTGTGTTAGCACCTCTTCCATCAGCCGTGAAAGGTAAAAAGGAAGAACACCAGCTTACACTAATGGAAAAACAAGAGTTTGTTTTCTTGCTGGAAGCCATTAAATCTCTCAATGAAAAAGGAGAAGCAGCCAGTAGACGCATCTTGTCTGAACTAAGCAAGCAAGGAGACATTCCGCTCACCCCTCAGCAGGTGAGAAACCGCTTAGATGATCTTGAGAAAAAAGCATACGTGACAAAAGGAAAAGGCAGAGCCGGAACAAAGATTACACTTGAAGGTCTTTCATTCCTGAAGTCGCTTGATGGTTATATACCGGTTCAATAAAAGGAGGACATCCATTGTTTACTGTAAAAGAAGAAATTGCAAACGCCATTACACATGGCATTGGTGTTATTTTATCCATCCCAGCCATTGTGTTTCTCGTCTTATTCGCTGTTCAATACGGCACAGTCACAGAAATTATCAGCTTTTCGATATTTGGCGCATCCATGCTGCTGCTCTATTTAAGTTCAACCTTGCTTCATAGCATTCGGCACAAAAAAACAAAAGATATTTTTGAAATCCTCGACCACTCGGCTATTTATGTATTGATTGCTGGTACATATACACCCTTTTTACTTGGACCACTAAAAGGTGCACTCGGCTATACGCTCCTTGCGATTGTATGGGCGCTTGCTGCTGGTGGGATTGTCTTTAAAATCTTTTTCGTCAAACGCTTTATTATCGTATCTACCCTCGTCTATTTATTAATGGGCTGGATGATTATCATTGCCATCAAACCGCTTTATATCCAATTAACAGGTGCAGGATTTGGACTCTTACTGTTAGGCGGTATATTATATTCAGTCGGAACCATCTTTTATATTTGGCGGAAAATCCCCTATCATCATGCGATTTGGCACAGCTTTGTTCTCGGCGGCAGTGCATCGATGTTCTTCTGTATTTTATTCTATTGCGTAAACATTCCTGCTGCATAAAAAAACCAGCATCCACTATTCGGATGCTGGTTTTTTCTATGCGCGCTTTTGTGCGTAATCACTGATCATGACAGGAGCTTTAATATGAATATCGACATTAACAGGACGCATTCTTTTCACAAACTTCCCCGTTAAAAGACGATCCGTTCCGCTCGTTTCAATCGGTACAAGCGGGCAATCGAATTCTTCAGCAAGCGCCTCTGCAACATGACGATACTCTTCTGAAAGCAGTAGACTCTGCCCAGACATGATTCTTTCCTTTGCTTCTTCTAATAAAACCTCATCCGTTTGATTCTGGTGAATGACCGCCATTTTTTTCAGCCATTGTTTTAAAATCGGACACCGAAAGAGCTTCGGCTTTGCCATGAAAGCAAATGGCTGCTCAAGGTGGCCGATCAATAATGTCGTCGTGACTGGATTCAGCTCTTTTGTGACATAAATAACCGGCCCATCTGGCAGTTTCTTTTGCTGATGAATGGTCATGACTGATCCTGATTGGTCAATACATCCCCGGGCAAACCTTTTTGCATGCTCATGAATGAGATGCATTCGTTTCGTATAGGAAATGCGTGGATCCGTTAATTCATGATCGTACAAATGCCTCATACTTTTTAAAAAGGATACAACAACATAAATCGTTAAAAACCAATAACGAAACAACCGTACTCCTCCTACTCACTTATCCTTTTTTGTCATAGACGACAAATTCATAATTGTAGGGGTTCTTTTCGTCACGATGGCCTTTTTCGCGTGATACAATCGTCCATTCGTCTTCATTGTAATACGGGAAATAGCGGTCTCCTTCAAACGCATGGTGAATGTGCGTGATATAGAGACGATCCGCATATGGCATCATTTCTTCATACAGCTTAGACCCGCCAATAATAAATAGCTCTGTCTCGCTTTCCGCAATTGCCAAAACGTCAGCAATTGAATGAACAACCTCGCATCCTTCTGCTTTAAAAGAAGAACTTGTGGTCAGCACAATGTTTCGGCGATTAGGCAGCGCTCGTCCAATGGATTCAAAGGTTTTTCTGCCCATGACAATCGTATGACCGCCTGTGACTTTTTTAAAATACGCTAAATCTGCTGGTAAATGCCAAGGCATTTGATTATCTTGACCAATGACTCTGTCTTCTCCTGTCGCCACAATCATGGAAATCATACACTGACTTCTCCTTTAATATGCGGATGTGGATCATAGTTCTCAAGCACAAAATCATCAAACGTAAAATCAAAAATGCTCTTTACATCCCTTGTGATGCGAAGCTTAGGAAGCGTGCGTTCCTCGCGCTCTAGCTGCATTTTCACCTGTGGAAGATGATTTTGGTAAATATGAGCATCTCCAAGTGTATGAATAAACTCGCCTGGCTCAAGATTTGTGACTTTAGCAATCATCATCGTTAGGAGAGCATATGAAGCGATATTAAATGGCACGCCTAAAAAGATATCTGCCGATCTTTGATATAGCTGGCAGGAAAGCTTCCCGTTTGATACGTAAAATTGAAACAGACAATGACAAGGAGGCAGCGCCATTTGATCAATTTCCCCCGGATTCCAAGCACTGACAATCAGTCTTCTTGAATTCGGGTTGTGCTCAATATCATGGATCAGCTTTGTGATCTGATCCACGGTCTCGCCGTCTCCACTCGCCCATGATCTCCACTGTGCACCGTACACACGGCCAAGCTCTCCATTTTCATCTGCCCATTCGTTCCAAATCCGGACACCATTTTCTTGAAGATATTTGACATTTGTATCACCTTTTAAAAACCAAAGCAACTCATGAATGATTGATTTCAGGTGTAATTTCTTTGTTGTTAAAAGAGGAAATCCTTCCTGTAAATCAAATCTCATCTGGTAACCGAACGTGCTGATTGTACCTGTACCCGTTCTGTCACCTTTTTCATCCCCGTGCTGTAATACATGACGGCATAACTCTTTGTATTGTTTCATTTTTTTCATCCTTTATTTATGTTCTTGTTGTAGTTTACCTTATTTCTGCTTTTGTTGAAACCAAAAAAACATGCCTGCATGATGAGCAGACATGTTTTTCTTTTTATACTTGATTCACTCGTTCCTGCTCTTCATCTTTAATATCTTGGTGTGAGTGAGCAATGCGGCTTGCAGCTGCTGCGGCAAGTGCAGCGACTAGGTCATCAAGGAAAGTATGCACTTCACCTGGACGGCCCTCATCTAATTCACGAATAATACCAAATTTCTCTTTATCTAAATAACCGAAGTTGGTCAAACCGATTGATCCATATACATTGACAATGGAAAGCGGAATAATCTCATCAATTCCATATAGCGGCTCATCTGTTTCAACTAAGTGCTGTAAAGGCTCTGGCAAAAGCTTTTGTTCTGCCAGCTGATCAAGGGCAAGTCCTGTTAAAACTGCATGGACAATTTCCCTTTTATTCAGCACTTTTTCAACATTTTCAATACAGACACTAAGTGGAAGGTTTGGATGATATTTTTCTTGGAGCTTCAGCACAATGTGTGCGATATCTTCAATTTTCACTCCGCGATCGTTTAACATTTGTTTTGTAATCTGCACCATTTCGTTCATTGTATATTTTTTCAATTGGCATGACATCTCCTTCTAGTGGCTCATCCAGCTCGGCGGGGTGTTTTTATCCCAGTAAATATTACCGAGTTCATGATGCGTCTGGAATCCATCTTCTGCTGTATGGTAATGAAAGTTAAACCAATATCCGCTGTGAGGCGGCTGATCTCTTCTGACATGGAAACGGAGCAAATCTTCTCCGGTCTTGCGGTTGTAAATGTGGAAGATTTTTTCGCCATTTCCGCTTGAAGGCTGATCAGTTAAAACAACATCTTGAAATTTTTCGTCATCTTTGAAATTTGTTAAATAGTCGGTTAACACTTGTTCAATCTTCGGCTGAATCTCTTCTCTGTACTCGTCCTCAATGACAGGTGTGATTTTACGACCAAATTTGAGAAAGGATTGATTTTCTGCATTTGATAGCACCTCTTGCTTATATTGCTCAAAGGGATCTGTCTGCTCTTTGCTTTCCTGTTGCGTTAGTTCCCAGCTGCGCATTTCATCTGATTTATCATAAACAGCTGTATAAGGCGTTTTATCAGATGAAGAAAGTTCAGAGGGCTTGTCTGTCATCAAAGCCGACGGAGGAGAGACTAAACCAAAAGTTGCAATCGTAAAGAGCGCAACAAGCGTTTTTCTCATCCACATCTTCATGATATCTAATTCCTTCCATAAGTTATCATACTGCTATTCTAGCATATAATGAATTTTCAGTCATTCAATTTGGCCACCGATTTGAGACTTTCTTTTTCATAATAAAACGTTTACAATGGTAGCAAAGGCGACTAAAATTTGGGAGGAATGGGTATGCTTGAAGGGTTTTTCATTACGGCTTCCTTGTTGACGTTATTTTATTTTGTCTATATGGAGATTACAGATTAAAAGCCCTAAATAAGGGCTTTTTTAGATGATTGACAAGGAATTCAAAGCATTGTCTATTAGTGAGGGCTTTTTTCTTTCTCAATATATCCATAATGAAATTGAGCTGTTTTTCGTTTTAAAACGTGAAATTGATAGGAGTCTGCTAGAAATCGGGTGCTTTTCCAATGATCTTTTAAAACTACCCTTTTTCTCGCCACTCTCAGCGCTTCTTGGACGGCTATTTCGTGGTCAAAGTGGTGCTCTGCTGCATGACGTAGCGGGGCGATACTTGCAGATTCTTGAATTGTCTCCTCAAACATCGGATCAAAATAGACGACATCAAATGAACCATCAGAGAGTTTCTTTAGCTGCTCGATACTGTCTCCACTTACAACAGATATCCGTTTCATCGCTTCATCTACTTCTCTTATCCCTGTCTCCCATGTGTTTAGTCCTTCTCGCACTAGCAATGCTGTCATGGGATTCTTTTCGATACCAACGACCCTTCCATTCGTACCTACTCGCATGCTTGCTGTAATGGCATCTGATCCTAAGCCAAGCGTACAATCTAAAAAGGAATCGCCAGGCTGAAGCTGCGTGGCTTCGATTAAAGGATCCTTTTCTCCGCGCATGAGCCGCTTCACCCTGAACATTGCTGAGCTTGGATGAAAGAAAAACTTTTCACCATTTGGCTGATACCATTCGAATCTTTCTTTCCCCACGACAAGGACGTCTCCTCGTTTTATCGCAAGCTGCTTGACAGATTGTTTGCGCCTCTCTACATACTCGCCATGTAAATCCTCTGCAAGGGCTTTTGCTGTTTCAATCGTTTGTTCATTTGCTCTAAAGCTTGTTGTGATAAGCATGCGGTTCCTCCATCATGATCAAGAAAAAATGCCCTGATTTGATCACAGGACATTTCAACATGTGTATTAGCAATGTTTTTCAAATGCAGATAAGACGTTGTTCATGATGTCTTCCATTTCATGACCTTCAATTTCGTCACGCGGAATAAAATGAACAAGTTCATTTCCTTTTAAAAGTGCCATAGATGGAGACGATGGCTCTTCGCCTGTGAAGTATTCTCTCATTTTTGCCGTTGCTTCCCTGTCCTGGCCAGCAAAAACTGTTACAATTCGATCTGGCGTTTTTTCTGCCTTCATCACAGCTTGTGTAGCAGCTGGGCGTGCTAAGCCGGCAGCGCACCCGCATACAGAATTGACAACCACAAATGTCGTTCCTTCTCTTTCTTGCATCGTTTGTTCTACTTCTTCTTCCGTTGTTAGTTCTTGAAATCCTGCACTTGTCAGCTCTTGACGCATCGGTACAACGAGCTGGCGCATGTATTCTTCATATGCCATTGACATAAAAAAGCCCCCTCTATAATCCTTATGTTGTGAATAAAGGATACTATAGAGAGAGCCAATTTTCAAATGTTCGATATCAGATTAAATTTTCATGATTCCGCCTGTATTGGCTGATGTCACAAGTTTTGAATATCTAGCAAGATAACCTGTTTTTACTTTTGGCTCAAAGCCTTTCCAGTTTGCTTTTCTTCTTTCCCATTCTTCCTCTGGAACATCTACGCTTAAAATGCGCTGCTCGATATCGACAACGACATGGTCACCATTTTCAACAAAGGCAAGCGGGCCGCCCTCAGCTGCCTCTGGTGAGACGTGTCCAATAGACAATCCGCGAGAAGCGCCGGAAAAACGTCCGTCTGTAATTAAAGCAACCTTTGGTCCAAGTCCCATACCGACGATTTGTGAAGTAGGTGCAAGCATTTCAGGCATGCCAGGTCCGCCTTTAGGTCCTTCGTAGCGAATGATGACAACATGTCCTGCTTCTACTTTTCTATTAATGATGCCTTCAAGGGCTTCTTCTTGGGATTCAAATACGATCGCAGGTCCCTCATGGCGTGTGATCCCGTCTTGTACCCCGCCCGTTTTAATGATGGCTCCATCTGGCGCAAGGTTTCCAAATAAAACGGCTAAGCCGCCTTTTTCAGTAAATGGCTTATCAATTGGATAAATGACGTTATAATCTTTTACCTCATGTCCCGCAATGTTCTCGCCAAGCGTTTTCGCAGTGACGGTCATTGTATCTAAATGAAGAGCTCCTTCTTTTTTAGACAATTCATTTAGTGCGGCTGTAACGCCGCCTGCTTCATGTAAATCCTCAATATAAACATCTGAAGCTGGAGCAAGTTTCGATAAATGAGGCACACGTTCGGCTACTTCATTGATGCGTTCAAGTGAATATTCAACACCTGCTTCATTCGCAATCGCCAATGTGTGAAGAACGGTATTGGTTGAACCACCAAGTGCCATATCTAATGCAAATGCATTATCAATTGCTTTTTCAGTGACAATATCACGTGGTTTAATATCTTTTTTGATGAGCTCCATGAGTTGTTTTGCAGACTTTTTCGCAAATTCTCTTCGCTCTGGTGATGTCGCCAAAATTGTTCCATTTCCAGGAAGAGCAATCCCGAGTGCTTCTGCCAAACAGTTCATTGAGTTAGCTGTAAACATACCTGAACAAGATCCGCAGGTTGGACAGCCAAACTGCTCTAATTCATTTAATTCCTCTTCATTGATTTTACCTGACTGGTATGCACCAACGCCTTCAAATACAGAAGAAAGAGAAATTTTTCTGCCATCACTTGTTCTACCCGCTTCCATCGGTCCGCCGCTCACAAAAACAGTCGGGATATTCACGCGCATCGCTGCCATCATCATTCCTGGTGTGATTTTATCGCAGTTAGGAATACAAACCATTCCATCAAACCAATGAGCAGATACAACGGTTTCTACAGAGTCAGCAATGATTTCACGGCTTGGCAATGAATATCTCATCCCGATATGACCCATGGCAATTCCATCATCGACGCCAATCGTATTGAATTCAAATGGAACGCCGCCAGCTTCACGAATGGCTTCTTTCACAATCTTCCCGAATTCCTGAAGATGGACATGTCCTGGGACAATATCAATATAGGAATTACATACGGCAATAAATGGCTTGCCGAAATCCTCATCCTTTACCCCCGCTGCTCTTAGTAAGCTTCGGTGAGGTGCTCTGTCGATTCCTTGTTTAATCATATTACTGCGTAGTTCTGCCATCTGTTTAAAAAGCCTCCTATACTACAAGTCTTGTTGACTGCATGATTTTGAGTTGATTTTATTTTACAAATTTTCTGTTTATTTAGCCACCTATGAATGACTGATGACTAACATGGCTGCTGAAGCAAGCGCTCAGCAAGGTTCGTGTCATAAAATCTGACCTCCAATATTCTATATTGGTACTACTATATAGAGTTTTTTCGCATATTTCAACAATATTCAAAATAATTTTTCTAAAAAAATTTTTCTGTCTATCTTTTTTAGAAATACAAGCTGCTTGTCATTGGCAGCTTGTTCATTTTTCTCATCATTCTGATGCATTCTTTCTACTTTCTGTCATTTGCTTCCACACAGAGCCTTTCGCTTCTTCTCCATGCTCAATGCGCTCAATCGCCATTTTGACTTGAAGACTGACTTCAAACTCAGGGTCTTGCTCTGCTTCTTTTAATGCTTCAAGTGCCGTTTCGTCCCCTTCTTCATAAAGGAACATCGCTGCACGCCAGCGGACGAGCTTACTCGGGTCCTTTAATGCTGCGATCATGGCTTCTATAGCGCTAGGGTCACCAAGGTCAGAAATACAGTCGCCAGCCGTTCTGCGGACCGTCACTGTTTTGTCCTCGAGCCCCTTATATAGAATAGGCAGAATGGCAGGATCTTCAATCATGCCAGCATTCACAACGGCTTGTCTGCGAATAGACGTTTTTGGATCCTCCATTGCTTTCATTAAAACAGGTATATCCTTTTGCTCTGGCTGCATTTGCTCTAAATGGGCAAAACGTTTTTTCCAATCTTCCTCTTGCAGCATGTCTTCTGTTACATCATATGCTTTTCGGTTCACCTGTCTATCTACAGCTTCCTGCCCTTCTTTAACTGCCTCTGTTAATCGGGCTAAACGCTCATCATCATAGGCTGCTTGCAGCTCCTCTGTGACTTCCTGACCGATATCAGCAAATTCCCCAAAACGAACGCCGTGTTCTTTCCACACACGTTCAAACACGACATTGTCTGAGCTGCTTCTAAGCTTTAAAATGGCTGCTTGAAAACGTTCAGGCATGCCAAACCGCTCTTCTCTTTCACCGTCTGACAGTTTGACCTGCATCGGAATCCCATTAAACATTTGGACAAACACTTTCACTTCACCAAATGTGTCATCGCCTGACTGCGATCCTTCCTGAAGGCCTTCTGTTTCTTGTCCAAAGGCTTCTCTGACCTGCTGTAAAATACCCTGCCAGTCAAACTTTGCATTTCGCTCGACTGCTAAGAAATCTGCGACATGATAAACCCCTTTTACACCTTCAATGCTTAAAATACGTTTGATCATTTCTGGGGCTTCGTCTTTTTGATCCTTTTTGTAGTTGTTGCTTTTACCGCCGGCAAGTGCTTCTGTCAAAATAACCTTCATGGTATTCGGACTTGGCGTCGGTTCTATGGCTGTTATTTTCATTGATATATCCTCCTTACACACATAAAGACCCTACTCATCTGTAAGGCCGCATTCTTCTTTCCATTTCTTGATAAATAAACTCATCAATTCATGCCGCTCATCAGCAAGCTGCTTCCCTGCACGAGTGTTCATCAAGTCTTTTAATTTGAGCAGTTTTTCTTCCATATGCTTTAGCACAGAGCCCTGCTGCGTGTCCTTTGTATAATGGGGCTCACCTGTTGCGCCAGCATACGTAAACACTCTAGCGATACCGCTTGCTCCTATCGCATCCAGCCTATCCGCATCTTGAACAATAGCCCCTTCTAACGTCATCGGCCTAAACTGCTTATGTCGGTGACGAAAAGACATCGTTGTAATGATGTCCATGATATAGCGGATATCCCGCGTGTCCAATTCCCACAAAAGGAGCTGGTACTCAAGCTGCTCCGTAGTGATCTTCCATTCACTTGACAGCTTTTCATCAATGACATCATGTACAATTGCCGCCATTTCGATGATAAATAAAGAGCCGCCTTCCTGATGTGCAATACGGACGGCAAGCTCGCGCACACGAGCAACATGAGCCGCATCGTGTCCAGTTGGTTCATCCTTCAGCCTGTCTGAAACAAAGGAGGCAGCTGCCTCCAATTGTTTTCGCTGCATGACTGTCAGCATCTTATTTGTCCAACAGAGCGATGATTGAGCTTTCTAATTCTTTTGGTGGCGTTTTCGGGGAGAACCGTTCAGTGACTTCTCCGTTTTGGTCCACGATAAATTTTGTGAAATTCCATTTCACTGTTTTTGTCCCAAGCACACCTTTCGCTTCACTTGTTAAATGCTTGAATAGCGGGTGCGCCTCTTCGCCATTAACATCTATTTTCGCAAACATAGGGAAGGTCACTCCATAATTCAAAGAACAGAATTCTTGAATGGCTTCTTCTCCTTCTGGCTCTTGGTTCATAAATTGGTTACACGGAAATCCTAAAATTTCAAGGCCCTTTTCATGATATTGATCATATAGTTCTTGTAATTGTTTAAATTGAGGAGTCAGTCCACATTTGCTTGCTGTGTTTACAATAATGAGCACTTTTCCTTTGTAATCTGCCATCGATTTTTCCTGACCGTTAATGGTCTTGACCTGAATATCATAAATTGACATCTCATAGCCTCCTAGGATTCACTTTTTCCTATCGTAACATGCTTCTTTTAGAAAATCGCTTTTTATGCTTCCGTTTAAAAGAGTCCTGTCACACTGCCGTCTTCTAATAAATCCATTTCGAGAGCCGCAGGTTTTTTAGGTAATCCAGGCATTGTCAAAATGCTTCCGGTTAAGGCCACAATAAATCCTGCTCCTACAGATGGCTTTAACTCGCGAATCGTAATGGTAAAGCCTTTAGGTCTGCCGATTAAAGCTGGATCATCTGAAAGAGAATATTGTGTTTTTGCCATACATACCGGCAAATGAGCCCAGCCGTTTTCCTCAATGGCAGCCAGCTGCTTTCTTGCTTTGGATGTGAGCGTGACCCCATCTGCCCCGTAAACCACTTTGGCCACTTTAGATAACTTTTCTTCGATGGAATCGTTCTCTTCATACAAATAGGTAAAGTTGTTCTTTTTCTTTTCAATGAGTTCCGCTAGTTCCTCTGCAAGAGCTGTCCCGCCTTCGCCTCCTTCTTCCCATACATTCACGGCTTTAACTGGATGGCCATGTTTGCCGCACCAATCTTCTATCGCTTGAATCTCTTCTTTTGTATCCGTAATAAAACGGTTTACCGCGACAATATATGGAAGACCAAAAGCTTGAACGGTTTCAATATGCTTTTCTAAATTATGTATACCTTCTAATACGGCGTGTGCATTCTCTTCTTTGAGTTCGGTTTTCTTCATTCCGCCATGCATCTTTAATGCTCTCACTGTCGCCACAATGACAACTGCACCAGGTTTGAAATCACCAGCTCTTGTTTTAATGTGAAGGAACTTTTCTGCTCCAAGATCTGCTCCAAATCCAGCTTCTGTTACGACATAATCAGCTAACTTTGCTGCCATTTTGGTTGCAATTAAACTATTGCATCCATGTGCAATATTGGCAAAAGGACCGCCATGGACAAGGGCTGGGGTTCCTTCAATCGTTTGAACAAGGTTCGGCTTGAGTGCGTCTTTTAAAAGTAACGTCAAGACACCTTCATATCCAAGTGCTCCCACTGTGACTGGCTCGCCTTCTTGATTATAGGCAACAACAATAGAAGAAAGACGTTTTTTTAAGTCAGTTAAGTCTTCTGCTAAACAGAGGATCGCCATCATTTCAGAAGCAACTGTAATGTCAAATCCGTCTTCTCTAGGATACCCATTTAACTGACCGCCAAGTCCGACAACGACTTGTCTTAATGCACGATCGTTTAAATCAAGCACCCGCTTCCATACAATGCGGCGCATGTCGATGCCGAGTTCATTTCCGTGATGGATATGGTTATCAATAAAAGCAGATAAGGCGTTATGTGCAGATGTAATGGCATGAAAATCTCCTGTGAAATGAAGATTGATTTCTTCCATTGGCAGCACCTGTGAATATCCTCCGCCCGCTGCCCCGCCTTTAATCCCCATTGTAGGACCTAATGATGGCTCACGCATCGCAATGATCGCTTTTTTGCCAATTTTTTCGAAGGCTTGACCAAGGCCGACTGTTACCGTGGATTTCCCCTCACCTGCTGGCGTTGGGTTGATGGAAGTGACAAGAATCACGTGTCCTTCTTTTTGTTCCTTTAAACGGTCAAAAATAGTCAAAGATATTTTCGCTTTTGTGAAACCATAGCATTCTAATTCTTCGTCATGTAGTTGCAGCTTTGCTGCGATGTCTTGAATTGGTCTTAGCTTAGCCTTTTGGGCAATGTCAATATCTGATAAATGCTTTGTGATCATAACAAAACGGCCTCCTTTTTTTACAGAAACAGCATTCTTTTTTGCTCTATTTTTCATTGTAACATAATTGAAACATTGAAATATCGCCAGAAAGTTCCTATAATGAAGTGAAATTAGCTTTGGTTCAGGGGGTGGCGAGTTGCCTATTAACATACCAGTTCATCTGCCGGCAAAACAAATACTAGAGAGCGAAAATATTTTCGTCATGGATGAGACAAGGGCATTCAAGCAAGATATCCGTCCTTTGAATATCGTGATCTTAAATTTAATGCCAAAAAAAATACAAACTGAAACGCAGCTGCTGAGAATGCTCGGAAATTCTCCTTTACAAGTGTACTTTACGTTTTTGATTCCAAGTACACATACACCGAAGAATACGTCGAGAGAGCATCTAGATGAATTTTATACGACCTTTGAATCGATTCGCCATAAAAAATTTGATGGAATGATCATCACTGGCGCACCAATTGAGCACTTACCTTTTGAAGAAGTTTCTTATTGGAAAGAGCTGCAGGACATTTTGGACTGGAGTAAAACCAATGTGACGTCTACCCTTCATATTTGCTGGGGTGCACAGGCAGGTTTATATCACCATTACGGGATTGAAAAGATCAAGCTTCCCGAGAAGAAATTTGGTGTATTTGAGCATATTGTGAAAGAGAAAAAAGAAAGATTAGTCAGAGGTTTTGATGAAGTATACTATGTCCCACATTCTAGGCATACAGATATTAATACAGAACAATTAAAAAACACGCCGAATTTGAAAGTCTTGAGTATGTCTGAAGAAGCAGGTGTTTGTTTAATTGTTTCAGATGATGATAAACAAGTATTTTTAACTGGACATCCTGAGTATGATACAGATACATTGATGCAGGAATATGAAAGAGATTTGTTGAAACATGATACAGTCCAAAAACCTGTCCACTATTTTATAGAAGATGGTGACACATTAATCCCAGTAAATCGTTGGAAAGCCCATGCAACCTTATTGTTTATGAATTGGCTTAATTATTATGTTTATCAAGAAACACCATACGTTTGGGAATAAAATAGACTGTGGCCTGACGATAAATCGGCAAAATGTGTTAAAATACAAATGGCTCTGTCTTCCATTATCAATTGAATCTGTTTGTTTTTTAAAATTAGTTTAATTCTTTCGTAACGAATGATATGCTCTAACTGTTTATATGTTATCTTTATGTATATGTAGACCTATGAGATTAATAGTTTCGTACGAAGTTTTGTTGTTGTTGATTACATTTGAGGTGAATATTCTTGAATACCAATAAAAAAATATTAATCTTGACCGCAAATTATGGAAATGGACATATGCAGGTAGCAAAAACACTGTATGATGAATGCAAATCCCAAGGATTTGAACATGTTGTAGTTTCTAATTTGTATCAAGAATCGAATCCCATTGTGTCAGAAGTGACTCAATATTTATACTTGAAGAGCTTTTCCATTGGGAAACAATTTTATCGCTTGTTTTATTACGGTGTTGATAAAATTTACAATAAACGCAAATTTAACATTTATTTAAAGATGGGAAATAAGCGTCTCGATGAATTAATTCAGTTACACAATCCAGATATCATCATTATTACATTCCCGATGATTGTTGTACCAGAATATCGAAACAAAACAGGGAAAGTGATTCCAACTTTTAATGTCATGACCGATTTTTGTCTCCATAAGATTTGGGTACATGAAAACATCGATCGATACTATGTTGCAACCGATTATGTGAAACAAAAATTAGTGGAAATCGGCACACATCCAAGCGATGTCAAAGTGACAGGTATTCCTATTAGACCACAGTTTGAAGCAGACGTGCCAAAATCGATGATCTATAAAAAATATGGATTATCATCAGACAAAAAAGTACTTCTTATCATGGCCGGTGCTCACGGTGTACTAAAAAATGTGAAGGAATTATGTGAGGCGCTGCTTCTCGACAGTGAAGTACAAATTGTTGTTGTATGCGGAAAGAACGCCGCACTGAAACAATCGCTTAGCGTTCTTGAGCAGGCACACCCAGATCAATTGAAGGCGCTTGGATATGTGGAACAAATTGATGAATTGTTCAGAGTAACAGATTGTATGATTACAAAACCAGGCGGCATTACTTTAACAGAAGCAACTGCAATCGGTGTCCCGGTCATTCTTTACAAGCCTGTCCCTGGCCAAGAAAAAGAAAATGCTCTTTTCTTTGAGGATTATGGCGCTGCCATCGTCATTAACAGACATGAAGACATTTTAGAATCTGTGACCAACTTGCTTCAGGACGAAGAAAAATTAGAAACAATGAAACAAAACATGAAAAAACTGCACTTAAAACAATCTTCTCAAACCATTTTGGAAGATATCGTCGAGCAGTCAGATCTCATCATGAATAACAAAACATATGCTCGCGCATTATCATAAAAAGGTGTCCGTCAATGACGGACACCTTTTTCTTTACCCTTGATTTCCATTTGTTGTGTATACTTCTTCAAACGGCTGAACGACAACAAAGCCGCTTCCGCTAAACTTCATTTGAATGGACTCTCCGCTTCCCCTGCCAATAAAAGTTTTAAAGGAAACATCTGTCACAAATTCAGTTTTTAGATCCCCTGACCACGCAACAGTCGCATTCGGATCTGTATAAACAGAGTCACCAGGCTGAACAATGAGTGTCAGCGGCTCATAATGGCTTGTGATTGCAACTAAGCCCGGCCCTTCTAATTTGACATTAAATAATCCGCCTGCAAGCATGCCTGATACCTTTTTCATTAATTTGATATCCCAGCGGACAGACGGTTCAAATGCGAGCAGGTCGTTTCCATTAACAAAAATAGATTCCCCTTGGGCCAAACGGAGAATTGAGATTTTTTTGCCTTGATCTGCCACATATAATTTCCCATCACCTGTCGCCTTCATTAGTGAGGTGCCTTCTCCTGAGAGCATTTTTTTGAACATCTTTGAGACGCCGTGCTCAAAAACACCCTCACGTTCAAATTTGATTTTCCCTCGATAGGAAACCATGGAACCTGTTTTTGCCCAAATGGTGTCAGTCAAATTAATTTCTAGAAGCCTTGATGTTTCAAGTTCAAAGACCCCTTCTCCCTTATCTTCTTGCTGCGTATTCTGAACAAATTCTTCAAGTGTATAACGATTCATGATTGCACCTCTTTCTGTATTTTTTTTATTTACGGACAAGCTGCACGTTAGGTTCCGAAAAGAACGTTTTATTTTTCATTGTTATTCACCAAAAAAACAAAAAAATCAAACATTCTGCTCAAAATTTGGCTCGCCTGCTTGACGCGTTACTTTTGATGGTGTATAGTGGAACCATCATTTAACAACTGTAAAGTCGTTAGGTGATGAAAATTTTTTTTAGTATGCCCAAAAGGTGTGCTACAGTACTAGGAGGAAAAAGCAATATGCAAAACGGTAAAGTAAAATGGTTCAATAATGAAAAAGGTTTCGGCTTCATTGAAGTTGAAGGCGGAGACGATGTATTCGTTCACTTCACAGCTATCGAAGGTGACGGCTACAAGTCTTTAGAAGAAGGACAAGAAGTTTCTTTTGAAATCGTTGAAGGTAATCGTGGACCTCAAGCTGCAAACGTAACAAAAATCTAATCAACTAAATCAATGATGAAACGACAAAATAAAGAGAGGCATATGCCTCTCTTATTTGATTTTCAGCTGAATTTCAATGGCTAAAATATTTTGCTTCAGTCGTTGTTCAATTTCAGAAATATCTTTTTCGAGAAAAGGTCTTCCCTTCTTTGCTACATCTACTAGCTGCTCTAGATCGCTGTATACCTCTTGAAATGTTCGATGTAATACCGTTTCGAAATCCTTATTATTCATGCCGGCCTTCCCCTTTTCCTCTATTATCCGTCACTTAGTCAAAAAGTAACTCAACCAAAACTTTCTATAGTTATATCGGCTCATTTTTCAGAATATGTTCTTTTTTAACACATTCTATCCGTTTTTTTTCACGAGCGGATGTTTGAGTAAGGAAAACCGGGGCAGCCGCTTACTTTTTAAGCAGCGTCTGTCCGTATTCTTTTATTTTCTCTCCTACTGTGCATTGCTGAATACAAAAGGAGTGGGCGTATTTTTTGCCATATTCTTTTCGAAAGTGCTTCTTAATCAAGCAATCTGAACAATACGTGTCTTGGAGATCCGTCAATTCTTGTACTGCTGTTTTTTTATCCACATTATTCAGCTCCGTCTGCTTCTAATTTCAATTTACTTTCAATTGGGACGTCTGCAAGTATCTGCCTTGCAAGCTGATCCGCTTCTGCATTTTGTTTACGATCGATGACTTCATATGTTGGCGTAAGCCTCAGCTCCTTTAAAGCCGCTTCAATCCGGTCGAGCCATTTGTTATGTATATCATCATAACAAGGCCATTCTCCTTTTAATTGATTCATGACAACTAATGAATCGCCTCTAATCGTGACAGAATTTCTGCTTGCCCCAAGGTCTTTCAAAGCGTTTACTGCCTCAAATAAAGCTGCATACTCCGCTTCATTATTGGTGATTCCTTGAAAGGACTGATTTTTTCTCAAACGATAAGCATCTTCTCCGAGCTTATAGTAGACGACAACCCCAAGGCCAGAGTCGCCTGTTTCTTTGTGAAAACTTGCATCAAAATAGACCTGAAGCTGATCAGGTTCAAGCTTTAGTTCTTCATTTAGCTTTTCAAGTTCTTTAACAGACCACATCGCTCCTTTTTCATCTTCAAATGATAGGAGTGACTGTGGTTCTTTTTTATCGATATGTTTTGCTAAAAGCAAGGCCTCTTTTAGCTCCATCCAATCTTCTTGGAAAAAAGCAATGGACCCAATCGATTTCACTTTCATTGTATAGTGCGCTCTTAATTTCATTGATCACATCGCCTTCCCGTGCTTTTAAGGTAAACGTTCGTTATGCTATAATCAAAAAGTTACATTTTACAATGAGAAAGGAAGTTCATGTCACTTGTTTAATGAAGGTATTTGGATCTTATTTGCGATCATTAATTTTATCATTGTTCTTCTATTTTATAAAGGATTTGGCAAGATGGGCCTTTTCGTCTGGATTGGCTTTGCGACGGTTGCTGCAAATTTACAAGTGGTCAAAACCGTTGAATTGTTTGGCTTAACGGCAACACTTGGAAACATTTTATATGGCAGTGTGTTCTTTGCAACGGACGTATTGAATGAAAAATATGGACAAAATGAAGCGAGGAAAGCTGTCTGGATTGGCTTTGCTACCCTTTTAACGCTAACCGTTGTCATGCAGGAGGCTTTGCTTTTCCATCCCGCTCCATCTGACATGTCTCAAACATCGCTCGAAACGATATTTGGCTTTATGCCAAGGGTCGCACTTGGCAGTCTTGCTGCTTATATCATCAGTCAAATGTTAGATGTTTATGTATATTCGTTTATTCGCCGGATATTTCCTTCCGATGGTGCGCTCTGGGTGCGCAACGCTGGAAGTACGATGATCAGCCAGCTGCTTGATACACTGATCTTCACAACCATTGCCTTTCTTGGCACCTATCCATTTCATGTATGGATCGAAATCTTCATCACGACTTATGTGATTAAATTTATCGTCGCCGCGATTGGGACACCATATGCGTATGCAGCGAAAAGAATGGTTCCGCTTGATGAAAGGGTGAAATAAATTGCCAGCTGAAATATACATTGATGGTGCTAGCGCAGGTAATCCAGGTCCTTCTGGCATCGGCATTTTCATTAAATATGATGGAAAGGCAGAATCTTTCTCGATTCCTCTCGGATCAATGAGCAATCACGAAGCAGAATTTTCCGCTCTCATTGAAGGGATGAAAATCTGCGTAGAAAAAGGACTGCGTTCCGTTTCGTTTCGAACAGATTCACAGGTAGTTGACCGTGCGGCCAATGCAGGATTTGCTAAAAATCCAGCTTTTCAGCCTTTTATAAAAGAGATGATCGAGCTTCAACGGCAGTTTGATTTATTTTTCATAAAGTGGATTCCAAGCAAGGAAAATCAAGTAGCTGATCAGCTCGCTAGAAAAGCGATTCACCTTTCTAAAGGATGAATCGCTTTTTTTCGGTTATGCTAATGTATGAGGTGATACTGATTGGATAAAGAGAATAAAGGTCGTGTCACAAATGGGACAACCCCTCAAGGTGATGCGCAAACAAAAGATAAGCAGCCACTATCTCAGCTCGAAAATAGAGCGAAGAAAAGCAATACAAAAAGATGACCTTAGAGATCAGCTTAGCTTATCTCTAACAAAGGGCTAAAATGATTTTTATTTTAGTCCTTTGTCTTCTTTTCAGCGTGATAGAAAACCTTTGCAGCCCTAGGAAGGGCGAGTACCGGAGCGGAGCGAATTTGACATTCGTGAGCACCGGAGCGCAGACCTGACAACGAATGCGAGGGTTTGTCTATACGCTGAGAGATCGGCTTAGCTGATCTCTATTTTACTTAATCGATTCACCATCGGTTCAATTCCTTTGATTTGATGGTATCGCAGCATGGCAGCAGCCCGTTCTTGATTGATATTCATCTTCGTCTCATCAATTGGACAGCTCAGCGGGACATCACATTTGATCTCTGCCAATAAACGGGAGAGCTTCAAATCTTCTAATCCTGCTTGCATTTTCTTTTGCTGTGCGGCCGTTAGTTCATGAACATTTTCTAATAATCCATCAATGGTTTGATATGTTTGAATAAATTTTAATGCTGTTATTTCTCCGATTCCTTTCACACCTGGGTAATTGTCACTTGAATCTCCCATAAGTGCTTTCATATCGATCAGCGCCTTTGGAGAGATGCCCATTTCCTCTTCAAATAAGGCTTTTGTATAATGTTTATAGTTCCCGATCCCTTTTTGCATCAAAGCAACAGTCACTCGTTCATTCAATATCTGCAGCAAATCTCTGTCGCCGGTTAGAACCGTCACACGTGCTTCATTCTGATAGACTGCCGCCAGCGTGCCGATACAATCATCTGCCTCAAAGCCTTTTAAACCAACGTTTACAATTCCTAGTTCTTCTGTCGCTTCTTTTGCTAAATCGAATTGCGGAATGAGCTCGACAGGCGCCTCTCCTCGATTTGCTTTATAATCTTGAAACAATTCATTTCGGTATGTTTGGCTTCCCATATCCCAGCAACACACAATATGAGTTGGCTCAAATGTCTGAACAGCGGTTAATAAATGCTTCAAATAACCATTCACGCCATTCGTCGGGACGCCATGATCATTTATCATAAAATTGCGATGGACAGCCGTTGCATAGAACGATCTGAACAGAAGCGCCATACCATCAACAAGCAGTACGTGTTTATTCATTCTTATAAACTCCCTTTTTCAAAACAATACTCCTATTCTATCACAGAACATAGAATTCGACATAAAAAAGGCGCCCTCTTCTTTTGGAAAAGAAGTGGCACCTTTGGATTATTTTTGACCGTATTGCATTTTTTTCGATTCTGCTTCTGCGTAGGACGGCATCTCTTTTTGTTTCGGGTTACGCTCATCCTGCTTTTTTGCATGCTGCTTTTTTTCCATCATCATTCCCCTTTCTCGGTTCACTTGTTAAGATGACCAAAAAAGAGAAAGTTACTCTTTACTTCTGTTTTCGTTCGACATACTCCTTAACCATATCAATCGTAACATGCTTACGCAGCGGAACAATACCGCCTCGTGCAAGCTCATTCATCTTCGAAGTAATCGCATTGATATCGTCAGTTGTAAATGGTTCGTTTTGCTCACACTTGAAAACAGCAGTCTCTATTGCCTGCTCTCTTTTCTGCTCAAGCGCAAGAAACGACTTGATATGAGCATTCTGTTTTTGTGAATGTGCGGAAATCTCTTCATGTACGCTCGTCATTTTTTATCAACTGCTTTCTTTATTTATATAGTCTATCATGAATCAAATGGTTTTCAACTGATTCTTCCATTCATTTGTCTGCTTGTATACTTGTTCTATCATCGCCTGCTCTTTCGCATCTGTCGTCAAGCTCATGATAAATGTTTGTTTTTGTTCATTCAGCTGCTTGAGCGCTTCTGTCTCATATCTTTCAGTAAAGGTCTTCACCATCATTTCGTATCTGCTCTGTAATTCTTCTTTTTCTTTATCTGCCCATTTCGTCGTTAACTGGAAAAGAACATCTCGAATCGCTTCAATAAACGCTGCCTTCCCGTTCTGTTCAAAGAAAGCTTTTGCTGATTTTTGCTTCTTTAAGAGCGGCTCAAACGGCGTTAGGTCCGCTTCCACTTCAATTTGTTTCAGCTCTGCATTTTTCTCATCTGGCGGCGACAGCCGGAGAGAAAAGTAAGGATCTTCTGCACACGCAGCCTGTAATCCTTTCTCCCACTCCTCTTTGAAATATTGAGTGATAAACGATTCCATTCGAATATCAAGCGCCTTTATCTCCTGTACAAATTCAAATTCATAATCCTTTAGCGCCTGTTCAAGCGCTTTTTTCAACTCCTGCCTGAATTCCCCTTGAGATATTCCAGGATAAAAGGCTGTCTTTAACAGATCATTTGCATAAAGTGACAAGCGCTGAACAATGTGGTAAAGCTGTTCGTGCAAGTCCTTTTTCACACTTTCTGTCACTAGCTTAGATCGTTTAATATGGCTCATTTGATCAACGATCACTTCATAGGATGTGTCTATCTTTTTCTTTTCTGCTTGCTTTTCATCTTCTGACTGATGCAGCGTCTCATGCAGCTTGTCGACTGTTCTACATAATGTACTCGCTTCAAAATACAGCAGCTCAATCGCATCTTTCGTTAATTCTTCCTCAATAAAATAGTCGAGCTGTGTTCTAAGCTGTGCATACTGATTATAAGGCGACTGATCCTTTCCTTCGATCTCTTCCTTACTGGATACATGATGAAGGTTTGGATGCCGGATGCCTTCTTTTGTGAGCTCATTTTTCACATAGTCAAAGACAGTTTCAAGCTCTGTTTGATCCTTTGCGAGGTCAGCTGCATTGATAATAAAAAACATTTTATCCATGCTAAATGAATCTTTTACAAGCCCGAGTTTACGTAAAAATGACCGGTCTGCTTTTGAGAAAGAATGCTGGTAGTAAGTTAAATAAAGAAGGGCATCAGCATCCTTCATATATTGAAAGGCAATCTCTGTATGACGTTTATTCATACTGCTGGCGCCTGGTGTATCAACAATCGTCAGTCCTTTATCTGTTAAAGGTGTACTTAAATACACCGTCACTTCCTTCACCACACAAGAAACAGCCTCTTCTGCCACATATGGTTTTAGTTCTTGAAGGGTGACATTGAGCGGCGTTTGTTTTTGAATGGAATCACGGAACTTTTCATGAGCGTTTAAAAAATGTTCAACAATGATGCGGTGATCCTGTTCAAGCGCTCTTTTTTTCAGCGTTCGATCGAGTTTCGCTTGAAACGTATCTCCCTTTTCTTCCGTTATAGAAAAACCGAGAATTTGATCGAGCTCTTCTAATATTTCCTGCTCGGTTTTGAACACCACTTTCACACTTTCATGCGGATGGTCTTCTGTCGGCCGCGTCAGCTTATTAATCGTGGCCGTCGTTGGTGTAGGAGATGATGGCAGCACCTTTCTCCCAACAAGGGCGTTGGCAAACGAAGATTTCCCCGAACTAAAAGCACCGAATAAGGCGAGTGTAAATTCCTTCGCTTGCAGCCGCTTTGTTCGTTGTTCAAAGGACTTTCTTTGAGACTGCAGCGCATTTAATGGCATTAAAATTTGAGAAAGCTGCTCAAACTGGTCAATCGACTGCGCTGTCGTAATATGCTGTGATTGACGCATTTGATCAAACTCTGTCTGTTGCTGATTTTCTTTCTCGCTTTCTTCCGCATGAGTGGACGTATGATTCTGATTTAGCTCGTCATGCTGCATCCGATGTTTTTTCACATAAAACCAATCATCTGTGATCTGCTCATTTGTTCCGTTTTGCCATATATCCCATATATGCTCAATATCTCTTCTGATATGATCATTTTTTGCCATGCTTTGCTCGAGCGCTAGGAGCTCCTGTGCTGCCTGGGCCCATTTATCTTGCTGCTTTCCCTTTTCATTCATGAGCTGGGTTTTCAGCGTCTCAGTCATTTGTTCAATCAATGGTATTGCTTTCTGTTTGGTCTGTCTTTTCAGTGCTTCACCAGCATCTTTTGCATATTGCAAAACGTATTCATTTGAAAATGTCGCACCATGATGGATGACGTTTTCAAGTAGTGATTCTTCCACAGGTGTTTCAAATGCCATCACTTGATTTAATAGCTCTTCACCAAGCTGATGTTTCTTGACTTCTCTTTTGAGCAGCTCAGCAATATGCCAGTCCACTTCAGCTTTCATTCTTGCTTTGACATCTGCTAAGAAATCGTTCGCCCGCTTTTCTTTTTCCTGCTCGGTTTTATTTTTAGCGAACAGTAGTCCTACCTTAAAGCCAGGAGCTTTCGATTCAATATAGTCACTTGCGAGCTCTCTCATTTTAAATGGGGTTAGGTTTGCATTTTTTAAAATGTTCTCGACTTCAGAAGACACTTCATCTTCTAACTGTTTTGCTCCATTTTCAATAAAGCTCCTTTTCGCTTCAAGCTCCATGACTTCTTTTCTTTTTTCTTGAACCAGTGAATCAAGATCCTCTTCTTGCAGCTCTTCTTTTAATGAGTCAATATGTTCTTTTAAAACATTCTCTATTTTCTGCTCGGTATAGGCGCGAAGAGATGCTTTCGGCAATGTTTGTAATTCTTGCAGTTTCTCGATTAAACGAATCATTTCGTTTCTTGGATGCGACTCATCGGTTACAGATGTAAAGTATAGATGTTCTTCTTCAATGCCCTCTTTAAGAAGCATATCAACCACTTGATTTTTGTAGTCTTCAAACGCTGTCTCATGCTCATCATGTCGATCGACTTGATTTACGATGAAATAAAGATTTGGCACTTTCTCTTTAATGGAGCGAATGAAACGAATGTTTTCTTCCGAATGAACATGGTTGTAGTGCACGACATAAAAAAGAGCATCTGCTTGATGTAGAATAGACGCGGCAGATAAAAAATGGGTATGATCCGTTGAATCAATTCCAGGCGTATCAATCAGTGCCACCTTTTCTTCCAATCCTCTATAGTCCCCGCTAATTTCCACCATTTCAATCTGTTCTCCGTCCTTACAAAAACGCTGAACTGCTTCTTTATCATAAGAACCGCTCATTTTTGCAAAACGGCCATCTGAGGTGTGAAGCTTTACTTCACTCTCCCCTTTCCTCACGACGACCAAGTTTGCACTTGTTGGAATTGGACTCGTTGGCAGGATGTGATCATGAAGCAGATGATTCACAAGTGATGACTTTCCAGCTGAATAGTGACCGGTAAATGCGATATATACTTCTTCTTCTGCTTCCTTTTTGATAATCGATGCAAGTTTGGCTGCGCGTTCATGATCATCCCTTTTGAGAAGGCTTTGATATAAAGCACCTGTAGTTTGAACGAGCGAATCTCGAATAGACAAGTCTTCCATGACGATAAACCCCTTTGTTTTTAGAAAAGTCAGTTATGTATGTGATACCATTTTACACAAAATCAAGAGATTTTTCTTCTGATCTGAGGAAATAAAAAAAATCTGCTGCCCGATCAGTCGCAATTGACTGCGATCAGGAAGCAGATTTTTTAGAAACACCTTTTAATACGAAGCCAATTAATAGGCTGTATACACAGACCGTACCGAGTAAGAAAACCATTGTCATGTGATCACCGTCCATCCTTCGTGATTGAGAATGCTTATCATTAATGAAAGTGTATCACAATTGATAATGATTTTCAATATTAATTTAACAAATACTGATTGAGCGCTTTCTCTTCTGTTTGAATTCTCACAGCCATCATCCATGCATTTAAACATGTGAACAAAATGGCGGTAAAATAGGCATTAAATAAAAGCGGGATCAGCATAAGCTCAATCGCCACCACGACATAGTTAGGATGCTTTAACCAGCGATAAGGTCCTTTTTTCACCATCATCGCATTTGGTACAACTAAAATCTTTGTATTCCAATACGTTCCAAGAGAGCATAATGCCCAATATCGAATAACCTGTGTAGCCAGCAGGAAAACGAGCAGCACAAGAAAATAGCGCGACGGCGGCCTGTTTAACCCCCATACCTCAACCATGAGTGAGAGAAAAAAGCCCGCATGCATAGCGACCATATAAGGATAATGACTTGCACCAAATTCAATGGCACCGACCGCTTTCACTTTCTTTTCATTTCTTTTAGCCACAAGCATTTCAATAAGACGCTGACACACGAAGAAACCAATGACGAACCAAATAATCATGATAAGACCTCCTCCCATTTCATGAGCAGCAGCTCTGATGAAAATCCCGGACCAAGCGCTCCGCAAAGACCCATATCTCCCGCTTCAGCGGATTGATGTTCAAGATAATGCTTGATCACATACAAAACTGTGGCAGAGGACATATTTCCGTGTTGTCTGAGCACTTCTTTTGATGAAAAGAGCTGATCTTCTTGTAAGGATAGACTTTTAATATAGGCATCAATCACTTTTTTTCCACCAGGATGGGCAAGAAAAACTGATAGGTCTTCTGCCGAATACCCTTGCTGTTCTAAAAATTGATCGACTTGCTCTTTTAACCAGCCGGAAATAATGGAAGGAATGTCACGGGAGAAAATAACCCGAAAGCCGTCACTTGTAAATTCCCAGCCCATCACATCCTCAGATTCTTTCATTGTGACGGATTGTGTACCAATCACTTTAGGAACTGTTTTTAAATGGGTATATTCAGATACGCCTTTTTCTCCAGTTAACAAAAGCGCTGCTGTCCCGTCTCCAAACAAAGATGTACCGATTAAATTGCTTTTTGATTGATCTTGCGGCTGAAAGGTTAAACTGCACATTTCACAGGCGACAACCAGCACCTTTGCTTCTGGAAATGCTCTTATGTATTCGTAAGCCCGAGACAACCCCGCCGCTCCGCCCCCGCACCCTAAGCCCCAGATCGGCACTCGTTTCGTATAAGGCGAAAAAGGAAGAGCATTCATCAGTTTTGCATCAAGGCTTGGTGTCGAAAGTCCGGTGCTTGAAATAAAAAACAATGCATCGATCTCTTCAAACGGAATCGGTTTTTTCAGGAATGCCTTCTCATGAAGACAGTGTATGACCGCTTCTTTTGCATGAGCCAATGCTTTTTCCAAATAGAGGTTGTTTTTCTCCTCAAAAGAGTGGTGCGTCTGATACCATTCAATTGGCTGCACAAACTGTCTGCTCTCGATTTCTCCATTTTGAAAAGCTCTGAGCAGCCGGTCGATATCTTTAAACGATCGTTTAAATTGGGATCTAGCAAAATCAGCCGCCTTTTTCTGATTCACATGATGTTGTGGCAGACTCGTTCCAACAGAAAGAATGTACGCCATCGGCTTCACCTCTTTTTTCGATTAATATCCCCTATCGAAAAAAGGATATACATGCCAAAACGTCACAATTCAGTCAAAATATTTTCCTCCGTCTAACTTTTTGTCTTGACGACAATTGATAAATATTGGATAATATAGGTGAAAACATGATGTAGTTTTCCTCCTTCACAGGTTCGTTCTAAGCCAAGCGAACCTGCTTTTTTTATGCAAAAAAACACTTCTAAAAGAGAAGTGTTCAGGCCGTAGAACCTCCCTTTACTTTAAATAAAAGTGGGATTTTCACTATCATTATAAAGGGTTTACGCTGGACATAGTGTTTTCCATGTCTAGTTAGCTAATTTTTTAAGATTCATGGCAGCGAGAGTAAGCATCGCTTGCATTGAAATTTTTTTAGTACACGAAGTTTCGCCCAACGCATACTATGCTTTTCTTTTGCATCCGTAAAGACGCGTTCTTTATTTCTCTCCGCTTTGCATAGTTGCTTTTATTTATTTCAGTGAGTCTTAGGTAGTTTACTTCATCTAGTCTTGCCAAATATGCGATGAATTTGCTTGGTATGATTTTGACTTTGTGTACAGTTATCTAGAAAAGAAAACCGGACACATATTGTTTAAATCCTTCTCTAGTCGTTGTATGGTAAGAGCGAATTTGCCGATATGGTCACAATATGCGTCCATACACGCATTCATTCTTTTTAAAATAACCCTGCTGCTATCCTCGGACGAATGTAAGGCTTGACAGGTTTTATCTCTTGATCCATAAAAACTTAGCGATGTAAGGTGTTTTATATCCAACAAAATAAATCCTTTTGAATCACAAGCGTATGAAATGAATAAGCAAATGACTTTTCACGTTCACCTTTTACATAGTAGCCAATCTCTGATTCAGTTGTACTGACTTTGATTTCTTTTGTTTCTTCTTTATTTTGTAGTGTTACGAGCTTTTCTCTATTGTTTTTTGAGATTAATCGC
Source organism: Bacillus sp. Nf3 (assembly GCF_003028545.1). Lineage (NCBI taxonomy): Bacteria > Bacillati > Bacillota > Bacilli > Caryophanales > Bacillaceae > Bacillus > Bacillus sp. Nf3. The sequence goes on along the minus strand of NZ_PYUA01000002.1, from coordinate 744,391 downwards.
CTCTGTCTTCACTTTCCACATAAGCACCTTTCAATGAAATCGTCATTATACAACACTTTCATAAGGAATCTCCCTTTCGCTTCGAATTAATGGTCAAATCTGCTGCTATCTTAGCGTATAAATATTAACGGTTCAATCATTATTCAGAATGATTTTATTTAAACATGAATGGATCACCTTTTTTTGCTGATCAACACAAAGTAACAACCATAAATTTCTAATTCATTTGAATTTTCTATATAAAAAGGATTTTTTCCACTATATACATAATCAATATGTGTACCAAGAAAAACAGTGAAAAAAGAAAGAATCTACAACATGGTTCGGCTCAAAATTTAATTGACTGGAGTGATTGTAATGAAAAAGGTTTCCAAAAAAAAGACACCCTACAACATGATACTTCTCTCAAAGGTAATTGGTTTAGTGCTTCTTACACTGTTTCTCTTTTTTATCTGGGATATGTCTAAACCCCATTTGCAGGCGACAAATGGGCAAGCAAAAAATGTTGCCAGCAGTGACTTCCGTGACACAAGCATCAGTCTGAAAGCAAAAGATCAGTCTACAAGAACATTGGATACACATTTTAAGACCAATCCAAACCAACAGGCAACGAATAAAACGGTCTTTTTAACATTTGATGATGGTCCTTCTGCTACATCAAATCAGCTGTTAAATGTATTAAAAGCACATCACGTGAAGGCGACGTTCTTCATGCTTGGACCGCAAATCCAAGCACACCAATCGGCTGTGAAAAGACTTTATCAAGAAGGACATCAATTAGGTCTTCATGGCATGACGCATGATATAAACCTCTTTTATCAGAACAGCGAGTCTCCCTCAAATGAAATGAGAGAAGCTCAGCGTATTCTTGCCTCTGTTACAGGCGTCTACAGCCGTCTTGTAAGAACCCCCTATGGCAGTGTTCCAAATTTAACATATCATCAAAAAGTACGTTTAAACCAAAATGGCTTTATTTACTGGGACTGGACGATTGATAGCCTTGACTGGAGATATAAAAACTCACAATATGTTCCAGAGGTATTGAATCAATTGCAAATGTTTGAGAAAAATAAACCATGGGAACCAAAAGTTATATTAATGCATGATCAACCCTCTACCACAAACTATTTAGACAGCCTGATTATACAGCTAAAAGCAAGGGGCTATACATTTGCAGTCATTAACGAAACAATGCCGCCGGTACAACATTAATAGTGCTAATCACAAAAAGCCCGTATCCAAAAGATGCGGGCTTTCAGCTTGTAGACAAACCCTCACACGCTCCTTCCTAGGATCCTAGGACTTCAAAGGTTTTTTATCATTTATCAAGCTAAAAAGAAGACAAAGAGCTAAAATAAAAGGTCATTTTAGCTCTTTGTCCATAATCTTAACGGGTTTACATAACAGATTGCTTAGGTTCTTCTACCAGGTCATGCCCGGTTTCTTTTTTAAAAGGAATCATGTGATAAATAATATGAAGCAAAATAGCGGTAAAGCTTCCGGCCACAATACCGTTACTTGTTAATAATTTAATCGAGTCTGGCAGATGCTCAAACATTTGCGGCACGACGGTAACACCTAAGCCGATTCCCACGGAGCAAGCAACGATTAGCAAGTTCTCCTGCTTTGCAAAATCCACGCGCGAGAGCATTTTAATACCGTATGCAATGACCATACCAAACATGGCAACCATTGCACCGCCAAGAACCGATTTTGGAATAATCGTCGTAAAGGCAGCGATTTTAGGAAAAAGACCAAATAACATGAGTAATGCCCCTGTTACGACAATGACTTGGTTTTTCTTGACTCCAGTTAGCTGGATCAACCCAACGTTTTGTGAGTAGGCTGTGTACGGAAAAGCATTGAAGATTCCACCTAATAACACAGCAATCCCCTCTGCCCGATAGCCTTTAGCCAAATCTTTTTCTTTTAATGAACGGTTTGTTAAATCACCTAGTGCGAAATAAACGCCTGTTGATTCAACTAGTGACACAATCGCAACTAACGTCATGGTCATGATCGGTGCAAATTCAAAGGTCGGCATCCCAAAATAAAATGGCTCAATCATGCGGAAAACCTGGGCGTTTGCCACCTCAGCTGTTTCCACTTTCCCCATAAACGCAGCAACTGCTGTCCCAAGGAGAATACCAATTAAAATGGCGATCGCCTTCATAAACCCTTTCGTGAATCGATAGAGCAGTACAATGATAAACAGTACAAGGAAAGCGAGCCCTAGATTTTCAAAAGAACCATAGTCCGCACTTCCTTCTCCTCCTGCCATATTGTTCATCGCTACAGGAATGAGGGTGATCCCAATAATGGTGACGACAGAGCCTGTGACAACAGGCGGGAAAAATTTCACAAGCTTCCCAAAGAAAAAAGAAAGAAGAATGACAATACACCCAGAAGCGATAATACTGCCATAAATAGACGAAATTCCATACTTAGAGCCAATCGCAATCATCGGCGAAACCGCAGTAAATGTACAGCCTAATACAACAGGCAGACCTATTCCAAAGAAGCGGTTTTTCCATACTTGAAGCAATGTAGCAGCCCCGCACATGAAAATATCCGCAGAGATTAGGTAAGTCAGCTGTGCAGGCGTGAGCCCGAGCGCATCTCCAACAATAAGCGGTACAAGAACAGCACCTGCATACATTGCCAGTACATGCTGAATGCCCAGCGAGAGCGTTTTGACTTTTTTAGCGGTACTCATGATTGTACCTCCCGTACAAACGTGACTTTCCCTTCCTCAAGTGATTCAATACGTGCGAGGGACTCGACGCGGTAGCCCATTTGCACAAGCGCATTTCTTCCAGGCTGGAATGATTTTTCAATGACAATGCCAAATCCGGCTACTTTCGCCTTTGCCTGCTTTGCAATCGCTGCAAGTCCTTTCGCAGCTTCACCATTTGCTAAAAAGTCATCGATGATTAACACACAATCATGTTCACTCAGATGAGTATTTGAGACAGCAATCGTGCTTTCTACTTTTTTCGTAAAAGAGTACACACTGGCTGTTAACAGGTTATCCGTTAATGTGAGTGATTGACGTTTTCTTGCAAACACAACAGGGACTTGAAGAGCAAGCCCAGCCATCACAGCAGGTGCGATGCCTGAAGATTCAATTGTGATGATTTTTGTAATGCCATCATGCTTAAATAATCTAGCAAACTCTTGCCCAATCTCATGCATTAACACAGGATCAATTTGATGATTTAAAAAAGCATCTACCTTTAACACTTGATTTGACAGAACGATTCCTTCGTTCTCAATTTTTTGACGTAACAATTCCATCATTCTTCCCCCTAGCATATTGGCAAACATTCGATTTTTTGCATAAAAAAAGCATTGCTGTCCATGAGGAGCAAGCAATGCGAAAACGATCAACGGATCTTCAGCTCAAACAAGAGCTGTTTCATTTGCTCACTCATAGTCGGACCGTATCGGTGTCCGGTAGAAACTTGCGTGCCATCATCACGCGATTATATGAGTGTTATAGTGTTCAAATTATAACAAGATTTCAGACGCTTGGAAAGCACTTTTCTAGAAAAATACCGAACTTAAATAATAGATCAGAACAAAATGTTCGTTTTTAGAATATTCAAGCATCAAAAAAGCACCCTTCTCATGAAAGGGTGCCCTTCTTTTATGATAAATACAGTTTCGTATATTTATCCGTTAAGTAGTCGATTAAATATTGAACATTTAATTCTTCACCTGTTGCATCTTGAATGATTTCAGATGGCTTTTTCCGTTTTCCATGCTGATGAACATGTTCCGTCAGCCATTCTTTTATCGGTGCAAAAGACCCATTTTGAATTAGCTCATCAAAATTTGGTAAGTCTTTGATCATTTGTTGTTTTAATTGGGCCGCATACATATAACCAAGGGCATATGAAGGGAAATAGCCAAAGCTTCCATCAGACCAGTGAACATCCTGCAAGATACCGAGTGCATCATTAGGAGGCGTAATACCAAGATACGCTTGATATTTTTCATTCCAAAGTGCAGGTAGGTCTTCAACCGCTACTTCTTCATTGAAAATCGCTTTCTCAATTTCATAGCGGATGATAATGTGAAGTGGATACGTCAGTTCATCGGCTTCAATTCGAATGTAAGTCGGCTTCGATTCATTCACTGCATGCACAAAGTCTTCTAAAGAAACATCTTTAAATTGCTCAGGAGATGCTTCTTGCAGCTTTTGATAATACGTTTTCCAGAAGTCTTCGTGTCTGCCGATAAAGTTCTCAAAGAAAAGAGACTGTGATTCATGGATACCCATTGAAGTGCCATCACACAAAAGCGTTCCGCTCAGTGCTTCATCAATGTTTTGCTCATAAATCGCATGACCACATTCATGAATCGTGCCAAAGATCGCCATTCGAAAATCATGCTCATCATAACGGGTCGTCACACGCACGTCACCTCTGCTTAATGTCACTGCAAATGGATGGACGGTTGTATCAAGGCGGCCTGCGTCAAAGTCATATCCTAATTCTTTTAAGAAAAAGAGGCTCAATTCCTTTTGTTTATCAATCGGAAAGCTTTTCGATAAAAATGAAGTATCCGGCTTATTTGGTGAAGCTTCGATTTTTTTCACAAGAGGAACAATAGCGTCACGAAGTGCACCAAATTTTTGATCAAGCTGTTCAACCGTCATATCTGGCTCATAGTTATTGAGCAGCACATCATAAGGCGTTTTTTTCACGCCCCAATATTGGATGAAACGCTTGTTAAAGTCAATAAGCTGTTTTAAGTATGGTGCAAAGAGTGAAAAGTCTGATTTCTCCCTTGCTTCTACCCAAACATGCTCTGCTTTTGATTGCAAAATCGAGTATTCTTTAAATTCTTCTTTCGGAATTTTGCTGTTTTCATCATACTCTTTTTGTGATAATTCGAGCGCCTTTTGTGTATCTTTTGACAGCTCATTTCGATGTTTGTTTAATTCGTGAAGAAGATCTCTCATTTCGTCAGAAGTCTTCATATTAAAAATATCACTTGATAATTGACCGATCGTTTCCGCTCTAAAATCCGCACTTTTTTTAGGCGCTTGTGTTCTAGAGTCCCAATAAAGTAAATGGAGCGCCTCTGTATAATGGGCGATTTTCCCTAGTAATTGATAAAACGCTTTCTCAGTTGCTTCAAGACTCATGCGTTTGTTCCCCCAATCAATAATATGTATGTACGTTTCAAGGCTACTTCAATGAATGTTCTTTTGTCAATGAAAAAGGAGGATCCACAGCGGTATCCTCCTCATTTACAAGTTTTCAGCTAATTAAGATGTGATGATGGGCTTCACTGGCAGGACGGATTCAATTTTACTTTGAAGCGCTGTATCTTCCTTACGATCAAAATATATATGAATGCTTCCTGCGTCTTGGCTTGTCCGGATCAGTCTTCCGATCCCTTGGCGTAAGCGAAGCAGCATATACGGAAGGTCAACTTCAGCATGTGCATCCTTTGCTTCATTTCTTTTCGCTTCAAATACCGGATCATGCGGCGGATAAGGAAGTCCCCAGATGATCACATTCGTTAATGATTCACCTGGAATATCAAGCCCTTCCCACAGATGAACAGAGCTTAACACAGACGTCTCATCAGCTTGGAACTTTTGAACAATTGTGCTGATTTCCTCGTCCCCCTCAAAATATACGTCAAACGGCAGTGATTCATTTGCTGCTTCCAGCTGTTTTCTAAAGAAATGGAGTTCATCAAATGAAGGGAATAGAATCAGAGATCGCCCTCCATTTTCTTTCAGCTGAGTGATCACTTGCTGTGCTTTTGCCTCTTGCTCAGCGATCTGCTGAATTCCATGGAAATAAATCTTCATTTGTTCATCGTAATCATACGGCGAAGCGACACTCATTGATAAGTAATCTTTAATCCCAAGACTTTCAGCTAAATAATCAAAGGATTGATTCTCAGACAATGTAGCGGAAGAGAAAATATATGGTCTTTTTTGCGAGAAAACTTTTTCGCCAAGTACCTCTGCAACCGTCTTCGGCATCACAACAAATGTCGTATCTAATTCCTGTTTTTCCAGCCAGCTAATGGCATTTTTTTGATAGAGCGATAGAGAATACGCCATTTGTTCAATGTATTCTTCCACAACAGATAATTCGTATTGATCGATCGTATACATTTCAGATTCAAACACGAGCGCTTCTCCGATTTTTTCAAGCAAGTCACACAATTCGCTTGCAGAACGCTTCACCTCATCGACACGCCCAATTTCAAGCCGGTGCGAGCCTTTGACTTCTTTGGCATGTGTTTTTAAGAGATAAAAGAATTCATCGTTTGTTGCAAGTGCATCTTCAACAAGCTCTGCAAATTCTTCGCGTATGTCGTTTTGCAAAAGACGTTCCAAAAATGTTTCGAGCGTTGATTGCTTCACTCGGTACGTTAACGCTTTTTGTGCGGCAAACTCGAGAAGATGTCCTTCATCAAATACGACGGAGCTATGCTCAGGAAGCAGCGGAAGCTGACCCTCACGTTTTCGGGATTCCTTCGTCCACACATGCTCCATGTAAAAATCATGTGAACAGATGATGAGGTCTGTCGCTTTCCGGTAATGATCTCTTGATAAATTCAGACCGCAGCGATGACGCATATCACACGTCAGGCAGTCCTGAAATGAGTCATAGCCAATTCGTGACCATTCATCATTTGATAACTCTGGATACTCTTTTCGATCGCCATACGGATAAAAGGTTTGCATACCTTGTGATTCATGAACAAATGAAGGCAGTGATTCATAAATATCGAGCCACTTTTCATCATCTTCACGCTGCATCGTTTTCTCTAGCTTCTTTAAGCATAAATATTGGTCATGCGATTTACTTAATCTCGCATCTATTTGAATATCAAGGTGATTGGCAATTTTATAGATATCACCTTCTTGTTTAACGAGCTGTTCAATTAACGTTTCGTCTGCACATGCAATAATCGCAGGCTTCCCTGTATACCTTGCATATGTGACGGCAAATAATAGATAGACGATGGTTTTGCCTGTGCCTACCCCAGCTTCGGCAAACATCACACTTTTTTCTTTAAAGGCTCTTTCTAGCTGAAAAGCCATGAATATTTGTTCATCTCGAAGATCAAAGCCCTTTTCTGGCAAAATGTCATAAAACACATCACCAATCCAGTTGCCCAGTTCTTCGTAAAAATTGTGTTCTTTTGATAATGAAAAAGGCAAACGAGATGCTGTCACCTGCTTCAACCCCCAACTTTTGAATCATTCAGACATTCAATAGTACCATTTACGCTGGGGAAAAACAATCTTTTTTTATGACCGCAGGCGATGTTGATAGCTTTCCTTCATTAAAAATGCATGCTCAGAACGTTCTATGTATGCCTGAGCCAGTGCCAAATCTTCGATGGCTGCCGTTAGCTGAGCAGATTGTCCACCTTCATGCCCTTCTATTTCTTGAGCAGTCGAAGTGAGTGCTTTTTGGATTAACTGAATTTGATCATAATGAATCATGAAGACACCTCTTTTTTTAAAATCAAGTTCAGTTTATTCCTTCTCGCTTAGAGTTATACCTTTTCAGCACAAAAAAGCCACACCTTCTTTCGGTGCGGCCATTTATTACGATTCGGTTGTTTGTTTTCTAGGCGGGCGTTTTCCCCAATATTGATAATAGTCTGTTTTGATAAAACCGTTAAACAGCTTTCTCTTTTTCGTCGCTTTTCTTCCGAAGCATTCTTCGAATTTTTCGTGTGACGTTAAGATGTAAATGGACCAGGTATCTAGGTTCTTAAATGCTTCACCCATTCCTTGATACATTTTTTCAACTGCTGGTTTATCACTCAGTCGTTCACCGTAAGGAGGATTTCCGACAATCACACCATACTCTTCTTTTGTTTGAAAGTCTTTTACTTGCATTTGTTTAAACTCAATCAGTTCACTTAGTCCTGCTTCTTCTGCATTCATTTTTGCAATGTCTACCATACGATGGTCGATATCACTTGCAATAATGCGGAGCGGCTGGTCATAGTTTGCTTTTTCTTCTACTTCTACACGCGCTTTGTTCCATACGTCTTCACCGATCCATTCCCATGATTCAGACGCAAAATCCCGGTTGAATCCCGGGGCAATGTTTTGTCCTATCATCGCTGCTTCAATGGCGATTGTTCCTGATCCGCAGAAAGGATCAACAAACGGACGGTCAGGTGTCCAGTTCGTTAATAGGACGAGCGCAGCTGCAAGCGTTTCTTTAATAGGTGCTCCGCCTTGATCCATGCGGTATCCACGTTTATGAAGACCTACACCAGATGTATCAAGAGTAAGCACAGCTTTATCTTTTAAAAGAGCGATCTCGATTTTATATTCAGGTCCCGTCTCTTCAAGCCATTCAGACTGAATGTTGTAGGAGGATTTCAGCTTTTGCGCGATGGCTTTTTTGACGATGCGCTGGCAGTCCGGCACACTGGCAAGCTGAGATTTCACAGATTTCCCGATGACAGGAAACGTACTGTTTTTCGGTAAAAAAGCGGCCCAGTCAATCGCTTTCGTCCGTTCAAAAAGCTCATCAAATGTTTTTGCCGAAAATTCAGCAACTTGTACCTTGATCCGGTCTGCTGTACGCAGCCAAAGGTTTGCACGGCAAATCGCAAGAGCATCCCCCTTGAAAATTACTTTTCCATTGTCGACTGTGCACTCATAGCCAAGGTCTCTTACTTCTTTTGCAACAATTGCTTCAATCCCCATTGGAGCTGTTGCGATGAGTGTATAGGTTTTCATTGATTTATCACCTGTTTTCTCGTCCTTTTATGTATTCAAGATAAAAGCTCTCCATATGTTGAAATAGGAGAGCTTTGTTTTCATCATGTTTATTATAACGGATATAACGTTCTGTAAGCCATGTTTTGTTCCATCGTACTGCAAACGGCAAATGCCTCGTACTCAGGTGGTAATCATCTATCTACAGAATTCTCTGTCCTTCTCTCCGTTTGGTTCCTTTGAGAAAGTTCCCCTACCAAGTTTGGGTTTCTCGCTCGAGGGGTTTACCGCGTTCCACTCTCACCATTTCTAGTGAGACTTCGTCACTGTGGCACTTTCAAGGATACTTTGCCATATCCTAAAAAGGACGTAGGCATTTTTCCTGCCGTCAGCCTTTCCCAGGCTGCCCTGGCTTATTTTTTCGCCAGGCACGAACACTACGGGCATCTCAGCACCGTGCGAGCATGGACTTTCCTCTGCAATGCCCTAAATAGCATTACAGCGATTACCCGAACGTTAATCAATAAGCGTTATTATAAACGACAATGACATCTGACACAAGCTTTTTCAGCAAGACTCAATCATAAAGTTTGCTGCCAAAAACGTGTTTCTCAAGGTTCGATAGTCTTTTTAAAATATCAAAGTTTGTTGTATTAGACTGTGCAGGCTGTCTTTTCCCCTGTTCAACAGCTTCTTCAAGCTGTTTTGACAAGTGGAGGTTTTCTTGTTGAAGTTTTTCGATTTCTTGGTTGAAGGTCTCATAGTCTTTAATGACCATATCTAAAAATTTATCGACTTCTTCTTGTTTGTACCCTCTGACACCTGTTTTAAATTCTTTTTCTAAAATTTCTTTCGCAGAAAGCTTTACTTTATCAGCAAGCATCTTTTTCACCTCATATCGTGAATTCATAGTATATTTTTTCAGAAATACGTGACGTTGTCAAATTTTCTCTTGCTTTTAATCAAAAAACGGATCTTCCGCCTCAACCTGTGCTCTTAGATCATCCATTGTGATGTACATAATGGGGTAATCGGTATAGGCTTCTGCTTCTCTAATCATATACTTCGGCGATCCCTCATGCTCGGGATCATATAAGACGAGAAGACCATCTGTTTTTTCAATAAAAAAGCGGTTCTTTTGTTTAAATTGTGCCGGACTTTCATACGGTCTATGCGTGACACTTTCTACAAAATCGGCCTGTGAAAGAATTCCTTCGTACAATTCTTTGTTTTGCTCATTCCAGCGCTCTTCCTGTTCATAAAATGGCGTAATGACTGCAAGTTTTAACGCTGGATATTCCTCCTGAAGCTCAAACACCACTTCGGCTGTCCAGATTTCTGCCCCAAGCTGGCCTGATATGAGCACCCATTCCAGACCTTCTTCGATAAGGGCTGTCAGCCTTTTTTGAAGCTCCGCTTTTATGTATTGAAGTGCAGGCTCGTCTTGCTTGAATATCCCAAGCTCAAACGGCTTGTACCCTGTGACAGCAATAATTTTCATTTCTTCACCTGCTTTTAAAAAATGGGACTTATAAAAGTCCCATTCACTTTATCTGTTACAGCAAGGTCCACCGCAGTTAAAGTGTTGATGTGTTGTCGGGTCCACCTGAGAAAACGTATGCGGGAAGTAGTGAACATGTTTGAAATTATGGTGGTGAACATTTGTCACATGCTGCGGGTGGATATGCGGCACAATTGTTGTTGACTCGCTGTGTGTACAGCAATGATTCGTCGGATGAACAATTGGCTGTGTAACATTCGGATGGCAATGATGATGATGATGGTACATGTAGCATTCCCCTCTCCTTTATTTTCTTACATTAACAATGTATGAATCAAGAGGTGTACATGTACTAATGCATTAACCTATTTTAAAAGTTGGCAAGAAAAATATCTTTATAGTTTGAAAACACAAAAGCGACCAAAATGACCACAAGAAAAAACAAGTAGAAAAGACCCTTATACATGCTATACGCTCCTCATTCAATATCTAACGTTATTTTACAGGATTCGCGGCCTTTCTACAATAAAAGTGCTAAACATTTTTTATTTTCGGCCGAGAGCCGAACGTTGTCATTTTTTGCGCTTTCCCGGGTAATAATATTTCATTGCCAAGCTTTTCTCAATAGCCGTTTTTTTCGTTTCTCAAGCTCTTCCGTGTCTCGTTCGCTTAACGATGAGAAAGATAATAAAGATTCCGTGATGGAAAGAGCTGACCTTGCATCTTTTTGGCGATGCTCTTTACACTTCGCAAGCTCTATACCCGCTTTTAATGCTAAATGGACATCACTTGATTCAAATAATGTTTCCCATATTCGAACCGCTTCACCCCACTCGTTTAGCCGTTTATATTGTAAGGAGAGATCATAAGCCGCCTGATTGGCATGTTCAAAATCAGCACCTGTTAATTCCCGCAAATGCTTCGTAGCTTCCTGTACATCTCGATGCGCAAGATGCCACCTAGCCAGCGCGTATTTCTCATCGTGTTCCTTTACCGCATCCATAGATAGAATTTTTTTGGATAGATGGATGTAGAGGCTGATTAACGAAAGGACGTCTAATTCATTATGAGTCAAAATCCCTTCGATGAGCTTCGGATTTTGTTCCTTTAAAAAATGAAAATAAATCATCGGTGCCAAAAAACCTGGTGTGTCGCCTTCCCGGTGAACGTGCAGCTCTTCTTTTTCAACCACAGACAGCGCCATTCGTTCATATTTATGCTTCCACAATCGTCTTGACCCATGCAGAAGATCAAAGTGGCCAAACTCTGGAAGCGCAGGGATTTGATCTCGCAACAAAGTATGTCTCGTTTTCACTTGCGGCCAATCAAATGATTTTCCATTATATGTAACAAGCGATTCTACGTTCACTTCATCAAGAAAGCTTTTATAAAGAGCCGCTTCATTTCCCGGATTTGTGAGCAGGTGCTGTTTCACCACTACTTTGTCAGCAAAAACCCGGGCATGTCCAAGCAAAAAGATCATATTTCCCGTCCCGCCAGATAATCCTGTTGTTTCTGTATCAAAGAAAAACAGTTCATGCGGTTTGTAACCTTTAGCTGATAGTGAATGCTGGATGCCGCTTTTATTCCATGCCTCGATGATCTTTGGCAGTTCCGCAAACGAATAGAGTCCATGCTTGTCATCTAATGAATAGGTGACTTCTCGAATGAGACAAAAGGAATCCTCAAAGTGATATGGAGCTGCACCCAGTTGCTCCCATTCCTTTAAAAATGGGATGTTATCAGCCGGCACTGGCTGAGGCTTTCCTCCCACTGCTTTTTGCCGTTTTTCGTTTGGCTGGTTGTGCGATAAGTGCTTCTTCATTCTATTTAATTTCCCTTTTAATGACATGAGTAGCCCTCTTCCTCCTTCCCCTTAAAATCCAGACATCAATTCAATAATGCTGCTTTTTCCGCTCAACTCTTTCATTTCCATGCCAATGCAGGATGGACAGCCGTTCTCACAGCGGCACCGCTCTATCAGCTGAATGGCTGCACCTGCTATTTCATCGAAACGAGCTTGGACCTCTTTGCTTAAGCCAATTCCGCCAGGGTAGTGGTCATATAAAAAGACTGTCGGTTTACCGGTATGTGCCGCTTTAATTTGTGAAACAACATGAATATCTGAACGGTCACACATCACAAAGGCTGGTACAATGTGTTGAAGAACATTTGCGATGCCAAGCAGCAGCTGTTCAAGTGTTTTCTCTTCAAATCTCCGCTCTGCTTCATGTAATTCAAACCAGGCCGCACTCGTATGAATTTCTTCTTCAGGTAAGTGAATCGGACCAGAGCCGATATTTTCACCAGTGCTGAGCCGAATTTTTTTAAAAATTGTTGGCATTGCGTTGACAGTGACATCACCGTAGTGAACAGATACCGCTTCTTTCTCTGTTGTCTGATCGATTTCAAGCACCTTGAGCTGAACAGCTAAATTAGCATCTGTATAGTATTCTACATCCACTTGTTTCACATAAGCCTTCAGATGCTCGTAATCTAGCTTTTCTACTTGATACTGAACCCCTTCATGTAAATAAATCGCTTCATCATGCAGTAATGTCATCGCACTGAATCGATCCATCTCTCCAATAATTCGGACATTCGCTACATCTGATTGATCCACAATCACTACATTTTCCTGGCTTGCAGACCGCAGGCTGATGCCATGCGCTGGGAACGATTGATCTGACCAATAATACCGGTTCCCGCTAAAATGAAGAACTCCTTCTTCGTGTAAGTATTGCAAAATATCTTCTACTTCCATGTCGCCAAACTGTTCATCCGTCCGAAATGGCAGCTCGTAGGAAGCACATTTTAGATGATCCACTAAAATAATGAGATTTTCAGGATTGATTCTGGCCGCTTCAGGCGGTCTATTAAAGAAATATTCAGGGTGTCTGACAATATATTGATCAAGGGGTGAGGAGCTTGCCACCATGATGATAAGCGCCTCCTCATGACGCCTTCCAGCACGTCCTGCCTGCTGCCATGTACTCGCTACACTGCCAGGATACCCCGTCATAATGCATACCTTTAACTGACCTATATCTACCCCTAATTCTAGGGCGTTCGTACTGACGACACCTAAAATGTCTCCTTCTCTTAACCCTTTTTCAATCACGCGCCGCTCTTTTGGCAAATAGCCTCCACGATACCCGCGAATCGATTTTGGACCGATTTCCTTTTTCACAAGCTCTTGAATGTGACTTAAAATCACTTCTACTCGTACTCTGCTTCTAGCAAAAACGATCGTTTGAATTTTTTCTTTTAAAAATGTTTTAGCCAATTGGTTGACGACAGTGGCAGCGCTTTGTCTAATATTTAATGGTTTATTCACCACTGGCGGGTTATAAAACACAAAATTCTTTTTACCGCTAGGCGCTCCGTTTCGTTCAATAAGATGCACTTTGCTCCCTGTGAGCTGCTGCGCCAGCTCTTTTGGATTCGCAATCGTTGCTGAAGTGCAAATAAACACCGGATCACTTCCGTAAAATGCGCAGATTCGCTTTAGCCTGCGAATCACATTGGCCACATGACTGCCAAACACACCTCGATATGTATGAAGCTCATCAATGACAATATACTTCAAATTCTCAAACAAGCTGACCCATTTCGTATGATGAGGCAAAATGGCTGAATGCAGCATATCTGGGTTTGTGATGACAATATGTCCTGCTTGTCTCACTCGCTGCCGAATGGCTGGTGAGGTGTCACCGTCATATGTTTCACTATGAATCGGAACATCCATCTCGTGGATGATCTCGTTAAGTTCACTCTTTTGATCCTGCGCGAGCGCTTTTGTTGGGAATAAATAAAGAGAGCGGTTTGTCTGGTCTTCTGCAATCGACTGAAGAACAGGCAGATTGTAGCAAAGCGTTTTACCAGAAGCTGTTGGTGTAACCGTTACTACATGTTCACCATCCATTACTCGTTCAAAGGCTTCTTTTTGATGAATGTACAGTTCTTTCACGCCTCGTTTTTCAAGCGCCTTTTTTAGCCTGTCATCCACTCTTTCAGGAACGGGAGAGGTCTGTGCAGGCTTTGCTTCAATTTCATGCCAATGCTCTACCTGTTCGTCTTTCTTTAATTCTTCTATCAGTTCGTTCATTGTTTTCTTTTTCATATTGCGTCCACCTCTCATTCTAGTGTACCGAATATTTGTTTGCATGACTAGGCGGCAATTTTTTGATGTTGGGCTTATGAGCAAATACTTTGAACTGTTGTAACAGTATCCATTACACTTCTATAGTGAAATGATTTTATCAAGGAAGAAGATGATCAGAGTGAAAAACGAATTTAAGCCTTTATTTGAACCATTTACGTTTCCTGGAGGTGCCTCTATTGATGGTAGGTTAGTGGTTGCTCCAATGACACACTTTGGTTCTCATGACGATGGCACCATTTCAAAAGACGAAATTGATTTCATTACAGCTAGATCAAGTGAAATGGGTATGGTGATTACAGCATGTGCGAACGTGACTCCAGATGGGAAGGCATTTGAAGGACAGCCTTCTATCGCAAGAGATGAAGATATACCAGGTCTGAAAAAACTGGCTTCAGCAATCCAGGCAAAAGGAACAAAAGCCATTATCCAAATTCATCACGGCGGCTCACAGGCTCTCCCTCATTTAGTTCCAAACGGTGATGTGGTTGCGCCAAGTGATGTGTTCAAAGATGGAAAACAAATTGCACGCGCTTTAAAAGAAGAGGAAATTACTCATATTATCGACTCCTTTAAAGAAGCGGCAAGACGAGCGGTTCAAGCAGGTTTTGACGGCGTGGAAATTCACGGAGCAAACGGTTATTTATTACAGCAATTTTACTCACCTCATAGCAATCAGCGTACAGATCAATGGGGAGGAAATGAAGAAAAACGTCTAGCTTTCCCTATTGCTGTTGTAGATGCAGTCAAAGAGGCCATCAAAGAACATGCGGCTAAACCTTTTATCTTTGGATACCGGTTATCTCCTGAAGAACCTGAAACACCTGGTTTAACAATGACAGAGACGTTTACATTAGTGGATGTTCTCAAAACAAAAAACCTCGATTATTTGCATATCTCTTTAATGGAGATTGGCTCTAAAGCAAGACGAGGCGCAGATTCTAATAAAACACGTATGGAACTGCTAAAAGAACGCTGCGGCAATACTCTTCCGCTTATTGGAGTAGGCAGCGTCATTACAGCTGAAGATGCTCTCCATGCTTACAATCAAGGGATTCCTCTGATTGCTGTCGCACGAGAGCTGATCGTCGACCCAGATTGGGCTAAAAAGATTAAAGAAGGCAGAGAACAAGAGATTGAAACCGTCATTAAACGCAGCCAAAAAGACAAGTATCTCATTCCAGAAGGATTGTGGTCTGTCATGGAAGCGAGTCAAGGCTGGGTTCCAATGGAGGATTAATATCCTCAATAAAAAAACTACCCTATTAACGGGTAGTTTTTTCTATTCATGAATTATTTCATTTTCACTGTAAAGAGCTTGGACATCTGCTTTTCTACAGAGCCTTTTGGTTCTTTATCAAGTCGTTCGACTAGGTCACCATTCATAATCACAATCGGTGTCACTGTACTTGATGCTTTCTCTTCAATCAGTTCTAAATCACACGTAATAAGAGGGTCACCGATTTTCACTTTATCCCCTTCTTTAATGTGCGCTTCAAATCCTTCACCATTTAACCCAACTGTTTCAAGTCCGATATGAATCAGAAGCTCAAGCCCCGAGAGTGTTCGAATGCCAATTGCATGTTTTGTATGGAAGAGCTGAATGATTTCACCCTCTACTGGTGACACAATCGTCCCACTTTTTGGTTTTACTGCTACGCCGTCTCCCATCATCTTTTGAGAAAAGACGGGATCTGGTACATCAGTCATATCCATTAACTCTCCATCAACTGGAGAATAAATGACTTCTTCCTTTACATAATCTTGGTTTTTTCCGAAACCGAATAATTTTTTCAGCAATGTCAATTTGCTCCCTTCAAGCTTTGCTTCCTAAATCTATTTAGTGTAAGAAACTTTACGCCTATACACCTTGCTTCATTCAACACTATTTAATCATAATTTTTTCCTCTCATCAATTGATAACCGCCTGAGCCCTTTCTGCATAGGCTGTAGATGAGAGGTGATTCAAATGAAACAAGATGGCGAAAACAAACATGAATTGCTGGCAAATGAAGATATGCTATATGAAGCGATTGAACAATTTTTTGCATCCTCCCCGTTTCACGAGATATTAAATAGTGCGGAGGCACTCATGACCACATCGCAATCACTTGCATCAATTACGACTGATGTGACAGAGGATGAACAGAATGTCTATATCGAGATTCAATTTCCAGACCATTTTGTCGAAGGTGACATTGCGTTAGAAGTAAAAGCCCAATATTTACACTTATCAGTGCAGGAAAAAATCAAAACGGATACGACTTCCTCGTATTCAAGCTTTACCAAAACCATTTTAATGCCGGCAAAAATAGATGAAACGAAAATGCAAAGTGTGTGGAAAGATCAATCGCTTCGTGTATCTGCGCCAAAGCAAACAACCCAATAGATCGATCTATTGGGTTTTAACTATGCTTTAAAAATACTTGTAAATCCTTTCGCCAATGAGCCTACTTGATTCATTGTACTCATCATTTGGCCAGCTGTATCAAACATTTTGTTAAAATCGTATTGCCCATTCGTCTTTTTGAATTGCGACAGCACACTTTTAAACTGAGAAGGCTGCTGTTTTTGCGGTCTTGGCAAAGGATATGGGTTCATAGGCTGCTGCATGAGCATCATGCCTGGCGGCTGCATTTGGGGTGGATTCATCGCTTCTGGCGGCTGCATAAGCGGCACATTTTCTTGGTATCCATAAGGCGGCTGATAAACAGTAGATGGTGCCTGGTTCATTCCACCTTGATATGGCGGCATGAAATAGTCTGGAGGCTGCGGAGGCTGCTGCTGCATCTCTGAATACGGAAAAGGCCTTTGATTGAATTGATTGAATTCATAAGGCTGCTGGTTTGAATAAGGGAACATCTATCTCGCTCCTCTCGCTCTCAACACATATTGATGTCACTCATATATTATGATCAAAAGCAGAAGATGTGCCTAAAGAAGTCATAAGAAAAACGCAGCATTATGTCTTTAGCTGCGCTGTTTGATTTCTTCTATTAAAAGGTTCAGTGTGTAAACCACTGACTCAACTAAATTTTTTACACGGGGTGCATGCTGTTTGCCAAAATAAGATTGCAGGACAACCTCTTTACCATTTTCTTTTACGGCTTCAAGCTGTTCTTGGTGTAAATATCTAGGTTTGACCTGTTGAACAAAGGAAATAGCTGCGGTGAGCCACTCTTCCATTTTCTGATCAAATGTATCAACGGCTGGCTGAATATCCGTATAAAAATCATACGATGGGTACTCCTCTTCAGCCTTTCCCTTTTGGTACTGCTCATACGCTTTTTCGATCCATATTCTCAAGTTTTGTGTATGTTCAAATAATGTTTGATTATCCAAAGTGTTCACCTCTATGAACCATCCTATCAAACGTTTACCTATTGCTCAAATAGAAAAGCTATCCGGCGTGATATGCCGGTCTTGCCGCCAGTTTATACTCGGCTGCATGAAGCTTCACTTCACAGTCCTTTACTTCTGATTCAAGGCGGTCAATTATTTGTTCTTGCTCTTCTATCGCTGCACGTTTTGTCTGATTCACAGCAAGAGACAGCTCCGCTTCCACCGCATCAATTTTTCGCTCGATTTCCTCTAACAACTGCATAATGGATTCTTTTGATACAAATTCGCTCATCATCAGATTCCTCCTTTATCGTCTCTCGTTACATTCTCTTTTCTTTCTCACCCTCCTTCACACATGACAAAACTAGAAGCAAATCGCCAATCTAAGTGTAGATAAGCGCTATTTCTTCCTTTTCGACAGATGCTTGTCCTTCTTTGTATGATTGCGTCCGATTGTGTAAATTCTAAGGACAAAAGGAGGTAGATTTCATGAAAAAGAAGCCAGCACCAAAAGAGCAAAATCCAAAAGGGAAAGAAAACAGTACAGATCAGCTTGATAAAAAGCTCGGCGGTCCTAATCGTCCATCTACGTAAAAAAAGCAGGCACCCCCTGCTTTTTATTTATGCAAAAAATAGTGCTCTAATGAGAAAAGAAAACGAAGCTGTCTTTTTTTATGAAAATACCAGTCCGTTAGCTCAATCTGCTTTGGCAGCGCCTCTGCCTCAAATAAAGATGGACTCAATTTCTTTTGAAACCAATCTTCCCTTTGATCGTCTAATGAATGTGTCATCACCGGATAAACCGTCCGAAGAAAAGGTGTTGACCTTCTAGCGATCCCTAAAAACGGCTCAAAATCAAACCGAGACCCAGTATGCGGAACGGTATGCAAAAAATGATAAAAATCCGAAAACAAATCGGCTCGAAATAATAGTTTCGCTAGTTTTTTACCTAATGTAATGCGTTCCTTTACATTGGAAAACTTCCGTATGGTTAAGCCGTACAAATGCCCGTCCACCGTTGGAAAAACAACGGTTTGGAAATGTCCCCACTCGCTGAAAAGATATTGAATCGAGTGAAAAACATTCTTTTTCAGAAGAGGATTTTGTATAATAGGAGATTGTATAGTATATTGTTCATTTATGATGAGTGCATAAAGCAGACGCTCTGTGTCATGCTTTAGCCAAAAATGTTTCCACTCAGCGCTCATAAAACGAGACACGGAGAAATAAGGCAGCAGATGAAACAAAGGTTGACTGCATCTCTTAGACCATTCATACAAAAGAAGCTGAGGATAAGCATCCGAAAAGATCAGCCAATTCGCTCTTTCATATGCTGTGAAAAAAAGATGCCCCTGCTGATCCGTTAAACCTGGATGGAAGAGTTCGCCCTTTAAATCTGTCATGGACCACCCTGCATTTCTCGAGACAAAGGAAGCGAGCAGCGACCATTTCATCTCTGGATGCCGGTCATAAAACCGCTTGTAAGCATTTGTCCTCGTCAGGTTGTCTTTATTTTTTGCTTTCGTTTCACGCAAAATTTGCTGAGTGATGATGTGCTCTTCTTGGGACAACATGGTGATCTCTCCAATACAAAATGCATTAAAAGGAGGCTGAAACTTGATGATTCGGTATCCAAACGGAAAATCGTATCAGCCCATTGGGACAAAAAAAAGAATCAGCGGCGAATCCTCTTATAGTAACCGCGGGATGACGCTTGAGGCTGATTTAAATGAAACGAACCAATACTATTTGGTCAACGGGATCGCAGTCATTCATAAAAAGCCTACCCCAGTTCAAATTGTGAATGTGGATTATCCAAAAAGAAGTGCTGCTGTCATTAAAGAAGCCTATTTTAAACAATCCTCCACAACAGACTATAACGGGGTGTACAAAGGCCGCTATATCGATTTTGAAGCAAAGGAAACCAAAAGCACTACCTCGTTTCCGCTCAAAAATTTCCACGACCATCAAATTGAGCATATGAAACAGGTTGAAAAGCAAGGCGGCATTTGTTTCGTTATTATATCCGCTTTTGGCTCCGTTTATTATTTGCCCGCTTCAGATCTCTTTTTCTTCTGGGAGCGGCAGAAGCAAAACGGCCGTAAATCCATTAGCAAAGACGAATTAATGGAAGCTGGCCACATAATGACACTTGGATATTCGCCAAGAATTGATTATATTAAAGTAGTGGAGACACTTCATTTTTCGGATGAAAGCAAGCAGCAATTACGTTCGAAAAAGGTTTAACACGAAAGGTTGAGATGTGATGTCTGATCAATTTACAAGTCGTGAGCAGCGACGTAAAGCAAGTCAAGAAAACAATAAGAAGCAAAAGAACAAAAAAGGCAAAAAGAAAGCAGGTCTATTTAAAAAAATATTTTTATCTTTACTCGTGATCGGTCTACTTTGTTTAGTTGCCGGAATCACAACTTTTGCCGTTTTTGCATCAAGCGCTCCTTCTATTGATGATAGTAAGCTTAAAACACCATACTCTTCAAAACTTTATGATAAAGACAAGAAAGTGTTTGCAGAAGTTGGTGCAGAAAAAAGAACGTATGTATCGATAAAAGATATACCCGATGTGGTAAAAGACGCTTTTATTGCGACTGAAGATGCACGTTTTTATAAGCACCACGGGATTGACCCAATCCGTATTGGCGGTGCCCTTGTCGCAAACGTTGAGGACGGCTTTGGCGCTGAAGGCGGAAGTACAATTACACAGCAGGTTGTGAAAAACTCCCTCCTGAGCAATCAAAAGACGTTAAAACGGAAAGTACAGGAAGTATGGCTCTCGATTCAGCTTGAGCAAAAATACTCTAAAGATGAAATTTTAGAAATGTATTTAAACCGTATTTTCTTCTCCCCTTATGCTTATGGTGTGGGGAAAGCAGCTGAACAATTTTTCGGAGTCACAGATTTAAATAAACTAACCGTTGCACAAGCTGCCACTCTTGCAGGTATGCCGCAGAGTCCTTCTGCCTATAACCCAGTGAAACACCCAGAGGCAGCGGAAAAACGCCGTAATATCGTTTTAAGCCTTATGAAAAAACAAGGCTATATTTCTGAAAAAGATTATGACGTTGCAAAAGCAACCCCTGTCAACAAGACAGTTGTTTCAGCTAGTAAATATAAGAGTCAAAACTCTAGTAAGTACTCTGCCTACATTGAAGAAGTGATGGAAGAAGTACAGAAAAAAGCTAAAGTGGATGCATCAACTGATGGATTAAAAATCTATACATCACTTGATCGAAAAGCACAGGATCACCTAGATGATATCATCAATGGAGATTCAGTTGGATTTACGAAAGGTATGCAGGCGGGTGTCACCCTGCTTGATACGAAAAATGGTGAAATACGCGCCATTGGCGGTGGACGTGATGTACCAGCCGGCGGCTTTAACTATGCGACAGATGCAAAACGCCAGCCAGGGTCCACAATTAAACCGATCTTAGATTACGGCCCAGTCATTGAAAACAAAAAATGGTCAACATATCAGCAAATTGATGATGCACCATATACGTACTCAAACGGGACGCCGATTAATAACTTTGACAGAAGACATTTAGGGAAAATGTCGATGAGAAGTGCTTTGGCACAATCACGTAACATTCCTGCCCTAAAAGCTTTCCAAGAAGCTGGCATGGACAATGCCGTTCAATTCGCTAATAACTTAGGTATGGATTTACCTTCTGACATTCCTGAGTCCTACTCAATCGGTGGATTTGACGATGGTGTCTCCTCTCTGAAGATGGCTGGAGCATTTAGTGCATTCGGTAATAACGGATACTATAACGAACCGCACGCTGTCACATCTGTTGAATTTAATGACGGTACAAAGCTTGACCTTACGCCGGACTCGAAAGCAGCGATGAGTGATTACACAGCATTTATGATCACAGACATGCTGAAAACTGCTGTTCAATCTGGAACTGGTACACTTGCACAAGTACCGAACGTTCAAGTAGCTGGTAAAACCGGTACAACGAACTTTACACAAGATGATATTAATAAATACAATATCCCTTCTGGCGGTGCGAAAGATTCGTGGTTTGTCGGTTATACGCCGCAATATACAGCAGCCGTTTGGACTGGAATCGGTAATTCAAAAGATGCAGACGGTAAAATGTGGCTGACTGATTACGAGCAGCGTGTTGCCAAAATCGTCTTCCAGCGATTAATTTCTCAAATTGATGATGGAAGCGGCTCATTTGAAAAACCAGACAGTGTCGTCGAAGCTACGGTTGAAAAAGGTTCAGATCCAGCAAAATTAGCCGGACCGAATACACCAAGTGACAAAAAGACAACAGAATACTTTGTTAAAGGAACAGTTCCAACAAAAGTGTCTGACACTTATGAGAAAAAAGAAGCCGATAAGCCTTCTGACTTAAAAGCGGTATATGATGAAGAGAAAAAATCCATCACACTGACTTGGGGCTATTCTGACGACGCTGATGCTACATTTAATGTCAAGCAAGCGGTTGATAATGGCGGCTATAAAGAGATTCAAAACAGCTCTGCTAAAGAAGCGGTCATCTCTGATGTGAAGCCTGGCTCCACATATAAATTCCAAGTGACAGCCACTGTAGAGGATGTCACAAGTAAAGCGGCTTCTACCTTCCTCACCATTAAGGATGACGCTGATGAAGAAGAAAAAGCGGATGATGAGAATAAAGAAGAAGAAGAACCGCAGCAGCCTGACGACGAGCAGACAGACCAAACAGACGATAACAAAAATCAGCCACCTGGCACTGATGAGCAAAAGCCTGATGACAAAAAAGATCAAGATAAGGATAAAGACCAAGGCGGAAATACCGAAAACGGAAATAATGGTTCTTCAGATGATGGCTCAGACAGTACAAATGGGAACAGCAACTCACAAACTGATCATAAAGATAAAAAGAAAGATGATGCGAAAGCCAACTCTCAAAGTTCCAATTCGCCATCAAATTCTACTTCTCGTAAAGAAGATGAATAATGAAAAAGCACTTGCCTCCTTGGCAAGTGCTTTTTTTTAACGCTGCTGTCTGATTTTCTTAAGTGCTTCATATTTTCCATACTGCTTTTTTAATTCCGTATATAGCTCGTCCAATTGAATAAAGCAGTGATATTGAGTAGGTTTTAACAAAATGAACTCTAAACGTTCCGTCCAATTAATCGGAGCAACAGGAAATGTCTCTTGCTTGATAAGTTCCCATTCAAACGTTTGGACTCTCTCCCCTTTAATCCAGTAAAACATCGCAATCATACTGATGATTCCTTGCAGCATATCATCTTCATCACAGCGGGATTTCCTTGTTTGGAAACGAGGAAGCATTTTTTCTTTTAATTCGTTCCACAGTTCGAACATGAATGGAACAAATTCTTCTGTTTCCTGCCATGGAAGCTCGTCTGTTAAAGGTTCCGAAGATAGATCATATGCGAGCGGATTGGCTCTCAGTATATCTACTCGATCACCTTTTATCTCTACCTTTTCCTCTTTTAGCTTTTCGACATATGAGGTGAAAATAGCTGCCCCGCTCATGCCAGCTTCACCAGTCCTTTTTTCAGCCTCTTCTGCCCTTCCCTGCACATATCAAGAAGCGGACACGATTCGCACTGCGGCCGCTGCGCCTTACAATGATATCTCCCAAAAAAGATCAGGCGGTGATGCGTCACAGACCAATCTTCTTTTGGCACCTTTTTCATCAAGGTTTGCTCTACTTCAAGCACAGAATCCTTCCAGCGGCAGATGCCTAGACGCTTGCTGACTCGTTCTACATGTGTATCTACTGCTATTGCCGGTACCCCAAAAGCGACTGAAACGACGACATTTGCTGTTTTCCGGCCAACCCCAGGAAGCTTGACAAGCTCATCCCGGTCCTTTGGTACTTCACCGCCATATTCTTCAATCAGCATTTTGCTCAACTTTTGAATGTTTTTAGCCTTATTTCGATAAAGACCAATCGAGCGAATATCTTGCTGCAGTTCTTCAAGCGGTACACTTAAATAGTCTTCTGGTGTTTTATATTTTTGAAATAACGTTTTGGTGACTTTATTTACAAGCACGTCTGTACACTGAGCAGAGAGCGCAACAGCAATCACAAGCTCAAATGGATTGGCATGAACAAGCTCACACTCAGCCTCTGGAAACATATCTCCTATAATATCTAAACACTCATTGATTTGTTTTTTTGATAACATGCCTTCTCCTTTATTGGTTATTGTTCCAGCCAATTATAAAAAGGAACTTGTCGTTTATAAGTGGACGTCTCTTCTTTTGAAGGTGGCGTTTTCTGCTGAGAACGGAAATGCTGGCTATGCTCTTTTGCTTCTTCCGCTGTTTTCAGCCCTTTCTTTTTCCACTCAAATAAAATTCGATCAATATAACGGAAATTTAATTTCCCTGATAAAACGGCTTCTCTTAGCGCTAGCCGAATCATTTCAGCATCATGATGGTCTTGATCCATCCAGATCGAAAGTGTTTCTCCTTCAAGAGGAGACAGCGGTCTGCCGAATTCATCTTCAAATAAAGCATATAAAGATTTTTCTGCCTGCACATGTTGTTTTTGAGCTTCTTTCGCCTGTTTTGTTTCTAAAAAGTCAAACAGCACGCCCCATAAAGGTTCTACTGAGTAACGGTCATGCTGAATACCAGACCTGTCTTCAAATGGCTGAATTGAGATAAATCCTTTTTGAATCAGATGCTGCACCATATACGCGCACTCTTCCGCTGATATGGTCATTCCATGAGAAAGCTCTTCAAATGTTTGAAAGAAAACACCTTGTTCTTCATTCATTTTAATCTTGAGCATGACCATCATCTGTGATTCATTCAGTCCTAACTGCTCATAATGAGCAATCAGCAAATTAGGCAAACTTGTCGCCCCCATTTGCTGCATATTAATAAATTGCTGCCTATTCATCGGATACACCTCTTCATTTTAAGTATATCACGTTTTATTTCACGTGCCTCCCTAAAAAGACGTTTGAAAAAGCCTCCATTTGTTGGAGGCTTTCACGTCTTAAGGGTATAAACGGTTTAATAATCTTGGGAAAGGAATGGTTTCACGCACATGCGGCGCTCCACTAATCCAAGCAACTGTACGTTCAAGTCCAAGACCAAAACCTGAATGCGGTACAGAACCGTATTGTCTTAATTCTGTATACCATTTGTAAGTTTCCTGATCAAGCCCATGTTCTTTCAATCTTGCTTCAAGAAGCTCTAAATCATGAACACGCTCAGAACCGCCAATAATCTCTCCGTAGCCTTCTGGTGCAATCAAGTCTGCACAAAGGACAACATCTTCACGATCTGGTGCTGGCTGCATATAGAACGGTTTTAATGATGTTGGGTAATGAGTGATAAACACTGGTTTATCATAGCTTTCGGCAATCGCTGTTTCGTGAGGCGCCCCGAAATCATCTCCCCATTCGATATCATCAAAGCCTTTTTCCTGCAAGAATTTAATCGCTTCATCGTAAGTGATGCGCGGGAATGGTGCTTTGATGTTTTCTAATTTCGCTGTATCACGACCTAGTGTATGCAGCTCCACTTTACAGTTTTCAAGTACACTTTGAACAACATGAGACACATAATTTTCTTGATACTCAAGGTTTTCATTGAATTCGACAAAAGCCATCTCAGGCTCGATCATCCAAAACTCAATTAAATGACGTTTTGTTTTAGATTTTTCTGCTCTAAATGTTGGGCCAAATGAGAATACTTTTCCGAGTGCCATTGCTGCAGCTTCCATGTAAAGCTGACCACTTTGAGAAAGGTACGCATCTTCATCAAAATATTTAGTAGCAAACAGTTCCGTTGTGCCCTCAGGTGCACTTCCAGTTAAAATTGGCGGATCTACTTTCACGAAACCTTCTTGATGGAAGTATTCATATGTAGCACGAATAATTTCGTTACGGATTTTCATAATGGCATGCTGTTTTTTAGAACGAAGCCATAAATGACGGTGATCCATTAAGAATTCTGTTCCATGCTCTTTCGGTGTAATTGGGTAATCTGTCGCTTCATGAATCACTTCAATGGATTTCACTTGTAATTCAAAACCTAGTGGTGAACGCTCATCTTTTGTCACTTGACCTGTCACATAGACAGATGTTTCTTGTGTGACTGATTTCGCAAGCTTAAAGACTTCCTCTTCCACTTCTGCTTTTACTACGACTCCTTGAATAAACCCTGTCCCGTCACGCAGCTGCAAAAATGCAATTTTTCCGCTTGAACGTTTATTGGCAATCCATGCGCCGATGGTTACTTCTTGATCGACGTGTTTGAACACTTGATTAATCGTTGTTTTCAACATAATTCCCTCCAAAGCCAGAAAGAAACTCACCTATTTGTCAGGTGTGAATCTTTTTTCATACATTTTATTATAACCGTTCTAAATCAGCATGGTCAACGCAAGACAGGAGAAACTACGGTGTTAAATTTTTTTCCACGCGTCCTGTCGAAAAGTCGACATAGCTGAAGCTATATTGATTGTTCTCATTTAAGTACGTCACTTCCCAAAGGAGTACGTCACCTTCTCTCGCTAATTTGACTTCTTTTAGCTTAGAGACCGTGTTCTCCTTTTGAACGGCTTGTACTGCTTGATTCGAGGTAATGCCTTCTTTTGCTTTTTTTGCGATCACTTTTTCTTTTTTGCTGGCAGGAACCCAAACGTAGGTCGTTTCATTCTGTTTGTTTTTCCCTTCAACAATAAATTGCTTTTCTTTCCCGACAAAGGTTTCCACTTGCTCCACTTGTACGATGTTTGCTTGTTCTTTTGCTCGTTCGATCGCGGCTTCATGCCCTTGTTCTCTTTGTCCCATGGCAATTTGATAAATCCACGTAAAACTGATGATGCCAATGAGCAGAACGAGAGCCACTACAGATGAAATAATCCAGACTATTTTTTTCATGTCAAGCTTCCCCTATGTGCGATATATCGTGAATACCGCTTGATTTTGGTCTTCTTGGTCTAATGCTAATCCAAACATGAGATCTTCTCTTTTAAGCGTTCTGTTCAATACATCAACGATTTTGTATAGGTCTTCTGAATGCTTAATTTGAACAGTTGAAAGTACCTCTATTTTACTTTCCACTTCTAATTCCTCCTCGGTACGTAAATATTGTTAGTCATACTTTTCTGCACGGGAACCGATACTATTTTTACAACGGATCACAAAAAACCGTTACGATAAATTAACTCCAAACCCACACCAGCTAAAGGCCGCTTATGACAGCGGCTTTTCGTTGTTAAGGTTTTCTATATACGCCTCAAGTGACTCTTTTGACATCTCGTGAACTGGCGCATGAGGGAGTGATTCTAAAAATAGTTTTCCATATGAAGCGGTTTTCACTCGGCGGTCTAAAATCAGCAATGTGCCAATGTCTTTTTCAGAGCGCAGCAAGCGTCCAGCTCCTTGCTTAAAGGTTAACACAGCTTCTGGCAAAGCGACGGCTTTAAATGGATTCTTCCCTTGTTTTTTAGCTGCATCACATTTTGCTTCAATGAGCGGAGAATCAGGCGGCCGGAACGGAAGACGTGCCATGATGACTGTTGTCAGCTCTGATCCTGGAAAATCAACACCTTCCCAAAAGCTACCCGTACCAAGCAAAATGGCTTGTTTTGCTAATTTGAACATTTTCGTTAATTTTACGGGGCTTCCGCCTGTCAGACCTTGAGCAAAAAGGGCGGACTGCATCCCTTCTGTTTTTAGCTCATCATAGACTGCTTTTAACATCTCATGTGAATTAAACAAAACCAATATTTTTGCATGCTGCTGCTTTTCCATAATCTTAATATATTGCGCAGCTTGCTTTACATAATCTCGTTCATCACGATTTGTAATCGGCGGCATGTCTGCTGGAACAATGACCTTGAGCTGTTTTTCAAGTTCGAAAGGTGAATCAATTTGCACAAGATGAGGGTAAAAATCTTGCAGGCCAAACCGTTCCAAGCAATAATCAAAGCGGTGATTGATCGTAAGCGTCCCTGATGTAAGGACGACACTCTTTTTGTTCATAAAGAAACGATCAGCCAAAAGCTCCCCAGTATCTAACGGCTGTGCATGCATAAAGACAGCGTTTTTGGCGCCCTTTGCATCAATTTCAATCCAAACCGTTTCATCGTTTTTCGGTTCAAAGATAAACCGGTAAAGCGTACTGCAAAAAGTATGCATAAACGACATGACTTGGTCGTATTCCTCTGCTTCAAAGGCAAAGTGTTCTGTCAGCTGATCACTTTTTTGAAGAAGCTCATTTTTTTGCTGTTCATACAGCTTCTCACAAGCAATTAACAAGGAACAAAGCTTACTTGCCGTTTCTTTAATCCGTTTCCACTGAGCATGCTTTGAATGATGACGTACTCTATGAATGAGACGATTGATGTCGGCTTTTGGTTTTGTCCTTTTCACAAATGAATGAACGGTGCTAAAGAAAGCGTCACTTTCCATTTGAAGCTGATTCAGATACTCATCCATTTCAATAAAAGTGTCCGTCTGTAACCCTGCATGATGAAATCTTTTTTTCAGTTTCTTTAACAGTCCGCCTTGCAAGGAGCCAAGCTGCGTTAATTTCGCATGTAGCTGGATATAAGACGCACTATCCCCTAGTGTTTCATTGGCTGTTTTCTCAAATTGATGGGCTTCGTCTATCACATATACGTCAGCATGCTGAAAGATAGACGATGCCTCTGTTTGTGATAAGAGCAGACGATGATTCGTTAAAATTAAATCAGCTGTTTTTGCCCTTTTTTTGGCGCGCTCATAAAAGCAATACTCTTTAAAACGGCGCTTTTTTGATGTAAACGGCATATGTACACAGGAAATGCGGTCTTTTATATTGGCGGCTCCTGACGGTAAATTCAGTTCAGATAAATCACCTGTTTCCGTTACAAGGAGCCACATTAAAATTTGCGCCTTCGTTAAGACCACATCATAGTTATCATCTTCCTCATGAAGCACATGCTCAAACTTATCTAAACAAATATAATGCGCCCGGCCTTTAAAGACACAGGCAGCAGGCTCAAACGGGAGCAGTTGATTCAACATCGGCACATCGCGCTGAAGCATTTGCTGCTGTAACAGGATGGAATATGTACTAATAATGACAGGTTTTCCTGATTTCCTCGCTTCTAAAGCAGCTGGGATGAGGTAAGCGAGCGTTTTCCCAATACCTGGTGCCGCTTCAATTAATGCATAGGCTCGTTCATGAAAAACGTCTCTCACTTTATTCATCATCGTAAGCTGGCCTTCTCTTACCTCATAGCCTTCTACCGTTTGCGGAAGTTTCTTTTTGATCTCCTCAAACAGCTTTTCATCATCTTCACCTACTGAATGTGTCGCCCTACTGATAGGATTGGTGACATCTTTTACAGAAAAAGAGCCGACTTCCACCAAAGAATCTTCCAGGCTGGCATGACTCGTTTCAAGCTGCTTAATTAAGAGTCCTATATCACTTAGAAGATAAGAGGATAATCTGCGCAGCTGCTTCAGCACATTTTGCGGTGTATGTTTTAATTGATGTAATAAAGTTAAAAATAACATGGCAGTAACTTCCGCATCACTATCCGCCCTATGCGGGTGGTCATGTGGAAGCATGAGCTCTTCACTTAATTCAGTGAGCTTATAACCTTCAAGCTCAGGATAAAGAATTCTAGAAATCTCAACTGTATCAATTGCTAGCACATCCAGCTCATTTTTCCCGCATGCTTTTAGTTCATCATTTAAAAAATTCAAATCAAAATGAACATTGTGCGCAACAAAATAAGCACCCTGTATGAGATCATACACCTCTTGGGCAATGTCCTCAAAAAACACTGCATCGTCAACCATGTGCTGCTGAATGCCTGTCAGCTGTTCAATAAATCCAGGGATTGCTTTTCCCGGGTTCACATATTTTGAATACCGTTCGACAATTTGTCCATTTTCAATGACCACCGCAGCTACTTGAATGATTTTATCACCTTTTTTAGGTGAATTCCCGGTGGTTTCAATATCAACGACAACAAACCTTTGATCGGTCATAAAATGGACACCTCAATTCCTCGTTTCACCCTGAAGTGAAACACACTCTGGACAAAATAGATGAAACAGAACAGCTTCCCTTCCTGAAACTGTTCTGTTTCTGGAGCTTGCGTTATAAAATCGTTCTCGCAGGCTCTTGCCCAATCATTTGCTCAATTTGATTTTGTTTATTTAACACGACCACTTTTGGTGTATGTGTCTTTGCTTCTTCTTCTGACAGCATCCCATAAGCGATAATAATGACTTCATCCCCTGGCTGAACCAATCTCGCCGCCGCCCCATTTAGACAAATGACACCGCTCTTTCTTTCGCCAGGAATAATATATGTTTCAAGTCTCGCGCCATTATGATTATTGACAATTTGTACTTTCTCATTTGCCATCATACCTGCCGCATCAAGTAAATCTTCGTCAATTGTAATACTTCCTACATAATGTAAGTTTGCTTCTGTTACCGTCGCTTTATGAAGCTTAGATGTCATAAAGGTTCTATACATGTTTTTCACCGCTTTCAGGTACATGGAAAATCACATTATCAATCAGTCTTGCCCGTGAAAATTTCACCGCAATCGCCATAATGACTTGACCTGCTAACTGCTCAAGCGGCTCAAGTTCTGGATATGAGTAGATCTCAATATAATCAATTTCCCCGCTCGTCTGAACAAGTTCCTCTTCAATCAGCTGATACACACGGCTGACATCACGTTCACCTTTTTCAACAGCTGACCGTCCTTTTTTTAATGCGCGGTATAATGCAGGTGCTTCTTGTCTTTCTTTTTCTGACAAGTATACATTCCTTGAGCTTTTCGCTAAACCGTCTTCTTCTCTGACTGTTGGTACAGATACAAGGTGAAGATCAAAGAAGAAATCCTTGATCATCGCATCAATCACAGCGACTTGCTGTGCATCCTTTAGACCAAAGTAGACATTTGTTGGTAACACAAGATGAAACAGCTTTGTAAGCACAGTGACAACGCCGTCAAAATGTCCTGGACGTTTTTTTCCGCATAAGACATCCGTCCGCTTTTGAACCGTCATTGTAATAGATGGTTCATTTTGGTACATTTCTTTCACATCAGGTGTAAATAAAATGTCCACTCCTGCTGCTTGTGCAAGACGCTGGTCTCTTTCCATATCTCTTGGATAGGATTCAAAGTCTTCATTTGGTCCAAATTGCAAAGGATTGACAAAAATACTCATCACGACAATGTCATTTTGTCCTCTTGCCTCCTTCGCAAGCGTCAGATGTCCTTCATGAAGAAAGCCCATCGTCGGAACAAAACCGATGGAATGCCGCTTATCTTGATGCTGCTTGATTAATTCTTTTAGCTCGTGAATATGGGTGACAACGTTCATTTTTTGATTCCCCCATATAAGCCATCAAGGACTTCTTCTTTGATATGAAACGTGTGCATGTCCTCTGGAAATGTGCGTGCTTTTACTTCTTTTGTATATTGAATGAGCGCTTCTTCTAAAACAGTATCAATTTGCGCGTATTGTTTCACAAACTTAGGTGTTCTAGACACCCCGTATCCTACCACATCATGGTAAACAAGAACTTGTCCGTCTGCCTCAGCTCCTGCACCAATTCCGATCACAGGAATCTTCAGCATGTCGGTAATTCGTTTTGTCAGTTCGCCAGGTACGCATTCCAGCACAAGTGCGATTGCACCAGCTTCCTCACATTTCAAGCTGTCTTCAATCAATTTTTGAGCACTTTCGTGGTCTTTTCCTTGCACCTTATACCCGCCAAGTACACCAACTGATTGAGGTGTGAGGCCCAAATGACTGACGACAGGAATGCCGCCTCTTGTTAGAGCTTGAATGGATTCAAATACTCCATCTCCGCCTTCTAGCTTTAAGGCATCGGCACCGCTTTCTTGCATGATGCGTGCTGCATTTTTCATTGTTTCTTCTAACGAATAATGGTAAGACATAAATGGCATATCAGTCACAACAAATGTGTCTTTTGCGCCTCTTTTCACTGCTTTTGTGTGATGGATCATATCATCCATCGTGACTTGAACTGTGGAATCTAATCCAAGTACAACCATCCCAAGTGAATCACCAACTAAAATCATGTCGACTTCCGCTTTTTCCGCTTGCTTTGCAGCTGGATAGTCGTATGCGGTCAGCATCACAATAGGTTCATTTTGTTCTTTCATTTTGAAAAAATCTAGCTTTGTCTTCATTTGTTCCTCCTCATTCTGGAGAGGAGATGGCTTGCCTCACATCACATGCGTTAATTTCTCATGTGCGGCGAATCATCCCTCTGTCCAAGTCCCTTAGGATCAAGGCAGAAATTTATCAAATTTTTCTTCCTAACAGGTACAGTTCTTTGCAGATACTGCCCACACGAAGTATATCAAAAATGTGCCGGGTGTTCCACTCAAGTTGACTTGATCTCAATGTCTGCGGAGTAGATTTTTTGGATACCGTCCTCCGTTTCAAGCAATAAAACACCTTCTTCATTGATTCCAAGCGCCTTCCCCGTATATTGCCCATTGACGGTGCGGGCAACAATATGTTGACCGATCGTCATCGCTAACGATTCCCATAGTTGTTTAATTGGTGCAAATCCTTGCTTCATATAATCATCATATCTTTTTTCAAAGGCGGACATGATCTGTTGTATGAGTGCAGCCCGATCCACTTTTTCATTCAGTTCCATTCGCAGACTTGTGGCGACATCCTTTAGTTCAGCTGGGAAGTCATCAGCTGTTTGGTTCACATTTATGCCCGGTCCAATAATGACCGCATGAACCTGGTCAGCTTCTGCTTTTAATTCAGTCAGAATGCCAACGACCTTTTTTCCATTCAACAAAATATCGTTTGGCCATTTAATTAATGGAGTGAGTCCTGTTTGCTTCGCAATCGCTTCTGCGATGGCTACTGATGCCAAAAGCGTCATTTGCGGCGCTTTATATAGCGGGATCTCAGGCCGGAGAATGAGACTCATCCAAATGCCTGTCCCATTTGGTGAATGCCACGTTCTTTGAAGGCGGCCTTTTCCGTCTGTCTGGTGATCGCTGACAACGATCGTGCCGTGGGGCGCACCTTCATTTACAAGATCATGGGCAATCAGCTGAGTTGAAGCGACTTCTTTCTGAAAGTAAATATGCCTGCCGAAGCTCTCTGTTTCAAGACCAAACAGAATTTCGTCCTCACTAATTTTGTCCGGTTTACGAAGCAGACGGTATCCTTTTCTTCTGACCGCTTCTACCTCATACCCCTCTTTTCGCAAGTCTTCCATATGCTTCCATACAGCCGTTCGGGAGCAGCCAAGCTCATCACAAATTTGCTGACTTGAGACAAAATCCTGGCTGGATGCTGTAAATAGTTCAATTAATCGTTTTCTAATTGCGGATCGCATTCTTTAAGCCACTCCTCTATGGCTTCTTTTCGGTTTTCTAAACGGTTTTGCAAAACAGCTTTTTTCACAAAATGAAGCTCTTCTGCAATCCATTTCCCAGACGTCTTTTGCCGAAAGGCCATTAAATCTTTTCCTGAAACAGCGAGGTCTTGGAGCTTTTTAATCGGCAGTGCATCATAAGAACGCTTCGCTGCCTCCAGCTCATCAAAGAAAATGCGGCGTTCATGTTTTAGCTGCGTGATCTTCAAACTAGATAAGAGCACGTGTTCACCAGCTTCAAACATGTTTTCCGCATCCCAGTCACAATCAACGTATTTACTAATAGCTATTGCGTCTTTCAAAAGCTTCGTTGACAGCTTCCATTCTTTTAAGAAGACCGCAGCCTCCGCTTCATCTAGGCCAAGCAAATGGATACAAGCCCCCCATACCTCTTCTAGTCCATCCAGCAAGTAATATGGAAAGGATTGAAAGGATTCGTGAAGACGATCCTCTTTGAGACCTGGTAATTCTTCATATAACTTAGTTGAGATGAGCACTTGAATGGCCTGCTCACAATGACGGCCTTTTAAAAGCTTCTCCATTTCAATCTTTTTGCGCTCAACCGATATGTTGGCAAGCAAATGCTTATCTTTTTTCATAGCTTCAGCCGTCTCATCAGCCAGCTCAAAGCCAAGCTGGCTTAAAAAACGGACAGCTCTCATCATACGAAGCGCATCTTCTTGAAAGCGGCACGCAGGATCTCCTACGGTTTGAATTCGTTTCCGCTTAATATCCTGTTTACCACCTACATGATCAATGATTTCCCCGTTTATATCCATAGCCATCGCATTAATCGTTAAATCTCTTCTTAAAAGATCTTCCTTAAGCGACTTGATAAACGCCACTTCTTTCGGTCTGCGAAAATCTTCATATTCTGATTCCGTTCGAAATGTCGTGACCTCATAGCTGACACCCTCATGTAAAACAATGACAGTGCCATGCTCCTTACCGACATCTACTGTTTTTTCAAATAAGGACTCAACCTTATCAGGTGTTGCATCTGTCGCAATATCGATATCGCCGATTTCCCGTCCTAATAGAACATCTCTCACCGCTCCGCCGACAAAGTAAGCCTGATGCCCATGTTCGTGCAGTGTATGTAATATAGGGATCGCATGTGTGAATGGTTCATTCATCTTCAACATCACCTTCGATCAATTCTAGGTAAAGCTTTTCATATTCACTCACAATCTTTTCAGAGGAGAAATGAGCCTGAACACTAGACTGAGCTGCCGCTGACACTTTTTCATGAAGCGCTTCGTCATTTAGCAGAGACACTGCGTACTTAGCTGCTCCGTCTATATCGCCGAGCGGGACAAGAAACCCTGTTTCTCCATGTGTAATGACTTCTGGAATACCTCCGACATCCGTTCCTATACAAGGGACACCGCACGCCATTGCTTCAAGAAGCACAAGCCCAAAGCTCTCCTTCTCTGAAAGAAGCAGCTTCAAATCACTTATTGAATAAAGCTCCTCAACCTTCTCTTGCTTGCCTAAAAACAACACGCGGTCTGTCAGTCCCAGTTTTTTCACAAGTTCGCATACGACCGATTTTTCAGGACCATCACCAATGAGTAGCAGCTTTGCCTGCACCTGTTCAGAAATCTTTTGAAACACATGAATCACATCATGCACCCGTTTCACTTTTCGAAAGTTTGATACATGGATGATAACCTTTTCGTTCGGTAAAAGACCATAATGTGTCTTTAGCAAATCGTGATCTTCACGCAAATACACCCGTTCATCAACAAAATTATGAATCGTATCAATCTTTTTATCTGGTTTGATGAGATCATACGTCTGTGCAGCTAATGAATGCGACACCGCCGTCACACGATCCGATGATTCGATGGCGAACCGAATGACTTCCTTTAATGATGGATCATACCCTAAAACCGTAATATCCGTTCCATGAAGCGTCGTAACGACTTTCACAGAGTGTCCAGTCATTTGTTTGGCTAAAAACGCACAGACAGCGTGCGGGACCGCATAATGTGCGTGAATAATATCAAGCTTTTCTCGTTTTGCGACTTCTGCCAATTTACTTGCCAGCGCAAGGTCATAAGGTGGATATTGAAAAACAGCATATTGATTCACATCCACCTCATGAAAATAAATATTCGGATACACTTTATTAAGCCTAAACGGAATGCTAGAGGTAATGAAATGAACATCGTGCCCTTTTTCAGCTAAACGTTTTCCAAGCTCCGTGGCTATAATGCCCGATCCGCCGACACTTGGATAACATGTAATTCCGACCTTCAGTTTTTTCATAATTACCCCCCAAGTAAGTCATCGTCCATCAAAAGTGGTTTCTTTGTGATAAACCCTTCTGCATAAGCTTTGTTGACTTCTCTTCCATACATAGACTCTCTCATTTTGACAAAATCAATATAACCGTTCACAAGAGGTGTCTCTACTGAATTTGCCGATTTAATAAATTGACTTTTATACGCATGCAAGCTATCAATTTTTTGGTGCATTTCCTCAGAAATATCAATCACAAAATCTGGACGATGGTGCCCATTAATCATGTAATAATACATTTGGCTTATTTTATGCGCTGGCTGCTTGTATGAATCTTCAAATTTATGTATACCTGCAGAAAAAGCGGCCTCTTCTACAAGTGAGCCCGCATGGCCATGATCTGGATGCCGATCTTGGTGGTGCGGAGCGAAAATCAGTTTCGGTTTGTATGTTCGAATCACGCCCGCAATTTCCTTCATCGCTTCGTCATTTAGATACAGCCCTCTATCTGGCAGTGTGAGCTGGATTCTCGCTCTGACACCTAAAATAGCGGCGGCGGCTTTTGCTTCTTCTTTGCGGCTCTCTACTGTTCCATTTGAAGATAATTCGGCCTGGGTCAAGTCGCAAATCCCGACGCGCGCCCCTTTTTTTACGTATTTTGCAATCGTTCCGCCCATTCCGATCTCTACATCATCGCTATGGGCACCGAATGCAAGGATATCAAGTCGTTTCATTTGTTCCTCCGTTTTTTGCTACATCTCGAAAATCAAACGTACCTTTATTTAAATTCCTGACTAAAATTTCAGCGGTTCCCATATTGGTGGCTAATGGAATGGTATACACATCGCAAAGCCGGATGAGTGCAGATACATCCGGTTCATGCGGCTGCGCAGTTAGCGGGTCTCTAAAAAAGAGCACAAGATCCATTGCATTATCAGCAATTAAAGCACCGATCTGCTGATCTCCCCCAAGTGGTCCTGACTGGAAACGATGAATGGGAAGCCCCGTCGCTTCTTTCACTCTCAAACCTGTTGTCCCTGTTGCGTAAAGTGTATGATCTGCCAAAATATCACGGTACGCGGTGGCAAACTGTATCATGTCACTTTTTTTCTTATCGTGAGCGATTAAAGCAATGTTCATCAGGAATCCACTCCTTATTAGTCGATGATATTTTCTAAACCATAGACGAGCTGATCAATGTGCATGACTTGTTCCACTGAAAGCTTCACACCTGACATAAAGGATGCACGGTTATAAGAATCATGACGAATGGTAAGCGTCTGTCCGTCCATTCCAAACAGCACTTCTTGATGTGCAATCATACCAGGAAGTCTGACGCTGTGCAGACGGATACCATCATAATCTGCTCCTCGTGCCCCTTCGATCAATTCTTTCTCTTCTGGATGTCCCTGCTTTTTGCTTTCTCTAACTTCTGCAATCATTTCAGCCGTTTTTAAGCCCGTACCGCTTGGGGCATCTAGTTTTTTATCATGGTGAAGCTCAATGATTTCAACGTCAGGAAAATAATTCGCGGCCATTTTGGCAAATTTCATCATTAAGACCGCACCGACAGCAAAGTTTGGCGCAATAATACAGCCTATGCCCTTTTCTTCTGTTAATTGCTGAAGCTCTTTTAGGTCATCTTCTGAAAATCCAGTTGTGCCTACGACTGGACGCACGCCATGTTCAAGTGCTTTTTTTGTATGTACTTTCCCGATTTCTGGTGTCGTCAGATCAATTAATACATCTGGTGCTGTTTCTGAAAGACACACATCAATATCTGTATAAATTGGCGCATGAGAGGTCGTATGGATCACATCAGATAATTTTTTTCCTTCATGCACGTGATCAAGTGCGGCCACCAGCTGAAAATGGCCTGT
The DNA here is from genome assembly GCF_003028545.1 of Bacillus sp. Nf3. NCBI lineage: Bacteria > Bacillati > Bacillota > Bacilli > Caryophanales > Bacillaceae > Bacillus > Bacillus sp. Nf3. The sequence goes on along the minus strand of NZ_PYUA01000002.1, from coordinate 707,117 downwards.
TTCTTCCGCCAGCTTCACAGCCTCTATCCCCATTCTTCCTCTTGCTCCAGCGATTACTACTTTGATGGTTTCATTCGTCATCGTCTCTACTTCCCTTCTTTTTTCGTCCAGCGGTCTTTATCTCTTGTGTTGAATTTATGCATCACACGGTCATGTGCTTCCTCTAGTGAAATATCAAGTGAATTAGCGAGGCATGTTAACACAAACAATACATCGCCTATTTCTTCTTCCATGCTTTTTTCTGTTTCCGTTGTTTTTTTCGGCTTTTCTCCATAGTAATGGTTAACCTCTCTTGCCAGCTCTCCCAATTCTTCTGTCAGACGGGCCATCATGGCAAGCGGGCTGAAATAGCCTTCTTTAAATTGTCCTATGTAATCATCTACTTCTTGCTGCACGTGACCCAGCGTTTTTTCTTTCGTCATGAAGCTCATCCTCCTATCCATCTCTTACATGTTAGCGAAATCATAAAAATTTGACAAATGTTTAAGACTCAGTTTGCTTGTTTCTCTCCCATACCATATAATATTATCGCTGTCTAAGCAAAAAAAGGAGTGATCTCTTGCTAAAAGAAATTCGTCTTAAAAATATCGTATTTATTTTAATAGGATCTGCGATTTTTTCTTTCGGTCTTGTTCATTTTAATATGCAGAACAATTTGGCGGAAGGCGGATTTACAGGTATTACACTGCTTTTATATTTTCTATTTCACATTGACCCATCTATTTCAAACCTTGTCTTAAACATTCCAATCTTTTTTATTGGCTGGAAAATGCTCGGCAGAACGATGTTTACTTATACAATTGTAGGCACAGTCAGTCTTTCTGTCTTTCTTGCCATCTTCCAGCGCTTTCAAATACATATGCCTCTCCAGCACGATTTAGCCTTAGCCGCCCTCTTTGCAGGTGTGTTTATCGGAACAGGCCTCGGGATCATCTTTAAATTCGGCGGTACAACAGGCGGTGTAGACATCATTGCAAGGCTGATCAACAAGCATTATCAGGTGGCCATGGGACGAACAATGTTCATCTTCGACGCATGCGTCATTACCATTTCTCTTACCTACTTAAATTATAAAGAAGCGATGTATACACTTGTTGCAGTATTTGTTGCTGCGAAGGTCATTGACTTCATGCAAGAAGGCGCTTACGCTGCCAAAGGCGCCATGATTATCTCTGAAAAAGATGACATCATTCAAAAGAAAATCACGGATGAAATGGAGCGCGGTGTCACCATCTTAAAAGGGGTCGGTTCCTATACGAAGCAGGAGCGCAACGTCCTTTATTGCGTCGTTCCGAAAAACGAGCTTGTCCACCTCAAAAGCGTCGTGACCTCAGTCGATCCTCATGCGTTCGTATCTGTCAGTGACGTGCATGATGTACTCGGTGAAGGCTTTACATTAGATGAACACAAAAAGCCGCTCAATCCACATTAAAAAAGAAGCACCAGTTTTGGGCTTCTTTTTTTATGATTTAGGATAATCAGCCTGACGTTTTTGCTTCTTTTCTTTTTCAGCACGATATTTCCGAAATCCAACATACGTTAACGTTAATAAAATGATACTCCCGGTTGTTAAGATGACCCATAAAAGCGATGGATCAGCTTCATCTTCATCGACGTGAGCAAACACACTCGATAAATCCTCTTCCAGCTTCGTGAGACGTTCAAGCTTTGTCCCACTTGATGCTTTTAAAAATTCACCTTGCTCAATCACTTCCATGTGCTGCTTAATCGTCTGGAGCTTTTCAGGCGAAATATCAATGGTTAAACTCGGATAGATCATATCGTATAAAGAAACCAGCTCATTCCAAGTTTCATAAAATGTCGTTGATTCTGGATCTTTCACTTCTTTTTTCAAAGTAGGAAAAGACCCCATAATGGGCTTCTCGAGCGAACCCCAAAGAGGCTCAGAATCCGACTGGATCGCATCAAGCAGCATTCTAAATTGAGAAGCATAACGAAGCTTTTCGCGCTCATTCAATTCTTCCTGCGGCAGCCCTTTTATCATATCTTGATAGCCAAGTGTAATTTGCCGAATCTGCGTATTCGTCAAAGTTCCACGCCAATTCTCAGCTTTAAATGTCTTTTCAACATACAATGCGACTTGTAATGCCTCATCATATTTAGCTTGTCTCGTTAATTGAAAGATGGAATCTGATAGTTCCGTTAATTCTTGCAGCGTGTTAGCAGCTGTTTCCTCACCTTTGGCAACAGCCGGATGTAATACGAGAAAAAATAATAGAATCATCGCGATTGGCTTTCGTTTCATGCAAGTCCCTCCTAGCCCTTCTCCATACAGCGTATGAAGAAAAGGACAAGGTTAGACCAACATTGTTAAGGGAGTTCCAGCTTGACCGATTTTTTCGATAGAACGAGATAATACGAAACAAGAAGAACCGCGATACTTAACCAAAACGTCGCATAGCCGATCTCGTTTGAATAGGCAGACAGCATAGAATAACGCGGCATCATACCAAATACATAATCAATCACATCGTTATGTAAAATCCAAATTCCCGCTACCACGAGATGACGCATTTGAAAACGATAATACGGCGCAAACAATACAGCCTGAACCGCCATCGCAAAGTGAGACCCAATCAGCATGTAGCCTTCCCACGGAAAATCATCAACAGATAAAAGCACAAAGATATTCATTCCTACCGCCCATAGCCCATATTTAATCAAGGTCACAAGAGCAAGTGCTTCAAAATAAGGAGCATTTCGTTTCATCAAAAACGCAAGTAATACAAATAAAAAGAAAAAGCTTGCCGTTGGACTGTCTGGTACAAAAGCTAAAAAGACAGCCGGCGTCTCTACGAGCTGCGGAATATACCAATAGTATCCATAAACAGTGCCAAGGAAATTGATCATAAGCACCAGCACAAGCATGTAGCGCGTCGCTAGCAAATATTGAATCCATCTCATATGTCTCTTCACTCACGATCTGTTAAAATCAGAAAAAAGCTGACAGCGCCAGCTTTTTCTCTTTTGAGTATATCCTTGTACTTGCATTTAAACAACTGAATTATTTTGATTTGACCTCAGATAAATATTTAGAGAGCTTCTCGAGTTCTTCATCACTGCCTTTAAAGACACCCTTAGGCATGTTGCCTTTTCCTTCTACAGCGATTTTAGCGATCTCCTCAGGCGAAAGACCGTTGTCAACGAGTGACGGTCCGGCTGCTCCGCCCTGCATGTTATCCCCGTGACAGGAGATACATGTCTGCTCTTGATAAATTTTATACTCTTCAGCTGAAGTATCAATCTCTGCTTCTTTCTTAATCTCACCTTGTTTTGCCGCTGCTTCCCAATCATGGGTTGCAACAGACTCCCACGTTAAATACGTTGCTGCGCCGACTGCAAGGATCATCATCCCGACTGCAATTGGTCTTCTATACGGTCTGCGTTCTGGACCTGAATCAAGAAATGGTGCGAGCAAAAGTGCACCAAACGCGATTCCAGGCATAATCATCGCGCCGACGACAGTGAAGCTACCTGCAGCAAATTCATATTTTAATAACTGGTACAAAAATAGGAAATACCAGTCTGGCAGCGGAATATAGCCAGTATCTGTCGGATCAGCCATCCGCTCAAGCGGAGGCGCATGAACAACAGTTAGGACAAGAAATCCAATTAAAAAAACGGCACCTACAAGCCATTCCTTTAAAAGAAAGTTCGGCCAAAAGGCTTCTGTTTTTCCCGGATATTCGGAATAGTCTTTAGGTATGTTAGGTTTTCTTTCTGCCGGTATTCTGGAATCTCCGACAAACTTCATCCCTTTTCCCCTATGCAAAGTCATCCCCTCCTCATTGAACATTCATCAAACGCAACATTTTATAGCGGTCCAGAAATTCCTTGCTTACGAATCATAATAAAGTGGGCAGCCATCAGCCCAAATAATGCCGCTGGCAAGAAAAAGACGTGGATAGCGAAGAATCTCGTCAGCGTTTGTGCCCCTACAATGTCAGGATGACCTGCAAGCAGCGTTTTGATCTCTTTACCAATGAAAGGTGTTGCTTCTGCTATTTGAAGACCAACCTTCGTCGCAAACAGCGCCTTCATATCCCATGGTAAAAGATAACCTGTAAAACCAAGTCCAAGCATCACAAAGAAAATGAGCACACCAACAATCCAGTTCAGCTCTCTAGGCTTTTTATACGCCCCTTGGAAAAAGACCCTTAGCGTATGTAAAAACATCATCACAATGACTAAACTCGCACCCCAGTGGTGCATCCCTCTGACAATCTGGCCAAATGCCACTTCATTTTGCAAATAATAGACAGATTCCCAGGCATTTTTAATATCCGGCACGTAATACATCGTTAAAAACATGCCCGACAGGACTTGGATGACTGTCACAAAAAACGTTAAACCGCCAAAACAATACACAAAAGCGGAGAAATGATGTGCTGGATTGACGTGCTCTGGCACCTCGTGATCCGCAATATCTCTCCATATCGGTGTAATGTCTAGCCGCTCATCTACCCAATCGTAAATCTTGTTAAGCATCGTTACCCTTCCCCTTTCGGCACAGCTTTTCCAAGATAGAGGTATCCGTCCTTCACTTGCTGCTTATAATGGTCAAGCGGTGCAAGCGGTGGAGTTCCGGGTACGTTTGTACCATCCTTGTCGTACAGCCCATAATGGCACGGGCAGAAAAATTTGTTTGGATTTTTCGGATCACTGTTCCAGTTCACTGTACATCCTAAATGTTTACAGATTGGCGATAAAGCGACAATTTCATCCCCTTCTTTGTACACCCATGCTGACCTAGATTCCTTTGACTCATACCATGCATCTACTTGATCAATTTTAAAGTCAAAGCGCTTCGGTTCCTTTGTCAGTTCATCTACACTGACAACTTGAACCATATCCTGATCCTCTGTTCCTTTAAGCACAGGGTCAAGCGCAAAGCGAACCATAGGCATGAGCATTCCAGCGGCCATAAATCCCCCCACGCCGGTCAACGTGTAATTCAAAAATTGACGCCTGGACACTCCATGTCTCTTCTCGCTCATTTTTTTCTCCCCCCCTCAGGTCGTCAGCTACTTTATAACTGAATTAGAAAAAATTTCATAAAACTAGGACACCCTCATAATATATCAATCTATTCACAAGGTCAACATCCTAAAAAGCTATGTACAATGCAAATGTAAGGGTTTTTATGAAGGGTTCCATTTTTGTAACAAAAAGTTCAAAATTTGTTCAACACTGTCTTGAATGACTTTTTGCTTTAATTCAACCTTCAAATGCTCCAGTGGAACCGGCTTGAGCAAAAATAGCGATTCTCTAATCTCAGCATGCTCTTTCCACTGGTGATCAGATGTGATCAGTGCGACATGCTGAAAATGATCTTTGAGCGACTGCTTCATTGTGAGTATGTCTTCTTGTTTCTGGTCACTCACTTCCAAATATGTATGTGGTGGAAAAAGAAAAACCCGCCCTTTTAATTGTCTTTCAAGTTCCTCTGCTACAAGAATAGTAAACTCTCCTAAAGACACGGTTTGTTTCATTTGATCTGCGTTAATCCCAACTAATGGAATGATAGCGGTATCAATGTAAGCTTTAGATTGCAAAAAGCGATCCGCATCCTCTGCTTGAAACTTCATCAATTTCCCCTCTTTCATGACATAAGCCCTGCCTGTATAGGGCAAGGCTTATTCGTTCAGTTTATGACAATAGGCTTAATTCTTTTGCCAGCTTATTAAATGTTTCTTGATCATGACGGTCGAGTGCTTCATCTATCTCTTTCATGAGCCGTTCTTTTTGGAAAGTTGCGATTGAGTGCTCAAGCACTTTCTCAGCAAGATCCTTATCTTTTTCGTTCTCATAAAGATCCTTTGGAATATGGGGATTTGTTTCAAGAACAGCTGCATATTCCGGGGAACGATAGGCAGAACGGAAATTCAATTGAATAAACAAATCCTGCTGTTTATTCAAACGAATATCATGAAATGACTTTTCAGCATCTGTCGTCATGATGTTTTCTTTATAAAATCTAAAGGGAACTTCATCCACACAGTGTGTTGACATGATGATTCCCCTTGGGCAAAATTCTGCTTGCTCTACAAAATGAACCTTTTCCATCAAAGAGTCGTGACTCATTAAATAATTTAATATCCAAACACACTCTCTTCGCTTTAGCTGATAATGGTTTAAGAACCACCGGATAAATTCCTTCTTTTCATTGACAGAAACAGGGGTCTGCATGTTATTCCCTCCTCTATCGTAAATTAAATTGCTATACATGAATTATTCAACAAACCAGTTCTTCATTCCTGCAAACTATAAGGAAATTTCGTCTTCAATTCTTAAAATCGTTTCTTCAATTTCTTCATTCGTGCCATCTTTCTCTAGAACTTTGCGTAATAACGGCAATGCTTCTTTTTGTCTGCCCTCTTCTAAAAGGAACGAAGCGTATTCATATAAAAAGTCACGTTCCTCATCAAAATCAGGCAGGGCAAGCTTGAAATACTCGGCAGCTTCTTTGTATTCTTCTCGCCCGACAGAAGCAGATGCTGCATACCAATTCCATTTTGGATCATCTTCCCCAAAGCTTTTAACCTCTTTAATAACATCTAGAATTTCATCAAACAGCTCTTCATTTAAATAGATCGCCAGCAAAGTTTGAACAGCTTCAATATAACCCGGATCGAGAGCAAGTGCTTCTTGAAGCAGTTTTTTCGCATCTACTGAATCCCCATTTTTCAAATCAATCTTGGCACCATATAAATATAATTCTTTGTTATACTCATCAACTTTAATACCCTCTTTTACTACCTCTAAAGCCTCGTGATATAGTCCTTCTTCCTCATAACTTTTCGCTAAAGGCATATAAAGTGACGAATAGGATGGATCAATATCTTTCAGTTCTGTAAGCTGCTGAATGGCTGTTTTTGTTCTGCCAGCCCTCATCGCTGTAAATCCGTAGCCAAAAAGAGTGTTCGGGTCTGCTTGATCTTTTACTGCCTTTTCGTACCATTCAAGTGCATCCTCAAATTCTCCAGCTGTACTGAGTGATTCAGCAAGCCGCTGATACACATTGACACCGCCAACCTCATGCTGTTGATCTGCCACTTTGTAGAAAAAATCAGCCGCTTTCTTTGAAAGACCTTGAGAAAAATACAACTCACCTAATGCAAAATCGATGATAGCTTCATTCGGAAGTAGTTCTTTCGCTTTTAAAAGCTTTTGTTCACTGACTTCAAATAGTCCTTGCATCTGATACAAATCTGCCATTAACAATAAACTCTCAGGGTACGCATCATCATCTTCAGGAATCGTTTCTAATACTGCAATCGCCTTCTCTTCTTCATCAGAGTCAATCAGCAGCTCTGCATAAAAACACGTTAAACCTGTTTCCTCTGGATATAAATCATGTAAATCACTGATGAGATTCCGTGCTTTATCGATATCTCCCCAATCATAATATAATTGAGCCGCTTGCGCTTTTTCTTCATCGTGCAAATGTTTCTCTGCTTGAGCAAGTGTTTGGAGTCCTTTTTCAGTCTCACCCGCCTCAACTAATTTTATGGCTTCTTGTAATGAACTATTCAAATCAAACCGTTCCTTTCTGTTTCCAAAAACCTAAACTATTGTTACTTCATATCATAATCGACAGGTGCACATCCAGCAAATATGTTGCTCTTTTAAAATGAACCCATTTTTGTGTTTTAAAGACTGTTTTTCATTTCATCCTATACGAAACTGATGATTTGTAAACTGCAGACACTATTTTTATCGGACAAAATGTTTTTTTTCAAGGTTTCACCTTGAGACAAGCTATGCTATATTTCTGACAAATATGCAGAAGGAAAGAAAAAGCCTGAGGACATCCTCAGACTGTTTTTGTTAAATATTCAATGTGTTCAAAGAAATTCGGGTATGAGACACGAACAGCTTCTGTATCTTCAATCTCAATTGCTTGCTTTGTCATACATGCGGCAATTCCCAGCATCATACCGATACGGTGATCTCCGTAGCTTGAGACGACTGCGCCGCCTTGAAGCATAGTTTTACCATGAATCTTCATACCATCATCTGTTGCTTCAATATCAGCACCGAGTTTTTTAAGTTCTGATACGACTGTATCAATTCGATTGGTTTCTTTTACTTTTAACTCAGCAGCATCTTTAATGATTGTTGTTCCTTCTGCTTGGGTCGCAAGAAGCGCAATTATCGGAATTTCATCGATGAGTCTTGAAATCATGTCACCAGAAATTTCAATCCCTTTTAATGATGAAGTAGAAATGGTTAAATCACCGTACGGTTCTCCGCCTTTGGCATCTACTTCATTGATTTCAAGATTTGCCCCCATAAGTTTCAGTACATCAATAATACCTGTTCTTGTTTTGTTTAGCCCGACATTTTTTAAGACAATCCGGCTATTAGGAACGATTGATCCAGCTACAAGGAAAAATGCAGCTGAAGAGATGTCCCCAGGAACAAATATATCTGTTGCTGTTAATGTTTGGCCGCCTTCAATGGAAACACTTTGTTCATCTTCATCTAGTTTTACACCAAACATTGAGAGCATTCTTTCTGTATGATCTCTTGATTTATGTGGTTCAGTTAATGTCGTTGTGCCCTCTGCTTGCAGCCCTGCTAAAAGGACAGCTGACTTAATTTGTGCACTTGCCACTGGAGACTCATAAGTTATGCCTTTTAAATGACCGCCACGAATAGACAGCGGTGTATACTCGCCATTTGCTCTGCCGTCTATTTTGGCTCCTAGTTGTTTAAGCGGACCCGTCACACGTTTCATTGGTCTTTTGGCAATACTCTCATCACCAATTAGTGTACTGTGAAACTCACAACCAGCTAATATTCCCATCATTAAACGAATGGTTGTACCAGAGTTGCCAACATCGAGAATGTCAGACGGCTCCTTGAGCTCTTTCAGTCCTTTACCATGAATGACAACATCTGTCCCTTTTTGTTCAATTTCAACGCCCATCTTTCTAAAGCAATCAATCGTACTTAAACAATCAGCTCCAGGAAGAAAGTTTTTCACTACTGTGGTTCCATCAGCAATTGCACCAAACATCACTGATCTATGTGAAATAGATTTATCACCTGGGATATGAATTTCTCCATTCATTGGAGCATTTTTATGAATTTTCATGTTTGTCACCTCAGTCAGCATAAAATGTATCGTAATTCGCTCTATTTTTTATACAGATTTCTGCACGCTTCCGGTCGTCATCTGTTTGAAAACTAATGCGTAAAATCCCATTAATGTCTTCTCGCGTCTCTATAATACGGATATTTGTAATACTAATGTTTTCACTTGCTAAATGCCCTGTAATCTCCGAAATGACCCCAGGATGATCCGGAACATCGACATACAGATCATAAAAAGCAGGAATGGCTCCTTTTTTCCTTAGAGGAAGTCCATCTCGATATTCCTTTGCATCTTGAAAATAAGAGAACAATCCTTCAGCATCTTCTTGCTGTACGAAGGTCTCAATGCGGTTAATCTCTTTTTTCCATTCATGAAAACGGTCTAAAATCTTGTGTTTATTGTGCAGCAGGATATCCCGCCACATTGCAGGATTGCTTGAAGCAATTCGTGTGATATCACGAAAGCCACCAGCAGCAAACCGTTTAACAAGTGGGAATTGTTCTTCAAAATGATGCGCTTGATGCACAAGGCTGGCTGCAACAATATGAGGAAAATGGCTAATGACACTTGTCACAGCATCATGTTCTTCTGGTGTCATCTCGATGAAATGAGCATTTGTCCCCTTTAACAAATCCATCAACCGATCAACAGCTTGACGGTTTGTTTCCTTTGCAGGCGTTAAAATGTAGAACGCATTTTCAAATAAAAAGTCTTTTGCTGCAATAACACCTGACTTATGAGAGCCTGCCATTGGATGTCCACCAATAAATTGGTAATGTTCAGGCAGCACTTTTTCAGCAAAATGGACAACCTTTTGCTTTGTGCTGCCGACATCAGTGATTGTGAGCTCTCTTTCAATTCCAGAGTCTGCAATATCACTAAGCATCTTTACAGTTTGCTGGACAGGTGTTGCCAAAATAATGGTCGAAGATTCTTCTAATCCAGTCAGAAACGAATCAGTTGTTGCATCAATAATTCCCAGCTTTGTTGCAGCAACCATTTGCTCTTTGGAAACATCAAATCCTACAATTTTTTTATGAGGATACTCTTTTTTAATCGAGAGTGCAATGGACCCACCGATTAAACCGAGTCCAGCGATTAATACAGTTTCGTTTGCATCGTTCATATTCATCACCTGATTTTTCGCGAAAATTAAACAACCTATTTCAACGGCTTATATGTATAGGAGGTTGGTACAATGAAAGCCATATCCTGCATTAGGATATGACTTTATGGTTATGCTACGCACGAATGCCTTGCAGTAAATCGGCAAGTGTACTTAGAATTTCTTCATTTTGCTCTTTTGTTCCGACGGTAATACGTAAAGAAGTCGGAAAACCAAGTGCTTTACCGGAACGAACAATGTAACCTTTTTTCAATAATGCATTGAACAATTCATCTGCATCTCGTTTAAAATTAATCAGCACAAAGTTTGTTTGAGATGGATAGATATATAGTCCAAAACGGTCAGCGAAATCTTGGTATTGCTTGAGACCTGCTTCATTTTTCTGTCTGCATGATTGAATGAAGTCTTGATCTTTTATCGCTGCACGCGCAGCTGCCTGAGCGATACGGCTAGTATTAAACGGCTCTCTCGCTGGTTCAATGGCAGTAATTAGCTCTTCTGATGCAATCCCATAACCTACTCGAAGTGCTGCAAGTCCATACGCTTTAGAAAACGTTCGAAGTACAATGACATTTTGATAGGATTGTAATAAAGATAAACTGTCTGGAAAATCTTCTGCACGAACGTATTCAACATACGCTTCATCTAGTACAACAAGCACGTGAGCCGGCACTTCGTCTAAAAACGCCACAATCTCAGATTCTGACAAATGATTTCCCGTCGGGTTATTTGGATTACATACCCAGACAACCTTCGTGTTTTCATCGATCGCATCCAGCATGCCCTTCAGATCGTGAGCTCCTCCGTCTAAAAGAGGCACTTCTCGAATTTCAGCATGTTCAATCACTGCATTGTGACGGTATTGCGGAAAAGATGGAGATGGGATGACGGTATTTGTATGTTGATCAAGGAATGCTCTCGCAATAATTTGCACAAGTTCATCTGAGCCATTCCCGAAAATTAATTGTTTTTCACTTACTTGAAGAAATTCAGCCAGCTCCGTTCTTAAACTTGCGCTGTATCCATCTGGATAAATGGCTAAATGTTCGAGCTCAGCTTGTATCGCCTCTCTTGCATGTACGGAACATCCAAAAGGGTTTTCATTTGAAGCCAATTTCACAATTTTGTCTAATTGATATTCTTTTTTGACCTCTTCAATTGGTTTCCCAGGTTGATACGGTTTTAGCTGTTTTAATTGATCTTTGATTTGCAAAATGTTTCACCTCATTTGAATGAATAGAGGGGACTAAATGTTTTTGCATATGTTTCAAATTCTCTTAAAGCCTCTTGACGTGTATCACTTGCCAGCAATTGTTCTTGAAGCTCTTCAATTTTTTTCACAAGTGCACTGCCGACAACGACGCCGTCACTCAGTTTATTCATTGAGTCTACCTGCTCTCTTGTTGAGATGCCAAAACCGACCGCAACCGGTATGTGACTCAGCTGTTTCACTTGTTGAATAAAATCTGTAATTGACGCGTCAAAGGATTGTCTGACACCAGTTACACCAAGAGATGAAACACAATACACAAAACCTTCTGCCTGCTCTACAATGTTTACTAATCGTTCCTTGCTTGTTGGTGCAACGAGTGAAATATATGAAATGTCATGGGTTTGACAGTTCTTTTGCAGCTCGCTGCTCTCTTCAAACGGCAAGTCGGGTGTTAAGAGTCCCGAAATATGATTTTTGCGCAGTAAAGCGAAAAAGTATTCTGTGTCTAATTGTAACACAGGATTATAATACGTAAATAGAATTACAGGAATTTTTACACCGTTTTTTTTCATCTTCCCTGCTAATTCTATCGCTTTTACGATATTCATGCCATGATTTAGAGCTCTTTTGGAGGCTCTTTGAATGACAGGACCGTCCGCTAGTGGATCCGAATAAGGAACACCGAGTTCAATCGCATGTGCACCGGCTGCTTGAAGGGAGATAGCTAAATCAATCGTGATGTTTTCTGACGGATCTCCTGCTGTGATAAATGGGATGAATAATTTTTCATCTTGCTCTAATTGAAATCTAATCATTTTGTTTCCCCTCACTTTCAAGCACGTTCATTAATGTATGCACATCCTTATCGCCTCTTCCTGACAGGCAGACAAGAACGATTTCATCTTCATTCATCGTCTTGCTTACCTCAAACGCCTTGGCTAGCGCATGTGCAGATTCAATTGCTGGAAGTATTCCTTCTTTTTCAGTCAGCAGTTTTAGGGCATCTAGTGCTTCTTCATCTGTCGCACTCACATATTGAACCCGTCCGCTCGCATGTAAATAGGCGTGCTCTGGTCCAATTCCCGGATAATCTAAACCAGCGGAAATCGAATATGGCTCAATAATCTGGCCAAATTCGTCTTGGATTAAATAGGTCAAAGACCCGTGGATCACACCTTTGGTTCCTTTCGTGATGGTTGCAGCATGGAGCGGCGTATCGATTCCTTTTCCAGCAGCTTCTACCCCAATGATATCTACCTCTTCATCTAAGAATGCCCGGTACATTCCAATGGCATTACTTCCGCCGCCAACACAGGCAATGACTTTATGAGGAAGTCTTCCTTCTTTTTCAAGCAGCTGCTCTTTTGCTTCATCACCAATCATGCGCTGGAACTCGCTAACAATTTGAGGATACGGATGAGGGCCAACAACGGAGCCGATCATATAAAAATGATCACTGCAGTGCTGAACCCAATAGCGAATGGCTTCGTTTGTTGCATCTTTTAATGTACCATTTCCGCTTGTGACAGGTATGACTTCAGCGCCAAGCAGTTTCATTCGGAAGACATTGAGTGATTGTCTTTCCACATCTTCTTTTCCCATAAAGACCGTGCAGGATAACCCGAACTTTGCGGCCACCGTTGCAGCAGCTACTCCGTGCTGACCTGCGCCTGTTTCCGCGATGATGTTTGATTTCCCCATTTTTTTCGCAAGCAGGGCCTGCCCAAGCGCATTGTTAATTTTATGAGCACCTGTGTGGTTTAAATCTTCTCTTTTTAAATAGATCTTTGCGCCGCCGAGGTATGCTGAAATTTGGTCAGCATATGTAAGCGCAGTTGGTCTGCCTGAATAGTTTCGAAGTAGTGATACATACTCTGCTTGAAAAGCAGGATCTTCTTTTAATTCACGAAATGCCTGTTCAATTTCTGCAAGTGGCTGCATGAGCGTTTCCGGGACAAATTTCCCTCCGAATTCTCCGTATCTGCCAATTTCATTTGGATATGCGTACATCATTTAACATCCTTTCTTCGAGCGCTTCGATCTTAGCGCTGCTTTTCTTTCCGTTTTCTTCTATTCCGCTTGAAAGATCGATCGCTTCTGGACCATAGGCGAGCAGATCTGCTATCGTTTCTGGTGTGATGCCACCTGCAATTACGCAAGTCTTCTCCAGCCGTTTTGCATGTTTAACGTATAGAGGCACTGCCTCCCAAGCAAAAGCTGTTCCAGAGCCGCCTCTCATCCCTTTTACTTTCGCATCAATGAGGAAGCCATCGACAACAGGCGCAAATGACGTCATTTTTTCAAGCGTTCTTGTTAAATCGAGCTCGTGATGGAACACTTTCCAAACGACAGCCCCTGTTTGTTGTTTGATTTCTTTTGCGTCATCCTGCGTTTCATCTCCATGAAGCTGTACGATATCTAAAGGTATCTGTTTTGAGATCTCGCGTACTCTTTGAATCTTTTCATTTACGAATACACCGGCAATCTTTTTCTTACATTTTGTTTGGGTGAGCCATTGTTTCACTTGATCTGGAAGGACTTGTCTTTTACTTGGAGCAAAAATAAATCCGATGGCATCTGCGTGAGATTGCGCAATACATTCCACATCTTCTTGTGATACTGCCCCGCAATATTTTACATAAGGCTTCATCCTGTTCATTCTCCAAACAATGCCTGAACGGCTTTTTCTTGTGATTGTTCTCTCATTAATGATTCTCCTACAAGGACTGCACCCGCTCCATGATTCTTCACAAAGGTTAGATCATCAAATGTTTGAATACCGCTCTCACTCACTAGTAAGACCTCTTTTGGAACGAGGGGGGCGATCTCTTTTGTTTGTTCAACTGTTGTTGTAAATGTATTTAAATTCCGGTTGTTCACTCCAATGATTTCAGGAGTGAACAACTTTAAAATATTTTCCAGTGTATCTGCTGCATGTACTTCGACAAGGACATCAAGTCCATTCTCTTTCGCTTCAGCATAGAGCTCGTGCAGCTTTTGCGGCTCAAGTACTTCTCCAATTAATAAAATGGCATCTGCTCCTATACGTCTTGACTCTTCTACCTGTATGGAGTCAATGATGAAATCTTTTCTTAAAATTGGACGATCTACGTGTTTTTTAATGAGGGATAAGTATTCGTTTTTTCCTTGAAAGAATGGTTCATCCGTTAAAACAGATAAGCAATCAGCGTTGGATTTTTCGTAAGCTTTTGCTGTTTGTAAAGGATCAAAATTTGGTTGAATGATTCCTTTGGAAGGAGACGCCTTTTTCACCTCAGCAATTAGACCAATTGAGCGATGAGGATTCATGAGTGCTTCTTTAAATGATCGTCTTTCAAAGTGTTCATCTACTGGTAACTGCAATGTTTGGACATGTTCTTTTTTGCGGGCAATGATTTGATTAAGCATAGATCTCTTCCTCTCTCGTTTTTTGTTTTAAACGAGCCAATTGTTCTTTGGCTGCGCCGTTTTTAATCGTTTCAATCGCTTTTAATGTTCCTGCCATGAGGTTTTCTGACTTCCCTGCGACATATAAAGCCGCTCCAGCATTCAGGGCTGTAATATGAAGCGGCGCCCCTACTGTTTGATGATTCAATATATTCTGAATCAATTTGGCGCTCTCTTCCGGTGATTGGACCTGAATATCTGATAAATATCCTTTTTGCAGCCCAAAGTCTTCTGGATTGAGTGTATATTCTGTCATGACATCTTTTTTGAGTTCAATCACATATGAATTTGCTGTAATCGTTAATTCATCCAGCCCATCTTCTCCGCAAACAAACAGCACATGTTCTGGCTCTAATGGCGCAAGGGCTTTTGCCATTAATTTTGCCTTTTCCTTTGAGTAGACGCCGATGATTTGCTTTTTGGCTTGCATTGGGTGGCAAAGCGGTCCTAACAGATTAAATACCGTCCGGAAGCCGAGCTGCTTGCGGACTGTGGCTACTTGTTTCATAGATGAATGATACAATGGTGCAAATAAAAAGCCCATGTTTTTCTCTTGTATTTGTCTTCTTGTTTCTTCCGGTGTGGATTGAATGTGAATCCCAAGACACTCTAGTACATCGGCACTCCCGCTTTTAGAAGAAACTGATCGATTTCCATGTTTGGCGATTTTGGCTCCAGCAGCGGAAGCGACAATCGCAGCGGCAGTTGATATATTAAAGGTGGAGAGGCCATCGCCTCCTGTGCCGCAAGTATCAACAACATCAAGCGATCGTTCCATTGGTGCTGCATTTTGCCGCATGGCTTTCACAAAACCCGTCATTTCTTCAGCGGTTTCTCCTCTATGCGCTAAAATCGAGAGACTTGCAGCGACTTCAGCATCTGTTAAAACGCCGCTCATCATATCATGCATGAGTTTATTTGCTTCATTTTCTGATAGAAAGCCTCCATTAACAAGAGCTGATAGTCGGTGATTCATCCTGCACACTCTCCTTTTCTGAGAAAATATGTTCCGCAAGCTGAATGGCTTTCAGAAGTGCTCCTGCCTTGTTACAAGTCTCTTCCCATTCGTTTTCTGGGACAGAATCAGCCACAATGCCGGCGCCTGCTTGTATAGAAGCGGTCTGATTTTTTACGCTCATCGTACGAATGGTAATACAGGAGTCGATATTACCGTCGAATCCAATATAAGCAATACAGCCGCCATACGTTTCCCTTGGCTCAGGCTCCATTTCATTTAATAATTGCATCGCTCTTATTTTCGGGGCACCTGTTAATGTGCCTGCTGGGAAAGCGGACATGAGCGCATCGACTGGATGTGTATCCCGCTTTAGCTTTCCTGTCACAATGGAGATAATGTGCATGACATGTGAAAAATTCACTACTTTTGTAAAGGTCGGTACGGACACACTGCCGTATTCTGCCACACGGCCTACATCATTTCTGGCAAGATCCACTAACATGTAATGCTCCGCTTTTTCCTTTTCATCTTCAAGCAGCTCTTTTGCTAGCTCAGCATCCTCTTCTCTTGTTCTTCCTCTTTTTCTTGTGCCTGCAATAGGATGGATTTCTAGATGCCTGTTTTTGGCATGGATTAATCGTTCTGGCGAGCTGCCGACTAAATCACGATCTTTTAATTTCATAAAATACATATATGGAGATGGATTCACAATCCGAAGCACGCGGTATAACTCAAATGAACTCACTGATACAGGGATATCAAATCGCTGCGAGAGGACGCCTTGGAAAATGTCACCCGCTCGAATGTATTCTTTGATTTTTTCTACGTCCTTTAAAAATTGCGCTTTTTCATAGGTTGACGTCACATGTTCAAAGGATGGCGGCTCGTTCATATTCCCTGTTAAAATCAGTTCTTTCATATCAGTCTTTGAATGGAGCTTGTGAATCATCTGTTCAAGCTGTTTTTGATTTTCTTTGTAAGCGCGTATTTTTTCGTCTTCTGCTTCATGTCCGGTTAGCTGGGTGTACTGGATAAAATGAACATGATTCGTTTCATGATCAAAGGCGATCATCGTTTGGCAGACAAATAATGTGCAATTTTCTGCCAGCGATGCGTTTCGATGAGGCCTGACAGAAGGTTCAATATTTGGAATCAGATCGTAGCTTAAGTACCCAACAGCCCCACCTGTAAATGGGATATCAATATCTGGCGCTTTGATTTGATATTGCTCTTTCATCCAATCCAGCAGTTCTTTCAGCTCTTGCTTTTGCATGACTTCCTGCCCCGCAGCGTCACGTGCAATGTATTTGTTTTGGTCATCATGTAAGGTTAAAAACGGATGCAATCCAATGAAGGAATATCTCGACCAGCTGGAAGACTCATCTTTGCTTTCTAGCAAATACACAATATCTTGTTTGAGTTTTTCAACAATTTGAATCGGTGAGAGCGTATCGACTGTAATGGTTTCAACAATTGGGATCGTTTTGTAGGACTCACTGTCCTTTAAAAATTGGGTCAGGTTTGATTGGGAATTCATAAGCACACTCCTTAAATGGGATTAAGGAGAATGAGGGGACATATAGAGGGTTTGTATGAGTATACGAAATAAGCCTAAAAGAGGGTTTCTCTTTTAGGCAGTATGATTAAATAGAAGTATCGTATCTCTGCTCAACTCTACTCATCTCAACTACCCTAGTCTCATTCTCATCTTCTCTAAGCTTGCAATGCCGTTTACACCTGTGTGTAAACTTCGGCTGTTCATATCGTATTATAATTCCTTGTTTTTTGTCAACTGTAAATCAGGGCGAAGCGTCACAGCTTCTTCCAAGTACACATGCTGTATGTCTTCCTGCTTTGTATCTGTCTGGACAGTCATTAAGACACGAATACATTGCTTTAAACCGCCATCAATGTCTAGTTCCTGCATGCAAGTAACCGGTACATATGTCCATCCTTCAAATTGACGAAGTGCTTTTGCCGGAAAAACGGAGTGAATATCTTGTGTAGCTGAAATCAAGATCTGCACGACACGTTCTGGATCTACTTGGTTTCTTGAAATAATCGCTTCTAACAGCTGTTTCGTTTTGTTTAACACTTCAGTTTCTGTATCTTCTATCACAGTTGTAGCCCCACGTATCCCGCGAAACATCATAGACATCCCTCCTCCCGTTTCCATTCTTCGAGCCAGTAGTGCAGCTCATCTTTTGTGAAAGACTGTAAGGTGACGTCTCCAATCTGTTTTAATAAAACAAATTGAACACTTCCGCCTCTTGCTTTTTTATCACCAATCATCCGGTCAACAAATGTTTTCGTTGAAATATCTGGTGTGACTTGTACAGGGAATCCAAGCTCTTGCATCCACTCTTTTAGTTCCAAACGATTAAGGCTGAGCCCTAGCTGCTTTTCGCTCACATACAGCGCAAACTGCATGCCGATTGCAATGGCATCTCCATGCGTGATGACGCCGTATCCGTATTCTGCTTCGATGGCATGCCCCAGTGTATGGCCTAAATTCAAAAATGCACGCACGCCTTGTTCTTTTTCATCTTCTTGAACAATTGACGCTTTGACTTGAATACCTTGATACAGCATATGTGCCAGCTCACTCTTTGATAAATCCGACAAAGAACGAATGGACATTAGTTCTGATAAAAAGTCTTCACTAGAAATCAATGCATGTTTGATGACTTCTGCAAAGCCTGATCTTCGTTCAATTTGAGATAGAGTCTCAAGCATACTAGTATCATAGATCACAGCTTTCGGCTGATGAAACGCACCGATTAAATTTTTACCGAGCGGATGGTTGATCCCTGTTTTCCCGCCAACTGCACTATCATGTGCCAGCAGCGTCGTCGGCACTTGGATAAAGTCAATGCCTCTCATATAAGTGGCAGCAGCAAATCCAGCCAAATCTCCAATCACACCGCCTCCCAGCGCAATAATGCAGGCGGATCGATCAAGCTGAAATTGAATGGCTTTCGTATGAATATGCTCAAATTCGGCAAAGGATTTTGACTGCTCTCCGCTTGGCACAACCACTTTGTTCACAGGCCACTTCTGTTGAAGTAAGCGAACCATTTCATCACCATAAATGGCATCAACAGCTGTATCTGTGACGATTAAGAGCTTCGTATAGGAATGCCCAGTGGAAGTTATCAAGTCGACGATATTGCGTTTAATCCCATCACCGATAAATACAGGATAAGTGGCTGAAGACGTCTTAACTTCCAGTGTTTTCATTAAAATTCCCTCTGAAGCTGGCGCATTTTTTCAACATTTTCTTTAATGCGGTCAATTTGGTCAAGGCCAAACTGCTCCACAACCGCATTGGCAATTTCCCATGCCACGACTGCTTCTGCAACAACACTTGCAGCAGGAACAGCGCAGCTGTCAGAGCGTTCAATACTTGCAGAGAAAGGTTCTTTTGTTTCAATGTCAACGCTTTGAAGCGGCTTATAAAGCGTTGGGATTGGTTTCATAACCCCTCTTACGACAATTGGCATACCAGTTGACATTCCGCCTTCAAGGCCACCTAGGCGGTTTGTTTTTCTCGTATAGCCCTTTTCTTCATCCCAGATGATTTCATCATGGACCTCGCTGCCATTTTTAGAGGCTGCCTCGAAGCCAATACCGAATTCAACCCCTTTAAAAGCGTTGATACTAAGTACAGCGCCTGCAAGCTTGCTGTCCAATTTACGGTCGTAATGAACATAGCTGCCAACCCCAACCGGCATCCCTTCAACGATGACTTCAACAATTCCGCCAATTGAATCGCCGTTTTTCTTCGCTTCATCAATTGCATCCATCATTTGCTGACCTGCTTCACTGTCATAGCAGCGAACAGGTGATTCTTCTGTTACCTTTTGCAAATCTTCAATAGACTCATATGCTGTATGAGCTGCTTTCACTCCGCCAATTTCAAGAACGTGGCCAGCTACTTTAATCCCTAGATGCGCCAAGATTTGTTTGGCAACTGCGCCTGCTGCTACGCGAACAGTTGTCTCGCGCGCTGACGAGCGCTCTAATACGTTTCTCATATCACGGTGTCCGTATTTAATCGCACCATTTAAATCCGCATGTCCTGGTCTTGGACGAGAGATTTGACGCTTCATTTCACTTTCTTCTTCTTCTGTGATCGGCTCTGCTCCCATCACCTTTGTCCAGTGCTTCCAGTCGTTATTTTCAACAACAAGAGCGATTGGCGAACCTAATGTTCTCCCGTGACGAACGCCACTTAACACTTTTGCCTGGTCTTTTTCGATCTGCATTCTTCTTCCTCGGCCATGACCTTTTTGTCTTCTAGCCAATTCATAATTGATGTCATCCTGCTCTATGTAAAGTCCTGCTGGAACTCCTTCAATAATTGTGGTCAATTGTGGACCATGTGATTCACCTGCTGTTAAGTACCTCATTGACTTAATCTCCCTTCATCGCATTAACGCTTTTAAGTAAAAATATAATAACACACTTGCTACTAAAAAGTCAGCTACATACCCTTCTTTTGATAAAAGAAAGTATCAGCAGATGTCAGTCCAAACTTTTCCGGGTGAAAAATTTGCTCTGTAGAACCAACAAATAATACGCCATTTTGTTTTAAACTACTGCTCATTTTCAAGTAAATTTCTTCTTTCGCCTCTTCAGTAAAATAAATCAGTACATTTCGGCAAACGATAAGGTCAAGCTGTTTTTCATATGGATCAGCTAAAAGGTTGTGCTTCTTAAATTGAATATGCTTTCGAACCTCATTTTTCACAGTGTAAAATGAAGAATCTTCTTTTGTGAAATATTTTTGCTTGATATGATCTGGTACCTCTTGCAGAGAGCGTTCATGATATCTGCCTTTTTGAGCTGACTGCAGAACCTTTTCATCAATGTCAGTTGCAATAATTTGAAAGTCTTTCACTAGAGGATGACTTGACAGCAGCATAGAGAGTGTATATGGCTCTTCTCCTGTCGAACATGCTGCGCTCCAAATCTTTAAGGTGCCGCCATTTTTCGAAAGCAGCGGCAGGATTTTTTGATCAAGTACTTCCCAGCGCTGATAGTTTCGGTAAAATTCTGACACATTAATCGTCATGCGGTCCATCGTCTCATCTAATAGTGCTCTGTCCTTTTCAAGCGCGGCCGCGAATGCTTCAAA
The DNA here is from genome assembly GCF_003028545.1 of Bacillus sp. Nf3. Taxonomy (NCBI): domain Bacteria; kingdom Bacillati; phylum Bacillota; class Bacilli; order Caryophanales; family Bacillaceae; genus Bacillus; species Bacillus sp. Nf3. The sequence continues at coordinate 686,109 of NZ_PYUA01000002.1, read as the reverse complement.
ATCTTTAAATCCTTTTTTATCATAAAGTGATGTTAATCTTCGTTTCATTTGTGCTTCTTTATATAAATTCAGATCAACCCCGGTTAGTTTTTTCCATTTTCCAACAAATACTTGATATGGATCCATCAATGTCCTCTCCTGTCTCATCTATCTTTGTCCTAGTATAGCTGTTTTTATCGAAAATTTGTATCTTCTCATACGAAATTTCGTGTAGAAAGTTCAATATAAAAAAAGCCAAAGTGCTCATTGAATGAACACCTTGGCTTGAACCTTAATAAATCCAGCTTGAGATGGTTTGATCCCAGCTTGTGAGTTCTTCTTGTTTGAAGAATAAGTTAATTTCTCTTTCAGCACTTTCTGGTGAGTCTGACCCATGAATAATGTTTTTCCCAACAGTCAATCCATAGTCTCCTCTTATTGTGCCTGGAAGCGCTTCCTTCGGATTTGTTTTGCCGATAATTTGTCTTGTTACGTCTACCACCTGTTCGCCTTGCCATACCATGGCAAATACAGGTCCTGACGTAATAAAGTCAACCAATTCCCCGAAAAATGGTTTTTCTTTATGCTCTCCGTAATGTGTTTCTGCTACTTCCTTTGGTATACTCATTAGTTTTGCACCAACAAGCTGAAGCCCCTTTTTTTCGAATCTTGACACAATGTCACCGATTAATTGTCTTTCTACACCATCAGGTTTGACCATAAGAAATGTTTTGTCCATATACGTTTTCCACCCCGTCGTTATGTATGTATAGGCTTACATTGTTACAAAGTGATCGTATCATTTTTTTTTATAATAATCAATTTTTGACAAAAAATTTCACAAAAAAACCAATCAACATAACGTTGATTAGAATTTTCGTTTCCCAATATATTTTGCAATGGAGGCGAGTGACGTTCTCGCTCGTCCTCGAGGAAGTTTGTCGAGCTGTTCAAAAGCTTTTTTCAAATACATTTCACTCACTCGAATCGAGCGGTCGATCGCATCTGTTTGTTTGAGGCTTTCAATGACAGGCTTCAGCTGCTTCTCCGTCGTTTCACTATTGATCAGCTTCAATTGACCTTCTAGTGTCGGATTTTTCAGTGCATATAAAACTGGGAGTGTGACATTCCCTTGTAAAAGGTCTCCTCCAACAGGCTTGCCCAGCTCTTCTTCTGTTGATGTGAAATCAAGGACATCATCAATGATCTGATAAGACATGCCGACATAGTATCCAAACCAATAGAGGGCTTTATGTGTTTTTTCATCTGTACCTGCTGCAATAGCGCCTAATTGACAGCTGCCCGCAATAAGCAAGGCTGTTTTTCGTTTGATTCTTCTTAAATATGTACGCAGGTTCTGTTCCATATTGTATTTATCTTTCACTTGCTCTATTTCACCAAGGCAGAGCTCAACGACCATTTTTGACAAAATTTCATGTGCCATTGGGTGATTGATTTTTGTCATGTATTCAAGCGATCTCGCAAACATATAATCCCCTGTGTACATGGCAATTCTGTTATCCCATTTTGCCTTTATCGTTGGTTTACCTCTTCTCAGCTCTGCATCATCAATCACATCATCGTGAACGAGTGATGCCATATGAATCAGCTCGAGAGCAACGGCAACATATTTTATTTTATTAATGTCATAGTCACCAAACATGCCTGAAAGGAGAACAAAAACGGGGCGGATTCGTTTTCCGCCCGCTTGCAGCAAATGAAGACCTGCTTCACTTAATAATGCATAATCAGAGCGAACTGTTTGTTCAAGCTCTTTTTCAATTATATCGATATCATGATTTAAAAAAGAGATCATTGCTTTTAGTTTCATTATTTTCACCCAAATATCGTTTATTCAAAGCTTCTTTCCGATATGTGTTGCTGCTACACCGCCTGTAAATGGATGATACGAGACATCAGACAACCCGGCCTCTTCAAACAGAGCCGCCAGCTCTTTCATTCCAGGGAATGTTTTGGCTGATTCTTGAAGCCATGAATACTCCTGATAGCTTTTGGCAAACAGTTTACCAAAGAGCGGCATAATGTATTTGAAATAGATGTAGTAGCCCTGCTTAAAGCCGATCATCTCAGGCTGTGATGTCTCAAGACAGACAACCATTCCGCCGGGCTTCACTACTCTTGTCATTTCCTTTAGCACCGTTAAATAATCAGGGACGTTTCGAAGACCAAAACCGATGGTGACATAATCAAATGAGTTGTCCTCAAAAGGGAGCTCCATCGCATTGCCGTGTAGCAATTCAATCTGTTTGTAGCCTCCAGTTTTCACCTTCGTTTCTCCAACACTCAGCATGTTTTTACTGAAATCAAGGCCTTTGACCTCGCCTTTTTCTCCAACAGCATCAGCAAGCGCAATTGTCCAATCGGCTGTCCCGCAGCATACATCTAATGCTTTAGAGCCTTTTTGCACATTCATGAGCTTCATTGTTTTATCACGCCATTTTTTATGCTGTTTAAAGCTGATAACAGAGTTCATTTGATCATAGTTTTTATAAATTTTTTCAAATACACCGTGTACTCGCTGTTCTTTTGATTGCTGCATGACTTACCCTTCTTCCACTTTCTGATGGTACGCAGGCTCATTTTTCATATGATCCAAGCGATTTAATAGCTCTTTTTGAACGACCGGAGATGAAACAAGATGCTCCTTGATCGACCGTTTGGCCTTTTCATAGCCATCATTCTCAAAGTTGTCAAAACATGAATAGGCGTCCGTATAACTATCGTTCAAAAAAAGTTTTAAATGTTTGTCATTTTCTGCTTGTTTCATGAAACGTTTATAAACAAGAAAACGACTTGCAATCTCATTCCAATGCGTTAATTGAAAATGCTCAGAAATCCTTTGGAAAAGCGCAGATTCAACTGTAGCTACACTTTTGTAAAAGTGCGCTGCATCTTGAATGGACCGGTCATACAGTCTAATTTTATGTTCATTGATCTCTTTGATCGCCGTAGCGAGCGTGCGAATCATATAAATGTCTTTCATGTCAGAGAGAAGAGAATAGTAGAGACCGCTGAAATAGTCTCCTGCCAGGATGGTCAGCTGACGATTTTTAAATTCGTCTTGCTTGATGGCTGCAGCAGTTGTGACTTCGTCATGGGTATCAAGGGCAATTTGCACAAGCATCGCCGTTAAAATATAATTTTCTTTTTTCTCTGCATCAATTTGAGCTTCATCAAACATTGCATGAAAAAGAAGGAGCTTATCTTCATCGATGAGTGGCGCGCGTAAATGCTTCGCCAAATAAGGATGAGAAAGCTTTTTATTTAATTTTATATTTAGATTAGATAAAATTCCGTAGATGTCTTGCAAAGATATCACCCTTGTCCCAAAAATTACAGTTTCATATGTAGACCTGCACATTGTATAGAGAATTATTATACCATATCAGCTCTCACTTTTATGCTATCAAGTGCATACAAGTTCTTTATTTCTTTGCTTCGCTTTGAATTTCACCGAAGCTTGTTTGAATGACAGCATCGCCTCTTACTTTGATCGCTGACGTATGCTCAGTAAATTGCGCAATGATCACTTCACCCTTATCGAGCTTCTCGGAATGGTGAAATCTTGTATCAGAGCCTCTTGTTAGGCCGATGACGTTTACACCATTATCAATGGCTTTAATCACCACAAAATCAGATGCTTTATTTTCACTCATTTTGTTCACCGTCCATCTATTGAATTAGTCGTTTTTAATAAAGGAAAGCACTTCTGCTCTTGCGGCTGCATCATTTGCAAATGTGCCGCGTACTGCTGAGGTCACTGTTTTAGCGCCTGGCTTTTTCACTCCGCGCATCGTCATACACATATGCTCTGCTTCAACGACAATCATCACGCCATGCGGATTAAGTGTTTCCACCATACTATCTGCAATGGTTGATGTAATGCGTTCCTGAAGCTGCGGGCGTTTTGCCACGGCTTCGACTGCTCTTGCCAGCTTGCTAAGTCCCGTTACTTTTCCGCCGCGCGGAATATAAGCAACATGGGCTTTCCCGTAGAAAGGTACGAGGTGGTGTTCACACATTGAATGGAAAGCAATATCTTTTACAAGGACGAGTTCTTCGTGGTCTTCGCCAAAAATGGTTTTAAAATGTTCTTTTGGATCTTCATTTAAACCTGAAAACACTTCTTCATACATTTTTGCGACTCGTTTTGGGGTATCGAGAAGTCCTTCACGATCTGGATCTTCTCCAATTGCTTTTAATATATCGCGTACTGCGTGTTCGATTAATTCTTTATTTATTTCACTCATGTATTATATCCTCCAAAGGCGATTACATTTCATTCAGATTCTAGCACACTTCAGATCCTAAAAGCAAAGGAGAGCGTTCTAAACGAACCTTTTGATTCAAAAGGAAAAGCCCCTTATGAAAGGGGCTTTTCTAGACCAGTGTGAAACTGTATATGTATAACTCCTTCAACAGGATCATTACACATAACGATTATTTACCTGCCACCGCGTCTTTAAGTGCTTTACCTGGTTTGAAAGCAGGTACTTTGCTTGCAGGGATTTCGATCTCTGCACCAGTTTGTGGGTTACGTCCTTTACGAGCTGAACGCTCACGTACTTCAAAGTTACCAAAACCAATTAGTTGGATTTTGTCACCATTTTTAAGTGCATCTAAAATTGTATCAAAAACAGAATCAACTGCTTTTGTCGCGTCTTTTTTAGATAACTCGCTTGCTTCAGCAACCGCGTTAATAAGTTCTGTCTTGTTCATGCCTTTCACCTCCTCCCAAAAATATGCATTCAATAGATTGTTATCATTTCTTCACAATTCATCTTCTTTCTATACCCTTTTTTAGAAAAAAAGAGCGTCCTAGAAAGCGTTATACATGGCTTTTCATTAGAAAACATCTCTTTGAAGGAATGTTTGTCCAACAAAGTGAAGATTTTCTGTAAGTAGATTAACACATATGAAATACCATATCAAGCATTTTAAAGGGAAGAATCCTTATTCGTCAAGGATTAAGGGCACTTTTGCGAACAAATATTCCTAATTTCAACCTGAATCTGACTAATCTTTATACAATTGTCTTTTTATGACTCATTCAATACGCAAAAAAAGACCCCTATCAATGAGAGGTCTCACTTGCTATAAAATAATCGCAATCAAACCGCCTGATCCTTCGTTGATGATTCTTTCAAGTGTTTCCTTCAGCTTATATCTTGCGTTTTCCGGCATGAGAGACAGCTTTGCTTGAATGCCTTCTCTGACAAGAGAGCTGAGGGAGCGGCCAAATATATCTGAATTCCAGATCGAAAGCGGATCATCTTCAAAGTCTTGCATTAAGTAGCGGACGAGCTCTTCACTTTGTTTTTCTGTTCCGATAATCGGTGCAAATTCGCTCTCTACATCTACTTTGATCATGTGAATAGATGGCGCTACCGCTTTTAATCTCACGCCGAATCTTGATCCCTGCCTAATAATTTCTGGCTCATCTAAACTCATATCTGACAACGCTGGCGCTGCAATCCCATAACCAGTCTGCTTCACCATTTTTAATGCGTCTGATACTTGATCATATTCTGTCTTAGCATGAGCAAAATCTTGCATGAGCTCTAGTAGATGGTCTTTCCCTCTAATTTCTACACCCACGACTTCTTTTAAAATATGATCATATAGATCATCTGGCGCATACAGGTCAATCTCAGCAATCCCTTGACCCATTTCAATTCCTGCTAAACCCGCTCTTTCGATAAAATCAAATTCACTGAATTGACCAACGACACGGTCGACATCTCTTAATCTTTTAATATCCTTTACGGTTTCCTTCACTGAATCCTGATAGCTCTCTCTCAGCCAGTGATCTTCTTTCAGCACCATCACCCAGCTTGGCAGGTTCACATTCACCTCTAGAACTGGGAATTCATATAATGCTTCACGAAGTACACTGAGTACGTCTTGCTCTCTCATACTTTCTACGCTCATGGCGAGTACTGGAATATCATACTTTTGGCTAAGTTCCTGCCGGAGCGCTTCTGTTTCAGGATGATATGGCCTCACTGAGTTGATGACCATAATAAATGGCTTTCCAACCTCTTTGAGTTCATCAATCACACGTTCTTCAGATTCAATATAATCATGTCTAGGGATTTCTCCAATGGACCCATCTGTTGTAATCACTACACCTATTGTTGAATGCTCTTGAATGACCTTGCGTGTACCAATTTCCGCTGCTTCATGAAACGGGATTGGCTCTTCATACCACGGCGTATTGATCATTCTTGGGCCATTTTCATCTTCATACCCGCGCGCACCAGGGACAGTGTATCCCACACAATCGACAAGCCTGATGTTGACATCAAGACCGTCACTCACGTGAATAGATGCTGCTTGATTCGGTACAAATTTTGGCTCTGTGGTCATAATGGTTTTTCCTGCTGCGCTTTGCGGCAATTCATCCTGTGCTCTTGCACGATCTGCCTCATTATTGATATTCGGGAGCACCACGAGCTCCATAAACTTTTTAATAAACGTAGATTTCCCTGTACGAACAGCGCCAACGACTCCTAAATATATATCGCCTCCTGTTCGTTCAGCGATATCCTTGAAAATATCGACTTTTTCCAAGTGATCCCCTCCCGGACTTGCTATCCTCGTTTTCAAATTAAATACTCTATTCTTCAATCAAACTGTGCTTGAAAGGTGTCTGGACAATATATGTGTATGACGTTGTCCTATTTGAATATGACACCTTTTTGTTTTGAGAGTATGTTTAGCCATAAAAAAACCTTTCTCCTCATTTATATGCAGAGGAAAAAGGTTCATTCTTGTTTATGACGTCTTTTTTTCTAAAAAGGCAGGCTCACCTTTTTTGTTGATGGTATATGGGACAGAAAACGCGGGTACAAACGGGGTTTCCTGCCAATATACATCTTGAATGTTTTCACCTGGTTTCAGCTTTTGCTTCGTATTCTTCAAAATATGAGCAAAATCACTGCGGTAGTCCACATAGATGTCACCGTTTGATGAAATCAGTAATGGGAGGGAATTCCCTGTCACAGGACTCATGACCGCAGGCGGCGATTTTAATCCTAATTTTTTTTCATTTAACGTATATAAATTGGCTGATACGACTTTTCCGTATGGCGGATATGTATGTTCATCTTGATACATCTTGATCCTAAGACGTAATTCATTGATGGTCTGCGTCATTTTGACATCAAGCAGTTTCACAGTTGGGTTTTTTTCGACGTCTGTGAGGACATAAATATATTCGCCCCCGCCTTCATAAGATGTAGACGGTACATCGTGTAAATATCTTGGTGACAAGCGCTTAAAGTCGATGACATATTTCTGATAAACCGGCGTGTCTGCTTCTTTCGTTTCTATAGGCAGAAGACCATTTGTTGCTTTTTGAAATTCCTCAATCGCTGTCTGGACACTTTGCAGCTGCTCTTCGTATGGCACCCGGTTTTCAGCTTTGCGATTCTCTGGATACAGACATCCTGTTAATAACATAAGTGCTAACAGCGTGACACTGACTTTTGCTCTGATCATCACATTCTTCCTTTTTCTTTATTCATTGACCGGTCCGCTAAAGACAACTAAAAACACAATGATACCTGATATCAGCATCAAGCTGTATGCGACGGTTGAGGCCGTTATTTTAAGAAATTTGCTTTTCAGCTTAAACCTGCTGAAATAAATGGTTACTACGGCTAAAAACATCAGCCCCATTGAACCAAGCGCAAACCACATCTTGATTAAAGCAAAACTCATCGTGCCTGTCCCCCTTCAAAACGAACGAATTGTAAGCGTTTATATTTCATTCTAAACCAAAAATAAGGTAAATATCAATCATTTTTCCAATCATTCAGAAAAAAGCGCATAAAAAAACTGAAGCAAAGAGGGGGACTCTGCTTCAGTCATTAGATCGACTATTTTCCTCATTCTGTAGAGGCAAAGCTCTATTCAAACTTCATTGCTATGTTATGCAAGTCTTCCCCTTCTTGCATCCTCTACATGCCTAAGTTCAGTCTTTCCTTTTATTTTGTTTGGTTTTCAAACATGTTCACAAGGTCTTCCATCTCATGCGTTTTCACACGTGCCATCAATGATTCTACAGCATCGTCAACCTTTTTCCCTTCAAACAGGACGCCGTAAAGAGCCTCTGTAATCGGCATGCTGACCTTGTATTCTTTGGAGAGCTGATAAGCGCCTTTTGTTGTGCGGACGCCTTCGACAACCATCCCCATTTTTTCAAGCACTTCTTCGAGCTTATATCCTTTACCAAGTAAATTCCCGCAGCGCCAGTTACGTGAATGAACACTTGTACATGTCACAATCAAATCGCCAACGCCTGTTAATCCAGCAAAGGTAAGGGGATTCCCTCCCATTTTTGTTCCTAGACGTGCGATTTCAGCGAGCCCTCTAGTGATAAGCGCCGCTTTTGCATTGTCCCCATATCCAAGTCCGTCTGTGATCCCAGCCGCAAGAGCAATGATATTTTTCAAGGCGCCGCCAATTTCCACCCCAATCACATCAGGGTTTGTGTACACTCTAAAATGATTGTTCATGAATAAATCTTGAACAAATTGAGCTGCTTCAATATTTTCTGACGAGACAGTGACAGTTGTCGGATGACGCAGACCTACTTCTTCTGCATGACTTGGCCCTGATAGGACAACGACAGCTTCTCTTTTCTCAGATGGGACTTCTTGTTCAATCATTTGAGAAATTCTAAGAAGTGTATCTGGTTCGATTCCCTTACTCACATGGACAAACGGCACCTTCGATGAAATCAGCTCATTTGCCTGCTTCAATACCTCACGAATGGCCTTTGTCGGCACAGCGACAATAATCGCCTCTGTCCCCTCTAAAGCCTGCTTCAAATCGGTTGTCGCCTGAATAGACGCTGGCAGTTCGACATTTGGCAAGTAATCATGATTTTCATGTTTCTCATTGATTTGATCAATGAGCTCTTGTCTATGTCCCCACATGTGTACATCATGATGATTATCAGCTAATACAAGTGCAAGAGCTGTTCCCCAGCTGCCTGCTCCAAGTACGGAAATTTTCTTCATCCTGCTCACCCTTTTTATTTTCTCGCTCTCGCAAATATTTTAATCGGTGTTCCTTCAAAACCAAATGCATCTCGAATGCGGTTTTCTAGAAAACGCTCATAAGAAAAGTGCATAAGCTCTGGATCGTTTACAAACACAACGAAGGACGGAGGCTTAATGGCCACCTGTGTTGCATAGTAAATTTTGAGGCGCTGTCCGTTATGGGTCGGCGTTGGATTCATCGCCACCGCATCCATGATGATATCATTTAAAATATTGGTTTGAACGCGCATTGCATGGTTTTCGCTCGCTGTGATAATCGACGGCATTAATGTATGAATTCTCTTTTTCGTAAGAGCAGACATAAACAAGACAGGTGCATAATCAAGGAATTGAAAATGCTCACGGATGTTTTGCTCAAACTCCTTCATCGTACGCTCATCTTTTTCAACAGCGTCCCATTTGTTCACAATGATGACAACCGCTTTACCAGCTTCGTGTGCATAGCCCGCAATTCGTTTATCCTGCTCAATAATGCCTTCCTCGCCGTCAAGTACAACAGCGACAACATCAGAGCGATCAATGGCTTTTAATGCACGAAGCACACTGTATTTCTCTGTTGTTTCATATACTTTCCCTTTTTTCCTCATACCTGCTGTATCAACAATGACAAAGTCACGCTGATTGTACGTAAACATCGTATCGACAGCATCTCTTGTTGTACCAGCGATGTTGCTGACAATGACGCGGTCTTCTCCCAGCATGGCATTCACTAATGAGGATTTCCCAACATTCGGGCGGCCAATTAAGCAGAACTGGACAACTTCTTCAGCATATTGCGTATCCGGTAAATTCTTAAAATGTTCTGCGACTGCATCAAGCAGATCACCAAGACCTAATCCATGTGTTCCAGAAATCGGAAACGGCTCGCCAAATCCGAGTGCATAAAAGTCATACACGTCGCTTCTCATTTCAGGGTTGTCCAGTTTATTGACAGCAAGTACAACTGGCTTTTTCGTGCGATATAAAATTTTTGCGACTTCTTCATCCGCAGATGTCACGCCATCTCGGCCATTTACCATAAAGATAATGACATCTGCTTCATCCATTGCGATTTCTGCCTGATGGCGAATTTGCGCCAAGAATGGCTCATCTCCAATATCAATTCCACCAGTATCTATTAAATTAAAGTCATAATTTAACCATTCAGCAGAGCTATAGATTCGATCTCTTGTTACACCAGGTGTGTCTTCTACAATCGATATTCTTTCGCCTGCGATTCGATTAAAAATTGTAGATTTTCCAACGTTGGGCCTTCCAACAATGGCTACGACAGGTTTACCCATAGTACCCTTCCTTTCAATCCAGCCGCGATTCAATATGTTCATCATCATGTTTCAACCGGGATTTATAATTTTCATTCAGTTTTATGAAATAAACCCTTCAAACATGAAGGGTTCAACTTATATATTATATCAATTTTTAATCAGACCACAATGAATAACTTAAAAATGTTTGACAATCAAGTAAAGATCTTCTCCAATGCCGTGTGCAATTCCATCTAAAATGGCCTCTAAATTCATGGCATACATGTCGAGCTCTTCTTTATTTTCACAGAAAAAAACGGCTGTTCCGCCAATGACCCGCTCTTTATTTGTTGTCGCCACAGCCAATATAAATTGTTCAATGGTGTTCGCCATGCCCTATTACCTCACTTTCTTTTTAATGAAATCTGTCGGCATTCGAATGGCATTTTCTAAAATAGGCACCTCTTCTAATACACGGACAGCCAAATCTTCACGATACCATTGAGGTAAAATGAATACGCCAAGTGTGCCGTTATTCAGATCACGTTTTGCGAGCGGACAGAGCGATGGTTCCCCAGAATCGCGATACACGCCAAGTACGTTCGATAAATCAAATAAAATGGCTTGCCGCTGTCCAAGGTTGGCAATCGTTGTAGCAGAGTTGAAATTTTTCGGCGTCAAAATAAAGCCCATCCCATGCTCTAAAATGAGCTTTTGCTTTTCAGGCAGCCCGATATTCATAATGTATATATCATTCACATAAAGCCCCGCCCCATCAAAGCGAAGTTCCCCTTTTTGAATATTGACGATATCCTTTAATTGACTGCCTGACATTAATAGCTTTGCCATGAAAAAACAAAGAATACCGACCACTGTTCCAACAACAAGCGAGAAGAAAATACAGGCTGTCGTTGTAATGAGAGCAGTGAGAATCGCAATATAATTTCGACTTTCAAAGGCAATGGCAATGCCTTCTATATATGTACTGCCTCGTGAGACAAGCTCATACGAATCCATTTGGGTTAACGTATTTCTTTCCATATTTCGGACATCGCGAAATTGCGTGGCTGCCAAAGTGAGAAAGGTAATCGCCGTAAATTCCTCCTGAATCAGTGCAGGCATAATGATCGCACCTAATCCTGACGCAATAAAACCAAGCGCAATGTGAATCACTTGTCCATGAATATACGTAGGGTATTGCCGGTAATCGGTTCTTAACATGTAAAGTCTGGCCGCCATCCCAAAGATGACACCAATAATCACAGGAAACGTATAGTCTGTCATGTTGATTTTGCAGCCCCTTTTACTGATTTTCTTGATGAACGGGCGTTCAAGAGCTTTTCAAGCTGATCGACACCTAATAGAAAGACCGCTCCTTGCACAACGAAGGAAAGAAAAGAGAGATCCCCTATGACAATTGATGATGTGAGGCGGTGAATCGTCAGCGCATAAAGGGCTTCGCCGAGACACACTGACATCATCCATAGGGTGATTCTTTCCGTTAACGGCTGTCCATATGTCATACACATTAAGATCAGCAAGGCAAATACGACCCAATCCACCTTTATTATCGTGAACCAAACAGGGTCATATAATGCAAACATCATAAAAAAGGCATACGCGCTCACCATTGAGCCCGATTGCATGATTCTCATGAATCGATAACCAGGCCTGAATATGACGAAAGCGGCACATGCATATAAAAAAGTCATCAAGAATCCCGCATTCATGCTCATATCTAAAACGGATATCATGAAATGACTGGATATAATATGGACAAGTACACAGATGCCCAGCACGCTGCGCCACAAACTTTTTTCCATGATAAATGTCACCATGATCCAAACGAACCATATAGACCAATAATAGTACAAAGCCTCCAACGCCTCATCACCTCAATTACATTATGGGAAAATCTCCAATTTTTAAACATGCGGATCGTTACCGGCTCTGTATGAAATAAACAAGAGGTGACACCCTAATGATTGAGGAGGGATGAATGATGGGAAAAGATAGACAGGAAAAGCGTTTAAAGGCGTCAAAAAGAGTGGAATCTGATCGTGATCAATCCATTCATCATAAGGGTGCAACAACATTAGAAGGTCCAGAAAGCGCTCGAAAAAGAAATCAATAAAAAAAGGCATGTGATGGTCACATGCCTTAGATTTGTTGACAAAGGGCTAAAATGATCTTGATTTTAGCTCTTTGTCTTCTTTTCAGCGTGATAGAAAACCTTTGAAGTCTAGGAAGGACGAGTACCGGAGCGCAGGACTGACACCGAATGCGAGGGTTTGTCTACGCGCTGAGGCATGTGATATCACATGCCTCTCTTACTAGATCTTAAACTATAGTACGTTGTGTCAACGCCTCTTTCTTTGAGCCAATGACTTGTTTCCCCTGAGATCACAACTGGAGCTTGTCTCAGTTCTTCAATCGTCTTCACGCCAAGCACTGTCATCATCATCTTGATATCTTCTTGAAGATCCATGATATCTGCGATGAGGCCGCTTTCTCCTCCACTGGTCAATGATTTTAAGAAAAATCCAGCAAGACCAGCAGCAGATGCGCCAAGAGCTAATGATTTGGTTACATCAAGAGCATCTTGGATACCTCCGGAGGCTAAAATCGTTTGATTCTGAAAGGCTGTATGTACTTCAGCAAGACTCGCTGCAGTTGGAATCCCCCATTGATCAAAATAGCGAAGTGCTTTTTGGCGGCGGAGATTTTCAATCATAGAAAAGTTCGTCCCACCAAATCCGCCTACATCAATGGCTGCAACCCCAGCATGGAATAACTTTCTTGCCGTCTCCTTGCTCATGCCAAATCCGACTTCTTTTACGACAACAGGCACACCAACAGATTCAACGATAGCTGCAATCCGCTCAAGCGCCCCCCTGAAATCGCGATCCCCTTCAGGCATGACAATCTCTTGGATGACATTCAGGTGAATCTGGAGCATATTTGCCTCGAGCATGCTGACTGCTTCTTGAGCTTGCTTAATCGTCGCTTCACTGCCTAAATTCGCAAATACAATTCCATCCGGATTGACTTTACGAACGACTTCATATGTTCGTCTTTCTTCTTTATCTTTTAGTGCAGCCATTTGTGATCCAACTGCTACTGGGATATTGGTCTCCTTCGCTGCGATCGATAAAGAGCGGTTGATCTCATAGGTAGATTCTCCGCCCCCGCCAGTCATTGCATTGATAAAAATTGGCGAACCGAAAGTCAGTCCGCCAATTGTCGTATGTGTATCAATTTGTGATGTTGCAAGATCTGGTAAACTGGCGTGAACAAAGGAAACATCTTCTAAACCTGTTGCTGCATGCTGGCCAGTGGACAACGCATGCTCAATATGCTGTTTCTTTCTTTCTGCTCGCGTCAATTTTGATCACCAAATTATTTTAGTTTATTGAGTTTATCGCCAATCAGGTCACCAAGCTGGAATCCGCTTGTGTTTTCTTCTTTCGCTTGATATTGACGATAATCCTCTTCGATTTGTTTTTCAGGATTTTCTTCTAAATCACGAATGCTTAGTGAGATGCGCTCTTCGTCTTCATTCACATCAAGCACTTTCACTTTAACAGTTTGCCCTTCTTCAAGGACTTCTTGCGGCGTGCCGATATGTTTATGAGAGATTTGGGAAATATGCACAAGCCCTTCTACACCTGGCAGAATTTCAACAAATGCACCAAAGCTCACAAGACGTTGAACAGTTCCTTCAAGCACATCACCTTGTTTTACCTTTTCACCAATTTGGCTCCAAGGTCCTGGTAATGTTTCTTTAATAGATAGTGAGATACGTTCGTTATCACGATCAACAGCAAGTACTTTGACCTGGACTTCCTGTCCTTCTTCTACTACGTCAGATGGCTTTTCAACATGCGCATGGGATAGTTGAGAAATGTGAACTAATCCATCAATGCCGCCAATGTCAACAAATGCACCAAAATCAGTAAGCCTCTGCACTTTACCATCAATCACACTGCCTACTTCAAGCTTTTGCAGGAAGTCTTGCTTTTTGTCTAACTGCTCTTGCTCAACGACTGCACGGTGCGAGAGAATCACGCGATTTTTTTCGCGGTCAAGTTCTACCACGACAAGTGAGAGTGTTTTCCCTTTGTAATCTGTGAAGTCTTCTACATAGTGTGCTTCTACTAGAGATGCAGGAATAAATCCACGCACACCAATGTCAACGACAAGACCACCTTTTACAACGTCTTTTACTTCAGCTTCAAATACTTCTTTTGTTTCAAACTTTTTCTCTAGGTCTTCCCAAGCGCGGTCTGCATCAACAGCACGTTTAGATAAAATCAAAGCATCGTCTTCGACCTTTGTTACTTTAAGCTCTAACTCGTCGCCATCTTTCACGACATCTGATGCTTTTTCAACGTGAAGACTTGATAATTCACTGATTGGGATGATACCAGGTTGTTTCACATTGACGATATCTACATTGACATGCTTGTCCTCAACTTTAGAAACAATCCCTTTCACTACATCTCCAACCTCTGGTACCTGAACATCGATTTGATTCATTTCCTCTGTCATTTCGATAACCTCCTTGGTCCAAACCTACACAGCTTAGTTAAAACGACTGGGCGAATATGTGTCTTAAGCATGATGAATGCCAGCCGAATATGTATTATAGAAACATTCAAATCAATATAATTGCTTGAATGATCAATAAAAATAGTATTAGTATAAACTTCTAATAAAAGACCTTGTTTGTCAAGAGATAAACCTCTAACTTATTAAAGTTTTCTAAAATTTCTTACTGTTTCTCTACGCGGTCTGCTGCATCTAAAATTTTCCCTGCCACCTCTTGAATAGAAAGGGAGGTTGTGTCAATTTCAATGGCGTCATCCGCTTTCTTTAAAGGTGAAACTTCGCGCTCAGAATCAAGCTTGTCACGTCTTGCAATCTCTTCAATCAGCTGATCGTAATTGACATCGTAGCCTTTTTTCTGATTCTCTTCAAAGCGGCGTTTTGCTCTTTCTTCTACTGATGCAAGCAAGAAAATTTTCACTTCGGCATCTGGAAGTACGTGAGTGCCTATGTCTCTTCCATCCATAACGACACCACCTCGTTTGCCAAGCTCTTGCTGCCTGCGGACCATTTCTTCCCGAACAGCTCTGTGCTTTGCAACAACCGATACTTGGTTGCTTA
Organism: Bacillus sp. Nf3; assembly: GCF_003028545.1. Lineage (NCBI taxonomy): Bacteria > Bacillati > Bacillota > Bacilli > Caryophanales > Bacillaceae > Bacillus > Bacillus sp. Nf3. Next base: position 670,625 of record NZ_PYUA01000002.1, on the reverse strand, counting down.
CGCGGTCTGTACGAATATCCTCTGTGACATCCGTATTGTTTAGATGGACTTTTTGACCCTCGCCTGTTGTTACAAGTTCAATGACTGTTTTTTTCAGTAATGAATCAAGTGCCTGTTCGTCTTCAAGGTCTACACCTTGATTAAGTGCCGCAAGTGTAATCGCGCGGTACATGGCACCTGTATCAATATAAATATATGATTTTTTGGCTGCGACAATTTTTGCCACAGTGCTTTTGCCTGCTGCTGCAGGACCATCAATTGCAATAGATAATTTCTTTTTCATAATACCTCTCCTTGATTGAATCTCCCTTATGAATTGTAACACGATCACCGCTCAAACGGGGGAATTTTCTATCAATCCTTCTGCTTAAACGTCTCAATCCATTCTTCAATGCTCATGTTATTCACACCCTCATACTGCACGACTTTTGACAAAAAAAGTTCTCCTTTCGTCAAATGAAGTGTGATCTGAACAGTTAGCAATAAAACAAGCTGAATGAGCACCACTTTCAATAACCATCTTTCCATTGTCTTCATACAAAAAGCCTCCACGCTAGATTCTTTCCTCTCTAGTATGGAAGCTTTTTACACCCTTTATTCTTATGCTTTTTTCACACGTGTTAAAAGCTGCTGCTGGAAGCAGTATTTCATAATGTGCTGCTGGTGATCATTTGTGATCTCTGAAAACTCCATGATCGCTCTTGTTTTGCCAGACTGTTCATCTTGATATACTCGATTCATCTCTGCAACCGCTTTAATTTTCACAGGCTCTTTTAAGGGAAGTTCAAACTCTGTGGCCACTTCTCCATAATCTTTCAATGACACGCCCTCAGGAACAGCAATCGCCACGCCGCCAGCACTTATATTCACAATAAACGTGTCAAAGGGCTCTTCATCCGTTTGCATGATAGTGGCTTTGATCATCGTATCCACTCTCAAATATTCTCTTCGCTGAAGCCGGACCATTTCTTCTTTTGGCGGAATGGAAATAACAATCATCGGAATATCTTCTTTTCTTTTTCCAATTACTTCGCTTTTACATTTGTATGGAATTTGATTTTCGTCAAAAAAGAAGACGGTGATTTCTGTCTGCTGGTTTAAGTAGATGGTGCGGCCCGTTTCTTTATCTGCTGGATAATTAATGAAAATATCATCGTTATTATTTTCCAAAACCTTCGATTTTGCTGTTTTCACTTCTTTATTCTCATTGACATATTCAATTGTGATTGCATCCCCTATTTGTAACATTCCTCATCACTCTTTTCATCTGTGAAATCGTATCCTCTCCTATATTAAACCATGTCTAAAACAAAAGGAAAAGACTTATTAGCCTTTTCCTCGCTTCCTTTTCTATAGGTCTTTATATATAGGTTCTGCATTTTTCAGTTTATCTACACGTTCTTCTTTTCCAGTATCTGCATTAATGAACATGCGGTACGTATCGTTTTTTATCGTTCCGAGGAACTCATAGCATAGAACTTCCTCTGACATATCATTTTGCACAATCGCCAAATGAGTATCTTCGATCTTTACATGCTGATTCAATGTTTTCTGTGCTTCTTTTTGAGAGATTTTCGGTGCCTTGATGTCTCGAGTTTTATGATTCGTTAAGTAGTCCTTCGCTGAAAACCCAACAACCTCGCCATCATCCAATGCGACTTTCATGCGTATACTATCTGGATAAAGCAATACATTTTTTTGAAGAGGCACATAGGTAAATACACCGATATTATCAAATTGTGCACTTTCATCTAAATGGAACGATTCTGTGTCAAATCCGTGCTTCTTTAAAAAGCTGAGTGCTTTTTCTGATGCATCATTCAAACTGATTTTTTGTTTTTTCACGTCACGATTCTGAAGAAGGTAGACTGGATGTCCTCCTTTTTCAGTTAAGTCTAAGTAAAAGTTAGCATGGCTGTCTGGATCAGACATCGATAAGCTGTACACGTCGCGATTGGTTTTGCTGCCGCTTTTTCTCACTTTAAAATGTTGATTATGGTCGGGTGTGAATTGCTGTGCAATGCGGATCGCTTCTTTTTTTGAAATCTTATCGCCTTTTAAATGATTGTAGCCTTGTGTTTCTTTTTCTGTCGACACATTTGTAGGCCCAAGATCGACATCTGCAAACGCATCTGCATTTCTCTCAACTGTTTTCAGCCCGTCAATGATGGTGTTGTCGTTCTTTCGATCGCCGTCAGCCAGCGCCATTTCAACATCCATCCATTTTAAGTTTTTATTAAGGACGAGATGCTGCACTTGTCTAAGTTCGTTTTGGATATCTGATGCTTGATTATAAAGGGCTGAAATGGCTTTGTGTGTATCTTTATTTAATGGTTCGTCTGATAAAGTTTTGACTGATGATTTATAGCTAAAGTCTCCGACATTCGCCAGGAATTCTTCCGTTTTATTAAAAGGCATCAATGTGAGCGGGAGCTGACTAACATTGTTATGCGCTTCTGATGACATTCTCCATACATCTGCAAGTGCTGGTGAGATGGATGTTTGGCTGTTCATCGCAAGTGTTGCGCCCAGTTTGTCATGCAGCTGATCCACCTGATACGTTAAATCGTGGAAGGCTCTTTGGTAGTTGTTCTCAGCATGAAGCAGCACGGCGTCTTTTTCTTGATGTTCTTTATAGCCCCAGTAACCTGTTGAGATGACAGCAATTCCTAAAATAGCAATCAATATTCCTCTGATCATTTATTTACACCTCTTTTTATTCGCAGAATATATGTTTACCGATTCGTTTAATTTGTGGTCTTCCCCAAATCCATGGACTTGTTGCTGTATCAGGATTAAAGTAATAAATGGCGCTCTCAGATGGGTCCCAGCCATTGATTGCATCAAACACAGCCTTTTTTGCCGTTTCATCTGGCGTCATATAAAATTGCCCATCTGCAACAGCGGTAAACGCTAGCGGTTCAAAAATGACCCCTGCGATCGTATTTGGAAAGGTCGGATTGTTCAAACGGTTTAAGATCACGGCCGCGATGGCCACCTGTCCTTCATATGGCTCACCTCTTGCTTCACTGTAAACAGCTTGCGACAAGAGCTGAATGTCATTACTAGAAAAACCACCAGGCATGTTGGCTGCTGTTTGTTTCGGTGTTTGATTTCCCTGCTGGCTGCCTGACTGATTGCCAGACTTCGCAGATGATCCACTTTGACTTTTTTGATTTTCTTTTGTACCTTGAGCTGTCTTTTTTTGCGTGCTTCTTTTCGGAGCCTTTGTTTGCTGATCAAGAGGCTTTCCGCCATAATGGGTAAACTGGTTCCCTTGCTGCAGCTGCTTTTGAACAAATTCTTTGTAGTATTTCGTCTTTTGAACTAATAAGCTTTTTGTTTTCTCGCCTACAAGTCCATCGACTTTCTTGATGCCAAATTGGCTTTGAAAGTTACGAACGGCCCAGTACGTCCCCCAGCCATAGACGCCATCAATTTTGCCATTGTAAAAACCATTGTATTGGAGACGCGCTTGCAGTTCGACTACATCTTCTCCTGTTGCGCCCCGCTGGATGACTTGGCTGGTGAAGGCTTCACTTTTACTCTCTGTCAAAAGTGAAGACGCAAGAAGAACGATTGAGAAGATAAGAACGATTTGTTTTATGAAACGAGCTTTATCCATATTTGATCCTCCTGTACTTTTGATGTTTGAATATATGTTTCTTCCGATCCCTATTTTTATACATTCAACACAGGAGAGAATTGGATGGAAAAGACAAAAAAACGCCCTATCAACAAATAGGACGTTTTCAAAAATTAAATTTGCACCATTTTTACCGCACGGGCTTTTTTTGCTTTCCTTAAACCAAACCACCATAAAAAAATCATGAACGGCACCATGATATATCCCCAGTTTTTCATCCCTAATAGAATGAAATCATACAGGCCGTGAAACAGCACAGGGAGCGTTAAAGAAAGGATCAGCCATTTGCGCTGCTCCTTTTTATCAGAGAAGCGGGCTTTTCCGATATAAAATCCCATCACAACACCAAATAATGCGTGACTTGATACAGGTAATAAAGCACGGGTAAATGCATATTCGACCCCATGACCGACTAAGTAAAGAATATTTTCAAGTGTTGCAAAACCAAGTGAGACACTCGTTCCATACACAATCCCGTCATAATGTTCGTCAAACTGAGCATGCGCATAAACGCTGACCATTAAAATAAACCATTTTAATGATTCTTCTAAAAAGCCCGACGTCACAAATGAAATCAAGATAGGGTTTGTTGCGATATTTTCCTCTTGAAGGACATATTGAATAAACATGGTTGGAAACACAAGTATGACACCTAGCATAAAAGATCTGATGACCATATGAACCGGCTCATTGTCGTACTGATCTTTCAAATAAAAATAACTTAAAAGTGCGATGCCGGGAGCTAAACCTGCTGAGATGATTGCGATCATAACCAGACCTCTTTCCCTACATTATCCTTCATTATCGTACCATGATTTACCCTTTTTTTATATGACTCGGGCCCATTTTTCTAAAAATAACTTTCTATATAATCCCAATTTATATAAAAAAGAACCGAATCCCTTTTGAAGGATCCAGTTCTTTTTTTATCCGTTGATTCTTTTGTTGATTTCTTCAGCAATGAGTCCGCCATGAAATCTTCCATTTTCGATGAAAATTTCATTCGCATTATTTCCAGCAGCAATGACTCCTGCAATGAAAATACCTTCAACATTCGTTTCCATCGTTTGTTCATCAAATGCTGGACGGCCTGATTCTTGATCAATCGTGACACCCATTTTTTCTAAGAAAGAATGATCTGGATGATAGCCAGTCATGGCAAATACATAGTCACTTTTCACTCGATCCGTTTGATCTTGCTGGTTTGTAAAGATCACTTCTTCTTCTGTGATTTCTTTCACCTGCGCGCCAAACTCCATTTGAATCGTTCCATTACGGACAAGCGCTTCAAACTCTGGTAAAATCCAAGGTTTGATGCTGGATGAATATTCAGTTCCTCTATACAGCACAGTGACTCTGCTTCCGCATTTCACAAGTTCTAGCGCAGCATCCACACTGGAGTTCTTCCCGCCGATCACCGTCACATCTTTATCAAAATATGGATGTCCTTCTTTAAAGTAGTGATACACGTGGGGAAGGTCTTCTCCTTTGACGTTCATATAGTTTGGATGATCATAGTAGCCAGTTGCAATGACGACGTAATCACATGAATAGTCGTCTTTTGATGTATTCACTGTAAAACGGCCATCTTGTTTCGTCACGGCGTTTACTTTTTCAAAAGCATGCACACGCAGGCTTTTTCGTCTGACGACCTCTCGGTAATAGGAAAGTGCCTGAATACGAACGGGCTTACGATTTTCAGTAATAAAAGCGACATCACCAATTTCAAGCTTTTCACTTGTACTAAAAAAGGTTTGATGTGTTGGGTAATGATAAATACTATTCACGACATTCCCCTTTTCAATCACAAGTGCATCAATCCCAATTTGCTTGAATGCGATGGCAGCTGATAGCCCGCATGGTCCGCCTCCTATTATGATCGCTTTTTCTTGTTTCATTTGTTCCACTCCTGTCATTTCACTGCAATAACAATTGCTGGGCTGTTTGATTCTTTGTTCCATTCCATAAAAAAATCTCCTATTTAAGGATAGGAGATTTTAAGGCGCGATGCAAATAAGCCGCTTAAATCCAGCCTCTGAATCGAGAAGCTTCAGCCATTTTACGTACACCGACCATATATGCAGCAAGACGCATATCGATCCGGCGGTTTTGCGCCATTTCATAAATATTATTAAATGATTTCACCATCATATCTTCTAAACGAGTTTCAACTTCTTCTTCAGTCCAGTAGAACCCTTGGTTATTCTGAACCCATTCAAAGTAAGAAACAGTTACACCACCCGCACTCGCAAGTACGTCTGGGACAAGTAGTACACCACGATCTGAAAGAATTTTGGTTCCTTCCAGTGTCGTTGGACCATTTGCTGCTTCAACGACAATTTTGGCTTTAATGTTTGCCGCATTATCTTCTGTGATTTGGTTTTCAATGGCTGCAGGTACTAGGATATCACAATCTAGCTCAAGCAGCTCTTGGTTTGTAATTGTATCGTTAAATAATTTAGTGACGGTTCCAAAGCTGTCACGTCGGTCAAGCAAGTAGTCAATATCTAGACCATCTTCATCGTATAATCCGCCGTACGCATCTGAAATCCCTACGATTTTTGCTCCAGCATCATACATGAATTTAGCTAAGTAGCTTCCTGCATTTCCGAATCCCTGTACGACAACACGAGCCCCGTTAATGTCAATTCCTTTTTTCTTCGCCGCTTCTTTGATGCAGATCGTCACACCTTTTGCTGTTGCAGTATCACGTCCGTGTGATCCTCCAAGAACAATTGGTTTTCCTGTAATAAATCCTGGCGAGTTAAACTCATCAATTCTAGAATATTCATCCATCATCCATGCCATAATTTGAGAGTTCGTAAACACGTCTGGTGCCGGAACATCTTTTGTTGGTCCAACAATTTGACTGATGGCGCGAACATAGCCGCGGCTAAGTTTTTCAAGCTCTCTGAATGACATTTCTCTTGGATCACAGATAATACCGCCTTTTCCTCCGCCATAAGGAAGATCCACAATTCCACATTTTAAACTCATCCAAATTGAAAGCGCTTTTACTTCTTTTTCCGTAACGTTCGGGTGGAAACGAATTCCGCCTTTTGTTGGACCGACAGCATCATTGTGCTGTGCGCGGTAACCAGTGAAAATTTTCACAGATCCATCATCCATACGTACTGGAATTTTGACCGTTAATAGACGAATTGGCTCCTTCAGTAATTCATACACTTCCTGCGGATACCCTAATTTGTCTAGCGCTTTATGTATGACGGTTTGAGTTGACTTTAAAACATCTAGCTTATCTTCTGCGTTATGAGCGGCGTTTTGATCGGCTGCCATTAAAATAAACCCCCTAGAAATCTTTCATGATCTACTGCTCCCTTTCAAGCAATAGTATACACCTTCGTACTGGTAAAGCAAAGGTAAAAAGCGTTTTTTATCAAAATAAAATATCAGCGTTTATAAATATAAAAAAGGATATAAAAAAATACTGTTGTTTCATCACAACAGTATTAAATATAATAGAAAAAAGTGATTAAAAATACATTTGAATCGTTTTCACAGCATCTTCTTGCATGATCACTTTTCCATACTCTTTTAGCCGGTGAATGGTTAGTGTCGTAGGTGAACCAAACTCTGCTAAAATTGAAATGACTGTATCAGCAGATAGTTCTCCAACATCATCTAGGCTGAGATAATATTGACCTTCATAATGGTAAACTGTACCCCCTAAAAGTCCAATACGACTTAAACTATGGGACAGTTGAATCACATCTTCAAACGAGGCAAATTGATAGAGCACATGCTTGCTCTCGTCGAGCTTGACTTGCATCTCAATGTAATCTTCATCAAACTCATCATCAGTATCTTCCTGCTGACTCTTTGTGACAATGACGACCATCCCCTGCGCCTGAAGAGAAAATACTTCAACAGCAATCGGTCCATTCGCTTCAAAACCGAGCTCCTGATTCGCCTCGTTCATCATGTCTTTAAACAGTTGATGGACTTTGAACGAATCTTTCCAAAGGTCTTCTTTCGTAAGACCTCGGTCTGTCAGGTCATCTAGTGTGAGAAAAATTTTGATTTTATTATAATTCAGACGCTCCAGTCGCATAACGTTCCCTCCTGCCTCTTCTAAACACACATCATACTGTAGTATATGAGATGATGAGTCATAGGTTCTTAATTTTGTATTCAGTTTACACTGTGTCAAGACGGAAGACAAGCATGAAGCTATGCTTACGGTGACTTTTATGGAAAATATTGAGGGTTCCGCAAGTTAACGCTTTTTTAGAGGCATTAAATAGATCAGATGGGTTTCTGGTTCTGCTCCGAGACGCATGGGAATTTTTGTTGTTCCGTAGCCATTACTAATGAGAAAGAACGCACCTTTGACCTGGCCTGTTCTTCCTTTTTCATACGGTCCAAATTTCCCAATTCGGATCTGTCCCCCATGCGTATGACCGCTCAGGACAAGATCAATTCCTTCCTCTTCACTCATCAAATGATGTACATCTGGATTGTGTGATAAGAGAATATTGACATCTTCTTTCACAAACTCTGGCCGTATCGCTTCATAATCTGCTTTTTCAAGCCGAATATCATCAATTCCTCCGATTTTAATTCGCTGGCCTTCGAAATTCCATACAGCCGTTTCATTTTGCAAAGTCGTGACATCGTATGCATGAAGAATCTCTTTCAACCTTTGCTGGTGCAGCTCATGATCATTATTTCCCCAAACAAAATAAACCGGCGCAATTCTTGATAAACGTTTCACATTTTCTTCAATCCTTGCGTAGGGCACACCTTTTTCTGCTAAATCTCCGCCAATCATAATCACATCTGGCTCTTCCTGTCTGATTTCTGCTAATAAAGTGTCACTGATGAGACGTCTGTGTGTATCAGAAATAAAGAAAATGACAGCAGGCCGGTCTGATTGAAGTGCTTCTATTGTAAAGTAATGCTTTTTGATGTTGTTTTGTTTTGCCGTTTTCACCATTTTTGCCGTTACACACACACCTGTTGTAACAGCCGCAATGGCGGCAGTAAATCCGATGGCATATTTCATCGCAAATGGCTCCCTTACATATCTTTCTTTCATAAGACGCTTGAATGAAAAAAGACGTTTCAACTGTTAAACGTCTTTTTTTCTCATTTATTTACTTTCATAATAGAGATTAATGTCATATTGCTTCTGCATATAGTGAAAAACTGCCTCGCGCTCTTTCCACTGATTTGATTGCGGCCATAAGTCTGTGCTCTTTTGTATAATTTCACATCGAAGCCGATGATATTCATCTTCAGCCTTTTCTTCTTTTTTCTTATAGTAATAAGAAGCATAAAAAGCAAAAACCTCAGCCATGATCCAAAACAGAAATACTTCATGACCAAGCAGTGTGGCAATCATGGCTTCCGGCTGAAGCGAGCCGCCTCCCGCATTTGCCGTGATCACAAAATAAAACAAAAGAATGGCCAGCGATAGAAGGGCTGTCCATTGCCACCTTTTGCACTGCTTGGCAAAACCCTCATATTTATGCTTTCTTTTGATCAATGTTTCCATCATCTTCTGTGTTGGCTGATCCATATATCGGCTGATTGCGTGCAATGTCATCACATACACCCTGTCCCTTTTTTCTACATATGTATGTGCCTGCTTCTTCATTCATGTCAGATGATTAGTTTTCTAGTGGAATATTCAGCACTTGACCACTGTACACGCTGTTACCTTTCAAATGATTATAGGCTCTAATTTTCTCTTCACCCGAACGGTTTTTGTAATACTTCATTGAAATTCGATACAGGTTTTCCTCTGGACCAACAGTGTGCTGCACGACACGAACTGGCTTTTCTTCCTGCTTCTTTTTCTCTTCAGCTTCTTTTCGTTTTTTCTCTTCCTGTTGCTTTTGCAGGGCTAGCTGCTGCTGTTCACGCTTTTTGGCAGCTTCAGCTCGCTCCCGCTCTTTTTCTTTCGCTGCTTGTTCACGCTCTTCTTTCTCTTTAGCAGCTTTTTCTTTTTTCTTCTGTTCAGCTTTTTCTTTCGATCGCTGTTTTTCTTCATCTTTCTTTTGCTTCTCATCATCAGACACATCCGCTTTATCAGCGCTTGAGTCATTTTTCGTTTCGGCAAGTGCTGACGGGACTGGGTCTGTGTCAGCACTTGATGTAGAATCAATATTATATACATCTTGATTATTATTATGGTTAATTTCCTTTGACGTGTAGTAGATCAAAAGGAAGAACACCGTGACGACGATAATAGGAAAGATAATAGCCAGTGTTGTAAACAATGGATTGCGAACCTTTTTTGTGCGCTGCTTTTTATATTCATGAAAATCTTCTCGTGTAGGAAAGTGAGAGTCATCTGAAGGCTGTACTTCTTCTTCAAAAATCTTCTCAACATCATCGTCATGGATGTTTGTCAGCTGCTCTTTCTTTCTCTTCATTCTCGACATTTCTTCCATGTTCATCCCTCCCCCTATATTTTAAACGAATTTGACAAGCAAAGACTAAGTCAATGACAAAATGGGTCATGACAGGAACAAATAAATTCCCCGTCCACTCGTATAAAAGTCCTAAAAAAATACTAATGGAAACCACAAGGATAAACAAGAGTATTTTTGATAAGTAGCGAAAGTGAAGGAGTGCAAATACGATACTAGCAATCTCCAATCCAAATTGCTGCTGGACGATCCCTCGGAATAGAATTTCCTCTGAAAAGGCGATGAGCAGTGTTAACCAAACAATATGCGGGATGCTGCGGTTTTTGAACATTTTTTCATTTAATCCGCCATCATCATACATATGAGCAGGAAACACCTTCATGACAATCGCATCCACAATGATTACAAGCACAGCGCCGCCAATTCCATAAGTCAGTATCCGCGCATCTTGAATCTCCCAAAGGGATGTGAAATCTGTCCAATGATCGAACATAAATATCCCTAGTAAAAAAGAAATAACCAGCATCAGCAGCTGCGTAAAATACAGCTGTTCTACGACTTGTCGATCGGTTAATTTTTCAATGATTCGGCGATGTTGTTCGATCAATGCTGCGCCTCTTTTGTCAGATGAAACATACGATTCAGCACTGTATTCCAGTGTTTCATTTCATTCAGCTCCAATGGTTGTTCTTTTTTTTCATAATCAGACAGGTCAAGTCCGCAAGAAGAGCAGCAATTGCCAGAGGATGCGGTCTCCGTTTGATCAAGCTGTTCGTAAAAGTATGATAACAGAGATTGTCTAAAGCAGCTATGACCTGTGATCCGCTCCTTAAATTGCCATACTTTTCTCAGTTTTTCTGTTTGTCTGTCCTGCAATTTCTCTTTCAGTTTCATCAGGAGCACACGAGGCTGTTCAGACTGATACATCCTGTAATAGTGGATCAACATTCTTGCCCGTGTCTCCTGAAGCCCTGATTCCATCAATTGTTCACGTAATTTTTTTTCATCATTTGTCTGCGTTTGTGTCAGTCTAGCTAAGAAAAAATCAATTTCTGGATCATCAAAGCCCTCGGCTTGTATTAAATGCTGTTGAATGTCCGCATCCTCTTCTGTATATAAAAGAATGCTCACACTGTTTTTCCCGTCCCGTCCTGCTCTTCCAATTTCCTGCATAAATGCTTCAATTGACTGCGGCGGGCTCATATGAATAACAAATCGTATATCTGCTTTGTCAATTCCCATTCCAAAAGCACTTGTACAACAAATGAGATCAAGCTGTCCGCTGATAAATTGCTGCTGAATAAGCATGCGGTCTCCTGCATCCATTCCGCCATGGTAATACTCTACACGCTGATGGGTTTTTTGTTTCATAAAAAGCGCCATGTCTTCAGTCATTTGCCGAGTCGGGCAATAAATCAGACCGGGGCCTTGCAGGAATTCCACAAGCTCAATGGCCCGTTTCTCTTTTGCTTCTTTCGTTTCGTGCGCTTCTTTGAGTAAAGCGATGTTTGGCCGGTTGACAGAATGAATATGAAAGTCCGGATGCTGCAATCTTAACGTTTGCACGGTATCTTTAAGTGTTTGTTTTGTTGCAGTTGCCGTAAGTGCTAAGGCGACAGGATGACCTAACGCTTCTCTCCATTCTCCCAGCTTAGAATATTCCGGACGGAAATCATGCCCCCATTCGGATATACAATGGGCTTCATCGACGACGAACAGACCAATATGCATCGATTTGAGCTGTTCTAGCAGTACCTCTGACATTAATGCCTCAGGGGCGACGAATAAAAATTTATATGATGGCAAATGCCGAATGATATGTCGTCTCTCCTGAAAAGACAATGTGCTGTTCAGTGCCGCCACTCGTTTTTCTCCGCGCATTTTCATTCGTTCTACTTGATCCTCCATAAGCGATAACAGCGGCGAAATAATGAGAACTAATCCATCTGTCATATAGCCGGGAATTTGATAGCAGATGGATTTCCCTCCGCCAGTAGGCAGCATGGCAACGGTATCCTTTTGATTTAGTACACTTTGAATAATGTCCTCTTGACCTGTTTTAAATGAGTCGTAACCAAAATATCGCATGAGCGTCTGATGAAGCTTATCCATTTGCTTTCACCATCCTTGTCAGAGCCAATCGTATTTGAAAATAAGTAAATGAATGTTCGAGTTTTTCTTTAATCAGCTTCATTTTATTTGTTTGAAGCTCCCTGGCTACTGCATGAATGGCCTGCTGCGCTTCTTCGCTCACATACGGCTCTATTGAGAAGTTCGGTTCATGTATGGAAAGCTCGACAATATGGTCTTCGATCGTTGCCTTTTTTAATGAACGAATATGCGAAATCTGATCAATATCAAAGCCTTTTTGCACAAGTTCGAGCGTTTTGTGAGTAGAGGTTGTTAGCACGCGTTTGAATTCAAGGTCACCTACGAGCTGCTGCATGACTAGTGCCTCACCTTTTTGGGCAGCATGAATAAAATAATGAAGGACATTCCAAAAAAGCAGGTACACATACCACACATCTTCTTTTAGCCACTCTGCCATTTGCTGATACGTACGCCCGATTCTTTCATTTGACGTCAATGAATAAACAAAAATCAGCGCCTCTTGATCACTTATACGGCTAAGAAGCGTTTCTAGTTCATGATGCAGCTCTTCTGAAAGTTTATTCTTCTCGTGATGCTGTTTTAAGAAGGATTTCGTCCAGCTTTGTACGGATACATCTCTTTGTATTGGGACATATTGATACGATCCAGCCATATGGTGAGAAAGCACTTGTACAAGTAAGGAGAGCCTCATCCATAGCACCTTTGCTTTATCATGATATTTTGCACCATGAAAATAAACGGGCATCGGTTTTTCTAAAAAATACTGGTTTAGCATACGCTGTCCTGCATCTGTAACAGTGAATGTCTCCCCCGTTTTTTTGATGTAGTGCTCTTCGTCAAGTTTTATAGTAGAGCGATTCAGCTGATCCCTCGTAAACCCCGGATAACAGCCGAAGTACTTTGAAAGCTGAAATAAACTGGCATCCTGTATGGTTTGTGATGATTTTTTTCCTTTAAAAAGATGGTAGACAGCACTTATGGAGCGTTCGCCGTTCAATTTATATACGCTGTCCATTAACATGACATCCAAATAATGAAGAGTCATTCGCCAAAGCACCTGTCTTCCTGACAAAATTCGAATATATTCTCCCTTTATTTTAACAGATTTCATAGAAGAAGAAATGTTTAAACTCAATTTGTGGGGGAAAGTTATGAACAAACCCTTATGTGATAAGCATTCTCAATCACTTTACAGTTGAAATGTGAAATTAAAATCATTACAATAAGGTTTGAGGAAATTGTTTTTTATCGGTGAAACTAAAAAGGTTAGACCATTTGTTCCATCGAACAATCTGGGAGGTATTTTTTTAACATGGCAAAATATACAATTGTAGACAAAGACACATGTATTGCTTGCGGCGCATGCGGTGCAGCTGCTCCAGACATTTATGATTATGATGATGAAGGCATTGCATTTGTTACGCTTGATGACAACCAAGGAACTGTAGAGGTTCCAGAAGTACTTGAAGAAGATATGCTTGATGCATTTGAAGGATGTCCAACGGATTCAATCAAAGTTGCGGACGAATCTTTCGAGGGTGACCCACTTAAGCATGAATAGTATAAAAGCCCCTTATGCAGGGGCTTTTTTCATATTAACTATTTTGAAGTCGGCGTTTATTTTCAAACCATGGACGCATTTTCACAAAAATGAGGCTAAACACGATGGTAATGATGATGCCTTTAATAAGATTAAAAGGCAATATCCCTGCTGTTATCGTCGCCTTGAGCATATTATCCGAAAGTTGAGGTGCATTTAAAAACCATGTGTAAGCCGGCAGAAACAGGAAGTAATTTAAAATACTCATCATCACAGTCATAAGCACTGTGCCCAAGAACATAGACCATACAATTCCCTTTGCCGATTTGATTTTTTTGAAAATGAAGGCCACTGGTAAAATGAACAATACGCCTGCTGTAAAGTTCGCTACTTGATCAACAGGAACACCAGACATACTGCCATGAATGAGATAATGCAGTACATTTTTTAACGCCTCAACAGCAATACCTGCACCCGGCCCATAAATTAAAATCGCAATAATCGCTGGAATATCGCTGAAATCAATTTTCAAATATCCTGGAAGCCCAGGGAACGGGAAGTTTAATAACATTAAAACAAATGAAATACTGCTAAGCATACTGATTACGACTAAACGCTTTACTTTACTTTGATTCAATATTCTCTCTCCTTTTCGATCAAATCTTTCGAAAAGAGGATTGTTCCATTTTAGCCACAAAAAAACCGCCCTTGAAAACAGGAGCGGGGAAATTGGGCTAGACAAATAAACGTGTAAACATCAATGTTTTCAACGTTTATGAACCTCCATCTTCTCCCATCCAGACTATACTGTCGGCTTCGGAATCACACCGAATCCTGCCAAAAAGGCTCGCGGGCTTAGAGACTATGCTCATCACCGCCGGTAGGGAATTACACCCTGCCCCGAAGATTGATCATTATTCAATTCGACATCATTATATATGATATATGAGCATTTGTACAGATAAAAATCCTGAGCAAATTCATCAGTTTTAAGAAATCGTAAAAAACACAAAAATTCTAATGACAAATGCGCAAAAATTGGTTATCTTTTGTTTAAAGGTGTTCATTCTTTATAAAGACACAAAGAAATGTTCGTGTTTTCTTTTTCACTTTACTGCTTTAATTTGATTGACACAGTGAAAAGGAATATGGTAAATTATCAGATATTTATGACGTTTATTTTAGGAGGAAATCTTACGATGTTTCGAGTATTAGTCTCAGATAAGATGAGCAATGATGGTCTTCTACCACTTTTAGAGTCAGATTTTGTTGAAATTGTCCAAAAAAATGTAGCAGAAGCAGAAGATGAATTACACACGTTTGATGCCTTACTTGTCAGAAGTGCCACGAAAGTAACGAAAGAGCTTTATGAAAAAATGACTTCATTAAAAATTGTCGGCCGTGCCGGTGTGGGAGTAGACAATATTGACATTGATGAAGCAACCAAGCATGGCGTCATTGTGATCAATGCACCAAACGGTAATACGATCTCGACAGCTGAGCATACGTTCGCCATGATTTCATCACTTATGCGTCATATTCCGCAAGCCAATATTTCTGTCAAATCAAAAGAATGGAACAGAGGTGCATATGTTGGTGCTGAGCTTTACGGAAAATCTCTTGGGATTGTCGGCTTAGGCAGAATCGGAAGTGAAATCGCCCAGCGTGCAAGAGCGTTTGGCATGACAGTCAACGTGTTTGACCCATTTCTCACAAAGGAACGTGCAGAAAAAATTGGCGTCAATGCGAAATCACTCGATGAAGTACTCGAAGTATCAGATATTATTACTGTACATACGCCATTAACAAAAGAAACAAGAGGACTTCTCAATAAAGAAACGATTGCAAAAACGAAAAAAGGTGTTCGCCTTGTAAACTGTGCACGCGGCGGCATTATTGACGAAGCTGACCTTCTTGAGGCACTTGAAAGCGGCCATGTCGCAGGAGCTGCGCTCGATGTATTCGAGGTAGAACCTCCAACTGATAATCCGCTTGTGGATCATCCACACGTCATTGCAACTCCGCATCTTGGTGCCTCTACAAAAGAAGCACAATTAAATGTAGCAGCGCAAGTATCTGAAGAAGTCCTTCAATTTGCCAAAGGCCTTCCTGTCATGTCATCTATTAATCTACCAGCGATGACAAAAGACGAATTTAAAAAGATTCAGCCTTATCATCAGTTTGCAGGAAAACTTGGACGTCTTGTCTCTCAATCAATGAGAGAACCTGTAAAAGAAGTAGGCATTTCTTATGAAGGCTCTATTTCAAAACTCGAAACATCCTTTATCACAAAAAGTCTCCTCTCAGGCTTTTTAAAAGAGCGCGTTGATTCGACTGTGAATGAAGTAAATGCTGGAATGGTCGCAAAAGAACGCGGCATTAGCTTTAGTGAGAAAATTTCTTCCAGCGAATCTGGTTACGAAAACAGTATTTCTATTGAAGTCAAAGGTGATCTTTCAACCTTTACTCTAAAAGCGACTTACATCCAGCATCTAGGGGAACGCGTTGTTTCTATTAATGGATTTAATATTGATTTTTATCCAGATGGACACCTTGTCTACATCCAGCATACAGATGCACCTGGTGTGATTGGAAAGGTTGGACAGATTTTAGGCGACCACGATGTCAACATCGCAACAATGCAGGTAGGACGTAAAGAAAAAGGCGGCGAAGCCATTATGATGCTTTCTTTCGATAAGCATCTAGAGGATGAAATTGTGAAAAAATTAACGGAAGTACAGGATATTCTTTCTGTCCGCCTGATTGACCTTTAAAAAACAGTGATAAAGGGCTAAAATGATCTTGATTTTAGCCCTTTGTCTTCTTTTCAGCGTGATAGAAAACCTTTGCAGCCCTAGGAAGGGCGAGCACCGGAACGGAGCGAATTTGACATTCGTGAGTACCGGCGCGCAGACCTGCGGGCGAATGCGAGGGTTTGTCTACTCGCTGAAACCTCATGCTTTTGCATGAGGTTTATTTTTTTGAAACCATTAAACGGTCTCCTGTTCGAATGAGGTGACTGGTCAACTCATTGATCTTTTTCAATTGTTCCACAGTCATTTCATGCGCCTTTGCTATTGACCAAAGAGTGTCCCCTTTTTTAATGACATATGTATTTGTTTCATGTCCATTTACATGAAGTGCTGGCTCTTTGAAACGTTCCACTGCAATCATTTGGAGCGGATCTATCGCATCCTCTTTGCTGACTGACCAATTGCCACGATGTACCTCAAAATGTAAATGAGTGCCTCTAGAGGCTCCTGTGTTGCCAATGATGCCAATCGGCTCTCCCGCTTGTACTTGGTCACCCTTTTTGACAAAACGGTCGTGTAAATGAGCATAGACGGTTTCGTATCCGTTTGGATGCTGAATAAACACAACCTCTCCATATGTAGCCGATACATACGAACGCGTGACCACACCTTCACTTGCAGCAAAAATGGATTCTCCTTCTGGCGCAGCTATATCTAATCCCTTATGCGAGCCGCCCCTTGTCCCAAACAAGTCAGTGACTTCTCCTTTCACTGGCTCCACCCATTCGTTTGTCTGCTGCGCATGGGCAAATGGTGCTAAGATGAAGAACAAAAAACAGCTTGCACCTATGAAGCAATACCTTTTCATCAGTGACTCCCCTTCTTTGAGGTTCTTTTCATGACAGCTTAGTATACAGCAAGAAGGCCATTTTCTATACATAAAAAAAGAACGCAATGACTTGCTTGCGTCCTTTAACGATCTTTGATGACAACTGGATTCGGCAGAGCCGGTACCTCTATTGGTTCGTTTAATTCATATGGTCCTACTTGATCTGTTCCTACATTTTGAATGGTGACATCTGTAAAACCAAAATCTTTCGCTGTGAGCAGCAGACCTTCAATGAGTAGAATATGATCAATTGAGTCCGATAATTTCGCTGATGCTCCAAACGTGATGGTCACATGCTTACCTTTTGATGTCACTTCTTTAATGGATTCTTCTTTAATTAATGGTTCGAGCCCAGAATCACTCGTCCGTTTCATGGCCTCTACCGCCTCTTCATAAGAAGAATAATGCGTTTTTGAGGGCACCAAAAAAGTCCCGCTCTTATTTTCTAATACGTAATAAGCTTGCTTTGTTTGTTTATCAATCGATACCCTGCCGATGCTTCCACTTGCCCCTAATTGAAGCTGAGAGCCTTTGACAGATTTGACTTCCACTTGCTTATACCTGCTCCATTTCAGCGTTTCTTTTACCATATCTTTAAACCGATTGGCTTCCTTTATCGTATCAAGGGACAAATCATTTTTTAACTGAAAGACAAGTGTATTCCCTTTTTCACGAAGGTCCACCATCTCAAGATAAGATTGAAGTGGCTTTGTCATTTCAGGCAGCTGCACCTGTTCATATGTGTTCATCATTTCCTGCAAATGGTCATGTTCATTTTCTTTTTCAATACTAATAGGAACCACTTGAGATGTTGATTCATCTATGTATGCAACCGTCATATATTTTTGCTTGTCTTCATGAGAAACAACGTGCGCGGTACCATTTGCCTGTTTCACCGGCTCTAATGTGGCATTCACCTGTCCTTTGTCAGCACTTGATTCCATTTTCATCTGTTGATGCTGTTCTTGAGCAGCACGCTGAAATAAATGAGGAGAAATTAAAAACGCCATAAATAAAACCACAACGGTTGCCACCGCTGGACCGATCCATCTGACACTTTTCTTTTTCTTCCCGCTTGCCATCAGCATCTGCTGGTATATCTGCTTAGATGAACGGTTGTCCTCCACTTTTGGAAGCTGACTTAGTAACACCTTGATTCGTTCTTCGCTCCAATCGGACCTGTTCGTTTTCATTCACTAGCTCCTCCTTCAAAAGCTCCATATGTTTTCGGAGCACTTTCAGGCCTCGGTGCTGCGTTGTTTTGACTTTGCTTTCCGAGAACTTTAGCGCCTTTGCCGTCTCCATGATTGAGTAGCCCTGGATAAACCTTAAAATGATGACAGCTCTTTGATCAATCGTACAGTGATCAAGTGCGGCATAAATTTCTTTTGTATTTTCATCCTGTACAGCTAGTTCGTCTGGGAGCAAGTCTGGGTCTTTTACATCCTGCTTATCCCAATCAAACGTGCCGAGCACCCGTTGTCTAATGGTTTGCTGTTTGCGAAACCAGTCAATCGCCACATGCCTTGCAATTGAAAACAGCCATGTTTTCTCGCTGCTTCTTCCTTCAAAAGTTTTATATGAGTGAAGTACCCGAATGTAAACCTCCTGCACGAGATCCTCTGCCTGATTTTTATCTTTAACCATATAAAATAAAAACTGGTACAAATCTTGATGGTACGAATCATATATTTTTTGAAAGGTTTCATGCATAGGAAACCCCTCCGTTCACTTATTTTTGTCGAGTGACTCTTATAAAACGTTACATTACAACTTTATGACAAATATATTACAAGTTCGACAGTTTGGAAAGGGCTTTTTGTTTAACTTCTCCTTAAAAATTTCAAAATAGAAAAAACACTTCATTTTCTTTCGAAAAGAAGTGTTTCTCATGTAACAAGATTCTTCGTCAAGATTAGACGAGTTCCTGCTTTTTTCTCGGAATATAGAAGGTGAAGTGTGTACCTGCACCCGTTTTGCTGTGAGCATGTATAGAGCCTTGATGCGCTTCGACGATGTTCTTCACAATCGCAAGGCCAAGCCCAGTACCAGAACGTCCTCTTGTTCTTGCTTTATCAGCTTTATAGAAGCGCTCGAAAATAAAGGGCAGATCCTCTTCTGGAATTCCGCTTCCCGAATCTTTCACATCCATTTTCAGCCCGTTTTCCACCGATTGAACCGAAAAGTGAACCTCTCCGCCCTCTGGTGTATGACGAATGGCATTATCAATGAGATTCGTAAACACTTGCTCAATCTTATCTGGATCGAATACAAAGTACGGTTCATCCACTTGAATATTATACGTAAGATCGATTTGTTTTTCTTTCGCAATCCCTAGAAACTTGCGGTAGATCTTCTCAGTCAGCTCTTCCGTATCTGTTGATTCAAGATTCAGTGTAATATGACCTGCTTCCATTCTCGCTAGATCTAGAAGATCATTTACAAGACGTCCCATTCGAAGTGATTCATCGTAGATAATTTGCGCAATCTCTTTCTTTTCCTCTTCTGATCCTGCAATATCATCTACAATCGCCTCACTGTACCCTTGCAGCATGGCAATTGGTGTACGAAGTTCATGACTGACATTGGCAATGAAGTCTTTTCTCAGTTTATCAAGTCTTCGTTCCTCCGTCATATCACGAAGGACTGCAACTGCTCCTCTGACATCCTGCTGATTATAAAGCGGAGACATGAGAAGAACCCACGTACGCCCTTGTAGCGTAACTTCGATCATTTGCTCCTTTTCTGTGCTGACAGCTGTATGAAATAGCTCGCGCGCTTCTGGCGGCAGTTCATCTCCATCTTTGATCTTCATATTTTGCTCATAATACCACGCCTGCAAAAATCGTTCTGCAGGAGGATTTGTCATCAAGATCGTTCCATCAATATTGATCGTGATGACGCCATCAGCCATACTGCTTAAAATATTAGACAAATGTTCTTTTTCTTGATTTAAGGCGGTTATATGGAATTTAAGCTGCTTCCCCATTTGATTAAAGGCGATCGCCAGTTCTCCAATTTCATCTTGCGTTAAAATAGGAATCTTTGTATCAAATTTCCCCTTCGCCAAATCTTGTGCACCCTCTCTCATCTTTCTAAGAGGATAGGTGACACGTGTTGACAAGAAGAAAGCGAATATAGTGGTCAGTACAATCGCAATTCCAGCGGCTAAGAAGATGTATCGCGTCGTATGTTTCGTTGTTTGTTCTACAGCGAGGAGTGACTGAGAAAGAAAGACCATGCCTTTTTTTCCGTTCGCCTCATATGGAACACCGACTACAATTCGTTCATCTTTTTGATTGCCTGCATCAGGTTCTGCACGTTTACTGATTTTTTTACGATCTTTCAGTGCTTGATTTAAATCGCTGTCCGCTTCAATTTGTTTCTTTGTAATCGCAGGAAGCTTCCCGTCTTTTTCAGACGAATACCACTCTAGCCCGTCCTCTTGGATGATCGCAATACTCGTCAATTTGTCAGCGAGTTCTGATGTTATCGATCTTGCAAGCGATTGATCCTCATGGCTTTCTAAAATGACCGCTACTTTGTTCGCCATTTGTGTTAAATCAGATTTTGCTTCTTCTACATGATAATTCTCAATGAACTCTAAAAGAAGCACAGTTAAAATAGATAAAACGATCAGGACGAGGAAAAGAATGGTTAACCATAGCTTTCCTACAACACTTTTCCACAGTTTCATTCAGCGCCGACCTCAAATTTGTACCCGACACCCCATACAGTTACGATTTTTTTCGCTGCTTCTGGTGACACTTTATTCAGTTTTTCACGAAGTCGTTTGACATGGGTATCGACTGTTCGTAAGTCTCCAAAGAACTCATATTGCCATACTTCTTTTAACAGTTTTTCTCTGTCATAAACTTTATCTGGTGTTTTTGCAAGGAAATATAAAAGCTCATATTCCTTCGGCGTGAGGCTGACTTCTTTGCCATCAGCCGTCACCCTATGGGCATCATGGTCAATAGAAAGATGAGAAAACACAAGAACATCTTTTGTTGTTGTCCCAGTATTAAGATAAGACGTTTGAGACGATCTTCTGAGCAATGCCTTCACACGTAAAACAACTTCACGCGGGCTGAAAGGTTTGACGATATAGTCATCCGTTCCTGCCTCAAATCCTTGAACGCGGTTGGCCTCTTCTCCTTTTGCCGTCAGCATAATGATTGGAGTCGCTTTTTTGTCTCGAATTTGATTACACACTTCGATTCCATCTGTACCAGGCATCATTAAATCGAGCAAAATGAGGTCGTAATCGGTTTGAAGCCCTTTTTGAATCGCCTCATCTCCATTTTCCGCTTCATCGATTTCATAATTTTCACGTTCTAAATACATTTTTAAAAGGCGGCGAATTCTTGCCTCATCATCTACGACTAATATTTTCGTTTGAGTTGTGTGTTCCATTAGACAGTCCTCCTGCTTTCTCCGTTGTTACATTCATTTTAACAAAAAGCCGAATTGAATCATAAAAGTTGGCTTTTCCTTGTGATTATGCGTAGGAATGAAGCCCCGCAATGACAAGATTGACAAAGATGAGATTAAACATAATAATGGCGAAGCCGATCACAGCAAGCCAAGCAGACTTTTCACCATGCCAGCCTCGCGACAAGCGAAGATGAAGATAGGCTGCATAAAAGAGAAACGTAATCAATGCCCATACTTCCTTCGGATCCCAGCCCCAAAACCTAGTCCATGCTATTTGCGCCCAGATCATGGCAAAGATCAGCCCGCCTAATGCAAATACAGGGAAACCAATCGAAACAGCCCTATACCCAATTTCATCGACTAAATCTAGGTTCACCTGTTTCACTAGCGGTTGAAGCAGTGCGCTCAGTCGTTTGCGAATGATCAATCGAATGAGTCCGTATATAATCAGCCCTACGCTAAATGACCATAACACTGTATTGACCTTTCTGCCTGAAAAAACAGGCGGCAGCTCAACAAACGGCTCCAAACGATCTTCCGTCACAAGCTCCCCTTTATGAGGTCCGACAAGAGCTGGTAGCTCATAGACCATCACACTTTTTTCTTTATTTTTATCGATCCAATTAAATGTCGCTTCATATCCTGTCATTCTAAAGATAGACGTGACAGCGATAAATGCAAGTGTCACCACAATCATAAACATGACAAGCTCTAAACCAAACGTCTTCTTTCCTGGCTTTGTTTGATCCACATGCTTTAATAGAAAGATGACGCCTGCCACAAAGCTGATGGCTAAAATGGCTTGACCAAGTGCTGCTGTTGTCACGTGAATATAAAGCCAATTACTTTGAAGTGAAGGGATCAGTGGTGAAATATCTGATGGGAACATACTTGCATAGGCAATAATCAATAAAGCGATTGGAAGTGTGAATAAACCAAGTACAGACACTTGATACACAAAATATAAAATGATGAATGCAAGCACCAGCATCATGCCAAAAGCCGTAGTGAACTCAAACAAATTACTGACTGGTGCATGACCAGATGCAATCCATCTTGAAATAAAATAGCCCAACTGGCTCAAAAAACCGATGATAGTAAGCGTAATGCCAATGAGTGCCGCCTTATTCCTTCGCGGTCCATCTTCTTTCTTTTTTCCTTTAATGGCACCACCAAAAAAAGGAACTGCCGCTAAATAAAATAGAAAAGCTGCAAATAACAGATTTTCACTGACTGCCGCCATCTAATCCTTCCCCCTTGCTTTTGCTGATACTTGTTGTATCAGGCAGCTCTTTTTGATCAACTGGCTGTTTGATGCCACTGCCGCTCAGTAACACGTTAAGATCGGACTTTAAGCCGAACCAGTTTTTGTTTGTATGTCCTGCCACCAATACTTTTCCATCCTTTGCCGACAGCCAGATTCTTCTATGCTGCCAATACATCCCCTGCACGACACCAATCATGAAAATGATTCCGCCTACAATAAGTACCCCTAGTGTTAAATCTTTTCTAACAGTTAACCCTGTGACGTTTTTCGTTTCAACCCGATCAAACTTCATTTTATATAGATTGTTATCAGAACCCTCTACTGTCTCTTGAATGGCGACAAAACTTTTTTCACCTTTAGGTTTTTCAGGAGAAATCATTTCAAACACGAAAGCAGGATTATTTGGATTCCTTGTTTTCGTACTTGGTGTTCCATCATCGTCAAAATAAAAATCAGGCAGATAGCTCATCACTTTGACTTTGTAACCGCTACCAAGATCATATTCTGACTTAGGCTCCAGCAGATTAATCTTCACTGTACCGAAAGATTTTTCTGTATCTTTACGAATCAGCTGAAAGACCATTTGATCGAGTTCATTTTGTTTAAAATCCACTTGATATAATGAGAAATTGTCAAACTTGAGCGGTTCATTCACTTTGATATCGTGTTCTGTGACCTGCTTCAGCTTGGGCTTTTCACCCAATACAACTTCTCCTTCACGTTTGTATAATACGGCATCCGTTTTATAGCTTTTCACCACTTGACCGTCGCCAGCTTTTTCAATGGCATTCTCAAACACTTCTTTTTCATTTCCAGTTTCATAACGATCAATTGAAAACGCATTATTTTTCAAGAAATATTGACCATCCGTACCTGGAATCGGTGCAGTTTCACCTTCTCTGACCCACAGCGTTTCGTCTACGTACATGCCCGGGACGAACCGGAGCATCGATCCAATGAGAAAGATGATTAATCCAATGTGATTGACGTAAGGTCCCCAGCGTGAAAAACGTCCTTTTTCGGCTAAAATATACCCATTTTCTTCTCGCACGCGGTAACGCTTTTGTTTCATTACTCTGATGATGCCTTCATATGTATGCTGATCTAATGTTTTGTCTGTCTCACTAAACAGACGCTGTCTTCTCATAAAGCCTTCTTTTTTAATGACCCCTTGGTTTTTGAGTGCTCGATAAAGAGGAATAACGCGGTCGAGACTACAAATAACAAGGGAGATTCCGATTGATGCGATAAGAGCTAAAAACCACCAAGAATTATAAAGATCATGGAATCCAAGTGTATAATACAGCTTGCCAAACGATCCATATTGCTCTTCATAATACGTGGAAGCAGATGCACCTGGCGGAATAAATCGCTCCTGCGGAAAAATCGTTCCAAGCGAAGAAGCAAGCAGTGTAATGACAATCAGCCACACACCCACTTTAACCGAAGAAAAAAAGTTCCATACTTTATCAACAATCGTTTTGTTGTATGTTTGCGAGCGTCTTGCACTGCCGTCATATCTCATATCAAGCAGCTTTGAAGAGTTCTTCTCTTTAGCCGCAATAGGATTCCCGCATGATTCACATAGAAGAGTACCGATTGGATTAATATGTCCACACTCGCACTTTACCTCTTTCATTCTATGACCCCTTTGGTTTAATCAAATTCATATACTCATAGATTTGACGTTCTGTCATTGTTCCTTTTATGACTTTGATTACCTTGCCTTCAGGATTAAGTAAAAGCGTAGTTGGCAGCTGCCCAATATCATACGCCTCTGTTACTTGACGATCTTTGTCCATGGCAACAGGAAAATTCACGCCATAGGATTCCATAAAATTTTTCACGGCAATCTTGGATTCCGCAACATTGACTGCGACAATTTCCACACCGCGATCCTTGAACACTTCATATTGATTCGCCATATAAGGAAATTCTTGTTTACACGGACCACACCATGTACCCCAAAAATTAAGAAAGACACCTTTGCCTTTTAAGTCCTTTAACTCAATCCGATCCCCATCCACAGATTGAAGGACAAAGTTTGGCGCAATAGATCCTTCTTTGACTCGATCCTGTTTGGCAAATACTGAGTTATACATTGTATAACATAGTGCAGCAAGCATCACGAGGAGAATGCCCGTCCGTATGAAAAACCGTCTTTTTTTCATCTGAAGTACCCCTTCCCCATAGACATTCAGGTAAATTATAGCATTCTCCTTCTTTTGATGCTTCTTCATTTTTTGAAGTTTATGTGAAAATTAAAAAGCGCTTTTCCCATGATCGGCAATTGCTCTCAGGCGCTTTACTTCATGTGGAGACAATTCTCTGCGGTCTCCTGGTCTCATACCTTCAATATGAAGGAACGAATATTGCTCCCTCTTTAGCTTTAAGACATCATGGCCGATCGCTTCAAACATGCGGCGTACTTGTCTGTTTCTGCCTTCATGAATGGTTAATTGGACAATACAAGTTTGCTTTCGTTTATCAATAGAAAGCATTTTCGCACGAGCAGGTGCTGTTTTTTTATGATCTAACATGATCCCTTTTTCTAGCTTTCTAAGCAGTTCCTTTGATGGTATGCCTTTTAGCTTCGCTGCATACGTTTTATCAATTTCGTATTTCGGGTGCATGAGCTTATGGGCAAATTCCCCATCATTTGTAATCAAAATCAAACCGCTCGTATCATAATCTAACCGGCCGATTGGATAAAGGCGCTGCGGGACATCATCAAAGAAGTCTGTGACGACCTTACGTCCTTTATCATCCTCGGCAGCAGAAATGACGCCGCGCGGTTTATAAAGCATAAAGTAAACCGGTTCTTCTCTTTCAAGCTTTAAGCCATTGACTTCAATTTTATCTGAAGAGCCCACCTTCACTCCGAGCTCTGTCACTGTTTGACCATTAACGGTAACTCGTCCTTCTTTAATTAATTCTTCAGCCTTTCGTCTTGAAGCGACGCCGGCATGTGCAATTACTTTCTGTAAACGTTCCATTTGTCTTTCACCTCATGTACTATCTTACTTGCTTGACCTAAAACAAACAAGCATTCGTGGAAAAATAAGCGTTTCGTCTGTCTAATTTCAGCTAAAAAGCAATTTTCCATCCATGAAATACAAAAAAGCGCCTGATTAGGCGCCGCTAAATAACAAACTGACGATAATCACAGATGCAATGACACCAATGAGATCTGCTAACAAACCTACTTTTAGCGCATCTCCCATTTTTTTAATACCGACTGCTCCAAAATAAACCGTCAAAATGTAAAGGGTGGTGTCTGTTGACCCTTGCATGACAGCCGCGAGCTGGCCAATAAAAGAATCTGGGCCATACGTCGCTATCAAATCTGATGTCATTCCAAGTGCAGCCGTTCCTGATATCGGGCGAATAAACGCAAGCGGAACGACTTCTGCCGGGAAACCAATCGCTGTAAAGACTGGTTTTAAAAGTCCCATAACAAAATCAAGCGCACCTGACGCACGGAATATCGTAATAGCTACAAGCATGCCCACTAAATAGGGAATGATGGAAAAGGCAATTTGAATACCCTCTTTTCCTCCCTCCACAAATGTTTCATAGGTTGGTACCTTTTTAATGGTTCCAGCAATCAAAATCCCTGCGATGATCAGTGGAATCAAAGCAAGTGACAGCCAGTTAATAAATGCCACAAGATCACCCCCGCCTGCTTCTGCGATAGTGGAAATAACGATCGATGAGAATTGCTCCGATTCCTGAAATGAGTGTTGCTAAAATGGTTGGTCCTACAATGTCTGTTGGCTGATCTGCCCCATAGGTCATTCTTATAGCAATGACGGTTGTTGGCACAAGTGTGATAGAGGATGTGTTGACCGCTAGAAATGTAATCATAGAACGGCTTGCCTCATTTTTTCCGCCATTTAATGCTTTCATCTGCTCCATCGCCTTAATCCCAAGTGGTGTAGCGGCATTCCCAAGACCAAAGAAATTTGCCATGAGATTGGACAAAATATACCCCATTGCAGGATGATTAGGCGGAATATCCGGGAATAGCTTTGAAATAAAGGGCCGGCACATTTTACTAAAGAAATTTAACAGCCCTGCCTCTTCGGCAATCTTCATGAGCCCGAGCCAAAAAACGAGGACACTAATCAGACCAATTGAAATAGTAACCGCTTCTTTTGAGCCCTTAAATACAGCCTCATTCACTTCATGCATCGTTCCATTAAACATCGCATAGACAAGACCGATGACAGTGAGAAATACCCAAATTAGATTGACCATGAAGATCCGCCTATAGATGTCTGAAAGACAGACTTAAACATTTCTTGAAAGCTTTTCTGAGGCATGCGGTTTCGTTTATTCTCATAAAAAATCGGTAATTGCTCGATCACCTGTCCATCTAATAAAATCGTCATTTTCCCTACAACATCTGGGATGGCTTCGGCGTTTTTTTTCCATTTCTTTTTAGGGGTGAGCATTTCTGTTTCAATTTTGACAAGTTTTTTCTCATCTTCATTTAAAAAATAGTCCACATCACGCTTGATAAACGCTTTTTTTTCGTAAAAGGTCCCTTTTAACGAAGCAAGTCTTCCTTTTTCAGCAAGCACATACGTTTTGTAGTGATCAAATGCATATTCAAACATCGAGATGTGATCCTTCCAGTCGTCCGGCGCATTAATGGTCACAGCGATCAGCTCAGCATCCCCTTTTTCAGCGGTGGAGACGAGTGTACGTTTTGCAAGTTTTGTATATCCTGTTTTCCCTCCAGTTGAATATTCGTATAAACCGGTGAGTAGCTTGTTTTTATTTTTCCAATAGCCTTCCATTGTTTTCGCTTTATAGAAAGTCGTACCGGCAATTTTTTGATATTGTTTATGTTTCATCGCGTATTTTGTTAGGATCGCCATGTCATAGGCTGATGAATAATGATTTTTATGATCATCGAGTCCGTGTGGGTTTTGAAAATTCGTATTCTCCATTCCTAGTTCAGCCGCCTTTTGATTCATCATAAAAATAAAGCCTTCTAAGCTGCCGCCAACATGCTCTGCAATGGCAACAGCTGCATCATTTCCAGAACGCAGCATGAGCCCGTATGTCAAATCTTCTAAGCTCACCTTCTGCCCTTCCTTTAAATAAATAGATGAGCCCTCCGCTTGAATCGCGCGTTTTGATACTTTGACGGTATCTTTCATTTTTCCTGATTCAATAGCTAATACAGCCGTCATGATTTTTGTAATACTGGCGATTCTTCTTTTTTCGTGCTCGTCCTTTCCAAATAGGACTCTGCCTGACTGTCCATCTATTAAAATGGCACTTCTTGCACTCACTGATAACGAAATGTCTGCTTTGGCATGTGAGGAAAAAGGCAGTAAGAGTGTAAATAGAAGAAGGACTGCTGTTCCAATTTTTAAATAGGGCATGTTCATTCACGTCCTTGTCGGTTTTGTACAAGTGTATGCTCAGCTGAAAAAGTTATGATGCCTCGTCCATAAAAAATAGCGCCTCTACATGTAGAGGCGCTTCTTCGAATTACTTATACCATTTTCACTTGTTGATGAGAAGTCGTATATTCCAGCTCTTCTCTCATCGCTAAAAAGTCTTTTTCTAATGAAGAAAATAATTGTTTCATATCAGCGGATACTTCATGGTGAAAAACAATGCTGCTTTTTCCTGTATAGGCCGAACGGCTGTCTTCATACCATGTATCCTTTTTCGGCGTGAAAAATTCTTCAATACATTGATGATAAATACGGTGAAGCATCTGCTGTGCGGCTTGCTGCGGAAATGTCTGCTGCTGCCCCATTTTCCTGCAAACTGCTGCTGCATCCTCGCTGTACACTGCAAGCTTCCGTAATGTACTCAATATGTCACAATAATAGGCTTCCGCTTCGGGGTTTAATCGTTTCAAGCTTGATAAGGTGGCTTCGTTCAGAAAACCATTCATTTCAATTGCAACCTTTGATAAAAAGACGCCTGCTTGATCAACTTGAGCCTTTACATTCATATGTGCCATTTGTTTCTTGTTTACCTTCCCCTCATGGCTTTGTCACCATTTTATCTTTCATCAAAAGATTTTAGACCTAAAATCTTTTTTATATTTTATCATACATTTTTCCTTCTTTTGAACTATTTTATATCTTCAAATGTTTGATTGAAGTTCTCAAAAAATAGATCAGCTTCTTCTTGCACACCATCTGCTTCCACATTCTCTGGAAGCGGCGGTAATTCATCTAAGGCTTTTAAGCCAAATTGCTCTAAAAAGGTAGGGGTTGTCCCATAAAGAATCGCTCGTCCCGGACCATCGGCACGTCCTACTTCACAGAGCAGCGCTTTGGCTACTAAGCTATGAAGTACCCGCTCTGATTTGACTCCTCTGATCTCCTCTACCTCACTGCGTGTAATCGGCTGTTTATAAGAAACAATGGCAAGCACCTCCAGCGCTGCCTGCGACAAACCTTTGGATGGTGTCTCGACTAATTTTTTTAAATACATGCTGTATTCTTTTTTCGTCAGCAACATATATGAATCTGCATATTCAATGAGCTCAATCCCTCGTTCTTGTTTTTGATATTCTTCCTTTACGGAAGACATAATGTCGAGTAATACCGACTCATCTACTTCAAGAACAGCCATGAGCTGTTTTCTTGTTAAGCCTTCGTCACCTGCTGCATACAGCAGCGCTTCTAAGATGGCTTTCCAATTCACGATATCAAGCGTCATGAATCGTTTCACTCCCTATGATATAAATGTCTTCAAAGTTCCCTTCCTGCTCTAACATGATTTGATGACTTTTCATCAATTCGAGAACAGCAAGAAACGTCACGACAAGGTGTTCCTTTTGATCATGTTGAAATAGAGTCATGAAATTGGTTCGCTTTTTTGTTTTTCTTAAATGGTTCATAATCTCATTCATTTTGTCTTCAATCGGGATTTCTTGTCTTGTAATCTTTGATGGTGCTGGTTTCGTTATTTTCTTTCGGTTTAATACCTTTTGGAACGCACCTAACATATCATACACCGTTACGTGTAAATTTGTGTCCTTCGCTTCTGATTCTTTTGCAAATTCGCTTAAATCACTCGGTGGTTTTGTAAAGGCATTTTGCCTTTCTTCTTCGCGTTCCTTTAGTTCTTGTGCTGCATTTTTATACTTGCGGTATTCAATCAATTTGCCAATCAGCTCTTCTCGAGGATCCTCTTCCTCTTCGAGCAGGTCTTCATCAAACAGCTCTTCCTCTTGTTTCGGAAGAAGCATTCTGCTTTTAATACTGAGGAGGGTTGCAGCCATGACCAAATATTCACTCGCAACATCGAGCTCAAGCTCCCTCATCGTGTGGACATATAATAAATACTGCTCCGTAATTTTAGCGACGGGAATATCATAAATATCAATTTCCAACCGGTTAATTAAATGTAAAAGCAAGTCCAAAGGACCCTCGAACGAATCTATTTTCACCTGATATTCCAGCATCTTTTTCTCACCATTTCTACTGTCTTCTAAGTACCGTTTCACCGGCTAACCTTTAGTATAAGACAGGATAAAGCTCTCGTCCAATATAATTTCGGCCATGATGCCTTGGGCAAATCAAGAAAAACAGTGGATTCGCCCATACCAATAAGGGCATTTATACATAGAATACCATTGTAATCAGAACTGATGAAAAAGGAGGCCGTATCATTATGGGAGATGGCTATAACTTCGGCGGAGGATTCGCGCTTATTGTCGTGCTTTTCATCTTGCTGATCATCGTTGGCGCGGCTTGGGTTTATTAAAGAAACAGAGCGTCCTTTTCACTAAAGGGACGCTCTTTCTTCTTTTCTTTTCAATATGTTAGACTGAAAGTGGAAAAGGAGATGACCGCTGTGTATCCTGAAGCGTACGTAGCTTTTTTACACGAATTTCATACGACAAGAGATTATTTTGAGTGTCATGAAATTCTAGAGGAATATTGGAAGGAAGATCCCCCTGAGCAGCGCAAAGAATATTGGGTCGGGCTCATTCAGCTCGCTGTTGCCTTGTATCATCAAAGACGGGGAAATGGAAAAGGAGCAAAAAGGCTCATTTCTAACAGTCTTCATTTGTTAGAAGCAAACCGTTCAGTATTATCGAATCTCGGTCTGGATGATGAGGCATTTCTGATGCTTCTGAGAACGCTGAAAAAGAAAATGGATGAAGATATGCCTTATGAAAGTGTGATGCTGCCGATCAAAGATGAAGCACTTCTTTCTTTATGCCAAGAAATGGCCCAAAAAGAAGGACTGCTTTTTGGACAGGAAAGCAACTTATCCCATACATTTTTAATCGAAAAACATAGACTCCGTGACCGGACAGATGTATTGCTGGAGCGAAAAAAGCAGATTGAACGTAAAAAAAGCAGAGGACTGTAGCCTCTGCTTTTACATGTGTGATATTTAATTTGATTCGCTGTGACACTTATGAAAGAAGCCTTGCGTTAATTCATTTGGAATGAGTGTTTTGGTTTTAAATATGTCTTCCACGGCTAAAACCATTTCCTTGCCGATTCCTTGATCACGATGGGATGGATTCACACTAATATGTTCGATTTGTACTTGGTCGTCTGTTTTCAACACACCAATAGCACCTACAATATCCTCGCCATCTTTCCATAGGAACAGCTGCCGATCTTCATCCATTTCATATGACTTCATCGTCTGCTGAAGCTGTTTGACGTCTTTCTCACCCGGCATAAAGGACAGGAGTCCCATGGCAATTTTTTCAAAAGACCTCTTGTAACGAATTAACATATATACCCCTCAATATTCAAATTATCCTGATTTCCAGCAAATGTCTTATGATTCATTTACTCATCACACATTATAAACATTTTTATACCGTTTTTAAACTCTTTTTCACTAAATTAAGAGAAAGTTCGATTGAGATTCGCCATTTCAATAGCAGCTGCAGCCGATTCGCTGCCTTTATTTCCAGCTTTTGTACCAGCTCTTTCAATGGCTTGTTCAATCGATTCTGTTGTCAGTACACCAAAGATAATCGGTACCCCTGTTGACATTGCACTTTGAGCAATTCCTTTAGCAGCTTCATTACAAACGTAATCATAGTGAGTCGTTGCGCCTCTGATCACGGTTCCAAGTGTGATGACTGCATCATATTTTTTGGTTTCAGCTAATTTTTTTGCCATGTACGGGATTTCAAAAGCGCCTGGTACCCACACAACATCGATATCATCACCATTTGCTCCGTGTCTGAGCAATGTGTCTTCTGCTCCATCTAACAGTTTACTTGTAATAAAATCATTGAATCTCGCTACAACGATTGCAAATTTTAGTCCTTCTGCTACTACATGACCTTGTATTGTATTCATATGTTGATCATCCTTTTTTGTGATTTTTATTTTGTTTCGATAGTCGCTGTTTGATTATTGTTTAAATATGTCTGTAATGCTTCTATTGTCAGCATCTTTAAGTCATGCTGTTTTTGAATTTCCTTTAGTTCAGGGACGCGAGCCATTGATCCATCTTCATTCATAATTTCACATATGACTCCCGCTGGCTCTGAGCCTGCCAGTTTAGCAAGATCAACCGCCGCCTCTGTATGACCTGGTCTTTCTAGTACGCCGCCTTCTTTTGCAATAAGCGGAAAAACATGGCCTGGACGGGCAAATTCGTCTGGCTTTGCGTCTTTATTTAACATGGCCAGCATGGTCGTGGAGCGCTCAAAAGCACTGATACCAGTTGTCGTTGTCACATGGTCGATGCTTACTGTAAATGCTGTATGGTGTGCATCTGTATTATGTTCAACCATTGGATGCAAATTCAGGTGTTTGGCGATCGACGCATCGACTGGCGTACAAATGAGGCCTCTTCCATGTAAAGCCATGAAGTTAATCACTTCAGGTGTGGCATGCTCAGCAAGTGCCACAAAGTCTCCTTCATTTTCTCTGTCTTCATCATCCACTACGATAATGATTTCTCCTTGTTTAAGGGCATTTACTGCCTCATCAACAGAATGATACATACAATCGCCTCCTAGAATCCGTGCTCTTTTAGAAATGATGGGGTCAATCGAGATGGCTGTTTATCGCCTTGCTCTTTTGTTAAAAAACGATAAATGTATTTACCGATCATGTCACACTCTATATTCACGATATCCCCCATAGATTTAGTCGGGAAAATAGTTCCTTCAAGCGTATGAGGAATAATAGAGACTGTGACTTGTGAATCTCGCAAATCGAAAATGGTCAAGCTGACACCATCTATTGCGATCGAACCCTTTTGGGTGAGCATATCTGTGAGGGTCTTGTCCATCTTTAAATCATAGTAAATGGCATTACTCTTCTTTTCTATTCGGGTAATGACAGCCGTTCCATCAACATGGCCTGAGACAAAATGGCCGCCAAATCGTCCATTTGAGGACATGGCTCGCTCTAAATTCACTGGACTGCCTTTTGTCAGCTGATCCAGTGATGTCGATTTAACCGTCTCTGGCATCACATCTGCCGCGAACTGTCCTTTTGTGAAGCTTGTGACTGTCAGACATACTCCATTAATGGCGATACTGTCTCCGAGGTGAACATCTTCCAGCACACGGCTGCATGTAATGACAATTTCCATGGCATCTGCTGACTTTTTACTTAATGACTGAACGGTGCCAACTTCTTCAATAATCCCCGTAAACATGTGATCCTCCCTTTCTTTTCATTTGTATTTCTCACTTTTTAAAAAAGCGATGTTAGGGACATGTGATCGATTGAGCACCTTCGTCGCTTTTTATGGTCCATACAAGGTAGATGAGGGATCACCTAATAAACACTGCATGCGTCTATTAACAACAAAAACATACAGAAAGCCCCGGAAAAAATTCCGGGGCTGTGGTTTTTTTGCATCAGAAATAAGACTATGATCAACAAATATTTTTCGTTCATAGCTTTCTTTATCCTTCTCCCATCCAGACTTTCACTGTCGGCTTCAGCTTTTCACTGAATCAACCGTTAATAAATTAACGGGTCACGGGCTGTAAAGCATTTGCTTTATTACCGTCGGTCGGGATTTTCACCCTGCCCCGAAGGATACAATCGATATTTAGCTGTCCTTAGGAGCTATTATAGCGATACTTGTTTTCAAATGCAACAATCATGATTCTTCACAAAAAAAGCCTCCTTATAGGAAAGGAGACATGTTAATTAACGACTTTTACTACTTTTATCAGTCCATCTATTCTTTTTTCATTACTAAAGTAGGCTTTAATACGATCGCCTTTTTTCAGATCGGCCACATCATCTTCAAATTTCTTTCCATTAAAAATGATTTTGGTGCCATTCTTTGCTTGACCGCAATATTCATCTCCATCAATTTTCGTAATGGTATATTCATAGATAGTGTAATCTTTATCATTATTTGTTAAGCTCTCGCCAATGGCTGTTGGCACATCTTCAATTTTCATGCCATTCATGTATAAATAACCTGCGCCTAAACAAAGCAGTAAAACAAATAAGATTGCAATTTTTAATTTAATTTTCCCCATATTTAGAACCTCCATCATCTGCACTTCGCCTATTTGTATGTTTTATTCCTTCTTTTATTGAAATAAAACCAAAAAAGCTGATTTTCATTAATGGTTACTTATATAACGATTCAGATGGCCCTTTGGTTCCACCTCTTAATCATTACATATGATACGAATATGCGTTCTTTATTAAGGGGGTCTTTTTCCTATTTATCAGTTCGTTTCACACGATACTGCAGTCTTTTCGATTATATTCTTTTTTCGAGTGCGAATAAGTCTTCCTCTAACAATTGTGACCGCTGAACAGCGATGCTGCGGCTGTCGCGAACCCCTTGATTATAATAGTAGCTTCCAAGGTTTTTTGTGATAAATTCTAGTATATTAATGGCTGCTAATTCACCAATCTCTTCTTCTCGTTCTTCGGCAAAGTAACGCTGAATGGCCATCATCATTTGATTTTTTTCTTCTTTAGTGAGTGGTTTCAAAGTCTCTCCTTCTTTCTATTTTCTTCATTTGCAGCTGGATGTGCTGGCTTTTCACAAATACGAATGTTTGTTCTCTTATCATATCATAAAAAAAGATTCTGTGCATGACTGCCCTAAAAGAAAAAGCGTATTTTGATGTTATGGATCAAAATACGCTTCACTATTTTGTATAATTTTTTCTCAGAAGCAGTCATAGCGTGTTGTCCATTTTATTTTAAAATGGATAGGATCGTCGCTATAGAATGATCTACAAATGAACGCTCTGGACGTGACTTCATTAGGACGGTGAGCCCGATGAAAGAAACGACCAGTGTTTGTGCTAAGGCTTTAGCATTTGAGCCGCTTTCGAGCTCACCTGAGCGAATACCTTGCACTATCTTTTCTTCAAAAATAACCGAAAGATACATTTGATGCTCTCTTGTCAGAATTTCAAATTTCTCTTCGTGTGGAGCAAGCTCCACTATTGTATTAATGCAAAAACAGCCTTTACTTGGGCCATCTCCATATTCCTCTTCCACTACATCTGTCAATAATAGATGAAATGCTTCCTTTACAGATCGATTGTTTTGAAGTTTTGTTCGAATACGGGCTGCATGCTGCTTTGTATATGTGCGTAATGCAGCCTCAAATAATTCCTCTTTATCTCCAAAGGCTGCGTATAAACTTGGCCGCTGTATTCCCATTTTTGCAGTCAAATCGCTTAACGTTGTAGCTCTATACCCCTTTTCCCAAAAAAGCATCATTGCATCATTCAACGCTTTTTCCTCATCAAACTCACGCTGTCGAACCATCATCAATTCCTCTTTTCAACAATAAAATCCTTTCACGATAACAATTGTCTATTTCTTTATTTATAAGGATATCATTTTCTTTTCATTACTAATCAGTACATTATGATTGTATTTTGTTCAGGTAAAATTGTCAAACCGTCTTTCTTCTTTCAAGATTAACACAGAATAAATTCTTGACTTTAAAACATTTTGATGGTTATCCTTAACAGTAATCATTTTGTACCGATCAGTATATTATTCTTTTTAGTATAAAAAGAAGGGGATGCAATGAATGGTTAAAGATAAAATGACTCACTATATGGCACTACTTTTTGCAACAGCCTGCGGGATGGCTGTTGCAAACATATACTTCGCACAACCGTTACTAGATTCACTGGCAGCCGAGTTCGATATCACGTATTCATCCATCGGTATTGTCATTACGATTACTCAGCTTTGTTATGCGGCGGGGCTGCTACTGATCGTACCACTTGGTGATCTGTTGAATCGACGCCGGCTCATCATTGGTCAGATGCTTTTATCTGTGCTTGCCCTCATTCTAGTCGGCATCGCTCCTATCGTCACCGTCCTATTTATAGGATTAGCATTGGTCGGACTGCTCGCTGTAGTCACTCAGGTACTCGTTGCGTTTGCAGCAAGTTGGGCTGCTCCAGAAGAGCGCGGCCGTATCGTCGGCTTGGTGCAAAGTGGAATCGTCATCGGTATTCTTCTCGCACGAACCTTTGCTGGTGTATTAACCGATTTTGCTGGCTGGAGGTCTGTATATCTTGTTTCTGCCGTCATCATGCTGATCCTAACTGGCGTATTGTTCCGAGTACTCCCGCGTGATGACAGCAAAAGAGAGTCATTATCCTATGCTCATCTGCTTCGTTCAATGTTTGTATTGTTCATACAAGAACGGATCCTGCGCATCCGCGGGATTCTAGCTCTTCTGATTTTTATCGTCTTTGGTACGTTGTGGACTTCACTCGTGCTGCCTCTCAGTACTGCGCCACACTCTCTTTCACATACTGCTATTGGCGCATTTGGTCTTGCTGGAGCAGCCGGAGCGTTAGGGGCTGCTCGGGCTGGCCGCCTTGCTGATCGAGGTTTTGGGCAGTTCACAAGCGGTATAGCCCTTGTCCTATTATTCATTTCATGGTTTTTCATCAGTTTGACTGAACATTCACTTATTGCCTTAGTCATTGGCATTATCATTCTTGACCTATCTGTGCAGGCAGTACACGTAGCGAATCAGACTATGATTTTCACAGTGCGGCCTGAGGCGAGAAGCCGGCTTACGGCTGCTTACATGATTTTTTACTCCATCGGTAGTGCGACCGGTTCAATTGTTTCAACCAGCATATACGCAAACTATGGCTGGAATGGGGTGTGTCTATTTGGTGCCGCTATCAGCGCCACAGCCATTTTGTATTGGATCATCACCTACCGCTTAACAGAACAAATAACTGTAAAATCAGATACAAAATAAAAAACACCGCGTATAGCGGTGTTTTAGATTAAGCATCTACAACTTCAACTTTTTCCATGCCTTGGCCTTGCTCCATATCAAGTACAGCCTCGATACCAGATGTTACCTTGCCAAAAACAGTGTGAACACCGTTTAAGTGCGGCTGCGGGTCATGTACGATAAAGAATTGGCTGCCGCCTGTGTCTTTACCAGCATGTGCCATTGATAATGAACCTCTTTCGTGCTGATGTGGATTTCCTTCTGTTTCACATTTAATTGTGTAACCAGGACCACCCGTTCCATTGCCGTTTGGGTCGCCACCTTGGCTTACGAAGCCTGGAATCACGCGGTGGAACTTCAATCCATCGTAGAAGCCTTCATTCGCTAATTTTTCAAAGTTTGCTACTGTACCTGGAGCAGCCTCTGGGTAAAGTTCAAACTCAATTTTCTTTCCATTCGTTAATTGTATGTATCCTTTTTTCGCCATTTTTCACATTCTCCTTTCAGGTTAAACAACGCTCATTATAGCACATTTTCGGTGATGTTAAACATCCCCTGCTCTTCGATTGTCATTTACCTCTTAACTGATGATTGATAAAATAGGATTGCTTGATTCTTTTTTCCTAATAAAATGATATGTGACGAAATGACATGTCTTCATTTATTGGAAAAGGAACACATCTTAAAAAGAAAATTGAAACGTCGAGTCAATTTGTTACGTCTATATGATGGAGTGCATTTCTGTACGTGTACTCAAAAGCTGAGTTTCTCTTGAAAGAGGAACGCTTTCGACTTGAAGGAGGTCAACATGTTTAAAAAAATGATGCTTGGTATGATGGCAGCGCTCCTTTTCCTAATTGGTGCGCCAAAAGTCAGCTTAGCGGATGCAGCTGTCGGCGATGTCATCGTCACACTCGGGCAAGACTTAACACCAGCTGATCGACAAAAGGTTCTTGACGAGTTGAATCCACCTGAAAATGCGACAAAAATTGAAGTAACCAATAAAGAAGAGCACGAATATTTAGGAAAGTATATCCCTCGTTCTTCTATCGGGACGAGAGCATTATCATCTTCATCTATCACCATTGAGAAATCAGGCACTGGTCTGACTGTGGATACACACAACATCAAGACCATTACAGATGAGATGTATTTAAATGCTTTAATGACAGCAGGTGTCAAGGATGCCAAGGTTGTCGTCACTGCTCCATTTGAAGTATCTGGTACAGCCGCACTGACGGGCTTACTTAAAGCGTATGAGGTGTCAAGCGACAAAGCCATTCCAGAAGATGTGAAGCAGGTGGCAAACGAAGAGCTTGTGACTACATCTAAATTAGGTGACTCTATCGGGAAAGACAACGCTTCTGCCCTTATTGCAAAAATCAAAGATGACATTGCAAAAAACGGTGTCCCTAAAACCACCAAAGAAGTAGAAGAAAAAGTCGATCAGGCTGCTTCTGATTTGAACTTAAATCTGACGCAGGATCAAAAAGATCAGCTTGTCTCGCTATTTGATAAAATGAAAAACATCAATATCGATTGGAATCAAGTAGGATCTCAAATTGATAAAGCAAAAGACAAGATTACAAAATTCATAGAATCGGATGAAGGGAAAAACCTTCTTCAAAAGAT
This sequence comes from Bacillus sp. Nf3, assembly GCF_003028545.1. Lineage (NCBI taxonomy): Bacteria > Bacillati > Bacillota > Bacilli > Caryophanales > Bacillaceae > Bacillus > Bacillus sp. Nf3. Next base: position 631,764 of record NZ_PYUA01000002.1, on the reverse strand, counting down.
TTGGGATTTCTTTGTCTCCATCTGGAACGCGATCGTCTCTGTATTCACTGGAGGAAAATAATTCATTAAAAAAGCTGCCTGTACCCCAGGCAGCTTTTTTAATTAGATGATTTCACTTTTGATTGATACGGTAAATCAAGTTTGACAATGTCCTCATAGGTTTCACGCTCAACCACAAGCTGCGCTTCCCCGTCCTCTACAAACACAACCGCTGGGCGCGGGATGCGGTTATAGTTGTTTGACATACTATAGCCGTAAGCTCCGGTACAAAAGACAGCCAATAAATCCCCTTGTGATAACTCTGGCAAATCGATATCCCAAATAAGCATATCTCCGCTTTCACAGCATTTACCGGCAATTGAAACGGTTTGATCATGCGTTTGACTCATTTTATTGGCACTTGCCGCTTCATATTTCGCTTGATATAAAGCCGGACGAATGTTGTCACTCATTCCGCCATCTACCGCAACATAATCGCGGATGCCAGGTACATGTTTTGATGATCCGATCGTATAAAGAGTCGTCCCTGCATCTCCAACAAGAGAACGGCCTGGTTCTATCCAAATCTCTGGCATATCAAACTCATAGCGGGCCACGTTCTCTTTCACAGCTTGGATTATTTTCTCGACATATTCTGTCGCAGGAAGTGGTTCATCCTCTTCTGTATAACGAATCCCAAAGCCGCCGCCTAAATTTAACACTGTAGAAATAAAACCAAATGATTCTCTCCATTCATCCAGCTTCATAAAGATTTTATCTGCTGCAAGGACAAAACCAGCCGTATCAAAAATTTGTGAACCGATATGACAATGGACACCTAAAAGCTCGATCACTTCTGAACCAAGCACTTGTTTCACCGCTTCATCTGCTTGTCCATTGTGAAGATCAAAGCCAAATTTTGAATCCTCTTGACCTGTCGTAATGTAATCATGCGTATGCGCTTCGACACCAGGCGTGATGCGGAGCAATACCTTCACTTTTTTTGACAGCTCTTGACCAAGCTGTTCAATGAGCTTCATTTCATAGAAATTATCCACAACTATACAGCCGATCCCATGCTCTAAAGCCATTTTTAATTCTTCTCTGCTTTTATTATTGCCATGGAAATGAATTTTTTCTACTGGGAACCCAGCGCAAATGGCTGTGTGAAGCTCACCGCCTGAGACAACATCAAGAGATAATCCTTCTTCTTTAGCAAGCTGAAACATGGCAATAGAAGAAAATGCTTTACTCGCGTATGCTACCTGCGCTGTTAATTCTTCCTCTATAAATGCTTTTTGAAAGCTTTTTGCGCGCTCCCGTATTAAAGCCACATCATATACATAAAGTGGTGTCCCATACGTTTCAGCTAAAGAAACGGCATCAACACCACCAATTTCTAAATGACCGAGTTCATTTTGTCTGCAAGTGCCGTGTAAATACAATGTCATTCCCTCTTTCTCCGCTTCGGCTGAAAAAAGGCAGCTACGTGAGCTGCCTTGTGCCTTGTCTCAAAGTTAAAAATACAATATCACAATCTTCAGCCACTTTCAATGAGCCTTAAGAATTTGGCGGAATTTTTGATCTGTTTTGAGGGTGAACGATGCTCGGTCTTACTTTTGAGCCAGGAACAGACGTCCGAATCAGCACTTGCCACAAAGCCTTCCCATTAAAAGGGAGGAACGGCCACATATAAGGCGTCTGCAATGAACGAATGGAAGTTAAATAAATGAGTAACAACGTAAAACCAATGATGAGTCCATTCAGCTTGAAGATCGCCACTAGTGCTAGGATGATGAGCCTGACAATCTTATTGGCGACACTCAGCTCATAGCTTGGCGTTGTAAAGGTACCGATCGCCGCCAGTGAAACGTATAAGATGACCTCTGGTGTAAACAAACCGACATCAATAGCGATTTGTCCAATTAAAACAGCCGCGATCAGTCCCATGGCGGTCGACAATGCGGTTGGCGTATGAATTGCTGCCATCCTTAAAAATTCCACCCCGAAATCAGCAAGGAACACTTGGAGAATCACAGGGATATGAGAAGGTTTGTTAAACCCAATATAGCTTAAATTGTCAGGCAAAAGATTTGGTTCAAGGATAAAAAGAAACCAAATCGGCAAAAGAAAGGTAGAACATAAAATGCCTAAAAAGCGTACCCATCTTAGGAATGTACCAACGGCAGGTGCCTGGCGATATTCTTCTGCATGCTGAACGTGGTGAAAAATAGTGGTTGGTGTAATGATGACACTAGGGGATGTATCCGTAATGATGATGACATGCCCTTCTAATATGTGGTTAGCGGCGACATCTGGACGCTCGGTATAACGCACTAGCGGAAAGGGATTATATCCTTGCTTAATAATAAATTCTTCAATCGTTTTATCAGACATCGTCAGCCCATCGACCTTAATTCCTGATACTTCTTTTTCTATAATATCTACAAGATCTGGGTCTGCAATATCTTCAATATAGCAAACACAAACATCGGCTTTGGAACGTTCGCCTACTTTGAGCATTTTGTATCGCAGCTTTTCATCCCGTACTCTTCTTCGAATAAGCGCTGTATTTACAATAATGTTTTCAACAAATCCGTCTCTTGCTCCCCGGACAACCTTTTCAGTATCCGGTTCCTCTGGCATTCTGCCAGGATAGCTTCTGACGTCAATGATAAATGCGTAGTTTTCACCTTCTACAACGACTGCCACAAGCCCAGAAAGCACTTGATCCACCGCTTCATCCAGCGTTTCTACTTTGGAAACCTGCTGATTGACAAGGCGGTTCTCAACCACACGGGCAAGGTCATCTGATTCAGGTTCGTTGTCATTGATTTCGATTAGTTCTTTTAATAAGTAGATGATATACTGTGTATCACACAATCCGTTTACATAGTAAAGTTGGATTTCCTGATCGTGTATATAAATTTTCCGAACACCAAGGTCGAAGCTGAGACCCATTCCGACATTTTCCTTGAAGTAATCTTCATTTTTCTTCGGATCTCGGTACACGTTTACCTTGTCTTTCTTCACGGAAACCACTCCTTTCTAATATCAATTCAACTGCTTTCATCGTGATTGGAGATCCTTTGCTCAGATCATCTTTCCGTCCCATTTTGCCAATATCTCCAATCCCGACAACGAACGGGAGATTGAGGGAGTCAAGACAATACACTGTATCCCCGCTCATTTTATGGGGCTCCATTTCGGGAAGACCGTGTTTGTCGACACCGTATTCTGTCAGTTCACCTTCCCGGTCAATGGAGACATGGACCTTTGTCCATTCGGCTTGGTGCGTCTTGGATGCAACTGCAATCGCGCCAATGACTTCGATTTCAGGGTGGCGTGCCACATGTTTCATCGCCGTCTCGCCTGTTCCTTCACCGGTCAGTCCAGAATCATCAAACATCACAAAAACTGGATCATACGGCGTTTTTAAAATCATCTGAACAAGTTCAGGTCCTGTCCGTTTGCTTGGATTTCCTTTTGAGCTAGAAATACATCGTCCTCCGACGTTTTTAGCGGCGAGCTCAATGGTTTTGGCAGCATATATATCTCCGTCTGTCACTAAAATGACTTTCCGTCTTTGCCCCATATTAGGTTATCCTTTCGGTTTAAAGATAAGTGCGATAATAAATGAGAATAAAATCGCAGCTGATATACCAGCAGAGGTTAATTCAAAAATACCGATGCCGATACCGATGAATCCATGTACATCCGCTTGGTGCATCGCCCCGTGAAGCAAGCTATGACCAAAGCTGACGATTGGTACGGTTGCGCCTGCACCGGCAAATTCAATAAATTTATCATAAATACCGAATCCATCTAAAATGGTACCCGCCACAACAAAAGTAGTCATGACATGTGCAGGCGTGAGTTTGAGTACATCTAGCAAAAGCTGGCCAATGACACAAATAAGTCCACCTGCCACAAAAGCGATAAGATAATCCATTAGCTCTCTCCTCCTGCACGCTCAAATACGACACCGTGCGCAATGGTTGGAATGGTCTCTTTTTGCTGAACCATCATCGGGCTGAGTAGCGCCCCGGTTGCCACAACGAGTACTCTTTGCAAATTCCCTGCTTTCATTTCTTGAAAAATATGACTAAATGTCACAATCGCTGAACAAGCACAGCCGCTGCCTCCAGCGAATACGTTTTGATCGGGCGTATAGATGATTAAACCGCAATCATCGTGCTTTCGCCCAAGCTGAATACCTTCTTCTTTCAGGAGATCCTTTAAGATCGGTGAACCAATGCCTGATAAATCTCCAGTTAAAATCAAATCGTAATCATCTACTGTTCTTCCTAAGTCTTCTAAATGCTGCTTGATGGTGTCTGCCGCGGCCGGTGCCATGGCCGACCCCATATCAAATGGATCTGTAATGCCAAGATCCATGACCCTGCCTACCGTTGCACTTGTAATTTGAATTTGTGAGGGCTCTTGGCTGATAATAACGGCTCCGCTCCCTGTTACGGTACTTGTTGCTGTATCTGGCTTTTGTCCGCCGTATTCGGTCGGGTTTCGAAATTGGCGTTCTGCGGTCGCATTGTGACTGCTTGTTGCTGCGATGGCTCTATTTGCAAAGCCACCATCAATGAGTGCTGACGCAATGGCGACCGATTCCATTGAGGTCGAGCATGCTCCAAACAAGCAGAGAAACGGGATCTTCAGCTCTCTTGCCACATAGTTTGCAGTGACGTTCTGGTTGAGTAAATCTCCAGCCAGCAACAGATCAATATCGCTTTTTTGCAAATTTGCTTTTGATAAAGCGGTTGATATCGCATCATCCATGAGCTTCCTTTCAGCCATTTCCCAGTTCTTTTGATCACAGTGCATTTCATCGTATGTTTTATCAATTAAATGTCCAATTGGACCCTCTTTTTCCTTAGGTCCTGCAGCAGTTCCTTCTGCATTGACATAAAGCTTGTGCTCAAATACCCAAGATTGTTTACCTGTTAGTTTCACCTTTCATTCCTCCTACGAAAACATCTTTTCCAAGATGTATCGAATGATCCCTACGATATATGCCGAGACGACACCGAACACAATGACGTTCCCAGCGAGCTTAAACATATTTGTGGCAACACCTAAAACAAGCCCTTCACTTCTATGCTCAAGGGCAGCACTTGTCATACTGTTAGCGAAGCCTGTCACTGGTACGGCCGATCCCGCTCCAGCAAACTGGCCGATTTTATCGTAAATACCGATTCCAGTTAATATAGAAGAAATTAAAATGAGGGTTGCCACTGTTGGGTTCCCTGCTGTCTTTTCGTTAAAATCAAAAAAGTGGATATAGAAATTTTGCAGCCCCTCACCTATTAGACAGATCAAGCCACCAATTAAAAACGCCTTGATGCAGTTGAGGACATAAGGTGGTTTGGGCTGATACGTTTTCACCTTAGATGGATAGTTCTCTTTTAAACTCGACACGTGTTGTTCCCTCCAATTTCTTAAATATAAATAAGCCAATGAAATAGTGAACCAAATATCTTTCCTAAGACGATGGCCATGAGCAGCAAAACAATTTTCCCGTCCATTCCAATTCTTTTCGTTAATATAGGAAGTACATTTAATACTTCAGTAAGTGCAGCTGCAAGCATGCCGACAAAGATGCCTGATAAAAGACCGACCGGCAGCGCCAGCCATTTGGTTAAATGCAGATGTATTTGACTTAAGGTGGCCCAGCCGCCAACAACCGCCCCGCTAATGACAGCCGCCTCGTACCCTTGTATGAAGCGCTGCGTTTTGGTTAATTGCATTAAGCGGGGGATGATGCCAAGAACTGTAAGAAATGCCACAAATCCTGCTCCGACTGTTAAACCGCCGCCAAGTCCAACGAGTACGACAAAAAGCCATTTACCGATCATGGATATCCTTCAATGTTTCTTTATTTTCATTGAGTGCGACATAATGATCGAGATCGAGCTGATATTTAAACATTTCCACTTCGAGCGGACTTGGTTCTTCATTTAAACGCTTTTTAAATACATGATTGAAAAACAAAATCATGCCAAAGCCGAGTCCAAAGCTATATGGAATTTGTAATAAATACGGATGCTCAACCGTTTTCCCTGTGATCATTTCATATAGGCGGATATGAACGAGCCGCATACTGACATCCTCGTGGAAATTCATAATGGCAAGTGCCGCTCCGACAAATAATAGAAGCCATACAAACACAAATAAAACGGGAGAAAGCTGGCGTTTGCCTGTATCAATTTCAACAATGGCCTCAGAGCCGCCAACGGTTTGAATGTCGATATCTGGCCACGTTTTTTTGATCGTTTTGACGACATGCATGATATCAAGAACGACGATGTGACGATCCTTTTTGCTGACATGATACACCGGCATTTTGCTAAGCTTTTGCACAGCAAACTCATCACCAGTGATTTGGGCGATATCCTCTAAATAAATGAGCTGATCTATTCCGGTCTTGATTCGATGGCGCAGCCGAATAAAGATTTGTCCGTCCATCCAAGTCACTTCCTATACGAGGGGTTAAAAATAGTATGTGGTGAAAAATGGTTCTCATACTGACAGAACTTGATTTACCGGTAATTACCACACAAAAAAAGCCAGCCGAATTGGCTAGCTGTCTTTTTGATCCATTTGCATTTGGATTTGTTTTAAAATTTTCTTTTCAAGCCGTGAGACTTGCACCTGTGAAATGCCAAGTCTTTCTGCAACCTCAGATTGTGTCTGGTCTTTATAATACCTTAAATACACAATGAGTTTTTCCCTTTCTTCTAATTCCTTGATCGCTTCTTTCAGAGCAATTTTGTCAAACCATCTTTCTTCAGAATGATCGGCAATTTGGTCAAGCAATGTTATTGGATCCCCATCATTTTCATACACCGTTTCATGAATGGATGATGGGGAGCGGACCGCTTCTTGGGCGAGGACGACATCCTCTGGTGTGATATCAAGGTATTCGGCAATTTCTTGAACGGTCGGCATTCTTCCATGAGACTTAGACAACTCATCCCTTGCTCGCCGGATTTTATTTCCGAGTTCCTTTAATGACCGGCTGACTTTGACCGTACCATCATCCCGAATGAATCGCTGAATTTCCCCGATGATCATTGGGACGGCGTACGTTGAAAACTTTACATCATATGACAAATCAAATTTATCCACAGATTTCAGCAGTCCAATACAGCCAATCTGAAACAGATCATCTGGTTCATATCCCCTATTTAAAAAGCGCTGAACAACGGACCAAACAAGACGCATGTTTTTTTCTACGAGGAGGTCTCTTGCTTGCTGATCACCGTCTTGGCTTTTTTTGATGAGCTCTTTGACTTCATCATTTGACAGCTGGGCTTTTTTAGCTTGCTTTTTTACCTCCACATCCATATGAGCAGCTCCTTTAATTACAAAGCGCTTTGCTTTTTGATAGATGCTTTGTTAAACGGATGGTCGTGCCCATTTCTGGAGATGAGTCCACCATGACATCATCCATAAAATTCTCCATGATGGTAAAGCCCATTCCAGAGCGCTCTAAGTCTGGTTTTGTTGTAAAAAGCGGCTGTCTTGCTTCCTCAAGATCGGTAATACCCATGCCTTCGTCACGGATGGTGAGGTAGACGACATGGTCATCTAATGTGACATGGATATGCACCTTGCCATCTGGATTCCCATCATAGCCATGGATGATGGAGTTTGTCACTGCCTCGGATACGACGGTCTTGATTTCTGTTAATTCATCTAAAGTCGGATCAAGCTGAGCGATAAACGCCGCGACTGTCACCCTCGCAAACGATTCATTTTGGCTTAATGCCGAAAAAGTCAGATTCATTTCATTTCTCATGACGCCACCCCCAATGTTTGCAAAGCCGTTTGCTCTGAAGGCTCCATACGAATGATTTTAAACAAACCAGACATATCAAATAACCGATTCACTGCTGGCGAGATGGCACAGACGACCATTTCTCCGCCAAGCTGCTTAATCTCTTTATATCTTCCTAAAATCACTCCGAGTCCAGAGCTGTCCATAAACGATAAATCAGCCAGATTCAGCACAATGTGGCGAATGTCCTCTGTTTCCAAATAATTCGTCACCTTTTGTCTCAATGTTTCTGCGGAGTGATGATCGAGCTCTCCTGTTAACCGAATGCAAAGTACGCTCTCTTTTACTTGAAAATCAATACCAAGGCTCATCTTTTTATTCCTCCTTGCTCTAATTTCGGATAAAGAGTGTTTCTCTTTTATAAGAAGTAAATCCTTCACCATGACAAAACTAGTGACCATTCGTCACATTTAGATGTTCTTTTCTTTTTCCTCATAGCAAAAAGACTGCCAATTTCAGCAGCCTTTCTCCTTTTATTTCCATTTTACAAAATCAGCCATTGCTCGTTTGAAGAAAGTCCAAATGCCTGCCTTTTCCATTCCTTCTTTTGCTTCTACAGGACTTTCATGCAGCACTTTTCCATCTTTTTTCAAGACGATCGTACCAAGTTCCGTTCCTTTTGAAAATGGAGCCTTGACATCATGAGACAATTTGATTTCTTTTTTGATCTGATCCACATTTTCGCCTTTTTTCGTTAGAAGGGAGATCGGTTCAGAAGTAACGAGCTGAATATTTTTCTTTTTCCCTTTGCTCACTTTGACCTCCGCCACATCTTGCCCTCGTTTGTAAAGCGGATGAGTCGTATATTGACTAAATGCGTAGTCCAGCATTTTGACTACCTGAGCGTTTCTGTCTTTCGGGGTGCTTGCGCCGAAGACAACCGCAATGACGCGCATGTTGCCTTTTTTAGCAGATGCAGTTAAACAGTATTTCGCTTCACCTGTAAAACCGGTTTTCACCCCATCGACACCTGGATAAAATTTAATCAGACGGTTTGTGTTTACAAGCCAGAATTTTTTATCTGTGTTTTGTCGTAGATAGTCTTCGTAGACACCTGTGAATTTGGTGATTTGTTCATATTTCAACAGCTCTTTTGCCATTATTGCCATATCGTGAGCTGTGCTGTAATGGTCTTTTTCAGGAAGTCCTGTTGGGTTTTGAAAGACTGTTGAGGTGAGGCCAAGCTCTTTCGCCCTTTTGTTCATCTGCTCTACGAACTGTTCTTCAGATCCTGCAATATGCTCTGCCATGGCAACTGAAGCATCATTTCCCGAAGCAATCGCAATGCCTTTCAGCATTTCTTTCACGGTCATTTCTTCTCCTGGTTCAAGGAAGATTTGTGAGCCCCCCATGGACGCTGCATAGTCGCTCGTTCTGACCTTGTCTGTCATTTTCAGTTTACCCTGATCTATAGCTTCCATGATGAGAAGCATCGTCATGATTTTGGTCATACTTGCGGGTGCAAGCTTTTCATCGCTGTTTTTGTTGTAAAGCACCTTTCCCGTGTCACGTTCTATTAAGATCGCTGATTTGGCTTCGTGTGCCAATTCTGATGTTTGTTTTTCTCCTGGTTTTTCAATCTTTTCTTTTGCTGTCGCAGATGGTGAAACCATTGAGATAAGGATCATTAAAATAAACAATGCACATATATGACGTTTCAAGTGGCAGACCTCCATTATCGTAATCCTTTCTATTTTTTCCTCATACAGGCTGTTTTATTCAGAGATCGTATGATTGCAAATAAAAAAAGCCTTCTGCTTGGGTAGCAGAAGGCTTCTGGACACATGCTATGAAAGTTGTTTGACAATGTCTTTTACTAAATCAAGAAAACTTGCTTTCACTTTTTCCGTTACTTCGATCACTTCATCATGTGACAGCGGCTGATCCAAAATACCAGATGCCGCATTGGAAATGCATGAAATGCCAAGTACTTTGATTCCTGCATGACGCGCAACAATGACTTCTGGAACAGTCGACATTCCTACCGCATCTGCTCCAAGTGTTCTTAGGAAACGAACTTCAGCAGGTGTTTCATATGAAGGGCCTGTCATCCCTGCATAAACCCCCTGCTGTACAGATATACCTAAACGCTGGGCTGTTTCTGCTGCAAGTGCCAGCAATTCTTTATCGTACGGTGCAGACATATCAGGGAAACGAACGCCTTGACTGTCATTTGGGCCAATTAATGGATTGGTTCCCATCATATTGATATGATCTGTAATCAGCATGAGATCTCCTGGACGGAATGACGTATTCACTCCGCCGGCTGCATTTGTGACAATGCATGTTTCAATACCAATTTCTTTCATCACACGGACAGGAAACGTCACTTGCTTCATATCATATCCTTCATAGAAATGAAAACGTCCTTGCATCGCGCAAACGACAGTGCCTTTCAGCGTTCCGATCACGAGCTGCCCTGCATGTCCCTCTACTGTTGAAACAGGGAATCCGGGAATATCTTCATATTTTATTTTGATTGGATTTTCAATCTCATCTGCTAAAATACCAAGCCCTGATCCTAAAATCAATCCAACTGTTGGTACATATGTCGATGCTTGTTTAATATATGCCGCCGCTTCTGAAAACTGTGCTCCCACGAGATTTCCCCCTATTTGAGTTTAGATAAAAAGCTTGTTCCGTATTTAGGCATCGTTGATTTGAAATTATCTGCAACGGTTGCCCCAAGATCAGCAAACGTTTTTGCTGTTGGCAGTTCATTTGCTTCCTGATGCTTTTTGCTGTAAGCAATGAGCGGAACGTATTCTCTTGTATGATCTGTTCCGTGATGAACCGGGTCATTTCCATGATCTGCTGTGATCACAAGAAGATCATCCTCTTTCAACAGGTCAAACACTTCAGGAAGACGTGCATCAAATTCCTCTAATGCTTTTCCATAACCCTCTGGATCTCTTCTATGTCCGTAAAGAGCGTCAAAATCAACAAGGTTCAAAAAGCTGAGTCCTGTAAAGTCTGTTTTAAGTGTATCGACTAGCTTGTCCATTCCATCCATGTTCGATTTTGTTCTAAGAGATGATGTGATTCCTTCGCCGTCATAAATATCAGAGATTTTTCCGATCGCAATGACATCGAGCCCATCATCTTTCAGTTCATTCATGACTGTACGGTCAAATGGTTTTAACGCATAATCATGACGGTTTGGCGTTCTAACAAAAGCACCAGGCTCTCCAACAAACGGACGAGCGATAATCCGTCCAACCATATATTTTTCATCTAATGTGAGTTCACGGGCAATTTCACAAATACGGTAAAGCTCATCTAATGGCACAACTTCTTCGTGCGCAGCAATTTGCAGCACAGAATCCGCAGATGTATAAACGATTAAATCGCCTGTTTTCATGTGCTCTTCGCCAAGCTCATCTAAAATTTCCGTACCAGACGCAGGTTTATTTCCAATAATACCTCGGCCAGTTTTTTCTTTTAATTCATTTAATAGTTCATCTGGGAATCCGTCTGGAAAGACTTTGAACGGTGTGTCTATGTAAAGACCCATGATTTCCCAGTGCCCTGTCATTGTGTCTTTACCATTTGATGCTTCTTGCATTTTTCCATAATACGCAAGCGGTTTTTCATCCGCTGGAATTCCTTTGATTTCTTTAATATGACTCAGCCCAAGCTTCGCCATATTCGGCATATGAAGCCCGTTCATTTTTTCAGCAATATGTCCAAGTGTATCTGCACCTACATCATTAAAATCAGCAGCATCTGGTGCTTCCCCAATCCCTACTGAATCCATTACGACGAGGAAAATGCGTTTATACTGATAATCAGGCATTAAAAAGCGCCTCCTTCAATATTCTTGTCTTTTGACCTTACAAACAGTAAGAGGTCAGACATCTCAAGTATAAACCGTTTACAAGCCAGTTGACAACCATAAACGGCGTAAAGATGAAAAAGCATGACACCCGTTCATCGTGTCATGCTTTACTTATGCCCTTGGATGGAATTTGTGATACACATCTTTCAGTCTTGTTTTCGTCACATGTGTATAAATTTGTGTTGTTGAGATATCGGCATGTCCGAGCATCTCCTGTACGGCTCTTAAGTCCGCACCGTTTTCAAGCAGGTGTGTAGCAAATGAATGTCTGAGCGTATGAGGCGTCAGCTCCTTTTGAATCCCTGCTTCAATGGCTCGTTTTTTTAAGTTCTTCCAGAAGCCCTGGCGCGACATTTTTTTCCCGTGATGATTGAGAAACAGGGCATCGGACGGCTGTTTTTTTAACAGCTTGCTTCTTCCCTTTTCGATATATTCTTCAATTGCGCTTGCGGCAGCTTCACCGATTGGCACAATTCGCTCTTTTCTTCCTTTTCCAAAACAGCGGATAAAGCCCATTGTGAGGTGCACATCTGCAAGAGTCAGATCCAGCATTTCACTAACGCGAATGCCGGTTGCATATAAGAGCTCAAGCATTGCTTTGTCTCGGTAGTCAAAGGGAGTGTGCTGATTTGGTGTATCAAGCAGCTTTTCGACCTCCCCTAATGATAAAACTTTCGGTAATGTTCGCTCTGTTTTTTGGGTTTCAATGTTCCATGACGGGTCATCCTTTGTCACTTTTTCCCGAAGCAGAAATTGATGAAAGGAACGGATTGATGATAGATGCCGTACAGACGTTTTACTCGATTTCCCTTCCTCTTTTAGCTGCTTTAAATAATGAATGATATGCAGGCGCGTGACATCGCTAATATCCGTCAGCTGTTCATGTGTCATTAAAAAAGACAAGTAGTTCTGCAAATCTCTTTTATAAGAAACAATGGTATTTTCAGAGAGTCCTCTCTCTACGGTCATAAAATGAATAAAGTCGGATAATTGATCGTTCAATGATTTCTACTCCCCGTTTTGATAAAAATAAATCAATCGGTCTTGCCAATTGTCTTGATTCGGCTGATCCATTTCCATCACTTTAATTGCTGCACCCTCTGGTTTATCATAACGATGGTAGCTTTCATATTCTGAATTTATCCATATCATAGCATAATAGAACAGGACGGTAAAACCTGTGAACAAGATAAATACTTTGATCACTTCACCTGTTGTTTTGAGCCATTTTCGCATGATCTTCAAGTCCTTTCTCACCTTCTCATTACTTCAGCATATGCCAGGTAGGACAAGGAATATACAGCGAAAATGCAAAAAACCTCTTCATATTAAATGAAAAGGTTCCAATTCGGATTATTTGCCGGATTCATCATCATGACACCGGTGGCAAATACCATGGAATGTCAATCTATGATCCTTAATTTTAAATTTCCAGTCACGTTCAATAATCTCTTCGACATCTTCTAATAAATCATCTTCTATCTCATCGACTGTTCCGCATTCCATGCAGACAAGATGGTGATGGAAGTGAGCGGCTCCTTCTTTGCGAAGATCATATCGCGAAACGCCGTCTCCAAAGTTAATTTTATCAACAACTTTCAGTTCAGTGAGCAATTCTAACGTCCGATAAACAGTAGCAAGACCAATTTCAGGAGACTTCTCTTTTACGAGGAGGTATACATCTTCTGCACTTAAATGGTCTTCTTCATTCTCAAGCAGTACTCTTACTGTGGCTTCACGCTGTGGCGTGAGCTTGTAGCTGGAAGAATGAAGCTGTTTCTTAATTCGATCAATCCTATTTTCCATTGACTTTCCCTCCTACGCCACATTACTTGATCATTATATCAAATGATGTGCTGAGAGCCAACTATAATCATTTTAAATTGATAAATAAATTGATTATTAATTAATAACAATTACAAAAGAATGCCTGCCAGCTTTTTCATGAGCATGAATGATATGTACGATTCAAAAAAAGATGAAAGTGCAGCAAGCGCTAAAATCATCAGCAGAACCGATGCATACCGGCCAAACCACTGGACGGGTGCTTGACTGATGGTTTTTTTCATGAAGAGCTGTCCAATGAGACGGATGGAAAACGCAATCGCACAGGTGCCAATCACTAAATAGGCTGGAATAAGCAGAATGTTTTGCGGAAGCACCGATACAAACGAGAGAAAAAATCCACTCAGCCCCATTTGATTCACGAGAAAACCAACAGTAAATCCAACAACAATTCCTTTTAAAAAGATCATCAGAAAGATGAGCGGCAGACCAATGATGGATATTCCCAGTATCCACATAAGGCCTAAATATTTCATATGATGCAGGAAGCTTTGTAAAAACATTTCTTTTGATTCTGCTGCTTTCTCATTCGTCAGCTGACCAAAAAATTGATTTAAATAATAGAATAAATCCTCTTTCTGGCTGAATGTCATGCTATTGACAATGATGGCACCGAAGATCACACCCATTAAAAAGAGTACAGAGACAAATAAATAAATCGAGAGATGATCTTTTACGTGCTGAAGAAGATGCTCCTTCCAAGACTTTTTCCGCATGTGTCTTCCTCCCAAATCGTAAGGTTACTAGATTCTATGAGAGAGATTACGAAACATGACAGTTTTATTGAAAGAAAAAAGAGAAAGCAGCCTGCTCACTGCTTTCTCTTTTTCATTTATCGTGCGGCTTTTTGTACGTTCACAAGCCCGGCACCGTAATAAAAAGGTTCTCCAAGTTTTGTCGCCGTTTTTGACAGTCTCTCACGCACTTCATCGTTTGTCAGATTCGGATGTTTTGATAGAATGACAGCCGCAGCGCCCGTTACATGCGGTGATGCCATTGACGTTCCGCTCATGTAGCCATATTCGTTATGAGGAATGGTGCTCAGCGTTGAAACGCCTGGTGCTGAGACTTCCAGTTCTTCGCCGACAGATGAATCAAAAGCTCTTTGCTTTTTTTGGTCAACAGAGGCAACAGCCATCACGGAGCTGTATTTAGCCGGATAGTCAATCGTATTGAGAGATCCATAACTTCCTTCATTCCCCGCAGAAGCCACAATGAGAATCCCTTTATCATACGCTCGATCTACCGCTTCTTTCAGCGCCTCAGATTCACTTGCTCCCCCCATACTAATATTGATGACATCCATGTCATTCTCAATGGCCCATTCAATCCCTTTTATGATCCAGCTATAGTAGCCGTCACCATTTTCATCTGCCACCTTAACAGCATAGATAGAGGCTTTTGGCGCAACACCAACGACACCTACCTTATTATCTAAAGCGGCAATTGTCCCTGCCACATGCGTGCCATGTTTATGCGGATCTACAAGCGGATCGGACTCTGTCGGTACAAAGCTCACCCCGCCGGTGACATGTAAATCCTCATGTTTGCCGTCGATCCCGCTGTCAAGAACTGCTACTTTGACATTCTGTCCAGCGTATCCTTGTTTATGTACCTTTTGTGCTTTGATGCTTTTGATGCCATATGGAACAGTTTGACTGCTTGTTTTTGCTTTTTGATCTTCCTCAATGAAAGTCACTTCTTTTGCTTCATTCAGTTTCTTTTTCGATGTCTCATTCAACGACACTTTCATCATATCTATTTGCTCTATGGATTCTTTCACATGCCCGCCAGCTTCTTCTACAAGCTGTTTTTGTATTTTGTCTTGAACGGAAGAAGAAAAGCCGATCATGTACTCTTTTTTTGCTTGCTCCTTTGCAGAAATATCTGACGCGCCAAACATGACCGATGCCACAAGCACACTTGCCATACAAAGCCCTGCTCCAAATGACTTGACGTTCACGATACTCACTCTCCCTTTCGTTTCTTTTTGTCATTTAACTACATTTTTAGACAAAAAGAAACGACCGTTTGTCCTATTTTTTAAAATTTTTCCATTTATTTGATCTAGTTGTCACAAAAAAGCAAAATAAAAATGCTTATGATCCTCTTGATAGTGATCATAAGCATTTCGTCCTTTATGTTTTTTCATCATGTGCTGCAAGACTTCTTGTTTTGTTTTTGTCTTCCTTTCGTGTGTGCTAAAATGCGGCATGTTTCCTCTCGACAGTTCTGGATTACGGCTGTGCTGCCTTTGGATATGCTCTCGTTTTTTCTTTGCTTTGCTTTTTCCCATTTGGCAAAACCCCTTTCGTTGACGTTATGATACACGATGTTACATAAAAAAGATAGACGTAAATACGTCTATCTTTCTGTTTTTATCATATCAAAATGCGGAATCCCATCTTCATCATAAACATCTGAGACGACCTTGAAACCAAATGATTCGTAAAATGACTTCAGGTAGGCTTGCGCCTGTATTTTGACACTTGTTTCACCTAGTTCATTAAGCTTTTCCAAAGCCTTGATGAGCAGCATCTTTCCATACCCTTTTTTCCGGCCGGCCTGCGTCACAAGAACACGGCCGATGGACGCCTCTTTGTACACGATCCCGTTTTGAAAAATTCGGCAATAAGCCACAATGGTACCATTCTCTTTTGCGATGAGATGAATTGCTTCTTGATCCCTGTGATCAATTTCAGGGTAAGGACATGTTTGTTCTACAACAAACACGTTAACTCTTTCCATAAGAATCAAGTAAAGATCCTCTTTTGACAATTGTTCAAACGTTTGACATGTCCATTTAATGTGACTCATGATTGATATCCACCTTACCGTACACTCCGCCTCCACCAGCGATTAGTCCGACTTCGCCCTTTCTTGCTTTGATGATGTAGCCCGCTGTCTTTTCTGGCAAAACGGCTTTTAGTTCTTGTTCTGTTGCTTGATGCAGAATATTCATCTCTGTGTGAAACACGGCTTTTAGCTTCTCCAGCGTTTTAGGTCCAACACCCGGAATAAACTGGAGCGGGAGCTGATGAACATAAGGAGGTCTCATTCTTTTTTCACTTTCTTGGTCAGCAAGCTCTTTTAAACGCTCACTTACTCCTTTTGTCATCCGGGTATGTCCGCATTCGTGGCACTCTTCCTGATCTGATGCGTGAGGTCTTACCCCGCATTTCTCGCAGGTCGTATGATAATACTTCCCAAGCCGCGGAGCAAGTCCATAATTTCCTGTGACAGCTCTACCATCTTTTTCTTCAAGGGCTAGCTTGAATTCGGCAAAAGAGGCATGATCCATTTTGATTTTTGTATATTCTCGCGCGATTTTCCCTAAAGAATGAGCATCTGAATTCGTTAAAAAGGGATACCGGTTCAGCTCACTCAGCCGGGAAGCCATTGACGTATCACAGCTAAGACCAAGCTCAACAGCATCAATAAGATCAGGGTCAAATACTTCCGTTAAAGAAGTGTTCACCCCTTTGCCGTATAGACTTTTATGCGGCGTAAAAATATGAGCAGGAATAAACAATCCTCCTAGCTCCTTTACTTTGCGCTGAAGTGTTTTCCCATCAACATAGAGGCGCTGTGAACTCAAATGCACATTTTTCATATGAAGCGAAAGCCATGCGGAGAACTCAGACATTTTGTGTAATGTGGGCATAAATGCCAGCACATGAATCGGACCCTTTGAATGGTCATCATTGATCTCTAATTCACTGCCTAAAAGCAGCACTGTCGGTCCAAATGATAGACCGCCGTCATTTAGTTCCGTGTACCGGCCTTCCTCTACACCCTCTATTAACTCTTCTAAGACTTCTGGAGATTGTGCATCAATCACACCAATCATCCCCATCCCTTTACTTTCTGCTGCTTCAATGAGAATTTGGTCAATTGTCAATGACCTTGCACCTGTAATTTTGACAGCTCTGCCTGTTCTTGTTCTGCCAATATGAATATGGATGTCTGCAAAAAATTCCTTCATTTTGTTGACTCAAGTACCTCTTGCAGTTGTAAGTATTGAATGGCATAGGCTGTTTTTGCATCGTAAATATGCTGCTTTTCAATGAGGTGCAAGGCTTCTTCTAATGAAACTTCCATTACTTCGACAAATTCATCTTCATCCAGCTCTCTTTTTTCTTCAAGCGGAACTAGCTGATCTGCTAGATAAATGTGAACAATTTCATCTGCAAAACCAGGTGATGTATAAAAGGCCGTCAGCTTTTGAAGCTGCTGAGTTGTATATCCTGTTTCTTCTTCTAATTCTCTTAATGCTGTATGTGCCGGCTCTTCCCCTTTTTCTAGTTTTCCAGCCGGAATTTCAACGATGGCTCTCTCTAGTGCTTTACGGTATTGTTTGACCAAGATGATTTTATTTTCGTCTGTACGTGCAATGACAGCTACTGCACCAGGATGTTTAATGATTTCTCGTTTGCCTTGTTTTCCGTTCGGCAATTCTACATCTTCAAGTACCAAATCAATGATTTTTCCGTTGTATAATTCTTTCGACGATAATGTTTTTTCTTCAAAGTCCTTCAATTTTGTCAGCTCCTCGTTCTACTTTCACTTTTTACTTCATTTATTTTAACATAGATGATTTAAGAGAAGCGAAAAGCAGAACGCTTGCTTCAATGCGCCATTTGAAATCACCTAGCTTGAATTCCTGATTTTTTTCACTTAATGTGAAAGGATAGGAGTGTGATGGAATTGAAAAAAAGACGAATTGGCACCTCAGATCTTTTAGTGAGCGAGGCGGCACTAGGATGCATGTCTCTTGGGACTGAAAAAGAAAAAGCGCTCTCTTTATTAGATGAGGCCATTGATCTCGGAATTAACTATTTGGATACAGCCGATTTATATGATTTTGGGACAAATGAGGAAATTGTTGGGGAAGCCATCAAAAATAGACGGCAGGATTTGATTTTGGCGACAAAAGGCGGCAACCGCTTTGAAAAAGGCAAACCAGGCTGGGACTGGGACCCTTCAAAGGCGTACATAAAGGAAGCAGTAAAACAAAGCCTCAAGCGGCTTCAAACAGATTATATTGATTTATATCAATTGCACGGAGGCACGATTGATGACCCCATTGATGAAACCATTGAGGCTTTTGAAGAATTAGTAGAGGAAGGCGTTATTCGCTATTATGGCATTTCATCTATCCGCCCAAATGTCATTAAGGAATATGCCAAAAAGTCCAATATCGTAAGCGTGATGATGCAATATAGCTTACTCGACCGCCGCCCGGAAGAATGGTTCTCTCTTCTTGAAGAACAAAGCATTAGCGTCGTCGCAAGAGGTCCTTTAGCGAAAGGATTATTAACTGAAAAACCACTTTCTCAAGCAAGTGCAGCGATTCAAAAAAACGGCTATCTTCAATATTCATTTGAAGAGCTCCAGCAGATCATTCCTTCTTTAAAGAAAGTCGCTTATGACCTGTCCCTCACTGAACTGTCCATTCAGTATGTACTGAAACATTCTGCGGTCAGTTCCGTTGTATTTGGCGCAAGCTCGGTGGATCAGTTAAAAGAAAACATAGCAGCAGCAAATGCACGTTCTTTAAGCGACCAAGAAGTCAAAGCAGTAACTTACTATACAAAACCGTTTGTGTATGAAGCGCACCGATCCTAATAAGAAAAAATCACATCATTTAATCTCGTCAGAATGTAGAAAAACTCATGTTTTTCTACATTTTTTTATGTTTTTCTCTATATAAAATAAGGAGGGGCTAAAAGCCCCGTTGTCTTATCTTGCACTTTCGTAATATGCATAATTTCCAGATTTGCCTTTAAAATAATAT
Source organism: Bacillus sp. Nf3 (assembly GCF_003028545.1). Taxonomy (NCBI): domain Bacteria; kingdom Bacillati; phylum Bacillota; class Bacilli; order Caryophanales; family Bacillaceae; genus Bacillus; species Bacillus sp. Nf3. The sequence goes on along the minus strand of NZ_PYUA01000002.1, from coordinate 612,450 downwards.
GTAATACCGAATTGGTTGAAACTATTTGCAAAAACGCCATTATTTGAATGCATACATATTCTATTAGGTTTTACTTCAAAAGAAGCATCAGCGCAACCTACAATTGACGTAGCCTTTGTACTCACATCCGCATTCGTTAACTCATTTGTTGCAAGAGTTTGTCCAGAAACAGGTAAAAGCAATCCTAAAGATAAAGCGACTCCAGCCATTGTTTTTCTCAATTTCACGTGAATCATCTCCATTACCAAATTTTGTAACGCATATTCATTATAAGAAGAACGCTCCTCCACCAAAAGGGTCTCAATGACCATATTTTCAATAAAAAGGAATTTAAATAAATCAATACTCACCTTTTTACTTCTGTTTCAAACATAAGTTATGGGATTTCGTTTCGTTTGACTGTAAAAAACATACTGTCACGATTCTAAAATGAAGTGATGTGAAGGAGGCAAAAATGCTTTTCTCTTTATGGACTCTGTGGATCTATCTCAAGGATGATGACATGAAAAAAAGGAAGCATCATTGCTCCCTTTTTTTAGCTTTTATACTTTCTCCAGTCTAAATGGCTTTCATCTAGCAACTCTGAAAAGCTTTTGTTTTTTTCTTTTTCTTTCTGCTGCCGAAGGAGGTCTTGTCGCTTTTGTTCTTCTCTTTTTTCTGTTTCGACGGCGAGGTTCTGTTTCATTTGAAGAAGCTGCTGTTTGACATCGTCCTTTATGCCGTCCTTTAATTTCGCTTGATCCTGATTGGTCTTTTTCATTGTGCCTCTCTCCTTTTGACTTAGTGTATCATCCGTTTTATTTTCTGAGCAAGAGGCACGCCAATCTACCAAGATGTGGTATGATCGTCATAGAAAAAACTCCGGAAAGGAAGAATTGGCTAGATGAAGAAATGGATTGCTATATTTGCCTTCATATTATGTCCACTCGCTTTAATCGGCATTTTTTTCACCAATAAAATGATGTATATTCGAAAATTAACGGATGAAGAGCTCATCAAACGAGAATCAGATGGAGGCCATTATCATCACGAGGAATTTCAGCAGCTTAAGAAAGAGAAAGTGTGTATTCCTTCAGCATTTGGTTATAATCTACATGGCTATTTTGTGCCGCATCCTCATACAACACGCACAATCGTACTTTGCCACGGTGTGACAGTCAGTTTGATTAATTCCGTTAAGTATATGAAATTATTCCAAAAGCTCGGATGGAATGTGCTGCTTTATGATCATAGAAGACACGGGATGAGCGGCGGGAAAACCACGAGTTATGGATATTATGAAAAAGAAGATCTAGCAAAGATCGTAAAGTGGCTCAGACAAAGACTCGGAGAAAGTGCCATCATTGGGATACACGGAGAATCAATGGGTGCAGTCACGACCTTGTTATATGCCGCAAAGCTGGAAGCAAACGCCAATTTTTACATAGCAGACTGCCCTTTTGCTTCTTTTAAGGACCAGCTTCTGTATCGATTAAAAACAGATTTTCGCCTTTCAGGGCAATGGATTCTTCCATTAAGTGATCAAGTGTTAAAATGGCGGGACGGATACCGCATCCGGCAAGTTTCCCCTCTTGATGTGATCGATCGGGTGAAAGAACCTGTACTTTTTATTCATAGCCGCCATGACGACTATATCCCCTGTGAGCAAAGTCAGCAGTTATATGCACGAAAAAAGGGTGACAAACAGTTGTTTATTGCGCCACACGGTGCGCATGCAATGTCTTTTAGCGAAAATAAGGAAGCTTATGAGCAAGAAATTCAAACATTTCTTCAAAGGTTTGAATTGAATGAAAATAAAAGAGGAGAATGAACAGCAGTTCGTCCCCTCTTTTTGAGCTAACTTATGCGATAGTCACCACTGTTGTATGGTGTCTGCCCGCAAGCTCCATATGGCTCTCTTCCGATTGTTGCTGACTCATGACCGATAATCCTGCAGTTGCTGCCAATAAAAGAACTATCAAACTCGTTTTCATATAAATGACCCCCATTTTGAATTTTTGATATGGCTTGAATTTTCCTTTCGTAAAACCGGGTAGATACTTCAAACAGTCCAAGCTCATTGTAATAATGAGCCGCATCAAGTGCCAATTCCTCAATATCCGGGTATAAGCGCTTGTCCTCGAGCAGGTCTAATGTATCGTCTATGATTGTTATGTCTGCATCAACGTATAATGCTTTTAAGAACTGAAATTTGCAGATGTAAATTTCATCTTCTAATTCACAGGCCTTCATAATACCTTGTTGATAGAGGGTTAACGACTCTTCTATTTGTTTTTGTTTAAACAGGATTTGTGTCAGCATAAATAGTGGGTCTAGAGAGCGATTAAGATGGGTTAAATTCTCCTTTTCAAACACTTCAATAGAGTCTTTCAGATAACGGCTTGCTTCCGCAAGATCGTTCATTTGATAATAACAGTTACCTAAGTTGAAAAGGGCCGAACCTATGACTCGAGGGTTTCCAATTGAGCGTGCTCGCTTTAGAGCATTTTTAAAGTAGGGCAATGCATGTTCATAGCATTTCAAATCATCATAGTTTGCACCAATGACAAATTCACAGTGGATGATTCTCAGCGTGTACGTTCTGTAGGCAGAATACGTATCTAACGCTTGCAAGGCATAGTGCATCGAAAAGTGGGTTTGTTTCATGTGGTAGTAAATTTCTGCTAATTTAAAGTAAAATTCTGCTCTTTCTATATCATCTGATATGAGATTGAGCTTTTTTTCTGCTGAGCGGTAATAAGCAATGGCACTTAAGTAGTTTCTCTGTTCAAATTCAAACATTCCTGTAAAAAAATGAACATAGTATTCAAGCATATCCGTTAATTTCGTTTGTGAATGTTCGATCGTTTCTAGCAAATTCTTAATCTCTTCATCATTCGAGGCTTTCTTTGCCGGTTCAAAATATTCAAGCATTACCTTGTGGCGAAAATCCATCAGCTGGTAAAACAATAACAAGTTTTGATCCTGCTCCATTTCGAGGATTTCCTGCTCGATCTCCGCCTTCAGCTTCTCTGCTTTCATCACATGAAATCCGCAAATCTGCCTATACCATTCGTTTATTTTGATTCCAACCTGAGGCGATGACAGCTTGAGCTTCAATTCACTTTAGCACCTCCCTTCTCATATACGATACATGTTGTATTCTATCACATTTCCTCGAATGGAAGAAATATGAAATGTCATTTTTCGCAAAGTTTTCGGTATCCCGCAATAAACGCTGCAAATGCCTATTTTTCGGCATTTACAGCCATTATTTTTTTATTTCCAGCTTGCTCATTTTGTCGAATTGTTTGCTGAAAATGCCTTTTTCTGTTTCAAAAGATCATTTTTCAGATTAGACAACCGTGCCGTTTGATGAGATGATGAACGCACGAAAAAAACCCTTTCGAAAAAGGGCTTTTATAATACATCTGTTACTTGGTCCATATTCTCTTTGATCCAATTGACAGCTAATTCGAGTGTTGGAAATTCTTCCGTTTCAAATGTGACTTCATCTTGAAGAAGCCAAACGTCCTTTTTCACCGAATCCATTCCACCTATTGACCAGTGCAAAAGGCTATAGGGATGATTGTTATTTAAAAACGACACCCATGTTTTATTTTGTGCCGTATTTTGTATCACTTTTAGCTTTTGATCCACTACATTTCCACCTTACTTTACAAGTATACCCATTCTCGGGCTGAGTATTTGTTGAGGACTTTTCAACATGAGTGTGTTGGCTTTTTCATTAAAATCAATCGTCATTTCCTCGTCAAAAAAGACCTTTTGTGCTGTGTGTATGTACAGCTTAAAGAGCTGATTATGCTTGAGCTCTTCCCATTCGCCTGTTCTTTCACCTGTGAGCCAAATCATTGGGACACCGCTTACCGCACAGCCGCACCCATCTGAATCATATCGAAGGAGCAGTTCTTTTGTTTCATGCGCTGCTTGTTGTTTTGTAAGGAACGCTGCTGCTGGTTCTGTTATATGAATATACATGCCGAACATCCTTTTTTCGTTGATTGTTACATTGTAACATATCAGTCATTAATTAAACATGTTCACGTCCTGCCAGTTCTTATGTCTGATCGTTTTTCTTTAACTGCTCTGACCAATTGTACGCTTCTTGTTCAATTTCTTTAATGAGCCCATCTTTTCCTTTCATATAACTTGCCATATCTTCAGGATATGCTTTTGCCAATTGACGCTTTTTATTGGCATAGGCTTTGGCACGATCAGGTGCAGCTTGTAAATAATCTCGGAACACCAAATGCCTTTTTACATCATCATGTCCAGCTTCATAGGCGTGAACGTGATGTGTTCGATTCAAGCCGCCTTTTCTAAAAAAACGTCTTCCCTTGAGTCCATTTTCTCCGAGCGGTTCATATCCAAGCTGACGAAACAGGTGGTTACATTCATCTAAGCGACTGATATGCTTCACCTCTAGCAATATATCAATAATTGGCTTAGCCGCCATTCCTATGACTGACGTACTGCCAATATGGTGGCCATATCCCCAGTTGTCGCCAACTATCTTTTTCAGCTTGTCATGCTCATCTTGAAATTGTTTTGGCCAGCTCGGTTGGTATTCAATCACTTCCACTTTTCGAAGCATTAAACGTTCCATCTTTGTTAACATCAGATTGTTTTCCACCTGCAAACGGTCCTTCTGTTTAAACCCTAGTTTTTCATAAAGCTTGATTGCTGGTATATTTGCTTCCGCTGTTGTGAGCTCAATTGTTTTTTGATGCTGGATTATGGATTGCAGGAGCGCTGTCCCGATGCCTTGTTTGACATGATGAGGGTGCACAGCTAACCGGCTGAGGATGATCCGGTCGTCATACAGTTCATATGAAGCGATCCCTAACAAATGCCCCTCTTTTTCAAATCCTATGAAAATCTCATTTGTTTCTATTATATCTTTAACCGTTTCTTTTAAGGGCGGTAAATCTTGATAGCCTATTTGTTCTGCCTCCCGCTGATATGCGGCCAATTGGATATGTAACAGCTCTTTTGCTTGTTCTTTATTTTTTTGATCCAGTCTAATGATCATGCTTTCGCCTCCAGCTTTTTCACAAATAGCACCCTGTCTTCATGAATGCCGTCGTAATCTGAAAAAACTGAAATGCCATCGACCGTTTTATCTCCCTTTTCTATCTGAAAACCGAGCTTTGTATGGTAAGCAATTGAGACTTTATTGACAGGAGCTGTGATGGCCTTAATCGTTGTTCTTCCTTCCTTTTCAGCCGCTTCATAAAACGCTTGATAGAGAATTTTGCCAATCTTCAATTTTCGGTGGTCTGGATGTACCCCCACAAAGTGAATATACGCTTCATCTGAATGCGATTGCGATAAAAAACCGACTAAAAAGCCGATCAGTTCACCTTTTTCAACAATGACAAAACTTGTTTGCTGAAAATGTTCGAAAAATAGCTTTGGCAATTTTGCGCGCAAATCTCTGCCTCCCCACCAGCTTTGAATGACGGATGTGACCGCATAAAAATCTGACGGCTTCACTTGACGTATCATGATGGCCTCGCCCCTTTTCATTTTTAGCTGTACCGTTTCACAAAAAATCAACTGTTTCAATAGTCTACCTGTCTGATCAATTGTTTGTAAAGGTGATGTATCAGCCTTTTTTCCTTTCAGCTTTGTTGGTTCTTCGTTCTTTTGCTGTCATCTCCTTTTAAATCTTCACACTTATTTCAAAAAGTTCACTTTTTGTGCGAAAGATCCATTCTTTTGTTATGTTAAAATTGTTCATATAAGAAATGTAACAAAAGTTTATTGGAGATGATGATATTGGTTTGGATTGTTACTTCACTTGTTGTGTTTAGTCTTTTAAAGCTGCTTGTCACTTCGCTGCCTTCTGGTGTTGTTGAACGACTTTTTAGTCGTTATGCAGTGCATGCAAAAGTAACAAGTGATCAAACAACGATGACGTTTCAAGGACGTCCTCTCGATGATCAGCAAACATCTGAAATTATTCAACATTTTAATGATGCGATCTTTATTGAACGTTATTATATTTACCCTGGTGACGAAGAGCGTTTTCTTCACCCACAGGAAGGACCGGCGCCGCTTACCATGCAAACAAAGCTTGGCAAGCATGATGTGACCCTTTATCTGTATCATTACGATGACCACGTGGATGTAGTGCGGCAGTTTACTCATAAGCCTAAGAAAAAACTAACGGCCTATCGTTTGCGTTCTGAGCCGCTCCAAGCATCTAATAACTTGGCACATGCTTAAAATGGCTCATTTTACACAGATGAGACGAAGTGGAGACACTTCGTCTTTTTTGTATGGATTTACACTCTTCTCTTTGAATGATTTACCAGTATCAATTTCACCTGCTGGCGGTTAAAATATATACAGAACATACGTTCTAAGAGGTGAAAATGATGAATGAACGAGCCATTCTGCTTGTGGATATGCAGTCATTTTATGCGTCGGTCGAAAAAGTGGAGGCTCCCCATTTGAAGGATGTGCCGCTCATCGTCTCAGGAGATCCTGAGCGGCGGAGCGGGGTCGTACTTGCAGCCTGCCCGCTCGCTAAAAAACGGGGCGTACAAAATGCATCAAGATTATGGGAAGCACAGGAGAAATGCCCTGAAGCCGTCGTCGTACGTCCACGTATGCAGCGCTACCTTGATGTTTCTGTCATGATGACAGAACTGCTTGAACAATACACAGATCTTGTCGAACCCTATTCAATTGATGAACAGTTTCTCGATATTACGGGGAGTGTGACACTACTCGGTTCACCCCGCGAGATCGCCCAAAATATACAAACGACTATTATGAACCAGACGGGCATTTACGCACGTGTTGGCATTGGTCCTAATAAAGTGCTCGCTAAAATGGCCTGTGACCATTTTGCTAAAAAAAACACATCTGGCATCTATGAGCTTCGTGCAGACCGGGTCGCGGCAGATTTATGGCCGCTTCCGGTTGGAAAACTATTTGGCGTCGGCAAACGAATGGAGCACCATTTAAAACGAATGGGCATCAGTACCATTGGGACGCTTGCTACTTATCCGTCAGACCGGCTAAAAAAACGCTGGGGAATCAACGGGGAGCTTCTGCAACGAACTGCTTTAGGCCACGACCCTTCCCCGGTCACTCTTCACACACATGATCAGCAAAAAGCGGTTGGGCATCATATGACCCTTCCCCATGATTATGCGTCCTTTGAGGACATCAAAGTCGCCCTTCTTGAATTGAGTGAAGAAGTGGCAAGACGTGCGCGCTTTAAGCATTATGTTGGGCAAACGGTGTCTGTTGGCGTAAGAGGTGCTGATTTTTCTCATCCGACTGGATTTCATAGACAAATCAAGCTCCATTCACCCACACAGTATGGGACAGATATTGCAGACGCAGCCATTCAGCTATGTCAGCAGCACTGGGACGGCCAGCCCATTCGCAGTGTAGGTATTACTCTCTCGCAGCTGCAGCCTGACAGCCAATATCAGCTGAGTTTATTTGATCACCATTTAAAAAAAGACAGACTCAGCAAAGTATTTGATGCCATCCATATGAAGTATGGACCTGCTGCACTCTTGCACGCTTCGTCACTAACAAGCGCAGGGCAGGCGTATCACCGCGCCGAAAAAATTGGTGGACATTACAAATAACGGAGGCGAACATCCATGAATCCCAATAAATTAACACCTGGATATAACATCATGTGGGAATCAAGCCGAATGATGCTCCCAGAGCACCGTGAACAGCTGCTTGCTCAAAAACGGAAGAAAAAAGAATACACGCCTCCTCCGCTGAGCACTGATCAGCTAGAGGAAATGAATTTTTTGATCACACAGTCGATTACAGAGGATCAAGCGATTTGCGTGACATATGCTGCAGCAGGTATGAAACAGCAGTTTTGGGGCTGGGTGAAAGCCATTCATTATGAAACGCAGCGCATAAAAATCGTCAATGATGAAGATGTCCTCCACCTGTCCTTGCAGCAAATTGCCGCGATTGATCTTGATTAAATGGTCTTTAAGTGATCGTACGAATCAGCAGATCTAAAAGACATAGAAGCATCGGCAGAAAAAACATGCTCTCCAAATTTGCGGGCTATTCGGAGCTCCTCTGTCATATGGCGGATGTCCCCTCCATCAAATTGTGTATTTAATTTGCACAATTTTTCATGTATGATTGGAACATCTTAACACTCAGGGGAGAAACAGCATGAAAAATAATTTACGTACTTTACATCCACTTAGTTGGACGATCATCATCGGCACCATATTCGGCCGAATGGCGACGTCCATGAGCATTCCTTTTTTGGCCGTTTATTTGACACAAGTCAAAGGGGCTTCAGCTTCTTCAGCTGGGTTAATCATTGCCGTCAGCTCCCTTATTGGGATCGTTGCGAGTTTTTACGGCGGCTATGTTTCTGACCGAATCGGCAGAAAAAAAGTCATGCTTCTATCCATCTTTGGCTGGTCATTTGTCTTTGTTGGCTTTGCGTTTGCAGATGCCATTTGGGTCTTCTTCCTCATGAACGCTTTAAATGGACTGTGCCGGGCACTGTTTGAACCGACGTCTAAAGCACTCTTATCTGATGTCACCCCATCAAGTATTCGGTTATTTGTTTTTAATTTACGGTATACGGCCATTAATATTGGTGTAATCTTCGGCCCGCTGCTTGGCTTATATCTCGGGTCATCGAAAACAACGTTTCCATTTCTTGTCGCTGCCTTTATTTATTTGTTATACGGATTAACACTGGCCTGGCAATTTCAGAAACATCCAGTTGCTGCTCCAGAAAGCACAAAACAAATCAGCGTCAAAAAAGCCCTTTCCATTATTCAAAAAGATACGGTCTTTAGCATCATCCTCATCGGCGTTACCTTATGTTCGTTCGGGTATTCGCATTTAAGCTCAACACTGCCTCAATACTTATCAGCGTCACCTATGATTGAGGATGGTCCTAAACTGTTTGGCTATCTTTTGTCTTTAAATGCAGTGGTTGTCATTGTCGTACAATACCCGCTCATCATGATTGCGAAGCGCTACTCCACCATTTTGTCGCTGACCACTGGGAATATTCTTCTTGCAGGCAGTTTGTTTGCCATTGCTTTTTCACAGAGTCTCGGCATGCTTGCTTTCATCATTGTCGTGTTTACGATTGGCGAGGTTCTGCTGTTTGCGATGATGGATCTTTTTGTAGACAATATTGCAAAGCCTGAAGTGAAGGGATCGTACTTTGGTGCGATGGGATTTTCTCAGCTCGGCAGCGTCATCGGACCGTTTGTCGGCGGACTGTGCATTGACTATTTTGGTGCAGCCCATCCCCTCTCCATTTTTACGGTCTTGTCGATGATCACCATTGCAGGCGTTCCATTCTTACTCATAGGATATTACCGTTTAAAAAAGCGATCGGCGGCAGACGTAGCTGTTAAAGTAAGTGGAGATCATTAAAAAAAACCGCTCTCTCGTTTGAGCGGTTTTTTCTTTATACCCGGCGGATGGCGATCTCTTCCACCTTGTGCTGATCACCTTTTTTCAAAATGAGATCAGCTCGATATTTTGTCGGCAAAATATTTTGATATAAATTAGGCCGATTCACGGTATTCCAAATCGTGCTTGCCATCTGATCTGCCTCTTCATCCGTCAAATCTTTATATTGATGAAAGAAGGATTCAGGGTCTTGGAAGGCTGTTTCTCTTAGCAAACGAAACCGTTCTTTATACCATAATTGAATTTGCGTTTCAGCGGCGTCTACATAAATCGAAAAATCAAAGAAATCTGATACAAACACACGCGGTTCATCCTTCAGATCATCCAGCGCTGGTGATTGGAGCACATTGATTCCTTCAATAATGACAATATCCGCATCCTCTACTGTTTCATACACCCCTTCAAGCCGATCATAGGTCAGATGCGAATATACCGGGGCATGCACAGTTTGTTTACCTGATTTTAATTCATTTAAAAAAGACAGCAGGGCTTTGACATCGTAGCTTTCTGGAAATCCTTTCTTTTCCATCAGCCCTCGATCCTTTAATTCTTTTTGAGGATATAAAAAGCCATCTGTTGTCACAAGACTTACCTTCAGCCCATCTCCAAGCCTCGATAAAAGCGTTTCAATGATACGAGCCGTTGTGCTTTTCCCAACAGCTACACTTCCAGCAATCCCAATTAAAAAGGGAATTTTGGCATGATGCGGGTAGTTTAAAAAGGCATTCACATGCTGGTTTTTTTGTTTTTCTGCAAAGACATGTAATGTCAGAAAACGAATAAGCGGTATGTAAATATCTCGAACTTCTTCGAGCGATAAATAGTCATTTAGCCCTTGCAGCGCTCTCGCTTCCTCTTCTGAAACAGATACCGGCATATATTCTCCAAGAGCGGCCCAGGCCTCTCTCGTATGGCGCGTGTATAGCGTATTAAAATCTAGTCGCGTGTCACTCAAAGTCTTTCCCACCAATCTTCACTAAACTCGTAACCCAAAAAGACGATAATCCGATTGTAGCTTAAAATGAAGGCGCTGTCTTTATTTTTCAACTAAAGTTTGCTTCTTTTGCAAAAAAAGCATTAAAAAAAGGGATATGAGGGTAAATAAGAGTATTCAGTACGATAGATAGAAGGGAGCACACCAAATGAAATATGTGATGATTGGCGGAGATGCAGCAGGAATGAGCTGCGCTATGCAAATATATAGAGAGGATCCGGATGCACACATTGTTGCTTTTGAGAAAGGAGAGATTTTCTCATATGGACAGTGTGGACTCCCCTACTTGATCGGCGGTCTCATTGATCATCATAGAAAGCTGATCGCACGCAGTGCTGAAACTTTTCGTGAGAAATATGGAATTGACGCCAGATGCTTACACGAAGTGACCTCCATTGACCCAGAGCAAAAAACAGTGTCGGGTCATCATACAAAAACAAAAGAACCTTTTACAGAAAGCTATGACCGTCTTTTAATTGCAACAGGAGCAAGCCCTGTCACACTGGATTTAGACACTCAGCCATTAGAAGGCGTACACGTATTAAAAACCATCCCGCATGCGCTGTCCATTTTGAACCATTTAAAAAAGGACATCACACATGTCACCATCATTGGCGGTGGATATATCGGCCTTGAAATGGCTGAAAATTTAAAAGCGCTCGGAAAAAACGTACATATCATTCAGCGGGGAGCAGCACTCGGCCCGGGCTTTGACTCCGATATGGCAAAATATCTTAAAGACGAGGCTGACGCCAAGGGTATTCACGTATCACTTGGAGAAACAGTGCAGCAATTAGAAGGCAAGTCACATGTCACAGCTGTTATCACAGACAAACAAACCATTCAAACAGATATGGTCATCATGGCCATCGGCGTCACTCCGCAAACCTCCTTTTTACATCGTACCGGTATCAAGCGTCTTCAAAATGGCGCTATTGCAGTAAATCAATACATGCAAACCAATATAAAAGACATTTATGCTGCTGGTGATTGCGCGGCGACCTATCACCGCATCAAAAAATCACTGGATTATATTCCGCTTGGCACAACTGCAAATAAACAAGGGAGAATCGCAGGCTTTCATATGACAGGAACAAACCGGGCGTTTCAAGGCGTGACTGGAACAGCCATCATGAAATTTATGGACTTGACAGCGGGAAGAACAGGCTTATCAGAAAAAGAAGCAGAAGCAGCGGACATTCCTTTCTCCACCATCACCATTGACAGTACGGATCACGCAGGATATTACCCAGATGCGCAGAAAATGAAAGTCAAACTGATCTACAGAAGCGATGACCATACCTTGCTTGGTGCCCAAATCATCGGCAGAAACGGTGTAGATAAACGGATCGATATCGTGGCGGCTGCCCTTTACCAAGAGCTGACCATAACAGATCTTGAAGATTTAGATATTAGCTATGCACCGCCCTTCAACAGTGTATGGGACCCGCTTCAGCAAGCGGCAAGACGGATATAGAAAGTGGCGCAATGAAGCCTTACCTCAAAAAAAGAAACCAGTTCAAAACCGGTTTCTTTTTTGTTACTTTTTCATCAACGCTTTGCGTGCTGCTTTTTCAAATAAAAATGGGAATAACTGATACAATTTGCTGCCAGCGTTCATCCACCCGGGCAGATTAATCTCTCTCTTTTTCGTCATCATGGCAGATACGACTTTGCCTGCCACCTTGTCCGCACTCAGCATCATAAAGTCAACGTTCTTCACATATTCACCGCTGCGGTCAGCGATGGTAAAGAAATCTGTTGCAATCGGTCCTGGATTGACTGTCGTCACGTGAATGCCTGAGTCTGCCAGCTCCATTCTGAGGCTGTTTGAAAATCCAAGAACGGCATGCTTTGATGCGGAATAAATGGCTGATTTTGGCGTCGCAACCTTTCCTGCCTGGGATGCGATATTGATAATATGTCCCTGCCCTCTTTGCTTCATCTCAGGGATGACCTTTTTCGTGCAGGCGATTAAACCGAACACATTCACCTCAAACATCGACACCATTTCTTCGATGGACGCATCTTCGACGAGATCGAATACACCAAAGCCGGCATTGTTGACCAAAATATCGACCGGCCCCACTTCTTCATACGCGCGATCAATATCCTCAAGCTGGCTGACATCAAGCTGAGCAATGTGACACACCCCGCCAGCGCTCACAATTTTTTCTTTCACATCTGTAAGCTTTTCTGTTCGTCTTGCTGAAATTATGATTTCTGCGCCTTCTTCTGCTGCCAAGTACGCCATTTTTTCACCAATGCCCCCAGATGCGCCTGTAATCCAAATTCTTTTTCCTGTCAATCGCCCCATGCGTTTCACTCCTTAGTTTGCCCTATAATAGACGATTCCGTCTTTTTCTAATTCTTCAATTTGACCAGCCGCTAAGAGCACATCAAGCTGACCGACTGTCTCTGACATCGTTAAAAATAAGGCCTCTTCATATAGCACTGGAAATAGCTTACGGCAAAGATGAAAGGCTGTCATTTCTTTTTGTTTGAGCAGCTGATACATTGTGTTTGCCCGTTTTTCTTGTTTCTTAAATCTTTCTTCGATCAATTCATGGTGAGCCGTGATGAGCTGACCGTGTCCCGGATAAATCGTCTTGATTGGCAGACGCAATAACCGATTAAGTGATGCTTTATATTGAAGCAGTGATTTTTGACGTTCCTCACCTTCATACGGTGCTTCCATTAACGGATTTGAGGAAATGGTCGTCAAAAGCAGGTCGCCACCAATAAAATTCCCCGTTCTTTCGTCTAGAAAGGAAAGGTGAGACTGTGCGTGTCCGGGTGTTTCCATCACAAAGAAGTGTTCATGCCCGCTTAAACGATCACCTTCTTTTATGACCTCATCTACATGTGAAGTACAAGAATATGTATAAGATTGCTTCACCATTTTTTCACACTCATTTTGTCGAAGCGGCACACCTAACTGCTGAAAAAAAGGAACCATAAAGTCCACTTGGTGCTGCTTAAACACTGGATCCTGACTAATATACGGCTCATTTAGCTGGTGTCCGATCACACGGACATGAGGTTTCATCAAATTCAATAGACCGACATGATCTGCATGATGATGGGTCAGCACCACTTGATCAATATCGTCTATCGATAAACGATGTTCCTTTAGTTGCGTGACAAAGGCATGCTCTGCCTCTTCTGTCATCGGCCCGCAATCTACTAAGGTTACGGCCTCTCCTTTTAATACATATGCATGCACATCCCCAACGGCAAACGGCGTCGGGATGGATAATTGAATGATGTCTTCTTTCACTTTTATATGTCATCTCCTGCTTTTTGACTCATGATTGTGGGACTCAGTCTTCTTACTTCATTGTATCTTGCAAAAGGCAGACTGTCATGCGGTTTAGATGGGCAATTTTTTTAACTGCCCCTATTGACATAAACTTGTCCATCGTTGCATAATGAACAACAAATATATGATGCGCGATGACAAGGATTAGTAAGCAAAATAATGATGCAAGAGAGTGAGGTCCGCCGGCTGTAAGACTTCACCATCCTCTTATTTGCTGAACCTGCCCTTTGAGCTGTTAGGCAAACCTAAACGTTTCCCGCGTTAAGGGACTAGAGCTGAGTATGCATGTTTGCATGCTAATTGAGGGTGGTACCGCGAAAAACCTTTCGTCCTTTTCAGGCGAGAGGTTTTTTTATTTTCTACAAGGAGGAGCAGCTTATGAGTAAAATTGGATTTATCGGTGCAGGCTCGATGGCAGAGTCTATGATCAAAGGTTTATTAAAAAGCGGCATGATGTCGAATGAAGATATCATTGTCACAAACAAAACGAATGAAAAACGATTAGAGGAATTACAGGCGCGATATGGGGTCAAAACGGATTTCGCTCGCTCCTTTATTTATGAAGAAGCGGATATTCTCGTTTTTGCCCTAAAACCGAAGGATGCAGAAAGCGGAATTTCTGAAGTCCAGCCTCATTTACATGGCCAGCTGATCATTTCTATTTTAGCGGGTATTTCCATCGAAACAATTCAACACTATGCTGGCAGAAAGAGTGCAGTCGTTCGTGCGATGCCAAATACATCAGCGGCGATTCAGCAGTCAGCAACAGGTATTGCCGTAAGTCGTGAAGTTACTGAAAAGCAAAAGAAAAAGGCCGTCGAGCTGTTTGAAACGATCGGGCATGTCACCGTATTAGATGAATCGCAGCTAAATGCGGTGACAGCCATCGCAGGCAGCGGCCCTGCCTTCATTTATCATTTGATTGAAGGAATGGAGCGAGGTGCTTCGGAACTTGGAATGGACCAAGCAACTGCGAAATTACTCATTTGCCAAATGATTGCAGGCGCCGCCAATATGCTTCAAGACAGCGGAAAAGAACCTGCCGAACTGCGCAAAGAAATCACAAGTGAAGGCGGAACAACAGAAGCCGGCCTGAACACACTGGCTGCCTATCAATTTGAAGAAGCTGTTGTCGATTGTGTCAAAACAGCCACTAAACGCGCAGCAGAATTAAACGAAATGTTTTCAGCAAGCACGTATAAATGAATTTGAAAAGCACCTGTTTTGATGACAGGTGCTTTTTCACTGCCTCATTGACATGATGGCTTTGATTTGATCCAGATGATGTTGTTCATGTAAAGCGATGGTTTCAGCTAATATTTGAACGGTCATTAGTCCTTCTTCCGGATGCAGGCCTGATCGTTCCCATATGCCTTTTTCTAATAGCCGAAGCGTGTTGTTTCGTCTCTCTTTCATCCGTTTGATCAATGCTTTGATCTCCTCTGCGTTATACCATTCATACGCTCTTTCTCTCACATATATTTCAGGATCATACGATTGAAAGGGCGTGTGATCATCTGATATCGCCTGCTCTATCCGCTCTGACCAGACTTCTTCTGTGTCATACAAATGCCCGGCGAGCTGCTTGATTGACCATTTCCCCTCCCCTAAAGATTGATCCAGTGTGTTATCATCACAAGCCTCCACTAGCTTCTCAAGTTCACGCATACTTTCCTGAAGCGATGTGATGATGTCTGTTTTTGTTAATATCCCAGTTTCCATTTAATGTTCTTACCCCCTACAAATAATTGTAAGTCTTCATCAATATCATACTCTATTTATCTAAGTGGAAAGATCGTTTATTTAAAAATAGAAGCCCTATCACCAAGATAGGGCTCTTCATCACATCTACTTACTTTTTCTCTAATAAAGCATGAATCGTTGATTCTAGTAATTCTGGCAAAATGCCAAAAGAGAACGGGACGTGCAGCCGCTCTGTCCATTTGTGCGGGTCCTTTCCTAATGGACCCACGTTGATGACTGGAACGTAAAGGGCTTCCTTTTCTCCTTGCGGTAAAGAATAGCCTTTTTGGTAAAGCGGCATATTGGTCGTGTAATGACCTACCTCCTGCTTTTCGAGCTGTAAGTAACTTAAATCAGACAATCCCGGGAAATATTTCACTTCCTCCACTTCAAGTCCGTACACCTCTTTTGCCTCTTCTTGAATCTTCTTGAATGTCTTCTGAATATGCGGATCTTCTGTTGAGGACACAGAAGGGTAAAATGGCGGACTATAAAATAGAACAATCAGCGGTCCTTCTTCCTTACAAAGCGTCGTCAGCTCCGAGACAATTTTCGTTGAAAAATCACGATCTCCAAGCTCACCCCGGTTGGCAAAGGCATAGTTGACAATGCGCTCAACCTCCTGTTCGCCAGAGCGTTCTGCGGCCTTTTGATACAGCTCGTGATACGTGAGAACCGTAACCCTCGCGTCGATGGGTGTAAAGTGTTTGAAGCGCTGAAAGTCAGCTGTTTTCTGCTGAAGATTGGCCTCGATTTGGTCTGCTGCTTGCTTCGCAGTATCATAGAGAAGGCCGTGCAGTTCTTCACTTGAACGTTTCATCATGAGCACATTAAATAAAGATACGGCTGTGTGAGGTGTTTGAACGGAATAGGCTTCTTTCAAGTCCTTTTGCATTAAGTTCGTTGGGGGCGGCGTTACTTCACCATCTACTTCCTCACAATAATCACTATTGAGCTCTAACAGCCGGTTTAGTTCAGATACCATAAAATTCGCATTTAAGCCTGAGAATGGCTCTCCTACATGCGTTTCAATCCCTTTACAGAAAAATCCGGCTAATACCTTTCCTATACTGCCTGTATACATATAATGATGTTCATCCCCTGGATACTTTTCAAACATGGGCTCACTGTTTAAACACGCGGTATAGTCAAGGTCATGCTTTTCTTTAAGCTCCTTTAGTTTCGGGACAGCCTCAAGCATTCCTTGTGAATTCACTTCTTCATCAGGGACTGTGACGAGCAGGACATTTCCATCAAATGTTTCTGTCATCGCTCTTTCCAGCATAGAAAGCTGCACGGTGAGCCCTGCTTTCATATCCATGGCCCCTCTCCCAAACAGCCAGTCGCCTGAAGCAAGGTCCTCTCTTGCCCTCTTTGGAAGAAGCGCACTTTTTTGCGAAAAAGATGCCACTAACTCTTCAGGCTTGCATGCCATGTTTTGAAATTCGCCGTAATCTTCTGTATCAACTACATCAAAGTGACTAAGAAGCAGCACGGTACGACGCATCGTACTGCGCTTCACAAGTGCCGTTAAATAATACCGGCCATCTTTCATCGGATGCAAAGCCAAATGATCAGGGTTCTGCTCAAAATAAGGCCGTTCCCTTAGCAAATAATATAAGTATTCCGCTAACGCGACTTCTCCTGTTGTACCTGATATGCTTTCATATTGCATAAGAGCTGTCAGGAGCTCCTTTAGTTCACTCTCTGTTTGCCATTTCATCCGTTCTCCCCCTTTGATGTCTCTATCTCTCCATTATACAAAAACGTGTATAAAAGCTATATTCTTTGAGCACCTTTTATGACGAAAGTTTGAATGGCTGTTATAATCGGCTATACAATTCCATGAGGAGGCGAAAGTATTTTGGAAACAAAACTCTTTTCACCTTGGACATTAAAAGGTGTTACACTGAAAAACCGCATCGTGATGTCCCCGATGTGTATGTATTCATCTTATGACCGTGATGGGAAATTACAGCCTTTCCACTTCACACATTATATTTCCCGTGCACAAGGTCAGGCTGGCCTCATCATGGTGGAAGCAAGTGCTGTATCTCCTGAGGGAAGAATTAGTGATCACGACCTCGGTATTTGGAGCGATGAGCACATTGAAGGTTTCGCTTCATTAAACGAACAAATCAAAGCATACGGAACGAAGACAGCCATCCAGCTAGCCCATGCAGGACGTAAAGCTGAACTTGATGGGGACATCCTTGCACCATCAAGCATTCCATTTGATGAAACATCTAAAACCCCTGTCGAGATGTCTGTTGATCAAATCAAAGATACCGTTCAGGCGTTTCAGGATGCAGCTGTACGGGCAAAAAAAGCGGGCTTTGACATCATTGAAATTCATGGTGCACATGGCTATTTGATCAATGAATTTCTTTCACCGCTGGCGAACCACCGAACAGACGACTATGGCGGTTCACCAGAAAACCGCTATCGTTTCTTAAGAGAAGTCGTAGACGCGGTCAACGCCGTATGGGACGGACCTTTATTTGTCCGTGTGTCGGCTTCTGATTACACAACAAAAGGGCTTGATATTGCAGATTATATTGGGATTGCCACTTGGCTCAAAGAGCAAGGTGTCGACTTAATCGATGTCAGCTCAGGTGCTGTCGTACAGGCGAAAATCAACACATTCCCCGGCTACCAAGTAACATTCGCTGAGAAAATAAAAGAAGGTGCCGGCATTCAAACAGCAGCTGTCGGTCTGATCACATCTGGTGTACAGGCAGAGGAGATTTTACGAAATCAGCGTGCAGATTTGATCTTTATTGGCAGAGAATTTTTACGCGATCCATACTTTCCAAAAACAGCTGCTCAAGAGCTCCGTACATCCATTGAAAGCCCGCATCAATATGATCGCGCTTGGTAAAAGCTCTTAGGAAAAAAGGTGTCTATTTTTCGAAATAGGCATCTTTTTTGTTTTTAAGAGAAACATATCTGCCTTTTGTGCCGTCTTTTAGCTAAAGAACCACTTAGAGGAGATGGAAGAATGAATTCGGCAATGATTGAAAAAATGTATCATATAGATGGACACCATTTTTATACAAAACATCGTCAAGGCAAAAGGCAAGCCACGATTATCTTTGAAGCCGGCTACGGCATTTCTAGTGATACGTGGTCAAATATGGCCCGTGATATTGACCCGGAGCTTGGGGTTTTCTTATACGACCGTTTAGGAAACGGAAAGAGCAGTGAGAGCGGTGAAGGAAGAACCTTGCATGACCTCGCTGATGATTTAGATGCGCTGCTGAAAGAAGCCAATATTCAGCCGCCATTTCTCATCGTCGCTCACTCATTCGGCTCTCTTGTCAGCCGGCTATGGGCAAGCCGAAGAGGAGATGATGTCATCGGCATGGTGCTGCTAGACCCAGCAAGTGAGGAACAAGAGCAGGTGATCCTGCCGCTTTTATCAAAGGAAGAACGCACTTCATATATGGCGCAATTTACAGCAGAATGTACGCATGAGGACTTTCAGCAAATGTTAAGCACAATCAAAGAGGAGCAAACCCATTATGGGATGATGCCGCTTCTTGTCATTTCATCAGGTAAGAGCCGATTGTTTCATCCAGCGCATGAAGCTTGGCTCAGACTTCATAAACGCATGCTGTCTTTGTCATCCCAAAGCGGATGGATTCAAGCGCAGAACAGCTCGCACTATATTCATCATGATGAACCGCATATTGTACAGCTTGCCATCTATGATGTATGGTGCGCAGCCAAACAACCTGTCTCCTATTATCAAACTGCTAATTAAAACGAAAAACTCCTTGACCCGTTATGAGTCAAGGAGTTTATTTTATTTATGCCGTTGGAGCAGATTGACTTTTTTTAGAAAGCAGCTTTTCAATGCTGACAAGCTGAACACATACTGTAAAGATGTCAATCGCTTGCTCTAGTTCTTCAAGAGCCGGGAATGTTGGTGCAATGCGAATGTTACGATCAAGCGGATCTTTTCCATATGGATATGTTGCACCAGCACCTGTCATTGTGACACCTGCTTCTTTAGCTTTTTGCACAACCGCTTTTGCACAATGATCAAGTGTATTTAAACTAATGAAATATCCGCCATTTGGCTTGTGCCATTCAGCAATATCTTTTCCGCCAAGTTTTTCGTCAAGAATGGAAAGAACGAGGTCAAATTTTGGCTTAATGATCGCTGCATGCTTTTTCATATGTTCCTTCAAACCTTCTGGATTTTGGAAGAAACGAAGGTGTCTTAGTTGATTGATTTTGTCCGGTCCGATCGTTTGAATCGATAATTGCTTTTGAGTAAAGCTCACATTGTCCGGGCTAGACGCCATCAGCGCAACACCTGAGCCAGGGAATGTAATTTTAGACGTAGACGCAAACATAAACACACGGTTCGGGTATCCTGCCTCTTCAACTGCTTGAAAAATATCTTTTAACGTGTCAGGTGTATCCGTTAGATGGTGGACTGCATATGCATCATCCCAAAAAATGCGGAAATCGTCTGCTTTTGTTTTCATTGAAGCTAAGCGGTCAACGACTTCATCTGAGTACGTAATGCCGTCTGGATTGCTATATTTCGGTACACACCAAATGCCTTTAATCGCTTCATCTTCTGCGACCAATTTTTCTACCTGATCCATATCAGGTCCATCAGCCTTCATATCGACCGTGATCATCTCTATGTTAAATAGCTCACAAATGGCAAAATGACGGTCATACCCTGGGCTTGGTGCAAGGAATTTTACCTTTGACAGCTCTCCCCAAGGTGTTTTGCTGTCACATACGCCGTGAGTCATCGCACGTGCAATGGTATCATGCATCATATTCAGGCTTGAGTTACCGCCGATGATGATTTGTTCTGGCTTTAAATTAAGTACATCTGCAAAAAATTTCTTCGTTTCAGGAAGGCCTGTCAAGCCGCCATAGTTTCGCACATCTGTGCCATCTTCAGCTGTCATTGCATCCTTTGATGTCACAACATCGAGCATGCCCATAGACAAATCGAGCTGTTTTGGTGAAGGCTTCCCTCTAGACATGTCTAAGTGCAAGTTTTTACTTTTGTAAGTTTCATACTCATTTTGTAGTGCCACATATAGGTCATTCAATTCTGCTTCACTTAATGCTGTAAAACCGCTCATCTTTGATTGTGCCTCCCGTATTCTTCATAGTTTGATTCGTCATTTGTTTTTTCTTCACCATTTTACCACTACCTGAAAAAGAGCGTCATCATAAATATCAAAAAAATCACACAACTTTTTTTGACGATTCATCCAATTTTTACAGGGTGCGTTCAATGGGGAAAGAAGAGAAATCATGTGCAGCTTCTGTCAGCGGAAATATATCGCGGGCTTCTTTCAACAGTTGTTTCAGTGCTTCTTCTCCTTGGTAACGTGCACTTATATGGGTCAAAATAAGCCTTTTTACGCCTGCTTCCTGTGCTGTTTTCGCTGCTTGTTCTGTTGTGCTGTGATAATAATTGTAGGCTAAATCTGCATCTTCTTTACCGAATGTTGCTTCATGGACTAACACATCCGCATTTTTGGCAAGCCTTGTTATATTCTCGCACAAACGGGTATCTCCTGAAAATGCAACGATTCTCCCTTTTTTAGGGGGTTCCAAATAATCGGTTCCATCGATGGTTCTTCCATCTTCGAGTGTCACGGTTTCCCCATTTTTCAACTTCTGATACAAAGGTCCAGGTTTTACACCGATTTCTTTTAGGTCTTCGGCTTTTAATGAACCAGGTAGATCTTTTTCCACAACCCGGTAGCCGAAAGCCGGAATCCCGTGAGAGACTCTTCTTGCTTCTACTTGAAAGGTATCATCTTCAAATACGATCCCTTCTTCTATTTCTATGATATGCAGCGGATATGTCAAATGCGTTTGCGAGGCTGAAAGTGCTGCGTTTACAAAGGCCTTGATGCCTTTTGGTCCATAGATCGTCAATTCATCCTCCCCGCCTTGAAAGGATCTGCTGCCAAGAAGTCCCGGAAGGCCATATACGTGATCTCCGTGCATATGTGTGATAAATATTTTCTCGATCTTTCTCGGTTTAATCGTTGTATGTAAGATTTGGTGCTGCGTTGCTTCTCCGCAATCAAAAAGCCACACTGCATTTCGTTCTTCTAAAAGCTTTAGCGCTGTGCAAGTGACGTTTCTTGTTTTTGCAGGAATGCCTGCACCTGTTCCTAAAAAGAGCAGTTCCATTACTTTTCCTCCTAAAGCCGGTATACAATATCTTCATTCATATAGAATACATGAAGACAAGGTAAATGTGAATTCAGCGGAATTTTTGAAAAAAGTGAAACGAGAGCAGAAAAAGTCGAATCAAATGTTTGCTTTACGAACAATGAACCTTTAAAATAAAGAAAATGTACATACATTCTCGGTTTTTACAACAATGCTACGAATAAAGTGAGGTACTTCTCGTGAATACAGAAACTAACAACCCTAAAGCAGTCATTGTCATTTTTGGCGCAACAGGAGACCTTGCCAAACGCAAGCTCTACCCTTCTATACATAGACTTTATCATAGCGGAAAGCTCGGTGATCAATTCGCTGTTGTTGGAGTTGGACGCCGTCCGTGGTCTCATGAGGACCTCAGATCTGTGGTAAAGGAATCTGTTTCTTCTGATGATGCAGAAGCGAAAACAGAAGAGTTCATTTCACATTTCTATTATCACGATTTTGACGTATCAAGCCCTGCTTCCTATCAATCACTTAACACGCTTCTAACAGGCCTTGAAGATACGTACAGTATTCCAAATAACCGCATGTTCTATTTAGCTATGGCACCGGAATTCTTCGGAACGATTGCGAAGTTCCTAAAGAGTGAGGGCGTATCAGAAACAACCGGCTGGTCACGTCTTGTCATTGAAAAGCCATTTGGGCATGATCTGCCAAGTGCGAAAACATTAAATGAAGAAATTCGTGATGCATTCACAGAAGATCAAATTTATCGTATTGACCACTATCTTGGTAAACAAATGGTTCAAAACATTGAGGTTATCCGTTTTGCGAATGCCATCTTTGAACCGCTTTGGACAAACCGCTATATCTCAAACATTCAAATAACATCCAGTGAATCATTGGGGGTTGAAGACCGGGCTCGATATTACGAAAATTCTGGTGCACTAAGAGATATGGTCCAAAACCATATGCTTCAAATGGTTGCCCTTTTAGCAATGGAGCCGCCAATTAAACTGAATACAGAGGAAATCCGCAGCGAAAAACGGAAAGTATTGCGCGCTCTTCGTCCTTTCTCTAAAGATGAGGTCGATCAATTCTTTGTCCGCGGACAGTATGATACTGGTACGATTGATGGCAGCGAGGTTCCTTCTTATCTGAAAGAGCAAAATGTTGACCCGAACTCAAACACAGAAACATTTGTTGCTGGGAAATTGCTGATTGATAACTTTAGATGGGCCGGGGTGCCATTTTACATTCGTACAGGAAAACGGTTAGAAAAGAAATCTACTCAAATCGTGGTTCAATTTAAAGACATTCCAATGAACCTGTACTATGGTAACGGAAATGCCATGCATCCAAACCTACTTGTCATTCATATTCAGCCAGATGAAGGCATCACCCTTCACCTGAATGCTCGCAAGCTGGATGGCGGCACGTATGCGAAACCGATTAAACTCGACTACCAGACAAACTATAACGACATCATGAATACACCAGAAGCATATGAAAAACTGATTCATGACTGCTTACTAGGCGATGCAACAAACTTTGCTCACTGGGATGAAGTGGCACTTTCTTGGAACTTCGTTGATCCGATTTCTGAGAAATGGGCAGAAAACAAAACATTAAAACCAAACTATCCTGCTGGTTCTATGGGACCGAAAGAAGCTGATGAGCTTCTAGAAAAAGATGGATATCATTGGTGGAACATATAAAATCAAATGAAAAAAGAGCAGTCTCCCTTGGGGGTTCTGCTCTTTTTTTAACGTCCTGTTTTCGTGATTTCAACCGTTGAAAAGTCAAATTTATCATAGCGATGATGGCTAAATGAATATTCAAATGGCTGCCCTGCGTTTAAATAAGCAACCTGCTCGACTTCAAGCACAGGATCTGTTGGGTCACACCCTAAATACTGCTGATCCAGCTGATCTGATTTAGCCGCTCTAATTTTCTTGTGCGCTCCTGCTATTTTTAAATGAAGCTGATTTGAAATGTAGCCATAGATAGAACCCAGTAGAACCTTTTCATCTATGCCCTTAATGAGATTGACAGGCATAAACGTTTTTTCTAATACATAAGGCTCTTCATCCACAAGACGGAGCCGGATGATATCATAAACAGGTGTGGTTGAGTCAATAGATAGATGGGCTGCCACCTCTTCGCTTGGAAAATGGACATCAAAGTGAATGATTTGAGTCGTGACGTTTTTATCCGCCATGACTTTTGTGAACCCTTTATTTTCATGGCCTGATACATTGATGGCCCCTTGATTGAGCGCTGCCTTTACAATAAATGTACCGTGGCCTCTTTTTCTAAAGAGCAGACCTTCTGCAACGAGAAGATCAAGCGCACGCTTCATCGTCATTCTGCTGCATTGAAATTCAGCGGCAAGCGAGTTTTCATCTGGAATGGGTTGATCTTCTGGATAATATGCTGTTCCTATTCGTTTTCTGATTTCTTCTGAAATGAGTTCGTACTTCTTCATCTCACACCACCAACTGACTTGTTTTTTCATAGCGCCTTATTTCTAGAAGGAATATGGCGTTTTTTTAGCCTTCTTCTCATTCTACACTAAGGGATGTGAGCTTAAAAGGTGCCAGCCATTTTTGTTTCATCCACTTACCGTCACATAAGAAAAATACTTGCCCTTTTCAAGGAAAGAGCAAGTATTTTGATTAAAAACCGTTATTCTTTGAAACTGATTGAAACCAGTATCCACTCTTCTTAATCGTTCGTTTCCCGTCTTTTTGAAGATCAACTGAGACAAATCCATAACGATTTTTATATGCATTCGACCAGGACCAGTTGTCCATAAATGTCCACAGATGATAACCTTTCACATTGCTTCCTTCTTGAATGGCTTGATGCACCCATTTGAGGTGCTCAGATATAAAATCAATACGGTAATCGTCATGAATCATTCCTTCTTCATCCTTAAATCGCTCTTCTCCTTCGACACCCATACCATTTTCAGAAATAAAGCATTCGATATTATCATAGTCTGTCTGGACTTTTTTCAATATATCGTAAATACCCTTTTCATAGATTTCCCAGCCTCGATACACATTCATTTTTCTTCCCGGCATTTCAAAAGAATCAAAATAATGGTTCGGCATAAATGGTGCTTGAGGATGCGGTATATGCTCTTTCGCTTTCACTCTTCTTGGCTGATAATAGTTGATGCCAAGAAGATCAATCGTATTCTCTTGAATCAGCTCAAGGTCCCCTTCTTCCATACTTGGCATAAAGCCTTCTTTCTTTAAGACTTCTACTAGTTTTTCCGGGAAATGTCCTTTCACCGCAGGATCTAAGAAGGAGCGGTTAAAGAAAGCATCGGCCATCTCAGCTGCTTCTACATCGCGCGGATTCTGGCTTCGCGGATACGAAGGGGTCAGGTTTAAGATGATGCCAATCTTACCCCCTTGCTGCATCTCTTTATAAGCCGCAATCGCCTTCGCATTTGATAAAAGTTCATGAAAACCGACCTGCACAGCCTTTTGGAAATCGACTTCGTTTGGATAATGAAAGCTATACATATATCCGCCTTCTACAGGAACAATCGGTTCGTTATGGGTAAACCATTTTTTCACCCGGTCACCAAATAATTGGAAGCATAATGTCGCATAGCTGACATAATCGTCGACCACCTGTCTGTTCACCCAGCCGCCTTTCTCCTGCAGCGCCATTGGCATATCGAAATGGTATAGGTTCACAAATGGCTCGATATCATGTGCAATCAGTTCATTGACCACATCATTATAAAAGGACACCGCTTCTTCATTGACTGCACCTGTTCCTTCAGGTAAAAGGCGTGACCATGAAATCGACAGCCGAAATGAATTGTGGCCAATTTCTTTCATGAGACGGATATCCTCTTTATATTTTCGATAAAATTGAGATGTCACGTTCGGCCCTACGCCATCAAAAAAACGAGTAGGCTCTTGTTCAAACCAATGATCCCAAATGTTCGGTCCCTTTCCATCACCAGGGACGCTCCCTTCCGTTTGCGTCGCAGAAGCAGAAGATCCCCACCAGAAACCTTCTGGAAATGTATATGATTGCTTGTTAGTTTCCATCGACATGTATTGAGTCTCCTTCACCTTTGATGTTTGCTGTCTTCGTATTTTCTGTTGTCGTTATTTTTTCATTTTTCACATTCATCCGGTCAATAAATTTCAGGAACGGGAACCAAATGACAAACACAATCATCAGGTTAAACAACTGAAGCAGACCGCCAGCTAGTGAATTTGTCGCCATCATTCCGCTAATAAAGATCGGTACTGTCCACGGGATATTCACGCCTGTAGGCGGCGGTACAATGCCTGATGCCATCGCAAAATAAGTAATACATGTAATGACCATTGGCGCCAAAATCCACGGAATCAGAATAAGTGGATTCATAACAATTGGTAAACCGAAGATAATCGGTTCATTGACGTTAAATAATCCTGGTCCTAAGCCGAGCTTGGCTACTTGTTTTAATTGCTTACTTTTCAGGAAAATTAAAATGGTAAACACAACAGCAAGCGTCATACCGGTTCCACCCATTCCAACCGTATAGATTTCAATAAACTGCTTGCTG
This sequence comes from Bacillus sp. Nf3, assembly GCF_003028545.1. NCBI lineage: Bacteria > Bacillati > Bacillota > Bacilli > Caryophanales > Bacillaceae > Bacillus > Bacillus sp. Nf3. The sequence continues at coordinate 586,188 of NZ_PYUA01000002.1, read as the reverse complement.
ATGATATTAGGAACCTCACCTGTTTTTGTATAGCTCTCTAGGTTTTGAATGGATAATGTATTCCAAATCGGATCCATGACAGAGTTGATAATAATTTGACCGTGAAGCCCAAAGAACCAAAGAATTTGTATAAAGAAAACAGCGATCAACGTCGGAATGATACCGCTTCCAAGACCGACAAGTGGCGCCTGAATTGCATGATAAATCAGATCATGCATATTTGTTTTGAAGCCTTGTGTAATGATGATATTAATTAATAAAAAGGTTGTAAGTGTCAAAGTAGCCGGGATCAGTGCAGCAAAAGACTTGGAAACAGCTGGCGGAACCCCTTGCGGCATATTGATCACAAATTTCTTTTGGACAAAATAACGATAAATTTCAGCAGATAAAAAGCCTGTGATCATTCCTAGGAACATCCCCTTTGCACCTAAACGATCGACTGGGATGACGCCTGCAATCGTTGCACCGCCTTCTTGTTCTAGTAAAAACGGAGTTAGAAGCAAGAAAGAGGCTAAAGCAATCACGCCGCCAAAGACAGCTTCTACATCATAGCTTTTTGATAAATAGTAGCCGATCCCAAATACAACAAACACACTCATAATGCTGATGGTCGCACTCGGTGCGATATTCAGTGCAGACTGGACGCCTTCCAGTACGGTTTTACTCATGATTTTATCTAAAAATGGCAAATTCATCAGCACAACCATAATGGAACCAAAGATGGTGAGCGGGAACGCAAGCATAAAGGCATCCCGTAATACGCCTAAATAGCGGTTGTTGTTCAATCTCCCAGCAATCGGAACCAAAATGGCACTTATTTTATCAAACATTGGTTTCCCCCCTTGTTTACACCCTTTATTGTTTAAGCGATTGGAATATCGGCAGGAGCTCTCCCACAAGCTCCTTGATGGTAATAGTCGACATTAAGTGATCCTCGGCGTGCATGAGCAGTAAGGAAAAGGATGTTGTTTCTCCTCCTGCCTCCTTCTGCACGAGTTGAAAATGGATGTCATGTGCATGCCGTAAATCTTCTTCCGCTTCTTTCATGAGACCAAAAGCCTTTTCTTCTAGACCTTCTCGATATTGTTTCAGAGCCTCGAGCAATTTACTGCGTGCATTCCCGCTGTGTAAGATCAATTGAAAGCTGACTTGTTCCTCCGTGAGCCCTTCGAGTGTTTTCTTTTCCATCCTTTAAGATTCCCCCATCAGTGCAAGTGCCTGTTCATACGCTTTTTGTCCATCGGCAAGCCCGTATGCCTGCATATCAATGACTTCTACCTCAATCCCGTATTTTTTTGCTTCTTTTTGCAGATCTCCTTTTAAAAAGCTCATTTGCGGTCCAATTAACACAACATCTGCATTCGCCATTTCTTTTCTCGCTTGATCTTGCCCAACTGCCCAAATTTCTGCTTCGTCCCCAATTGAATCGGCATGTGCTTTCATCTTTGTCACTAGTAAACTCGTAGACATTCCTGAACTGCATGCTAATAAAATACGTTTCATTTCTCTCACCCCATTGTTGTAATAAAAGCGCTTCCAATTAATATTATATATTTTTATTTTTAAATGTCTAGACATTTAATTTTATTTGTCTGTATTTAATATAAAAAAAGAGCGTATTGTACGCTCTTTTTTATATTATCCTTTTCCTGCCTGGAACCCAGGATACTTTGTCATGCCGCCGTCTACATATAACGTTAGGCCCGTAACATAGCTTGCTTCTTTTGATGCCAGCCAGGCAGCACATGCTGCCACTTCTTCCGGCTTTCCAATATAGCCGATTGGAATCAGCTCAATCACACCTTTTTTCAAGGCTGGATCATCGAATTTCTCCGCATTAATCGGGGTATCAATGGCGCCTGGTGCAATACTGTTAACACGGATTTTTTTAGGGGCATATTCAAGCGCCAATGTTTCTGTCAAAAGCTTGGCGCCTCCTTTACTAGCTGCATAATGCACAAAATGAGGCCAAGGAATTTGCTGATGAACCGACGACATATTAATGATCGAGCCTTCTATCCCATGATCCGTCATATACCTCAGTGCATCACGGCATCCTAGAAACATACCTGTTAAATTGGTAGACATCACTTTGTTCCAATTATCCAGCGTCATTTCGGTGGAAGGCACTTCATTTTCAATGCCTGCATTATTGATCATCACATCAAGACTGCCGAATGTATCAACAGCTTTATTAATCATTGCCTGCATATCCTCTTCCTTTGATACATCTCCCTTGATTTTCACAGCCTGTCCGCCATGTTTTTGAATATCTGCAATGGTGTCATCCGGATTTTCTTTATCAGAAAAGTAATTGATCACCACATTGGCTTTTTCTTGTCCAAATCGGCGTGCCATCGCTTGGCCAATTCCTGTACCTGCGCCTGTAATCAGAACTGTTTTTCCTTCTAAATCTGGATACATTCGTGTTACCTCCTATTTTGTAAAGCCTAGCAGCACACCGCCTGCAATAATCATCAAGCAGCCTGCAATGACAAAGCTTGTTCTAGATGCTTTCTCTTTTAATAAGTAAATGCCGCCTAGTGTTGAGATGACAATCCCTGTTTGTGACATTGAAAAGCTTACGGCTACGCCAATTAATGGAATGGCCAAAAGCAGCCCAAGATTTCCTGTTGACCAAACAAGACCGGCAATGATATTTCTAAACGTATATTTACTAAATGGATCCTGCTTTAAACTAATCGCTAAGGATGAAAGCAGCATGCCGACAGATTGCGGGACGAGTGCAGACCAGCCATCAATATCAAACCATCTTAAAATGACAACATATCCGACGTAGCCAACGGTTGAAATGAGTAGAATAATGATCCCTTTTTTAAAATTGCCTCTGCCATTCTCGCCGCCGTTCTTTTTTTGACCGAGCGATGTCATGACAACACCTGCAATGATTAGTAAAATGGCGCAGGAACCAATGAGTATGACCGTCATTGTCTGCCATTCTTTGAAGACCATGACGCCAAATAGGGTGGTGCTCACAAGCTGCATGCCCGTTGATAAAGGAACCGCTTTAGACACGCCGAGAAAAGCGACACTTGAAAGCTGATTCATTTGTCCAATACTCCAAAAGATGCCTGAAATGACGGAAACCGCAAATATAAGCGGGGTCAGCTCTGGCATTTTAATGAAAAAAGCTACAATCGAAAATAAAAACGCGCCGAGCGTAATGCCGAGGGTTTGCTGATACGCATTCCCGCCTAGTTTGACACTGATGAGAACTATACTTCCCCAAAATATCGCTGGGAGAAGTGCATATAAGATGCCCACTTCTATCCCTACTTTCTTGTCTTTTTTACATAGCATCCCTCTTTTTCTCATTTTTAGCCGAAAATATGCAAACAAAAAAACCTTACCAAAGGTAAGGTTTATCAGTCGTTCTGTTTATTTCATCCATTCAGTATGGAATACGCCTTCTTTATCTGTGCGCTCATACGTATGTGCACCGAAATAGTCACGCTGTGCTTGAATTAAATTCGCTGGAAGGACAGCCGTGCGATAGCTATCAAAGTAAGCAAGTGCACTTGAGAATGATGGAACAGGAACTCCTTGTTCCACTGCAAGTGAAATGACTTTACGAAGTGATGATTGATAGTTTTGAGCAATATCCTTAAAGTATGGATCAAGCAATAAGTTTTTCAGTTCAGGATTACGGTCATATGCTTCTTTAATTTGTTGTAAGAAGGCTGCACGAATGATACATCCGCCGCGGAAGATCATCGCAATTTCACCGTATTTTAAATCCCAGTTATATTCATCAGACGCTGCTTTCATTTGCGCAAAGCCTTGTGCGTAAGAACAGATTTTACTCATAAATAGGGCTTTTCTAACCGCTTCGATCAGCTCTTGTTTATTCTCAGCTGATTGCACAGGCTCAGGACCTTGGATCAATTGACTTGCTTCCACACGCTCATCTTTCATTGCTGAAATGTAGCGCGCAAAAACAGACTCAGTAATGATTGGAAGCGGGACACCTAGATCAAGTGAGCTTTTGCTTGTCCATTTTCCAGTTCCTTTTTGACCAGCTTTATCTAAGATCACATCCACAAGCGGCTGGTTTGTTTCTTCATCCACTTTTGTGAAAATGTCAGCTGTAATTTCGATTAAATAGCTGTCAAGCTCGCCTTTGTTCCACTCTGAGAATACTTCATGAAGCTCCCCTGCTGACAATCCAGCAACATGCTTCAAGATAAAGTATGATTCAGAGATCAATTGCATATCTCCGTACTCGATACCGTTATGAACCATTTTGACATAATGTCCTGCTCCATCTGGGCCGATATACGTTGTACAAGGCTCGCCATCTACTTTCGCAGAGATCGCTTCTAAAATTGGTTTCACTAGCTCATGCGCTTCTTTTTGACCGCCTGGCATGATGGAAGGACCTTTTAGCGCGCCTTCTTCACCGCCGGAAACACCTGTACCAATAAAGTGAATGCCACTTTCTGCAAGCTCTTGATTACGTCTTTGTGTATCCTTGTAATATGTATTTCCACCATCAATTAAAATGTCACCTTTCTCTAAGTGAGGAAGTAATGATTGAATGGTTGCATCTGTTGCTGCACCAGCTTTTACCATTAAAAGAATTTTACGCGGTGTTTCAAGCGACTGAACAAATTCTTCGATGCTGTATGTGCCAACAACGTTTTTTCCTTTTGCTTCTTGAAGAAACTCTTCTGTTTTGCTGCTAGATCTGTTATAAACGGATACGGAGAAACCGCGGCTTTCAATATTGAGGGCAAGGTTTTTCCCCATAACGGCTAGTCCAACCACACCGATTTGTTGTTTTGACATAATTCTGACGTCCCTTCTAACACACTATATTGATTACTGCTGAAATGATGTACCCTTTGAAATTACCACAACATCACCTCTTTTATCAAGTTTTCAGGCTAGTCATTTCCTCTTTCGTCCTGAAAAAAATCTTTATTAAAACTTGTCCCGCTTGTTTTACTCTCTTTTTCCTTAATGGTGATCCCTCTTTGCACCAGTGGCTTTCCATATTTTTCTTTCAGTCCATCTAAAATGGTTTGGAGGGGCTCTTCTTTTGCATCTTCTGTATATGAAAATAAATCAAGCTGTTTAACGGCTGCTTTTCGTTCGACAAGGTCCGTCCCCGTCACACCTAAGAGCCTCACTGGCTGGTCATTCCAATGTTTCAGGAATAACTGCTTTGCCGCTTCAAATATGTCTTCCTTTCGATCCGTTGGATTTGTGAGCATGACACTTCGCGTGATATTTTTCCAGCTTGCATACCGAATCATGATGAGCAGCCGATTCGCCATCACTTCTTTTCTCCTTAACCTTGCACTCACAGATTGTGACAGCTTATCAATTAACGTGACAAGTTCATCTGAATCATCCGAATCATGAGGCAGAGTGGATGAATTGCCGACGGATTTAAATTCGTATATTCTTTCTGGGTCCACGATGCCGTCATGTTCACCGTTCGCCTTTTGCTTTAATCTCGGTCCATTAATGCCAAGCAATTCTTTAAGCGTATACTCATTCGCTTTCGCTAAGTCTTCTATAGTATGAATTCCGATGGTTTTCAATTTATCTGCCGTTTTTTGTCCAACCCCATGCATATCACCAGCAGGGAGCGGCCAAAGCATGTTCGGAACATCTCGTTTACGCAATATGGTGATGCCCATTGGCTTTTTCCAATTAGACGCCATTTTCGCTAAAAATTTATTCGGTGCAATGCCGATACTTGAAGGAAGCATCAGCTCCTCTACTAGCCTTGTTTGAATATCATGAGCCGTTTTTACCGCATGCTCGGCATATGGCGTATGCGTTAAATCAATGTAGCCCTCATCAATCGATACAGGTTCGACTAAATCGCTGTATTCTCTAAGTATTGTAAACATCTCTTGTGAGGAGCTGCGGTACCGGTCAAAGTTCGGTGTGCGGACAATGAGTCCCGGACATAGCCGCTTCGCCTCCCACAAGGGCATCGGGGGCTTCACACCTAATGCTCTCGCCTCGTAGCTGCACGTCACAACAATCCCTTTACGCTCTTTTGCATTTCCGCTGATGGCTAAAGGTTTCCCTCGCAAAGAAGGATCATACGCCATTTCTACATTGGCATAAAAAGCATTCATGTCTATATGAAAAATAATATTTGACATTGGCATAACCCCATTTTCTTGTCTACCTAAATTTTGATCAGCTGTTTTTGATTATACATTGATTTACTTCATCTTTCCTTAAAAAAACCTTCTCTAAAAAAGAGAAGGTTTCACGTTCATTTACACTTTTTCTTCAAGTATACCATGTTGATATTGAATGTCCTCATATGTGAATACTTCATTTTTTTGAGGGTATAATTGTTTCACAACCGGAGTAGGCTGTTGATTAAAATTCATACTCAAACTTTGATTGGAGTAGTGTCCAGCCGGATCAATATAATACTTGTAATCAATGATTCTTTCTACATCAATGTCAGCGTAAGCAATTCCCTCTGTTTCAGCTGGAACCATATCACTGATCGGCTCCCCATCCGGCCCGTAAATGCACGTATGCCCGCTCTTAAATGTTTCAAAGTAATCTCTTTGCTCCTGCGTTAAACAAATCATCTCTTTCATTTCTTCCGTATATATAGATGATGTCATCAGCACAAATGTCTGTGTCGCGATGGCATAATATCTGCTTGATATTTCATCATCAAAATAGCCTGGCCAAGAGGCTACATGTACCTGCTCATTTTGGGCATTCATCGCCATAAGATCTAGCGGGACTTGATGCTCCCAGCACATCAATCCGCCTAGGTTTCCAATTTCAGTTTCAAACACTGGCATCATACTGCCACTTCCATCCCCCCAAATGAGTCTTTCTGCTACAGAAGCTCTCATTTTCCGATGTTTTCCTATTAAATCTCCATTTGGATTAAACCAAAGCTGAGCTAAATAGAGAGAGCCGCCATCTTTTTCACTGCATGATATACAAACGTACGTTTCATTTCTTTTTGCTGCTTCACTGATTTTTTGAATGGCTAAGCTAGGGATTTCAACTGCATTTTTATATAATTCATGATAGAACTTTCTTGTATATTCTGGATGACCAATAAAAGCAAACCAAGGATAACCTGGTAAAAATGCTTCTGGGAATGCCACAAGCTTTGCACCATTTGAAGCTGCCTCGTCAATCAGGTCACATGATTTCTCAACGGTTGCTTCCAAATTTAAATAGACTGGTGCTGCTTGTACCGCAGCTGCTCGAAACTTTGGGTAAATACTTGTCATATTCAAAACCTCCATTTCTTTTCATCCCCCTCATTATAGGATAGGAAATATGAAGTTTGGATGACATTTACTATTTTATACATAATAAGGAATTTTATTTAATGGAGAAAACACGCGGTTCTGTTAGACATTTAACCATGTGTATAGTACACTGTGAGTAATGAAATGGATGTGATAATCATGATTATTGATACATTCAATGAAGTCTTTTTCCTTGTTGAATTCTTTACGATTATTCTTCCAGCGCTGACGGCCATCGGCATTGCGTTTTTACTAAAAGACTGCCGTATGAACGAACACCTTGGTGGGCATCGTTTGGAAGAGTTGGACGCATCTTGCTTGAATCGAACAGACTTTCTGTTTATCATATATGATCGCATTACAACTTGGATTAGTAAAGTCATTCGAATGAAAAGATCATCTAATGATGATGAAGACCATTCGCTTCCTCTCGCTAATTAAATTTTTTTAATCATGAGGAGGAAACGAATTGAAACGTTTATTGACTGTTTTTACGACTTTATGTTTGATGATGATTGCGTCACCTGCATTTGCAGCGAGTGCGCAAACGAATACGAGCTCTGATGGGTTTTTCCATCATTATTTTGTTCAGCCTTTTTCTGAGCTGATCATTTGGCTTGCGAACTTCTTTCATGATGATTATGGTTTATCGATTATGTTCGTCACCTTGATTGTCCGCCTGCTGATTTTCCCGCTTTTTGCGAATCAATTTAAGAAGCAAAGAGTCATGCAGGAAAAAATGGCATTGGTGAAGCCTCAGATTGACCAAATACAAAGCAAATTGAAGAAAACGAAAGAACCTGAAAAACAAAAAGAACTACAAATGGAAATGATGAAAGTATATAAAGAGAACAATGTGAACCCGCTTGCCATGGGCTGTCTGCCGATGCTGATTCAAATTCCAATTGTTCTTGGCTTTTACTCAGCAATCCGCTCAACACCTGAGATCGCAACTCATACGTTCTTATGGTTTAATTTAGGACAAACCGATTTATTGGTGGCGATTTTTGCAGGGGCTATGTATTTCTTACAATTTTATGTCACGCAAAAATATGCGAAGCAATCAGGCACCCAGACAGAGGCTGCGCTGAAGCAGGCGAAAGTGATGGGCATGATTTTCCCGATCATGATGCTGTTTCTTTCAATTAATGCACCCGCTGCTCTTCCTTTATACTGGATGACAAGCGGACTACTACTCACGATTCAAACGATTATTTTAAATGTCATGTACCAAAAATCAAAAACGAAAGCTGCGGCTAACGAACAAGCCAAACCAGCTGCTGAATAAAAATAAACCCCTTATCTAAAGATAAGGGGCTTTTCATTATGCCAATTCTTCTTTCAACCGGTCTGGCAATTGATCGAGGTCCTCAATTTTCCCAAGGAATTTATTTGGGTCCACTTGTAAAATCATTTTGTTTTCTCTCTCCACAACGCCGAAGAAATATTCAGAGGCCTTCGTGTTCATATGAAATGGCTTGATCTCGCTTTGCTCGATATCGATAATATCTTTTGCATCTGAGACAAGACAGCCAATCATTTGATCGTTTACTTCAAATAGCAGCACCTTTGACTGCTCGTTTACATCAAGAGGCTTTCCGTGAAGCATCACACCTGTGTCACTGACAGGAATGACCTCTCCTCTTAATGACATCAGCCCTTTAATTTCTTTTGGAAGGTTCGATACTTCTTGTAAGTAAGGGACCTTTTCAATCGAACGAATATGCTCTACACTGATGCCAAACTCCTCTTGCCCCACCTGAAAAATAATAATCTTTTGCGCGCTCACAGAGTCTCCTGCCTTTACGATGGATTTGTCGTTTCTTCGATAATGGCGAGAACCATTTCAGCTGTTTTGACTAATTCTTCAATCGGCATTTTCTCATTTTTCGTATGAATATCTTCATATCCAACAGCTAGGTTGACAGTTGGGACGCCGTTGCCTGCAATGACGTTTGCATCACTGCCTCCGCCGCTCGTCTGCAGTTCTGAAGGACGGCCAATTTTTGCTGCCGCTTTTTTCGCCACTTCTACGACTTGATCGCCGTGTGAGAATTTGAAGCCTGGATACATGATGTCAATTTGTACATCGGCACTTCCGCCCATTTCTTTAGCGGTTTTTTCAAAGGCTTCTTTCATCTTCGCTACTTGAGCTTCCATTTTTGCTGGCTCTAAAGAGCGTGCTTCCGCCAAAATATCGACTTGATCGCACACAATATTCGTTTGTGTTCCGCCTTCAAAACGGCCGATATTCGCCGTAGTTTCTTCATCAATTCGGCCAAGTGGCATGCTGGCAATTGCTTTAGATGCAATAGTAATCGCAGACACACCTTTTTCAGGCGCGACACCTGCGTGAGCGGTTTTTCCGTAAATCGTTGCGCGTACTTTTGCCTGTGTTGGTGCAGCTACGATAATCGTACCAACCTTGCCATCTGAATCAAGGGCATAGCCGTATTTCGCTGTCATCAAATTTGGGTCTAACGCTTTTGCTCCAACAAGTCCTGATTCCTCGCCTGCTGTGATCACAAATTCAATCTTCCCGTGCGGTAAATTTTTCTCTTTCAGCACACGGATCGCTTCAAACATAGCAGCAAGTCCTGTTTTATCGTCAGCACCAAGAATGGTTGTTCCATCTGTTTTCACATAGCCGTCCTCAATGACTGGCTTTACGCCATTTCCCGGCACAACTGTATCCATATGAGAAGTGAAATAAATCGTATCTGCCTCTTGATTTCCTTCTAATGTGCAGACAAGGTTGCCTGCACCGTGGCCTGTTGCCGCTTTTGAATCGTCTTCAACCACTTTAAGACCAAGCTGCGAGAATTTTTCTTTTAATACTTCAACAATTTTCTCTTCGTGTTTTGTTTCTGAATCAACCTGAACTAATTCTAAAAATTCGTCTAGTAAGCGTTTTTCATTGATCATGATGATGCTCCTCCTCTTATAGCGGCATGTTGCCATGCTTTTTTAACGGTCTATCTTCTTCCTTACTGCGAAGCAAATCAAATGAGCGGATCAATCGCTCTCTCGTTTCAGCTGGCATAAAAATATCGTCTATCAGACCTGCCTGGGCAGCTTTCCATACACTTGGTTTGTTTTCAGACTCGCGCGAAGCAGGATGAACAATTTCGTCTGCGAACGTTTTCCCCATGACATCAATTTCGGCCTCTGGCCATGCATAAACAAAGTCAGCGCCTAAGCCCTTGCTATTCATCGCGACATAAGCACCGCCAAACGCCTTTCTTAAAATCACAGTGATTTTGGGAACGGTTGCTTCAGCATACGCATATAAAAGCTTTGCACCGTGGCGGATAATTCCTGCATGCTCAGCTTTCTCCCCTGGTAAAAAACCAGTAACGTCCACAAGGGTTAAGATCGGAATATGAAACGCATCACAAAATCGAATAAACCTGGCCGCTTTATCGGAAGCGTCAAGATCAAGGCTGCCTGCCAGCACCTTTGGCTGATTGGCAACAACACCAATGGAGGCTCCTTGTAATCTGGCAAAACCTGTGACAATATTTTTTGAGAAACAAGGCTGCGTTTCAAAGAATGAGTCTGGATCGGTTATCGCTGTCACCACTTGTTTGACATCATAGGTGCGTGATGGATCCTTTGGCAGAATTCTGCCTGGATCGGCGGAATCGCGCTTTCGGACCCCAGCGCGTGTGACAGATTGTTGTTTCGTTTGTATGTACGTTAAAAGAGTTCGAACCGCTTTTAACACGTCCTTCTCATCTTTCCCAGTATAGTGCACATTCCCGCTTGTCTGATGCTGAACACTTGCACCGCCAAGACGGTCAGGACAGACCGTTTCTCCTGTTGCTTTTTCTATTACTTTCGGACCAGTTAAAAACATATGAGCTGTTTGCTCTGTCATGAAGACAAAATCAGTCAATGCAGGAGAATAGACTGCACCTCCAGCACATGATCCTAAAATAACAGATATTTGCGGGATTCGACCAGAGTACAGCACATTCCGTTTAAAAATCTGTCCGTATCCTTCTAATGATACCACACCCTCTTGAATTCTCGCACCACCTGAGTCTTTTAGACCGATGACCGGCATTTGATTTTTAGCGGCCAGATCCATTAAAGAGGCTATTTTTTTCGCATGCATTTCGCCTAAAGAGCCTCCGTATACTGTTGCATCTTGTGCATAAACACATACTGGTTTTCCATGAATGAGTCCCGTTCCAATGACGACACCGTCACCAACATGCTCTGAGAGCTCGCCTGTTGCAAATGACTGAATTTCCATCAAGCTGCCCTCGTCAAGAAGTTCATGAAGCCGCTCTCGAGCCGTCAGCTTTCCCTTGTTCTTGTGAGCCGCTGCTCGTTTTTCGCCGCCACCCATTAGCGCTTTCTTCCGCCATTCAGACAAGTCATTGAATGATTCATTCATCACTATGTTTCTCTCCTTTCAAGGACTCGCACAATTCAAATAACACACCTGACGTTTCTTTAGGTGAAATAAATGCAATTTGCTTTCCGCTGGCGCCCATCTGTGCTGTTTTTTGGAGAAGCTGCACGCCAAGGTGATCGAGACGGCTAAGATCAGCCTGAATGTCACCCGACTTTAGCGCAATATGATGAAGCCCCTCTCCTCTTTTTGTTAAGAAATTATGTAGTTTACTGCGGGCTGAGATTGGCTCAATTAATTCAATGTGCAGATCATCAAGTGAAGTGAAGGACGCTTTAATCTCCTGCTCAGGAATCTCTTGTATGTCTGAAAAGTGCCAATTAAATAGCTGATGAAGCGTTTGAGATGTTTCTTTAATAGAAAAGACGGCAATGGCAATATGATCGATTTGTGTCATCCGTTCACTTCCTTTGCTGATCACTTGTCGCATATGAAAAAACCAGATAAAATAAAGACAACTGCGCTTGTCGCAAAAATCTTCGGTTATAGGGGTGCGATATGTCTCAAAAATTCATGAAATTTATGGTATTGCTTATGATTAGCCTGCTGTTAGTTTCTTCACTTTTAGCAGGAGCAGCAGCCTTTTTATAAGGATTGAATAAAAGCAGACAAGCAGGTGATTCGAGATATCAACGAATGGCCTGTTTGTCTTTGGCAAGCGTTTCAAAGGAAGCACTTGATTTTGTAATCCATACCTTTGTTCCAATTGGAAGCTGATCAAACAGCAGCTCTACATCTTGATTATGAAGTCTCACACAGCCTGCCGTGATAAATTTCCCAATCGAAGTTTCATCACTCGTTCCATGAATTCCGTAGGTTCTGCCATCTGTTCCTCGTGCATCAAATCCAATCCATCTTCGTCCAAGAGGATTATTCTTCGCACCGCCTTCAATATTTTTTCTTCTGTAATAGGGATCTTTCGCTTTGATCATAATGGTAAATTCACCTTCTGGCGTTAAATCTGCTGTTTTTCCTGTAGAGGCAGGATATACTTTTTGAATTTTCCCTTGATCAATAAAGGCAAGTTCATTTGTTTGTTTATTAATAATGACAAATGGGTCACCTGGCAGCGGGTTTTGCCCAAGCGGCCAGATAGGTGAAAGGGACATGGTCAGTACGGTATAAAATAAAAGACGCATAGGCTCCTCCTTTTTCATTAGATTGACCAATGAAGGAGGAACTCATGCGTCTCTATTCTTTCATCCCTTTAAAATAGCTTTTCAGTACTAAATATTGTTCCATTTCACCGAGGAAATGAAAGAGTGCCGCTCTTGCCTCAAATTCTTCTCGTGTTTGCGGGAGCGGAAGTGCGTCGAATTCTTCTTTCATATCAATGAGACGTCTTAAAAACTTATGCGCTGTGTTCCCTGGGTGAATATGTTCGCGTAAGTCTCTAATGTATTCTGCAATGATTTGTCCATGCTCCGTTGTGACGGAAATCGACGTAATTTTGGGCAGCACACGCTCAATGATTTCAAATTGCTTTTGTCTCATGTTGAAATAATGATAATACAGGTTTTCATGTCTTAATACATGGTTTTCAACATCACGATATGCGAGAGCTTTTGCTTCTTTAATCAATTGATGTGTCTCTGGTATTTCTTTTCCTGTCCAGTCTTGCTTCCCTGTCATTAAGTATTGCTCGATTTCCTCAAAAATTTTAGCAAAGTTGGCTTCAATTTGTTCGCTGTAGCGTTTGAGCTTTTTATCAACACTAGGCATATAGAGGTTCATAATCAGCGCTACCCCAACACCAATGGTAATCAGCAGCAGTTCATTCCAAATGAGATGCAGGGTAATCCCGCCAGACATGTATAAATGGAGAATGATGACTGAACTTGTGACAATCCCTTCTTTAATTCGTAGCAGAACCGTTGTTGGAATAAAGACAAGCAGCATCAAACCGATCACAAAAGGATGATACCCAATCAGATCGAAAAATAAATAAGAAAATAAAATAGCGAGACTGCATGCTGCAAAGCGGGCTCCCGATGCTAAGAGGGATCTTTTCTTTGTCACCTGAATACACAGGATCGTAATAATCCCGGCAGCTGAATAATTTTGCAAGCCAAGCAATTGTGCAATATAAATAGCGATCGCTGTTCCTAATGCTGTTTTCAGCGTTCGGTAGCCAATTTTAAACATGATGTGATTCACTCTTTTCTGTCTTGTTTCCATTCACTTTTGTGAAATGATGAACTTTTTTTACTTTCCCCATTATAATCAAAAAAAGAAGGAGATGTTAAGTCTCCTTCCCTTTTTTCTTTATAATATTTTTTGTAAGAAGTCTTGCGCACGCTGTGAAGACGGTGATTCAAAAAATTGTACAGGGTTTGCATCCTCTACAATTTTCCCGTCATCCATAAAGATCACACGGTCAGCCACTTCTTTTGCAAAGCCCATTTCATGTGTGACGATGACGAGTGTCATTCCAGATTGAGCCAGCTCTTTCATGACCTCTAATACTTCCTTGACCATTTCTGGATCTAGGGCAGACGTTGGTTCGTCAAACAGCATAATGTCTGGTGTCATTGCAAGCGCACGTGCAATCGCCACACGCTGCTTTTGACCGCCGGACAAACGGTTCGGGAAATCATCTTTTTTCTCTAGAAGCCCTACCTTTTTGAGCAGGTCTTCAGCTTGCTTGATGCTGTCTTCCTTCGATTGATTCTTCACATTCATTGGCGCATACGTAATATTTTCCAGCACGGTTTTATGCGGGAACAGATGGAAATGCTGAAATACCATTCCGATGTTCTCACGCACTTTTAGTGCATTCGTTTTTGGATTGGTGATTTCGGTGTCCTTAATTGTTATTACACCGGAAGTCGGCTTTTCAAGTAAGTTGATGCAGCGGAGGAAGGTCGATTTTCCTGAACCAGATGGTCCAATAACCGCTACAACTTCCCCTTCTTTAATGGTCGTGTCGATCCCCTTTAAAACTTCGTTTTTACCAAAAGATTTTGTGAGTTTCTCTATTTTAATCATTTGATTTTAACTTCCTTTCCACCGATTTGCCGACAAAGGTGAGAACAAGCACGATGACATAATAGATAAGACCCGCAAAAATAAGCGGTTCAAGATAATTATACGTGACGGCCCCAGCTTGATAGGCTCGTCTCATGACATCACCCAGTCCGATGACTGTTACAATTGCTGATTCTTTTGTCAGTGTAATCGTTTCATTCACAAGTGCAGGTGAAATATTTTTAAACGCCTGCGGAAGCAATAAGTCCTTCATCATTTTAGCATAAGGGATGCCTAAAGCAACGGCCGCTTCTTTTTGACCTTTATCAATGGCATTAATACCCGCACGAATAATTTCAGATACGTATGCTGCCGAGTTGAGTGAAAATGCCGCTACAGCAGCCCAGTATTGATCGATTTGGAATCCAAGAAGCTGAGGCAGACCAAAATAAATAATGAGCAATTGAAGCACAAGCGGTGTGCCTCGGAAAATTGACGTATAAAAGTCTGCAATCCAAATGAGCGGTTTAAACACACTAATTTTACAAAGCGTTAATAAAATTCCTAAGATAAATCCAAGGAAAAGGGATACCACTACAATAGAAAGTGTGACCTTAAGCCCTTCTAAAATAAAGGGCATCTGAGGTATTACATCTTTAAAATCAAACATGACATTCTCCTTTTTTTTGCCTTCATACAAAACAGGAAAAAAAGTTCAACACGAGTTGAACTTTTCAGCGCTTTTCTACTTGATTTTCTTGAATGACGCTGATTCTTTTCCTGACTTACTTTTCATCAGCAAACCATTTTTTAATTAATTTATCAAGTTCACCATTATCTTTCATTTCATTTAATGATTTATTAAACTTCGCTGTTAAGTCGCTATTTTTCTTGAATGCAATGGCTGAACCTTCGTTTGAGCTGTTCAATCCAAATGCTTGGAAGTCTTTTTCCTTTTTCAAGTAACCAGCAGCTACTTTATCTTCAATAATTGCTGCATCAAAACGGCCTGCTTTGATCTCTTGAATGATATCAGAAATTTTATTACGGTCTTCAACTGTAAGGTTATATTTCTTTTGCAAACCATTTGCTTCATCTTGTTGAATAGAACCTAATTGAACGCCGACTGTTTTATCTTTTAAATCTTTCTCTACTTTAATACCGCTAGATTTCTTTGATACAACCAAGTTTTTAGCATTGTAATAAACATCAGAGAAATCCACTTGCTTTTTACGTTTTTCTGTAGGTGTCATTCCTGCAAGGACAATATCAGCTTTGTTTGTTTTGAGGGCTGATACAAGGCTAGCAAAGTCCATATCTTGAATTTCTAGCTTGTAGCCGTTCTTTTTCGCTAGTGCTGTTGCAAGATCTACATCAAAACCGACAATTTTATCTCCGTCTTTTGATTCAAATGGCGGATAATCGGCTGATGTCGCCATCACGAGTGTCTTGTCATCTCCTGATGCGTTTGAATTATTAGAAGAAGTTCCGCATGCTGCGAGTGCAGCTGCAAGACCAGCTGTCATAAGTAATAATAACCACTTTTTCATATGATGATGCCTCCCAGTATTTAAAATCATGTATTGATTTGAATATTTATTCACTATAATGTATTTTAAACACTTTCTTTTTAAGATGCAATAGTATTTTGCTAAAATTATTTTGATTCTATTGTCTTATAAAACAAAAAGCAGACCGATCTAAAGACCGGACTGCTTTATATTTATTCATTCAAAAGTCATATGTTAGATTTCTTCGCAATGCTCATCAAAAGCGGCTTGTAGTTTTGACACGACTTCCATTGGCTCGTGCCCTTCAATTTCATGACGCTCGACCATTTTGATGATTTTTCCATCTTTTAATAAGGCAAAGGATGGTGAAGATGGCGGGAAGCCTTCAAAGTATTCACGAGCTCTTGCTGTTGCCTCTTTGTCCTGCCCAGCAAACACTGTCAGCAATTGATCTGGACGCTTATCGTAATGAACAGAATAGCCGGCAGCTGGTCTTGCAATACCGCCTGCACAGCCGCATACTGAATTCACCATGACAAGTGCCGTTCCTTTTTTAGTCAGTGCTTCGTCTACTTCTTCAGCTGACGTGAGCTCAGTGTAGCCTGCCTGCTTAATTTCTTCTCTCGCTTGTTTTACAATATCATTCATAAATAAATTAAAATCAATATTCATGTCCGTCCACTCCTTTAGCGTACCATAACCATTTTAACTCCATCATAACAAGGAAAACGCCTGCGGGCAAATGTGTTGTCTTATCCATCGCCTCTTTTTCCGAACATCGTTTATGAGCTGTCAAATTGGGGAAAAGTGATGATAAAGAGATGAAAGGGAGAACTGCGTGATGGCACAATTCAAAAAAGCGATGCTCATTTATAATGGAAATGCTGGACAAAAAAACATGGAAAAAACACTCGGTCAAACAGTGCCTCTTCTTTCTCTACATATTGATGAACTCATTCTTAAACCAACAAAGCAGCCAAATGATGCTTATGATTTCTGTCGTCATATTGATGAGACGGTGGAATTGCTCATCATATTAGGCGGAGATGGTACCGTGCATGAATGTATGAACGGTATTGGCGGCTTAGAAAAAAGGCCAGCTGTAGCGATATTACCAGGCGGGACATGCAATGATTTTTCTAGAACGCTTGGTATTCCTCAACAGATGCAAAAAGCCGCTCAAATGATTGTAGACGGCAAAGAGACAAAGGTCGACTTAATCAAAGCAGAGGATCGATACGTATTAAACTTTTGGGGAATTGGGCTGATCGCAGACACGTCCAACAACATTAACGACAAGGAAAAAGCCGTACTCGGTAAAATCAGCTACTTCACAAGTGCCCTGCGCACACTGCAGCAAACAGATCCTTTTCACGTACGGATTGAGACCGAAGAGGAAAGCTGGGAAGAGGAAGCTGTCATCGTTCTTGTCATGAATGGACATTTTATCGGTACAAATAAAATTGATTTGCCTAATGCATCCATTGATGATGGAAAAGCTGAAATCTTAATTTGCAGAAATACGAGTTTCTCTGCTTTGAAAGAGATCTTCTCAATGAACCGGGAAGAGCTGGAGGATTTCACCGGCGATCTGTCTCTCATTCAAGCGTCCAGTATTCGTATCCACACAAAAGAGGAAATGGATGCTGATACGGATGGTGAGGTTTATATGAAGGCTCCCTCTTCTTTAGAAGTGTTAAAGCAGCATTTGACCTTTATTGTTCCAGCAGAATAAAAAAAAGCCCGACATCATTTTGATTCGGGCTTTTTTTTGATATAGCGTCTGTATAAATATTCAAGTGCATATCCGAGAAGTGTACCAACGAGAAGTGATATTCCTAAAAAGCTATTGGCTGCTCCTTTGAAGCCACCGACAATCAGCAGACAGTACACGATTTGAATGATTGAAACGATCGATATGATAAGCAGTAATCGTTCAGGATGATTGCGTGATTTAGAAATGTACCGCAGAAAAGCGAAGGCAATCGCTGTGATAAACATGAGACCAATCGTTAGAAAAGCAAAAAAATCTAGTCCAGACATATCATCGCTCCTTTCTCCTAGATGTGGAAATCCCCCTCTCATGCCGGGAGGGGGAAAATGATTGTTTTAATAAACAGATGTTTGCTCGTCGATGCCTTCAAGGATTTGTTTAATTCGCTGAAGGAATCTGCCGCATACAAGACCATCTAGTACTCTGTGATCTAATGAAAGACAAAGATTGACCATGTCTCTTGCCGCAATCATTCCGTTTACTATCATTGGACGCTTCACGATCGATTCTACTTGTAAAATCGCCGCTTGCGGATAATTAATGATTCCCATAGATTGTACTGAACCAAATGATCCCGTGTTGTTGACAGTGAATGTACCGCCTTCCATATCATTTTGCTTGAGCGTTCCTTGTCTCACCTTAGACGCCAGCTCATGAATTTCTTTGGCGATGCCCTTAATGGTCTTTTCATCCGCATCCTTAATGACTGGAACAAAAAGCGCGTCATCTGTAGCGACAGCAATCGAAACATTGATCGCTTTCTTCTGCACAATTTTATCTCCGGCCCACATACTGTTCATTTCAGGGAATTCCTTTAAGGCCTGAGCCACAGCTTTGACAAAGAACGCAAAGAACGTCAAGTTAAAGCCTTCTTTTGCTTTAAACTGATCCTTCAGCTGATTTCTTCTTGTCACTAGATTTGTCACATCGACTTCCATCATCGTCCATGCATGCGGAATTTCATGTTTGCTTCTCAGCATATTGGCCGCAATTGCCTGTCGGATCGGCGTGACTGGCAGCTCAACATCACCAGGCATGGAAGGGATGGCAGGAGTCGCTTTTGCTTGAGTTGGCTGCGCAGGCTCCGGTTGAACAGCACGTTCATTGACAGGAGCTGTCTTCTCTTTGACGCCGCCGTTTTCAATAAGCTGCAGCAAATCTTTTCTAGTAATTCGGCCGCCTGCTCCCGTACCTTGAACAGCTGCTAAATCAATGCCATGCTCATCTGCTAAACGAAGAACGGCTGGAGAGTATCGTTTCTTTTGACTTTGATTCTCATTTGTTTGATCTGCTTCAGGCGCTTTGCTTTGCTCAGGTGCTGCTTCTTTCTCGCTCTGCTGCTCGCTTCCTTCAACTTCAATTTCACAGAACACTTCTCCTACTTGCAGCGTTTCGCCTTCCTCAGCCGATAGCTTTGTAATCGTTCCTGTAAAAGAAGACGGGACTTCTGCGTTCACTTTATCCGTCATGACTTCCGCAATCGGATCGTATTTATTCACATGATCGCCAGGTGAAACGAGCCATTTGCTAATAGTTCCTTCTGTTACACTTTCACCTAGCTGAGGCATTTTCATTTGTTCAATTGCCACTTTGAAACCCTCCTCTTTCTTAAAACGCCGCTAGCTCTCTCATTTCAGCTTCTACCTTATCCGGGTTGACCATGAAGAATTTCTCCATTGTCGGCGCATAAGGCATTGCCGGAATATCTGGTCCTGCCAGGCGTTTGATTGGTGCGTCTAAATCAAATAAGCAATGCTCCGAAATGATTGCCGCAACCTCACTCATGATGCTGCCTTCTTTTGTATCTTCCGTTAACAGAAGCACTTTCCCTGTTTTAGAAGCCGCTTCTATGATCGCTTCCTGATCAAGCGGGTACACTGTTCTCAAATCGAGAATATGAGCGGAAATGCCGTCTTTTGCAAGGCGGTCTGCTGCTTGCAGCGCAAAATGCACACAAAGGCCATATGTAATGACCGTAATATCATCGCCTTCACGTTTCACATCTGCTTTTCCAATCGGAAGAGTGTAATCCTCTTCAGGCACTTCTCCCTTAATAAGGCGGTATGCACGTTTATGTTCAAAGAACAATACAGGATCTGGATCACGCACTGCAGCCTTTAAAAGACCTTTGACATCATAAGGTGTAGAAGGCATCACAATTTTCAAACCAGGCTGGTTAGCAAAAATCGCTTCGACCGATTGTGAATGATAAAGTGCCCCGTGTACTCCGCCTCCGTATGGTGCGCGGATGACCATTGGACAGCTCCAATCATTATTTGATCGGTATCTAATTTTTGCAGCCTCTGAAATGATTTGGTTGATTGCAGGCATAATGAAATCCGCAAATTGCATTTCTGCAATTGGGCGCATTCCATACATCGCTGCCCCAATACCTACACCAGCAATGGCTGATTCTGCAAGAGGTGTATCCATGACGCGCGCTTCTCCAAATTGCTCGTAAAGACCCGCTGTCGCTTTAAATACGCCGCCTTTTTTCCCGACATCCTCTCCGAGCACAAACACTTTCGGATCTCGTTCCATTTCTTCTTTCATCGCCAGTGTAATGGCGTCTATATATGACATAACAGGCATTTTTCTTCCCCCTTACTCCGCATACACGTAACGAAGTGCGCTTTCTGCCTCAGCATAAGCTGCGTTTTCCGCTTCATCAGTGGCTTCGTTTACGATTTGCATGATTTCTTTTGTCATCTCTTCTTTCATTTCAGAAGTCATGACGTTTCCTTCGATTAAATACGTTTCATATTGGATGAGCGGATCTTTCTTTCTTGCTTCGAGCACTTCTTCTTTTTCTCGATAGCTTGAGTCATCGTCATCACTTGAATGCGCAGTTAAACGGTAAGAGATTGTTTCAATCAATGTCGGGCCTTCGCCTCTAGCCGCACGGTCTCTCGCTTCTTTGACAGCGGCATATACTTCAAGCGGATCATTTCCATCTACAGTTACGCCAGGCATCCCATATCCAATCGCACGATCTGAAATGCGTTCACAGGCCACTTGTTTGTCATATGGCACGGAAATCGCGTACTTATTGTTTTCACACATGAAAATAACAGGCAGTTTATGCACAGCAGCGAAGTTAGCGCCTTCGTGAAAATCTCCTTGGTTTGATGAGCCTTCACCGAACGTGACAAAGCTGACAAAGTTTTTCTGCTCTAATCGTCCAGCAAGGGCAATTCCCACCGCGTGAGGAACCTGCGTTGTTACAGGTGAAGATCCGGTCACAATTCGATTTGCTTTTTGTCCAAAATGCCCCGGCATTTGTCTTCCGCCTGAGTTTGGATCGTCTTGTTTTGCGAAACCAGACATCATTAAATCTTTTGCTGTCATCCCAAAAGCAAGAACAACCCCCATATCACGATAGTAAGGTAAGACGTAATCTTCTTCTCTATTAAGGGCAAATGCAGCACCGACTTGCTGCGCTTCCTGCCCTTGACAAGAAATGACGAATGGAATTTTACCTGAACGGTTTAATAGCCACATCCGTTCATCGATTTTTCTCGCTAGAAGCATTGTTCTATATATATCAATTGCTTGTTCATCTGATAATCCTAATTCCTGATGACGCATGTTACTCATCATGTTTCCCTCCTTGATTAAAAATGGATCGCCTTCCCGTCAACAGCAAGGGCTGCCTCGCCAATCGCCTCTGATAAGGTCGGATGCGGGTGTATCGTCTGCCCCACTTCCCACGGGGTTGCATCAAGTACTTTGGCTAATCCAGCTTCAGATATCATATCTGTTACATGAGGACCAATCATATGAATTCCTAAAATATCATCTGTCTTTTGATCGGCAATGATTTTGACGAATCCATCAGACTCCCCGTACACAAGCGCTTTTCCAATCGCCATAAATGGGAATTTCCCTATTTTGACTTCAAAGCCCTGCTCTTTTGCCGCCTGTTCAGTGAGTCCAACACTAGCGGTTTCTGGGTGAGAGTAAACACATTTAGATACGAGCGTTTCATCGAGCGGCTTTGGATCTTTCCCAGCCATATGTTCAACAGCAATCATACCTTCGTGGGAAGCGACATGTGCCAGCTGAAGCCCGCCGATGACATCTCCTATTGCGTAAATATGCGATTCTTTTGTTTGATAATGTTCATTCACGACAATGCCTTGTTTTTCGGTTTGGATGTCTGTGTTTTCAAGACCTATGCCTTCGATATTAGGTACTCTGCCAACTGAAAGAAGGAGTTTTTCCGCTTCGAACGTCTGAATGTCTCCATCCTTTTCCGCTTGAATTGTCACGAGATTTCCCTGCTTTTCTACGCTATCTGGCAGTACCTTCGCATTTGTAACAAAGGTGATGCCTTTTTTAGATAATAGCTTTTCCATTTCTTTGGAAATTTCATGATCATCTGTTGGCAAAATACGGTCTGCAAACTCAATCACAGTGACGTTTACCCCAAAATCATTGAGCATAGACGCCCACTCGATTCCGATCACTCCGCCTCCGACAATTAGCATCGACCGCGGAAGCTCTGGCAGTTCAAGTGCATCATCTGATGTGAGGATGTGAGTTCCATCTGCTTCAAGCCCTGGCAGCACCCGCGGTCTTGAGCCTGTCGCGATGATGACCTGCTTTGGAATGAGCATTTCATTTTCCTCTCCATTTGCCATTTCTACGGAGATCGTTCCTGGCATTGGCGAAAAGATAGATGGACCAAGAATACGGCCGATCCCTTCATATACATCAATTTTCCCTTGTTTCATTAAGTGTTTGACGCCGCCTGCTAGTTTTTCGACAATCTCTGTTTTTCTTTTTTGCACATTGGCAAATTGCAAGGCAATGCCGCCTGCCTCAACTCCAAAATCAGCTGCGCGTTTGACGGTTTGATATACTTCTGCACTTCTAAGCAGCGCTTTAGACGGAATGCAGCCTTTATGAAGACATGTTCCGCCGAGCTTTTCTTTTTCTACAACTGCTGTTTTCAATCCAAGCTGTGAGGCACGGATGGCTGCTACATAGCCGCCTGTGCCTCCACCAAGAATGACGAGGTCATATTCAGTTGCCATGACTTGTCACTCCTTTCTTTTCCTGTTGATCATTTGGGTATTCTTTCGGTGATTCTTCTTCTTTTAAAATACGAAGCGCACCTTCCGCTAACGATTGCAGCTCATTTTCACCTGGATACACGACAACATCTGAAATCCAGTCAATATAGCCGCGAATACTTGATGTAATTTGTTTGCTGTACGCAAGTCCGCCTGTTAATACAATGACGTCAACTGCTCCTTTTAAAACAGCGCTAGCCGCACCAATTTCCTTGGCAATTTGATAGCACATTGCTTCATAAATGAGCGCCGCACGCTCATCACCTGCTTCAATCATGCGTTCCACTTTTACAGCGTCTGTCGTGCCAAGATAGCCCGCTAGCCCGCCTTCACCAATAATGCGTTTGAGCATTTCCTCTTGGGTATACTCACCCGAAAAACAAAGATTTACAAGATCACCTGTCGGCAAGGTTCCCGCACGCTCAGGACTGAAAGGACCTTCGCCATGCAGACCGTTATTCACATCGATGACTTTCCCTTTTTCATGAACACCAATGGTGATACCGCCGCCCATATGAGTAATAATCATGTTTAAATCTTCGTAACTTTTTCCAAAAGAAGCCGCTGTTTTTCTTGCGACCGCTTTTTGATTTAATGCATGAAAGATGCTTTTTCTTTCGATCGTTGGCAGCCCTGAAATACGAGCAATTGGCTTTAGTTCATCCACCACAACTGGATCGACAATAAAAGCTGGGATATTCAGGCCAAGTGCGATTTCTCTCGCGATGATTCCGCCGAGATTAGATGCATGCTGGCCGGCATATCCTTCTTTTAGATCTTTCACCATTTGCTCATTGACTTCATATGTGCCTCCTTCAATCGGACGAAGGAGACCGCCACGCGCGCACACTGCATCAAACTTTGAGATATTCATCCCCTGTTCATGCAGTGTTTTCAAAATGGTTTCTTTGCGGAAAGAAAATTGATCAATGATATGAGAAAACGACTTTAATTCCTCATCTGTATGTCTAAGTGTCGTTTCAAAAATAGAACGTTCATTATGAAACACACCAATTTTTGTTGAAGTAGAGCCAGGATTAATCGTGAGAATACGCCATTCTTTTGTCAACAAAAACAAAACCTCCGTTTCAACTCATTCTTCCAATTAGCGACGACTTAAAATATGTTGACCATTTTGCAAGAATTGACTTCTTGATTTGCGCATTCTTTCAATTCGCTCTTCAGCCAATCTGTCTGCCGCTTTATAAGTTGGAATGGCATCACGGTTTGAAATTTCAATCACACGTTCAATATTTTGATAAATGCCTTCGACTTTTTTCATCGCACGATCTGCATTATAGCCATAAAGCTCATCAGCCACGTTAATCACACCGCCTGCATTGATCACATAGTCAGGAGCATATACAATCCCCATTTCATGGATAAGGTCTCCGTGATGCGTTTCTCTTAGCTGGTTATTTGCAGCACCTGCAATCACTTTTGCTTTTAACTTTGGAATGGTTACATCGTTAATGGTTGCACCAAGTGCGCACGGTGCATAAATATCACATGCTTGATCATAAATATCGTCAGGATCGACTGCTTTTGCGCCGAAGTCTTCAACAGCTCGCTTGACAGAGTCTTTGTTGATATCTGTGACAATAAGCTGTGCGCCTTCTTCGTGCAGATGTTTACACAGATTGTAGGCCACATTTCCAACACCTTGGACAGCAATTGTTTTTCCTTCTAATGAATCTGTA
The DNA here is from genome assembly GCF_003028545.1 of Bacillus sp. Nf3. Classification (NCBI taxonomy): domain Bacteria; kingdom Bacillati; phylum Bacillota; class Bacilli; order Caryophanales; family Bacillaceae; genus Bacillus; species Bacillus sp. Nf3. The sequence continues at coordinate 561,455 of NZ_PYUA01000002.1, read as the reverse complement.
CCGAAAGCAGCTTTGGCAGCGGCTTTCATTCCTTTATATACACCGTAAGCTGTGACTGGAGACGGATTTCCGGATGAACCAAATGCAGGAGAGATCCCTGTGACAAAATCGGTTTCTTCATGAATGAGATCCATATCTTCTACCGTTGTACCGACATCTTCCGCTGTAATATAGCGGCCATTCAGCCCTTGAATGTAACGTCCAAAGGCACGGAACATTTCTTCGTTTTTGTCTTTTCTCGGGTCACCGATGATCACTGTTTTTCCGCCGCCAAGATTAAGTCCTGCTGCCGCGTTTTTATAAGTCATTCCTCTTGCTAGACGCAGTGCATCCTCAATAGCTGCTTCTTCGTTTTCATACGTCCACATTCTCGTTCCGCCTAGTGCAGGTCCAAGTGTTGTATCATGAATCGCAATAATCGCTTTTAAGCCAGACTGCTCATCCTGACAAAATACAAGCTGCTCATAATCGTATCGTTCCATATATTTAAAAAGTTCCATTGTGTTATTCCTCCTATTACTTCCGCTTAATTTGATGTACAGATGGCAAGCGCAATTGAATAAAGCTTACTTTCAGCTGAATCAGACCGGCTTGTTAAAGCAATCGGCGCCTTGGCTCCTGCCACCACAGCTCCCACCTTCGCATGTGCAAAGTAGATGAGAGATTTATAAAGAATGTTTCCTGCCTCAATTGTTGGCACAAGCAAAATATCTGCATGGCCGGCTACATCACTCGTAATATTTTTATGAGAAGCTGCCGTTTGAGAGATGGCATTATCTAAAGCAAGAGGCCCATCAATCAGGCATCCAGAAATTTGCCCCCGCCGATTCATTTGCGCAAGACTTGCCGCAGTTAAAGTTGAATCCATTGCCGGATTCACGACCTCGACCGCAGAAAGCACTGCAACCTTTGGCATGTCGTTTCCGACAGCTTGTGCTACTTGAACAGAATTGATCGTAATCTCTTTCAGCATATTTAAATCGGGCGCGATGTTCATCGCAGAATCTGTGACATAAATAAAGCGGTCAAAGCCCGGTACTTCGAATGCTGCGACATGTGATAAGACACTTGCTGTCCTGAGCCCATATTCTTTATTCAGTACCGCTTTTAAAAGAATGGCTGTCGGGACATGCCCCTTCATCAAAATATCTGCATGCTTCTCGCTCACTGCCTGCACGGCTATTTTGGCAGATTCTTCGGGAGAATCTGAATGAATAATATCTATCCAGTCCTCATCGATTTCATGCTGTTTCACTAGCTCCTTCAGGTTGCGTTTGTTCCCAACCAGGAGAAAGCGAGCGACCTTTCGCTTAATTGCCATCTTGATGGCATGAAGCACTTCTTCGTCTTCTGCATGAGCCACAGCCGCCGTTTTATTCTGCAGCTGGGCGGCTTTCATAATCAGATCGTCAAGCTTCATATATGCCCACCTTTCCATGTGCTCGGTTCATGTTTTATATGCAAGTTCCGTGCCAGTTTGAAATGCAGTAAAATGAGGCAGTTCGCATGACATTCGTGCAATCTTTTGCAGTTTACATGCATTTTATTGCATGCTATCTTTTGCAAGTTGATATTTATCCATTTTATAGTAAAGGTTCCGTATGCTGATCCCTAACGTTTTCGCTGTTTTCGTGCGATTGAATTGATGCTTTTCAAGGTTTTGTTTAATTAGCTGCGCTTCAAATGCCTCAACAGCATCCGAAAGCGTCTCTCCCTCAAATTGACTGACAGCCAGTTCCTGCTGCTCTTTTTCTTCCTGATCTTCAGACTCCATGAAAGAAATATGCCCCTCATCAATCCATTCTTCTTGCGGGTTTAAAAAGATCATGGCTCGTCCAAGTACATTTTCAAGCTCTCTTACGTTTCCAGGCCACTTATATGATCGCAGTCTATGAAGTGCCTGTTCTGTTAACCCGCGAACGTTCCGTCCATAGTCTAAATTGATCTTTTGGATGAGACGTTTGCTTAACGAGTCAATATCCTCAAGGCGCTGCCTTAGCGGCGGGATAGAGATCGGGTATCTGTTCATGCGATAATATAAATCCTCTCTGAACTTTCCTTCCGCCATCGCTTTTTCAATATTGACATTTGTCGCCGTGATCACACGAACATCGACTGGTATTGCCTTTGTTCCGCCTACTCTTACAATTTCTTTCTCCTGCATGACGCGCAGCAACTTCGCCTGTGTACTTGGCGTCATCTCACCAATTTCATCTAAGAAAATGCTGCCTTGATTCGCTTCTTCAAACAGTCCTTTTTTCCCGCCGCGCCTTGCACCAGAAAACGCTCCTTCTTCATAGCCAAAAAGCTCTGACTCTAAAAGGGTCTCAGATAAGGCTGCACAGTTGACCCGTACAAAGCGATTATATTTCCGGTCACTTTCATTGTGAATGGCGTGCGCAAACAGCTCTTTTCCAGTACCTGATTCTCCCCGGAGTAAAATGGTGGCTGGCGTTTTTGCGCCTAGCTTTGCCTGCTCAAGTGCCACAAGCATTTGCTCACTTTCTCCAATGATGTCTTCAAATGTGTACTTTGCTTCAAGTGTCCGGATAAGCTGCCTTGCTTTATTTAGTTCATTCGTAAGTGATTGTATTTCTGATACGTCATGAATGACGCCGACACTGCCTTTTAAGATGCCATCAACGATAACCGGCGCTACGTTGACGATCACATCTTTTTTATTTGGCCCGACTTTCATTCTGACGCCTCGAACCGGTCTTCTTGTTTCAAGTACCTTCAAATGCATGCTTTCTCCTTCAGAAATATCTGCACCTGCAGGTTTCCCCACAACTTCTTTATCTGTTAATCCAGTCATTTTCGTATAAGCTCGGTTGATCAAGATCCCTTTTCCCTGCTCATCAACAACCGATATGGCTTCATCTGACGATTGAATGATCGCCTCCAGCATGGTTCGCACTTCTTTAAGGTTCGTTACTTCCTCCGCAAGCTCAACGGCATCTGTAATATCTTTAAAGATGGATAAAGCACCTAGCATTCTCCCCGCGTCATCAATAATTGGCAAACGCGTTGTGACAATTTGTATTTGCTGGTTCAGAAATTGTTTTTGATTAAATTCTGGCTCTCTCGATCTTAAAATGTCGGGAAGTTTTGTGTTTGGGATCACTTCTCGTATGTCGCGGCCAATCGCATCTTTTTGCGAACATCCAACCATTTTGGCCGCTGATCGATTAAACAGGACGACTTCTTCGTCCATGTTTATAAAAATCATCCCATCGTTCGTTGCATTAAAAATGCGGTCATGCTTATAGGTTTGTTCCTTTAATATTTGAATTAGCTGTTGTTTTTCTGACATTAATTCTGATATGACGTAAGCCATTGAACTAGGAACAATGACAGCATGCTCCGGCTTTTCTTCCATCAGTTCTTTCAGCACTGCTGAACTGCCTGTTGTTTCAATGATGATATCAATGTCATCTTTTATGTATTCTTTCCAATCCGTTGTCGTATCAATTCCATTCTTTTTCGCTTCTGCCATCCCCGGTGCCTCAAGATCAAGGTCGGCGATCGCAATGATTTGAATCATATTTGTTTTCAGCAATGTTTCTAGCAATGCTGATCCACCCTGTCCCGCACCGACAATCAAGACTCTCTGCATCCCGTTACCCCTTTATATGAAAAAATTTGCACACCATATTTTTCCGTTGCAAAAAATTGCACAACTCTTATATTACCACGTTTTCCTTTCTTGACAAAATATTTTTTGAATTAGACAATGGAAGTAAATGACGTTTAAGGGGACATTTGATGGGGAGAATACTTGCACTAGTGATTATTTTAATACCTGGCGCGCTTGCTGCACTTGGGATTAAGCTGCTGCGTGACACTGTTTTCGGCATCATCATTGCACCATTTCCATTTTTATGGCTGCAAGGAATTGCAGGGTTGTTATTTTTAGGGGGAGGGCTTTATGTAGTGGCTGGCTTTATTTTATATAGAGACCGTAAACGAAATAAAGTGACTGCTCGCTTTAAGCAGAGATAAAACGTGAAAAAAGACCCGCTGATGATAGCAGGTCTTTATTTCATTTCTTCTCTTATTTTCACGGCTCGGTCAGGAAAATCAGTGAAAATGCCATCGACACCTAAGGAAAACATGTTTTTCATTTGCTTTTCACTGTTTACTGTAAACGGCCTGATTACTTGCTGAGATGCATGGAGAGCTGACACAACCTCTTTGGTCACGCCTGCACCCTTAATATTTGGATGATAGCCTCTTGCTGGTACTGTTTTTATATACATCTCCGGCTGATGAATCACATCCATTGTGAGTACAGCAAGTTCAACATGCGGCATCAGTTTGTGAAAAAGAGCTAAACTGCCGTGATGAAACGATGAAACAAGTACACGGTCTTCTATTTGAAAATGCTCGATTTGCTTTTTTACTTTCTCCTCGATACCTGGATATCGATAAATGGAGTTTTTCAGTTCAATATTAATGATCAATGATGATTGCTGCGTCACTAGCTCTAATACTTCCTCTAAAAGAGGAATGGATACAGCACCGGTTTCTTCATAAAAAGAATGACTCGCATCTCCCGCTTTTAATTCTTCATATGTATGGTCTTTCACTAAACCTTTCATATTCGTTGTCCTGTTCAGTTTCTCATCGTGAATAACAGCAAGTCTGCCGTCTTTCGTCAGCTGAACATCCAGCTCAATTCCGTCAGCTCCCGAATGGAGTGCATGCTCGAAGGCTATCATGGTGTTTTCAGGATAAATGCCTTTAAAGCCTCTGTGTGCAAAAATTTTCGTCATAGGTCACCTCTAAATATGATGCTTCCTTTCATTATGACGTGTCTTTTTTCGTTTTTCCAGTTTTGAGCACATAAAAAAAACCTCTTCTGATTCGCATGAAGAGGTTGACAGATAAATTCGATCACGTAATCGCTCTGATGGCTTGCTCTGTCGTCTCTGCGTCAAGAGCAAAAAGGGAAGAAACAACTGCGACTGCTGTAACAACGGTTACACCTAACAACAACTTTTTCATAAGATAACCTCCACTTTCTTTTGAAGTATTTGTGCATCGAATTTCTTTTCAAGAAAACGAATGGCATTTTGATAATCATTTCGTTCCTTGAAGTATTTCGATATTTGTTCAGACAAATCCTCAAGCTCCACATATAATCTATTTTTTTCTATGTAGTCTAATTTTTCAGAGAATACGTCTGCTGCCCCACTATTCTCGCACATCAAATCCAAAATTTCAAATTTTACTATATATTCATTATTTTGGATATCGCAGCTATACAGAATACCCTCTTTAATATATTCCCTCGCCTCTTGATCTCCTAGATGCACTAAAGCGTTTGCCAGAACATATAAAGACTGGATGTAATAATGACTATTGTCACGGTGAATTTGAATGCCCATTCCTTTTTTTGCATAAAGTGCGCTTTTTTCATAATCATGCTTTGCATAATAAAGAACAGCTAAATTGTGATAGCATTTCCCAATCAGCACTTCATTGTTAATGCGCTTACTTTTCTCAAGAGCTTCTTGATACTTCTCCTCTGCTTCATCGAATTGGAACAAATCAATACAATTACTTGCATGTAAAATCAAGCTGTCAATTGCTTGCGCTGTATACTCTTCATGCGCTTTGAATGTATCGATGGCTTTTTTAATATGATTAATGGATATGAAATTTTGTTTCAGTTCGTAATAAATTGAAGCAACCTTATGGTGAAAAGTTCCTACTTCAAGGTCTTCATTCACACGTTTTAGCCGCTGTTCTGCAATTTTGTAAAAACTAATGGCTTCATCATACTTTTTCACATATGCAGCATATTGGCCTTTGTAAAAGTAAAAATAAAAATTAATAATGTCATCTGCCTTCTCATCGAGCGTTCCGACACTTTTCATAATTTGATTGGCTTTTTCAATATTTCCAAGTAACATTTCATGTCTGCCGTCAACAAGCTGATAATAAAGGAGAACTTCACGGTCTTCATCTGTATTTTTTAGCAAATTCTGAATTTTCTCTTTATAGACAGCAGATTTCTCTAAGTCATTCTGAGAAATGACCCTCGTCCACTTGCTAATTTCGTTCGCTACCTCAGCAGAGTGGATTTTCAGCTTTCCCATAACCTCACCCTCTTCTTTTCATTATTATAGCATAGTAAAAGAATGTGAAAATTATTAAATTCGACAATGGGAATATTCAGTTCAAATGGCACAATCTCTAAGAAGCCAGTGACTTTAAAACGCCAATCAATCAGGTCAATAGAAATAGAACTTTCGATCTCGTTTGCTTTAATTACCAATTCCATAAGACCTTTTCCTCTCATCCTTTTTCTTACGAATGAGCGTTTTCTTCTTCTATTTTGAAGACTTCATGATCGATTGGCGCAGCTGATTACCACTACTTTATGTCTTTTTTATTTTTTTCATGCTTTATTTTTCATTTTATTCTGAAAATAAAACAGCCCGTTTGTCCAATTTAAACATTAAAATGATTTTATCAATCTAACCAATTTTTTACAACATGTTTCAAAATAAAAAAACGTCTCAATGAAGAAACGTTTTTTCATGAAAAATAAACTAGCTAGCTCTATGCTCTAATCTCAAACGATCAGCTACCATGGCAATAAATTCTGAATTGGTTGGTTTCGCTTTTGACATGCTGACAGTATAACCAAAGAGTGAGGAAATGGAATCAATGTTCCCTCTGCTCCAAGCGACTTCAATGGCATGACGAATCGCTCGTTCTACCCTGCTAGCGGTCGTGTTAAATTTCTTCGCAATGTCTGGGTACAACACTTTAGTAATGCTTCCGAGAAGCTCAATGTCATTGTACACCATAGAAATCGCTTCTCTTAAGTATAAATAGCCTTTAATATGAGCGGGCACGCCAATCTCATGAATAATGGTCGTAATGCTCGCATCTAAGTTTTTACGTTTCGGTTCAGGTTTGTTTCGAAGAACACTGTTTTGGATTGATGAAGAGCGATGGGTAACTTGTGTGCCGTTTCCACTGACTTGACGAATATGACCTACTAGGTTTTCCATATCAAATGGCTTTAAAATGAAATAAGATGCGCCCAAATCAACTGCTTTTTTCGTGACATCTTCTTGTCCAAAGGCCGTTAGCATAATCACACTTGGCTGTTTTGTCATTTCATTGTTTTCACGGAGGCGTTCTAGTACAGCAAGACCGTCTAAATGAGGCATAATAATATCTAAGAGGAGAACGTCGGGCTCTTTATCTTTAAATAATGTCAGGCATTCCTGACCATTATACGCCACGCCAAGTACTTCCATATCTTCCTGTCCCTCAATGTACTCTGTCAAAAGGCCAACAAGCTCTCGATTGTCATCAGCTACACACACTTTAATTTTCTCCACGTTCTTTCCTCCCCAATGTCGATTCCTTTAGTCTTTTGCATTTCTCTTCTGAGTGTTCAATTCGACAAAACCATGCTATCCCCTTTAAAAAACTTTAATTTTCCGAATAATAGAGCATTATCTAGCTTTTTCTATGTTTTTCTTAACGAATCGACGATTATTGCAATTTGACAACATGCTTTTTTTCATTTTGTCGAAAAATCTCTTTTTCCTTATTTTATAACATGATGGAAGAGAAAGAAAGGGTAGAAAAAAACTGCCGGAAGATTCGCGGCAGTTAAATGATCAGCTTGCTTTTTTGTTTTTTTGATAAAGATCGATTCCTGCTTCCGACAGCATCCATTCAATGTGTACACCGTACCCGCTAGTCGGATCATTGACGAATACGTGTGTGACAGCTCCAATGACTTTGCCATTTTGAATGATGGGGCTTCCGCTCATTCCTTGGACGATTCCGCCCGTTTTGCTTAAGAGCCGCTCATCTGTTACCTTCAATACCATTCCTTTAGTTGCTGGGAATTTCTGCGGTGTTGTGCTGACGATTTTAATATCAAACTTCTCCACTTTATCATGATCCACAACGGTTAAAATTTCTGCTGGGCCTTCTTTTACTTCATTTGATAAAGCGACTGGAAGTGGTTTATCTGCTACATGATTTTCAAGCTTTTCGGTTAACGTACCAAAGATACCAAAAGGGCTGTTGCGGGAGATATCTCCTATTGTTTTTCTTTCGGAAGAGAATCTCGCCAATTTTTCTCCAGGATTGCCTCCTGTGCCTTTTTCAATCGATGTCACGGTTGATCTAACAATTTCACCATTGTCGACAACAATTGGTTTTTTTGTATCCATGTCAGAAATCACATGCCCAAGGGCACCATATTTTTTAGATGAAGGTTCAAAAAAGGTCATCGTGCCGATGCCTGCTGCAGAATCACGAATGTAAAGACCAATTCGATAGATGCCTTCACTTGCATCTTTTGCGGGTGTTAATGTTGTTTGAAAGGTTTTATGATCTCTCTTTATGAGCAAACGAAGCGTTTCACCCGTTTTCCCTGCTTTCTGAATAAATGGGGTGAGGTCATTCATTTTCTCCATTTTTTGACCATTGATTTCAATGATCATATCCCCTGATTGAATGCCTGCGGCTTCACCTGGTGATTTTTTGCCGTCTGCTGTTGTGATTTGATGAAAACCTACAACGAGAACTCCTACAGAGTGGAGCTTGACGCCAATGGATTGTCCTCCAGGAACAACTTTTAATTCAGGGAGAACATCAACTTTTGTTTTCTTAATAGGAAATCCTTTAAAATCATAAACAATTTCGGCTTTTCCCGCCTTTTGTCCTGTAATATCCAGCTGATTCTCTTTCTCTGAAAGGCTAAAGGCTGGCGAAGAAGCATTGGCTGACGCTTCAATCGATGTGTCAATTGAGTGCTTCTGTTTTTCAAATACAGCAACATTTGTTGGAATGCTGATGTATTCCTTCACTATGCTCATAAACCCTGTACTTATTAAAGAAACAAGGAGAATCACACCAATGGCTTTTCTCATCTTTTCGGGCATTCATTTTTCACTCTCCTCGCTCCTTACCCACACCAGAACACTCATGTTTTGGCTACATCTTTACTTTTGCCTTCTTCGAGAGGATTTATAACCGGCAGCTTTAGAAAATGATTGGATAAATTGATAAAAGAAAAAGACGATTTTATGGGTATATACGCCGGCTTTTACACAACATATAAAAAAGGCAGCTGATGATTCAGCTACCCTGTTGTTTTGACATCATTTGCTTGGTGCAATAGTTCTTTTGCATGCTGTTTTGTCAGCTCAGTCACTTCCACACCGGCAATCATCCGGCCAATTTCACTCACTTTTTCTTCATGACTTAATGGTTTGACACTCGTCAGTGTTCTGCCCGCTTTCGAGCGTTTCGAAATGAAGAGATGTGTGTCAGCCATTGCGGCTACTTGAGGCAGATGTGTAATGCAGAGCACTTGTGATCCAGACGCTACTTTGTAAATTTTTTCAGCAATGGCTTGTGCGACTCTGCCGCTGACGCCTGTATCAACTTCATCGAAAATAATGGATGTGACGTCTTGTTTGGCTGAGAAAATACTCTTCACAGCGAGCATGACACGTGAAATTTCTCCACCTGAGGCTACTTTCGATAAAGATTTCATCGGTTCGCCTGTATTTGTAGAAATGACAAATTGTGCTTGGTCGATTCCATTTTTCCCGAGCTGGACAGGTTTTCCGTCTAATAGCGGACAATCGGTGCTGCCAAAAGGCGCATATCGAATAGAAAAAGCTGTATCAAATGATGACTTCTCCATATACAAATCCTTGAGCTCCGTTTGAATTTGCTTCGCTAGCTTTTTGGCCCATTTTTTACGCAGCTCCGAAACGTTAAGTGCTTCCAGCAGGGCATCACGGCTCATCGCATCCAGTTTATTTTTGAGCGTCTGCAGATGGCTGTCTCGATTTTGAATTTGATCGATTTCTTCTTCAATCTTCGCCGCATACTCCAAAATTTCCTCAACGGTTGTGCCGTATTTTCGTTTTAACTGCTTCATTTCATTCAGCCTGGATTCAATAAAATCAAGACGAGCCGGATCGAATTCTAATTGATCCAGCATGCTTCGCATTTGGAAAGTTGAATCCTCTAATAAGTAGTAGGAATTCGATACTTGTTCAGATAGCTTTTTCAAATCATCATTGATCTCAGACACTTGCTCAAGCTCGCTTGAGGACATGCCGACCCAATCTAGTCCTCCTTGCTCATTACGCAAAGCGTTATACGCGTTTTGGAGTGAGGAATAGATTTTCTCGTAGTTGCTGATTTGATGACGCTCTTCCTGAAGCCGCTCATCTTCTCCCGGCTCTAACTGCGCTGCCTCAATCTCCTCTAGCTGAAATTGCAGTAAATCTAAGCGGTGCACCATTTCCTGCTCATTCTCGGACAACTGTCTTAGCTTTTGAGCCGTCTTCATATATTGATCATATGCTTCTTGATACTGCAAGAGAGCTGGTGCAATTTCTTCTGCTCCAAATTGATCGAGCAAATGCAGATGATTTTCATCTTCCATAAGCAGCTGGTTATCGTGCTGACCATGTATATCAAGCAAAAGCCGTCCTACTTCACGTAAAAGTGAGATGGTGACAAGCTTTCCATTAATCCGGCAAATGCTTTTCCCGCTGTTGTTAATATCACGGCGGAGGATCATCATTTCATCTGATGCGTCAATTCCCTGCTCTTCGCATAGAGCAAATACAGGATGATCGGCTGGTACAAGAAAAAGCCCTTCCAGCTCTGCTTTTTTTTCACCGTAGCGGACAAATTCAGAGGACCCTCTTCCTCCCACGAGAAGTGAGACAGCATCAATCATGATGGATTTTCCGGCACCTGTTTCCCCTGTTAGGACTGTGAGTCCTTTTTCAAATGAAACCGTTAACTCTTCAATGATTGCAAAGTTTTTAATGGTTAGTTCTGCTAACACTCATTTGACACCTCTTTTAGTAAACCTGATTCTTTATAGAAGCTCTAAAATTTTGCTCGAAACTGTCTCTGTATCATCTGGGGTGCGGCAAATGATTAAAATGGTATCATCTCCGCAAATCGTTCCCATAATTTCTTCCCAATCTAAATTATCCATTAAAGCACCGATCGCCTGAGCATTACCCGGCATTGTTTTCAGAACAATTAAATGACTGGCAGCATCCATTTTGATAAATGCATCCATTAGGGATCGCTTCAGCTTTGACAGCGGGTTAAACCGCTGATCCGCAGGAAGACTGTATTTATATGTTCCATTATTCGTCGGAACTTTCACTAAATGTAATTCTTTAATATCTCTAGAAACGGTCGCTTGTGTGATGTTATATCCATCGGCTTTCAAAATATCGACCAATTCATCTTGTGTTTCAATTTCTTGGCTTGCAATGATTTCTCTAATTTTAATATGCCTTTGACCTTTATTCATATTTGACCCCCCTAGGCGTTTTATTCTCAGTTTGTCTTTACGTTCTATGTTATATGATGCACACTTCAAAAAACAAGCATTACGTGAGATCCAGCCGATTCTCGTCTTTTGACCATGTAAAAAGGAATAATAGCGAGCTATTATTCCTTTCAGCGTGTAGACAAACCCTCGCATTCGGTGTCAGTCCTGCGCGCTGGTGCTCACGAATGTCAAATTCGCTCCGCTCCAGTGCTCGAACTTCCTAGACTTCAAAGGTTTTCTATCACGCTGAAAAGAAGACAAAGGGCTAAAATAAAGATCATTTTAACCCTTTGTCAACAATCTGAAAAGGAATAATAGCGAGCTATTATTCCTTTTGTATCAATCATCTCATGTGTCAGCCGGCTCAGGGCTGTTTTTCTTTTCTTTCAATACGGAATGGGCTTCCTTCACGACTTTCTCAAGTTCTGAAACCGGAAGCGCCGTATTCTCCTCTTGATCAGGATGAAGCACTAAATGAAGTAGAAATTCGATATTTCCGTCTCCACCAGTGATAGGCGAAAATGAAACATCCTTTACATCATAGCCTTCTTTAGCAGCAAATTGATTCATTGCTTCTAGTACACCGAGGTGGACAGACGGCTCGCGCACGATGCCTTTTTTCCCAACAAGCTCTCTGCCCGCTTCAAATTGAGGCTTGACGAGTGCAATACAGTCACCACCCGGAACAAGAATATGCTTTAAAGCTGGCAGAATGAGTTTAAGTGAAATAAAAGATACATCAATTGAAGCCACTTCTGGCAATCCTTCAGTAAAATCAGCTGGGACGGAATGGCGGAAATTGGTGCGCTCCATGACGATCACCCTGTCATCCTGCCTTAATTTCCACGCAAGCTGATTGTAGCCAACGTCTACAGCATATGATTTGACCGCTCCATTTTGAAGAGCACAATCCGTAAATCCGCCTGTAGATGAGCCAATATCAATCAGCAATTTCCCTTCAACTGTCAGGTCAAATTCTTTGAGCGCTTTTTCGAGCTTTAACCCGCCGCGGCTTACGTATTTGAGAGGATTCCCCTTCACTGTGAGCGGAGTATCACGAGCAATTTTCTCTCCTGGTTTATCCAAACGGTTTTCATTTGAGTAAACGATTCCTGCCATGATGGCACGCTTTGCTTTCTCTCTTGTTTCCATTAGTCCTTGTTCGACTAATAAAACGTCAAGTCGTTCTTTCTTTGATGTCATGATCCAATTCCTTTTCTTGGTGCTGCGGGAAGCAGGTCACGTAAAGTTTTAGCAACCTGTGCTTTCGTCAGACCAATTTCTTCAAGCAGGGCATCAACACTTCCATGCTCAATAAATTGATCTGGGATACCCATACGTTCTACTTTAATATGTGATGCTTTCTTGTCGTGTACATATTCTAATACACTGCTGCCAAATCCTCCTTGGAGCACAGCTTCTTCAAGCGTTAAAATCGGAATCCCTTCAGAAAGAATGTCATTTAGCATCGCTTCATCAAGCGGCTTAATAAACCGGGCGTTGACGACACGTATGGATTTTCCTTCTTTTTGAAGTTCCTCAGCTGCTTGTAGCGCCATTTTAATCGTCGTACCGAATGTTAAGATGACGGCATCCTTCCCTGGACGAAGAACCTCCCAAGACCCAATCGGAATGGTTTTCAGCTGTTCATCCATTTTCACGCCAAGACCATTTCCGCGCGGGAAACGCATGGCAATAGGACCGTCATCATACTGAATGGCTGTATTGACCATGTGCTGACCTTCATTTTCATCCTTCGGCATCATGAGCACCATATTCGGCATATGACGCATGAAGGCAATATCAAACACACCTTGATGCGTTTCTCCATCTGCACCGACAAGACCCGCACGGTCAATCCCGATAAATACATTGAGGTTCTGGCGGCAAATATCATGCAGCACTTGATCATAAGCTCTTTGCAGGAACGTTGAATAAATCGCTAAAAATGGCTTCATATCCTGCGTCGCAAGCCCAGCTGCCATTGTGGCTGCATGCTGCTCAGCAATTCCTACATCAAACATTCGCTCTGGAAATTCCTTTGCAAAGCCTTCAAGTTTTGAGCCAACAGGCATCGCAGGCGTGATGGCCACAATTCGCTCATCTTTCCGCGCAAGCTTTCTGACTGTTTCACTGACAAGACCACTCCATGACGGGGCAGCTGCTGCTGGCTTTACAAAATCACCTGTATCAATTTTGTATGGACCTGTGCCGTGCCAAGTCCCAATTTTATCGGATTCTGCCGGCTGATAGCCTTTTCCTTTTTTCGTGATGACATGCAGCAAGACAGGACCTTTTGTTTTCTTTGCATATTCAAGGTTTTCAAAAAGATCTTCATAAGAATGTCCATCGACAGGACCTAAGTAAGTGAATCCCATTTCCTCAAAGAACATGCCAGACACAAGTAAATACTTGAGGCTGTCTTTAATACGCTCTGCTGTGGCAGCAAGCTTTCCGCCTACAGCTGGAATCCGCTTGAATAAATATTCGAGCTCGTCCTTTACCCATTGGTATTTGCCTGCTGTGCGCAGTCTGCCAAGCATTGTGTGAATCGCACCGACGTTTGGTGCAATACTCATTTCATTATCGTTTAAGATGACGATCATATCTTTCTTTTCATCACCGATATGATTCAGAGCTTCAAGCGCCATACCTCCGGTTAATGCACCATCTCCGATAATCGGCAAGATATATTCATCTGTTCCTTTAATATCACGCGCCGCCGCCATACCCATCGCGCCAGATAATGACGTTGAGCTGTGGCCTGTTTCCCAAACATCATGCTCGCTTTCGTTTCGTTTAGGAAAACCGCAAAGTCCTTTATATTGACGAAGTGTATCAAACTCCGCCCCTCTTCCAGTTAACAACTTGTGAACGTAAGACTGATGTCCAACATCCCAAAGGAACTTGTCTTTCGGGCTGTCGAATACTTTATGAAGGGCAACCGTAAGTTCAACGACACCCAGGTTCGGACCGATATGCCCGCCAGAGTTAGCCAAGGACTCAATTAAAAACATGCGAATGTCAGCACTAAGCTCCTCTAATTCTGCTATTGACATTCCTTTTAGAAACGTTGGATTTTTTATTGATAAAAGATCCAATCAGGATCAACTCGCTTTCAACAAAATTTCTATCTACATATATAATGCCTTATTCCTACGAAAACCAAGCAGGAATAAGAGTTGTCTCATCATGATAAACTGTTTACAGTTTACCACAATTGCTCGAAGACCCTCAAATCTAGGCTGTTTTTAATGATCTCTTGAGGCGATCAGATCACATAACTCATGCAGCAATTGCTGCTCTAATTCAAGATTTGAGACAATTTCTTTTGCACGTGTGATGTGCTCGTGCAGTTTTTCTTTTGCTCCTGAAAGCGTTAATAAAGAAGGATATGTCGACTTTTCATTCGCCGTATCAGAGCCGATACGTTTTCCTATTTTTTCTTCGCTTCCTTCGAGATCTAAAATGTCATCACGGATTTGAAAAGCAATGCCAATATGATAGCTGAATTCTCTTAGTTTTTCGATTTCGTCATCTGATGCACCTGCCAGCATTGCACCTGCTGTGACGCTGAATGTGAGAAGTTTTCCTGTTTTCCGGGCGTGAATGGATTCTAGTTCTGCAAGAGGGACTTGTTTTTGCTCTGCTTCCATGTCATCAAATTGCCCGCCAACCATGCCTAGCGCACCTGCTGACTTCACAAGTTCATCTACGATTTTGAGTTTTTGGTCAGGAGAGACGCTGCTAGATAGCTGAGATGTAATCAGACGGAAGCTTTCTGTTAAAAGAGCATCGCCAGCGAGAACCGCTGTTGCTTCCCCGTATACTTTATGGTTGGTCGGCTTTCCTCTGCGAAGGTCATCATCGTCCATGCAAGGAAGGTCGTCGTGTATCAATGAATACGTATGAATCATCTCTACAGCACAGCCAACCGGTATGCCATCTTCTTCTTTTTTGCCGTAGGCATGTAATAAAGCAAGAACGAGAACAGGACGAATTCTTTTCCCTCCAGCTTTAAGAGAGTAAAGCATCGAAGATTTTAGGTCTTCAGGAATCTTCAATTCCTGAACATATGTAAATAAATAATCTTCAATGGCCTGTTTTCGTGTTGTTAAAAAATCCTGCAAATTACTTTTCACCAGCATCTGCCTCCTTCACTGAGAAAGGAGCCAGCTCACCGTCCTCTTTTAAAATGAAATCCATCTGCTTTTCAACGTGCTGTAATTTTTCATGACAAAGCTTTGAAAGTGTCATGCCTTCTTGAAAATAATGAATAGCTTGCTCAAGTGGTACATCTCCTTCTTCGAGCTTCCCAACGATCTCCTCAAGACCTTTCATCGCTTCTTCAAATGTCATTTGTTCTTCTTTTTGTTTATTTGATTCTGTCATGATGATTGTCCCTCCTTCTCAATAACCTCACAAATCAGACGTCCATCCTTCATGGTGATAGCCAGCTGATCCTTCGTATCGACTTGGTTGACACTTTTAATCAGTTCATCGTCTTTATAGGCTAAACTGTAGCCTCTTTCCATCACCTGAAGTGGATTTAATGCATTTAGTTTACCAAGAACAGATTGGAACTGCGAATGAATTGTTTTCATTTGCACATTCATGCTTCGGATGAGCTGTTCTGTTTCATTGGCATGGCGTTTTTTCGCTTGAAGCAGCTGTTCTTTTGGATGAAGCGGCTTCAACCTGTATGTCTGGCGGTCTAGTTGACTGCGTTTTTGTTCAATTTGTCTCGTCAGCTGTTTTTGAAAACGGTCAAATACCAAATCGAATTGCTGCTCTTTTTGCTCCTGTAATCGTTTTGGAAAACGGAAAGCATAAGAGGATTGCAGCGCCACAAGACGGTCTTTCGCTTGTGATGTTCGATTCTTCACAGCCCTTGTCAGCCGAATGTCGATGGATTTGATTCGTTCTATTAAATCGGCTGTGCTTGGAACAGCGAGCTCGGCTGCTCCTGTTGGTGTGGGTGCTCTCATGTCTGCAGTAAAATCACTGATTGTAAAGTCCGTTTCGTGCCCTACTGCAGAAATGATTGGAATGTCTGATGCGAAGATCGCTCTTGCGACAGCTTCTTCATTAAAGGCCCAAAGTTCTTCGATCGAACCGCCTCCTCTTCCGACAATCAAGACATCACAGAGCTGTTTTTCATTTGCTTCCTTGATCCTCTCTACGATTGAACGAGTGGCATTTTCACCTTGGACAAGCGCCGGAAGCACAATGATTTTCGCCTGCTGATAACGCCGGTTAATCGTTGTAATGACATCCCTGACAGCCGCTCCTGTTGGGGATGTAATGACACCAACAACCTCTGGATATTCAGGAATTGTTTTTTTATAGCACGCATCAAATAAGCCTTCACTTGCCAGCTTTTTCTTCAGCTCTTCATAAGCGAGATGAAGAGCACCAACACCATCAGGCTGCATTTCTTTTGCATATAATTGATAGTTGCCGCTTGGTTCATATACTTGAATTCCGCCGCGTACAAACACTTTCATTCCGCTTTTTGGTGAAAAAGGCAGCTTTGCTGCGGAACGCTGGAACATGACAGCTTGCATGCGTGCGTTTTCGTCTTTTAAGGTGAAGTACACATGACCTCTTGAATGAATCTTCACATTGGATAACTCACCTTTGATCCAAATATCTTCTAAATGCGGATCAACATCAAATTTTCTTTTTATGTATTTTGTAAGGGCTGTGACCGTCACAAAGGCTTTTTCACTCATGACGTATTCCTCCTCTTCAAAAACGCACATTCATCCACCGGCAGCATGCAGGTGGATGAATGGATAAAGCTTATGCTAATGTACGTTTTGCTGATTTAACCGTATTGTGTGCAAGCATCGTAATCGTCATTGGACCGACTCCGCCAGGGACTGGTGTGATGTAAGAAGCTTTTTCTTTTGCTCCTTCAAAATCAACATCCCCAACAAGCTTCCCAGTATCCAAACGATTGACTCCTACATCGATGACAATTGCGCCTTCTTTGATTTGGTCAGCTTTAATAAAGTTTGCTCGACCGACGGCAACAACTAAAATGTCCGCTTTTAACGTGTGTTCTGAAATATTTGCCGTTCTTGAATGACAGTAAGTAACCGTTGCGTTTTCATTTAACAGCAATTGTCCAACTGGTTTGCCGACAATATTGCTGCGGCCCACAACAACCACTTCTTTTCCAGAAAGATCGACACCCGTTTTGTTCAATAATTCAACAATACCTGCTGGTGTACAAGGAAGGAATGTATCTTCCCCAAGCAGCATTTTCCCGATATTTAATGGATGGAAACCATCTACATCTTTCTCAGGTGAAATACGTTCAATAACGGCTTTTTCAGAAATGTGTTTAGGCAGTGGAAGTTGAACAAGAATCCCGTGGAATTGATCGTTCGCATTGTACTGATCAATCAGCTGAAGCAATTCTTCTTCTGTTAAAGAAGCATCTAAATGATCAAGCTGGAAATGCATGCCCATTGCTTCTGCTGCTTTTTTCTTCCCGCGTACGTAAGAAAGTGAAGCCGGATCATCACCGATTAGAATAACGGCAAGACCAGGTGTGACTCCTTTTTGTTTTAGCTCTTCTACTTCTTTTGCTAATTGTTCACGCTTTTCTTTTGCTGTTTCTTTCCCATCGATGATTGTTGCTGTCATGTCGAATCCTCCTATTGCTGCTTTAGGTCGTTTTTAATGTTCGAAAGCACACCATTTACAAATTTCGGTGCTTTATCATCGCCGAATAATTTGGCAAGTTCAATCGCTTCATTCATTGAGACACTAACTGGGATGTCTTCTTGATACACCATCTCGTACACAGACAGCCTTAAAATGGCTCTGTCTACGTTTGCAATACGATCGAGTTTCCAATTCACTAGATGCTGTGAGATCATGTCATCAAGCTTGTCCTTTTGTTCAAGCACACCGAAAACCAGTTCCTCGAAAAAAGGATCTGATTCTTGTTCATCCAGCGCATGTGTAATGGCCTCTTTCGGATCAATATTGCTCACATCAATTTGAAATAATGTTTGTAACGCCTTTTCTCTTGCAGTTCTTCTTTTCATTATTTACTCCTTTAACCACTTTATCCGCTTGTCGTTAAGCCATACAGAGATCATAACATATTTTGACCGTGGTCGCACCAAGATCCATGCGAGCTTTGACGAAAAACGAATCAATCAACACGTGACGTTATCAATATTCGGAAATCACCCAAAAATGGGCTTTAAAAAACCAAAGAGGCAATGCCTCCTTGGTTTCACTTGAACCCTTCTTTACATTTCTTGATCTACTTCAGCCTCAGGTGCTTTTGTATCAAATTGAATGCCAACGACATGAATGTTAATTTCATTAATCGTTAAGGCAGTCATGTTTAAAAGGGTTTGACGGATATTTTCTTGTACAGCAGTGGATACCTTTGGAATGGATAGGCCAAATTCAACCACACAATACACATCGATTGTGATGCCTTCATCAGAGACATCTACTTTTACACCTTTACGGTGATTTTTCTTACCAAAGCGTTCTGCTACATCAGCAGCGAAATTGCCGCGCATTTCGGCAATGCCTTCGACTTCTGAAGCGGCGATCCCAGCAATGACTTCAATCACTTCTGGTGCAATTTGCACTTTTCCCAATTGATCTTCATCAAGGTTCATTTCAAGCAAATTGTTTTCTGACACGATCATTCACCTCCGAAAGCTGTGATTATTTCATGATTTGGTATGTTTCTAAAAACTTCGTATTAAAATTACCACTCACAAATGTTTCATGCTCGAGCAATCTAAGGTGGAATGGAATCGTTGTATAGACTCCTTCAATGACGAATTCTTGAAGCGCACGTTTCATTTTCGCAATCGCTTCTTCTCTCGTCTTACCATATGTGATCACTTTTGCAATCATGCTGTCATAATATGGCGGAATCACATAGCCCGGATAAGCGGCAGAATCAACACGTACTCCTAAACCGCCTGGCGGAAGATACATTTTAATTTCACCAGCAGAAGGCATGAAGTTTTTCTCTGGGTTCTCTGCATTGATACGGCATTCGATCGCCCAGCCTTCATATACAACATCCTCTTGTGTAAGAGAAAGCTTCTCACCTGATGCAACCTTGATCTGTTCTTTGATCAAGTCTACACCTGTGACCATTTCTGTCACAGGATGCTCTACTTGAATACGAGTATTCATTTCCATGAAGTAGAACTTCTCTTCATTATAATCATAAATGAATTCGACTGTTCCAGCACCTGTGTATTCAACAGCTTCTGCTGCTTTTACGGCTGCTTCACCCATTTGCTCACGGATATCTGCATTCAGTGCTGGTGATGGCGTTTCTTCAAGAAGCTTTTGCATTCTTCTTTGGATCGAGCAGTCACGCTCTCCTAAATGAATCGTATTGCCATGCTGATCTGCAAGCACTTGGATTTCCACATGTCTAAAGTCTTCAATGAACTTTTCTAAATAGACACCAGGGTTCCCAAAGTTTTGCGCCGCTTCCTGCTGCGTGATGGTGACTCCGTTAATAAGTTCTTCTTCTGTACGAGCCACACGGATTCCTTTACCGCCTCCGCCTGCAGTTGCTTTAATAATGACAGGATACCCAATACTAGCTGCTGTTGAAACAGCATCATCAAGATCTTTTACAATTCCTTGAGAACCAGGAACGATTGGGACGCCTGCACTCTTCATTGTTTCTCGCGCGACATCTTTCGTTCCCATTTTGGAAATCGCTGACGCGGTTGGTCCAACAAAGATCACATTACATTCCTCGCAAAGCTCTGCAAAGTCTGCATTTTCTGCTAAAAAGCCGTATCCTGGATGGATCGCATCTGTTCCTGTTAATTTTGCTACGCTGACGATATTCGTGACATTTAAATAACTATCTTTAGAAGCAGTTGGTCCGATGCAATATGCTTCATCAGCCATTTGTACATGCAGCGCATCGCGATCCGCTTCAGAAAATACCGCAACAGTTTCAATTCCAAGCTCTTTACAAGCGCGGATAATTCTAACTGCGATTTCTCCTCTGTTTGCAATTAATAGCTTTTTAATCATGATCGTACTCCTTACTCTGCTTTCACTAGAAAGAGGGGTTGTCCGAATTCTACAAGCTGACCGTTTTCAGCTAATACTTCGACGATTTCACCTTTTACTTCTGCTTCGATTTCATTAAACAGTTTCATCGCTTCAACGATACATACAACTGAATTTTCCTTCACCTTAGAACCTGTTGTCACGTATGGATCTGCTTCTGGTGAAGATGAAGCATAAAATGTGCCAACCATTGGGGATGTAATTTTATGCAGATTTTCAGACGCAGTTGCCTCTTGTGCAAGGGCTTCAGTCTGAGCTGGAGCTTGTGCTGTAGGAGCTTGTTGAGCTGGAGCTGCTTGGACAGGAGCCACTGGTGCTTGTGCCGCAACTTGCTGAACGACTTCTTTATTTTTCTTCAGTTTGATTTTCGCACCTTCGTTTTCGTACGTAAATTCGTCGATTGTAGAGTCGTCAATTAATTTGATCAGTTCATGAATTTCTTCAATTTTTAACATGGATTTGCACCCCTATGTATGGATTTATCTTTTTATTATAGGCTAGTACTAAAAGTACGTACTATACCCATCTTACAGGAGGATTTCAATGAATTCAACTACTATTGTGGCGAAGCGTCTCGCGTAAGCACCTTGGAGAGGGCGTCAAGCCGCATCAAAAAACGCCCTTTTCGGCAAAGGGCGCCAGTTCATTTTTTATTGATTAGTGGGCTCAAAAGTGACAGCTACGTTATCAAGACCTCTCATTTCTTTTGTGACCATATCAATAATATCGGCCGCTTGAGACTTTGATTTTTTATCAGAACGAACCGTGATGCTCACTTTATCTCCTTCAGCACTTACGAGCGCATCTTTATAGCCTTTTGTTTTGATCAAGGTCTCGAGCTGACGCTCAGTTCCTTCTGCTTCACTAAGCGCTGTCATTTGATCGTATGCTTCACTTTTTTCTTGTGCCGTTGCATCGTCACTTGAGACGATTTCGTTGTATTCTTCGCGCTGCTTGCTTCGTTTATCTTCAAGCTCTAGTCTGTATGTTGTAAAAAGCTCATCGTCTGTTTGCTCTGACACAGCTTTCCCTTCTTCACCGCTTGTTTCGATATCCTCCTGTTTGCCGTTTGTTTCTTTGTCAGTGGATTTCTTATCAGCGCCTTTTTCCATTCCTTTGTCTGTTCCTTTTTCTGTTTCAACCTTTTTCTCTTCAGTCCCTTTTGATTTCGTATCTTCTACTGTCACTGCATTTTCACCCTGTGGAGACATGATATAGTACACACTTAATACGACAACTAAACTTAGCATCGTTAATAGCCAAACCGTTTGTTTTTTTAACATCATTCCGAATCCTCCTTGATTTTTTTAGGGGCAACAGCCACTCTATGGCTCGGTACATCAAGCACTCGTGTAACCGCTTCAATGATGGTTTTCTTTATTTGAACGTTGTCTACTCCTTGAGCAACAACGAGGACACCTCTGATTTCTGGCTTTTTCGTTTGAACAACGACTGGTGTTTCTTCATTGCCATTTTTGATGATGACGACTTCTTCTTCTTTTGTTTGATCAGTGACACTTCGTACACCGCCTTCTTTATCTGTTTCCTCGGTCGTTGTACTTTTATTGGATTTGTTTTTTTCAAACACTTTTAAAGACGTTGCATCTACATTGACCACAATGGATACATCCTCAACGCCGATGATGGTCTCTAAAATTTCTTTCAGCTGGTTTTCGTATTCTTGCTCCACGTCCTCAATTGAATTCTTTGGTTTACCTGAGGATGCCGGTTTGAATACTTCCTGCTCTTCTGAGGATGTTTTTTTAGCAGCAGGAACCGCAGCTTGTTGTTTGCTTGATGGCGGTGACAAGATCTGACTGACTAACATGAAAGATACGCCGATAATGAATACAAGCAGCAAGTAATGGTGCTTCGTTAATTTGGGTTTCCCTTCACCTTTTTCAGGCGGTTGGAAGAAGGATTTCAGCTTTTGTTTCCAGTCCTTGTTATTCATGATCTGCTGCGTCACCTCCCTCAATGTTCAGCGCGATGTGCTCAGGACTCGTATTCCAAACATTAGCCAGCGTCTCTTTCACCCTCGTGATCTCTTTGCTAGAAGATTCAGCGCTTTCCTCCTTTTGCCTGGAGAGATCAATGTCCACCTTTGCCACCGTTTCTACAGCATCACCTGTGAGCGGGGAAAGAACTGCTTTGATGCGAAATTGATCCGCCTCCATATTCTGATCCAGATGCTCCTCATCAGCCAGCACTTCTACGTGTTTCATTTCATAGCTCTCCTTCTCCAGTGGCTCCTTTGCGCTTTTTTCTAGTTGGACAGCCATTTGCTTTAAAATATATGCACGCTGAGAGGCTTGTATTTCTTTTTTTTCTAAATTCATCTGATTTTTTATTTCTTCTGACTGCGCTTCTTCCTTCCCTTTCATCAATTCTGCAAAAATTTGGTCAGGATCTGCTCGAAATAAAGCAAAAATCGGATTGAGCATCACCACGATGAGCAGCAGACTGACGACCATTTTTGCATACTTTTGCATGCTCGAATTGGGAAGCAGAAGATCAATGACAATCGCAAATAAGATAAAGAGAATAATACTTGTGATCCATTCCGTGAGAAAGCTCAACAGGTGTCTCCTCCTTACTTCATCATCATGGTCAGATTACCCGCAGTAATGATGACGGTAATGCTTAAAAAGAACATGAGCGACACAACAGCAAGTGCGGCAAATATATACAGCACACTTTTTGAAATGACATCAAGACAGCTGATGATGGGTCCGCCCCCTAACGGCTGAAGGATCGCGGCCGCAAGCTTATATATAAGGGCTAACGAAAGTACTTTAATCGCCGGGAAGGCGGCAATTGAAATCAAAATGGCGACCCCAACTAGTCCAACTGTATTTTTAAGTAAAACAGAGGCGCTGATCACGGTATCCGTCGCATCTGTAAACATTCTGCCTAGAACAGGGATGAAGTTACCGGTAATGAATTTGGCTGTACGAAGAGCGATTCCATCAGTAACCGCTGCAGATGCACCCTGAACGGAAATGACGCCGAGAAAAACAGTTAAAAAAACGGCAAGCCCGCCAATTGCCACATTTCTTAACAGCTGCGCAAGCTGAGTGACCTTGTATTGTTCGGTCAGCGTACTGATAATGCTTAATATTGCTGATAAAAAGATGAGCGGGAGAACAACATACTGAATGAAAACACCGCTCGTGTTCATTAAAAATAAAATAACGGGATGAAAGAATCCGGCTGAGACAAGTCCGCCTGATGAAGCAATAAGCGCTAGTAAAAGAGGAATAAGAGCAAGAATAAAACTGGTCATCGTTTGAATGGCTTCTGTGGCATAGGAAATCGCCACATGAAAGCTGTTGAGTGCAATAATAATCAGCACCATATAAACAAGAGCATATGCGACTTTGCTGACGGTGCTTTGTTCAAAGGCATTTTGCAAAAGTTGCAAAAGAGAACAAAAGATGGTGAGTAAAATGAGAGTACCTAGGAGCTTTCCGTTTGCAATGACC
Source organism: Bacillus sp. Nf3 (assembly GCF_003028545.1). Lineage (NCBI taxonomy): Bacteria > Bacillati > Bacillota > Bacilli > Caryophanales > Bacillaceae > Bacillus > Bacillus sp. Nf3. The sequence goes on along the minus strand of NZ_PYUA01000002.1, from coordinate 537,509 downwards.
TCGTGAAATAGATAATGTACAAAGGCTTTCAGCCATGTTTGGGGAGACAGCTCTTTATCACCGTCAATCATTTCCTTCACTGTGCCCTTTTGGCTTTCTGGCAAAAAGCCGCCATACTCGTCCAAAATGGTTTCCCAAAAGTCACTGATGGAATGAAGCTCAAGTGCATCAGCCTGTCCATTCGCCACTTCCTCTGCTGCTGGCTGTTCATTAGATAAAGGTTCTTTTTCTTCTGCCTCTGCATGCGGAGCAATCAGCCAAAAGAAAAGCATTAATCCCATTACAGCGGTCACCTGTTTCATTATCATCACCTCTTTTCATTTACGTCATGGACGGGATCATCCCTAAGATCGTCTCAATGATAACTGTTAAAATCGGGACTGCCATAACCAAGATGAGAATCTTACCGCCTAGCTCTATTTTTGATGCAATGGCGCCTTGCCCAGCATCTTTCGTCAGCTGAGCGCCAAATTCCGCAATATAAGCAATACCAATGATCTTTAATATGGTTTCAACATACTTCATATTGACGCCGGCACTTGCTGCAATTTTTTCAATCATTGAGATAATGGCATAGATTTGATCAATTAAATAAAGGAAAATCACACATCCAGTAAAAACGACAAGCATAAAGGCGAAGGTTGGCTTCTGTTCTTTGACGATTAATGCTAAAAAAGTAGCGATTAAACCAAGTCCAACAATTTGTATGATTTCGATTTGTAAGCCCTCCCCTATCCTTGAAATAGAAATACGGCTTTAATCTTTTTAAACAAATCGTCTACAATGGTTGCCACCATAAACAAAATGTAGATAAACCCAAGCAGCGTCACCCACTGAGCGTACTCTTTCTTCCCCATTTGGTCTAAAATCGTATGGAGAAAGGCCACGACGATGCCTACTCCGGCAATTTGAAAAATGACGTTTACATCAACGCCCATGCTCTCGACTCCCTTCCTCTCACATCAATAAAAGAATCAGTAACAATCCGCTTAAAAACCCAAGGCTTCTGACCATTTTTTCATTTTTCGCTTGGGCGATTTCTGCTTCTTTCTCCTCTGATTCCAAATGGCCTAAAGCAAGCTTGATATACTTTTGCTGAGATGTGACATCATGCTGGCCAAGTGTTTCCCCAAAGTGTTTCAATGCCTCATATTCGCCTTTTTTCAATACGGTTTTTTTCCAAACATCCTCAAGACTTTCGTTCCATGCATGACGTGCAGAAAAAGTCCCCACCTTCAGCTTTTCTGCAAATTGTTCAAACAGCTGATTCACAGGAGGACCTACCTGCGCTGCAATTTGCTCTGCCGCCCGCGCTAAAGGGGTTTGGCCATACATAATTTCAGCTTCAAGAGACTGGAGAGCAAACCGTAGCTGCCGAATTTGTTTAGGTCTGTCGCTATATCGTTTGGCAAACTCGAATCCTCCCCAAGTCGTGGCCGCAACAATAAAAATAGCGCCAATGAGCTTTAACATACGTCCACTCCCCGCCTCCATTTCATCTCTTGTCCGTCCCCGCCGTACATTCGCCCGATCGTACCCGGTCCATTGTTTCGATTTAATTCAACATATCGTTCAAACACACGAAGCTCCCATAACGGCTTAAATGAAGGACGTTTATATACATCTTCAAGTGAATAGCCATGAGCTGAGACGATGATGTTGACTCCGGCATGAATCGCTTCTAAAAGTGCCTCGACATCCTCGCTTTTTCCGATTTCATCGACAATCATGACCTCTGGGCTCATTGACCGAATCATCATCATCAACCCTTCAGCCTTTGGACACGCATCGAGTACATCAATCCGGTGGCCAAAATGGTGCTGCGGCACCCCTCTTATACAACCGGCGATTTCAGAACGCTCATCAATAATGCCTGTTTTTCTAGGAGGGATTGTCTTTGTGCCTGTACTAGCAAGACGTGCTATATCCCGGAGCAATGTGGTTTTCCCCGTTTGCGGGGGACCGATGATCAGTGTATTGTGCCAATGCTCTTCATATAAATAAGGAAGAAAGGGAAGCGCAATCCCGATTTTTTCTTTTGCAATGCGGATATTAAATGAAGAGATATCTCTTAGCCCTTTGACAAATCCGTTTTCAACGATCACCTTTCCTGCAAGTCCTACCCGGTGTCCGCCAGATATGGTGATATAGCCCTGTTTTAGCTCTTCCTCAAGTGTATACATGCTGTAATTGCTCAGCCTGCCTAATAGCTGAGACGCATCTTCCCAGGTTGTGTGATAAGAAAGAAAACGTGCTTTTCCTCCTTGCATCAGTTCAATAGGACGTTCCGTGCGAATGCGGATTTCTTCTATTTGCGCCCATTCTGCCTCTTTCAGCAGTCTGAGTTCTTGTCCAATCGAGTGCGGGAGAATATCCAACAAACTCCGCAACGAATTCCCCTCCTTTTTTTCTTCTCTAAAATGTATGATGTGAGCCGTTAATTATGCCAAGCCGTTTCACTTATAGATCCCAACAAGAATAAACACGACACCAATGAAAATGAACACGAGCTTTGCATAGGATAGCTGCCCTGCAATTTGATAGATTCCAATCGTCATCGTGATAATAAAAATGAGTGGCCCGATGATCGCCAATATACTATTGATGACCACCGCTTTCCGTACATCATTTGTGATTAAAATGAGGATGGCTGCCGTCAGTTCAATGGCGGCGGATAAGAACCTCATGCCTGCCATTGCAGCGACCGACGGGTGTAGACCTGGGAGAAATTGTTTCATATAGAACCTCCAGCTTTTTTTACACTATATGCTTGACCATTTAGAAGTAGTCTTGTTTTTCAGGAAGGAAGAGAGATGAATGAGAGAATTGAGAGAGGGCCAGTCTTGAGGAGTCATTTTTCAATAAAAAAAGACTGTAAACACGAGGTTTACAGTCTCAGCGTGTAGACAAACCCTCGCATTCGGTGTCAGGTCTGCGCGCTGGTGCTCACGAATAACAAATTCGCTCGGCGCCAGTGCTCACCCTTCCTAGACTGCAAAGGTTTTCTATCACGCTGAAAAGAAGACAAAGGCTGTAAACACGAGGTTTACAGCCTTTTTTCGTTCATTACGCTCTTGATACGTATGAGCCGTCTGATGTATTAATCACTAGTTTATCTCCTTGGTTCACAAAGAAAGGAACGTTGACGATTAAACCAGTTTCAGTTTTTGCAGGTTTTGATCCGCCTGATGTTGTGTCACCTTTAATACCAGGCTCTGTTTCTACTACTTCTAGTTCTACTGTGTTTGGAAGTTCTACTCCAAGTGTTTCAGCACCGTACATCACGATTTGAACAGACATATTTTCAAGCAAATATTTCAGCTCATCTTTAATTTGTGCTTCACTTAGTTCAAGCTGCTCATAAGAACTTGTATCCATGAAGACATGCTGATCGCCATTAGCATACAAGTATTGCATTGTTTTTGTTTCGATTTGTGCTTTCGCTACTTTTTCACCTGCGCGGAATGTTTTTTCTTGAATGGCACCAGTACGCAGGTTACGCAGTTTCGAACGAACAAACGCTGCGCCTTTCCCTGGTTTTACGTGCTGGAAATCCACTACTCGCCAAATACCGCCGTCCACTTCAATTGTCAGGCCAGTACGAAAATCGTTTACTGAAATCATTTTGTCATCCTCCTACATTTCACCATCATAATATGATAAGTTCTTTCGGTGAGTGGGTCAATCGTTTATTGCCGTCAGCTGTCAGGACAATATCATCCTCAATTCTCACGCCGCCGACATCTGGCAAGTAAATCCCCGGCTCAACTGTGACGACCATTCCCTCTTCTAAAACGACCTCTGATCGTGAGGAAAGGCCTGGCGCTTCATGTACTTCCATACCTAGGCCGTGCCCGGTTGAATGCCCGAAGTATTGACCATAGCCGTACTTTTCAATGATGTCTCGTGTGATGCGATCAGCTTCTTTTCCTGTTAAGCCTGGCTTGATTCTATCCACACCAGCGTTTTCTGCTTCTAATACGATATGATAAATTTCCTTTAGCTTGTCGCTTGGTGTTCCGACAGCAATCGTTCTTGTCATATCAGAACAATAGCCTTTATAGTAAGCACCGAAATCGAGTGTCACTAAATCACCAGATTCAATTACCTTTTCACTCGCTCTTCCGTGCGGCAGGCTTGAACGAACACCAGAAGCAACAATCATATCGAATGAAGATCCTTCAGCACCTTCTTTTCTCATGAAAAATTCAAGCTCGTTCATGACAGCAATTTCCGTCAGGCCCGGCTTGATGTAAGTGAGAATATGATCAAAGGCGTGATCTGCAATCTTCGCAGCTTCCTCTAATATCTTAATCTCTTCACTAGACTTAATCAAGCGCAACTTTTCAACTGATTCAGAGACTGGAACAAGCTCTATCTCACCTGCTTTGGCAGCGTACTGCTGATACGTGGCAAATGTCATATGGTTTTGTTCAAACCCAAGGCGTTTTACTCCAAATTCCTTCGCCGTTTGGGCAGCCGTTTCCACAATGTTTCCTTTATGTTCAATGATGTCATAACCTTTGACTTGATCCTTCGCTTGCTCTGTATAGCGGAAGTCCGTGATAAAAGCTGCCCGGTCCTTTGAAACAACTGCAAGGCCGGCAGATCCGGTAAAGCTGGTCATGTACTGTAAATTAAAGCTGCTCGTAATGACAAGGCCATCGATCTCTAATTCGCTTAAAAGTGTTCTTAGTTTTTCAAGTTTCATGATACTGCTCCCCCTTCACTGACTAAATAACGAATCGCCAATTTATACCCTTCTAAGCCAAGTCCAACGATTTGCCCTTGGCATACTGGAGCAAGTACAGAATGATGGCGGAATTCCTCTCTCTTATGAACATTTGAGATATGTACTTCAATGACAGATAAAGAAATACTTGCAATGGCATCTCTCAGCGCATAGCTGTAGTGGGTAAATGCACCCGGGTTAAACACGACTCCATCGTACTGATCTTCTGCTTCGTGGAGCGCATCAATCAAATCTCCTTCGTGATTCGATTGAAAGAACGTTAATTGAATGTTTGCTCGTTCTGCAAACTGGAACAAATCTGTCTCTAAATCTGTCAACGTCTTACTTCCATAAACAGCAGGCTCTCTTTTGCCAAGCCTATTTAAATTGGGTCCATTCAGTACAAGAAAATGAGGCATATGACCACTCCTTCACCCTAATTCAATCTATATTGAGATCTGTTTCTTTTTCCTTAGAAACCTTTCGTTTCCAAAAATATTTTATCATATGAATAGGTGATTTACACTTTATTCTGTCTTTTTCCCGAGTGCCCTCGCAAGCTTTTGACTCGTCAATTCATTATATTCAAACGAAATGCTGTACCCGACAAACATGCCATATAAAATATATAGGCAAAATGTCGTAACAATGGTGCTTTGCTGCAAGTCTTGTACTTGCTTTACATCTGGGAAAATGGGATTAAATACGTAAAAAACAAGCAGCCATAAAAGCCCGCCATAAACCAGACCCATCCAAAAGCCTTTGATCCTTTTTAAAAGCCCATAATAAATAAAGGCGGCTCCAATCGATAAAATTCCTAACAGCATAATACTTATAAAAGTACCAAGTCCTCCCTTTTTCCACTCTCCAAGCACAAATGGCTGAAGCAGCATGTTAGGACTCACCTCTGAAAAATGGAACACATGGGTCAGAAACCCGATAAAGCCCCAAAAAACACCGCCTACAAAGCCTGTAGCAGCTGCTCTTGCCACAAGTGATGTCGTTTGCACGGACTGATTTTTTTCTTCTTGGTTTTTCTTTTCATCACGTTTCATTTGTGAACACCTCCAGCAAGTAGTATGTCCAAAATGTCATGAAAAAAAAGGATTTCCATGCGTGAGTGTAAAATTTTTAAAACAGGGTATACTGGCTAAAAAGAGGTAGATAGAATTCTAGTAGATAATCGACCTGTGCGCTAGTGATTTCCCCTCATTTCCTGTACAATAAAGGTATAAGGAAATGCATGTAAATTACAGGAAACAGGCAGGTTGATGAAATATGTCCAATCAAACAAATCCTCCAGCTTATGGAGGGCAGGCAGTTGTCGAAGGTGTCATGTTCGGAGGTAAGAAGAACTATGTGACAGCGATTCGGCGAAAGGACCAGTCCATTGAGTTTTTGAAGCTTCCCCGGACCTCCAATAAACGAACCGCCTTTCTCAAGAAAATCCCCTTTGTCAGGGGTGTTGCTGCACTTGTTGAAGCAAGCGCAAACGGCAGTAAGCACTTAAACTTCTCCAGTGAGCGATATGACTTAGATCCTTCTGAAGATCATACTCTTGAAAAAGAACAAAAAGGCTCAAAATTATCCATGATTTTCGGCATTGCTGTGATCGGAGTTCTCTCTCTTCTCTTTAGTAAATTTGTCTTTACCCTGGTACCTGTCTTTTTAGCAGAGCTTGTGCGTCCCATCTTTTCAGGGAATTTCGCACAAATCGCAGTGGAAACATTCTTTAAATTGGTCCTTTTATTAGGCTATATTTACTTTATTTCCATGACCCCTTTAATTAAAAGAGTATTTCAATATCATGGGGCAGAACATAAAGTCATAAACTGCTATGAACAGAACCTTGACATCACAGTGGAAAATGTCCAAAAGCAATCCCGTCTGCATTATCGATGCGGCAGCAGCTTTATTTTATTCACTGTCATTGTTGGAATGTTCGTCTATTTACTCGTACCGACAGATCCTTTATGGGTGAGAGTTCTGAACCGCTTGGCGCTCATTCCGGTTGTTCTGGGCATTTCATTTGAAGTGCTTCAGCTCACGAACAAACTCCGAGAAGTGCCTGTGCTTAAAGTGCTTGGCTATCCTGGCCTTTGGCTGCAATTGCTTACAACAAAAGAACCTTCTGACGATCAAGTCGAGGTAGCCATTGCAAGTTTTAATGAACTTCTTCGTTTAGAGGAAGCATCTCTAAAACAAGCGTCAGATTCTGCTCATCAAGTGATCTAACTTATAAATCCGGTAAATTCCTTCGGAGGTGGACAGTTATGAATCGCCGAGTACATCCTGCTTTTACCATTATTTTCGCTTTAGGTGTTTTGGGATTTGTGTACTTACTCACAACGAACCCAGGCAGACTTTTTACAATGCTGCTGTCTGTTGTGATCATTGGAGCGGCCCTATTTTTCCTATTTAGATGGCTGATGAATCGAAGAACTGGAACAGAAGGCAATCTTTATCGCAAAGCAGTCAAACAATCAAAACGTCGCTACCAGCAGCCTAAACCAAAAACGAAAAGCCAGATGAAAAATCGGGTCACTCATTTGCGAAGCGTGCCGACTGACCACAAGTCTAAGCCCGTCCTTCTCAAAAAGAAAAGCCAAACACATTTGACTGTGATTGAAGGCAAGAAAAACAAAAAGAAGAATCGCGCCTTATTTTAAAATGTCCAGCTTTTTAAAAATTGCTCGGCCTTCTGTCTGCCTAGATCGACGAGCGCCTTTTTCTTTTCTGTCATGAGTTGAAAATCAGTGGCAATGACGTGTTCTACAGGAATAAAAATAATATGACGTTCGTGTTTTGTGGCGATATGTCTTTCGTCATGAGCACCACGCATCGTTTCAAAAAGAGCGCCAAACAGTTCAAACGCATTGCGGATGGAGTGTTGTGGGCGTTCTTTTTCGTTTGGCGTTAATGTGACACCGACGAACGGTCTTTTTTTCTCTTCAGCAAACAGCCAAATTGGAAAATTGCTAAGCACTCCTCCATCTACAATGGTACAAATGCCTTTTGAAGACTTCAGTTTGACAGGTTCGAAAAAATACGGCAGGCTGCAGCTCATTCGAATGGCCCTCGCCACGGAAAACCGCTCTGGATTTAAGCCATATGAAGGAAGGTCGTCTGGCAGTACGAGGATTTTTCCATTCGTTAAATCGGACGCAACAATTTTCAGCGAATCTTTTTTGAGGTCTCCAAACACGGTGACCCCTTTTCGTTTTAGCACATCAGTCAGCCATTTTTCCAGCCGGTCTCCTTTATAAAGACCAAGGCGCCAGTAAATGGATACCCACCTAAGCATTTTGAACGGGATGAATTGACATCTTCTATCAAGCAATTGATGCTCATCCATTTCATCTAAAAGCTCCCGAATTTCCTGGCTTGTAAAACCTGCTGCGATGAGTGAAGCAATGATTGCTCCAGCACTTGTACCAGCAAGACGGACAAAATGAAATCCTCTCGCTTCAAGCGCTTCATAGGCACCAGCAAGCGCTGCCCCCTTAATGCCTCCACCTGAGAACACACCATCTATCTTCATCAAGGAGCCCCCTTTGATTTCACGCTAATAATAGTGTAGGAGCATTTGCTTTCAATTAGAACTTTAATCAAAAAGGACACCCATGCTGAGGGTGTCCTTTTTGATTAAGATTCTTGATTTGTTTGTTCGTTTTTCTTTTGAATCGCTTTCAGCTGAACAGATCGCTCATCGTTTTCTTCAAAAAATTGAACGAGATCGCCGATGCGGTCAATGCTGTTCCAGCTGAGATGATGTTCAATGCCTTCTACATCATCATAAATTTTCTCTTCATCTACACCAATGATTCTTAAAAATTGCTCCAGCAGTTCATGTCTGTATACGAGACGTTTTCCAATTTTTTTGCCTTTCGGGGTTAAAATTAGACCACGATACTTCTCATAAATGAGGTATTCATCTTTATCTAGCTTCTGAACCATTTTTGTTACAGAGGAGGGATGGACAGCGAGTGCTTCTGCAATATCAGAGACTCTGGCATATCCTTTTTCTTCTATCAGCATATAAATTTGTTCAATGTAATCTTCCATACTAGGTGTAGTCATAAAACCCCTCCATAATGCACCTTTACTTAATAATCAACCCAATTCTACACCATCGTTCATTAAAAAACAAGGAGTGTCCATCGTCTTAACGCTTGTAATTCCAATCATCTGAGGCATATTTCGTTTTGGCGAGATGATGGACAAACGTTAATTCTTCATCTGTCAGCTCATAAGGTTCAAGCTCAATATTTAATCCTTTTTCAAATCCTCTTTTAAACGCAACACGCGCATCGTCTATCGTACAAGTTCGGTCTGAGATTTCATTGATGGCAACCGCTTTGTTTTTAAAGCTTCGCTGCATCCGCTCTCTTACCCGGTCGTTAGGATAAAGGAACAAATCGAATAATTTATCCTCATCAAGGTCAATTAAAATAGATCCATGCTGGAGGATGACACCTTTTTGTCTCGTCTGAGCACTGCCCGCTACCTTTCTGCCTTCTACAACAAGCTCGTACCAAGAAGGGGCATCGAAGCATACAGAAGATCTTGGATTCTTTAAGCTTTCCTTTTCTTTATCTGTACGAGGAATGGCAAAATACGCATCGAGTCCCAGCTCTTTAAAGCCTTCTAAAATGCCTTCTGAAATGACGCGGTACGCCTCTGTCACCGTTGCTGGCATTTCTGGATGTTCCTCTGACACAATCACGCTGTAGGTCAGCTCCTGGTCATGTAGTACTCCTCGTCCTCCGGTTGGTCTGCGGACAAATCCAAGACCATAGCGCTTGACAGCTTCTAGGTTGATTTCTTTTTCAACGTTCTGAAAATACCCAACAGATAATGTCGCCGGATCCCATCCATAAAAGCGGATAACAGGCGGAATGAGCTTCTCACTATGCCAATAAAGCAAGGCTTCGTCCATTGCCATGTTAAAGGCAGGGTCTTGGTTTCCTGAATCAATGAAACACCATTTCTCTTTTTGCATATAAAATCCCTTCTCTTTTACGTAGTCAATGTTAGATGATGGTGGTGACCACCGGTTTTCTCTCTTCATCAGTCTATCAAATCGGAACGGAATTGAAAATAATTCTTACCATTTATGATGACAAGTTTCTTATGCTTTACTATAATAGTATTTGTCTAAAACGTACCATCAGACAGGCTACTGTGCTGATGCTCAAGAAGGAGTCGAGTTGTATTGTCAATGTTCAACTATATCGTCCTCTCACTTTGTGGACTTTTTGTTCTTTATTCCATCGGCAGCTACATTTATCAGCAGCGCATTATGAAAACGCTGACGGAAGCAGAATTTATTAAAGGTTACCGCAAAGCCCAGCTCATTGATGTGAGAGAGCCAAATGAGTTTGAAGGCGGACATATTTTAGGGGCAAGAAATATCCCTCTTTCCCAACTAAAGCAGCGCAAAAATGAAATACGTCCTGACAAGCCTGTTTATCTCTATTGTCAAAATAATTTCAGAAGCGGAAAAGCAGCCCAAACTTTACGTAAAAACGGCTGCCGTGAGATTTATAATTTAAAAGGCGGCTTTAAAAAATGGGGCGGCCGCATTAAAACGAAGAACTAACAAAAAAGACTCTGGGAGCATGATCCCCCCTGAGTCTTTTTTCTTTATTTTCTTTCAAAAACGAGAACGGGATTCCGAGCGGCCTTTGTTTCGTCCATACGTTTGACGACCGTTGTATGCGGCGCTTCCTGCACCACTTCAGGATTCTCTTCTGCTTCTTTCGCAATTTGAATCATTGCTTCGATGAATGCATCAAGTGTTTCTTTTGATTCTGTTTCAGTCGGTTCAATCATGATACATTCCTCTACATTGAGCGGGAAGTAGATCGTTGGCGGATGGTAGCCGAAATCAAGTAATCGTTTGGCAATATCCAGTGTCCGCACACCTAATTTTTTCTGACGTTTACCTGAAAGAACAAATTCATGCTTACAGTGACGATCAAACGGCAAATCATAATGAGCACTTAAGCGTCGCATCATATAGTTCGCATTTAACACGGCATTATCAGTTACAGCCTTTAAGCCGTCTGGACCCATAGAGCGGATGTACGCATAGGCTCTGACGTTAATGCCAAAGTTTCCATAGAATGGCTTCACGCGCCCAATTGATTCCGGACGGTCATATTCAAAGTAAAAACGACCTTCCTTCTTTACAAGCACCGGCTTTGGCAAATACGGAATTAAATCCTTTTTAACGCCAACAGGACCTGAACCAGGACCTCCGCCTCCGTGTGGGCCTGTAAAGGTTTTATGAAGATTTAAGTGGACAACATCAAATCCCATATCCCCTGGTCTTGCTCTACTTAAAACCGCATTCAAGTTGGCTCCGTCATAATAAAGTTTACCGCCAGCTCCATGAACGATTTCAGCCATTTCTAAAATATTTTCTTCAAAGAGGCCAAGTGTATTCGGGTTTGTAAGCATTAAAGCAGCTGTTTCTTCATTAACAACGCGGCGTAAATCTTCTAAATCAACAAGCCCGTTTTCATCAGATGCGACAGTAATGGTTTCAAATCCAGCGACTGTCGCAGATGCCGGGTTCGTTCCATGAGCAGAATCAGGCACAATGACTTTTGTACGCTGATGATCTCCTCTTGCTTCATGGTACGCACGGATCATCATGAGTCCCGTCCACTCGCCATGTGCTCCTGCCGCAGGCTGTAATGTCACAGCGTCCATCCCCGTAATTTCTTCAAGATGTTCACCTAGATCGTATAGTAATTCCAATGCACCTTGTACAGTGTCTGCCTCCTGTAGTGGATGGACCTGCGAGAAACCTGCAAGGCGTGCAACCTTTTCATTAATCTTTGGATTATATTTCATCGTACAAGAGCCAAGAGGATAAAATCCAGAATCGACCCCATGATTGCGTCTTGATAATGCTGTATAATGACGCATAATATCAAGCTCAGATACTTCAGGAAGCTCAGCATCCTCATCACGGATGTACGTCTCATCAAATAAAGACGGGATCTCCTGTTCAGGTACATCTAAATCAGGCAGGCTGTACCCAATTCTTCCTTCTTTAGATAATTCAAAAATAAGCGGCTGATCTTGTTTATTCATGGCGATCCCCCAATTCCTTGATAAACGTATCAATTTCTTCTTTTGTTCTCAGCTCTGTCACGGCTACAAGCATGTGCTGCTGAAGCTCTGGGTAGTCTAGCCCTAAGTCGTAGCCGCCGATGATTCCTTTTTCAAGCAATCGTTTATTGGCTTCTTTCACAGGCTCCTGTAACTTGATCACAAATTCATTAAAATGAGCCCCTTCTACATCCGCCTGCAGTCCATATTTTTCTGCCTGCGTCTTGGCATAATGGGCTTTTTGCACGTTTTGATAGGCGATGTCTTTTATGCCTGTTTTTCCTAGTGCCGTCATGGCAACAGAAGCAGCTAACGCATTTAATGCTTGGTTCGAGCAAATATTTGACGTCGCTTTATCTCTTCGAATGTGCTGCTCACGCGCTTGAAGAGTCAGGACAAATCCACGAACACCATTTTCATCTTCTGTTTGCCCGACTAATCGACCTGGCACTTTTCTCATCAACTTTTTCGTCACAGCAAAATATCCGCAGTGAGGTCCGCCAAATGCCGCCGGGATACCGAACGGCTGCGCATCACCAACGACAATGTCTGCCCCAAGTTTTCCAGGCGGTGTTAATAGCCCGAGTGCGAGGGGATTGCTAGAGACAATGAACAGGCTTTTTCCTTTATGTGCAATGGGTTCAATGTCTTTTAACGGCTCGACGACACCAAAAAAGTTTGGATATTGCACGAGAACTGCTGCTGTATCATCGCAGACGGCCTTTTCCAGTGCAGCTAAATCTGTCTGCCCTTTTTTCGCAGGCACTTCAACAACTTCAATGTTTTGTCCTTTGGCGTATGTTTTCAGCACCGCTCTTGATTCAGGGTGAACCGTTTCAGAAACCACCACTTTTTTCTTCTTTGTGTGTCCCGCAGCGAGCATTGCCGCTTCAGCTAGTGCCGTTCCGCCATCATACATCGAGGAGTTGGCAAGATCCATACCAGTCAGCTCAGCAATCATTGTTTGAAATTCAAAAATCGCTTGCAATTCACCTTGTGAAATCTCCGGCTGATAAGGTGTATACGCTGTATAAAATTCAGAGCGTGAGATGACATGATCGACAATGACAGGCTGGTAATGATCATATACACCTGCACCAAGAAACGATGCATAGGAAACTGTATCCTTATTCTTTGCAGCTAGCCGGGATAATTCCCTGACAAGCGCTGTTTCAGATGCGGATTCTTTGATGTTGTATGCTCCTTTGAATCTAACTTTCTCTGGGATATCTGAAAAAAGCTCATCAATCGACTGAACGCCGATGACATCCAGCATTTCTTTTTGATCTTGCTCTGTTTGCGGCAAATACCTGTGCTTCATCCTCTATTCCCCCTCGTTATTTGGTTCTTTTATAAAATGGTGTTGTGACGATTTTGGCTTTTAGACGCTTTTTGCGAACTTGTACTTCCACCTCTGCCCCAAGCTCCGCTTCTGAGGTTTCGACCAAAGCAAGCCCGACATTTTTCTTTAATGTTGGGGATTGAGTGCCCGTTGTGACAAACCCAACCTGCTTTTCTCCTGAAAAGACTGGATAATCTGTACGCGGAATCCCTTTTTCAATCATTTCAATGCCGACAAGCTTTCGCTTCAGTCCCTCTTCTTTTTGTTTTTTAAGTGCTGCTTTTCCGATAAAATCAGCTTCTTTATCCGTTTTGACAGCAAAACCAATTCCGCCTTCTAATGGAGAAATATCCTTTGTCAGCTCCTGACCATAAAGCGGAAGCCTTGCTTCAAATCTCAAGGTATCACGTGCACCGAGTCCGCACGGTATTAATCCTTTTGGCTGCCCTGCTTTTAATAAAGCTGACCACAGGTGAACCGCATCTTCTGACTGGCAGTAGATTTCAAAGCCATCTTCCCCTGTGTAGCCTGTTCTGGAAACGAGCACTTCTTTATTTGCGACCTCAGCTTTTGATAAAAACGTAAATGGTTTAAGCGATATCACCTCTTCATCCGCCACCTCTTTGATGATGTCAGCTGCAAGAGGTCCTTGAAGCGCTAGCAAGGCGGTTTGATCAGATATATTTTTGATCAATACGTCATCCTTCTCTTGGTGCTTCAAAAGCCAATCCACGTCTTTATCGATATTTGATGCATTGATGACAAGTAAATAGTGGTTCTTTTCTTTTTGGTAGACGAGCAGGTCATCTACCGTTCCGCCATCTTCATAACACATGGCTGTATATAGTGCCTTACCGTCTGTCAGCTTAGACACATCATTGGTTAATAACCTTTGTAAAAAAGGAAGGGCATCTTGACCTTTGACGTCCACCTCACCCATGTGAGACACATCAAAAAGCCCTGCTTTTGTTCGAACAGCTTCATGTTCTTCTTTAATGGAAGAAAATTGGACAGGTAATTCCCAGCCCCCGAAGTCAATGGTTTTTGCGCCAAACGTTTCATACGCATGAAAAAGCGGTGTTCGTTTCAACATCAATCGTTTCCCCCTTTTTTTAGTGCAAATGCAAGCTGAATTTTCAGAAAAAAATCACAGCAAAAAAGGACAGAGCGCTCCCTTTTATCAAAAAGAAGTCTCTGTCCTTGCACCTGAAAGTTTACAGCACAACATCATTGTGCGTTTTCCCCTTTGGTGGTTTGCTAAAACGATCAGCAAACACTCTCCAGAGTTGCGTCCGGTAAGAGTACTTTTGCCTGAGAGATTCACTGAATCATTCAGCTTGCTCCTTCGGCGCCTGCCAGTGCAAAATAACCGCCAAGTCTCTCCCCATACCATCATCCGCTCATATTTTTCACATTTATTGGACATACTATCAAAATGGGTGACTTATTTTCTAGATCACTTATCAACATCCTACCATTAGAAATGGATGGAGAGCAACAGAAAAATCATTAACATTTTTAAAATAACCTTTCGATATCGTTCGCTTTTATTCATATATCTAGTCTTTTAAAGACCTCTTAAAAAATGAAGCGTTTAAAAACAGAACAATTTATCAGACCCTACTAGAAAGGCAGGCGACCACATTGAATATTCAAACGATTTTTGATCAGGAATGGGCAAATGAATTTCAGCAGCGGCTTTCATCAGACGGCCCCTGGGCGAACTGGGATATGTATCGATTAGCGACGCAGGTTCAAAAAGTCACAGCCATTGATTCATTCGAGGGGCTGCAAGCTCCTGCGCACCTGCCTGCATTCACCCCTTTAAAGCACCAGCTCGAAGTAGCCAGAAGAGTCGTAGAAGAAATGAATGGGAAAGCCATTCTAGCAGATGAAGTGGGACTGGGAAAAACCGTAGAAGCAGGACTCATTATCAAAGAATACATGATTCGTGGACTTGCCAAAAAGATCCTTATTCTCGTCCCCGCCTCCCTTGTATCTCAGTGGGTACAGGAGCTGCGGACGAAATTTTATATTGATGCTGTTGAACAAAAAAAGAGCTATGTGTGGGAGCAGTGCGACGTTGTCGTTTCTTCCATTGACACAGCCAAAAGACAGCCGCATCGAGACACGATTTTATCGATTGCCTACGATATGGTCATTATCGATGAAGCACACAAACTGAAAAACAATAAAACGAAAAACTATGAATTTGTGAGAAACCTGAATAAGAAGTTCTGTCTGCTGCTGACAGCGACACCTATTCAAAACCGGATCGGAGAAATATTTAATCTCGTTTCCCTTCTGAAGCCTGGTCACCTAGGAAATGAACATCAATTTAAAGATATCTTTGCCAAAAAGGACTTGCAGCTTGAAGACCATGACCGATTAAAACAGCTCGTCAATAAAGTGATGATTCGAAACCGAAGACAAGACACAGGCATCGAGTGGACAAAACGGCATGTTAAAACGATTTCCATTGATTTTTCTCCGACAGAACAAGCATTGTATGATGAAATCTGCAAGCTGAAAGAGAATCCGTCTTATACAAAGCATATGTTTTCCATTATGACCTTGGAACGAGAATGCTGTTCAAGCCGTGAGGCAGTTTATATGACGATTAAAAAAATGCAGGAAGAAGAAAAGCATATACTCGGCTCTTCTGCTATAGCGCAAATCATGGAGAAAATCAATCAAGTGGAGCAAAACTCAAAGGCGCTTGAAGTGGTCAAACTCATTCAGCAGTTAAATGAGAAAGTCATTATTTTCACCGAATACCGCGCGACACAAATTTATTTACAATGGTTTCTACAGCAAAACGGCATTAGCTCCGTGCCATTTCGGGGCGGCTTTAAGCGGGGCAAAAAAGATTGGATGAAAGATTTATTTAGAGAACGGGCGCAAGTGTTAATTGCTACAGAAGCTGGCGGCGAAGGGATCAACCTTCAGTTTTGTAATCAAATCATCAACTACGACCTCCCGTGGAACCCGATGCGTTTAGAACAGAGAATCGGACGTATCCACCGCCTTGGCCAAGAGCGAGATGTTCACATTTACAATATGTCAACGAACGGAACAGTTGAGGAGCATATTTTAAAGCTTTTATATGAAAAAATTCAGCTGTTTGAAAACGTCATAGGCGATTTAGATGATATTTTAACGAGAATTGATATTGAAGAAGTCGAAACAGAGTTGCATCAAATTCTCTTCCAGCATGAATCCGATGGAGACACGAAAAAGAAATTAACCCAGTTTGCTTCTTATTTAACTGAAGCACAAACACCACTTTTAGAAAAGAGACAGCAGGGCTCATAAAGGAGAGTTGATCAATGGAGCAGCATGACATTCACACCTTTCTTCTCCGTTTTTTCAAGGCGAATCAATGCAGTATATTAGAAGAAAGTGCAGGACATATGACCGTACAGCTGACAATTGAAATGGATAAATTGATTATGAACCGTCCTTTTTATTGGCACTGGCTTGAAAAAACTGGCGGTGTACCTGAACCGCGGCAATTGACTTTCATCACAGATCAAAAAAAAGCGGGTGATACGGTCAGTGGTGAATTCATCCATTTCGGCTCCCCCCGGTTATTTCAAATATTTGAGGCGGTCAAACAACAGGGACGTTTTATCCGGCTTTATGAACGAGTCAGTCCGCTCACGAACAATCAGATCGCACTTGAGCCATGGCTTGGACTCAATGTAAAAATTTCTTACCTTGCAGACCGGAAGAAGGATAAGCTTTTATCATTAGGACTCCATCTTATACGCGGAGAAGTCATTGAACAATTTCAAGAAAAGCTGGAAGCTCGCGAGCTTTCTTCTCAAATTCCCGATTATTGTTTTACGATGAGTACAATGATTAAGCCAGAAAGCGGAATCAAACGGCTCTACAGCCTTATGGAGCGTTATGCCCATGAAGAACCGGACGACTGGGCAGTGCGAGCCGTTCAAAAATGGAAGGAAGACTCCGAACTTTTAAACCAGTTTTATGAAGGGACTTCAGACACATCTGTAGAATATGAAATAGAAAGGCAAGCACTCAAAACTTTATACGAACCAAAAATCAGTCTTACGATTGAAAATGGCGGACTTTTTTACTTACAGCAAAAAAGAGGAGGTTGACCCATAGTCCCCTCCCCTTTTATGTGACTTACAATTTTCGATCAGTCTAAAGCTAAGTTTGTCTGTTTGTATTGGGCGGAAACATGACGCAAGCAAACTATGAGGTCTTACCACCTATGTCTTTCCATTTCATGCGTTAAGTGCCTGAAATACATGATTCAGTATTTTAGGAGGGTATTTGTATGGAAAAGAAAACGAACAAATTAGACAGTGAATGGGTTCAATTATTACGTGAAGCTCGCAAGGCAGGACTAACAGTTGAAGAAGTCCGTCATTTCCTCAAATCAAATGAAAAGTCCTCTGAGTCTCCCCCTCTGGTAAGAAGTCATTCTATCAAACCTTTCTGAATGTGCTATAATATCGAAAGGAAGGTGATGACATTGATTGGCCAGCGTATTAAACAATACCGCAATGAAAAAGGCTACTCACTATCAGAACTGGCCGAAAAGGCTGGGGTAGCGAAGTCTTATTTAAGCTCAATAGAAAGAAACTTGCAAACAAACCCCTCCATTCAATTTCTTGAAAAAGTCTCCGCTGTTCTGGACGTCTCGGTTCATACACTTTTAAACGAAAAAGATGAAACCGAATACGATGGTCAATTAGATAGTGAATGGGAAAAACTAGTTCGAGATGCAATGACATCAGGGGTTTCGAAAAAGCAATTTCGTGAATTTTTAGATTATCAAATCTGGAGAAAAAAGCAAGAAGAGGAGTAAAGCGCACGTTTTAGCGCATACTCCTCCAATTGCTATGCAGATCTTGATATCAGCCTAAAGACTGGCTTTATTTTTTATCTTCGCTGTGTGCTTTTTCGTTTTCTTTCACGTAGCCTTTTTCATCCGTATGCTTTTTTGGATTGATCGTTAAACCATTCCACTGAGTCGCTTCGAAGGAAAGATCAATTTGAATCGCATCGCCTTGGTATTTATTTTGGATATAGTGACCAGCTTTATCCTTCGTCTGGTCATTGATAAATTCAATGGTCATTTCCACTTTATCGTAATCAAACGGATTCTTTGGAATGCCGTCATACTCTGGAGCCACTGTTCCATCAACAGTTGCTACATTAATTTTCCCACTTTCATGTAAAAACTTCTCATCGACGGCATGACGAAGCTTTTCAAATGCGGTCTGATCCTGTTTTGACGTTAATTGATGCAAGTCAAGCAGGTTTGCATGGTCTAAAATAATGTTTTTCGGATAACCATTTCCACCTTCGGCTCCAACCGTCAGAACACTCACCTGAAACTGACTGAGAAATTCTTCAGCTGTATTCTTACCGCCATTCTTCGCGGAAGATCCATCTGTAAACTGGCTATAATCAAGACTCATCAGCACTTGGTTTATCGCTAGTGATCCCTTATTATCAAAATGAAATTCCTTCTTGATCCGATCACCAGGTTTTAAGTTCGAAAGGTTGATGGCGCCGGAGTTCTCTTTAGCAGATAAATCCAGCTCTCCTGTCGAGTAGACCGCATTTGCCTTTTCAAAATCATTAAACGCCGCCCATGTTCCCCCGCCGATTAATGCAAGACCTAAAGCCCCTGATAATACACCTAAACGAATTGATTTCTTCATTGCCATGAATAATAAACCCCCTAATATTTTGTTTTATTGAAACCTGATTAGGTTACAAACGATTTAAGCTTGTTCCTCTGACATATGTACATCAGCTGTGTGTCTACGGTGTTTTGCTGCGCCCACAAAATGAATGGTTGAATAAACAAGCAGCATGACACCTGGTATAATAAGGAGCAAGGCAGTTCCAGCTGATGTCCCTGCATACGAAAGAAGCTTTCCCGCATAAGGAATGTTCACTCCCATATACTGCGCAGTCACCTGATCCGCTTTTACCAGCGTGCCGTCCTGATACATATTATTGTCACCCTTCGTCTCAAACGCTTTATTTGCATCCTTTCCCTTCACCCCAACAATTCGGTGGGTCACAAAGGACTGATCTTGCTTTGTTTGAAACGTAATAATATCTCCTTTTTTGAGCGTCTCAGGTGAGGCGACCTGCTTTACAACAATCAGTGACCCAGCTGCAAATTCTGGTTCCATCGAACCTGATAATACTTGCTTCAATTGATAACCGAAAATCTGAGGTTCTCCTCCTGTTGTTCTTGATGACAACACGACAATAATTGAGGCTATCATCACCGTGAACACCACCACATAAAGAATACTCCCAGACATCTTCATCCATTTTTTCATGACCCCTTCTCCCCTTCGCATATCATTTTTTCACTTTAAAAGACAGCTCCATTTAGGACGCCTTTTCTTGACACTTTGAGAGCACCATCTGTTTAGACCAAAAGTACGCCTTATCAGATGTGCCAAATCCTTTAGGATAATAGATTTTAAATACATAGATTCCATTTGTTGTTGCTTTATCCGTCGTGACAGTCGCTGTTTCTTGCGACAATAGGGACTTTATGGAGCCCTTTTCAAGAATATGACCATCTTGTAATGGCTCCTGACCACTTCCCACTTTATGTAATTCCCACTTCCATTCAGAGTACGCAATAGGCTGTCCACTATTTTTTAGTGTCATGCTCAGCCTTTGAGGTGCGCAGACTGTTCCTTCGATTATCGTTTGATCGACAAGCTCCAATTGACTTTGATCCCATTTTTTAGGCTGACAATGCTGATCTGTCTGTTCAAAGTTTTCACATGTTTTCATTACAAAATTTTTGTGCTCGACATCGTTAAAAGAGGCATTCGTTGGTGTCATGAGGAAAGACGTCAACATCAAACAAATGGCACAAAAAAGGACAAAGAGCGACTGTTTCATTAATCCCTTCAACTCCTTGAACGGTTGTTCTTTAAAAAGAACGATTATATACAGTATAAGGAAATACCTATAAAACCCAAAACGTCAAATTAGTTCATTTTGTTCTTAAACAAGAACAATTACGAGAAAATTCTTCCATTTTCTCATTCTTTCGCCATATTCAATATTTTTTTGTGTGACATTTGTACTTCTTAAAACTTACATAAAAATGTAGGATTTGGTCAGGATATGAAGAGGTGAGGTGATGTTAAGTGAAATATGGAAAAATCATAATCATGCTCAGTTTACTGCTGAGTCCTATGATGCTAGACGTCAAACCTGTGGCTGCGAGAGGTTTGACTGCCACCGCAGACCAATGGGAAACGCGAGCAGTCAAAGAAGCCAAAAAAAGATACCCGCTAACGCAAGTTTTATTTAAACAAAAAGTATGGGACCGCCACCGCGATAAGGAATCTGTAAAACAGTATCATATTACGTTAAAAGACCATACAAAGGAATTTGGGGTGTTTGTCACCATTTCCTATAATCCTTACTCAAACAAGGTGAATAAAGTGATTGTTGTGGAGGAATACAACTAAAATGGCATAAAAAAACCGCCTGCTGGCGGCTTTTTACTTTCGTCGATGTCGCTGACGTTTTTTAAGCATCATGGAGAAACCAAACGGCAGAACCCCAAATAATCGCTGTGAAAACGGAGGTTTTGTTTCCATTTTTTCTTGTTTGTGTTCCTTCCGTTCGTCTCGTGGTGTATTCATATATTTAATGATTTCCTGCGTCATATATTTTACATAGTCATTTGTTTTCAAGCAAATTCACCTCTTCTTCCTTCAAGTGTTACCAGAAAGAGGATGATTTTATACACTGGCTAATCAGGGTTTGCCCATCTCATGATTTCACCGGTCTTCCAATCCAGCATCAGCTCCCGCTCATCGGATAATCCATCCTTTGTTTTCACCCTCACCAAAGCGAGGACACGTTTTTTCTGTTGATCGCATTTCATCTGCTTCAGTGTCACATGGCCTTCTTCAGTATCAATATGGACCTTCCGCTTTTCACAAATGCGTTTTACTTTGGTGGCAGCTTCACTCACACCCACCCTAAAAAGCTGCTGTTTTTTATAAAAAGAAATCGTGAGCTCTGCACTTCTCAGCTCTTTTTGAAAGCCCATCGTTATCGCTCCTAGAATCAAGAGAAAAAATAGAATCACAGCAAGCACATGCGGATAGATAAACCCTTCCTCTCTTTTCACGATTTAGGAACCACCCCTTTATATGTGAAAAAAACGGCTTCATGAACCTTACCAGATCCATCTTTGACTTTCAGTATGGCTCTATACTGACTCGTTCTCACATGAAATTGTTTCACCTTGTGCAATAATGGAAGATGTCCAGCTTGATCCGTACGTTTTCGAAGCATCTCTTGATATGGCTCAATCGTTACCACTCGCCCTTGATCAGATACATACTCTAACGCATTACCTCCTTGCACCGATCGAACAGCCGTTGCACGGCTTAAATCCTCATCTAATTGCAGGACAGTCTGTTTCCACTCCATTTGTGAAAATCGGTTAATCTCTTCAAAAGGAAGGGCTTTCTCAGCTGCTGAAAAGATCAGTACACATCCAAAAGAGAGGAACAAAAATAGCTGCAATTGCCACAAAGCCTGGACAAGGGTAAAACCTTGTTCACCGTTCCGCAACCTGGTGAAAGCATATGGTCTGCTTTTTTTGTAAGTTGTATGATACACATCCCTTCTCTTTACTCCAATTGAATACATATGTGTTGTCGCCTCGCTTCTTTTTGACAGACGATTTTGTTCCCTCTATGAATGCTTCATTCATCTGTTCATGTAAGATTTGGTAAGCTTCAAGTTTGGCTCTTACTTCCTTTTTCCCCAGCATGATCTTTTCATAGGCCGGCATAATCACAAGGGCTGCAAATAGGAAGATATGACAAGCAAACAGCGTATCAATCGTACTAAACCCTCTATTGCTTTTGAACATGGATTCGCCCGCTTCCTAAATAAATCGTGAGTTTATACGTTTGACTGTCAAATTCGACAATGAGAGATCCACCGCTGCTTGGATGTCCGTTTTCATTAAAATAGATACCTTGTGAGAATGTAGAAGTTTTGATGCTGCCCTTTTTATGCTGATAAGAAGCAATGACTTCGTTACTCTTTTGATCTATTACCTGATAAGATACATGCGGCGGTTGGATCTCAACATGCACTCGTGTTTTTTTGACAAATGCAGTATATGACGCCAATTGAAGATCTTGTTTCATGATATTCACTTGTCTTTTGGCTTCAGCGCTTACTATTAAATTTGGGATTTTCACTCCTATGATCGACAATAAGATCGACAGAACTAGTAAGATCATTAGCTGTTCTATGAGGGTAAAACCCTTCTCATGTAAAAGTAATTTATTCATGCTTCACGTTGCCGTTTTGAATGACAATCGCTTTTCCATTAGGACAGGTTAATCCCTTTTTAACATAACCTTCTTTTTCTAATTCAGCTAAAGATGGCGTCTTCCCATCATGCTCTAATTCATATGCCATCACTTGTGTGCTGACCATTGATTTGAGCCCTTCACAGCCCTTTGCTTGAATTGCTTGGTGATGACGTGTGATATTCGGTATGGTAATGAGTAAAAGAATGGATATCACGAGCATGACAATTAACATTTCTAACAGGGTAAACCCTTTATCATTCATGTCTTTGTCCTCCTTCTTACACTTGCTCCATTAGTTGATACATTGGTAAAAGAATAGATAAATACACGATGAGTATAAGAAGTGCCGTTACACTATAGATCACCGGCTGCAGCCAAGACATCCATTTTTCAATTTTCAGCTCTGCATTCTCTAATAGAAATTGGCTATACGTGTACATTTCTCTTGCAAGCATCCCGCTTGCTTCACCATGCTTGATGATGGCTGCAAAATGTTTTTCGAAAAAAGGACTCACGCTTACTTGGTTTGCCATGCTTTCTCCTTTTCTTAACTCATCCATCATTTGTTCACCTATTTCTTGAAGAAAAGGTAGGTAGCTTTGCTGTTTAAAAGCTTGCAAGCCCTCGTACATCGATAATCCAGCCTGAAGCAGTCCGCTGAGCTGAAGAGAAAAAAGGTACGTATGCATCAGCTGCATCCCTTTATATAAAAAAGGCAGCTTACTCATCACCCTGAGTTTCTCAAGGGTCGACTTTTTCCTAAAAAACACAGCATAATATCCGATAAGACAAATACACAGACAACTGATGATAAGCAGAAAAGCATGAAGAAATTGAAACATTCCAAACATTACTTGAATCAGCCAAGACATGCGGGTATCCATCGATGAGTACAAAACAGAAAATTGAGGAATGATCATATTCTGAACGAGTATCAGCACGACCAAAACCGTGAAGATGAGGAAGAGCGGGTAACGTAACATGCGTTTAAACGTGTCTAACTGCTTGACTTTTTTCTCTAAAAAACGGGCGCTTTGTTCTAAAGCACGAGCTAGACTGCCATGCTTCTCAGAAAAACATAGTATGGCGATGACTTCCCGCTGAAAATGGAGTCGCTCGAGCACTACATAAAAAGGCTCGCCTTCGTGCAGCCACTGAATACCTAGTTTTAATTGCTGCCGATGTTGTTTTGATAACTGGATATTCACCATTACTAATGCCTCAATCAATGTATATCCAGCCTGAATTAATTGAGCCAGTTTTGATAGGCATTCAGCTTGGTCCTTTTTAGACCATACTTTAAAGGCTCGCTTCTTCATAAACCCAGCGATGGTAAGTGTTTTTTGATAGATAGCCGAGTGCCACTCCTTTACGAATTAATCTTTGCAGTGTTTCATATGACGAGTGAGCAAATTCTCCTTTAGCCTCCTTGATACACTCACCAAGCTCTTTTCCGAACAGCAGTTCAAATACATTTGTTCGTCTGATCGGTCGATTTAATTTACAGTAAAGCTGACATGTTTCTCCGCAAAAAGGACAGGTGAGCTCGATTAATCGCTGGGCAGCAATCGCAACCATCGTTTGCTCAAGTTCATTCATCGTGACACCAAATTCAAGCATACGATAAAGGGCTCCTTTTGCATTTTTTGCATGGAGCGTACTCAATACTAAATGGCCTGTCAGTGCTGCTCTAATCGCCGTTCTGGCCGTTTCAGCATCTCTTATTTCTCCTAGCACAATCATATCTGGATCATGTCTTAAAATAGCGCGTAATCCTGCGGCATATGTGATGCCGGCTTTTTCATTTACTTGAACCTGTAACACTTCTTCATTTCTTGTTTCCACAGGATCTTCAAGTGTAATAATATTTCGGTTGAAATTCTTTTTTGCAAACTGGATCAGTGAATAGAGGGTTGTTGTTTTCCCCGAATTGGTTGGACCGGTAAATAAAATGAGCCCATGCGAATGCTTCAAAAATGACAATAACCTGGCTGAAGCTTTCGGAAATAGTGACAGATGTTTTATTTTCGGAGCATGATCCTGCGGCAATATTCTAATCACTAAACTCTCATCATTTACAGTTGGTAAGGTAGACATTCGAATAAACACCTGGCCGCTTCTTAGCATCACAGCTAATGACCCATTTTGCGGTCTCCGTTTTTCTCCAATATCCATGGATGATAAAAATTTAAAATGAGCAATGAGCCGCTCGCCGGTTTTTTTATCGATGGTTCGCTGCTGGATTAAATCTGAATCTACGCGGAAAGATACCAACGCTTCCTTTTCTTTCGGGACAATGTGCACATCAGATGCTCTCATGCGGCATGCTTCTTCTAGCAGCTCTTGCCTTAAATATTCAATCCCATACAAGTGGATCACTCCTTTCATTGATCACATTGTAAAATAGAAGAACCTGAATGACAAAAGAGCATTTTATGATTTTCATGACTAATAAAGCATGAAAACCCTCAACTCAAGATGCATCACATCATTTTTTAGAAAAGAGCATATAAAAAAACCTGACTTTTACAAGTACAGGTTTTTTTGTCATGATGTGGCTTCTTGCTGCTGCTCTTCAAAAATGCGAAATCCTCTTTTTTCTAAAGCTTTTGCAAGGCTGTGTTCTGTATTTACTTTTGAGAAATCAATGCCGAGTTTCACTACAGTTTGAGCTATCTCTGGGCGAATACCTGATATAATCGTTTCAATTCCTAATAGCTTCGCACTATCGACCACTTTAAACAGCTGATAAGCAACCATCGTGTCAACAACGGGAACGCCAGAAATATCAATAAATAAGTGCGTTAGACGCAGTCTTGAAGCCTGTTCTAGCACGGATTCCAAAATGATTTTGGCCCGGTACGTATCGATTTCTCCGATCAATGGCAAAATCCCGATTTCCTTTGATACTGGAATAACAGGGGCACTCAGTTCTTGAATCATCTCTCTTTGTGCATTGAGCTGACTGAGTGTCACGCGGTCATATTCTTCTGATAAACGCTCAATCATATCATCAAATGTGGCGTGAAAGTGCTGATTCCATTGACACACATCTTGCAGCGTCACTTCAAGCTCGGTTTCTTGGGTGAATGTCTCAATTCTCGAACAGAAAATGTGGCGGAAGATCTTAAATTGTCCAATGATTTCATATAACGGCACCTCGTGCACTGCTCGATCACGAGCAATATCAACAGACCACTTTTTCAAATGGTTTTCTACTTTGTCTGACAGTGTCACAAGTGTTGCTGCAATGGTTTGAATAAACGCTGTGTTCTGTTCCTTCAGCTTCTTTTCCGTTTCCTCTGAAGCATGTTTAGAATATAATGAGCCTTCTTCTGTTCTTGTCTTTAGCCATTCTTCGGTCATGACAGGGGCTTCTTTTAGGATAAATTCGTATAATTGCTTTGATTTTTCATTTCTCATTTACTTCTTTCGCTCCTTTTGCACTTAAAACTCGTGACATACAATTTTTATGTATAAATGACCGTAGATGGTGAACAATATCATTACACGTTTGATATTGGGCTATAGCCAAGTGGTAAGGCAATGGACTTTGACTCCGTGATCGTTGGTTCGAACCCAGCTAGCCCAGTTCAGCACAAAAACGAAGACGGCTGAAGCATGTTTCAGCTGATCTTCGTTTTTTATTAGGAAACTGATTGATGAATCGCTTTCTTTTTTGATATTTTCATGAGTTCTCCTGGATTATAACCAACTACTAATTTATTTCCATCAATGATGATGGGTCTTCGAAGCAGTTTTGGTTTTTCAATGAGAAGCTGCAAAACCTCGTTTACTTTTAAGTCATTAATATTTAAATTTAAGCTTTTAAAAGCTTGACTTCGTGTGGCTAAAATTTCATCCATTCCTTCTGTTGTTAAAGAAAGAATCTTTTTTAATTCATCTAGAGTTGGCGTTTCTCTGAAAAGGTGACGCTCTTTAAAATCAATTTGATTCGCCTTTAACCAATGTTTTGTTTTGCGGCAAGACGTGCAGCTCGGGTATGAATAAAAAGTAATGTCACTCATTAGTCTTCCTCCTTAGGTCGTTAACCTTTTCTCTTATGGAGTAAGTACCCTCATGTTTTTCAGCATAAACACTTTTTCTTCACTTTTTCAAAAAAATTTTTCTACATTCAAAATAAATTGTTCACACGTTGTCAAAAATGTAAATGTTTACATAACAAGTGGTGATCAGCTATAATATGAATCAAAGGGGTTTTTTAAGGGGAGGGAAAGAAATGAATCGCATGTTCCGCGTGCTTGGCTTTTGGACGGGTATTTTTGCTGTCATGTTCTATTTAGGACATATGAAAGATGCATCGCTGCTGTTCTTCGGTCAAACCGTTCTTTTTGTATTTTTATCCTACTTGAATTTATCCGAAAGAATGTATATTTACATTTTCGGAGCGTACTTGACGATTTTCTTTGCCGGATTTACATATTATTCGATTTTCATCATGGTTCCCGGTACCGGACATTAATTGAAAAAAGCATCTCTTCTAAAGAGATGCTTTTTTCATGCCTGCAATTAAAGAGAAAAACCATTAATAAACGGATTTTGCTCCTGCTCTGTCAGCACAGTCGTTTCCCCGCCATGCCCGCTTAATACAAGAGTTGATTCTGGCAAGGACAATAATTTATGATGGATTGATTGAAGCAGCACTTCCTGACTGCCTCCTACTAAATCTGTTCTTCCAATGCCGCCTTCAAATAGCGTGTCACCAGAAATAACAAAGCCCTCTTCCGCCGAATAGTAAGACACACTGCCAGGTGAATGCCCAGGGGTATGGAACATTTCTAATGTAAACGACCCAATTTGAAGCGTTCCTTCTGACGTAATCAATTTTTCAGCTTCTTTGACCGTAATTCCATTTCCAATCAATCGAGCTGAACCATTTAATTCAGCGTTCGTGAGCCATTCTTTTTCATTTTCGTGTACATACAGCGGCACTCCCCACTCTTCGCGTACCTCATCTGCCGCACCAATATGATCAAAATGAGCATGTGTCAATAAGACAGCAAGCGGTTTGAGCTGTTTTTCTTTTACATAGGAAATTAGCTTTTGCGCCTCACCGCCTGGATCAAAAATTAAGCATTCTCCCTGCTCGTTTTTCCAAATATATGCGTTCGCTTGTACATAGCCTAGTGGCATTCTTCTCCAATTCATTTTCATCACCTACTTTATTCATTCTTTTTTATTATGAAGGCTATTCAATAAAAATTCAAACAATCGTCAACTGGAATCTACTCGACAAGCTTTATGAAAACGGTTAAAATGAAAAGAAAGGAAATCAAGGGGATTGATGACAAAGGGGGACTTTCACATGATGCTCGTCATTATTTTTGGTCTAGTCACGATTTTAGCTGCGCTCGGTATCTATCGCTCACTAAAAAAAGTGAACGTACTTGCCATCGCTTTTGCTGGCGCTACATTTTTGGTTTTTGGATGGTTCACTGTCATGACCATCATCTATAGCGGTTATCCAACTGCACATTAAAAGCCTGCTTATAGCAGGCTTTTTTTATTGATTTAAATGCTTATTCACGCTTTCTAATTTGCTTGTAAGCGTTGTGGTTTGATCCCGTCTGTCATCGATGCGAATATTGGTCGCTACTCGGTGCAATCCCTTTTCAAAAGGGGCTTCATGAATGCGCTGAATGACCTCAAATAAAACGGATAATTCGCCTTCAATTAACGTATTCATCGGTGTTAATTGATATTTGATTTTTCCTTCTTGTTGAAAGCCTTCTAAAATTCTTTGTACATCTGCTACGTAAGCACTGACACTTGGTGTTTCAGTGCCTATCGGAATGATGGTGACGTCTGCTATAGCCATCGTTTTTCCCCTTTCAATCAAATCTCATATTTTCTCGTCCCCATTGTAACCTATCTTCAATCAATCATGCCATGCTTACGTTGCGTTTACGGCAGGTTTGTCTCGTTCTATCGTCAAATCCTCCCTCTCTACCTTTCCGATCTTTGTAAACAAAAGCAGGCATATACCTGAAACAGCTTCAATGATGCCGCCAGCCGCAATGACATACCCAGATCCAAACAGTGTAGCCATATAACCGCCAATGAGAGCGCCTAACGGAATCATCAAGAAGGAAATCATGTTGATAATCGCGTACACTTGCGGCTGATCCTCTGCCTTTACTGACAATTGAATCATCGTATGTTCGGGTACGTTAACTGCACTAATGGCTGCTCCTAAAGCAAAAGCTGATATAAACACAAGTGGTAACAATGCGTTCATACCTGTGATGAAGAAGGCGATTCCATCAACAATCCCAGCACCAATAAACAGCAATCCATACCGATTCACCTTTATCTTTGTCAAAACAAACCCCATCAAAAAGGCGCCTAGTGCGGTTGTGACTTTGATGAATGAATAGACGACCGGTCCACTATGTAAATCTTCAGTTAAATAAATAACAGACAATGCTTCCCATGGTGCCGCAGCAAAGTTTGAGCAGACACAAAAAATGGCTAACGGAAACAAAATATGATGGCTTCTAACAAGTGAAAAACCTCGAATTAATCTTTTGCCATAAGATAATCCTTTTTTGGCTTTATCGATGATGGCTTCTGTTTGATATGAAATCATGAACACCAATAAAGCGGACAAAAGATAAAGGGGAATGATCACAAGCATTGTATAGCCTACGCCTACAAATGCAATCATGACACCACAAATCGTTACCGTCACAAGTCTTACGACATGACTTGCTGATTGGATGGTTGCATTCGCTTTTTGTATGAGGTCCTCATGGACAAGCTTTGGAATAATCGATACAGATGCCGGTTCGTAGGAGCCTCCTGTCGCCGAATGAAGCAGCATGCAGCCGATGATGAGGACTAATGGTGTGAAACCATAAAAGTAACTAACCACGATCACAAGAATAATCGCTCCTCGTGTTAAATCAGCAAAGCACATCCAAAACTTCAATTGATGCGGCTTCATCATGGGCGTAATAAATGGTCCAACAATCGCTTGAGGGACAAAGCTGACCGCAATAAAAAAAGCTGTCCCTATTGCTCCTTTCCCTCCTAGTACCAAAAGCCATAAGATGGTGTTGAAAGATAAACTATCAGCTGTAATTTTGCACATTTTAGAAACAAATAGATAAGTAAAATTTCTTTTCCACAGGCTTTGAGCACTCAATAGTCGACATCTCCCTAAATCATATCCTTTTTTTTACATCCATATCTTTCACAATAGCTTACAAGAAAGACTTCGTCAATTACTTCAATATTGTTTTTATTGACCTTAAGCAATTAATTGTTGCTCCAATATGAAAAAGCACCAGACAGGTGCTTTTAACACTTACACGCTTCCCACAAAAGCCGCTTTGTTTTTTCATAAATTGAATCAAATTGATCCATGGAAAGAGGATTTTTCCCTAGACCAAGCTCAACTGTATAGCCCTCATTATGAAATTGATAAATAAACCAATCGCGATAGCCTGCATAGCTGTCGAGATATTGGATCGGTTTGTAGCCGCTCACTTGTTCGAATCGTTTGACTATTTCTTTTGAGATGGCTGGCTCATGGCCAAGAAAACCCCAATAAATCTCTTCTCCTTGTGTATGAAGGGCAATCAGCCGGTCAAATTGTTTTCGCAACGCAAGATTTGCCATCGCTTTCGCTTCTGGTTCTGTTAACGGCTCACGCCCAGGATAATCCCGGTAGGACGGTGCCTTCGACTGATGACGATAGTACTCGATCTCCCAATAAGCAGGGAATTGATTGTTTAAATCCACCCCTCGAATATTTGCTTTCCATTCCCGGTAATCGGAATATCCACCGTTTAGCAGTGTGAATTCTTCACGATGAAGACCTAGTGACTCCGGTCCATTACGAACCAAATCCACTCCATCTGGATTGACCATTGGTACGATGGATAAAGAGGTGGTCTGCAGAATATGAACCGCTTCATAATGTCTTGCCTGCACTGGGTCAGACGCTGCTAAGCAAAGCGATTTCAACCATTTTAATAAAACAGACGTCGTGATCCATTCATTTGCATGAAATGAGGCATTGAGATGAATAGAATGTAAATGCTGAACAGGCTCTGTTCGGATTTCATAAATAGGTGTATCAAGCACTGAATGGCCAATAATGCTGATATGAAGAAAAGGAAATATGGCTTTCAAGTGGCTCAGCTCTTTTTCTAATTGAGCGCTATCATATTCAAATGTTCCATTGATCCAATCATCGGATTGCTGCAGTCTGTAAGGCGTAATAAATCTCTGCACATCACCGATGGAATCAAATACATGGACTCCTTCTGGAAGTCTATATCCCGGTAAAAGAAGGTCATTAGTGCTTGTGTTAGATAAATGGAAAGCAGCTTTGCCAATACCAAGCTGCTTTGCCACAGCATCCCTCTCCGCTTTATCAAGCTGCCATTCAATTTTTCCAAACGACGTTGTCTTCATTTACATCCCTCCTCTCATACTATATGAACCGTCAGGCAAAAAAAGAAAACCTCTGCTTCTAAAAATAGCAGAGGTTTTTTCATCTATTAGGACGCCTTTTTCAGCTCCGTTTCACCTTCTTTTTTAGATGGTGAATGGTCCGGGCTGTTTCGATCATAAAATCTAAGGAGATCTCCGTAGATGATTTGATCAGAGAATTGAAGCTCCTGCTTCGCTTTCTCTTCATAAGACTGACACACATTTTTATCATCTGCTGGCTCGCCTGTCTCTTTATTGTAGCAAACACCATCTGTAAAAATGCTGTCCTTCGTAATAAAGCTTCCATCACGGAGTACTGTAAAGTCATTCGTATCTTTTGATAAAAGGTCATGACCAAATTGAATTTGTTTACTTGTATCAATACCTAGAAGATTGAGTACAGTTGGACGGATATCGACCTGACCACCTACCGTATCAATTTCTTTTGGATGTTGATCCGTTACCCCTGGAATGTGTACAACAAATGGGACTTTTTGAAGCTGTACTTCTTCAAATGGCGTAATCTCTTTATTTAAGAATTGTCCCATGGCTTCGTTATGGTTTTCAGAAATTCCATAGTGATCCCCATATAAAACAAAAATGGAGTTATCGTATAACCCAGCTTCCTTCATCTTTTTAAAGAAAAGCTTAAGGGCTTCATCTTGATAACGCACTGTAGGGAAGTACTTGTTCAGCGTTTTGCTCTTTGAATCATATTCATCAATGAGCTTATCTTCTTCATCTAAATCAAAAGGGAAATGGTTCGTTAATGTAATCAATCTCGTATAGAAAGGCTGCGGGATCGATTTCATTAATTCAGCGGACTGCTCAAAGAACGGACCATCTTTCAGTCCCCAGCCAACTGAGTTTTCTTCATTCACATCAAATGATTTAATATCAAAGAACTTATCGTAGCCAAAGCTATCGTAGATAAGGTCGCGGTTCCAGAAGCTTTTGTTATTCGCATGAATAACAGAAGAGTGGTAGCCCTCATCCTTTAACAGCTCAGGTGTCGCTGTAAACTCATTACTTGGATTTGTGAAGAACACAGCCCCTCTTCCAAGTGGATAAAGAGAATTATCTACAATAAACTCTGAATCAGATGTTTTCCCTTGACCTGTTTGGTGATAAAAATTAGTAAAGTTATAGCTCTTCTTGATCAATTTGTTTAAAAACGGAGTAATTTCTTTCCCGTTTAATTTTTCATTGATCACAAAACTCTGTGTAGACTCAAGTGATACAAGAATGACATTTCGTCCTTTCGCTTGACCAAATGTCTTTTCATTACGGTCCGTTTGATTTGCGCTTACATAGTTTTCAATTTCAGTTAAGCTATTACTGTCAGCAAGGGCTCGTTGAGCAGACTGCTTCGATTGCAATACCCCATCATAAATATGGAAGTTATATAAGCTGATATTTTTCACCAGCATCTCACGGTCAAATGAGCGAGTAAGCAGTTCTGGTCTTTCTGTTTCAGCTAAACCAAGGTTAAAGAAAAATGTAGCTGCCACAAATAAGTAATATGCTGCTCGTTCTTTTCGTGAAACTGTGACATCTGTTCTAAAGGAAGGCTGTTTTTTATAGAGCCAAATTAAAATGATGATATCAACAAACATCAGTAAATCGACTGGTTCAATTAAAGAGGTAATACTTGACCCGAGGTCACCCATATTGTTTGTTTGAAATAGGACGGGGATGGTTAGAAAGTCACTATAGAATCGATAAAACACAATGTTGGCTAACAAAATGAATGTCAGGATAAAGCTTGTCACGATGATATATCGATTTCGATTTTTCTCTTTGAAAAATAAACCGATACCGAAGATAAACAAGAGAAAGCTAAGCGGATTAATAAACAGGATAAACTCCTGCATGAAATTTTCAATTTTAATATTGAAGCTAGATTTATAGATAACATAGGTTTTGACCCACATCAGCAATGTCGCAATCAGTAAAAATGAAATCGCCTTTAATCTATTCTTTCGCATTGTAACCTCCTTATGCTAAGCGCGCATCTAGGCCCTAGATATACCCTAATTATTGGTGCTTCTAGAAAAATAACTAAAGTATATCTTATCCTGTATATGATGGAAAATCAATGTCTTTTTCCTCATGACAAACTTATGAATATGCTAAACATCCAATTTCATGCCTATCTATCGCTTTTTTTAATAAAAATGACATCATTATGACTTTTTTGTTCAAGACAGCCATTTGGTTTTTGCCATCCATGCACCGCCGATGACACCCGCATCGTTTCCGAGTGATGCTATCACCACTTCGACATCGTCTGCGCAAGGCGGGAACGCATGTTGTTTCACAACGCGTTCTACTTTACTGCGAAGAAGCTCACCTGCTTTTGAAACACCGCCGCCAATCACAATTTTCGTTGGGTTTAAAGCACTGGCAAGATTCGCTAGGACAAGTCCAAGATGTGTCGTCACTTCTTCTACGACACGCATTGCAAGATCATCTTCGTTTTCTGCCGCTTCAAATACATTCTTTGCTGATAGCGAAGCGAGCGTGCCAAGTGAAGATGTATGCTGCTCGGTTTCTAATTTATCCTTTGCAAGCCGGACGATGCCAGTTGCAGATGCGATCGTTTCAATACAGCCTGTTCTTCCGCAGTTACAAGGTGCTCCTTGAAATGGAACGGCACAAATATGACCAATTTCTCCGCCAGCACCTGTCTCCCCTTGAACAACTTCACCGTTGACGATGATGCCGCCGCCAACCCCTGTTCCAAGTGTGACCATCAGGATATTTTTTGCGCCATCTCCTGCACCCTTCCACATTTCACCGAGTGCAGCAATATTCGCATCATTTTCAATGACAGATGGAAGTCCTGTCTCTGCCTCTAGGTGATCTTTCAACGGATAGTTTGTCCAGCCCAGATTCGTTGTTTTATAGACGATTCCAGATACTTTATCTACGGGTCCAGGTGCACCCATTCCGATCCCAATAAGTGCTGATTTTGGCATACTGATCTCAACCAGTTTATGGTGAATTGATTTGGCAATATCGACCGTGATCGTCTGCCCGGATTTATCTGTAGGAATCTCCCACTTATGCTGAATTTCACCATATAGATTAATGAACGCAAGCTTAATTGTCGTACCGCCAAGATCAATACCTACAAACCAATCCCCTGTCATATGCCCTCCACCTTCACATTGTTTTTCGATTTATTTTGGCTAGCTCCATTTGAAGAATCGTCATTGCGTTTGACCATTCGGTCCGGTCAATGATGCCCGATGTATACATTTCCTTCAATTCGTCTGCCATAAATTCTAATTCTACTTCACGATCTCCGAAATACACATAATTTCCAAATCTCATAAGCAGCTGCTGTACATCATATAACGTTTTCATTGTTTCCACCATTTCTTCTCATCAACAGATAGGATAAGCGTATTCATAAATGCGCTTTCAGTCAAGTCATTCAACGTGTTTGACTATTTTCGATATATTGTTTCAGCTTTAAAAATTGATCATTTTGAGGGTCCTGTTTTAATGCTTTCTCTAATAGTTCTTCTGCTTTCGTTGTCTCTCCTTTTTCTACGAATAACAACGATAAATGATACAGTTTATTTGGTTCATCTGGATCTTTTTCAAGCGACTTTTGTAAAAATTGAATGGCCTTATCAAGGTGGCCCTGCTGCGCTTCGGATAGTGCATAAATATGAAGTGCCTCAGCTGATGCATCTTTTTCGTGAACATATTCCTCTAGTCGTTCACTTGCTTCGCTATACTTTTTCTCATCAAATAAACTCGCTGCCTCACTTGTTGCCGCTGCTTCCTTTTGATTATCAGAATGAAACCCTGTATACAATCCAAAACCACCTATCAAGAGCAAAGCAGCAGTCGCAAGAAGCATTTTGACAGGCTGCGTCTGTTTAGGAAGACGGACAGCTAATGCGGTGAAAAAACCTCCAACCAGGCCGCCAAGATGCCCTGCGTTATCAATACCTGATACAGTGAAGCCTATTCCTAGGTTAATGAGAATAATGACAATAATATTTGTCCCCATCGTCCGAAAGAAAAGCTTTCGATTTGAGATGGCTAAATATAACAGTGCCCCTAAACAGCCAAAAATCGCGCCTGATGCACCGGCTGCAATTGCCGTATTAAACACAAAGCTCGCTATGGAGCCAAAAATGCCGGAAATCAAATAGATGAGCAAAAATCTTCCTGACCCATAAATTCTCTCAACAGCCGCTCCAACGGACCAAAGAGCAAAAGTATTAAAGAGTAAGTGCGTCAAGCCAATATGTAAAAACATTGGTGTTATCAGGCGCCACCATTCACCCTCTAAAATCAGCACATTATTTTTAGCACCAAATGCAGTTAAAGTTGCCGTATTGGTACTTCCGCCAGAGAGCTCAAGTAAAAGAAACATCACCACTTGGACAGCGATCAGCAAGTAGGTGAAAATGGGTCTGCCATTTTGAAACACGGCCCGTTCCCGTTCACGCTGTTTTTCCTGATCATCAAATGCCTGGAGCACGTTCCTTTTAAGCTGCATTGCATCCTCAGCTGTGTCTCTCTTTGCTTCTTCTACATCAACTGCAAGAGATGTATTGAGCCATTTATGCAGTTCGTTTACATCGTTTTGAAGCGTGTCTGCATTGAGTAACACAGGAGTAACTGTCACCTTATTCTCTTTTTGCGGCTCACCGTTTAGGTCTTCCCAATCATCTACTGGAACATCAGTTGTAAATTGCAGCTGCAAGAGATGAAGCGATCGTTTACGCATAGCTTCTCTCAGCTGATTGATCCGATATGTTTGCTCCTCGATATCTCGAACGATCTCCTGTCTAAAATTCACATCTTTTCTATATAGACGGATGAGATCATAGCCTGAGTTTCGTGGTGCTTCAAAAAATATTTCATCTTCTGGGTACGGACTTTGAATCATCTCGTATCCTTTTTGTCTTAGTTCATCAACAACTCGCCAAAATAGACTATCTATGACATTCATACATTCGCGCTCCATTTTTTACATTATTATAGCAAGAATCGTTCTGATCCGCATTTCAAAACAAAAAAATCCCGGCATTTGCGGGATTAGAATGCTTGGCGAATAAATTTCGTCCGAAAATATGGGATTTTCATCAGCCATTTAATCAAAAAGTGACGTACTTGATTTTGGCCTAAAATCAAATTCATGAGCCGATAACGATTTTGCACGAGAACGAATGCAAACAGTGTGAACACAATGCTCCAAATCATTTTATTCATCATATTCCCTCCTATGTTCGTATCGTGGCTTAAATAGGATTTGTTTATGCATGAACCAACATTTTTATCGCCTAAAAGCAGGCCTTCACAATCTAATCCCTTGTTCTTTTGATTGAATATAATAAACCTCTCCGCACTCTGATTGATCATAAGAAACGTCAAATTGATGAAGGTCGATTAAATCCTTGAAAGTATGAGGCAGCTTACAATTCCGCTCTAACCCCTCCACCTTGTGCGGGAAGTAACTGTCGTATGGATTTGGTGTATGAACATATACAGCGTCTAAACCAGGGTCATGCTCGTGAATACAAATCCAAGTTTGGTATGGCTTTTCAAAGCCTTCAAGCTGTTTTAGCAGCCTATGATATAAAGCGATATGAGCTTTGATATGTTCTCTCCTTATTTTTAAGCTATTTTCCCCGACTCCAAAAAAATCAAGGTGTGTATGCGAAAAAGAGAACCACGAATCGTGGTCGAGCGTTAATTGATAAGTATTCACTTCCTCCCACATATTACGGAAGTATCTTTTCTTTCCACGAAATTTTTTCAAAACATATCCCCCCGTCAGCTAAAATGCTTTTTAATGAAAAATGTTGATCGCTATCGTTCATGTGACTTTTGATCACAAACAAGACCTTCGCTCAACACAAAAAGCCCGTTCATACGTATAAGCAGCGGACTTTATTTTTGATATATGGTACCTTTCTCACTGACGATAATTGAGACCGGGATGTCGTGCGTTTCAACCGGAATATGCTCGGTTTGCTGTACTGTCAAACAAAGGGCAAGCGTATCGCCGTGATAGTCAGCTAAGTAGCGGTCATAATAGCCGCCCCCATATCCGATACGGTAACCTTGTCGATCAAAGCACACCCCAGGCACAATGATCAAATCGATTGATTCTTTAGATGCAGCGGCCGACGCCATAGGGTCGGGCTCCAATAGCCCAAAGTAGCGGGATATCATCTTCGTTTCCGGTGTATATTTATAAAACGTCATCTCTTTTGTTTCCGGAAAACAGGTGGGTACACATACTGTTTTCCCCTCCTGCCATGCTTTTTCAATGAGAGGCATTGTCGGTACCTCTTTTCCTCTAGACATGGTGATTGCGATCGTATTTGCTTGTTTCCATGCTGGCAGCTGAAACAAGTGCTCATGAAGTAAAGCGGTGCTTCGCTCGAATTCCTCAGCACTCAACTGATCCAGCTTGGCTAATGTTTGAAGGCGAAGCTCTTTTTTCACACAGATCATCTCCCATCATAAAAAAACAGCAGGAAAATTCCCTGCTGCTTACTTTGTTTCACGATGTAAAGTTTGTTTTTTATCACGTGAGCAATACTTTTTGAATTCAACGCGATCTGGATTGTTTCGCTTATTCTTTTTAGTAATATAGTTACGCTCACCGCATTCAGTGCAAGCTAGAGTAATATTTACGCGCATGTTTTTCCCTCCAAACTAAAATCAATTCACATTCAGACCTAACTATAATACCACTTCTAGCTTAGGAATGCTAGAATGTTTTTTCACCAATTTCAATTTCAGTGCAATCCGTCTACGTTCTGATCTATATCGCACGGTCATTTTATGAAAAATAGCCTACTCCCCTATAAAACGTCAATCTTTGTCGTACTGTATACGTGAGAAACCCTCTTTTATTTTGACAGCGAGCAAGATTTTCATACTCGTTTTTCATTAAAAAAGAAAAAAGATGAAAAAAAGGTGATTTTTTCAGCAATTCCTTTTGAAACTAGCTTTTTTATGGTATAAAAAAGAAGGGTCGAAAACTGTCTGAAACAATCATGAAAGCCTTTTATGGTTTTCAGCATTAAAATATGAATAAAAGGTGATGAAACATGGAAATTGCAATTATCGGATTGCTTGTTGTCAGTATCGTACTGATCGCATTCTCATATTTTCAAAGAGAGCCGATTAAAGAAGTCGAGCAGGAACTTGAAACACTTCAACTATCTGCAATGCAAGAAATCTATAAACTGAAAAAGAAAATGAAGGTTCTTGAAGAAGAATTGCTTGAAACAAACATCGTCGTCCGCAAACATTCAGAAATTGATCCATCTATCGCAAGACAAATCATTTCAAAGCATCAAAATGGCATGTCTCCTGAGGCCATTGCGCGTGCTGAGCATGTATCTGTAGATGAAGTCAACATGATCATTAAAGACAACGAGAAGGTGCTTGTATGACGAAAAAAAGCATCCAAACGTTTGCGGCAGGTATGATTCTTGCAACTGGTGTTCTGGCAATCGTTTTTTTCCTCACTGGAAAAGATGAAGCGACGGCTGATACGACCACAAAAGAAACGCTCGCAGCGAAAGTAACAGACACTGACGTGAAAAACTATTTAGACTCTAAAAAAGAAGTCTCCGTCAGCCGTGAAACATATCAGCAGCTTCTTGATTATAAAGAAAAAGCACTGAAAGCAAATGAAGACGGCGATTCTAAAAATGATAAACAAACATCAGACAAGCCTAAAGGCAAATCGGTCAAATTCGTTATTAAAAACGGGATGAGCACAAGTGATGTTTCAGACATGCTTGAAAAGGACGGAATCATCAACTCGTCTAAAGATTTTAATGATTACGTGATTGACGCCGGCTACCATAAAGAAATTCGTGCAGGCAAGTTCAATTTAAAAACAGGGATGACGTTCAAACAAATCGTCAAAGCCTTAACAAAATAACAATAAAAACCCCTGGCGGCGCTGACCTCCAGGGGTTTTTATTATCCAAATCGACCAGAAATATAATCATTTGTTCTTTGATCATTTGGCTCAGAGAACATCACATTTGTATCATTGATCTCAACAAGCTCCCCCATTAAGAAGAAGGCTGTTCTATCTGATACCCTGGCCGCTTGCTGCATATTATGCGTCACAATGGCAATCGTGTATTTCTCTTTTAATTTCATAATCAATTCTTCAATCTTTAATGTTGAGACAGGATCAAGCGCTGATGTTGGTTCATCCATTAATAAGATGTCTGGGCTTGTGGCAATAGCCCTTGCGATACAAAGACGCTGCTGCTGACCGCCGGAAAGACCTAATGCAGGCGCACTTAATCGATCCTTCACTTCATCCCAAAGGGCAACATCACGAAGCGCTTTTTCAGCGATTTCTTTCAATTGCTGCTTGCTCTTCACCCCGTGAATTCTTGGCCCATAGACGACATTATCAAAGATAGATTGAGGGAATGGGTTCCCTTTTTGAAAGACCATGCCGACGTTTTTACGCAGTTCCACTAGATCGACGCGGCCTTTTAAAATATTGTCACCGTTATACATCATATCCCCGGTGATTTTCACACCTGGCACTGTTTTGACCATGAGATTTAAGGTCTTGATAAACGTTGACTTTCCGCAGCCGGACGGACCGATAATTGCTGTGACTTCATGCTCTCTTATGTCTAAATCAATATGCTTCAGTGCGTGATGCTGTCCATACCAAAGGTTCATATCATTCACACGAAACACTTCTTTTTTTGCTGTTTCAGTTGCTACTGCATTCATCAAAATCCACCCGCCTTATCCAAATCGACCATTGATATAGTCTTCTGTTTTTTGCTGCGCAGGACGTGTAAAGATACGTTCAGTGGCATCATATTCTACTAGATCACCGTTTAGGAAAAAGGCCGTATGATCAGATACACGTAACGCTTGCTGCATGTTGTGAGTCACAATGACGATCGAATAATCATTTTTCAAATCTGATAATAACTCTTCAATTTTTGCATTTGAGATCGGGTCTAGGGCAGAAGCAGGTTCATCTAATAAAAGAACGCTGGGCTTCATCGCAAGTGTACGTGCAATACAAAGGCGCTGCTGCTGACCGCCGGATAATGACAAAGCTGAGCGGTGCAGACGATCTTTGACCTCATCCCAAAGCGCCGCTTTTGTTAAGCTTTCCTCTACCGCATCATCAAGCACTGATTTTCTTTTTTCTCCCGCATACTTTAATGCATGGGTAATGTTATTGTAGATCGATTTAGGAAATGGGTTTGGTTTTTGGAAAACCATGCCGATTTCTCTTCGTAAATTCACCACATTAATGCGGTCATCCAAAATATTGAGCCCTTCGTACATGATCGCCCCTTCACTTCTCGCACCTGGGATCAAGTCGTTCATGCGGTTAATGCTGCGTAAAAAGGTTGATTTCCCGCAGCCAGATGGGCCGATTAATGCGGTAATTGCGTTCTTCTCAATTTCAAATGAAATGTGATTGACCGCTCTTTTTTCCCCATAATAAATGCTTAAATCCTGCACCTGTAATATCTGTTCTGCTTGAAGTGGAGCCTTTTTTGCTGCAATCTCTTTTTTTTCTGCTAGCATTTGAACCATATCCCCTTCACACCTTTCTCACATTATTTTGACGTAAGCTTCTTATGAATAAATGAACCAAGCCATCTAGCTGCTAAGTTGAATACTAAAACTGAAAGCACAAGTACGGCTGATGCACCATTTGCAATGGCCTCTGCATCTGGAATGATTCCTTGTGTATTGACGTTCCATATATGAACGGCTAATGTTTCTGCCGGTCTAAAAATATTCAGCGGTGACGTATCAGAAAATGGACTCCAGTTTGTAAAATCAAGACGCGGTGTGGTGAGGCCTGCTGTGAAAAGAAGCGCTGCTGCCTCACCGAAGACTCTTCCTGATGCTAAAATCGCACCGGTAATAATAGAAGGAATCGCACCTGGAATTAGGACCGTCTTCACTGTATGCCATTTCGTCACACCAAGCGCTAGTGATGCTTCCTTTTGATCCTTCGGTACAGAGCGAAGCGCGTCTTCTGTCACCCTGACCATCACTGGCAGGTTAAACACCGTGAGTGCAAGAGCTCCACCAATAATTGTATAGCCCCAGCCTGTTAAATTGACAAACATGAGTAAACCAAACATACCAATGACAATAGAAGGAAGTGAAGACAGCACTTCAATACATGTGCGGATAAAATCAGTGACTTTGTTTTGAGGCGCATATTCAGCCATGTACACTCCGCCGCCGACACCAAGTGGTACTGTGATCAGCATTGTAATAAACAAAATGTAAAACGAGTTAAACAGTTGGTCCCTAATGCCGCCGCCAGAGCCAATCGCACTTGAGCGAGTTGTCAAAAAGTCAAAGTTTAATTCTTTTGCCCCGTTGAAAATGATATAAGAAAACAAACCAACTAGGATCGCCGTAATAATGGCGGCACATAATCCAAAAACAATCGTGGCAAAACGATCGGTCATTTTGCTATTCATTAAATCTTCCTCCTAGACGACAAGTATCTGATAATGAGTATGAACATAAACGATACAACTAGAAGGACAAGCCCCATTGACCAAAGTGTATTGTTCTCAACACTTCCATACGTTGTGTGACCCATGTTTAACGTAATAATGGTTGTTAATGTACCAGCTGTATCCATAATGCTCTCTGGTAAATTACGTGTGTTTCCAATGACCATTTGAACGGCAAGGGCTTCTCCAAATGCTCTCGCCATCCCAAGAACGACAGCTGTCATTAATGTTGGAAGAGCTGCTGGTACAAGCACACGTCTAATCGTTTGCCATCTTGTTGCGCCAAGTGCATACGATCCCTCACGTAAGCTTTTTGGAAGGGAAGCCATTGCATCAGTTGCAATAGATGTAACGGTTGGCAGAATCATAATAGACAGGACAATCGTTCCTGCTAACACGCTATGCCCTGAGCCGCTTGACTTGAAATGTCCGATAAACGGCACCAATACTGTAAGACCTATGAATCCGTAAACAACGGATGGAATCCCTACAAGCAATTCAATGACTGGCTGGAGAATTTTCCGGCCCCATGCAGGTGCAATTTCTGTCATAAAGATCGCTCCTGCGATGCCTAGCGGCGCTGCAATGAGTGCCGATAAAAGTGTGACGGCGATCGATCCAAAGATAAAAGGAAATGCGCCGTACTCCGGGTTTTCTGCTGTGGGGTTCCAATTGATACTGGTTAAGAACTCAATTGGGCTTACACCATTTACGATGAAAGATTGTAAACCCTTAATGCCAAGGAAGATGGTGATGGCGATGGATACTGCAATCATTAAGAATGCGCAGAATCTCACCAAAATACTTCCTCTTACTTCATCCATTTGCCTATTTTTCTTCGAGCTGATCAGCCGATCGCTCGCTTCTGTATGTTCTATCTGCTTCATCTTTTTCTACACTCCTATGAATGTCATAAAAGGAAAAGTGAAATGCTCCACTTTTCCTTCATCAGCAATTCAAAACCTCTTACTTATCTGATTGTTTGCCTGCTGCGTCTCTTTCTACTTTCATATTAGAGACTGAGATGTAGCCTTGGTCTTTAACGATTTCTTTTTGTACTTCGTCACTCATAAGGTAATCTAAGAATTGTTTTGCTAGACCTTCCGGCTCACCTTTTGTGTAAGAGTGCTCGTATGCCCAAATTGTATATTTACCGCTTTCTACATTGCTTTCTTCTGGTTTCACACCATCAATGCTAAGCGGTGTAATTTTGTCATCTGTTAAATAAGAGAATGCTAGGTATCCAATTGCACCTGGTGTTTCTGCAATCAGTTTTTTTACTGTGTTTGAAGAATCTTCTGTGATTCCTTCTGCAGGTGTTGCACCATCAAGTGCATATTTCACAAATGTTGCACGAGTTCCTGAAGAATCAGGTCTGTTGACAAGCGTGATTTTTTGGTCTTTCCCGCCAAGCTCTTTCCAGTTTTTGATTTTACCAGTGAAGATTTTTTTCAATTCGTCCTTTGTGATGTCTTTGACACCCACTTCAGGGTTTACAGCTGCGGCCATGCCAACCACTGCTACTTTGTGGTCTTTTAAAGCTTTTGCGTCGATTCCATCTTTCTCTTCAGCGAATACATCTGAGTTACCAATTTGTACAGATCCTT
Organism: Bacillus sp. Nf3; assembly: GCF_003028545.1. NCBI lineage: Bacteria > Bacillati > Bacillota > Bacilli > Caryophanales > Bacillaceae > Bacillus > Bacillus sp. Nf3. The sequence goes on along the minus strand of NZ_PYUA01000002.1, from coordinate 494,325 downwards.
CTGAAACTTGAGAAAGTCCTGTTCCTGAACCGCCGGCTTGTACTTGAATATCGGCTTTTGGATGTTTATCCATGAATTTTTCTGCTGCCGCAAGAACTAAAGGCTGCATCGCAGATGATCCTGAGATGGTAATGGAACCTGATGCCTCATCTTTGTTTGAAGCATTTCCTTTACTGTCTTTTGAATCCCCGCTTGAGCTGCTGTTTCCGCATGCTGTGACGAATGCTAACAATGCGATAGTAAGGAAAGTAAGCAGCCATAATTTGTTCTTTTTCATTTCAAGAATACCCCCTGAATAATTTGTCCTACGAGTAATACATTAAAGGTTCTTTATTAATTTCGTTTAAATGGAATGTTAAGGTTTTGTAAATGTCGAAGTTTTGTAGAGAAATTGCGGCGTTTTTTATGAATTTTGTCAATTTATATCGGAATTTTTGAAGAAAACGTAAAAAAACGCCCACAAAAAGTGAGCGTTTTTACCTATGAAAGGTCTAGTTATTTGTTTCTGCTTCATTTTCAATTTTGTTTTTGTTTTTCGCCTGTGTATCATTGCTTTCCTGTTTTGATTTCAGTTCAAAGTACTTGTCTAATACTTGTTCCCCAATATCGTTTGTAATTGGATAGCGCTGGTTGTAGTCTTGATACACCCACGGGACGACAACGGAAATGGCCACTTCAGGATTATCAGCAGGCGCGTATGCAACAAGAGTTGTGTTATACGTCGGTGTACCGCGCTTGCTTTTAATTGGACCGTCATAGAATGATTGAGCGGTTCCTGTTTTGCCAGCTGGATTATACTTTTTGTTGCCAAAGTTTGAATAAGCTGTCCCTCTTGGGTTCTGCATCACAAGCTTGAAGCCTTGCTGGACACGCTTGATTTGATCACTTGTCATGTCTAGCTTATTCAATACATCCGGTTTGACGGATTCTGTCACAGCTCCAATGCCGCGCTGCGGATCTGGCTCTCTCACTTCTTTGACAAGCTGCGGACGTAAACGATACCCGCCATTTGCAATGGTTGAAACGTATTGCGCCATTTGCAGCGGTGTAAACGTATCATACTGTCCAATCGCATAGTCAAGTAAAAGGCCCGATTGTGTAGACGTTCCTCTGTAGCCCGTTGCCTCGTTTGGCAGGTCAATACCAGTTTTGACACCAAGGCCAAATTTACTGAAATTGTAGCGGAACGTATCAAATGCTTTCGGATCAATTGGGAGCGGCTGATTCTTACGATATTCGCTTTTCCCAATAGCGATCGCTGTTTTGAACATATACACGTTTGATGAACGCTCTAGTGCTGTTAAATCATTAATGAGTCCCATATTTTGATAGGATTTCTTTGGCGGTGACTGGGCGATATAGAGAGGTTCATCATATTGGGTACTTCCAATATGAATAGCGCCTGTTTTATATCCGGTCAGTACCGTTGCCCCTTTTACAGCTGATCCCATCGCATATGAGGATGTCATCGTTCCTAATGAGTAGTCATCGAACTTGTATTTTCCGTTTTTGTTTGAAATCTGCTTACCCGCAACAGAGAGAACCTCTCCATTTCTCGGATCCATCATGACAACAAATGCGCGATCAAGAAGCTCAGTTCCCCCTCTTTGTTTCGCACTTCTCAAGTTCTTTTCAATAATTTTTTCAACCGCTTTTTGCAGCTGAATGTCAATTGTCAGCACAAGGTCTTTCCCGCTCTTACCTTCTGTTAACACTTTAGAGCTTGTGACATTGCCCTGTTTATCAGTTGTACTCTGTTCTTTTTCCTTTTGGCCCTGCAGGACATCTTCATATTGATATTCAAGATAGCTTTTTCCTACACGGTCATTTCGGCTGTAGCCGAGTGATAGATAATGCTCAAGAAGTGACTGCGGAAGACCCTCATCACTCGAAGACACACTGCCAAGCATACTGCGGAGCAGTCCTTTATACGGATAGCTACGTGACCAGTCTGTCGTCACATCAACACCTGGCAGCTCGTCCAAATGCTCAGAGACGTAAGCAATTTCACTTGGCTTTACATCTTCATTTTTAATAAATTGAGGCGTCAGTGCATAGCCTGCATCCATCTGCCTTTTAATAGCAAGCACTTGTAAATCTTTTTTCGTCAGTTGATTCAATTCCTTGTCTGTGATGCGTTTTAGCTGAAGCTCATATAGTTTATCATCAGAGACCTTATCGTCATCCTTTAATTCTGATTCCTTTTGAACAAGCTTTTTCGCTTCATTCGGATGCGTTAAGATCCAGAAATCTTTTTTGTCACGATCTGTGATTTTTTTCGTACTCACATGAATCATATCCGCTAATTTTGATGCCACTTTGAGCCGCTCTTCTTGTGAAGTCGTCGAGGTTCTCGTATATGTAATGGCATTTAGCGCTTTATTGCTGACAATCGTATTGTAGTTTCGATCGTAAATTTTTCCCCGCGGAGCAGATGAGCTGACATTCACATCCTCTTGTTTCTCTGCCTGCTTTTTATAATCTTCTCCATTGACAATTTGCACAAACCCGAGTCTAACGACAACGCCAGTAAAAATAATAAACGCAGCTAAAAATAATAAATTCAGCCGGATCGGAAGTGTTTTGCGCCCTTCCTTCGCGTCTTTTTTGTTTTTCTTGTTTCTCATCACATCACCTTTTCTATCAAGAAAGAAATGGCACCCCTTTTTGTGTTTAAAAGGTGCCATCATCATTTTAGCGGTTTTTCTATCATTTATCTAGAAATTTGATGTTCCATTGGTAAGAAATTTTACCTTTCTCCCTTAATAAGGTTCGTGTGAGAAACTGGCTTTTGACCGTCAGCCTCTTTCATATCAGCTGTTTTTTCTTTTAAATGAATATCTTTTACAAAATAATAAATGAGGGTATGTCCCGCCCCGAGCACAACAAGAGATGCTGGGATTCCGAGCTCATCACCTAGTAAGGTGACAGACAGCAGGAACAAAACAATCGAACTAATACGGCCGGCATTTAAAAATAGCTCTCTGACCACAATATATTCAATTCTGGCCTTTCTGGCATACCTTGCATGGCCGATGACATCATATGTTAAGGATACATAAGGAACAAGCAGGAGCGGATATCCTATCGCAATGGCTACCGCATACATCAGAAGTGAAACATAGGACAAGTGGAAAACGATTAAAAACAGGGCGCCGTATAAAATCAGCCCGCCAAGCATAATCGCCTTCTTCCGCCACTTTTTCTTAATCAAACGTGTAGCGAAGAAATAAGCAAAAAACGCAACACCTGAATTCACTAAACCAAACGTCCCGAGAGCAAGCTCACTGTTTGTTGCAATAAACACGAAGACACTGATTAAGAAGACAAAGACCCCTTCACGAAGCCCTTGAAAAAAATGAGCTGTTGTAATCCTACGCCAATTCTCGTCTGCATGGCGTTCTTTCCAAATTTGTTTGATGATAAATTTGCCTTTTGACTGCCTTCTTTTGAGGAAAAAGCTCATCACAACCGCTAATGAAAACAAAAAAAGCGATAATGTGAATATGACTGTGTAGCCTGTATCATCCGTTAACTGAGAAATGACAATGCCCGCAATGAGAGGACCGATCATGCCGGCAGTTGAAGTAAGCACCCCGAGAAACCCATTAAAGAAGTCTCTTGTTTCAGGCTCGGTGATCTCAAAGGTGAGTACGTTAAAAGCAAGCCAGTAAAAACCATAGCCGATCCCAAGGACACTTCCCAATAAAACAAGCCGTGCGGCCGCTTGTTCTCCTGCCATTAAAACAATTAAATAAAAAGCGGCTAAAAAGATGACACCGAAACGAAGGACAAACGCCCGGTCTATTTTTTTAGCGAGCCGGCCAGCAAATAAAAACGTAATGGGCTGAAGCACCACAATGGCCAAGTTATAAATCGCAAGATCCGTGAATTTCCCAGACTGTTTCCATAAGTACACATTTACAAACGTATTTGAAAGCGCAATGGCAAGTGCGTATAACCCGCCAATCGTGAGGAGGAGCAATAAATCTCTTGTAACATCCATGTCCCCGAACATTTTCTTTAATCTGCTCATACAATTCATTCTCCTTTTCTACACAATAGTCTGTCTCATCAAAAGGCAGATATGTAAAAAAAGGAGGGAAAATATAAAAAGACCTGCTTCTCTTGAAAGCAGGTCTTTTAGAATCAAATCATTATTTTGCTTCGCTGTAAAGGCGAGCTACTTCATCCCAGTTCACAACATTCCAGAATGCTGAAATGTAATCAGGACGACGGTTTTGGTAGTTTAGGTAGTAAGCATGCTCCCAAACGTCTAGTCCTAGAATAGGCGTTTTTCCTTCAGTTAAAGGAGAATCTTGGTTTGGCGTGCTTGTGATTTCAAGTTTTCCGTTGTTCACAACAAGCCATGCCCAACCAGAACCAAAGCGTCCTGCAGCTGCTGCAGCGAAATCAGATTTGAATTTTTCAAATCCGCCTAATTCTTTTTCGATTGCATCTGCAAGTTCACCAGTTGGTGCGCCGCCACCGTTTGGTGAAAGAAGCGTCCAGAATAATGAGTGGTTCGCATGTCCTCCGCCATTGTTACGTACAGCTGTACGAATGTTTTCAGGCACTGAGTTTAAGTTAGCCACTAGCTCTTCAATTGATTGATCTTCAAGAGCTGATACACCTTCGATTGCTTTGTTTAAGTTTGTTACGTATGTGTTGTGGTGTTTTGTGTGGTGAATCGTCATTGTTTCCTTGTCGATATGTGGTTCTAATGCATCGTAAGCATATGGTAATTCTGGAAGTTTAAAAGCCATGGTTAAATTCCTCCTTAAAATGTATGTACTGAAATGCTTCCTTTGTAAGTCAGCAATTCACCCTACTCAAAGAGTATCAAAAGAAACAGCTTGTTTCAACGTTATTGCTCATGTTCTGAAACATTTCAGTGTTTATTTTGTATTTAGCCCTTTAGATAAAGTTTTAAACACCCTTTTTCAACTTAGCGAAGGACATAAAATAAAAAGATGCCCAGCATCAGCGCCTGAATCAATCCTTTTGCAAAAACACCTGATACAAATCCAATTAATGAACCTAATCCGACTTTCACACTCGTCTTCAAATCTTTTTGATGAACAAGGAGCTCTGCAATGACACTTCCGAGAAATGGACCAATAATAATTCCTGCAATGGGGATCACAAAAGGACCAGCCAATAACCCAATGGTGCTTCCCCATATAGCAGCCTTGCTGCCGCCAAAGCGCTTGACCCCAATAAGGTTTGAGACATAATCTGCCGCAAATAAGACGGCAGTAAACATCGCTTGAATGAGCCAGAACGTCAGTGTAAGCGGCTCGAAGCTAAAGAAGAAACCATATAGAATAAATCCGAGTACCATAAAAACCACACTCGGGATAATTGGATAAACCAGTCCAACAAACGCAATGATAAATGCACAGCCAATCAGTATCCAATAAAGCACGTCCAAGACCCTGCCGCCTCCTTTTTATATGCTGTATACATTATGCCTCATTCCTTCTATCTTAACCAGTGATGAGGGCCATACTTGTACTTGATGGATAGACATTGATACAATATGAGAAATAGAAAAGAATGTAGGAAGTGAATGGGTATTGAACGTATTTAATCTATTGTTAAAAGGAATTTATTCACCAAAAGATATTGCCAAAGCAAGATTTACAGGAATCGGTAAAGCGATTTTATTCATTTTTATCCTCTCAATTATCGCAGCAGTTCCGCAGGGATATCATATGAGCCAAGAGATCTCGAATGCGATGTCAGGATTTCAGCACGTGATCAAAAAAGATTTACCCGACTTTTCAATTGAAAAAGGAAAACTTCAAGCGGATCAAAGTGCACCAATAGAAAAAGAAGAAAACGGCATTACGATCATCTTTGATCCTGCTGAAAAAATAAAAGCAAGTGAACTTGAATCAAAGCAAACAGCCATCGCTTTATTAAAGGAAAAAGCAGTGATTGCGATTGATGGGCAAATGACAGATATTCCATACCAGCTCCTTGGCGGAACGCTGACAAAAGACGAACTTGCTCGCGTCACAAATCAGAACCAAGCGATTATTATCCCTGTCATCTGTGTACTGCTATATTTATCAACTGCGGCTCTCATGTTTATTAGCGCAACATTCCTTGCGATGCTTGGTACATTTATTAAACGAATGCAGCAAAAAGAGCTGTCTTTCCAAATGCTTTGGAAGCTCTCCGCTTATTCACTCACATTAACAACGGTCTTTTTCGCTATCATGAGTGCATTAAACACGCCTGTTGCAAACTCATTTTTATTAAATTGGGTCATTAACTTTATCTTTTTATATCTTGTTGTAAAAGAAATACCTGCCAAAAAAAGCAAATGATCCATCACAATGAAAGCTCCCCCGTCTCGGAGGAGCTTTTTATGTATGTTCATGCGCTAGGACTCATCTGGATGGATGATCGCAAATAAATAATGATCCTCCCACACGCCATTAATCTTTACTTTTTTACGATTTAGTCCCTCATTTTCAAAACCTGTCTTTTCAAGTACACGAATGGAACCCTTGTTACTCGGCTTTACTCCAGCCTCAATCCGGTGGAGATTCAACTCAAAAAAGGCATAGTCAATGATTAAACGAATGGCTTCTGTCATATATCCTTTTCCGCCCTGCCTTTGATCGAGTACATACCCGAGCCAAGCTCCTTCTATCGGACCTCTTACGACAGAACTTAATGAAATCGTCCCAATTAAGGCACCTGTTTCATTTAAGAAAATACCATGCATGTATGATTCATCTTGTTCACTTCTTTGCCTACTCCGCTGAATTCGTTCAATTTGACGAGGTAACGTGAAGAAATCATCTTTGATCAAAGGTGTAAATTCCTGAAAATATGAGCGATTCTCAAGCTCTAATGTTAACAGTGATTCTGCATCATTTTCTGTTAGTGTTCTCACATATATATGCTGACTAACTTTCTTCATTAAATCTCCCCCCTTTCTTATTTTATCATAATCGTCATATGAGATTGCTCTCCTATTTACACCAACGATCCAAGCAGTTTTATTACAAGACATACTAGAACTAACTAGAACCATCCTTTCCAGCTTTTCTCCTCTTTTTGGTTCTATCATTTCAGGATATGCATAGACTGAAGTAAACTCTTAAAAGCGGTGAGTAAAATGCGGCGAATTCTTTTTTTACTAATCAGTTTGTTTGTCCTCTTTATTATCTTTTTTGATTTAAAAAATGGAACCATTCCTGTTGAGGAAAACCCAGCCGTTCCAGCAAGTGCCCTTCAAACAGCTGAGAAAAAGACATATAAGAACGTCACGGTAAAACAAGGTGAAACGGTCCTCTCCATCGTACATACAAGCAAGCCACTTGATGATGTCATTAAAGATTTCGAGGAGCTGAATCAAGGTGTGAAAGCGAACGAAATCAGAGCAGGCAGCACATATAAGTTTCCTGTCTATAAGAGATAAAACGTTAATTCCTTGTCATTCATACAAAGAGACTGTTACAATATGAACTGTAAAACACGACGTACACGGCAAAGAATTGCTTGTACACTAAGGAGCGATTGACAAGTGAGTGAAGTCACACATCGTACTAAAACGCGTCCCGTCAAAGTGGGACCTTTAACTATAGGTGGAAATAATGAGGTTGTCATTCAAAGTATGGCAACAACCAAAACACATGATGTCGAAGCGACAGTCGCTGAAATTAAACGTTTAGAAGAGGCAGGCTGTCAAATCGTGCGTGTCGCATGTCCAGATGAGCGTGCAGCAAATGCAATTGCGGACATTAAAAAACAAATTAACATCCCGCTTGTTGTGGATATTCATTTTGACTACAAGCTTGCACTGAAAGCGATTGAAGCAGGCGCAGACAAAATCCGAATCAATCCAGGAAACATCGGAAGAAGAGAAAAAGTCGAAGCTGTTGTCAAAGCAGCAAAAGAAAAAGGCATTCCAATTCGTATTGGGGTAAACGCTGGTTCATTAGAGAAAAAGATTCTTGATAAATACGGCTACCCAACTGCAGATGGTATGGTCGAAAGTGCACTGCATCACATTAAAATTCTAGAAGACCTAGACTTTCATGACATCATCGTCAGTATGAAAGCATCTGATGTAAACCTTGCAATTGAAGCATACGAAAAAGCGGCTAAAGCCTTTGATTATCCTCTTCATCTTGGGATTACAGAATCAGGTACGTTATTTGCAGGTACAGTCAAAAGTGCAGCTGGACTTGGCGCTATTTTGAATATGGGGATTGGGAACACACTCCGTATCTCATTAAGTGCTGACCCAGTTGAGGAAGTAAAAGTAGCACGTGAATTGTTGAAATCATTTGGTCTTGCATCAAATGCAGCAACTCTGATCTCCTGCCCAACTTGTGGACGAATTGAAATTGACCTTATCAGCATTGCAAATGAAGTCGAAGAATATATTTCTAAAATCAAAGCTCCGATTAAAGTAGCAGTCCTCGGCTGCGCTGTAAATGGTCCAGGTGAAGCGCGTGAAGCAGATATCGGAATCGCAGGTGCTAGAGGCGAAGGATTATTGTTCCGTAAAGGTGAAATTGTTCGTAAAGTACCTGAAGAAACAATGGTCGAAGAACTGAAAAAAGAAATCGATAAAATCGCTGAAGAACATTATGCGAAAATGGAAGCTGAAAAAGAAAAACAAGCGAATGCATAACAAAAAACGCCTGACGTCATTGTCAGGCGTTTTTCTGTCCTTATTAAAAGAACGGGGTGATAAATATGCCTAGGATGACGGAAACAATTCCGATCCCGATTGACCACGCGCCAAGCGCATGTGCTCCTTTTCTTCTTGCAATATAACCAACGACGATTGCCGCTACCCCTAATAGCACCGGCAAGACAAATAATGAGATAATCGCAATCGCGAGTGCTGTATAGCCTATCCCCTTACTGCCCGAATCGTCACCTGCATGGTCACGTCCTCGTCTATCTTCTCGATCTCTTGATGCTTGATATGGCTCTGCAATTTCAGCAGCTGTTTCCTCTAAATAGCCATCATCATTACTAAAGTGTGTGTCGATTTCACGATCATTTCTTCTGAAATCCTCGTCTCTTTCCATGATCAATTCCCCCTTTTGGTTAATAGAAAGGAGCTTTTTTAGTATGAGCAAAAATGTCTGTTTCATGTTTGCTAAAACTTGCTGGAATTGTGAAATGATTATGTTACACTTTAAGAGTATAAAAATGAGGAGTGTGGGCATGTTACGTTTAGGAATTGATATTGATGGTACAGTGACGGCGCAGGACACTTTTGTTCCCTATTTAAACGAGTCGTTCCAATGTGCCATGACACTAGATGATATGACAGAATATGATTTGACGAAGCTTTTAAAGATTTCTCAAGAAGAATTTTGGGGCTGGATGAATGAGCATGAGCCTCTTATTTATAAACAGGCAAAGCCTGCTGAGGGTGCTAAAGAAATCCTCGACCAAATGAAGCAGCAGCACAAATTGATTTATATTACAGCAAGAAGGCAGCAGCATTCAGATATCACCTACAAGTGGTTTCAAGAACATGACGTGCATTATGATGACATTGAGCTGGTTGGCGGTCATCATAAGCTGGAAGCCGTTCAAAAGCACAAGATTGATGTATTTTTTGAAGACCATCACGGCAATGCCACAATGATTGCAAAAGAGGCAGACATCCCGGTTATACTTTTTAACTCCCCTTATAACCAGATGCCAATTGACGACAGAATTATTCGCGTAAACAACTGGCACGAAGCGTCTCAATGGATCAAACAATATGAACAAAGTCTGCAAGCTGCTTATTAAGGTAGAAAAGCCGATACGTTTAATGTATCGGCTTTTTCGATGGAGCAAGCTGCCCTTCTTTCATGAGGAAATGGTACAACGCTCCCTTCATGCCTGCCTGATTCAAGTAATAACACGTTTCCAGCTTCACCTGAATGTTCTTCCACGCAGGCAGTGTATGTAGGTGTTTCTCAATACTTGATAGTAAATCTGGTCTTGCGCTCACGCCGCCGCCAATGAGAATTTTTTCTGGATTGAGGACGGTTGCTACATTGTAAATGCCAATGGCGATTCGCTTGTACCACTGATCCACCAGTTTTTCAATGGACGGATCGTGCTTCGCCTTTTCAAAAATGTCTTGTCCGTCTATTTGTGTACTTTGCGGAATTCCTTGCTTTTCTTTATAGCTGCGAATGAGTCCAGCCGTTGAAGCGCTGCTGTTGAGTGTTGTAAATTGTCCATTGTCTGTTTCTGTCAGCATCATGCCAAATTCACCGCCGCGAAAGGAAGCCCCGCGCACAAGCTGACCACCAGCGAAAATACCACCGCCAACACCTGTGCCAAGCGTCATACAAATAAAGCTGTCACACTCTTTCGCATGGCCGCTATATTTTTCTGCGAGAGCTGCACAGTTCGCATCATTTTCCACTTCTACACGAAGAGATGTTTTCTCTTCTAAAAGTGTTTTTACATTTTGACCATTTAAGGCGATAATGGCGCCTGCAAATTCTGTAAAACCTGATTCACTGTCCACAAAGCCTGGAAGACTGATGGCGATACCCCTGACATTCTGCTTCCTTTGATAATCCCTGACCACACCCGCCATTGCTTCTAAAAACGGTTCAAGCTGCCGGCAGTTCGTCTGATAGTCACCGCTAGTGACCAGCTTTCCATCCTGATCCATTAATCCATGTTTCGTTCTCGTCCCGCCTACATCAAACACGACGTAATAAGCCACTTTTGACCCCTCCCTTTACTCCAAAAGACTCAAATTGCACGCTGTAGTACCTTGATCTCATTTTAATGAAACAGCCACTCTTTGTAAAACGTTTTCAAAAGACAAAACAAAAAAGCCAGCTTCACGGCTGGCTTTTTCACGAGTGAACTTCCTTCGGTTCGCAGGAAGGACACGTTCCGTATATTTCAAATTTATGTCCGCTAATATGATAATCCTCTAGATCGGCGTCAAGCTTGTCCATAGGACAGGCATCGATTTCTTTTGTTTTCCCGCATGTAAGACAAATAAAGTGATGGTGATGATGGGAAAATGAACATTTGAAACGGAATAATTTCTCCCCTGACAATTCCGTAGTTTCTAATATTCCAAGGTCTTCATATAGTGACAAGTTTCGATAAATTGTATCAAAGCTAAGACCCGGGTAATCTTCACTTAGTGCCGTCAGCACATTTTTAGCGGTCAAGTATTTATCAGAATCAGAAAACAATTGAAGCATATCTTCACGTTTGCTTGTATATTTGTAGCCTTTTTCCTTTAATAAATCAAGCGCTTCTTGTACGTTCATGTTGATTCCCCCTTCTGAATTTCCCAATACTAATACACCCGATTAAAATCAAAATAGACAGCATCACAATGGTTCCGCCTGGCGCTAAATCAAGATAATAGCTTAAAATCAATCCGGCTAATACCGACAATTCACCAAACAAGATCGAAAGGAAAATCGCCTGTTTAAATCCTTTGGCAATGCGGATACTTGCCGCAACAGGAAGCGTCATGAGCGCCGACACAAGCAGTGTACCGACGATACGCATCGATGCCGCAATGACAAGTGCAACGACTAAGATAAAAATAAAATGAATCCATTTTGCTGAAATACCAGAAGCCTTTGCATGCTCTTCATCAAAAGAAAGCAAAAATAATTCTTTATATAAAAGCACAACAACTAACACAACAACGAGTGAGATCCCTACAATAATCCAAAGATCGAGTCTTGACACCGCACTGACACTTCCGAACAAATAACTAAACAAATCTGTATTAAAGCCATTCGCTAGTGAAATGAAGATGACGGAGATCCCAATACCCCCAGATAAAATAATGGGAATGGCCAGCTCCTGATAATGCTTATACACGGAGCGCAGGCGTTCAATAAACAATGAACCAGCAACAGAAAAAGCCATCCCTAAGTACAGCGGGCTTACCCCTGTCAAAAGGCCAAACTTTTTATCAAGAAATAGACTTGCCGCAATACCGGCAAGTGATACGTGACTGAGGGCATCTGCAATAAGCGAGAGCCTTCTGACGACAATAAATACACCAAGTAAGGGCGCAATAAAACCAATCAATAACCCTGCGATAAACGCATTTTGTAAAAATTCATAATGAAAAAATGGAAATATCATTATTCATGTCCCCCATGATGGTGATGGTCGTGATGAATCACTTGAATGTCATGCCCGTAAAATTGGGATAGCGCCTGATCATCCATTGAATCAAACGCTTCTGCATCCCCGTGGAAATGCAGTGTCTGATTTAAACAAGCCACATGGGTGACTTTATCGGAAACGGTGCCAACGTCGTGTGTGACGAGAATTAAAGACATTCCTTTTTCTTTGTTCAATGTTTCGAGCAGCTGATAAAAGCCTTCTACTGTCCGCTGGTCTACCCCAACTGTGGGCTCATCCAAAATGAGCAGCTTTGGCTGACTGACAAGCGCACGGGCAATAAATGCGCGCTGCTGCTGACCGCCAGATAGCTCCCCGATGTTTTGATGCTTTAAATCTTGTATACCAACTGAGCGAATGGCATCTTCCACTTGCCATTTATCCTGCTTGCTCATTCGTTTAAACAAACCAATTTTCGCGGTCAATCCGCTTGCGACGACCTCATATACAGAAGCAGGGAAACCCGTATTGAAGCTATTCGCCTTTTGAGAAACAAATCCAATTTGATCCCAGTCTCTAAATTTTGAAACAGGCGTGCCAAATAGCTTTAATTCACCTTGCTGCGGTTTAATAAGTCCGAGCAGGCATTTTAATAAGGTTGTTTTACCAGAACCATTCGGTCCAACAAGTGCTAGAAAGTTTCCTTCCTCTACTGTTAAATGAATGTGATCAATAACATTTCGCTGTCCATATGAGTACGAAATGTCCTTCATTTCAATGATTGGCTTTGCCATGAATCTTTCCACCTTTAATCAATATAAAAAGAATGATTACGATTTATACAACAAAAAGAAAATGGCTTTTGCCATTTTCTCTGTCCATACATACATTTCATTATATAAAAGAAAGATAAAAAAGTAAAATAAAAGCTAATGAATGGCTGTTTTGAACTTACCGCCTTTTGTTTCATGCGTATCCATAATCGTGATAAAAGCTTGGTCATCAATTTCAAATACGATGGATTTCAGCTTTGTAATTTCAAGCCTTGTGACAACGGCGTAGATGACATCTTTTTCTTCATCTGTATAGCCGCCTTTTCCTCTCAGCTTTGTCGTTCCCCTGCCGAGTCGATGCAGAATCGCATCTGAAATTTCATCATAATAATCTGATACGATAATGACAGCTTTTGTTTCATCAAGCCCTTGAATGACAGCATCAATTGTTTTCATTGCCAAATAATATGTCATGACAGAATACATAGCCTGCTCTGGTCCGAAAACAAAGCCCGCCCAAATAAAAATGAACACATTGACGATCATAACAAACTCACCGACGGAGAAAGGGATTTTTTTCGTCAAAAGAATTCCTAAAATCTCTGTTCCATCCATTGAGCCTCCATTACGGATGACAAGTCCAACACCAAATCCAAGTAATAGCCCGCCAAATACAGTGGCTAAGATCGGCTGTGTTGTAAATGCCTCCACATGATGAAGTGAAGATTCAATCACGGCTAAGCTGACAATCCCAATCACAGTGGAAACCAGAAAGGTTTTTCCAATATGCTTGTATCCTGATATCATAAATGGAATATTTAAAATGACAACAATCGTCGCAAAATTAATAAACGGGTTATCTGTAAAGAGATAATCCAAAATAAGCGAAATGCCGATGATGCCCCCATCAATAATATTGTTTGGCACTAAAAATAATTCAATGCTGACTGCTGCACATGCAGCCCCTACTAGAATCAGGAAAATTCTCAAAATAAAATGAGGCACTGATTCCTTTCTATGCTGTTTACTATTTGCCATACGTTCTCCCTTCTACACATGTTAAATTTTCAATGAACATTTTATTCACTTTACTATTTTATCATTTCACAGAATAAAATAAAATTTTTTGCACATTTTCCGTTTTCGCCCATACATTGTTACAGAGGGGAGGAATGGAATTGATTTTAATCCAAAAAATTGTCCTGCAGCGGCTCAATCAGATCACAGCAAATGATCTGTTAAGGTATGCGAAACAGTATGGTGTCAGTTTAACGTCACATCAAGCAGCTGAGGTTGCCAAACTCATGAACGGGAAAAACATCAATATTTTTAATGATTCAGAGCGTAACCGGCTTCTTAAGCAAGTGGAAGCGATTACTTCTAAACAGACAGCACAGACTGTGAATGATTTGTTTAACCAGTTTACAAGTTAAGCAAAAAAGGGCCGCATTTAGCGGCACCTCAACATGTTGCATCCTTTTTTACTGACCCATAATTTTGTCTAGTAAGCCTTCATCAAATTGCTTTTCTTTCAGCATCGCAATTTCGAATTTGTAAGGTGGTTTTTTGTTCTTTTTATCTTCACCTACATAAGGCGTTTCTAGAATTTTTGGCACATCTTGAAGTTGCGGATGATGCACAATATAGTTCAGTGCATCGAAACCAATTTCACCAAAACCGATATTTTCATGTCGGTCTTTTCTTGCGCCTTGTACGTTTTTACTGTCATTAATATGAAGAACTTTGATTCGGTCAATACCGACGATTCGGTCAAATTCTTCTAATACACCATCAAAGTCACTCACAATCGGGTAACCAGCATCGTGCGTGTGACACGTATCAAAGCAGACAGAAAGAGCTTCGTTATGTGTCACGCCGTCGATAATTTGGGCAAGCTCTTCAAAGCTTCTTCCGCACTCTGATCCTTTTCCTGCCATTGTTTCAAGTGCAATTTGAACCTCTTGACCTTTCACAATGACTTCGTTTAAGCCTTCAATGATTTTTTGAATCCCTGCTTCTGCCCCTGCTCCAACATGCGCACCTGGGTGAAGAACAATTTGTCTTGCACCTAGCGCTTCCGTACGCTCGATCTCAGAGCGCAGGAAGTCTACGCCAAGCTCAAATGTCGCGGGATTCACTGTGTTTCCAATATTGATAATATACGGAGCATGGACGACGATATCTGTCATGCCGTGCTCTTTCATATGCGCTTGTCCAGCTTCAATATTGAGGTCTTCGATTTTTTTGCGGCGCGTATTTTGCGGTGCACCTGTATAAATCATAAACGTATTCGAACCATAAGAGGCAGCTTCCTCACTCGCTGCAAGAAGCATATGTTTTCCGCTCATGGATACATGTGAACCAATCTTTAACAATGTTTCCCCCTACTTTCCATTACGCTTTGACTTTCTACGTTCCTGTCTTTTGATTTTATCCAACTCACGTGTCATTTTCTTTTTATATCCAGGTTTGACGGCTTTCGGTTTTCTCACAAGACGTTTTGCTTTTTCTTCAATTTCATTTGGTGCTTTTTTACGTCTTTGACGCTTCAGACGGTCATCTGCATCTCGCCATTCGCCATGAACAATGGTTTTGTTTTCAAACACAACGCCCATTTTCTCAATTTGAATGAGTGCATCCTCATCAGCCAGCTCATAAATGGTCATGGCAATTCCAGATGAGCCAGCACGAGCTGTTCTTCCAACGCGGTGCACATAAAAATCAAGATCAGATGGTAGCTCATAGTTAATCACGTGGCTGACGCCTTTAATGTCAATTCCGCGAGCTGCAAGATCAGATGCCACAATATAAGTGAACTCCAAATCTTCAATTTGTTTCATGACTTTTTTACGTTCGCGCGGCGTTAAACCGCCATGAAGCACACCGATTTTCATTCCTTTTTCTTGTAGGAACGATGCGATTTCATCAACAGTTGTTTTTGTATTGGCAAAAATAATCCCTAAATATGGCTGTACATTCGTCACCATTTCATGGAGCAATTTTAATTTATCACGCTGTTTAGATGGAACTAAAATATGCTGAATGTTTTCTGCTGTAATCCGTCTTGGTTCAACATGCGCATACTTTGGATTGTCCATATATTTTTTCAGGAAAGGCTTTAGTTTTTCTGGGATGGTTGCAGAGAACACAAGCATTTGCAACTGTTCTGGCATTTGTGCACCAATACGGTCCACATCTTCTAAAAATCCCATATCCAGCATTAAATCCGCTTCATCAATGACAAGAGAGGTCGCTTTGTAAACATTCAGCGCCTGCTCATGAATGAGATCAGCAATACGTCCAGGTGTGCCGACAACCAAATGCGGCTGGTTTTTTAGCTTTTGAATTGATTTCTGCTTGTCCGTTCCGCCAATGTAAAGCTTTGCTTTGATCTCTTCTTCTGGAGAAGCATTCTTTAAAATCGTTTGAGCTTCTTTGAAAATTTGATTGGCTAATTCTCTTGTAGGCGCAGTAATCACGACTTGTACCTGCTCTTTGCTTGGATCAATTGAATGAATCAGCGGCAGTAAGTACGCATGAGTTTTTCCTGTTCCTGTTTGTGACTGGCCAATCACGCTTTCTCCTTTTAAAACAGCAGGGATGATTCTTTTTTGAATATCAGTCGGCTCATAAAAGCCTAGTTCATGAATAGCATCTATAATAAAAGGCTTTAATTCATATGTCGTAAATTTTGTTTCTTTCATGTTTTCACTCCTTAAGGCAATGCCTTTTTGCTCATCTCCTCATTATAGCTGATTTTCAGTAAAAAAACCATGTCCGCTTTTCCTACAGGAAACCAATTGATGCTTCCTTGCATAACCTATGAAGAGAAAGAGAATGCAGTAAGGGAGGTACAAGTATGTTAGGGCAAAGGCCTATGGGCGATTTTCAGCCGCGCCGCCCCTCACGCCGGCACCTTGGAAATGGCGGACAGCCCCGAATGTTTCAAAGAGGGCAGCAGCCTCCTATCCAACAGCCTTTTCAAGGGCAAGGCAATCCATTTCAGCAAATGATGCCTCGCTCCCCGTCTGTACAGGGAGGCGGTTTACCCGGGATGGGCGGAATTCCAGGAGGTGAGAGCCGTGCACTAGGCGGCGGAGCAGGAATTAAAGGCATGCTCTCTAAATTTCTTCCTGGTGCAGGAGGAGCTGGAGTCTCTGGAGGTGGTGCGGGATTACAAGGAATCCAGAGCTTCACTAATCCTGCGACTCTCTCAAGCATGTTAGGAAATGTTCAAAAAGTGCTCGGGATGGCGCAGCAATTTACGCCAATGATTCAGCAATACGGTCCTTTAGTGAGAAACTTACCTGCAATGATTAAACTGTACAGCCAGCTTGGCAGTGCGGACGATGATGAAGCAAATGCAAATGATGATGATGCAGAATCAACGGAGACCAGCGCGGAAACAGAAGTGCCCGAGGAAGAAGCACAAACTGATGAAATAGAAGAAAATGTTGAACCCGAAAACATCCTTGTCAAAAAAGCAGCACCACACACATCACCTGCTCCTGAAGCAAAACCGAAAAAAAGATCTGGCAGCTCTGTTCCAAAACTATATGTCTAGTGATCTTTTAACGGCGAAGTGTTCACTGCGTATAACAATCTTTGATATATACGCTTACTTTGGCTATAATGGAAGCAAGAGAATGATAAAAAGCCGTTTTTTACGGCTTTTTATATTGTTCTTCTCTAGCAGCACTTCCCTACAGGAGGACGAATAAATGAATGTAATTAAAATATCGCCGCGTGGCTATTGCTATGGCGTTGTGGATGCAATGGTCATTGCTAAAAATGCCGCACTTGATAAGAACTTGCCACGCCCAATTTATATATTAGGTATGATTGTGCACAACAAACATGTCACTGATGCCTTCGAGGAAGATGGAATCTACACACTGGACGGACCAAACCGCTTAGACATTTTAAAGCAGGTAGAAAGCGGAACAGTCATTTTCACGGCTCACGGCGTTTCTCCTGAGGTTCGTCAAATCGCAGAAGAAAAGGGCCTTGTCGCCATTGATGCGACCTGTCCTGATGTCACGAAAACCCACGAACTCATCTCAGAGAAAACAGCCGATGGCTATGACATTATTTATATTGGAAAAAAAGGGCATCCTGAGCCAGAAGGAGCTGTCGGAGTAGCCCCTGACAAGGTACATCTTGTCGAAACAGAAGCCGATATTGAGGCGCTCGATCTAACATCAGAAAAACTGCTCATCACGAACCAAACGACGATGTCTCAATGGGATGTCCACGATCTGATGGAGCTGATTAAAGAGAAATACCCTCACGTCGAGTATCATCAAGAAATTTGCCTTGCGACACAGGTGCGTCAAGAAGCTGTCTCGCAGCAAGCTGGTCAAGCCGATTTAACCATTGTTGTCGGCGATCCAAAAAGTAATAACTCCAACCGTCTCGCACAAGTGTCAATGGAGATAGCCGGAACGCAGGCTTACCGTATTGGCGATTTAAGTGAACTCAAGCTGGAATGGCTGCAGGGCGTCAAAACCGTTGCTGTTACTGCTGGTGCTTCAACACCAACACCTATTACAAAGGAAGTCATTCGTTTCTTAGAAAACTATGAACCGGATGATGAAACGACTTGGAAGATTGAACGAACGGTTCCTCTTTCTAAAATTTTACCTCGCGTCAAAACAAAGAAATAAGAAAACGTCAGAGCATATCCGCTCTGACGTTTTTTGTTTACATAAATTGAAATGGGTTTGTGTTTGATTCAGAAACAAAGAGCTGTACGTCATACTTTTTATTTGCACATAGCGATTGAAGCTTCGCCTTTACGCCCTCTTTCATAATCTTTTCAGCATAATGCCCTGGGTCCACTACGTTCAGCCCAAGCATCATGGCATCATGCGCAACATGGAAATAAAGGTCTCCTGTCACATACACATCTGCACCCATTCTTTTCGCTTGATAGATGTATTTATTTCCGTCTCCGCCAAGCACCGCCACTTTTTTCACTACAGCGTCTTGATCTCCTACAAAACGAGCACCATTCACATCTAGCTTCGTTTTCACAAATTGTGTGAAATCTCTAAGTGTCATAGGCTCATTTAGCTTTCCAATACGGCCAAGGCCTTTTTGAATAGGAGGAAGATCTGTCGTGTGTACACTATAGGCGACTTCTTCATAAGGATGTGCTTTGATCATGTCGCGAATCACTTGTTTTTCTATACTTGCTGGGAAAATGGTTTCAATCCGCACTTCTTTCACAAATTCTAATTGACCCGACTCCCCAATAAACGGCTTAGCTTCTTCTGATGGCAAAAAGCTGCCTGTCCCTTCATTTGAAAACGCACAATGGCTGTAGTTGCCGATATGTCCTGCGCCCGCATTTCCTAAAGCTGTCCGGATGGCCTCTTCAAACTCTTCAGGGACATACAAAGCAAGCTGTTTGATTGGATCCTCGTATGTCGGCACTAACACACTTGTGTCCTCAAGCTCTAAAGCCTCAGCAAGCAAGTCATTGACTCCGCCATCAGCTACGTCTAAATTCGTATGTGCCACATATACCGCAATATCATGTTTGATACATTTTTCAATGATCCGTCCAGCTGGCTGATCTGTCGCTACATGTTTTAATGGACGAAAAATCGGCGGATGGTGCGCAATAATGAGATCCACTTTTCGCTCGATCGCCTCATCTACTACATTCTCTAATACATCTAGGGTGATCATCACATTACTTACTTTTTTATTTAATGTTCCAATCTGGAGACCAATTTTATCACCTTCCATGGCATATGCCTTTGGTGAAAATTGTTCAAACAATTGGATGATTTCATGCCCGTTTACTGTTTTAGCCAACAGTCAAAACCTCCTTTAACGTCTTTATTTTCGCATTCAGCTCTTCAAGGCGCTCTTTGTTTTCTTCTGTCCGTGCTGCCTGCTGAATTTGACTTTCTATCTTCTCCATATGCTGAAGCTCTTGCATCCACTTGCGCTGGAAGACGTCATTTTGCTCTTTCGCAAGAAACGGACCAACGAGCATGCCTGCTTCAAGTGACATTCCTTCATAAGCTTTATCTTTATCGCCTTTTTCTGCGATGATGATTTCGTATATTTTGCCGTCCTCTTCTAAGATGACTTCATCCATCAATTCATACCCCTCTTGATAAAGCCATAAACGAATATGGTGGGCATGGATATTCGGCTGAAGAATGAGCCGCTCATGGCCTGCGAGCTTATGCCTTCCATCATTTAGAATGCTTGCGATGAGTGCCCCGCCCATACCTGCAATCGTCACTGCATTCACTTCGCCTTTTTCAATGACTTCAAGGCCATTTCCTTTTCTGACCGATATCTGTTCATCTAATTCAAGTCTATGTACTTGCTGCTGCGCCGATTGGAGCGGTCCATCGGTAATCTCACCAGCAATGGCTTTCACTGCTTTTTGATGCAGGATCGCATAGCATGGCAAATAGGCATGGTCTGAGCCGATATCAGCGAAGACTGCCTCATCTGGTAAAAAGTCTGCGACTTTTTTTAATCGTTTGGATAAATTCATTTCATTCATACGTATCACTACTTTTCTTTAATGTTCATACTTGTCTATCTTATATAAATTATGGACTTTTTAAAAGTCGTTTTCAAATGAAAAAAGCTCTTCTTTTGAAAAAGAGCTTTTTGTGTAAGATTATTTAATTTTAGACACCCATTCCGCCATTTCATCGAGCTTTTCATTCGGAATCAGCCCGCCTGGCATCCCGTTGCCGCCTTCTTGAATTTTCTTCTTGATGTCAGCCACTTCAAGCTTGTCTCCAACACCTTTTAAAGCAGGACCTGCGCCGCCTTCATAGTTTTCCCCGTGACAGCTTAGACAGTTCTGTTTATACAATTCTTCCGGCGTCGCATTTGCTGTCTCTTCTTGCTTTTGCTCCTTGCCCCCTGAGGCAATTTTTTCTTCATCTTTCAGCCCCTTCATTGATAAGAAAAAAGTGAGTCCAATACCTAAAATGGCAATCAATAAAAATGGTATAAGTGGATTCCGTTTCATTTCTTTCATCCTCCCCTTTGTGAAAACCCCTTTGAGACTATGCAAACAATTCTAATTCTACTTTAATTTTACAAAAAGTAAACGAATTATGATACAAAACTTTGGTCAAGTTCACAGATTAGACAAAAATGATTCAAGATGAGAAATGAAGCCTCCAGCACATTTAGATGTATTTTTTATACATCTTTTCTCTAAGAACGTTGCAAATTCATTTGTTATTCAGTAAAATATAATCAGATTGAAAAAAGCGTTTTCATTTTTGATAAGAAAGAACGGATCTCTTTCAAGATCCGTCCGGTTTCTACTCTAAGAAGTCTTTTAATCGTTTACTTCTGCTTGGGTGTCTTAATTTACGAAGAGCTTTCGCTTCAATTTGTCGGATACGCTCTCTTGTTACGCCGAACACCTTACCAACCTCTTCTAACGTGCGTGTTCTTCCGTCGTCTAGTCCGAAACGTAGTCTCAGCACATTTTCTTCACGGTCCGTCAGCGTGTCTAATACATCTTCAAGCTGCTCTTTTAAGAGTTCGTACGCAGCGTGGTCAGATGGAGATGTCGCCTCTTGGTCTTCGATAAAATCACCAAGATGTGAGTCATCTTCTTCACCAATCGGTGTTTCTAAAGATACAGGCTCTTGCGCAATTTTAAGAATCTCTCTTACCTTTTCTGGAGTTAAATCCATGTCTTCAGCAATTTCTTCAGGCGTTGGTTCTCTGCCTAGGTCTTGCAGAAGCTGTCTTTGAACACGGATCAATTTATTAATGGTTTCCACCATATGAACCGGGATCCGGATTGTTCTCGCCTGATCGGCAATCGCACGTGTGATTGCCTGTCTAATCCACCAAGTCGCATATGTTGAGAATTTATATCCTTTGCGGTAATCAAACTTCTCAACCGCCTTCATCAGACCCATGTTTCCTTCTTGAATCAAGTCAAGGAACAGCATACCACGACCGACATAGCGTTTCGCAATGCTGACAACGAGACGAAGGTTCGCTTCCGCTAATCTTCTTTTTGATTCCTCATCGCCCTCTTCAATCTTTTGAGCATACGTTATTTCTTCTTTAGCAGATAACAAATTGACGCGTCCGATTTCTTTTAAGTACATACGAACAGGGTCATTGATTTTGACACCTGGTGGTACGCTTAAATCATTCAGGTCAAATTCTTCTTCCGCTTTAGCCAGCTGCTGAACATTTGGGTCTTCTGTCTCTTCGTTTTCACTAATGAGCTCTACACCCTGTTCGCCTAAGTATTCATAGTATTCATCCATTTGGTCTGATTCAATTTCAAAGCTAGACATACGCTCTGCAATTTCTTCGTATGTTAAAACGCCCCGTTTTTTACCCGTTTCAGTGAGCTTATCTCTCACCTGTTCAAAGGTTAATTCAGTTTCGGTTTCGTGGGCTTGTTTATCAGCCATTATGGATCCCTCCTTCCAAAGCTTGCAACGAATTCTAAAGTAACTTGCGATTTGCTTCCGCCCTGCTTTTCTCTCTCTGTCAAACAGAAGACGAAGCAAATAGGAATAAAATAAATAATGATGAAGGCAAGATGCTTGCGGTCTTATGCTCCTCCCGTAAAGGATTCATTGCCAGCCGTAAGTCCTGTCATTAATAATAGACGTATTACTTCAGCGAACGGTTCAACTGAATAATTTCTTTTGCAAGTGTTGCCGCTTTGAAGAAATCTTTTTGCCTCTCCGCTTCTGCACGTTCTAGTTCTTTTTCCTTTATCATTGACAAATTTCGATGATTCAACACTTTTTTTACATAATCACTTAATTCAGCTTCACTTAGTTCGTCTCCGACTTGAATCATCAATATATCCGTCAACAGCTGATTCATGACATCATCTTCTATCCGATTCATCAGATGCTGCGGCGTTGGTTCTTTGCCTTCTTCATACAAGGCATAAATGTACGTTGCCAGCGCCCTGTGCGAATCTATATTAAATTCAATCCCGATTCTGTCAAGTACTTTGCGGATCACGTCATCGCTTTTTAACATATGAGCAAGCAGCATTCGCTCTGCATTTTCATATGCCGGCCGCAGACGCTTTCTTCTCACTTGTGTTGACAGATGTGCACGCCGTTTTTCAAGCCCGTTTTCTTCCTGTGTGCTTTTGGTTTCTTGCCGCTGCTGCTTTTCAAACAGCTCCAGTTGTTCTTTTAATGAATCAAGTGAGATCGAAAACTCCCCAGCAAGCTGTTTCATGTAAATCTCTTGCTCCAAAGAGCCCTTTAACCGGCTGATTTCTCGGAGAACCTGCTTCATATAAGTAAGACGGTCTCCTTCGTCTGATAAGTTTTTTCCTCTTCGGAAAAAATTCATCTTAAACGTCATTAATGTCACACTTGCATCTATGATGTCATTCCTAAATTTCTCGCCGCCATATTTACGAATGTAATCATCTGGATCAAGTCCATCTGGTATCATGGCAACGCGAACTTTACATCCTCTTTTTCCAAGCAAATCTGATGCTTTCATGGTCGCTTCGTATCCGGCCGTATCAGAGTCATAGCAAAGGATGATCTCTTCTACGTTCCGCCTGAGAAGCTTTACGTGCTCTTCTGTAAGAGACGTACCCATTGTTGCAACACTTTCACCGACACCTGATGTAACAGCTGAGATGACGTCTGCAAATCCTTCAAAAAGAACTGCCCGTTCGCGTTTGCGAATATGCATACGTGCTTCATGAAAGTGATAAAGCAGCTTACTTTTATGAAAAAGCGGCGTTTCAGGACTATTCATATATTTAGGCTGCTGATCACCAAGCGATCTTCCGGAAAAAGCAATGACCGTTCCATGATGATCATGAATGGGAAACATGACACGATCTCTAAAGCGGTCAAAAAAGCCTGTGCCGTTTTCACGTTGAATCAAAAGACCAGCCTTCTCCATCATCACAGGATCAAATCCTCGTTTTTCTAAAAACTTGGTCACGAAATCCCAAGAATCAAGAGCATACCCGATCTCAAACTTGGCAATTGTTTCATCCGTAAAGCCTCTGGACCGTAAATAATCAAGTGC
The DNA here is from genome assembly GCF_003028545.1 of Bacillus sp. Nf3. NCBI lineage: Bacteria > Bacillati > Bacillota > Bacilli > Caryophanales > Bacillaceae > Bacillus > Bacillus sp. Nf3. Next base: position 470,398 of record NZ_PYUA01000002.1, on the reverse strand, counting down.
GTTTTGACCTTCCTTTGTATTTACCAGCAAATGGTGGTAAAATTTCTTAAGAAGCTCATGGGCCTCAATCATTTTATGATCTGCTGTGTCCTCTTGCTGAGAGGAACTCATCTGAGCATTCGCCACCTGATCAGGCAGATCAATATGGTACTTATCAGCCACATGTGAAACGGCTTCAATAAATGAGTAGCCTTCCATTTGTCTGAGGAACGAAAACACATTGCCTCCTGCACCACAGCCAAAACAATGGAAGATTTGCTTATCTGCTGAAACAGAGAATGAAGGAGTATTTTCACCATGGAATGGACAAAGACCGAAGTAATTTCGACCTTGCTTTCTAAGCTGTACGTATTCTCCAATCACTTCGACAATGTCTGCGTTTTTTTGGATCTGCTCCAAAAGTTCATCTGGTATACGTTTGCTCATCCTAATAACACTCCGTCGTACATTATTCGCCTTTTAATTTAAAAATCCTTCATGATTCGACAGGATTTTTTGTAGTTGCGCCATAAATCGCTTCTTATCCTCTTCTAAAAGCTTTTTGGGACCTTTTCCGTATACACCTTTTCTTCGCTGTTGGCTGGAAACATGCCTGCGTTCCAAATCAAAATCAATTGTTTCGTTTGTGTACATTCGTCCTCTTTCAGACAGAACAATGACCTGTCTCGGAAGCAGTAAGGAGGCAAGACCAATATCTTGGGTGACGACAATATCATGCGCGGCAGCTGAGTTGGCAATGACTAAATCCGCTGCTTCCTTATGTGTATCTACAAACCGCCAATCTTCAAGTGGATATCTTTTGGTTTGAAAATGCTCATATGAAGCAATGAATGTCACTGGTACTTTAAATTGAGATGCGACAGAAAGGATTTCGTCTTTTACAGGACAAGCATCTGCATCGACATAAATCGTCCTCTCTTTTTTACGTTCATTCAGGTGACTAATTCTCCATCCCTCCACCTTATTCCTGCTTTAGAGAAGCAAAAAGACCATACTTTTCCCCCATAAAGCAATCAACAGTAAAACTCATTTTGTCGAAAAGTTATGTTCAGAATCACTTGACTTCTGCCAATATTAGTTTATTCGTTCTTGACTTAACTTAAACCTAAAATCAATCATTTTATCACAATTTTTTATTATAATACAAATGCAGCAAATATGCTATTGTTTTTGTTTACCCGTTTCCCCCCATAGGAAAAACCCAGGAGGAGCATCCTGAGTTTATTCGGAACCTCTTTTGGTCAGCATTTGATGGATGACATTTGCCGTTTCCTCAACTGCTTTATTCGATACATCAACGACTTGACAGTTAATACGGTCAACCACTTTTTCAAAATACTCTAGTTCCTCTTTAATCCGCTCAATGTTCGCATAAATAGCGCGATCATTTAAACCAAGAGATTTTAAACGCTCTTTGCGAATATGATTTAGTTTGTCTGGACTAATTTTCAAACCGATACATTTCTTCGGATCAACTGAAAATAACTCTTCTGGCGGATCAACTTCAGGTACAATTGGTACGTTCGCTACCTTCAGCCGTTTATGCGCCAAATATTGAGATAATGGTGTCTTGGACGTGCGTGATACACCAATGAGCACAATATCAGCCTTTAGAATACCTCTTGGGTCTCTGCCGTCATCGTATTTCACAGCGAACTCGATGGCTTCTACCTTTTTAAAATAGTCCTCATCTAATTGACGTACACGACCCGGCTCATGTTTCGCTTCATTTCCGTATGCCGTCTCCATTTTATCAATGAGTGGACCGATGATGTCATAATAAACGACACCGTTTGCTTCTGCTTCCTCGATTAAGAATTGGCGCATTTCTGGCACAACAAGAGTAAAGCAGACGATCCCATTATCTGCTTTCGCCAGTGAAATGACTTCTTTAATCGTACCAACATCTTCTACATACGGGATTCTTCTAATATTTGAATGGTCTGATGAGCCGCCATCAAATTGGCTAAGTGCCGCTTTGACCACGAGCTCTGCCGTTTCTCCTACTGAATCTGATACCACAAAAATTACGCGATTACTCATAACATCCCCTCGCAGTCTTCTGTCATTAGATTATTTCGTTCTCCGATAAGCTGACAAGTATTTTCGTCATGTTTGTTTTCGTGATTCTTCCGACCACTTCAAAGCCTTTTTCCGTATCTTTTATCACAGGAAGTGCATCTATTTGCTTTTCAATCAAGTGCTTCGCCACATCCATAATGAAATCTTCTTTGCGGCAAACGGTGATGTTCGGCATTCTTGTCATAATAATATGGACAGGGATAGATGGAAGCTCCTGTTTCCCTATACTTGCGCGAAGGAGGTCTTTTCTTGATAATACGCCTGTTAAAATAGAGTGATCATCCACAACGAATAATGTGCCCACATCCTCTAAAAACATCGTACAAATCGCATCATAAACCGAAACATTCTCATGTATCACCACTGGAATGGATTGAAAGTCTTTCACTTGAAGTTTTTTCAGCTTATCTGCGAGAAGCTGCGTGCCTGTTTTTCCTGTGAAAAAGTAGCCGACCCTTGGTCTTGCTTCTAAAAAGCCTGACATTGTTAAAATGGCTAAATCCGGTCTGAGGGTCGCCCTTGTTAAGTTCAGCCGATCGGCGATATGCTCTCCAGTGATCGGACCATTCTCTTTGACAATCTGTAAAATCTGCTCTTGCCGTTTATTTAACTCGATTGTACTCACCACCTTTAAATAGAGAGAGCGAAATCTTTATTTTATGTATATCATTTTCATAACTCATCATATTATAGCGCATCTTTGTCCGAATGAAACAAAAATCCACTCAAAAACCGTGAATTAAATGAGTAAAAAACGATTGCCCTTCGGAAAAGGCAACCGTTCTTAGGTATTTATTTTACAATTAAATTGTTCATATTCGCAAATGATTGAATCACTTTGGCTAGTTTGACCATCTGTGCCAACCGATTTCGCTTCAGTTTTTCATCATCCGCATGAACCATTGTGTGATCGAAATAATGAACGATCGGTGTTTTTAACGTATCCAGCGCCTCAAGTGCCAAGCTGTATTGTCCTGCTGCTACATGTTCCTTGACAGCTTTCTCTACTTGCTGATACGCCTCAAACAGCTTTTGCTCATGTTCATTTTCAAACAGTTCAGGCTGAATCTCTGTGTCTTCGCCTTTTTTACTGATTGAAATGACGCGTCCCAATGCTTCAGCCGTTTCTTTAAAGCTTTCTTGTTTTACACTCTCTTCAAGAACAGCTGCTTTTTTGACAACTGCATATGGCTCAATATTTTCAACATCAAGCACTGCATCAACAACATCATGGCGGATATGCTCTGCTTGAAGAACATATTTTAAACGATGCGTTAAAAATTCAATTAGAGCAGCTTCATGATCTGTTTTTACTTGAGCAAGTGCTAACAGCTCTTTAAATGAAATATTCCAATGACGGTCGAGCAGGATTTGAACGATACCACTCGCTTGTCTTCTAAGTCCATAAGGGTCTTGAGAACCTGTAGGAATCACATCGATTGAGAAGAATGAACAAATAGAGTCGAGCTTATCTGCTACTGCCACAATCGCACCAATCAAAGTAGACGGCGCCTCATCACCAGCAAAGCGCGGCATATAATGCTCGTTAATGCTTCTTGCCACTTCTTCATGCTCACCAAGAGCTCTTGCATATTTCTCACCCATGATTCCTTGTAATTCAGGGAATTCATAGACCATTTGAGTCACAAGGTCAAACTTCGAAATACTTGCTGCTCTAGCCACACGTTTTGTTGTTTCTTCATCTGCTCCGACATGCGCCGCTAGACGGGTTGCAATGTCTGTCACTCTCTTCAGCTTGTCGCCGATTGTTCCAAGTTTCTCATGGAATACCACTTTATCAAGCTTTTTAATATTGTCTTCAATCACTAGTTTTTCGTCTTCTTTATAGAAGAATGCAGCATCTGATAAACGTGCGCGAAGTACTTTTTCGTTCCCTCTTGCGACATTTTCCAGCGCCTCACTGTTTCCATTTCTGACTGTAATAAAATGCGGCAATAATTCTCCTTGCTCATTTTTCACAGGGAAGTAGCGTTGATGCTCTTTCATTGTTGTCACCAATACTTCTTCCGGCAATGCAAGAAACTCCTCTTCAAAGGAACCAGACAGCACAGTTGGATATTCTACAAGATCGTTCACTTCTTCTAGAAGTTCAGGATCAACAGGAATGACCCAGCCTTTTTCTGAAGATAGCGCATTTAGCTGTTCAGTAATTAATTGTTTTCTTTTATCTGAGTCTGCAATCACAAATTGATCGCGCAAAGTTTGTTCATAAGAAGCAGGTGAGTCAATGCTGGCTGTCGTACCAAGGAAACGATGTCCTCTTGTTTCACGACCGCTTTTCACCCCAGCAATTTCAACAGGTACAATCTCTTGTCCAAATAAACAAACAATCCATTTAATCGGACGGATATAGCGTAAATCTTCGCTTCCCCATCTCATATTCTTTGGAAAGCTTAATGAAGCAGCGATCTCACCTAACGCTGGGAGAAGGTCTTTGACTTGCTTCCCTTCTTGAAACTTTTGGACATGGACATAATCCACTCCTTTGATCTCTTTGAAATAGAGATCATCTGTTGAAGCACCTTGGCCCCGGGCGAAGCCTTCAGCAGCTTTTGTCCAATTGCCTTCAGCATCTTGGGCAATCTTTTTAGCTGGGCCTTTTGCTTCTTCTTTGATGTCTTCTTGTTTTTCTGCGACACCTTTCACAAGTACAGCAAGACGTCTTGGTGAGTTGAATAAAGCAGTCTCTTCAAATGAAATATTTTGCGTTTCAAACCATGCTTTTACTTTCTCACCTAGCTGTTTTGTGCTCTCTGGCATGAAACGAGCCGGCATCTCTTCTAAGCCGATCTCAAGTAATACATCTTGTTTATTCATGAGAAGCCGCCTCCTCTTTTAGCATAGGGAATCCCAATTTTTCGCGTTCTTCATAATAGGTTTTGGCTACTTTTCTTGCTAACTGACGTACTCTTCCGATATAACCAGTTCGCTCAGTCACAGAAATAGCGCCCTTTGCATCGAGCAGGTTAAACGTATGAGAGCATTTGAGGACATAATCGTATGCCGGGTGAACAAGTCCTTTGTCCATTTGACTGTGTGCTTCTTTCTCATAGGTTGTAAATAGCTCGAACAGCATGTCAGTATTAGATGTTTCAAATGTATACACAGAGTGCTCATATTCAGCCATTAAGAATAAATCTCTGACCGTAAATCCGTCTGTCCATTCAAGATCGAAGACATTTTCTTTGTCCTGGATGTAAGAAGCAAGACGTTCAATACCGTATGTGATTTCAACAGAAACGGGCTTACATTCTAAGCCGCCGACTTGTTGGAAATACGTGAATTGCGTAATTTCCATCCCATCAAGCCATACTTCCCAGCCAAGTCCTGCACAGCCAAGAGATGGGTTTTCCCAGTTGTCTTCTACAAAACGAATATCATGTTTCAGCGGGTCAATGCCAAGTGCTTTCAATGATTCAAGATATAGTTCTTGAATATTGTCAGGTGATGGCTTAATGATCACTTGAAATTGATGATGCTGATACAATCTATTTGGGTTTTCTCCATATCTGCCATCAGCCGGGCGTCTTGAAGGCTCTACATATGCTACCTTCCACGGCTCTGGGCCGATGCTTCTGAGGAACGTGTATGGACTCATTGTTCCGGCACCTTTTTCTGTGTCATACGCCTGCATTAATACGCAGCCTTCATTTGACCAATGCTTTTGCAGCGTCAAAATCATGTCTTGAATATTCAATGATCGCACCTCCATCTTTTCTACACCAACCGCTATGTATGGCGGGTGGGATTAGAACCTTGTAAGAGAACACAAAAACTCCCGTCTCTATGCTCGCAAGGTTCTTTGCAAACATAGGGACGAGAGTTTTTCCCGCGGTTCCACCCTATTTGCTGGTGTCGTAGCATCCAGCCGCTTTGTTTTACGCTGCTCAAGAATGCCTTTCGTTACGCCTCCATCCTTAGCTCACACCGCCCTAAGGTCGCTTTTATGGATTTTACGTAAGTACTTCTTTCTGTCAATGCAACATATTTTATCTTAGATGATCTTACAAAAAGTCATGGGAGATGTCAACTTTTGTTTTCGTCACCCATTAGCTTTTTCATGGATTCCATCTGATTCATGAATTTTTTTGATTTTAAATAGAGGCCGGAATATTCGTCATAGTAGTGATCAAGCACTTGACGAATTTCTTGTTTCGTCTGAGGCTTCACATCAACCTGACCAAGCCTTGATAAATCAAAATAATGAAACAAACGGAGCAGCCTTGCAGCTGCGGGGGATAAGGGCAGTTTATATGGATCTTTCGAAAAACAATTTTGGCAAATGAAGCCGTTATCTCTTATCGAGAAATGGAACTGCCCTTCTTTTTGACCACAGTGAACACATTGATCAAGTTCAGGCTTCATCCCCATCACTGATAACATTTTAACCTCTACGATAAATAAAATAATATCAGCATCTGTGCCTTCGTTGAGATGACGCAGAGATTGAAGCAGAAGCTCAAACAAATAAGGGTTTGGCTTTTTTTCTTCTGTGCCTTTATCAATCAATTCCGTCATATATGCGGCATATGCGGTCAGAAATAAGTCTTCCCGAATGGCCCGCATACTTTCAATCATTTCGCCTTGCTGGAGCGTTCCAAGTCCTGTTGATGATTGGATAAGAAAGGTGCCGTATAAAAACGGCTGGCTTATGGCTGACAGGCGGCTGTTTGATTTTTTTGCGCCTCTTGCCATCACGCCAATTTTTCCATGTTCTCTAGTGAGCAGCGTGACAATTTTGTTTGTTTCGCCATAATCTGTTGTTCTAAGGACGATTCCTTCACTTTTAATGAGCATTTGTCTACACTCCGAGCGCTGGAGGGGGTCAAGAATTATAAAATTGGAAAATCAAATCGTGCTATTTCTTCTTCAAGTACATCGGGTCTTTCCAGGTTCTCCTTTTCTAACTCTTTGAAAAGCAGATACGTGTCAACGCTTCCTGTTTGTGAAAATACGTTCCATGTAAAATTCAACATAAAAACCCCACCTTTCTTTATTAGAAGCAGCAACGCTACATCCAACATATTAATTTTATCTTGACCAGGCTACCTCCATTTCATGATAAACAATTTTTACTAATCGAACCGCACCATTGTCAGATTTGCTGACAAATGCAGCGATTTTTTAATATTCGTCTTCTCTAAATCCGAAGTCACGAAGGTGAGTGGATTTATTACGCCAGTCCTTCTGAACTTTGACCCAAAGCTCTAAATACACTTTTGAGCCTAGAAGTGCTTCAATATCTCTGCGCGCTTTTTGTCCCACTTCTTTTAACAAGCTGCCTCGTTTACCAATGACGATCCCTTTTTGTGAATCACGTTCTACAACAATGGTTGCCGCGACATGGATCTTGCCATTTTCATCTGGCTTAATCGATTCAATCGCAACCGCAATACTGTGCGGAATCTCTTCTCTCGTTAAATGCAACACTTTTTCACGAATTAATTCAGAAATAATAAACCGTTCTGGATGATCTGTTACTTGATCTGCCGGATAAAATTGAGGGCCCTCTGGAAGATAACCTTCAATCTGCTGAAGAAGCGTGTCGATATTGTTCCCTTCAAGAGCTGAAATTGGCACAATTTCCTTGAATGGATAACGTGTGCGGTATTCATCAATTAAAAGGAACAGTTCATCTGGATGAATTTGGTCAATTTTATTCACGACAAGGAACACCGGTGTAGATGTTTGCTTTAGTCGTTCAATGATGAATTCATCACCTTTGCCATAGCCTTCCTGTGCGTTGATCATAAATAAGATCAGGTCGACTTCCTTCAGTGTATTTTGAGCCACCCTCATCATAAAATCACCAAGCTTATGCTTAGGTTTATGAATCCCCGGTGTATCGATAAAGATCGTTTGTGATGTGTTCGTTGTCAGGACACCTTGCACTTTGTTTCGCGTCGTTTGGGGCTTATCGCTCATAATGGCGATCTTTTGTCCAATAACACGATTAAGAAAAGTTGATTTCCCTACATTTGGTCTTCCAATAATTGATACAAATCCTGATTTGAAGCTTTCGTTAGTCATTTAAATCCTCCGGTGAAAATGCTCCTGGCAATAGTTCGTTTACTGTTGTTTCGTATATATGTCCTTTTAAGTTCGTTAGAATCACTGGCATGTCAGGTGCACATAGCTCTGAAATGACCTGTCTGCATGCGCCGCACGGCGAAACAGGACGGTCTGTATCAGCCACCACTGCTAACATTTGAAAAGATGTAATGCCTTCTGAATAGGCTTTAAAAAGTGCTGTTCTTTCCGCACAATTACACATACCATATGCTGCATTTTCAATGTTGCAGCCGCCATACACTTTTCCATCATTCGACAGTAACGCTGCACCGACTTTGAATTTAGAATAGGGTACATATGCAAAATCTCTTGCTTTGATTGCTTCTGAAATCAACTCTTGTTTGTTCATTCCTAGTTCCCACTTTCAGAAGAAATGGTACCACTGTCACATTTATATTTTACATAATTCACGTGACATTTTCACGCCCATTTCTAAAAATGTTAATAAATAGTAATATTGTTCTATTGCATGATCTTCGGTAAGAAGATGATCAACCCAATCATAACCGAAATTGCGGCGTAAACGCAAACAGCGCCTGCCGCAGCGTCCTTCGCTCTCTCTGCAAGCGGGTGCCTTTCTTCTGTCATCAGATCCACTGTATGTTCAATGGCTGTATTGACAAGTTCAAGCGCAAACATCCCCCCGCATAGAAGAAGAACAATTAGCCATTCAAATGGGTCAATGCGGAACCAAAAGCCGCAGATCACCACGATGATGGCTGCGACTGTGTGAAATCGAAAATTCCGTTCATTCAAGAAAGTTCGCCATATTCCTCTAAATGCATAGTAAAAACTCCGAAAAAAACGGGCGAGCGGCCTTCTTTTCTTACGATGATCTCGAAAGGCCATAATCATCCAAAATCTTTGTCTGTTTGGCGAACATTTCTTTTTCATCTTCCTCTGTCATATGATCATACCCGAGCAAATGAAGGAAGCCATGAATCGTTAAGAATCCAAGCTCTCTCATAAAGGAATGTCCATATTCCTCCGCCTGCTCTTTCGTTCGATCTACACTAATGATAATGTCACCAAGTACAGGCGGGATATCATCCGCTCCAATGATTTCAATCTCCCCTTCTCCTTCTTCTTCAAGTGCAAAGGAGATCACATCCGTTGGTGCGTCTTTTCCGCGGTATTCTTTATTGATTTGATGAATCTCTTCATTCGAAACGATCGTCACTGATACTTCCGCTTGATCCTTAACCTCAAGTTCGTCTGCAGCAAACTGAAGAAGCTTTTCCACTTCTTCAAGCTGCTCTTTTGATACTTGTCCTGTTTCATCTATTAAATCGATTAACAATGTCATTTACTTCACCTTCTGCTTCGGGGCATCTGGATATTCAATCCGAGAATGGAAAATCCCCTTTAATGTTGTACAAATTGTTTGGCTGATAATATTTAATTCTTTAAATGTCAGGTCACATTCACTAAATTGCCCGTCCTGCATTTTATCCGAAATAATGCCTTTGACAAGCTTTTCAATCCGCTCTGGATTTGGATTATGCATGGAACGAACCGCCGCTTCAACGCTGTCAGCCACAGAAATAATCGCTGCTTCTTTTGATTGCGGCTTTGGACCAGGGTAACGAAATTCTTCTTCTGTCACCTGATCATCACGCTCTTTTGCCTTATAGTAAAAGAACTTTAAAAGAGACTTCCCGTGATGCTGTTCTGCAATGTCGACAAGCTCTTCAGGAAACTTCTTTTCTCTCAGCATATCAGCGCCATCTGTCGTATGGGCAATAATAATATTTTTACTCAGCTGAGGAGAAAGCTTATCATGCGGATTATCAATGTTCATTTGGTTTTCGATAAAGTATTGCGGTCTTTTCGTTTTCCCAATGTCATGATAATAAGCGCCGACCCTTGCTAAAAGACCGTTTGCACCGACTGCTTCACATGCAGCATCCGCTAAATTCGCCACCATGACACTATGATGATATGTACCTGGTGTCTCGGTTAAAATCTTTTTGAGCAGCGGATGATTTGGGTTAGATAATTCGATCAGCTTCATTGTGGAAAGAATGCCAAACATGCTCTCAAAAACAGGCATTAACCCAATGACCAAGATAGATGATGCAAACCCTGACACAATCGCCATCATGAGGTTCACACCGATTTCAAGCCCTGATGGTGAAGAGTTTTGGATCAGTGTAATGGATAAAACCACAAGCACATTCACCAAGGCCACCAAAAGCCCAGCCTGCAATATTTTTGATCTTGCATTATGTTTTCTTAAAAATAAAATACCTGCCATCCCGCTCATCAGATAATAAGCGCAGATCACATAGTTAAAGACGCCGGTTACTCCTTGATTAAACATCATACTGCCGCAAAGAGCAAATACAAGACCGGAGAAGATTGCTAACCGCTCATTAATGAGCAGTTTGATCAGCATCGTGCCAAGTGCCACTGGCACAACATAGCCTATCGTTGTATATTTCGTTTCCTGAAAGAGACTGAACACTTCCATAATAATTAAAATAATCGTAAAAATAAGCGAGTAGAGCAATAATGACTTATTCTTATGGACAAGCGACTTTTTTCTCGATTCAAGGGAATGAATAATCGCTGCTAAGAAAAGGCCAATTAATATGAAAAGACCACTTACAGGCTTAAATAAATTTGAGCTGTTTAGTAGACCCGTGAGTTCTAATTTGCGATAAACTTCTCGGTCGATGAGCTCTCCTTCTTCAACTAAGATTTGCCCTTGCTTAATTTGCACTGGCTGAATATTGTCAGCCGCTTCCTGTCTTTTCTTCTCTGTTGCCACTGGGTCAAATACATAGTTTGGGATGATCGCAAATTCACCGATTTCTTTCGCTGCATTTAAGTATTTTGATGGAATCGAATTGTTTTCAAGCTCTGTTTTGACTTGTTTTTTCTCATCTTGTAATTTCGCTGCTGTGATTTCTTTACTCATCAGTGAATTCACCACTGTGATGATGGAATCTTTAGTAAATGAGAGATTCTCATCACTTGCCTGAAGCAGTGCTTTGATGGATTGATCCGAAACAGCTTCCTGCATATCTGTTGTGAGCTTTTCTTTGACACGCTTGACCATTTCTTGATCTGATGGCGCTTTCTCTTTATCATCAGCTGCTTTCTTCTCTTCTTTAATGGCTTCAAAGAGGGATGAGATGAGGTCTACACGATTATCAGAATACGCTTTTTTGAGCGTATATTGATCTTCTACTTGATCTGTTGCTTCTTGTTTCTTTTCTTCTGTCGCTTCTTGATCATCAACAGTTGACGGAGAATAGATGGTCTGTTCGCTCACAGAAAATAAATCTAAGTCTAGCGATTCAGGCTTTACATGGAAGAAGAGCACCACGAATAAAATGGCTGCTAAAGCAGCGTACAGCAAGACATTTAAATAACGTGAGCGCTCCATTTTCTGAGGTTCTTTTTTAGACAGCAGTCTTTTGCGCTTACTGCCTTTTTGATTCTTTCTCAAGGAAAGTACCTCCTTTTTTACTTTAAACCACGATCGAAACAAAATGACCCGATGAAGACGATCGGGTCACTCAGTTCATTTTTGCTTTTCGTATGCGCCAATGATCTTCGCCACAAGCGGGTGTCTGACCACATCTGTCTGGTCTAATTCAATAAATGAGATGCCCTTGATCTCTGCAAGCATGTCCTTTGCAGCCGCAAGACCTGATTGCATGCCCTTTGGCAGATCAATCTGTGTAATATCTCCTGTAATGACCATTTTAGAACCAAAGCCAAGTCTCGTCAAAAACATTTTCATTTGGGCAGGTGTTGTATTCTGCGCTTCATCTAAAATAACAAATGCATCATCAAGCGTCCGGCCTCTCATATAGGCAAGGGGTGCTATTTCAATCACGCCGCGCTCGATTAAACGTTCCGTATGATCACTGCCAAGCACATCATGCAAGGCATCGTATAGTGGTCTTAAATAAGGATCTACCTTTTCCTTTAGATCGCCTGGTAAAAAGCCAAGACTCTCCCCTGCTTCAACAGCTGGTCTGGTCAGGATAATCCGTTTCACATGTCCATTTTTCAATGAATGTACCGCATTGACGACTGCCAAATACGTCTTCCCTGTACCAGCTGGTCCAATTCCAAAGACCAGGTCATCTTTTTTCATCGCCGCAGCATATTCCCGCTGGCCGATTGTTTTCACCCTGATCGACTTTCCTTTTGCATTTTTCGTAATTTCATCTTCATACATATTCTCAAAATAATTCAGCTTGTTTTTTTGCGCCATTTTAATGGCATAGACGACATCCCGTTCAGATATCTCGATTCCTTTACGGATGAGATGTAAAAGAGATGTGATCAAACGGCTTACTGTATCTCTTGATGCTTCCTCACCAGAAACATACACTTTTTCTCCACGCGTAATAATGGAGACGTTCAGCTCGTTTTCCATTAGTTTCAGATAAGCATCTTGATTGCCAAATAAAGCAATCGCTTCGTTTGGGCTATCCAATTTTTGTTGAATCTCAAGTAAATGTTCTGTCATTCTCTAGTCTCCCTGAACAATAGGTGTTGGTTGAACAATATCTTCTATTACTTGGTAAAGGATGATTAACTTAACTTTACCATTCCCTGTTGTCTCGTGCAAAACTTTTTCACTTTTCACCTCTCCTGTTTGACCCAGCTTCTCTTCTAATTCTTTTTTACCCATTTTAATCCCTGCTTGAACCGCTTCTTTATTTGTGTATTCTCGATTTATTTTCTCACTTTCACGTGTGATTTCCTTTTCATAAGAGAATGGGAGCTGCATGTTTAAGAAATGAAGCGGATGAACTTCTGTTTCTGTTTTTGGCTGCTTAAAATCATCCTTTTTAAAAGAAAAGCCCCAAAATGGCAGTGAGCCTCCAAATGCGGAGAGCTTGTGCTTTGTCTTCATTTTACCCGTAAAGACGTCAAAAGATGTTCGAAGAGGGACAGAAACTTCAGAACGATACCACGTTTCACCATAGATTTTCGCTTTGGCTCCTACCGTTTTCTGCTGATCTTCGCTGCCAATGAGTCCAGAGACAAGCATCTGTCCTTTCTTTACATGTTCATCAACCGCGGCGAGCGGCTCCCCTTTTTCTACATACATTCTCGTGATGACAGCCTTTTTCTTGGCGACGATATGCTGAGGACTCGTGTATTTTTCTTTTTCGGGTTCATTTTTTTCCACAACTTTCATTTGAAAGGTTGTGCCGTTTAGTTCAACGCCGACCCATGTGATGCTTTGAATATTGGTTGTCAGGGATTTTTGAATTTTTTCAGGTGTTCCCATTAGAAACTGAAAACGTCCTTTTTGCACCCCAATGTCGTCTAAATGCTTTCTCATTTGATGTTCAGTTTCTGGATTGGCTCCTTTGATATCAATTTTCCATACCATGTTTGAAAGTGCCAATATCGTCACTAGAAAGCATACAATCCCAAGGGTAAATCCGATATTCTTCCTTGACCAAAGAAGTAGAAACGGAAAGCCCTTCTTTTGATGAAATGAACATGTCACGTCATGATGTCTGCGTACTTTTCTGAAGGCATGTACATCTGATAGGCGAATAAATAAGCGCACGCTGTCTTGACGGCGGCTCACTTGAAACATTGTGATCCCCTGCCTCGTGCACTCATTGATGAGCCGCTCAATGCCATTTCCTTTGATCTCCACTTCCACTCTGCCAATAAAATAGCCGAACCATTTATTCTTCACGCTTCTCCCCTCCGTCAGTTAAGAATCAATATAACGGACCTCATCGATTTTCCCTTCCAATAAAATCTCTTCTGGCAAAATCGTTTTAATCACAAAATCTTTCCCTGAAATAATGCATTGTCCCTGTTTGAGCATCAGCCTTACCTCTTGATCACTGAAAAGCAGAAGCCCTTTATGGTTCTCTATGTAAATGTGGAGTCTGCCAACCATCGTAATACGGGGAAGATCCATCATCACGTCTGGAGGGATTTCAAGTGTTCTTGTCAGCCATGCTTTAAGTCGATTTTTTCTTTTTCCCATTCAATAAGAACCCCTTCCCACCTCATGTGTATGAGATCAAACTGAAAGATGGTGAGACTGATGAGAAAGCCTCTATATCATCCTATTCCTCAGGGGTTCATATCATGCTAATGAATCCCGTAAAACAGCCGTTTCAGCATTTTCTTTATGAAAAATCGTTATCAGACAAAAAAAGCCCCTTTTTCATGAAGGGGCTTTCCAGATTGTTGACAAAGGGCTAAAATGATCTTTATTTTAGCCCTCTGTCTTCTTTTCAGCGTGATAGAAACCCTTTGCAGCCCTAGGAAAGACAAGTACCGGAACGAATTGAACATTCGTGCGCACCGGCAAGCATGACTGACACCGAATGCGAGGGTTTGTCCGCGTGCTGAAAAGCCCCCTTTTTTGAAGGGGGCTTTCTTCTTTATCTTTTATATGGCCGTTTCATCGTTCTATGCGGTTTTTTCGCGCGCGGCTCTCCAAATACTTCTCCAAGGATCATTCCTTGAACAATTGTATCTTGGTTCAGATTCTCAATGACTTTTGGCCTCACTTCAGCAGATGCAGCCTTTGGCCTTGTCAGCTCTCTTTCAAGCGATTGGAACTCTTTGTTCAGCTCGTTTTTTCTTTCTTCCATTTCGGCAAGTGTAGCTGTATAACGATCTTGTAAGGACTGAGATGTTTTTTTCTTCATCCCGCCATGATCATGTACATCACCGAAATCGTCCAGCTGATCCGTCACGACTGGATCTGGACTTGTTTGCTTTGTTTGTTTCTGGGGCACCGGCTTACGCTGAGGAGCGGGCTTCTTTTGCTGATTCTGCTTTTCGTTCTCCTCTTGTTTGCCGATCTTCCCAAAGACGGCAGAGATGATACCGATGATAATCGCAATTAGTAGCGGATTTTCAAATAGAATGTCCAATGGGCTCCCTCCTTACAGCGTGAGAGGATGCTTATTTGTTTTCATTATCAGATGGACCTTTTGTCATTTTACCAAATGAATCTCTCATATCCGTATCAGCATCGATATTTTTAATGTTCATGTAGTCCATGACACCAATATTGCCTTCACGTAATGCTTCAGCCATTGCAAGTGGTACTTCAGCCTCTGCTTCTACAACTTTCGCGCGCATTTCTTCAACTTTCGCACGCATCTCTTGCTCTTGTGCAACAGCCATTGCGCGGCGTTCTTCTGCTTTCGCCTGTGCAATGTTTTTGTCTGCTTCTGCTTGGTCTGTTTGCAGAATCGCCCCGATATTCTTACCGATATCCACATCTGCGATATCAATCGAGAGAATTTCAAATGCAGTACCTGAATCTAATCCTTTACCAAGAACCGTTTGAGAAATCATATCAGGATTCTCAAGAACCTTTTTATGATTATCTGATGAACCGATTGTCGAGACAATCCCTTCACCTACACGGGCAATAATTGTTTCTTCCCCTGCACCACCGACAAGTCGGTCGATGTTTGCACGAACTGTAATACGTGCTTTTGCTTTGACTTCAATCCCATCCATCGCAACACCAGAGATAAATGGTGTTTCAATGACTTTAGGGTTTACACTCATTTGAACTGCTTCTAGTACATCACGTCCTGCTAGGTCGATGGCTGCACAGCGAGCAAAATTCAATTCGATATTCGCGCGTTGAGCTGCAATTAATGCGTTCACAACTCTGTCCACGTTACCACCCGCAAGATAGTGGCTCTCCAGCTGGTTAATCGTCACATCAAGACCTGCTTTATGTGCTTTGATGAGCGGGTTGACCACTCGGTTTGGAATGACTCGGCGCAGTCTCATTCCTACAAGTGTAAAAATGCTCACTTTTACGCCAGCCGCTAGGGCAGAAATCCACAGCATCACCGGTACAAAGGTGAAAAAGATCGAAAGAACAATCAAACCTGCTGCGATAATCACAAATAATAGTAAAGTAGATGGATCCATTTTATTCCTCCTCTAAAATCAGTATATCTATACTTTCCTCACGACAATGCGTGAGCCTTCCGCTTTCACAATTTTTACTTGCTCATCCTTATCGATAAATGCACCTTCTGATACAACATCAATGCGCTCATCTCCGAATACGATCGTACCAGATGGACGAAGTGCAGTTGCTGTCACTGCGATTTGTCCAACAAGATCTTCTCTTGTTTCATTTGAGACATAACCGCTTTCCTTATTGGTTGAATCGGTTAAAATGAACTTTTTAAAGAATTTCATACGTTTCCCCAACACCTTTGTCAATAAAATAACTGCTATGATTGAAACAGCAGTGGCAATCAAGATGGAAATCGCCATTTCTGTAAAGCTTCCAGCTGCTAAAAATAAGCTGACAACGACACAGATCAGTCCAATGACACCTACGATTCCCCCTGGCAAAAACAATTCCAGAATGATGAGTGCAATCCCTGCTAAAAACAGGAACAACGTCTCATATCCTGCAAAACCTGCCACGAGATGACCATAAAAGAATAGAAGAAGCGCTGTCACTCCCATGGTGCCCGGGACTCCAAAGCCAGGAGAATAGAGCTCAACAATTAATCCTAAGCTTGCAATGGATAAAAGGATCGGAATGACGATTGGGTGCGTAAGAAAACGCGCAACCTTTTCAGCAAAGCTCACTTCATCGTATTGAACAGAAGCGTCTGTTAATTTCAGCTTCTGAAGCAAGTCATCCATATTTTTCGCTTCACCTTCTGCATACCCGAATTGAAGCGCCCGATCTGTGTTAAAGGTGAGCAATTCCCCTTTTGGTGCACCGGCTTCTTTTGCGTCTATATCTACATCCGCCATGGCAAGAGCATACTTTGGATCACGCCCCTGCTTTTCGGCAGCATCACTCATTTCAGCAAGCCATAGAGATTCAGATTTTTGATCGGCAGCATTGCCTTCTCCATCAATGATCGCAGCAGCCCCCATCTTTCCATTCGGGGTCATATAAATTTGATCGGCATTTAGCGCGATGAATGCCCCGGCTGAAAGCGCTCTATGATTGACAAACGCTGTCACTGGGATATCAGAAGCGCGGATGGTATCTGCGATCTCAAGCGCTGCATCGACTGCACCACCCGGTGTATTGATGTCGAGAATAATATGCTTCGCCCGTTCCGCCTTTGCCTGCTCAAACGATCGTTCAATGAATTTAGAAAGTCCTTTTTCTACTGTATCTTCAATTGGGATAACATGAACTTTCTGATCTGCTGATTTCGCGGTCAATTGAACCCCTAATAACAAGCATATTATAAAACAACTGAAGAGAGCAATAGAAATTTTTATTTTTTTCATCTATTTGGTGATCCCTCCTCTCTTTCTTCCATTTTACTGTTCCTTTACATACGTTACAAATGTATCATAGGTTTCATTTTTATATGACAGAATCATGAGGGCATAAAAAAAGTACCCTTCTAACAATAGAAGGATACTTTTTTATTGAGACAGCTGCTCGCTGACAAGTCTGTTAATGACAGCTCCATCAGCTTTACCTTTTACTTTTGGCATAATAGCGCTCATCACTTTACCCATGTCAGCCTTTGAGGAAGCACCTGTTTCAGCGATCGTTTCTTTCACGATCGTTTGCAGTTCTTCTTCAGAAAGCTGTTCAGGTAAATAAACGTCTAAGATGTCAATCTCTTTTTGAACTTTATCTACTAAATCTAAGCGATTAGCTTTCGAAAATTCATGGAGGGAGTCTTTACGTTGCTTAATCTCGCGGGAAAGGACGGTTAGTTCCTCATCGCCGGTCAAACTGTCTTTCTTAAGCTTAATTGCTTCATTTTGCAGCGAAGCCTTTACCATACGAATGACAACAAGCTTGTCTTTCTCACGGTTTTTCATCATAAGCTTCATATCAGAATTTAATTGCTCAAGAAGACTCATAAAATCCACCCTCTTTAGAATTTACGTTTTCTAGCAGCTTCAGACTTTTTCTTGCGCTTTACGCTAGGCTTTTCATAAAATTCACGCTTTCTTGCTTCTTGCAATGTTCCAGTTTTGGATACACTGCGTTTAAAGCGACGAAGAGCATCTTCAAGCGATTCGTTTTTTCTAACGACCGTTTTTGACATTCTCTTTCCCTCCCTCCGAATACACCAATCGACTGCATTAAAAAAAGATATACATGCAAAACATGTACCTAGACATTATAATATAAGCCTTGTGTGAGGTCAACTAAGTGATTTGGAAATATATTTTCGTCATGAGCAGGTAGACAAGTCCATATATTCATTGGTAAGAGGAGGACTTTTCTATGATGGCGATCATTTATTTTTGTGCACTTATTTTCATTTTTTTATGGTCAATGGGTTTGCTGAGAAAAGGATTAATGGCGCTTGCGTCCTCTCGTATTGAGAAATCACTTCTTCTCTTTACAGATCACCCGGTCAAAGCATTCTTGGTCAGCATTGTGTTTACAGGGGTTCTACAAAGCAGTTCGGCGTTTATGGTCATCGTCATCGGCTTTGTCAGTACAGGCATTCTCTCTTTTAAAAAATCGATCCCTATGATTCTTGGAACCAATATCGGCTCCACGTTTACGACAGAATTTATCGCTATTAAAATGGATGTCTTCATGTGGGTTTTGATCATAACCGGTCTTGTATGCATCCTTTTTGGCAGAACATCTTTTAGACATGCAGGAAAAAGTTTATTTGGGCTCGGGATGATCTTTTTTTGCATACAAGGCTTCTCAAAAATTGCAGGGATGATGACAAGTCAGCCTGAGACATTGCGTTTTCTTGAAATGATGCAGCATTCAGACTGGACAGCGCTGCTTTCGGGTACCATTTTCACAGCGATTGTTCATTCGAGCTCCGTCTGTATCGGCATTTTAATGGGATTTATGAATGAGGGAACTGTGGCACTTCAGGAAGGCATCAGCTTTGTGTTAGGTTCCAATATCGGGACATGTATTACGGCTGTGATGGCTGCGATATCTGGCGGCTACGCAGCACGTCAAACGGCTTATGCACACGTCGTGTTTAATGTGCTCGGTGTTCTTATATGCCTTCCGTTTCTCGCCCTGATCACAGAGGTTGTCGCCCTTCTCGCAAGCTCACCCGCCCAGCAGATTGCGCATTTCAGCCTGCTGTTTAATGTGGCAAGCTCTCTCCTCTTCTTGCCGTTCATACGCCCTTTTCACGCATTGATCTTGTGTCTCATGCCGAATCAGTCAAAATAAAAGAAACCGGCTTGCCCTTTTGGCTGCCGGTTTTTTTATCTATTATGAGGTCATTCTCACTTTGTTTGGCTGCACATCATCGCTGATGCGAACGAATTGTCCTTCGTTATAAGGATAACCCGCTTTCGTAATTTTCACTTTGACCAGACGTCCGATCATGTCCTCTGTTCCTTCAAAAACAACCTTCATATAGTTATCAGTATAACCAACATAAAGATTGTGGTTTCCTTCTTGCTCTTTGAAGGATTCTTCCGGAATAATTTCTAGCACATCACCTTCATATGCAGATGCATACTCTTTCGCAAGCTGGTCAGAAAGAGCGATCAAACGGTGGACACGTTCGTTTTTCACATTTTCATCCACTTGATCTTCCATTCTTGCAGCTGGCGTACCTGTACGTTTGCTGTAAGGGAAGACGTGCAGCTCAGAGAATTGATGGTCTTTGACAAAATTGTACGTTTCCAAGAACTCTTCTTCTGTTTCCCCAGGGAACCCTACGATTACATCAGAGGTGACAGCAAGTCCTGGCAATGCTTTTTTCAGCTTTGTTAAACGCTCTGCAAAGAATTCCATCGTATATTTACGGCGCATTCTTTTTAGCACAGTATTTGAGCCAGATTGAAGCGGGATGTGTAAGTGTCTGACAATTTTATCTGACTGATCAAGCACTTCAATCACTTCATCTGTAATTTGACTAGCTTCAATAGATGAAATACGAATTCGTTTTAAGCCAATAACACGTTCATCTAATGCTCTCAGAAGCTTCGCAAAGTTATAATCCTTTAAGTCTTCTCCGTATCCGCCTGTGTGAATACCTGTAAGCACAATTTCTTTATAGCCTGCATCAACAAGCTGCTGTGCTTGATTGATGACTTCTTCTGGATCGCGAGAACGAAGAAGGCCGCGTGCCCAAGGAATAATGCAGAATGTACAGAAGTTGTTACAGCCTTCTTGGATTTTTAATGAAGCGCGCGTTCTGTCTGTAAAGGCAGGAACATCAAGTTCTTCAAACACACGTGCTTTCATGATATTGCCAACCCCGTTGATCGGCTGTCTTTCTCTGCGGAATTCTTCTATATAACCTAGTAATTTATGTCTATCCTGTGTTCCAACCACAATATCAACACCAGGAATCGCCATGATTTCTGCTGGAGATGTTTGCGCATAGCAGCCGGTTACACAAATGACACCATCCGGGTTATGACGAATGGCTCTTCTAATGACTTGGCGGCTTTTCTTATCGCCTGTATTCGTGACCGTACATGTATTAATGACATATACGTCTGCTTTTGATTCATACTCTTTTCTTTCATAGCCAGCTTCTTTAAACAGCTGCCAGATCGCCTCTGTTTCATAGTGGTTGACCTTACAGCCAAGTGTATGGAACGCTACTGTTCCCATCATGATTCACCTCTTAATAACTCTGTTTGATAAGATATAGCGGAAAGCGCATATAAAGGAGCGGTTTCCGTTCTTAAAATGCGTGGTCCGAGCCCGCAAATGACTGCACCAAGCGTTTCAAGCTCTTCAATCTCCTTTTCTGCCAAACCGCCTTCAGGGCCAAAAACCACTAGCAAGGTTTGTCCGCCTTTCATCTGTTGAAGCACAGTTTGAAAGCGGCTTTGCTCTCCTTCTTTCGATGATTCTTCGTATGCAACGACACATTTATCGAATTCACCAGCTAATTGCGTCAGCTCTTTAAACGTTGATACTGAATAAACACGCGGAATGATATTCCGGTAGGACTGCTCTGCTGCTTCTTTCGCGATTTTCTCCCAGCGCTCTCGTTTTTTATGTGACTTTTTTTGGTCTAGCTTTGTAATAGAACGAGCCGCTTGAAATGGGATAAAAGCACTTGCGCCAAGCTCTGTGCCTTTTTGGATAATGAGCTCAAGCTTATCTCCTTTTGGAAGACCGCTTGCGATCGTCACCCGAATCGGAAGTTCTCTGTCCTGATTTGTCCAGCTTTCAAGGTGACAAATCACTTCTTCCTTTGTTATTGTATCAATTTTACTGAGCGCTTCAAAGCCGTCTGTCGTTAAACAAAGGATTTCCTGTCCCGCTTTCATCCGCATAACATTGGAAAGATGATGTACATCTTCACCTTTTATGACGATGGCTCCCTTTGTAGTCACTTCTTCTTTCGTGAGGTCGATAAAATATCGTTGCATACGTGTCCTGACACCTACTCGCTTTATTTTTTCGCTATAATGCTGACCCAATCTTCCATTGACAGCACTTCAACAATATCAAATCCTGCTTCTTCTAATGCTGTTTTGACTTGTAATTTCTTTTGTCCAATGATGCCTGATGTAATGAAATAGCCATCTTTCTTCAATAGGTCATAGGCTTGATCTGTAAAGCGCAAAATTACTTCTGCCAGAATGTTGGCGACAATCACATCACGCTCACCTGAAATCCCATCAAGCAAGTTGTTTTGTTTGACCGCCACTTGTTCACTTACACCATTGAGTTCGATGTTTTGCTTCGCACTTTCTACCGCAACGGTGTCGAGATCAAAGGCTTGAATGTCTTTTGCACCAAGCATCGCTGCTGCCACACTTAAAATCCCAGAGCCTGTTCCAACATCAATCACCGTATCGTTTTCCTTTACATAGCGCTCAAGCGCCTGAATACAAAGGACGGTTGTGGGATGCGTACCTGTTCCAAATGCCATTCCAGGGTCCATTTCAATAATCAGTTCATCAGAATGAACCGGTGTATATTCTTCCCACGTTGGAACGATGGTGAATTTTTCAGAAATTTTCACAGGATGATAGTATTTCTTCCATGCGGTGGCCCATTCTTCTTCATTTACTTCACAAATTGACAGTGTATTGCGTCCAAGGTCAATATCGTATAGAAGAAGATTGTTGATGGCTTCTTTGATCTCATCTACCGTTTCCATCAAAAAGCTGTTCATTGGAAGATAGGCTTTGACAATGACACCTTCATCCGGATAGTCATTCGGATCGAGCTGGTAGATCTCACCGTATACATTTTCACGTTCCTTGACTAAATCAAGCGGGTCCTCAATCACGACACCACTTGCACCTGCTTCATGCAAAATATTGGTGATCGGTTCCACCGCTTCATTTGTTGTATGGACGCTAATTTCTGACCACTTCAATACTACCAACTCCTTATCCGTCTTACTCGCCTTTAAATGCGCGTTTTACCTTATCGAAAAAGCTCATTTCTTGTTCGTCCGGTTTATTTCCGCTCACTTCAGCAAATTTTCTAATGATATCTTTTTGATTGTCTGTTAAATTTGTCGGTGTGACGACACGTACAACGATATGCTGATCGCCTTGGCCGTAGCCGCGTACATTTTTCACACCTTTTCCTTTAAGTCTAAACTTCGTGCCAGTTTGAGTGCCAGCAGGAACTTTTAATTTTACTTTTCCGTGTAATGTTGGCACTTCAATTTCGTCACCTAATGCAGCTTGGGCAAAGGTGAGCGGCATCTCGCAGTAAATGTCATCTCCATCACGTTCGAAGAATTCATGCGCACGCACATGGAATACAACGAATAGATCGCCTGGAGGTCCTCCATTTACACCTGGTTCACCTTGACCAGATACTCTGAGCTGCTGACCATCATCAACACCTGCAGGGATCGTCACGTTAATTTTCTTACGCTTACGCACTTTGCCAGATCCGCCGCATGTTGAACATTTATGATCAATTTGTTTCCCTGTTCCGCTACAGTAGTTACATACTCTGCGGTTGACCACTTTACCAAATGGGGTTGACTGTTCAACGTTTAATTGACCAGATC
Organism: Bacillus sp. Nf3; assembly: GCF_003028545.1. Lineage (NCBI taxonomy): Bacteria > Bacillati > Bacillota > Bacilli > Caryophanales > Bacillaceae > Bacillus > Bacillus sp. Nf3. Next base: position 447,299 of record NZ_PYUA01000002.1, on the reverse strand, counting down.
CTCCGCAATGTGAACAAGTTTTCGCCTGCGTACCAGGCTTTGCACCTGATCCATGACATGTTTCACAAGATTCTTCACGAGGGATTTCAATCGTTGCTTCTTTTCCAAATGCCGCTTCTTCGAATGAAAGCGTCATTGTATATTGCAGGTCCGCTCCTTGGCGCGGTGCATTTGGATCTCTTCTTCTCGCTCCGCCGCCAAAAATACTAGAGAAGATGTCATCAAAGCCGCCGAAGCCGCCAAAGTCTCCTCCTCCACCAAAACCGCCACCGCCAAAGCCTTGGTTTGGATCGGTATGACCGAACTGGTCATAATGCGAACGCTTTTGATCATCAGAAAGGGTTTCATAGGCTTCTTTTACTTCTTTGAATTTCTCATCTGAGCCAGCTTCTTTATTAATATCAGGGTGATACTTTTTTGAAAGCTTGCGGTATGCCTTTTTGATTTCGTCCTTTGAGGCGCTCTTACTTACGCCAAGCACTTCATAGTAATCACGCTTACTCATCTCTTCACACTCCCGATTTTCTCACATAAATACGATTGTATCATTTTGATTTAACTTTTTTCAATTCCTTTCATCGTTGAAAAGAAAAAAAGTCAAAGCCAAGAGATCCTGACTTTGACTTTCTGACGAGTACGTTTCAGCAGTCTTTTTCAAAAGTAAAGGTGATTATTTTTTCTCTTGATCGTCGTTTACTTCTTCGTATTCTGCATCCACTACATTGTCATCTGCTTTTTGAGCACCTTCAGCGCCTTCTTGCTGAGCTTGTGCTTGTTTTGCAGCTTCTTCATAGAGCTTTGTCGTTAATTCTTGAACGATTGTTTGCAGCTCATCTTTTTTCGCTTTGATGTCTTCAAACTCGCCTTTTTCGATCGCAGCTTTTAGTGCATCTTTCGCGTCGTTTGCTTTTTTCACTTGCTCTTCATCGATTTTGCCTTCTAGATCTTTTAATGTTTTTTCAGTTGTAAACACTAATTGATCTGCTTCGTTGCGCACTTCGATTTCTTCTTTTTTCTTCGCATCTGCTTCAGCATTTTCTTCTGCTTCTTTGACCATTTTTTCGATCTCATCATCAGAAAGACCTGAAGAAGATTTGATTGTGATGTTTTGCTCTTTGCCTGTACCCATATCTTTCGCACGTACGTTGACAATACCGTTTTTATCGATATCAAATGATACTTCAATTTGTGGTACGCCGCGTGGTGCTGGCGGGATATCAGTCAATTGGAAGCGGCCTAATGTTTTGTTATCTGCAGCCATTGGGCGCTCACCTTGCAAGACATGGATATCTACAGCTGTTTGGTTGTCAGCAGCCGTTGAGAATACTTGAGATTTACTTGTTGGAATTGTTGTATTACGTTCAATCAGTTTCGTGAACACGCCGCCCATTGTTTCAATTCCTAAAGAAAGTGGTGTTACGTCAAGAAGAACAACGTCTTTGACATCTCCTGTGATCACTCCACCTTGGATCGCTGCACCAAGTGCAACAACTTCATCAGGGTTTACACCTTTATGAGGCTCTTTGCCTGTTTCTTTTTTGATTGCTTCTTGGACTGCAGGAATACGAGTTGATCCACCTACAAGGATGACTTTATCAATCTCGCTAGCAGATAAACCAGCATCTTTTAGTGATTGACGTACTGGTGTCATTGTACGCTCTACAAGATTTGCAGAAAGCTCTTCGAATTTAGCACGCGTTAACGTTAATTCAAGGTGAAGAGGTCCTGCTTCTCCAGCTGTGATAAATGGCAGTGAAATTTGTGTAGAAGATACACCTGAAAGATCTTTTTTCGCTTTTTCAGCCGCATCTTTTAAACGCTGAAGCGCCATTTTATCTTTAGAAAGATCAATGCCATTTTCTTTTTTGAATTCAGCCACTAGGTGATCAATGATGACTTGGTCAAAATCGTCTCCACCTAGACGGTTGTCCCCAGCAGTTGAGCGCACTTCAAAGACGCCGTCTCCAAGTTCAAGAACTGACACGTCAAATGTACCGCCGCCAAGGTCGTATACAAGAATCGTTTGATCTTCATCTGTTTTATCTAAACCATACGCAAGTGCAGCTGCTGTTGGTTCGTTGATGATACGTTCTACTTCAAGACCGGCAATTTTACCAGCATCTTTCGTTGCTTGACGTTCTGCATCGTTGAAGTAAGCAGGAACTGTGATAACAGCTTTTGTTACTTCTTCACCAAGATAGCTTTCAGCGTAAGATTTAAGGTGTTGAAGAATGATTGCAGAGATTTCCTGCGGTGTATAGTTCTTGCCTTCAACTTCTACTTTATAATCTGTACCCATATGTCTTTTAACAGACATGATTGTGTTTGGGTTTGTAATTGATTGACGTTTTGCTACTTCACCCACTTGGCGCTCTCCGTTTTTAAAAGCGACAACAGATGGTGTTGTACGTGCTCCTTCAGCGTTTGCAATGACTTTTGGCTCGCCGCCTTCAAGTACTGCAACACATGAGTTTGTTGTTCCTAAGTCAATCCCAATGATTTTACTCATATTCGATGACCTCCCATTATGTAGTTATTGATTTACTTTTACCATTGATGGACGAATAACTCGATCTTTGAGTTTATAGCCCTTTTGCAATTCTTCTACAACAATATTTGAATCATAGTTTTCATCTTCAACTTGCATGACGGCTTGATGAAGGTTTGGATCGAACTCTTTGCCGACAGCTTCAATTGGTTCAACGCCTTCATTTTTCAACGCTTCTACCAGCTGGCGGTAAACCATTTGCATTCCTTCTAACAAACTTTTCGTCTGCTCATTGTCTGGATCAATTCCAAGCGCTCTTTCAAAGTTATCAAGAGCTGGGAGAAGATCACTGACAACATGTTGAGAACGATATTTTTGCACGGTCTCCACTTCAGTTCGAGCACGGCGTTTATAGTTTTCAAAATCTGCTTGAACACGCAGAATTTTGTTCTCTTTTTCATCTAGAAGCTGCTGCAATTCATCGATTTTTTCTTGGAAGGCAGACTGTTCATCATGTGTTACTTCCTCAGTATCTGCTTGAACTGCTTCTTCTTGTGCTTCAACCTCTGCTTCTTGCTCAGGTGTCTGTTTTTCTTCTGACATTGTGTTCACCTCCCTCAAAAGATTCAAAAATACGAAGGGGCTATGCCCCTATCTTTTATCACCCTACTCATCATACAAATTGGAAAGTGCGTTTGACAAGTCTTTTGATACATGATGCAAGAGACTGACAACCCTGCCATAATCCATACGGGTTGGACCGATGACAGCAATGGAGCCGAGTGATTTTTGATCAATCGAATAAGTGGCTGTGATTAAGCTGCAGTTCTCCATCGCTTCCAAATTGTTTTCTGAACCGATTTTAATGGTGATTCCTTGCTGATTTGGATGAAACAGCTGCATGACATCATTCTTTTGCTCAATAAGCATCATGAGTGAACGAATGCGGTCAATGTCATGAAACTCTGGCTGATTCAACATATTAATCTTCCCGCCAAAGAAAAGTTTTGATTCATTTTGAGTCGATGTAAATGTATTGCCGAGCGCATCTAAAATATGATCATAATCTTTTAAATGCGTGCGAAGAAGCATCACAACTTCTTTATACATTCTGTCCTTCAGCTGATCCATCGGGACTCCGGCTAGGCGGCTGTTTAAAATATTCATCAGCTTCTCAATATCGGAGACATCGAGATGCTCAGAGAAGGTAATGGTTTTGTTTTCAACATGTCCGCTGTCTGTAATCATGATTGCCACTGCTTTGTTCGGCTGAACAGGGACAAGCTGAATTTGCTTTAATCGATTTTCACTTAGCTTTGGACCAAGCACAATCGATGTATAGTTTGTGAGATCTGATAAAATTTCCGCCGATTTTTGAACTGTCTTTTCCAGCTCAAAAATTTTCTCCTGAAAGGCCGACTGGATGAGCACAAGCTCTTTAGACGACAGTTTTCGCGGAGAGAGCAAATGATCTACATAATAACGATATCCTTTTTCGGAAGGAATTCTTCCTGATGAAGAATGGGTCTTTTCAATAAAACCAAGTTCCTCCAAATCAGCCATTTCGTTTCTAATCGTCGCAGAGCTGAATGTAATGTCTTCTTTTTTAGAAAGAGTCCTTGATCCAACTGGCTGCGCCGAACGAATAAAGTCATTAATGATGACTTGCAGAATCAAAAGCTGACGATTTGTTAACATCATCATCACCCCTGTTAGCACTCTCTTTCAACGAGTGCTAATTGTATAAACAAAATTACCAAACTCAAATTAAAATGTCAATTATAACTCACCGAGAAACGCTTGAAATACTTCATTCCCTAACAATTTTCCTTTTCTTGTTAAACGGATCCCGATGTCATCTTTTACAATGAGGCCTTTTTCTTCTAATTCTTCAAGAACAGTGGGAAAAAGTGCTTCTGGTGCAGTACCATATTTTGCTTGGAAATCAGCACTTTTCACTCCTTCGATCTTTCGAAGACCTAGAAACATTTCTTCTTCTATTTGCTCTGCTTTTGTGACCTCATGTGTTTCCTTATACGGGAACCCTGTTTGGTCAATCAGCTCCAAATAATGCTTCACCGGCCCTGCGTTCACATTTCGGACGCCATCTACATACCCGTGTGCGCCTGCACCAAAACCGAAGTAATCTTCATTGCTCCAATAGGTCAGGTTATGCTGACTTTCAAAGCCAGGTTTGGCGTAATTGCTAATTTCGTACTGCTTTAATCCATGGCGCTCCATTTCATCCATCACAAGCTCATACATTTCAGCCTCACGTTCTTGCGGCGGTAAATGAAGTTTTCCCTTTTGCATTAAGTTGTAAAAAACGGTTTTCGGCTCGACGATGAGTGAGTAAACCGAATAATGCTCTGCCCCCAGCGAGAAAGCTGTCTCAAGTGAATTCATCACATGATGCTTTTCTTGATGCGGCAAGCCAAACATGAGATCGAGGCTAATATTGTTAAATCCAACAGCTCTAGCCCGCTCAAAGGACGTAAGGACATCCTTTTTTTGATGAACTCGTCCGATTTTTTTGAGCAAATCGTCTTCAAAGGTTTGAACGCCAAAACTCAGCCGATTGACACCGGCTTCTTTTAACACATGCAGCTTCTCGAGTGATAATTCATCTGGGTTCGCTTCCACTGCAAATTCAATCAGTTTTTTTGTCGGCTTTAATACACGGTGAATGCTGTTCATGAGCTTGTCTAGCTGGCTGACAGTCAGTGATGTCGGGGTTCCCCCGCCAATAAAAATCGTCTTGAGTTCCTGCTCGCCCTTTTGTTCGATCGTATGCTGCATCTCTTTTTCAAGAGCCGCTAAGTATTCATCGACTGGCTGCGTTTTAATGAAAAATTTATTGAAATCACAATAGTGGCAAATGTGCTCACAAAATGGAATGTGAATGTATGCTGCTTTCATTTGATGACACCTTCTTTACAGGTAAAGAGCCGCAGTTTATCGCTGCGGCGCCTTTGTTTGTTATCGACTATAAACGTCAAGGCGAACATTGTAAAGCAAGCAGCCTTGAGGATGGTTATTTTTTCGGTGTGCTGTCATCCATCTTCAGCACGGCCATAAATGCTTCTTGCGGGACTTCAACAGAGCCCACTTGCTTCATGCGCTTTTTCCCTTCTTTTTGCTTCTCAAGAAGCTTTCTTTTCCGGGAAATGTCTCCACCATAACATTTGGCAAGTACGTTTTTACGCATCGCTTTAATGGTGGAACGAGCAACGATTTTCTGACCGATTGCTGCTTGAACTGGCACTTCAAAGTGCTGGCGCGGAATCAGTTCTTTTAGCTTTTCTACGATGATCTTACCTCGTTCATATGCATAATCGCGGTGAACAATAAAGGAAAGGGCATCGATTTTTTCGCCATTCAGCATGATATCCATCTTCACCAGCGTCGATGGACGATAGCCAATCAGCTCATAATCAAAGGACGCGTAGCCTTTTGTGTTGGACTTTAGCTGATCAAAGAATTCGTATACGATCTCTGCCAAAGGAATTTCGTACACAATGCTCACACGGTTCGCATCAAGATACTGCATATCGATGAAATTTCCGCGCTTTCCTTGGCAAAGCTCCATCACAGAGCCTACATAATCGTTCGGCACCATCATTGTTGCTTTTACATATGGTTCTTCAATTCGCTCAATCTTTTGCGGATCAGGCAGATTGGACGGGTTATCTACGACGATTTTTTCTCCATCTGTCATATATACATCATAAATAACACTTGGCGCTGTCGTAATCAGATCAATTTTAAATTCACGTTCAATCCGTTCTTGGATGATTTCCATATGAAGCATTCCAAGGAAGCCGCAGCGGAAACCGAAGCCAAGTGCTTGGGATGTCTCTGCCTCATATTGAAGTGAAGAATCATTTAATTCAAGCTTTTCTAACGCTTCACGTAAGTCGTTGTATTTCGCTGTATCAATCGGATAAAGTCCGCAGTATACCATTGGGTTTAGCTTTCTGTATCCTGGCAGCGCTTCTTTCGCAGGGTTTTCCGCACTTGTGATCGTATCCCCTACTCGTGTATCACCGACATTTTTAATCGCAGCTGTTAAGTAGCCAACATCTCCAACGGTGAGTTCATCTGTAGGCATGGCTTTTGGTGTGAAAACGCCGACTTCAAGAACTTCAAATTCTTTCCCCGTCGCCATCATTTTAATTTTCTGACCAGGTCTGACGGTTCCTTCAACAATTCGTATGTACGCAATAACGCCGCGATACGCATCGTAAAGAGAATCAAAAATAAGGGCTTGAAGTGGTGCTTCTGGATCTCCAGCAGGTGCCGGCACCTTTTCAACGATTTGTTCTAAAATATCCTCGATTCCAATACCCGCCTTAGCAGAGGTGAGAACAGCTTCAGACGCATCCAACCCGATGACATCTTCAATTTCTTCTCTTACACGCTCAGGCTCTGCACTCGGCAGATCGATTTTATTGATAATCGGAAGAATTTCTAAGTTGTTATCAAGAGCTAAATAAACGTTCGCAAGTGTCTGTGCTTCAATTCCTTGTGCTGCATCTACTACGAGAATCGCACCCTCACAGGCAGCTAGGCTTCGAGATACCTCATAGGTGAAGTCGACATGCCCTGGTGTATCAATCAGGTGCATGATATATTCTTCTCCATCCTTCGCCTTATACTTCAGCTGGACAGAGTTTAATTTAATCGTTATGCCGCGTTCACGCTCTAAATCCATGGAATCAAGTAATTGTTCTTTCATTTCCCGTTGAGTAATCGCCGCTGTTTTTTCCAAAATACGGTCCGCCAATGTGGATTTCCCATGGTCAATATGGGCGATAATGGAGAAATTTCGAATTCTTGATTGCCGTTCTAATCGTTTTTCTTTATCTGTCACAATCTATCACTCCTACTATAAAACGCGGGTTGCGCTAGGTTAGATTATATCAATAGGGCTGTAAAGATTCAATCGAAATCAAGAAAAGCCGCTTATCGGTCAGCGGCTTTGATTAAAAGGGTGATATCTCATGAAATTCGTTTATTTCCCATTCACCCAATCATAAAGAGAACGGGCTGCATGTGTCATACCATCAGACAGGGCTTTTCCTGCTTTGGAAAAGGCATTAAAGCCTTCTATTTCCTCCAGCTGCTTTTGTTTTTCGGCAAGATCCTTTTCTGTAACAGCCGTTCCTAAGATAGAAGCTTCCTTTTCTTCATCTTCGTTCATTTGAATGGAGAAAGCTCCTTTTAATTGCGGATCATGGTAGCCCTTCATTTGCAGCATGCCATTATTCGCTTGCTGCATTCCTAAAAAGACACCAAACAGCAAGACCAATCCTAAAATAATGGTTTTTCCAATAAATGAGCCCATACCCGTCACCACCTTAAGAGCGTTTTTTCTCATCCTTTGCTTTGCCGTCCACCTTTTCCGCGTCCCAGAAAATGTCGCTGAATACATCAGCTGCTGCATTGGATGCATTTCTTAATTCTTCCATATTATTATCTACTCCACCAAATTCTAAAAGAAGGGCCTTGTCAGATAAATCTTGATTATAGATTCCATTATCGCCAATTTCTCCTTTGGCAAACACACCGACACTAAGACCTTTATATTTTTTCTCCATCAAATGGTGGAACTCTGTCGCAAGCTTTAAGTTTTTCTCATAGCTTTGATTCTTCTTCCCTACAACAAACGCAATTCTCGCATATTTCTTCCCTTTGATTTCGACAGTCGTATCTTTCTTTCTTCTTGAGTCCCGGTGAATATCAATTAAATAATCGAGGTCATCATTTTTCGCTAAGGCTTCTTTCACGACCAATCTTGATTCATTATAAGACTGCGGATACTTTAATCCTTTTTTCACGAGTCTTTTTTCAATTTCCGTTTTGTCGACTGTATTGCCGATTCCTTGCTGATCAAGTGCCTTTCCAAACATGTCGCCGACAAGGGTAACATTCACTTTTGAGTGCCGTGCATTATTTGGGTTCGTTTCTCCTTTTAAAAATGGTAAATATGATTCCGTATTATGTGTGTGATAAATGTACACAGCTTTTCGTTTTCCTGTTGACCGGTCCGGTTCTTTGGCAGGCTTTTTCGGCCCATCTTCATCGAGCTTGTCCAGTTCAGCTAAATTTGCTTCTTTTTCATCTTGGATCACTTCACTCGGAGGCGGCGATTCCATTGGCATGTTGGTATAGTCTGTGCCTTCACCCGCTAAGATGATTTTTGTATCAAAATGTTCAAAGCCTGGAAGTTCTCTTCCTAGAAAACTGCGCGGGTCTTCTAAATTAATACTGGTTGCAAGCTTCAGTGACAGCCCAGAGAAATGAAATCCTTTTTGAGCTTCTGGAACTGCTGAGGCGAAATATTGGTTTTCCATGCCCATTAATGTAGCAAAAAATGCGCCAGAGAGCTCATCTGCTACACCATATAAAGAGGCTTGCGGCCTCAGCTCAGGTTTTAAAGATGTTAAAGCCCCTGACATCACAAACACCACAACAAGAGCGGCAATAAATAAGAAAATACTTTTGACTACTTTCGTTCCATTAATCGCAACGACCAACTGTCGAGGACGGCGGGGTCTTTTTTTCATGATTTACTCCCTCCAGCACGCTTTCTAGTAATTACACTATGAGCGAGCTAGAGAAAGTAGAACCGATTAATGATTATATGAACCCTTGTTATCTTGAGTGATTTTTTGATGAAGCGCTGTGTTTAATCCGTTGGCAAGTACGTTTGCCATATCATCAATGAATGTATCGACTTCTTTAGGCGTGACCATTAAATTTTGCCCGAGCGGCGCAAGTACTTCATGGATCAGCTGCCTTTTCTCTTCTTCTGGAAGGGTTCCTACGATGCCTAAGAATGATTGACGTGTTTCCTCATCTGGCAAGTCTTCTTCGTTGAGCACTTTTTTCTTCCCGAATGTCAAACCAGCCGGCACAAGAGAGCGGGATGGTCTATCATCTTTTAGTTCTCTACCAAAATGCTTTAAGACATAATCAATTGTGTCACTAGCAATCGTTACTGCATCCACCACTGTCGGAACGCCAATCGCAATCACTGGGATGCCCAATGTTTCTTTACTTAATTCTTTTCGCTTATTCCCTACACCAGAACCGGGATGAATACCTGTATCAGAAATTTGAATGGTTGTATTCACTCGTTCCACCGCACGAGCAGCAAGGGCGTCGACAGCAATGACAAAATCAGGCTTAGACCGCTCAATCACACCTTGGATAATGTCACTTGTTTCAATACCGGTCAGTCCCATCACACCTGGCGACAAAGAGGAAACTGGGCGATAGCCTTCCTGAACATTTTCCGGCTGCAATTCAAAGAGATGACGGGTCACAAGCAGGTTTTCGACTGTGAGAGGACCTAGTGCATCAGGCGTGACATTCCAGTTTCCCAGTCCTACTACAAGGCAGCTCGCATCTGCCTGAATGCCTCTGTCTTTTAAAAACTGAGCAAAATGACGGGCAAAGACTTGGACGACTTTTTCTTGCATCTCAGAGTCTTTCTCCCGAATGCCTTGCGCTTCAAACGTCAAGTATGTCCCTGCCTTTTTGCCGGTCAGCTCCTCCCCTTCTTTCGTGATTTCTACAGTACGGATGCGGATGCCTTGCTCATCTTTTTCTTTTTCGACGATCCCTTGGATCCCGTCCTTTTTGACGACATTCGGATCGTTCTCTTGTTCTAGTATCTCTTTTGTTTCAACAGCCAGGTCTGTCCGGATTTGATAAACGCTTAAATCGAGTTTCTGTTTCTCCATAAAAAGACTCCTTCCACCAAGTAATTAACAGTAGTCTTTCCATCTCTTGAAAGAAACATTCGAGCACGTCATCAATGAAAAATACTTTACATTTATATTGCATTCTAAAGGTGTGTTTGATAGAATACAATTTGTTCTATTGTGAAGATTTAACCTTAAGACAATTGTGTTTAGGTTGTATCTTAGGAGGTGAAACACATGCCAAATATTAAATCAGCGATCAAACGTACAAAAACGAATAACGAACGCCGTGCACATAACGTAACAATCAAGTCTGCGATGCGTACTGCGATTAAACAAGTTGAAGTTTCTGTAGCTAACAACGATGCTGAGCAAGCAAAAGCTGCTCTTGCTTCTGCTGCAAAACGCATTGACAAAGCCGTTAAAACTGGTCTTGTACACAAAAACGCAGCTGCGCGTTACAAATCAAGACTTGCTAAACAAGTAAACGGACTTTCTGCATAATGCTTGCAACGCCTCAGTAATGAGGCACCTGTTTAACTGTACGTCCGTCCTGACTGGCCGAGCCTTAAGGACAGACTGGCAATTATACATCTAAACAAAAACGACCCTCTTTTTAGAAGGTCGTTTTTTTATGTTCAAGCGCCTAATAGTCGAAGCAGGAACAATTCTAACAATAGCTGTTTGTCCTTTTTACCCGTTTTCATTTCATAATCAATTGTTGAAAGCTCTTTGACGATCTGCTTAAGCTCTTCTTCTGAAAACAGTCTTGCCTGATCCATAGCGAGTTTGACACGGAATGGGTGGACTTTTAGGTTTGAAGCAATTTGTTTTTGCCCATAGCCTTGCTGAGCGAAGTACTTCGTCTGTAAAATCAATCGAAATTGAGTTGAAATGAGTGCTAATATTTTAATGGGTTCCTCATTTTGCTTCAAGAGGTCATAGAACATCTGCATGGCCTCAGAGCGGCGTCTGTTTACGATTTGATTAATCAGCTCGAAAATATTTTGCTCTAAGCTTCTTGCAACGAGCTGATTGACATCTGCTAACTCAATTTCTTCCCGCTCTCCAATATATGTACTTAGCTTCCGAACCTCTTGGAATAGAGAAGATAGACTTCCGCCGCATAACATCACAAGCTGTTCAGCCGCTTCAGATGTAATCATCTTTCCTTCTGTCTTCACCAGTGTAATGGTGAAATCAGTTGTTTCTTTTGGGTTTAATTCTTTCGCCTCAACAACAGCAGCTTTCTTTTTTAGCAATTTGGTGATTTTTTTACGCTCATCCAGCTTTTCATATGGTGCTAATAACACGAGAATGGTATAGGGCGCAGGCTTTTCTAAATAAGCTTCTAATACAGAAAGCTCATGCTCGATCTTTTCCTTTTTCTTCTCAGCTGTAAGAAAATAAGGATTCTTGATCACGACGAGACGTCTTTCTCCCATAAACGGAAATGTTTCTGCATCGGTCACAGCCTGTTCAAGCGGCACCTCTTCCATATCGAAGATGGAGTAATTAAAATCTTTCGTTTCCTCGTCTACTACAGCTTGTCTCAATTTAGCGGCGGTTTCTTGCAGTAAATATGTTTCTTTCCCATATAAGCAATAAACGGGATGGATATCCCCTCGTTTTAAATTGTTCCATACATCAAAGACCATCAATTGAATCCCTCTCTTTCACTTCCTCCTCTATCCTAAAGTGTGCGAAGACATTAGTAAAGAGGAAGCTGAAAGTGCCGCCTCCTCATTTATAGTAAACGTCCGGCGCAAGCTCCCGGGTCAGCCTGCTGTCAGACGATATTCACAAAATGAACATGAAAATGGAAAACGGTTACTTTACCTTCTAGCAATTCCAAATGAGTTCAAGTATACTAAAATTAGCCAGGAGGGATGAAAATGAATGAATTTGAAAAAAATGTTCAAAGCAAGCGGAATGATGTGACCGACTCAGCCGTTGGTTTTATCGTCACATTCGGATTTTTCGCCTCAATGTTTATTTTGGCAACCATTATACACCTCGTTGGATCTTAACTTCATGAAGGTTACATGACTGCCTTTATGGCAGTTTTTTTATTGAGTTTGTAAGATATCATATGGAGGATGAGTGTAAAACGTTCCTTCCTCATCGAGAAATTCATACGTCACGCTCCCGTCGGTATCTGTACGATACACCTTCATTTGCTGGTCCTTTAATTTCTTCAAAACTTCTTGATGTGGATGCTGATAACGATTGCGTTCACCTGCTGAAATGAGTGCATGTGAGGCCTTGAGATGCTGAAGCCATTCTTCGCTTGTTGACCCTTTACTCCCGTGATGTCCAACCTTTAAGATATCTGCCCGCAGATGAGGAAAGGCTTTTATAATGTCTCGCTCCCCTTCTTGTTCAAGATCTCCAGTGAGCATAAACCGCTTCCCGCCTAGAGTAAATGTCAAAACAAGTGAATCATTATTCTTAGTTGTCACTCGATCACGAGACGGATGAAGAACGTCAAATATTTGCTCTCCAATCTGAAGCTGATCTCCTCTCTCTAATTCATCAATCATGATCCCTTGATCAGCTGCTTCTTTTAACAGCTCCGCTTCCTCTGGACTCCGTGCAAAGCCTTTTGGTATAGCCAGCCGCTTTACTTTATTTCGATTGATTAAACGAACCGCTTCTCCCATATGGTCTTGATCCGCATGCGTCAGAATAAGGACATCAAGTTTCGCTATACCTTTAGAATGTAAAAACGGGATCAGCGTTTGATCACCGATCGTAGACACTTTTCGTCTTTTTTTCCACGGTTCTTCTTCAAAAGAAAGCCTGCCTCCCGTGTCCACAAGCAGGTGCCCCTTTCGATAGGGCAGCTGAATAAACAAACTATCCCCCTGTCCTACATCCAGCATCGTCACTTCCCCTTTTTCAAAAAAATTCGGGGTGAAATAGTGAACACTCAAGACACCAATGAGAAAAAGGAGCGGCACAGCATAGGACTTCACAGACGTTTTGCACTCCATCACAACTAACAGAACAATTAAGGCACTCACCTCAAGAACAATATGCCACCAAGTTGACTTCATAAAAATCAAGTTGAATCCATCAAAATCAGCCATATAGGCTGACAATTGATGACTAAGCTGGATCACCGAATCAAGAAGTTGAAACAATGTTTGTCCAAGCGGAAGATAAATGATCGTCAAAAGAAAAAAGAGTAAGGATAGCGGCATGACGATCGTCGTATAAAAAGGAACAAATATCATGTTCAAAGGAACGCTCAGTAAAGAGAATTGATGAAAATGATATAAAAGAACAGGGAGCGAAGCTAGCTGTGCAATAAAGGAAATCAGGAATAATTGCATGACCGAACTTTTTGCTTTCGATAAAATCCTCGTCGATAACAAAATAAAAAACGTCACCACGAAGGAAAGCTGAAATCCGATATCAAATAAATAAAGAGGATGAATCGCTAACAAGAGTAAAAACGTTGCACTTAATACCACAGCAGAAGGCTGTTTCAATTCTTTTGGCAGACTAGTCATCACTAAATAAATTCCTGCCATGAGACAAGCTCTTAAAACAGATGGTGCAGCGCCTGTCAAACAAGCATAAACAGGAAGAAAGCATAATAGAAGAATACGTGCTGTCTCTCTTGTCACACCCACGCGAAGGAGACACCAAAATATACAGGCAAGAAGCGTTTGCACATGCAGTCCTGAGATCGCTAGTAAATGAATAATGCCGAGCATTTGATAATCTCTTAATATGTCAGGTTCTATCAACTCACGATCGCCAAAAATAAGTGCCTGTACAATGCCAACAGAGTGTTTTGGCACATGGTCCTCTAAAAATGTCAAACCCTTTTGCCTCATCGCTTGAAGATAGTAGGAAGAACCGCCTTTTTTTATACAGTTTTTGATCGACTGCGGCAGAAAAATAGCGTCAATGCCTTTTGTTTTTAAAAATTGATCGTATTGAAACCCATTAGGAATGGTGGCGTGTTTTGCTGGGCGTACATCACCTGTCATGTGACAGCTCATACCAGGTTCTACCTCTTTTAATGCCTCTTTTTCACGCTCTGTTTGAATTGTATAAAAAGTGGCTAGTCGTTCATGGACTGTCGATACAGTCGCTGAAAAACGATTGCCATCTGTTTTCGGAATGCTTTCAATCACAACGGAACCAGATAGGAATTTTTCTTGTACGGCTAGCTCCGTTTCAAGAGACTCATGAACCATAAAAATGAGTGTATAGACAGCCCCGCATAGGCTGACCATTAAAAAAAGCTGGGGCATTTTTTTCAGTAGGCTGAGAAGTAATATGATGAGAAGAAAGAGAAGGAAATATATATGAAGATGATATGCAGCCAGAGCAATTCCAACAGCTGCTGAAATTGCCCCAAACGGCAAATATTTAAACATAGGAAGTAAATAATCGATTCGCCTTCTCATGCATATCGCGAATTTCTGTTTCGCTAAGTCCTGATTCACTCAGCTTCCCAATTAAATCTGCAACAAAGGCCAATTTTTCTTGATTTTTTAAGTCGATGATCATTTCATCTAATTCAACTTGCTCTGTTTGAACACCCGCCTGCTCGAATAAATCAACGGCATATGGATGATTTTTATAATCCTTTGCATAGTACACTGTCCGTATGCCCGCTTGAATGATGGCTTTACAGCACTGTAAACATGGAAAATGTGTGACATATATTTCAGCATCAGCTGTAGGTGCACCAAATTTGGCACATTGTAAAATAGCATTCATTTCCGCATGGATCGTGCGAACACAGTGATGATCAATGACATAGCATCCTACATCCGCACAATGAACATCACCGGCAATGGAGCCATTATACCCCCCTGCAATGATGCGCTTGTCCCTTACGATGGTCGCCCCAACAGCTAACCGCTCACAGGTGCTTCGTAAAGCAAGCAAATGGCTTTGTGCCATAAAATATTGATTCCATGAAATTCTTTCCACGAGCTGATCCCTCCAGAATGATGGTTGATATTAAGTGTACATGCCTTTCTTCTATACCGTCAATTCTACTTCACGGTCAATTGACTTTTCAGCCGTTCAATCGTCTTTTCCCCAAAACCTGAAATGTTCCGCAAGTCTTCAATTTGTTGAAAATCTCCGTGTTCCTCTCTATACGTAATAATAGCTTCGGCTTTAGCTGGTCCTATGCCGTTAATGGTTTGCAATTCGGCTGCATTGGCCTGATTGACATTTACACCCTCACTCTTTTCAACGTCCGTTGATGCGTCAGCTGATGCTGTTTGCGTCTCTCTTTCCGCTTCCCCCTGCTTCCGAACATAAATCATCATACCATCCTCTAATTTTGCTGCTTGGTTGATTTCAATCGAGTCTGCTTTGCTAGTAAAGCCTCCTGCCCTTCGAATCGCTTCTTCTACCCGAGCATCAGATTGAAACGTATAAACACCTGGCTTTCTTACAGCTCCTTTGACTTCTACAAAAATCGTCGATGGCTCTTTTTCTGTCTTTTCTTGTTTGTCTTCTAATGTGACTTGTATGTCTTTATTCCCCTTCAATACATTTGGTTCTCTGCTTCCCTCCCCTTTTCCAGTGAAAAAGAAGAAACTGATGATCATCACAACCATGAGCCCAGCTGCAATATAAAGACTGTATTTTTTTAATGATATGAGTCGTTTCACTTACTCACGCTTCTTTCAATCATATTTTTCTACTGCTCAACATACTGTTTAGAAGATAACAGATCCTATGCGTCTAAGGAGGGAGAACGTTTGAATATAGGGTTAATCGGTACAGGAAACATGGGTACCATACTTACTGAGGCATTTATTGAATCAAAGGCAGTCAATCCCTCATCGATCACCATTACAAACCGAACCATTGAAAAAGCGTTCAATATAAAAAAGAACCATCCAGAGCTTGAAGTAACGAAACAGCTTTCAGGGGCTGTCACGAATAAAGATTTCATTTTTGTTTGTGTCAAACCACTTGATATTTATCCACTTTTAAAAGAGCTGAGTCCTCTTTTAACGGAGCAGCAAACCATTGTCATCATTACAAGTCCGGTTCATCCTGAACAGCTTCAGGATATCGTTCCTTGTCAAACAGCCAGGCTAATTCCAAGCATTACAAACCGCGCTTTATCAGGCGCATCACTTTTAACTTTTGGTTCATCCTGCAATGCCGCGACGAAAACAGCGTTAAGACAGTTGGCTTCGTGCATTTCAACACCAATCGAGATCCATCATTCGATTACAAGAGTGGCTTCCGATATTGTCAGCTGCGGACCTGCTTTTATCAGTTTTCTCGTTCAGAAGATGATTGAAGCGGCTGTAGAAGAAACGGATATTTCTAAAGAAGAAGCCACCACCTTATCAGAAGATATGCTCGTTGGACTTGGCCGTTTGATTGAAAAAAGAGTCTATACCCTTCCGACACTGCAAGACAAAGTATGTGTGAAAGGCGGGGTCACTGGTGAAGGCATTAAAGCACTTGAAGCAGGTGTGCAAGATATGTTTCACCGTCTCTTTCAAAACACTCATGAAAAATTCGATGAAGATCTTGAAGCAGTTGCGCATCAATATCCACCAAGTGTGTTCACTGATGATCGCAGAAATTAATCATCTTTGCAACTTGCTAAAAAAGGGTTTTAAAAAACCATCGTTCTATTAAACGATGGTTTTTGGTTTCTTAGCTGAGATGAAATATCTTTCGGCGAATTCACCGGGGGCTTCATTTGTAAAATCAGCGGTCACTTCTATTTGTTCGAAACCAGCGGACTCAAGGAACGCTGAATATGTTTCAAATGGAAATGTGCGCTGTTCATGCGTCTCATCATAACGCTGATACATGTCTCCATCTTTTACAAAAAAGCTTAAATCATGAATGACCGAATACATGTCATCCCCTTTATCGCTCTGCCAAATATAGCTAATCTCTTCATCTTGATCTGCAAAAGTCGATCCCGGGAATACCTCTTCCATTTTATAAGGCGTATGAACATCAAAAAGTAAAACCCCATCTGCCTCTAAAAGCTGAAACATGTTTTTAAAGGTTTTTTTGACGTCATTTTCGTTTTTTAAGTAATTCAAGGAATCACAGCAAATAACGGCTGCCTGGAAGGCTTGCTCAAAGCCCGTAACCTCTCTCATATCTTGATGTAAAAATTGAATCGACTGCTTTTTCGCCTGGGCTTTTTGCTGCGCGAAGGCCAGCATTTCTTCACTGAGGTCAATTCCTGTGACCTTGTGGCCCTTTTCAGCTAACCGAAGAGAAATCTCTCCAGTTCCACAGCCTACATCGATGATGGCAGCATTCGGCTTAATATACTGCTGGATCCACTGAACCCATTCATCATAAGGCGCATGTGTCATGAGCTCGTCATACACACCTGCAAACCCTTGATAAATCATGAGTTAATGCCAAGTGAAAGCGTTTCTCTCGGCGCATCTCCCCAAAGCTTTTCTAGATTGTAATATCCTCTTTCTTCTTTGTGGAACACATGGGCAATAACATCTCCTAGGTCTATCAATACCCATCTTGCTTCATCAAAGCCTTCCATCTTCTTCACTTCGATTCCGCTTTCCTCTGCAAGATGTTTTACTTCTCTTGCAATGGCTTGCACTTGTTTATCAGAATTCCCGTGACAAATGAGAAAATAATCTGCAACAAGTGAGATTCCTTGCATATTAAGGGCAATAATATCCTCAGCCCGTTTATCATCGCATGCACCTGCTGCGACGTTTAAAATTGATGATGAGTCCATCCAAAATTCCTCCTTAGTTGTTCTTATGCACAAGCGAGTTGTAAGTAGCAAGCGTATCTGGAAAGACTGGCTGATTCTTTTTCATTAGAAAACTGATGGTGTTTTTTAATGATTGGATCAGTGCACGATCTAGATCATGTTCTGCTAACTCCCTTACTTCTTCGACACCAGGGAAATGTCGTCCTGGTTCAATATAATCTGCGACATAAATGACTTTTTCAAGTAAAGTCATGTCTGGTCTGCCGGAAGTATGAAATTCAATGGCTGTTAACACATCGTGATCATCAATTCCAGCTTCTTTTTTGACCAAATAGGCACCAACCGGCGCGTGCCAAAGCTCAGGCGAATATTCAAGCAATAAAGGGTTCATCTTCTCTTGCTCGATAATCCCCTTCATTTCTTCCTTTGGTCTAAATTTCGCATAATCATGAAAAATAGCGGCGATCTCTGCTTTTTTCACATCTGCACCGAACCGTTCCGCTAATGAAATGGCTGTCTCCATGACTCCAAGTGTATGTGTATATCTATGCTCTGTTAACTGCTCTTTGACACAGTTCAATGCTTCTTCACGATTCATATAAATGATGCTCCTTTATATAACGCTCAACAGCTTTCGGAATCAAATAATCAACAGGTATTCCCTGCTCTATTCGCTGCCTAATCAATGTCGATGATACATCAAAAGCTGGAACATCTGCAAATAAAAGCGGATATGCCGTACTTCCAACGTAACCCGGTCTTTTCATCCCAATAAAGGTGATCATTTGAAGCAAATCGTCGATCCGATGCCATTTTGGCAAATACTCGACCATGTCCGCTCCTATCATAAAAAAGAACTGATCTTCTGGATGACGCTTCTTTAACAGATCCACTGTATCTACCGTATAAGACGGACCCTCCCGCTCCATTTCAATGAGCTCGAGACGAAAATACGGATTTGACAGAATCGCCGTCTCCACCATTTTTATCCGGTGATGACTATCTGCTCGTTTCCTTCCTGCTTTATGAGGAGGCATATGGTTTGGGATAAACCATATTTCATCCAGCCCCACTTGAGTCCGCACCTCACTTGCCATCAGTAAATGCCCGTTATGGGGAGGGTCAAACGTACCGCCGAACAATCCTATTTTTTTCATATCGCATCCACCTTTACGGCAGCTTAATTTGTTTATTTTCCTTAGATTCTTTGTAAAGGACAATCACATTTCCGATCGTTTGAACGAGTTCAGCTTTTGCACCTTTTACAAGTGCTTTCGCAACTTCTGTTTTGTCCTCGTCACAATTTTGCAATACGCTGACTTTTAACAGTTCTCTTGCTTCAAGCGCCTCGGAAATTTGCTTGACCATATTGTCATTTACCCCGCCTTTTCCAACTTGAAAAATAGGTGATAAATGATGTGCTTGTGCACGTAAAAAACGTTTTTGCTTACCTTTTAACATGGTGTTCCTCCTAATTTCTCTATGACAATTGACTTCATTTTTCCGGCGTCAGGCGTAATGCCTGTCCACAGTTCAAAGGCTCTTACTGCTTGTCCAACAAACATGCCAACCCCATCTACTGTTTTCAAGCCTAATCCTGCTGCTTCACTTAGCAGTTTTGTTTCTATTGGATTATACACAATATCACAAACGACCGCTGTTTTTTTTGCGTTCGCTAAAGAAATCGGGGTTTCCTCAACATTCGGATACATACCAATCGAGGTCGTATGGATGATGACATCATATTCCCCAAGCCGCTCTTCTGCTGTATTTAATGTGATTGCATGAGATGTGATTTTCCCCTCTGCAGTTTCAATTAAAGCTTCAGCTTTTTCAATGGTGCGGTTCGTAATATCAAAGCTCTTCGGTGCATACTGAGCAATTGTCGTATAAATCGCTCTTGCCGCTCCGCCAGCACCAATCAAGAGAAATGATAGCTCTGATAACGGCTGATCCAAGGCTTCAAGCAATGAATGAAGAAAGCCTTCTCCATCTGTATTGTACCCAACGAGCTGATCCCCTTCGCGCCGTACCGTATTGACGGCACCGAGGCGTTCAGCTGTCACATCAATTTTGTCAAGGTACTTCATGATTTCTACCTTGTGCGGAACAGTGACGTTAATGCCTCTGATTCCTAACGCTTTCATGCCGCTAATCGCATCTTTCAGGTCATCATTTTCTACTTGAAAGCCATGATAATGTCCATCTATTCCAGCATCCTTTAGTGCTGCATTATGAATATCCGGAGACATTGAGTGGCCAACAGGGTTGCCGATTACTCCGTATAAAGGTTTCAAGGTCTCTCCCCCTTTGAACATTTAAATTAACGAACGTCTCATAAACACATGAACGCCTTTTGGCGCATAAACTTTGATTTGCTTGTCCGCATCATTTGCAGTGACCCAGCCTAAACCTGAAAAGACGATGTCCATTTTTGGCTGATCAATGGTAAAGGTATGCGGAACGAGCGGCGGGAAATCTTCTATTCCCTCTTTTGATGGCGGTGACAGCAGTTCTCCTGCATGTTTTTCATATAAATCATCTGCGTTCTCCAGCTTTGTACGGTGAATGTTCAGCTCATTTGGCATATAGCAGACAAATGACGTTCTGCCGCCTTTTACGTAATCAAATCGAGCCAGTCCGCCAAAATAAAGCGTTTGTGCTTCATTTAATTGGAACGTTCTCGGTTTCAATTCTTTTTTCGGCGTTAAAATCTTCAAGTCATTTTTGCTGACATAGTGTGCCATTTGATGTCGGTTGATGATGCCCGGCGTATCGAATAAAGCAGACCCATCATCAAGCGGAATTTCAATCGCATCAAGTGTAGTACCTGGATATTGGGAGGTAGTAATGACATTCTCTTCTCCAGATACTTCTTTGATGATTCGATTGATAAATGTTGATTTCCCAACATTCGTACAGCCGACAACATAGACATTTCTTCCCTCGCGGTAATGATCAATCGCTTCCATCACCTCAGGTACGCCCTGGCCTCTGCTTGCACTAATTAAGAAAACATCAATAGGGTTTAATCCGTTTTCCTTTGCTTCCCGTTTCATCCAATGAATCAGACGATCTTTTTTCACGGATTTCGGTAAAATATCCACTTTGTTGCCGACAAGTAAAATCTGATTACCACCGACAATACGGCTCAGTCCATTGATCCAGCTTCCGTTAAAGTCAAAAATATCAACGACCTTCACAATGAGAGAATCTGTCTCTCCAATGCTGTGCAATATATTTAAAAAGTCGTCTTCTGTTAAAGAAACATCTTGAATTTCATTGTAGTTCTTTAACCTAAAACAGCGCTGACAGATCACATCTTCTTTCAATAGAGATGCTGCCGGCGCATATCCTAATTGATCTTTATCTTCCGTCTGAATGGCTACACCGCAGCCAATACAAACAACCTTTTCCATTATTACTCTTCCTCCCACTGAATGTGGCCCTTACGCTTTAAGGCTCCTAAAATTCTGCGTTCAATCTGCCTGTTAAACTTTGTGAAAAATCCGTCCGAGGCAGCAACAGGAACGACCAAAATCGTATGGAAGCCATGACGATTCCCGCCAAGAACATCTGTCATGAGCTGATCCCCAATGACAACCACATCTTCTTTTTTCAATTGCATATCAGCGACTGCCTTATTAAAGGCTCTTCCCATAGGCTTTCTCGCTTTATAGATAAACGGGATATGAACCGGTTCAGAAAAAAGCTTGACCCTTTTTTCATTATTGTTCGATACAATCGTCACTTGTATCCCGTGATCTTTCATTTCTTGAAACCACTCAATTAAGCGCGGTGTCGCACTTGGACGGTCCCATTCTACTAGTGTGTTATCTAGATCAGTAATAATTCCTTTTACATTTCGTTCTTTTAATTTTTGCGGTGAAATGTGGAAAATACTTTTCACAAATTCATCCGGTAAGAAATACTTCTTTAGCACAATTTGCACCCTTTCTTCCATTGGTTTTCAGCGATTGTGTCGAATCAAATCACAATTTGTCTGTCTATCGAATACAATGAAAAAGTTTTCGACATATGATGAGGCCCTTCAACAGGTGTGGATAATTTTACACACATTATCCACCTATATTTCATCACGCTTTCATTCAATTATAAACACTCTACCCACAAGTTATCCACTTAACCATGTGGATAACAGAACGATTGTTCTTGTTTCCCATTCATGGTAGATTAAAGGTACTTCAAAGACAGTCGATCAACCTATGATGATATGTCTTTTCCTCAAATTTTATGCCAACTTTTTCAGGGGAGGTGTTTTTCCCATCATATGGGTTTCTAGTATGAAAAAGCTGTCAGATGATTTACTTATAGAATCGTATTATAAAGCAAATGAAATGAACTTAAATCGCGACTTCATTGAATTAATTGAGACAGAAATGAAAAGACGTTCGCTCGGGCATATGCTCTCTGTTTCCTCTTAATTCCATATCACAGGAACCATGCCTCCCGAGCACTCTCCTTTTTTAAACTCAGGTGACTGATATTATATCACTTGCGCTATAGGCTTACTACTATTTTCCGTAAAAAACACCCCTTCTGATAAAAGAAGAGGTGTCTTAATTGTAAGGCTGTTCATTCCAAAACCATAACCCTCCGCCTACGACTAAAATGACCACAAGGAACACAACAAGAAAAGCGTAACCGATTCCTGCTCCTTGTGCTGGATAAGGCGAACACGCAGGGTAAGGATAAGGACATCCCCACATATCAGTTACCTCCTTCTAGGAAGATATACTGTTAGACTATGCTGGATGGATGGTCTTGTTTAGGCAGATGGCCATCATTTAAAAATGTTTGATGACATCACGCTCTTTGATTTCGTTATAAATAATTCTCGCACCTTTTGGTGTCATATGATTGCCAGAAGGGTCGATCAAGCCTGACTGAATCAGGGCATGATCACTATCTTCACCAGCTTCTCGGATGAAAGCTTTCCAGTTGTCGACAAGCGGCACCTGCTCATCCTTCGCTACTTCTCTCGTGATGTCATTATAAGAGTTTTGCCAAGCTCTTGCCCCGCCTCTTCCGGCAAAATAAGATGACTTATATCTAGAGTAATAATACAAGCCCTTTTTCCCGCCTTCTACAACAGGCACACAGGTCATGAGAATCGGGGTAATGCCTTCTTTTCTACTTTCAGAAATGAAGTAGGATAAATTTTCTTTAAACCTTTTTTTCGTCACTCGGGGATGTTTCCCGTCTAAAATCGCCGCATCATTCGTACCGAACATGATGAGGACGTAAGTTGGTTTCTGCTTTAAAATATCCTGCTCAAAACGAAGCTTCGCATCTTCAGTCGTCTGCCCGCCAATGCCTGCATTCTTCACTTGAATTTGGCCGCGCTCGACGTTTTTCATGAGATTCACCCATTTTTCAGATGTTGGGTAATCTCGAAAGTCCCAGTTCGATCCTCTCGTATTGCTGTCACCAAATGCAATGACGCTTTCTTGTACTGGCTTTGAGCACCCGGCAGCAACACATAATAGGATAAAAAGGAAAACATACTTCTTCACAACATTCACCTCCAAAAGCCCTCTTCATATAGTAAACGACAAGACTTTTGGTTTCAATGAATGACTGTTTTTGACGAATGCTTCCTATTGCAGTTGAACTGGCATATATGCTTTGTCATGGTGAAGCAGCTCACTTACTTTTACAAATTCATAGCCTCTCTTCTTTAATTCAGGAATCACCTGCTTTAATGCTTCTACCGTTTGCTTGCGATTTCCCCCGCCATCATGTAAAAGGATGATATCGCCGCCTTGAATATGATCAATAATTCGGCTTGCAATTTTATGTGCGCCTGGTCTTGACCAGTCCTTCGGATCTTGCGTAAAGGACCACATAACCACATCGTACCCTTGCTTTGACAGAATGCGGAATGATTTCATTGTTAAACGTCCACCAGGAGGGCGAAATAATAAGGGACCGCCAGGCTGGAGTGAAGCGATATGAGCCGCTGATTCTTTTAATTCCCGCTTGATCTCCTTTGACGACAACAGGTCAAAATACGTATGATTCATCGTATGATTGCCAAGTTCATTCCCTTCGTCCACAATCCGTTCTGCGATCATCGGATATGCATGGATTCGGCTCCCTATCACAAAAAAGCTCGCATTCACTTGATGCTCCTTCAGCACATCCAATATTTGATTTGTATACACTGGGTGAGGTCCATCATCAAAGGTGATTGCAATCTTTTTCCGTTCCGCTCTCATGTCCCAAAAGGCACGTCCCGTTTTTTCAAGATCGACTCGTTTTAATGTACGTGCCTCTACTTTATTAGGAACAAAAGCACATAGCAGCCATATACACATTAAGATATGCAGCCCTTTCATTCGACCGCCTCCTCCACCGAACATCATTACCAATTAAATTGCCCGCTTTCTCATCAATTCATGCAAACCTCATGAGGATATCGACATCTTTTTCACATAAAAAAAAGCCGGCCATACTGGCCCGCTCTTTGTGTTTCACGTTTGGTTTCTCTCTTCAACTGTCGAACGTTGCTTAGAATTCATACAGACACTCTCCTTCTTGGATTTGATTTTGAGCCCATAATAATTTCTGATAATACTGGTTGGACTTTTTGTATTGTTGAGAGGCTTCTAAGGCTGTCGCAATTTCTAGTGAGATATCCTCTATATAAGAGTATAGGCTAAGTTTTTCCAAATAATCAATGGTTTTTTGCAGTTGGTCTTCATTGATTTCCTGAACATATAAAGCATCCAGATACTCAAACATATGACAGAACAGCTGGTCTTCATGCTTCTTTGCAGCCAATTTCCCAGCTTCTAATATGCGCAAGGCATCCGCCTGTTCATTCTGTCTAAAAAGCAGCTTCGCCAGCGTATAGAGCGTATGCGGAAGCGTTGGAAGCAGCTCTTTGCGGGCAAGATCAGCGGATTCCGTTAAATATCGTTCCGCTTCCTCTCTATAGCCAAGCTCGCCATAACATTTTCCTAAATTATAGAGCGCTGAACTGTATATGCGCGGGTGATCAATTTGAGATGCGAGCTGTTTTGCCTTTTTTAAATGAGGCAGTGCCCGGTCTTTTCGTTTTAAATCTTGATAATTTCCTGAAATGACAAAGAGACATTGAATGATGCGAATGGTATACGCATCATGCTGATCGTATATTTCCAGCGCCTTTAAAATATGGTGCATGGAGACATGTGTTTGTTTCATTATATAGTAGGCTTCTGCCACTTTAAAATGAAACTCAGCCTGCTCAATATCATCAAATACCATGGACAGCTGCTTTTCTGCGACTCGATAATATTTGACGGCTTCTAAATATTCTTTTTGACTAAATTCATGCATGCCACGAAAAAATGCATGGTAATAATGCAGCATATCAGATAACTCATGATTGGAATTTTCGATTTTATCGACTAGATTAGATACTGAGAAAGGTTGGTATTTTGAAGGGTGTATATAGTCAAGCATGATTTGGTGCCGAAAACACATGAGCTGATAATAAATCAGTAAATGCTGGTCCTCTTCCATCTGTTCAATTTCCGCTTCAACTTCCGCTTTCAAGATTTCCGCATCTGGAACACTGAACTGCCGTATCATTCGATACCATTCATTAATTTTCATACCTACATGTGAAGATAGAACCTTCCCCATGTTCCGAAATGACCCCTTCCTTTTCGGTCTAATATTACATATTTTAGCACGCTTCTTGACCGCCAAGCACCGAAAAGAAACCGCAAACATAAAAAAGAGACGCACAGAAGCACGATTTTTTTGAAAAAGATGATTTTTTCATCGTACAGACACAGACAATCCCTCCTTCACATACATTTGAGGATATAGGCAGCAGCCTAAACATGGTGGAGGTGAAAATCGTGGCAGGAGTATTTACAGCGATGGGATTGATGGTCAAAGAATTGGTGTTTTTAGTGTCCTATGTCAAAAACAATGCCTTTCCACAGCCCCTTTCGGGAGATGATGAAAAAAAATACTTAGCCCTCATGGCACAGGGCGATGAACACGCAAGAAACATGCTGATTGAACATAACCTTCGGCTCGTCGCCCATATTGTAAAGAAATTTGAAAATACCGGGGAAGACGCTGAAGACCTCATCTCCATCGGGACGATCGGACTCATTAAAGCCATCGAAAGCTATTCCTCTGGAAAAGGAACAAAGCTGGCAACGTATGCGGCGCGGTGTATTGAAAATGAAATTCTCATGCACTTACGTGCGCTCAAAAAAACGAAAAAAGACGTCTCCTTGCATGACCCCATCGGTCAGGATAAAGAAGGCAACGAAATTTCATTAATCGATGTCTTAAAATCCGAAAATGAAGATGTGATCGATACCATTCAGCTCAACATGGAGCTTGAAAAAGTAAAGGAGTATATCGACATTCTCGACGGCCGAGAAAAAGAAGTCATCGTCGGCAGGTTCGGACTTGATTTAAAGAAAGAAAAAACGCAGCGGGAAATAGCCAAGGAGCTCGGGATATCGCGGAGCTATGTGTCACGGATTGAGAAGCGGGCGCTGATGAAGATGTTTCATGAGTTTTATCGGGCGGAGAAGGAAAAACGGAAGCGGGAGAAGGGGAAGTGAAAATGAATTTCCCTAACTTCTAACAAAAACAGACCTTACTAGGTCTGTTTTTTATTTCGGCAATAAGCTACTGTCTCGTTGCATTTCTTTTGATAATAGCTACCGCCTTAGACCTCAAGAAAAATGGAAATATTTTGGTGATGAACTTTGTGTCATGCGTTTAGACATGAAAGAAATCAACTAATTATGCCCCACTGTTTAGAGAATTGTGGAAAAATGCAGGACAATCGGTTTGCATAGTTTTGTATTTCAACTTTTATGTTTAGAAAAATAAAAGCTATTCAGACTTATAATAATTTCACAAATGAAATATCAGCACTTTTTAATGTTACATCCGAATTCACTACCGAATGTTTCATGACTTTAAACCCATGCTATAAGTCATTAATTGTTTTGTCTTATTTTGTCGAAAATCATCAATTTAATATTTTTTATATTATAATGTTTCCTGTATTACTAAAATGTGTATATAGAAGGGTGCAGACTAATGAAAAAAGCTAAACTAATTTTATTCTTATGCTTTATGGCAGTTCTAACTGCTTGCGGTAACACTAACAGTTCAACTGATCCAGCAAAAAAAGAAGAAACGAGCAAAGAGGCTTCAAAAGAATCAGCACAAAAAGAGAATAAACCAACGTCAGGACGCTTATCAAAGATTGGGGAGTGGAAGAAAGATAAAAATGGGTCAACACTGACTTTGAAAAAGATAAACAACAAACAAAAAGAAATAGATTTAAGTCCTATTAAGATGAAAATACAAGATATTAAAGTTTTTGAATACAGTAATTTAGGTGAAGACGATAAAGAGCTTCTTTCTGATAATCAATATGAAAAAGATAAATATCATAGAATACAAATCACTTACACGACTGAAAACACTTCCGATAAAGATGTTTTGTTTTCTGGTGTTAAAGTTATTACCACTAATACAAAAAAACAAATTGAAGTCAATGAGTCTAATTTGTATACGGATAAAGGTGTTGGTTCTTTTTATGGTAAAGTCGAAAATGAAGGTATGGTTGTAGTTCCTTTACTTGTAGATGATGTTTCAGATTTGAGCTCAATCACACTTCACTTAGGAGATGTATTTCTAAATGACGAACCTGAATTATTGCATGATGGGGCAAAAGTGAAATTCGATTTTTAAATTCTGCCCCCCTTTTGACTTTAATAATGAAATTCTCATGCACTTACGCGCCCTCAAAAAATGAAAAAAGATGTCTCCTTGCATGACCCCATCAGTCAGGATAAAGAAGGCAACGAAAATTCATTAATCGATGTCTTAAAATCCGAAAATGAAGATGTGATCGATATTCAGCTCAACATGGAGCTTGAAAAAGTAAAGGAGTATATCGACATCCTCGACGGCCGAGAAAAAGAAGTCATCGTCGGCAGGTTCTGCCTTGATTTAAAGAAAGAAAAAACGCAGCGGGAAATAGCCAAAGAGCTCGGGATATCGCGGAGCTATGTGTCACGGATTGAAAAGCGGGCGCTGATGAAGATGTTTCATGAGTTTTACCAGGCGGAGAAGGAAAAACGGAAACGGGAGAAGGGGAAGTGATGTCGTAGAGGCCGGTCTAAAATTCCGGCTTTTTTCTATTTCATTTCACTAGCACCAATTAAGTAAAAGGTTCCCCCCACCTGTGACAAATGCACTTTTTTTAAACATAAATTAATCATCTTATTGAATACTCGATCTTTTAAATTGATATGATTGGTGACTGGCAATTACCTTTTTTAAACCAAGCTTTTTATAACGGGCTTTTATATTAACAATAGGTTGACCTTTTGTAACTTCTCAATGCCATTGTTTTTCAAATGTTCAATAAAAGGGTCGAATCCTTCTAAAAATAGACTTTCAACCTCTCACTCAATTTTTATTTATATTTTCTTGCATGAGACTGGAGATGGTCTGTTCATTTGTATGTGGTATTTGCTTGAGTTGTTTAACGACCATTTCTTGTCGCAAAATTGAATGGTTTTGGCTTAATTTCGCTACCCCCTCAATTTTGTTGATTTTGATTTTAAAACCTTTTACTCCTTTGTTCATGCCCGCCAACAATTTAGAATCCATTTCCTCTAATTTATATGGACTGTCAGGGCTTTCATATTTCAATACCAAATCACTCATGGATTTTGCAGTTTCTTCCTCATCTAGAAGTTCAACTTCCCCGTAAACATGAACGGCTACATAATTCCATGTAGGAACAGCTTGATTCGTCTCATACCACGAGGGCGAAATGTAACAATGAGGTCCTTGAAAAACTGCTAAAATAGGTTGGTCTACAATATCCTTCCATTGGAGATTTGCCAGAGCAAAATGACCGTATAAGTAATTTTTGTCGGTGCTCATCATCAATGGCAAGTGAGTTGCATATGGCATACCATCATGCATTGAAAACAATGTTGCAAAACCGTTCTCTTTGATCACATCGCAAGCTTCTGTTTCACTCAGTTTAAAATAAGCAGGGATAAACATGAAAAACTCTCCTCTCGTACTAAATTAGAACACAAGTATTTAAGTTCTAAAATGGTTTCATTACAGCTTTTAAGATATAATATGATACAAACTGACATTTTCAAAGGTACAATTTCGGATAAATAAGCATGTCAGAGGAGAAAGCGATGAAAAATATTATTTTTGCTTTTAAAGATGATGCTCCAAAATACAAACAAATTTACGAGCAGTTTAAATTATTAATTGAACAAGGAAATATATATGCCAATGAGCAATTACCATCTATTCGTGAACTGGCGAACTCCCTGCAAGTAAGCCGCAATACAACGCTTATGGCCTATGATCAGCTTTTAGCAGAAGGCTACATTCGGGGAGAAAAACGAAAAGGGTATTTTGTAAATGAAGTAGAACTCTCTTTATTTCAAAGGAAAGATGACTCTTTTGAAAATAAGAAAAGAGAAACGATACAACCAGTTTTAATCGACTTCCGTGCGGGTGCCGTAGATCAAGCGCATTTCCCCATAAAAATATGGAGGAAATT
This sequence comes from Bacillus sp. Nf3, assembly GCF_003028545.1. Taxonomy (NCBI): domain Bacteria; kingdom Bacillati; phylum Bacillota; class Bacilli; order Caryophanales; family Bacillaceae; genus Bacillus; species Bacillus sp. Nf3. Next base: position 417,780 of record NZ_PYUA01000002.1, on the reverse strand, counting down.
GTCCAATCAAGTTTTGACATTACAGACAAGCTATCAATACGGTGAAGCATTCGGGGAAATGTGCCTCCGTGAACAAGTGGCTGCGTATCTATTAGAATCCCGGGGAGTAAAAACAGAGGCAACTTCCATAATCATTGGCAGCAGTACACAGCAGATGCTGATTTATCTTGGTCATATTCTGAAAGATGAGTTTTCTGGAGTTATAATTGAAGATCCCGGCTACGACGGTGCGAGAGAAGCACTTCAATTTCATGGGTTTACTATGGAAACGTTACCGGTTTTTGAGACCGGAGCTGATTTTTCTAACTTAAATCGACTGCAAGAAAGATTAATCTATGTGACACCTTCTCATCACAGTCCTTACGGAGTAAGCATGCCGATTCAGCAACGGCAAACGCTTATTAATTGGGTCAATAAAAAAGAGGGGTATATTCTTGAAGATGATTATGACAGTGAATTCCGTTATACGCAGCAGCCATTTCCTGCCCTTGCCTCCATTCATTCAGAAAGAGTTATTTATTTAGGGAATTTCTCAAAGTCCTTTCTCCCAGGCATTCGTCTCAGCTACATGGTATTGCCGCAGCCGATTTTACACCGGTACAACAAACGATTTCGTCAATTCGAAAACACCGCTTCTATACTCAGCCAGCTCACTATGGCCGAGTTTATGAGAAAGGGAGAATGGCTTCGCCATATTAAACGCATGCGCGTTGTGTACAGAAAAAAAATGCAGCACTTTATTTCCAATATAAAGCACGAGCTCGGAGATCATGTAACGATTATTGGTGAGCAGTCTGGATTATACATCTTAGTGAAAGTTCATCTCAACTGTTCGGAAGAAAGGCTAATACAGCGCGCCTTTAAATACGGAGTAAAAGTATATCCTACTAAGATTTATTTCGTTAACAGAAATCCTGAAACACCCCTCATTAAACTAGGTTTTGGCCACCTTGACTTTGATGAAATAACACAAGGTGTAAAACTTTTGAAAAGTGCTTGGTTATCATTACACAGATAACTTCTTCATCTAATATAATTTGGTCATTCCATAGGTTATGCAATACGATTTTTTACGAGTTGACTTTCCATATAAACTCTTGAAGTACTGTTATGTTAACAAAGTTGCTAAATGAGAGATGAATTTGACCTTTTAATTCCAGAACAAAAAAAGCCAAACTCTTTATCGCTTTAATGAAACAAAAAAGGATAACCAGTACATCATATCATCGCCCACGAAATTCACCATATCGTTCAAATTTCTGTTTGGGCAATACCTGTATCTGCTAATTTTATTGGTAGAAAGTTAAAATCAGTACATTCTTATGAAAAGTAAGGTCAGTTAAAGTCCATTCATTTATCCCACTATGTTGTTTCCTTTTAAAAAATGCTCGAATAATCGCTGACCTTCCTCTTCAATTTGATCATCTTCAATTGGATATTCCCCAATGAATAAGCCTAAATGGTCGTATTCCTCATAACTCTTTAAGAGATTCAACCCGTAACTTTTCTGATCAAAAAACAATAACCATCTTCCTGTTTCTAAACTCTTAAAAGACGCCTTCATAACCATAACCTTGTTCATAATATCCTACATGTAAATGCATACTCTCAACTAAACTATGTATTCTTTCATTTGTACACACTTTCACCTTACTCCCCTAACTTTTCACATTATGCTGAAAATCAATATTCCTCAACTCAACCCAATCAACAAAGTCAGGTATTTTTTTTGTCGTCAAAAAATGTTGAACGATTTGATACGCTTGATTGCGGTCGACATAGCTGCACGATGGCACATACAATGGTGATCCAGCGACCAAATGCTCGATCGTTTCGATCTTTTCTACCTTTTGAAAAGGGACTAAAAAATCTGGATATCTGATGATAAAAAATCCATACGGTTCAGTATAAAAGAAAACTAGACTTTCGCATTCCCAATCTTCCTCTATCTCAATGGAAGATTCCCCGTTACCTTGTTCCCAATACTCTTCACCCTCCTGGAAGAAGATTTTTTTCATGAATTCTTCTCCCGGATTTTCTACTGGAGCTCCTATGGGTCCGTAGTATAAAAACATCAATATCGCTCCTTCATGCCTATATCAATTTGGATTTAACCAATTGTTCTATTTCCCTCAAAATCATAAAAAGCTTTTGTTTGTTGGTTTAATTTTAGCATGTGAAATAGCTTTGGGTTTAGCTTTTGAAAGGTTTGAGTGCTGACCCATTTTACTTCTTCAATATCATGATCCGGATCTAGAATGTTCATCTCTCCCCCGATCATTTCCGCAAAGAACGTAATGATCAGCGCATGATGCTTTTTATCTTGAAAGAATGCTTCACGAACCGAATGAAGTTCATTTACTTTGACAACATACCCTGTCTCTTCTTTCACTTCACGGATGACAGCCTGCTGCAGGTGTTCACCTTTTTCCACAGCACCGCCCGGAAGTTCCCAATATCCCCTTACATTCTTGACCGTTAATATATTTTCTTCCTCATCATAAATAATAGCTGAAACCACGTCTACTCGTTTCAAATGAATCCCCCTTAACATTCTCCATTCACACCAATTGTCGAATAGATGGCATGAACTGTTCATTTTATACACTCTTATTGTACTGTAATCAAAGCACCAAACGAGAAAATCATCCAACTGTTAGAACATCAAAAACCAAAAAAATAAAAACCTCACGCAACTAGCAGGAGGTTTTTTCCATAGGAGAAATCTTACCGTTTTTCTTCAAACAACATATATCTAATTCGCCGAATATAATGGAGCGCAATATGACCGAGGCATAAAATGAGCCCAATCATCGCAAGAATATAGATGGGCAGCATCAAACCAGGTACATAGTTTATAACAAATCCCAAACTAAACGCTGTCAGCATATATATGCTGATCAACCTCATCAACACCATTCGAAGCCCTCCCTTTCTATAATCACTTTAACATATTTTCCCTTTATCTTCATAATATGCTTTAAAAAAGATGCGAATCCATTAAGACTCGCATCTTTTTTACGTATTCAATTCACCTTTTTCGCCCGTGCTTCCTTCCACTGCTCAAGCTCCGAGACTGTTAGTAATTGATATCCTTGCTTCGTCAATTCCTTGATGATCGTGACAGCCGCGTTTGCAGAGGTGTCATAGATGTCGTGCATTAAGACGGTTTCTCCGCTAGACGCATGGGTGAGAATGTAGTTTGCGACGTATTGGCTGTTGCGATATTTCCAGTCTTCAGGATCAACGTCCCAAAGCGTGACTTTCATGTTGACAGCCTCGTTGATCTGTCCGTTTGTTCCACCATATGGCGGTCTAAAGTGAGTCGGTGTGAATCCGCCTGCTTTTTCAATGATTTGCTGCGTTTCTTCTACTTGTTTGATGGCTTGTTTTAATGGCAGTCTTGTGAGTAAAGGGTGGTTATAGGAATGATTTCCGATTTCATTTCCACCTTTTCTGATTTCACCTAGCATATCAGGATAATATTGAACCCTGCTTCCTAATACAAAAAATGTCGCGTGTCCTTTGTTTTCTTTTAAAGCAGTTAAGATCTTTGAAGTCGTTGATGGATTTGGTCCATCATCAAATGTAAGGGCAATGGCTTTTTGATGTGGGTTAAATACTCGCTGTTTTGGCCATTTTACGATCTTTCTTTTTGCGATCGGTTCTTTTTTCTCGTTTTTGTTCTTTTCTTTATTGATGTATTCTGGCTTTAACATTCCTTTAAGCAGTGTTTTCTTAATCGCCAGCACTTGAGGGCCTTTCTTGTCTGGTGCAATTTGCCCTGCTGGGAAGTAGAATTCAATAAAACGATCTTTGATGGCAAAATACTGATAATGCTCTGCCTCAGGAGATGTTCCTTGTTTAAGTAAATGCTTGTGTTCAGCAAGAGAGCGATCTTTTTTTAACTCCTCAAATGTCATTTGAGACAGTTTTTGCAGATTTTCTTTCTTTGATAAAAATAGGTCGTCTATCGATAAAAAACGCTGTTTCTTGAAATCAAAATTGAAAATCTTCGTTTCATGTCTGCCTTTTACTCCGCCTTTTAATTCATATGTATTGAATTTGATCGCAGCAGTTTGTTTGGCATAATGAGCAATCTCGTAATCTATGTTTAATTCGTATCGATGATCTTCATCGACATCATTTGCTTCACTAAATGATGTTTTGAATTTATCTAGCGCTGTTTCTGCAAATCTTTTCATCTCTTGATCTAGCTTTTTTTGATGAAACACAGGATAGTTCACAGCATATCTCAAGTATCTCCCGTCATTCACGAGGGTCACAATTTCAACTTCTTTATAGCTCGCATCTGGTGCTACCTTCTTCTTCTCTGTCCCGCTTGCCTGCTGATTATGATAAAACGCGGCGATTCCGATGATCATCGCAAGTCCGCATAGGACGAGACTGACTTTCCATTTAATTGACACAAAAATTCTCCTCTCGTGATGCCGTCATGCCTGAATGACGTGTGTTTGTAGGATAGACTTTGCATGCCCCCTTTTTAGTTTGCAAATCACAAAACCGTCACATTTTCGACACATTTTTAGAGAGGAATAAAAAAGGACTGATTTCTCAGTCCTTTGATTATTTTTGCATATATAGTTGAAATAATTTCGTTTCTTCATCAATGGAACGCGCTCGATCAAATGCCGCTCTGACCGTCTTTGTATTGTTCATGAGCTCGTACATCATGGTCAGCACAAAGATAAAAGCTGCATTCCCATCGATGTAATCGTCCGGCGCCGAATAAGATGTAGCTCCTGCCTCTAAAAAAGCATCTGCTAGATTTTTCTCTCCTAGTGTGCAGCCTGTAGAAATAACATGAACTCCTTCTAAGGAAGCATACCGCTTGATTTCATCCGCTCCAAAAGCAGTATCCCTAGGCTCTTCATCTTCGTATACATCTTCCCCTAATTCAGGCATGATAAATGCTCCTTCTTCACCATGAAACGATAAAAGAAGGTAATCTATTTCTCCTCTATTTCTACCAGATAACACATGAATCAGGTCATTTGGTCTTCCAATCCAATGCATATCGACTTTCGCGCCGAAGTTTTCAAGTGCTGCACGCAGTGCAAAAGATTCCAGCTCACTATTAGGTCCTGCTGCTAATGTGATGCGCATGGCTTGTTGATCCACTTCTATCTCCTCCAGACTATGATAAAAATAAAACCATTTTTTCCTCATCTGCATATGTATCAGCCCATTTTAACGCCTTTTTTTCAACAGCGTACGACTCAAATCCAACGGAGCGATAGAGGCGCTTTGCTGAATGATTAGTTGTCACCACTGATAAATACACTTGCTCGATGTCCTGCTGTTCTTGCGCGAAGGAAAGAGCTTTCGTCATTAAGGCATTGCCTGCGCCCATTCCGCGGGCATCAGCTGTTACATACATCGCAGTCAGATTCGCTCGGTGCTTTAACTTCTGCAAGGTTTCTTGGATGAGCGTGACTGCCCCCACAAGCTGCCCTTGATGAAAAGTGCCAAACGTCCACATAGATTGAGCCGAAGCAAAACGCGCTTTATATTTGTCCTTTGTATTGAATTGCTCTTCCTCATAGCTCATCGCAAAACTCTCTGGATTTACTCGCAGTGCTTCTAGTCTGAGTGCTGTATATTCTTCAGCATCATCTGGTGTTAACAATCGAATATTCAGAAAATCACCTCCAAAAGAATGATGGATACTTCTAATTTTATCTTGAAAAGAACTTTGGATCAAAATTTTATTCCTGAATATAAAAAGGCATCCCATAAAAGGATGCCCCTTCATTACCACTTACAGCGCTTTACCGGACGGCAGCAAGGGTTTTTGATATCACTGCCGCAATCGTATTCTTCTACAATATACTCGTTGTGAGTCGATTCAGTGACCGGATAGTAGTTTTCTATTCTTTTAATGTTTTTATTGACGTTTTTAATATGCGTTGGATGAATTTTTCTGATCGTTTGTTCATTCGTTCTTGTGTTGACAATTTGACGTGTGGGGAAAACAACCGTTTCTTCTCGGCGAGGCCCAAAGAAAAAATCATCTAATCGATTTCGGCTCATCTTAACACCCCTTCAAGTTGTCTTTCACTTACACTCTATCGTATGTAAAAGGCACCTTTCGTGATTAGATGCTTGTCTATTTTTAGAAAAATCAACTATCGATCTAGTTTTCTCTTTCTTTACAAAAGGGTAATCTTAACATATTATACAAATGATATATTGAGAAGAAATAACATCTATGAAATAAAACATAAGCTTTTTTATTCACTGCATTTTTTCTACTCATCATCAAATAAGAGGTGAACGACATGATCAACACGACACAGCCATTCGAACGAAACAAGCTAGACATTGCACTAGAACTAACTCAATTACATCTGAATCATTATCAAACCAATCATCCTGATCAGCTGAGTGAAATTTACGCGAAATATTACGCGCTACTTGAAGTGCTGGATTTGTCATCCTATGATCAATTAATTGATTTACTGCCAAATGAGCTCAAACAGACGCTTGAGTAAAAAAACCATCTATCCCGTGTGGGTAGATGGTTTTCTTAAATTTATACACGTGCAGCCATATCGGTTTCGATTTGCTCTAAGCTTCTTCCCTTTGTCTCGACTAGCACAAATCGGGTGAATAATAGTCCGATTAAGCAGATGACGCCAAATGAGGAGAAAATAACCCCAAAGCTGAATTTGTCTGCCAGGATAGGGAAAACGAGTCCAACTGCTAACGATCCGGTCCAGTTAAAGGCAGAAGAGATACCTGCTCCGATGCCTCTGACAGAAAGCGGGAAGATTTCGCCAATGATGATCCAAGTGATCGGTGCCCACGAGAAGGCATAGCACAAAATAAAGCAGCAAAGTGAAATCAATGTCACCCAGTTTAAAATTCCTTCACTGACGCCAAGTGCACCTAATGCGGCGGGAGCAAAGAAAGAAAGAGCCATGCCCGATCCCCCTACGGTGAGAATCGTTCGGCGATCGAAGCGGTCAACAAATTGTAAAAAGATTACGGTCGTGACGACAAAAATGACACCGACAATGACTGTAAAACCTGCGGCGACCTGCGGCGCAAGGCCTACATTCCGAGCGATACTCGTTGCATAATAGACAATGGAGTTCGCGCCTTGAATTTGTTGAAGGGTCGCCATTCCAACCCCAATGAAAAGAGCCATTCTGAATTTCTTTTGAAACAATTCACGAATACCCGAGCGTTCTTCTTTGGCGACTTCTAAGATTTCCTGCATTTCTGATTCGATTTCTTCACGGGAAGAACGCAGTGATCCTAATACCTCTCGTGCTTTATGAGCCATTCCGTGTTTAATCAAATATCTCGGAGATTCAGGAAGCTTCAGCATGCCAATATAAAGCACGATCGCAAATAAAGCAGCACTTCCCAGCATCCAGCGCCAGCTGTCTGGGATGGGTTCAAACACAAACGCGACAATATAGCTGAGCAATAGTCCAGTTACAATCATGAGCTGATTGAGTCCAGATAATTTCCCGCGGATTTTAGCAGGAGCGATTTCAGACATGTAAGCCGGAACCAATGATGAGGCTGTTCCTACTGCTGTCCCTAAAAAGATCCGAGCGATGGTGAGTGAAATCTCTTCTGGTGCGACAGCTGATCCGATAGCCCCGACAAAAAAGATAACGGATGAGACCAAAATGAGTTTTCTGCGGCCAAATTTATCCCCTAAGAGACCGCTTAAGATGGAGCCAATGATGGCCCCGCCCATTAATGAAGAGACAACAATTCCAAGCCATAATGGGCTGAGCTGAAATTCTTCCTGAATATGTCCTTCTGCCCCTGCAATAATACCAATATCATACCCAAATAAGATGCCTGCAAAGGACCCGAAAAAGAAGATAAATTTGCTTGACACTTTTTTCTCCAAGTGGATGACCCCCTCACTTAATTAACCGCTTTCATTTCTCCCTGTGCTTCCACTGTAAACAGTAGAAGACCTTTCATCCTTCTTCTATAAAACCACATATTCTGCATTGACAAGTTTTGTAAACTGAACAATTTGATCGACCGTTAAATTGAGAGACACGACTGTATGATGGCCTCCCCCTTGCTTAATCCATGCTTTGACGCCATCCTGAAAATTCGGTTTGATTTTCCACAATACACGCGCAACTGGTAAATGAGGTGCCGCTTCCTCCGGCTCAAAGGCTTCAACTTCTTGTATCAGCCATTTGAAATGTGTTCCAAAATCCGCTATGGAAACAACAACACCTTCGCCTGCTTTTCCATCAAATACAAGACGTGCTGGATCTTCCCGGTTTCCAATCCCAAGTGGAGAAACGACAATGACGGGTTTTGTTTGTGCGAGCGCTGGATCTACTTCCAGCATATGAGATTGTAGCACCGCTTCCTGTCCAGACGTCATTTCATATGTGTAGTCCTCCATAAAACCAGTGGATTGATGATGGCTCATCACTTTTAATAAGCGGTCTAGTGCGGCCGTTTTCCAATCGCCTTCCCCAGCAAAGCCGTATCCCTTTGCCATCAGCCGCTGTACCGCAAGTCCAGGCAGCTGCTTCATCCCATGTAAATCTTCAAAGTTTGTTGTAAAGGCATGATAGCCGCCTTCATCTAAGAAACGTTTGATGGCGATCTCATATCGCGCCTGCACCTTGACACTTTTTTCCCATTCTTCAACTGAATACGTTCCATAATTCACATCATATTGCGTTAAATACTCAGCAAATAATGCATCTATCTCTTCTTGCTCTACTGCATTTACATATTCGACGAGATCGCCTATTCCAAAGTAATCAACGGTCCATCCTAATTGAATCTGCGCTTCGATTTTATCGCCTTCTGTCACGGCCACATGCCGCATGTTGTCACCAAACCGGGCTACTTTGATGTGAAAGCTCTCATGATAGGCAGCCGCAACGTCCATCCAATCAGCAATTTGTTGCTGCACTTCAGGCTTTGACCAATGACCGGTCACAATTTGGTTTTGTTTATTTAAACGTGCATTGATATAGCCATATTCTCTATCTCCATGTGCGGATTGATGAAGATTCATATAGTCCATGTCGATCGTGTCCCACGGGATCTTTTCATAATATTGTGTGACAAGATGCAAAAGAGGTTTTTGCAAAAGATTGGTCCCGCGTATCCACATTTTCGCTGGAGAAAATGTATGCATCCACGTCATCACGCCAATGACTTCATCGCGATAATTGACCTCTTTCATTAGCTTTGTGATTTGATCGGCGCTGACAGCCAGTTCCTGCAAAATCACTGGATAAGGAAGTAAACCGCTCTCATTTAAGGCATCTGTCATCTTTTGTGCATTTGCTTTTACTTTTTGCAGTGCTTCATCACCATATAAATGCTGTGACCCAACGATAAACCAAAACTCTTTTTTCTGACTTGTTAACATAGATATCCCTCTTTTCTTTATCTTGAAGGTTTTTGTCCGTAATACGCATGCTTTCCATGTTTTCTTAAGTAATGTTTATCTAAAATTCGCTGCGGCAATGGCTCCGCAAATTCGTTCAATTGCTTGGCAAAAAGGTTCATTTTGGCAACTTCATCTAAAATCACACTGTTTGTGACCGCACTTTTTGCATCCTTCCCCCATGTAAACGGACCATGCCCTTGAAGCAATACACCAGGCACCGCCATGACATCTAGGTTTCTTTTCTCAAACGTTTCGATGATCAGCCGGCCGGTCTCTATCTCATAACCGCGATTGACTTCTTCTTCTGTAAGAAAACGAGCGCACGGAACGGCGCCGTAAAATGTATCGGCATGTGTTGTGCCCATTGCTGGTAAATCAAGACCTGCCTGCGCCCAAACGGTTGCCCACATAGAATGGCTATGTGAAATGCCCCCTATTTCCTCAAAGTGTTTGTAAAGAACTGCATGTGTAGCTGTATCTGACGAAGGACTGAATTCTCCTTCCACCACTTCACCGTCAAAGTTCACCACGACCATATCTTTTGCTGATAGTTGGTCATACGCTATGCCGCTCGGCTTAATCACAAACAAACCACTGTCACGATCACATGCACTGACATTGCCCCATGTAAATTTCACAAGTCCGTATTTTGGCAAATCTAAATTTGCTTGATACACTTCTTCTTTTAAGCGATCTAGCATACCGTTGTCACTCCTTTCGTTGGCATCAGATGCGCTACCGCCGCTTCTTCAATCGGAAGCCCTTCTTGATAGCGCTTTAAAAATTCGTCAAAGCCTTTGACATCGAGTGGATCAGGCTCCATGAGTTCTTCTGATGTATGGGCAAATACCCGGTGGGTAAGAAATTCAGCCAATGTTTGCTGCTGATGATGGACCATAAATGAAGCAAGGACCGCCATCCCAAACGCACCACCTTCTCCTGCTGTTGAAACGACTGATACAGGTGTATTCAGCGCTGCGGCAACCATTTTTTGGCCAACGAGCGGTGTTTTAAATAATCCCCCATGTCCTAGTAAGCGGTCAATCACTACATGTTCCTGTTCCTTTAACCGGTCCATGCCTATTTTCATAGCACCAAAAGCGGAGAACAAATGGGTGCGCATGAAATTAGCGAGGTTAAAGCGGCTTTCAGGAGACCTGACAAAAAGAGGTCTTCCTTCTGGCAGTCTCGTAATATTTTCACCAGAGTAATAGCCATAGCTTAAGAGTCCGCCACCATCTCGATCTGCTTCTAAAGCTTGCTGCAATAACGATTCGTATAACCTCTCTGACTCCACATGCATGCCTAGTGCTTCAAATGCCTCTCTGAATATATTCATCCAAGCGTTTAGGTCACTTGTACAGTTATTCGCATGAACCATGGCAACTGGCAGTCCATCCGGCGTCGTGACAAGATCCACTTCTGGATACATACCTTTTAGATCCTGCTCCAAGACAATCATGGCAAAAACCGATGTCCCAACAGAAATATTCCCAGTCCGTCTTTCTACACTGTTTGTCGCCACCATTCCCGTTCCAGCGTCACCTTCCGGCGGGCAAAATGGAATGCCTGGCTGCAAATGTTTTCCTTGATCCAAAATGGCTGCCCCTGCTGCCGTTAACACGCCTGCCTCTTCACCAGCTAAATAGACACGCGGCAGAAGGTGGCGAAGCTTCCACGGGTAGCCTTTTTCTGCAATCAATGCTTCAAATTGCTGGAGCATTTCTTCATTGTAGTCCTTCGTTTCGTCATCAATTGGAAACATCCCTGACGCATCGCCAATACCAATGGCCTGCTTTCCGGTTAACAGCCAGTGAATATATCCAGACAAAGTGGTCATATATTCTAATCGGGATAGATGTTTTTCCTCTTCTAATACCGCTTGATACAAATGAGCAATACTCCATCTTTCTGGAATATGAAATTGAAATACATCTGTCAGCTTTTGACTCGCCTCGATGGTCGTTGCATTTCGCCATGTTCGGAACGGAACGAGAACCTCTCCTGTATGATCACATGCCACATAACCATGCATCATCGCTGATACCCCGATTGAGCCAATGGTTTGAATGGTCACACCATACTTTTGCTTGGCCTGTTCTTTCATCTCTCGATACGCCACTTGCAGACCTGTAATAATATCAATTAAGTTGTACGTCCAAATTCCATCCTGGAGAAAACTTTCCCATTCATATGCACCTTGTGCAATTGGCTGAAATTCCTCATCTATTAAAATCGCTTTAATTCGTGTTGAACCAAATTCAATGCCTAAAGATGTCCGTCCTTCTTTCAAGGCTTTGGCCGTCTCTTTATGATTCAATCTACGTTCACCCCCATTTTGATAGCGGTTTCAATTTTGTTTTTCTAGATTCATTGATTCTCTGGTACAATCACAATATAATATTTGTACGTACATATGTCAATAATAAATATAGTTGTACATACACAATGTGACAAAAACCTGCATTTTTTCTGGAGGGGTCATGACAGAAAAGGAAAGCGCCTGTTTTTGATTCGACAACCATGTTAAAATATGTCCATACAATTTCTTCTCAATCCGAGTAGATGATCAACTGAGAAAGAAGTGAAACGATGAAAAAGAAGTACCAGATCATTATTGATGATATAAAAAGCAAAATACTCACAGGGGATTATCGGATCGGGGAGCGCATTCCAACCGAATCAAGCCTGCAGGACATGTATCAAGTAAGCAGACATACAGTTCGAAAAGCCATTTTGGAATTGTCCAGCGAAGGATTTTTGCGCAGCGAAAAAGGTTCAGGCACATTTGTGACCAATCAATATCAAACAAAACCTGCGGGACATGCACATATGAAAACGATTGGGGTCATTACAACATACATATCCGATTACATTTTCCCTTCCATCATTCGAGGCATTGAAAGCCGATTAAACGAAGAGAACTATTCCTTGTTACTGGCAAGCACAAATAACGATGTTGAGCAGGAGAAAAAAGCGCTGGAAATGATGCTGTCTTTTGGGGTGGACGGACTTATTGTCGAGCCGACGAAAAGCAATTTATACAATCCAAACATTTCGTACTACTTATCCTTTAAAGAACAGGATGTACCGCTCATTATGATCAATGCCTATTATGAGCAGCTAGAGGTTCCTTTTCTCTGTTTAGATGATGTGAAGTCTAGCTATTTAGCCACAAAAGAGCTGATCACCTCAGGCCATCAGCAAATTGGACTTATTTCAAAAACAGATGATTTACAGGGAAAATATCGGATGAAGGGCTATATTCAAGCGCTAGGTGAAGCGAAGCTTAATTTCCTGCCTGAGCATGTGCTCTTTTTCGATACAGAATCAAAGCAGCATTTGGGAGAGCAAATTCACACATTCCTGATGGCGCACAGACACGAACTGACCGCTCTTGTTTGCTATAACGATGAGGTGGGATTAGAAGTCGCCAGCGTATGCAGCGAAATCGGGCTGTCCATTCCAGATGATCTCTCGATTATTGGACAGGATAATTCGTATATTGCCCAGAAAAATGCCCATGTGAAGCTGACAACACTGACCCATCCACAGGAGAAAATGGGCCGTGATGCAGCAGACTGGATGATTAAAAAAGTACAAGGGAAAAAGAATCTCCCTGATCAAACGTTTTACGAGCCTGAATTGGTTCCAGGTGAAACGATCAAACGAATAAAATGAGCCCTTGCCGCAGGTGGCTCATTTTATTTTAGATTCCAGCATATCCAGCAGATCATACGCTATACGATCGGGAGAGTCTTGCGTGATTCGATTACGGTAGTTGGATAAAACGACCACGCCTGCTTTTGAATGCGGGCGAAAGCCAATAAAACTGGAGAATCCCGACGTCGCCCCATTATGGCAAATAAGTCCTGTGTCATCGATGACCCAGCCGAGTCCCATTGACATGTTCCTGCCCATATCCCCTCTTGGTTCATGCGTGATTTTCCAAAAAGAATCCGCATCTGCGTGTAGATGGGCCGAGAGAAATGACAATAAATCTGTGATGGTCGAGCGAATAGCGCCAGCTCCTTGATAATCAAGCATATGAAGCGGCGGAACCTCTTTACCATTTTCTCGATGACCTAAGATCATCTTTGATTTTATATCATCCTTGATAGTAATAAAGGTACTTGATAGATGAAGCTCATCCACGATATAATCCATCAATAGCTGTTCATATGTTTTGTGACGAGACCAGCCCATGATTAAACCAAGCAGCCCGACACCCACATTGGAATAACGAGATGGAAAGCTTTTTGGCTGATTCCACTTTTTCGAGTTTAACAGTTTCATTAATTCATCGAGTGAATATTGACAGAACATATCTCTTCTCACTTTAGGAAGGAAGCATAGCTGCAAATCTCTAAGAAGACGATGCGGAGGAAGTCCAGACGTATGGGTTGCCAGCTGCTCTATTTGAATGGGATGATTCTTTCGAATATGAGGACAATACAGTGAAATCGAATCATCGAGTTTCATCTGCCCTTTTTGCAACATGCTTGACAATATACTTGTCGTAAAGACTTTTGAAATCGAGCCAATCTCAAAAATGACATCCTCTGGCTCCACTCGCTTTTGTATAGGGTGATCCCCGAAATGAAAGACATGTGTTTCCCCTTGATGAATCAATCCGATCACAAGCAGTGCGTCCTTCTTTTTCTCTATATAAGAGGAAGCGATTCTCTGTACTTCTTGTTTGAGCGTCATTCATTCTCATCCTTTCTCTTCGTTTTGATGTGGGATCAATTGATCGAGCTTTTCATAAATCGATGTCAATGTGGAGATCTCATCGAGGGATAATGCTGAATAATATTTTTCAATAATCGCAAGCTCTACCTTTCTCATATTCTCGAGGTACGTTATGGCCTTCTCAGAAAGTTCAACATGCAATTCCCTCCGATTATGCGGGTTAATGCTGCGGCAAATCCATTCTTTTTTTTCAAGCGTGTTTAACAATTGACTCACTGCACTTTGAGTGATACCTAATTGCTGGGCAATTTGAATAGGAGAACTTCCCCCTTTCTGTTCAATAAAATTCAGTACAATATGCTGCTTATCGGTTAACTCATCTACAAATAATTCTTCAAACTCTAATCGGAGCTTTTGATGGATGCGAGCTTCGATATTGTTTAGCTCTTGGATCATAGCTGTTTTGGATATCAATTTTATCACCTTCATAATTAAGATACCTTAATTATGAAGTAAACTTTATATTAAATCAACAAAAATCCCCATCTTTTAGAAAGATAGGGAACTTGCCTTTGCCTATTACGATTCTTCTTTAGGGGAAGGCACCGCACATACGCCATCTGCACATGCTGCTTCAAACGCATTGTCAGCAGCTTTCTCTGCTTGAGCTGCTTCCTCTGTCCAAGCTGTTTCAAGTGCGCGCAGGAAGGTATCTGCTGGCTGTGCACCTGCCACTGAATATTTGTTATTGATTAAGAAAAATGGTACGGCATTAATACCAAGCTGTCTCGCTTTTTTTTCATCTTCTCGTACATGATCTGCAAATTCCTCGCTGTCAAGAGCTTGCTCTACTTCCTTTAAATCAAGATCTGCTTTTTCTGCAATGTCTAAAAGAGTTTGACGGTCACCAACATGCTTTCCATCTGTAAAATACGCTTGAAACAGCTCTCCCATGACGAAATCGCCTTTCCCCTTTTGACCAGCATATTGCGCCAATCGGTGGGCATCAAAGGTATTGGTCAACACGAGCGGATCGAATTGAAAATCGATTCCTTTCTCTTTACCGGCCTGCTTTACCTGCTCATTCATCGCCATTGCCCGGCTGCGGCTCATGCCATATTTTTTGGCAAGCATATCGTGAACGTCATGATCGACATCAACAGGTGCATGTGGATCAAGCTCAAAGCTTTTAAACTCTATCTCTACCTGTTCCTTCTCTGGAAATTGTTCTAGCGCTGTTTCCAGCTGTTTTTTTCCTATATAACAAAAAGGACAGGCGATATCTGACCAAATTTGTACTTTCATGTTCATCTTCCTTCCGTGCTTGCGCTTTTTCTTTAACGATGTAACAATTATAGTTACATCAAATAGATGATGTCAAGATTCTGATCTTGTTTTAAATGAAAAAGCCTCTCCTTTTAAGAAAGGAAAGGCTTTGAAAATACCTATTCTAAATTTGCATGGTGACCGTACATTGTATGTGTGTCGAGCTCTTTTATTTCCATTAACCTTAAAATGACCGCATCGTATGTCAGAAGAAGCGACTGCTCAAATAGTGAGCCCATTGGCTGAATGGTATGATGGTTTCCTTCCTGTTGATCCTTCGGTGCACCTGACAATAAGATGACTTCATCCGATAAATCAGCTAAAGGTGACTCAGCAGAAAGCGTGAATGCTGCCACTTTTCCGCCAATTGCTTTTGCCTTTTTTGCAAGGACGAGTAAAGACTCTGTACGGCCAGAGCCGCTCCCGACAATCAAAAGATCCTCTTCTGTAAAAGAAGGCGTATTCGTTTCACCAATTACATATGCCTTGACGCCAATATGAGTAAGTCTCATCGCAAACGATTTTCCCATCAAGCCAGATCTGCCTGCACCTGTCACAAAAACTTTTTGTGCAGATAAAATACTTGTGATCAGGCGCTCTGCTTGTTCGTCTTGAATGGCAGACGAATGATCAGAAAGCTCATTTAAAATGGCTTTCACATAGTCGCTGGTCTTCATGATTGTGCGATCAGCTGCTTCATTTGTGCAGCCACTTCTGCTTTATTGTCCTGGCTTGCGATACCGCCGCCGACAATGATTAAATCAGGGTTTAATTTCACGACTTCAGGTAACGTATCAAGCTTAATTCCACCTGCAATCGCTGTTTTCGCCTGCTTGACAACTTCTTTAATCGTCATAAGATCAGCAAATGAATTTTGACCAACTGCTTGCAGGTCATAGCCTGTATGCACACAAATATAATCGACTCCAAGCGCATCCAGCTCTTTTGCACGGCCTGCGATATCTTTGATGCCAATCATATCAACTAAAATTTGTTTTCCTCTTGCTTTCGCTTCTTTCACCGCTCCTTGAATGGACATATCTTCTGCCGCTGCAAGAATGGTGACGATATCTGCTCCAGCTTCAGATGCCTGCTGCACTTCATAGCCGGCAGCATCCATAATTTTCAAATCAGCGAGTACACGTAAATTGGGAAAAGCCTGCTTGACTTCTTTTACAGCACGAAGCCCTTCGTTAATCACAACAGGTGTCCCAATTTCGACCACATCAATGGATGCTTCTACTTCTTTGATCAGCTCAATTGCCTCTGGTATATTCACTAAATCTAATGCTAATTGTAATTTCATCAACTTTCACTCCCGTTTTTCATCTCATCTTCAAGAGCTCCGCGGATGATGCATCTTGAACGATGAAATGAGTATAACAACAGGAATGACGCAATGTAAGTACGCACTTTTTTTTTACATACTATACTTTTCCGCATATGGTTACAAAAAAGATACTGTCTTTTGGGCAGTATCTCAGGGTAAAGACAAAGGGCTAAAATAAAGTTATTTTAGCCCTACAATCGGTAGTCTTTCTATTTATCATCTTTTAAGAAATTGCTGTCGAGATATTGTTTTCCCCAATCATACATCGCCTCTAAAATCGGCATTAAGCTTTCTCCTAGTTCTGTGAGAGAATACTCAACCTTTGGCGGGACGACAGGATAAACCTCCCGGTGCACAATGTGATCTTCCTCTAATTCTCTTAGCTGATTGACAAGCATTCTTTGCGTAATCCCAGGCATTAACGACTTTAACTCACCAAAACGTTTTGTCCCTTCTCTGCCCAGATGCCATAAAATCAGCATTTTCCACTTACCGCCGATAATATTCAGCGTCAGCTCCTTTTCGCAGTTAAACACTTTATTTTCCATTCGTGATGACAACGACATACACTCCTTTAATAACAAACCACTTAGGTTTTATCATAACTGCAACTAAATGGATTGTCGAACATATGGTCTTCGTTATTGATTTTGTTTTTTAACAAAAGCCATCACAGCCTCCGTCATTTTTTGTGCTTCTTTTGGCGCTCTGTCTGATCCAAACCATTTGTTCAAGTCACTATGGCTCAGCGTATGCACCCGAAAAACAAACCGAGAGCCTTTGTCATGATTCAGTTTTTCAGCAAATCGATACACTTCAGGATTTTCCCAGCCCGTGACCAAATAGACAGGTGGTAAATTCTTTTGATTCATATAAGTGACAGGAGATGCCTTTGTCCAATTCTCCTCTTGTTTGCCAAAGACTTTTTTGTACGATGGGATGGCTTGTATAAATTGATTGATGTTTAACGGCCCATCTAAAATCACGATGGAATTGATCGTTGTTGGCGACAGCCCCACACGTTTTAAGTAGGTCGAATCTGTGGCAACCAGCGCCGTCAAATGACCGCCCGCTGAGTGACCCATGACATTGATTTTTGATGAATCGATTTGATATTCATCCGCATGATCCTTCACCCATTTAATGGCGTTTGCCGTATCATCTGCCATCTGCTCATAGTTTGCATCAGGGTGAAGCCTGTAATTCATTGAAACAAACACATACCCTTGACCTGTAAAATAATCAGCTTTAGAAGCGACTCTATTCTTATCGCCGCCTGTCCAGCCTCCGCCATGGAGATAGATCATCACTGGATGCTTCTTCTTTTTGTCTTCATCTTTGCCCTTCGGCATATACATATCGAGGGTTTGCTGTTTATTTTGTGTGTCTGCATAATGGATGTTTGTCGTCGGTTTAGGCTGGTTGAAACGGAACACAAAGAATGCGCAAACCAATAAGCCTGCGATGACCGCCGCAAATAAGAGCCATTTCAAGATTCGATTCAATGTCATTGCACCTTTCTGTGTTGGGATGGGGAAGCATGAGTAGCAGATATGTAGATAAACTAGCACGATTCAATTCGATACTAGATTCATATGGGATGTGCAAGAGAAAAACAATTGATCAAGTCGTCATATTCATTATACTCTTTAAAGTAGTGGAATTCATTGATTTGCTTTAGATGACTGATATCGAAATCAGGGATTTGCTTCTGGATTTTTTCATCTAAAAACCATGTCATCGTTTGTCCTCCAAGAGGTTATTGTATAAATGCAATAATTCGTTTTCTTGTTTCTTCATGGTATTGAACGTAGGAATGCAATAAAGGATACGATTCAAGGATATGGTAAAACGATTTGATTTGAGGAGATTGCTCTTCAAATGACTGACGTAACACGTTTAACTGTTTTTTCGGTATTCGTTTATGATCAACCACATAACTCAAACTGCCTGCAACAAGTGAAAAAAATAAATAAAAATCATCTGAGGGCATACCAGTTTCTTCTTCAAAAGAGACGTTATCATCTGGATAAGCGGAATCTAACAAGTATTGATAGCGCTGCTTCAAATCATTGATTAAGCCTTGTTTATCTTGGCTCGTGTTCATGGATCCACTACACCTTTCTCTCAATGCTTTTAAGTAGGTTAAAATTTAAGAAGATTATAGTTCTTATTATTCAATATTTGTGTAATTTTGAATGAATTCATTTTTAAAATCTTCTGGAAGTTTCTGATTTCGAAATACAACAGAAATCCAACCTAATACAATCTCATCTAAAGTTCTCCACGTTTTCAGCAATTGTTTATTCATATGTTCTAATTGATGAGTCGCTAATACTCCTATCTCATAACCTCTTTCACCATAAATGATCCATTTTGCAGAAGGGGAAACCCATATCACACGTGAAGCAATATTCATCATGCTATCGTTTACACTATGTATCGGGTAATCCGTTAAGATATCAAGGTAATCACTTGGTGTGATATTTAACGGGATTTTCACGCAAGGATAATAACCAAAATCACGATAATAATTATCCATAGTCTTCTGCTCATCTAACACAGCCATTAGTATATATTCATCTCTATGGTTCAAAGCTAAATCTTTTAGTGTCTCCCAGCTACCGTCTGATAACAACCAATGGAATTCTTCGAATAAATAATGAGGGGTTTTTGTTTTCAACACTTGATCAGGGAATGTCTTCGTACTGTTAACGAGCGAATTAACAAACGATAGAACATGTTCAAGTTCTTTTGGATCGGATATAAACAAATTTTTCACTTTATGCTCCTTTCGCATCTTCGGGTAAATCTATCATTAGTCATTGATACTCCATTTCACCGCTTGTAACATGACGCATAATGAGAAAGCATTTGAGTGTAATAATCATTGAATGTATTTTGGTCCTTCAATAAGCCTTCAAGCCAATTTGCTAAAACAGGGTAATCCATTGGTTTCCACCCTTCTTTTAATAACCTATTTTTCACAGAATCTTTTGTTGATACCACCCCCATTACACAAATTTCCATATCCCTGTCTGCCCAAATCGCCCACTGCAAAGAATGCGATAACCAGACCACTATGTACGAATTCGTTATGATATCATCCGCTATAGACTCTTTTGGGTGCGTCCATAGTGCGTTTACATAATTCTCACTTGAAATGTTTACATTCGCTTTCAGCCAATTATAATATCCAAATTCCTTCAAATAATATTTGGTTGGATCTGGTTGAAGGACTGCAGTCAAAAATTCTCTATCTTGTGTAACAGTTGATAACTCTTTTATGGTTTGTAAAATATCATCACTCAATGCCCAATCAAACTCTTGAAACAAAAAACAATCAAATGTCTTACGGAAGACTTGTTGTGGCAGCTCTTTATTTGTGTCAAACACATGGTCTACTAAATTCTGATAGAATTTGAATTCTTTTTCTGAACGAATAAATAAGTCTTCAAGCCGTTTCAAACAACTACCTCCACTCTTGTCGAACTAGTAGTTTTTTAATTCTTTCTCTATATCTTCTTTTAATGTTTGAATTTCAATTGACACCGAATTATTTCGATTATAGAAAATGGACGGATTGATTTCCATCTGCTATCATGCCCGGGAGCCACTCTTCTATAAAGTCTTCTAAATCAATCATTTCTGGCACTGTTTTTTCCCATTGATCGTTTGCGCAATAAGCGGCATAATCCTTTGTCGCCCAAAAATGAAGCTGCGGTACACCACGTCATCCTCTGACATAACCCAGCCCTTCTCGTTGCTTAATGACTAAACCTCTTCAAAATCAACAATCTTTTTGATGAAATAGTCATAACGCTTTTTCGCAGGTAATTGCATGGTGGTTTCTAATTCTTTCGGATGCATGGACATTGCGTCGCTCCTTATCTATTTATTTACTGTAGAAAGCGGCATGATTTTAGTAATTACTTATTGAATACGACGACTCCATATTCTTCATAAAAGATCGACCAGATGATTCAACTTTTACTTCAATCTTTAGTAAATCCGTAGTAAATTGTAAAAGAGCGTTTATTTCTTCTATAGATACTGATCAATGCAAGTAAGAATTAGGTGAGTCTTTCAAATTAATTCCACTCAACAGAATCAGCATATCCCAAACTTGATCATCGTCTATTTCTGGATCGTCTGCAGAAACGTAAATTGCAGCCCAATCAGAAATTTGTTCTCTTGTGATCGTCCCCTACAAGACTTGTCTTATTTTATTTAAACAGTCTAGCATTTTTGATTCGTCCATTCATTACATCCTACCTATGTAAGTTTTTCTCAAAACTCACTTCACGCTGTAAGCTACCTATATTTCATATTTGATAATATCCTCCATCGACATACCTTTAAAATATAAAGAAAGAATGTTTATAATAGTGTATTCGCCATACATACCAATCGGGTTAAATATCATTTTAGCTGTTTTTGGGTCAGCAACCTCTAAGTCCATAACAGGTGCAATGGAACCTTCTTTTCCCTCGCTAACGTAATAATTTTCATCTCTATATGTCACGAATTTCAGATTTTGAAGATCATCTTCTTTTATAAAATCTTGATTTATTTTTGTGACAACTTTCCATGATGAATTATATCCTGCTGTAAAACAATCTGAAACTTGAATTTCTCTCCCTCTATATTTTTTCCGAATGCAAACCTTCCAAATTCAGCATTGATTGTTAAACCTAAATCTTTAAATTTTGCTTGTTTTTCTTTCACTAGATTCAGTGCGGTATTTGTCATTTCTTTTTCGATATCTGCGATAGATTTTTTGGTCATCGTGTTTAATTTAACTTTCTTCAACTTTTCCTCCAGTATAAAACCCTCCCTAATTCCTAGAGAGGGTTATTTTAATTAATACTAAAAGAAATTCATGATATTCCTACATTAGTTTACTTCTATACAGCTTATCTTCGACCAAAATATAAAGATACTTTCCAACTACTTTGTAAGTAGGATCACACTGTGAGGGATCAATTCCATCTAAGAATAATTTCATTCTAAACGTTTCGTCGTCAACTATTCTAAAAGCATACTGTTTATTTTCCATATTATCGAATAACAAGATTTGACTCTCAGAAACATATAGTTGGTCACAGTACCTATATTCTTTTTTATCAAGATGATACATTTTCTTTTTTTGACATGACTGAAGGTTTAAATCGTAAGAAAAAGTTGAAATAACAATCGTTTGCTCTTCTTCATAGCTAGTGTATAGTTCTGATTCTAGAGTTTGTATTGAAGAACATTCATACATGATCCCTTTAAATTCTTCTTCAAATAGCATTTCTCCTACAAGTAAGTTTATACAGTACATTCCTTTACCCTTAGGATTTAATTCGTCAAATATCCCCTCTTCTGAGATACCAATCCACAATAATCCGTTTTCATCCAGATGAAATGTATTAACACTTAGTAGAAATGAACACATTTCTACCATATTATTTTCTTTTAAATCTAAAAAATTTATTTTACATATATAATCTTGTTCAAACACAATGACAATGGTATCGTCGTTTATTTCTTGTATTAAATAAATATAGCTATCAGAATCAAGTTCATTTAGTGATTTATTCATTATAATACTATGATCCTTGACTACTTGAAGTATTAGTTGATCATCAATAAGAAATACCATATATATTTTCTCATCTCTTCCAACATTAAAATAAATTAGATCTTGTTTTGGAAAATCAATTACTTTCTCTGTAGCTATTTTACTTATCAATCATCTCAACTCCTAATATGGAAAGCTTGTTCTTAGAGTACCATCTTTTTGGACTACCACTCTAACTCTCTTTGTTTTTTTTCCTTTCCCATTGACACCAACATGTTTTTTATAGGTTTTCTCATAAACTGTTGATCCAGGTTTATTCCCAGCTCTAGACTTTCCAGTCCTCAGGGTATCCCGTGTAGTTCTCTTTAATGTTTTATTACTTCTAAATTTCCCCTTGTTTTTCTTTTTAGATTTTGCAGAATGACCTGATTTGATATGATCCCAATCAACACTTTTTACTTTTCGTTTCCCGCTACTTTTCGCAAAACTATAAACCCTTTTCGCACCCTTAAATATCTTCCCAGGTCCAAAATTAGATGCTGCTGCTAAAGCTGCACCTTTCCAGCCCTTGCCTGATTTATAAGCTTTGTATCCATCATATACCGCAAATCCTGCATTGACAACAAACCATACCCAATGGCCGTCTGGGTCCACATTCATGACTGGGTTGTTGTTTCCATAGGTATATCCGTTTTGATCTAGTGCATCTCCATCGCTTCCTGGGTCTGGGTCAAGTGATAGGAATACGCCGTTTCTCGGTTCATAGTAGCGGGCGATTAAATAGTAAAGTCCTGTTTCTTCATCGAAGCGGTAACCAGCATAGCGATATGGGTTTCCTTTTACTTCTTCATCTTCTTTTACTTTAGTTGGAACTCCCCATGTATCGTATTCGTACTCAGCAACGATTTTCCCTGCACTATTTGTGATGGCTATGACATCGCCGTGTGCATTGTAGTGATAGAAATATTTTTTCCCGTTTTGCGTGAATGCAAGGAGCTGTCCACTCTCACCGTATGTGTATGCTTTTGTGACTACGTTATCTTTATCTGTTTCGTATAAGACATTCAGGCTATCGCCGTCATAAAAATAATTGGTGACTTTTCCATTCACTGTTTTTTGAATTCTATATCCACGCTCATCATATTTGTAAGTGACAAATGGCTTGTCTTCCCCTTTTTTCGTGATGGCTGTAATGTTATCTTCTGCATCCCATTCATAAAGGAATTGCCCGTCAGACGTTCGGTTGCCATTTTTGTCATAAGTTAAAGTCTCATCATTTACCTTTGTCAGTTGGTTCATGATGTTGAATGATGCGTTGATTGTTTTTTTAGTGCCATTTTTTTCAGTCGTGACGGTTTTTCTGTTTCCAAACCCATCATATGTGTACTCAATGACCGTGCCATCTGGATGAGTTTCTTTGATCAATTGATCTAATTTTCCATATTCATAACGAATCTTCCCGTTGCTTCCTTGATCAATCGTTATTCTGTTTCCATTTTGATCATATTCGTAAGCTTCGTTTAAGATCGTTGTGCCTTGGTTTGTTCCAATATGCAAATCATTAATTAAATTGCGCTCATCATAAGCAAAGCTAGCACCACTGCCGTTACCTGTAATAAAGGACTGAACATTTCCATTTTCATCATAATCAAACGAATACGTAGAACTCGAATCCTTCATTTGCGTCATTTGATCAAGCTTATTGTAACTGAATTGGTTCGTCCCTTTTTGATTTCCGTGTGTCCATTCAAAGGATTTCAGTTTATCTGAATCGGTTGGATACGTCCAAGTTTGACTACTGCCTCGCTCCGTTAACTTTGTAATACGGTTTTGTTGGTCAAACGTTCTGTTTTTGGTTGTGTTTTGTTCTTTGTTGACAACCGTTGTTTCGTTTCCGTTTTTATCATAGCTAAAGTTATATTTTTCTGTTCCATTGTATGACTTGGATTTCACTCGGTCTGTTCCATCATACGTGAGAGACACTTCATGTCCATTTGCAGAAATGGTTTTGATTAAGTTGCTATTCGCATCATATTCACTTTTTAACACATTTCCTAATGGATCAATGGTTTTTGTTAATTTGCCCATAAGGTCGTATTCAAATTGATACGTTTGATCTGACTCTGCACGAATGGTTTTCGACTGTTCATTGCCCTCTTTATCGTAGGTTCTTACAATGGATGTCCCGTTAGATAAAGTGATTTTCTTCAGCTGATCAGCCTGGTCATATTCGAATGTTGTTTTTTCGCCTTTCGCATCGGTTTCAGAAAGTTTTTTGCCTGTTTCGTCGAAGGCAGATTGAGATGAGTAACCAAGCTCATCCTCTTCTTTAACTGCGTAGTTCCCTTTTTCGTCGTAAGTGGTTTTCGTTAACAGACTTCCTTCTACTAGACGGATATCATCAAACCACACCGTTCCAGTCGCGCTTTTTTGGAAAACGATCTGCACGTCGATTTTTTTCAACGGTTTTGTTTTTGGTATGACAACCGCCGCCCGGTTCCACTCTTGTGTACCTGTTGGGAATTTTGCATTAAACGTTCCTGTTGTGCCATCTGTGTACGTAACGGACGCTTGAAGTGAGTAATCATTTTCATTTGAGGCTTTGACATTTTCAGCCTTAGACATCCCAGTCAATGTGACATACACAGATTGATCATTCGCACTTTGTTCAATCGGGACAGATTGTTTATAGATGACATTTGCTTGAGTTGAAGAAGTTCTTGTCATTTTTAACGAAACGTCATCGTTAAAGCCTTCTTCATTATCTAATGAACCACCTGTTCCGCTCCAGCTTGTTGTTTTATCCGTAAAGGAATTATTTTTGACTGGATTATAACTTGATGAAACTTCGCCTTTTTCCAGCTGAATCTCATCGAACCAGGCTTTTCCTTTTCCAGCCTTATCTCGATGATCCACTTCCATATAGATCACAGCTTTGCCTGCATGAGATGGCGTCGTAAACGAAACTTGGCGTTTTGTCCAATCGTTTTTGCCTGATAATGTACTGTAGCCGTTGCTGATCCACTGAATTCGTTTATTGTTTGTATCTCTTAAATCAATGTTAAAAAATGCTCTTGCTTTCGTTAGTTCTGTCTTTATTTTCCCACTCAGTGTATACGTCGTATTTGGCTCTAGTATTACTTCTTGTGTAGCCGAAGAATAGCCAAGTTCTGTTCCTTCAGTTGTCGATTGTGAACTGACCTCTAATACTCGGCCGCCAGATAACGGACCACTTTTTCCAGCTGTTTGCGCTAATTTCCCGTCATCCTTAGATGCTGTAAGCTTCCAGCCAGTTAGCGTATCTTCAAAACTGCCATTTTTTAATATACTCGCACCTGCAGCAAGTTCTTTACTCGTTTGTACCAAATTCCCGTAAGAATCATAAATACTTGCTGAAGACATATTTCCACTTTGATCTGTCTCAGATACAGCATCTAATCCATCGTAGGCGATATCTGTAATATCTCCTTCTGTATCTTTCACTTTAGTGACATCATTATTTTTGTTATACTCGTAGGTTTCTGTGCCATAAGCATCTTTCGCCTGAATGACGTTGCCATTTTTGTCATACGAATAGCTTTCTGTAGCTTTTCCTTTCTCTACATCATTTGGGTCAGTTTCTTCTACGATTTGGTTGCCTTCATATTTCGTTTTAGTGGTAATTTTAAGCCCTTCCGCATCATCTACAACTTGAATTGGATTGGCTGCTTCGTTATACGTATACTGTATTTTCCGCCCGTTTGGCTGCGTCAGCATGAGTGTCTTTTTAGACATATCATATGCATACTCAAATGTTTCTTTTTTTGCATTGGTTGCCTTGACTAAACGATGATTTTCATATAGATATTCTGTAAAAACAGGCTGATCTTGTGTGCTGTTTTGAGAGAATTGTTTAATCAATCTGCCTTCTTTATCGTATTCATATGAGATACTTGTTCCATCTGAATCTATGACTTTCGTTAGTAAACCTGCATCATACTCATATGAAAGCTTTTTCCCTTTTGGTCCTTGAACCGAAATGATATGACCATCTTCATCATAATCCATTGTTATTTTTCGGCCAGATGCATCTTCCATTGAAGTGAGCTGATTGTTTTCATTATATTTATATGTCGTTGTATTTTTATGTCCATCTACAACCTTGGTGATTTTCCCACCGTTTTTACTAAAGTGCGCAAAGGTTTGATCCTTCGTTTTTAACATGTATTCATCTTTTGATTCCGTTAATTCAAGAAAAATACCTGTTGGTGGTTGATACGTGCCATCTGCTTTTTTTGTAAAAACATGGGTTGTAGCATCCTCATCAAGATAGATAGCACCTTCTTTTGTTGGCGTGATACTCGTTTCTACATCTGCGTACCATCCTTGACCAAACAGGTGGTCAGCTGCATCTAAACTGTTGTACGTTCGACCAATTCCAAGCCCCGGTCCTCTTCCATCAATCGACATTTCTTCTTCACTGACAATCACATTCCCAGTTGCACCATTAAGCTGACCGTCTGGTATATCAATAATCGACCAGTAATCCTCTGTTCCAAGGAATTCGGCCCCTTCATGGAATGTCGGGTTAAAGGCTGGTGTTGGAATGGTTTCTCCATTTGCATCGTAAGCGGAAAGGGTAAAGGAGTAGTTCTTGCGTCCTTTATAATTTCCATTCGCATTTTCATATACAGGTGATGGGTCTAGCGCTAATTCCCCGCCTTTACCATCTGTATGAAGCACATATTTCCCATTTTTAACTTCAGTAGGAGTCGGCCAAATATTCTTGTTTTGTGTTGTCCAATGATCGACATCACCCACATCAAATGATTGATATGCCTTACCATTATAGATGTTAATTTTATACCCTTTTGCATTTTTCACTTTGTCCCAATGTAAATTGATATAACCTGTTTGGCTTTCTTTTGTATTGGTATAAGCATATCCAGATAAAGCTTTTGGTCTAGATAGATCAGGTAAAGTTGGTCCGGCTGGCGGTGAAGCAATAGCTTCTCCATCTTTATTGTAGGCAATCACTCTGAAGGAATAATGTTTTTGAGCCGCATCTCCTCCAGCATTTTTATAAGTCGCACCAGGATGAATTGGAAGCTCCGCCCCTTTACCATCTTGGAGGTGCAATGCATATTTACCTGCTTTGATCTCAGCAGCTGTCGGCCATACTTTTTTCCCTTTAGTTGACCATGATGTTTGATTCCCAAGATCCAATGTCTCATAGCTTTTCCCATTAAACATTTGTATTTTATAACCAGTTGCACCGGAAACTGAAGTCCAAGAAAGATCAAAGTAACCTGTTGCGTTATTATTATTGAAACCTTTTGTACTAGGTGCTTTCGCTCTAGCAACATTCGGCACGACAGGCTTTACCTTTGCTGACATTGCGCCTTCACCTTGGTCGAAGATCGCACTTACAGCTACCCAATAATTTTTACTTGTCGCATACTTACCGCCTGAGTTTTTGTAAACTGGAGAAGGATCCACTGCTAATTCAGTGCCACCTTTTCCGTCTAAATGAAGTTTATATTTTTTTGCTGCTATCTCGCTCGCTGTTGGCCATATATTCTTTCCTTTTGTACTCCATGATGCCACATTTCCAACTGAAATGGCTTCATATTCTTTTCCGTTGTATAGCCACACTTTGTAACCTTTTGCGCCAGCTACCTTTTTCCAACTTAAATTGAAGTAGCCTGTCCCATTTCCATTACTAAAACCTTTTACAGTTGGTGCATTTGCCTGTGGAATGGTATACGTTACTTCAATGACTGGTTTATTAGTAGAGTTTGTTGATGAGATTATTTTTTTCCAATGGTCTTGTCCATTTCCATTTGCATGTAATTTAAAGCCATAGTTAGCTGTTCCACTATTCCAAGCTTTGATGGTTGATGTCACATCATAGCTCGCCCATTGTCCTTTATAAACATTGGCTTTACCGATGTTTTTAGAACTTGGTTTATTGTTCCATGTTAGCTTTGTATGATCATAGTTGGCATTCACTGTATCCAGCCAAAGACCAGTTGCTTTCGTCCCGTAATATGAATGAGCAACATACGTTTTGAGCGTCGCTTTTGTTACATTCATATTTTGAATCGGTTTGAATGAATTAAACTTCATGAAGGCGTAGTTTGTACCAGTTGTTTTATCATAATAACCGGTTTTCAGTACATAACTTTTCAGATTAGCATCCCATTTTTGCGTAGAGGATGAATAGTTTGTTGTTGGGTATTTACTCATGATGAATGTGTCTGCTGACACAGATAAAGAAGTCGATGGATCGATAGACACAGGATAAACTCGTTCAGGATCCTTAAGCCATTTCTCATCAGCAGTCACACGAAGTAAATAGCCATCGTCTTCTTTTTCTAGTTTAAAGCTCACATCTTCTGAGCGAGCCACTTCACCTGACTTTTCATCTAAATTAGAATCCGTCATAAACGGTTTTGGTACTTGAAAAATGGTCCGTTTTTTCTGATCATAAAATGTAATAGAACCATCTTCCTCAATTTCCCCAGTTAGATCTGTTTTTATTTTAAATGTAAAAGAATTGTAGCCATCATATCGGTTGAGTACAATATCTTCTTTGATGTTTTCATTAAATGTAAATGATCGTAAATCTATATTTGGAAATACCTCTTCATATGTAAGCTCATTGGTGTTCTCTTTAAATTGTGCTGAGGTATCCTTGGAATTGATTTCTGATTTGTTTTTACCTGAAGCTTTTAAAATTGAAAATTCAATTTGATGCTTCTTGTGTTCAAATGTAGCATATAGTCCTTGCTTCATTTGCTTTTGAAAAGTTGATTCTAATCTTGCATTTTCTGTCTCTATTTCTTTTTTCGAGATCTCCTTTAATTCAGGAGAGATGTCCTCCCACTCAGCGTCTGGGGCATCTTTTATATGAATAGGATCAGGATATACCTCTTGCGTAAATACACCCTCTCCTTCATAAAAAAGCTTGCTGTTTTCTGTTCTTTCTGAAAGAACTTCTCCGTCTTTTCCAATTTCGTCTTCGTCAATCCCTGCCATTTCAAGGGCTTTTGAATCATCTAATTTTTCTAAGAGGTTATGACTTGATTTTGTATTTTCGTCATGTTCTTCTGCAAAAATATCAGAAGGAAACATTGATAAAAGCATCACAAAGGCTAATAGTGCTGCGATATTCCTTTTCCATTTTACTTTTCTTTTTAGATTCATATTAATCTCCTTATCATATATTTGTAACATTTGTAACATTACGCCATATATAATAATATATTTGAAATGAAACTTCAATATATTTCTATAAATATATCATCCTTTCAAACTAACCCATATATCATCAACTTATCAATATATCTCCTTTTTCATATAAAAAAGCACCCTACACGGATGCTTCAATCAAATGATATTTTTTCAAAATACGATAGGTGATTTCTTTTGCTTCTAGTCCTGTGCCTTCGATATTTGTGGCGAAGATGTAGGTTTTGTTTTTATGTTTGATGAAGCCTACGTACCAGCCGATGCCTGAGCCGGAGCCTGTTTTTCCGTATAGGGTGGCATGTTTCTCTTCTTCTTGTATCATCATTCGTTTGACCGTTCTCATGACAGATAGGTCAAATGGGAGACTTTCTTCATATAGCTGTTTGAGGAAATGGACTTGTTCTACTGGAGAAATGCGCAACGAACTGCTTAACCAAAATTGATCGATTCCGCCAGATATGTCTTCATTGCCATAGTGTATGGTTTTCACCCAATGGCTCATGCGTTCTTCCCCGATGTCACGCGCCATGGCTTGATAGTACCAGACGACTGAATCTCTCATGCCAGAGCCCAGTGTATGATCCTTATTCCAGTTATCAATTTCTCTTTTTACTCCGTCCCAATATTTGATGTCATATTCATCTCTCACCGCGCCGGTTTGGAGTCCGATGAGGGCATTTGCCACTTTAAATGTTGATTGTGGGGCAAAGCGCTTATTCGCTCTTTTTTTGTTATATACCCATGGCGATTTTTCTTTTACTTCTTGTATCACAAATGTGCCTTCCCTGTCTTTCAAGAATTCATCTACTGACCATGCTGGTGATGTTCCCTCACTTGATGACGGCTGACCGATACAAAGCGCCATCAGCAAAATGAAGGAAACTAGCCATTTCATATGCTTTTTCTTCAAAAAACCGCTCCTTTTCCCATGATTTGTATCGATTGTAGCATGCCTGAGCGATGAGACATAAGGTACGCTTGTCCTCTTTTCTGCCAAATAAAAAAAGCCGGTTTCATCCGGCTTTCTGATCATATTAGCTTTCTTTTTTCTCTTCAATGGCCTGCTTCGCGATTTTTGAAATCGTCATATCATCCATTGGCGGGTTATGGAGCCCAGCACGAATATCTCGATAGTAACGCTGCAGCGGACAGCCAAGACTCAAACTTTTTGCACCGACTAAACGCATGGCTTTATCAACCACCTGCAGACTATGATTGACGACTGTATGCTTCACTGCACCGAATTCATTGATTAACAGCTCTCTTTTCTCAGGCTGCTCATACAATGTTGTCGTTGAATAGATGACGTGGCGTGCTTGCTTTAGTAGTAAATCAATTTCGCCAATCAATGTTTGGACATTTGGCAGGTCACTAATCGTTCCGCTGATACTGTTCGGTGAATGAGTGATGGCATACTGAACTGCATAATCTCTTGCCGCTTGCGCAATCCCTAAATAGCAGGAAGGAATATGTGCGATCCAAGGGTTTAATGTACCGCCTCGAGGTCCTTTTTGCACTTCAACAAGCATGTCATCTGAGACCACAACTTGATCTAAGATTAAATCATGGCTTTCTGTTCCTCTCATGCCGACAACATCCCATGTTTCTTCTATAGAAACACCTTCTGTATCACGGGGAATTAAGAAGAATCCCATCGCTTCTTTTTCTTCAATCCATACGCCGACTAAAAAGTATGTGAGAGCTGGTGACATCGTTGTGAAAATTTTACGTCCATTGATCACCCAGCGATCACCTGATTTAATCGCTGTTGTTCCAGGCTTGCCGCCTCTTGTTGGGCTGCCTGTTTGCGCCTCACTCACAGCGCGGTTGACAAGGGCGCCCTTCTTCACTTCTTCCGCAAAGAATTGCAGCTGTTTCTCATTCCATAGTTTCTTTTCATAAATTTCACCTACAACTCCTTGGTGCCAGCCGATCGATAAGGCAGTTGCTCCGTCCATGCTCCCAAGCGTTTCTTGAAATAGAACCATATCTGTTACAGATTGACCTCCGCCTCCATATTCAGCGGGGAGAGACAGGGTTGTATATCCCATGTTTACTAATGATTCGATATTCTTTTTAGGAAAATAGGCGCCTTCATCATGTTTTTTTGCGTTTTGTTCGATCGTTTCACGAAGAGATTCCAGCTGATTGAGCCATGTTTTTTGAAAATCGGTATCAACAAATAATGCTTTAGACAAAATGTATCCAACTCCTCTGTTTCTCACAATCTATGATATCTCATTTTTCCAATTGGAATGAATAAAACACACTTTACTTATAGGATTTAATGTGTTAAATTTTATCAATATTAAGTACATCTGTCAAAGGAACGTGATGCTTTTATGATCTCAGCTACTAATCTACATAAATCTTATGGGCAGACCCATGTGTTAAAAGGCATTGATTTCTCCGTACAAGAAGGTGAAGTGGTCGCAATTATTGGACCGAGCGGATCAGGAAAAACAACACTTCTCCGCAGTTTAAACAGCCTCGACATTCCAGACAAAGGAGAGCTGACTGTTGGAGAAGCCACGATTCAATTTGAACGATATCATAAAAAAGATCTTTTAAAACTAAGGCAGCAATCTTCCATGGTATTTCAGCATTATCACTTGTTTCAAAATAAACGGGCACTTGAAAATATTACAGAGGGATTGATTGTGTCTCAAAACATGTCTAAGAAAGAAGCAGAAAAGGTTGGAGAGCAATTTTTAACGCGGATTGGACTGCTTCATAAAAAGGATGCATTTCCGAGTGAACTATCTGGCGGGCAGCAGCAGCGGATTGGAATTGCCCGCGCTCTTGCGATGAATCCTGCGGTGCTTCTGTTTGATGAACCAACGTCCGCACTGGACCCAGAGATGGTTGGAGAAATCCTTGAAATGATCAAGGATATTGCAAGCCAAGGGATGACGATGGTCATTGTGACGCATGAAATTTCCTTTGCAAAGGACGTAGCGGATACGGTGATCTTTATGGCAGATGGGGAAATTGTTGAAAAAGGCTCACCAGAAGATGTTCTGATGAAGCCTCAGCATGAACGAACGAAACAATTTTTATCCAGAATTCATCGCGGAATGTGGCAAGGATCGGAGGAAGACATATGAAGCAAAAGACAGCATTCATGACATCTGGTGTCCTTCTGTTTCTCCTCTCTTTGATTGGCTGCAGCAGTGTAAAAACAACAACAGATGATGGGAAACAAATTGTGAAGGTCGCACTGAGTGCAGAGGTCAATCCACCCTTTTTAGCCACAAATGACCGAAACGAACCAATTGGCTATAACATTGATTATTTAAATGAAGTGGAAAAAAGACTTCCGCACATCCATTTTGATTACATCTTTGGCGAAGAAGAATCCAATCTTATTGGTGTTGGCGCTGGGAAGTTTGAAATGGCGGCTAATTGGTTTTTCAGTAACCCTGAACGCGAAAAGCGGTTTCTTTATCCTAAGGTTCCGTACGGCTATTCGATGACAGGTTTAATTGTGAATGAATCAAACCAGGATATTCAATCGCTTGACGATATGACATCTAAAAAGCTGGCTCCTGTCAGTCCTAGCGGCGGATTGCGTTCCATATTAAATCAATATAATGAAGAACATGATCCAGATATTCCGCTGACAACCATTGAAAGCCCTTCAAATGAACTCAACTTAAAGCGCGTTGAAAGCGGACGGTCTGATGCTGCGTTTATGAATATTTCAACCTTTGATACCATTCAACAGCATCTGAACCTGAAGGTCAAAGTGGGCGGGATCGTGTCAAAGGAGCCAATCTATCTTGTCTTACAGCCAAGTCAAAAACAGCTTGCAGCAGATTTGGACCGGGTTACACAAGAGATGATTGATGATGGAACATTGCCTAAGCTTGCGAAAAAGTGGTTTGGGGTTGATTTCTTTCAAGATATTGACTACATCTCAGAGCAAGGCTATCAATATGAAGAAAGGAAGGAAGCGTCATGACGTTTACAGCTGGAGATTGGCTGCGGATCTTTTTACAGGTGCTTGAACGCCTGCCACTCACTTTTCTCATTATTGTAGTATCATTGTTTTCCGCTATCATAATAGGGCTTTTATTTGCATGCATTCGTATTAAGCAAATCCCAGTGCTGAAGCAATTGGCTGTTGTCTATTTATCTTTTACACGAAGTACGCCATTAATTGTTCAGTTATTCTTAATTTATTTTGGACTGCCTCAGCTTTTACTTGTGGCAGGAATTCAAATCAACCATTGGGATCGTGTGTTATTTGTGATGATGACGTTCTCTTTACATACGGGCGCTTATTTATCTGAAGTTTTTCGCAGTGCATATTCATCAGTTGGGAAAGATCAGCTGGAAGCCGCCTACATTGTTGGGATGACAGATACACAGGCCTTGATCAGGATCATTATCCCGCAGGCCTTTCTCATTGCTCTGCCAAACCTCGGAAATTACACCATTGATCTTGTGAAAGACACGGCGATTGCCTTTACGATCGGGCTCATCGATATTATGGGACAGGTGAAGATCATCTTAGGGAATAACTACGGAATCGGCATGTTTGAAGTGTACGTGATCATTGCGATTGTGTACTGGCTCATTTGTATGAGCATTGAACTAGTCACCATGCTGCTTGAAAAGAAATTTGTAAAAGGCCGCACCAGCCTGTCACGTTAAGGAGGCGATTTAGATGCAAACCATTGATATTCCATTTGCGATTGACCAAGTACCTCATATTCTAAAAGGCGTTCCTTTCACCTTATTAATTGCACTAGTTTCTATGGCTGTGAGTCTTGTGATCGGATCTGTTTTTGCTTTCATTCGTCTCTTTCGCATCCCTGTACTCAGGCAGCTGGTCACGCTCTACGTCTCCTTTTTTAGAGGAACGCCTCTTATTGTTCAACTGTTTGCTTTCTTTTATGGGCTTCCTTTTGTTCTAACTAGCATGAGCGGCACATTCGGGCTGACCTTTCACCCGGATATGGTCTCCCCATTAGCTGTTGCTCTCATTACCTTCAGCCTGCATTCAGCCGCCCATTTAACAGAGGTGGTCCGAAGTGCACTTCTCGCAGTAGACAAAGGGCAGCTGGAAGCGGCAAAAATTGTAGGCATGACCACAAGGCAGGCGATGATTCGCATTATTTTGCCGCAGGCTTTTGTTGTGG
This sequence comes from Bacillus sp. Nf3, assembly GCF_003028545.1. Lineage (NCBI taxonomy): Bacteria > Bacillati > Bacillota > Bacilli > Caryophanales > Bacillaceae > Bacillus > Bacillus sp. Nf3. Next base: position 383,062 of record NZ_PYUA01000002.1, on the reverse strand, counting down.
CCTTACCGAACCTAGGCAATCAGCTCGTTCAGCTATTAAAAGCGACATCTCTTTCGTTTACAATTGGGGTACTCGAAATCATGGGTATTTCCCGGATCATTGCAAATGACGGCTATCAGTTTTTAGAAACTTATCTCGTCTCCGCTTTGATCTATTGGCTGCTGAGCATTTTCTTTGAATTAGCTTTTGCATTATTAGAGAAACGTGTCAGCGTATACGGCAGAACTCTCGGGCGTTAAAAAGTCGATCAGGCACAAAAACCTGATCGACTTTTTTATTCACCCTTTTTTGGTGTGTTATCAGTTCTTTTGGTGTTGAGCCGAATATGACGACATCCTCTTCTCGCTCTATTAAACATCTTTTCAATTATCACTATTCAACCGCAGCTCTCTTAATCTGATCACATAAAAAAGAGAATGGCTTATGCCATTCCCTTTGTTATCTTACTTATTCAGCACTGACTAAAATTTTCACTTGATCTTTTTCATTGATTAAAGCATGGAAGCCATCCTCGATCACATCGTCCAGCTTGATTTTTTTCGTGACGAGTGTGTCTGCAGAGAAATAGCCTTTTCTCATTAAGTTTAATACAGATGGGAATACGTCTCTGTAGCCGATAATTCCTTTCACTGTACGTTCTTTGATGACAATATCATTCGGCATAATTTCTGCGCCTTTTTCCCAAATACTCACAATGACTGTTTCGCCTGCAATTTTAGTTGATTGGATTGCTTGCTTCAATACAACAGGTACACCCGTCACTTCAAAAGAAACATCGACGCCACCATTTGTACGGCTTGCGATTTCTTGAACAACATCTTCATATTGAGAAGGATCTACAATGATCGCTCCAAGCTCTTTTGCTTTCTCTTGGCGTTCTTTCGATAATTCAACTGCATAAATATCAGTAGCACCAGCTGCTTTTAATGCTTCAATGACAAGTAAACCAATTGGTCCGCAGCCAAACACAGCCGCTGTATCCCCAGCTTGTACTTTACTAGAACGTACCGCATATAAAGCAACTGCAGAAGGCTCAACAAGCGCGCCTTGCTCATAGGAGATTTCGTCTGGTAATAAATGAAGTAATTCTTCATCAACTGATACATATTCAGAGAATCCACCGCCGCCTCCGGCAAGTCCTAAAAAGCCCATGTTTTCATCTAAGTTATAAGCACCTTGATGCCCGTGAGTTGCAAAAATAGGTTCTACAACCACTCGATCGCCTACTTTGTAATTGCTTACGCCTTCTCCTACTTCAACAACTTCCCCAGAGAACTCGTGTCCCAATGTAATTGGTGCTTTTTCTTTTGTAAGTGGATGAGGTTCATTCACAGGAATGAAGATCGGTCCGCCTAAATATTCATGTAAATCACTACCACAAATGCCGCACCATTTTACTTTCAGTTTCACTTTACCTGGAGCAACTGTTGGTTCGTCAATTTCCTCTAGTCGAATGTCCTTTTGATCGTGCCAGCGTAGTGCTTTCATTTGTAAGACTCCTTTTCTCATCAATTTAATTAACTTACTTAAATAATGATAACATAATTTTTTTAATTTTCTAAGTAGGATGCACTATTTTTTTGACAGTCAATGGACGAAAGATGACAAAACATAGCAATAGACAGATAAGAAGCATACAAATACACCCAATGATGACGGACATTCTGATCGATAAAATATGAGCGAGCCCGCCGAATATTCCCGTCATGGCTATTGTCAAAATGGCTTCAATGAAAGCATAAAAGCTGGCTATCCTTCCCATCACCTCTACTGGGATATTTGTTTGATAGAACGTCATAAAACCTGTATTCGCAAAAGCTAAAAAGAAGGCTAATATAAAAAAACCACCGGCTGCTACAAATAGTGTGCTGGAAAATGCATATATAAGATAGCCAAACGCCACAAACAAACTGCCGACTCCAAGCATCAGCGAAACTGACAGCCTTTCGACAATGACCGAATTAAGACTTGCCCCTGCGATGATGCCTGCTCCAGCCACACTAACAAGAAGGCCATATTGGGTATCAGTCAGCATCAGTACTTCTTTTGCAAAAACTGTTTCAAGTGAGTCAATGGCTGTAGGAAGGACCGATATTGCCGCGCTAAATAATAAATATACCGCCATGATTTGGCGTGACGTCAGACTAAATCGCAGAACCAGCTTTGCATCCTCTTTTAACATTGAAAGGGAAAACCCCTTTTGGCCAGCATCTGTTTTGAGCAAATTCGGTAAACACATCGTTAACAGAGCAGATATCAAAAGGCAGAACGCATTTACATAAATTGAAAGAACAGGCGTCCCGATGAGAAAAAGCAGACCTGCTGCTGCGGGTCCAAGTAAAAATCCACCGGATTGTAATAAAGAGCGAATGGCATTAAACCGTTTTCGGTTATCGGCCGGGATGAGTCCAGTCATATACACCATCGACGCTGGATGAAACATCGCTTGTGCCATCTGTATGAAAAACACCATGACATACAGGATAAGCAGATGTCCTGAAAATAAGGCAAAAGGGATGCATGCAATGAGCAAAGCACGGGTAATATCTAAACTGATCATCACATTCCGCTGATTCAGCCTGTCAATCAAACTGCCAGACCAGCTATTGGTCAAAAGAGAAGCTGCCGGTCTTAGCAAATAAACTGCTGTTACAGCAAGAACAGAGCCCGTTTCTTGAAAAATAAGCAGATGGAGGGCAATCATATAAATCCATTCTCCTATGTTTGCGATCCCGATGGCTCCAAGCAAAATACTCATATCCCGCCAATGTTTTTTCATCATTGTCCCCCCTATTTGTCATAAAAAAAAATCCCGCCCCCAAGACATTTCTGTCTTGAGGACGGGATTTACTCCGCGTTGCCACCTCAGTTCATTCATCTGTTGCCAGATGAACCTTAGCGGGTGATCACTCACCCTTCTCTGTAACGGGAGAAATTCGCTGCACCACCATCCGAGAGAATCCGGTGCAGAGCTAAGAGGCTTGGTTCCATCATGCTTCCCAGCTCCTTCTCAGCTTCACGGAGTTCTCTGTGTGGGGCAGCTATGATGTACTCTTCTCTATTGGCGCTGTGTCTTTTTTTCATCACGATCTTCAGCTGAATTGTTACATATTGTACTGCCGCTTGATCAAAGCGTCAATGTTTTTTTCATGTTAATCCGCATAAATCATTTTTCTAGTCATGCCGCCATCAACAACCAAATCTGTGCCGGTCACAAATTGATTGTCTTCATCTGTTAAATAAAAACAAGCTTTCACAATATCCTTTGGCGTGCCGACTCGATTGGAAAGATGCTGCTGATGGTCAATTTCTCGAAGACTTTTCTCATCCTTCGTTTCAATCCACCCAGGGGAAATGCTATTCACCGTAATGTGATCCTGACTAAAAGAAACCGCCAAGGCATGAGTAAGCGCGGAAATCCCGCCTTTTGATGCAGCATATGCTTCTGTATGAGGCTCTGACATGGTCGCACGGGTAGAAGAAATATTCACAATGGAACCGCCGTTTGGATTCTCTTTCATAAAACGCGCTGCTTCTCTAGCACATAAGAAAGTCCCTCTTACGTTTGTATGCAGCACATGATCCCACTCATCGACTGTTAACTCATAAGGCGATGCTGTGCACATGACGCCTGCATTATTGATGAGAATATCAATCGTTTTGCAGCGCTCCGCCGCAAACGACATTAAGCGCTGAATATCCTTCTCCTGTTTCACATCCGTTTTGAAGAAATAAACTTCATAGGACTCTTTTCTCAGCTGCTCCTCCAAACGCTTTCCCTTTTCTTCATCAATATCAGCAAGCACCACACGCGCCCCTTCTTTTGCATAGCCGCAGGCGACCGCTTCACCAATTCCATTGGCTGCGCCTGTGATGATGACGGTTTTTCCTTTAAAATTCAGCATATGATTGCTTCCTTTCTATGACTGGTTTGAATGAATTGCTTTTACCCTTTCCTGAAAAGAGCAATCCAGTCATCTACCTCTATTGATCCTATTTGATCCTCTGTCTTTTTCAATCTATAATATTGCTTTATCTTCTCGTTAGCATCTAACAAGTATTTTGTAACGATCTCTTCTTCCTTTAAAGTTTTCGTTGTTCGCTTGACCCATTCCTGAAAAGGATAACGTTTTTTTCGTTCCATTGATCTCACTTCTTTTAATCCCTCTTCTAAAAACAATTTCCCCCATTGTTTTGTCGATAGACAGGAGACATGACTTGGGTCTCTCAATCGTTCCAGCTCATTGATAAATAGTGCAAGCTCTTCATCATTTGGAGAAACATTATCAATAAAGAAAAACAGACCATTTGACTTTAATACACGAGATGCCTCTTTGGCAAACTGTTCAGGGTGCGGGAAATGGTGTGCTGCAATTCGGCATGTGACCATATCAAATGTGCCATCTAAAAAAGGAAGGCTTTCTGCATCCGCTACTACATAAAAAATTTGTGGATACGCTTTTAAATGAAGTGATGTATGAGAAAGCATGTCTTTCGTTAAATCCGTCGCAAACACTTGTTTCACATATGGAGCCAGTGTTTTTGCGGTATGCCCGCCACCAGTTGCTATATCGAGAACGACCCAGCTTTCTTCTGGAGCTGCCCATTCAACAATGAGATCTAGGTCTGCTCCCTTTGCATGAGTTTGACTCGTCACATACTTTTCTGCATTTCTCCCAAATTGTTCTATAACTCTTCTTTTGGCTTGATCTGCATTCATCTGATTCCTCCCCTTTGAAATAGATTGGATTTTCCACAATAAAGAGCCGTCCCATTTTATTGAGCGGCTCCTTTCATGTTAAAAATTATCGAGAAAGCATCCCGTGCGGGTCAATGACAAATTTCTTCGCCACACCCGAATCAAAGTCACTATATCCTTTAGGGGCTTGATCAAGGTCAATGACGGTCGCATTGACGGCTTTGGCGATCTGTGCTCTTCCGCTTAAAATGGATTTCATTAAACTGCGATGATATTGCATAACAGGGGTTTGACCTGTCACAAAGGTATGAGCTTTCGCCCAGCCAAGTCCAATTCGCACTTTCAGAGAACCGACTTTTGCATCGGCATCCACTGCTCCTGGATCTTCTGTGACGTAAAGCCCTGGAATTCCAAGCTTGCCGCCAACTTTGGTAATATCCATAATTGTATTTAAAACGGTCGCTGGTGCTTCTCCCTGATCTCCATGACCCGAAGCTTCAAAGCCGACACAATCGACAGCACAATCGACTTCTGGCTCCCCTAAAATATTCGTAATTTGTTCGCCGATTCGATCATGTTTTCGTAAATTGATCGTCTCGCAGCCGAAGCTTCTTGCCTGCTCCAGTCTTTGCTCATTCAAATCTCCAACAATCACAGCAGATGCGCCAAGAAGCTGAGCCGAATGGGCTGCTGCAAGACCTACTGGGCCAGCACCTGCAATATATACGGTCGAACCAGGCTTTACTCCTGCCGTATAAGCACCATGAAAACCTGTCGGGAAAATATCAGAAAGCATTGTCAGATCAAGGATTTTTTCCATCGCTTGATCTTTGTCTGGAAATTTGAGCAGCTGAAAATCTGCATATGGAACCATGACATACTCGGATTGACCGCCAACCCATCCGCCCATATCTACATATCCATAGGCAGAGCCTGGACGGTCCGGGTTTACATTTAAGCACACATGGGTTTTTTGTTCCTTACACATGACGCAGCGTCCGCATGCAATATTAAACGGAACGGATACGAGATCTCCTTTTTGAATAAACTCCACATCTCGCCCAACTTCAACGACTTCACCTGTAATTTCATGACCAAGGACAAGTCCTTCAGGTGCAGTCGTACGCCCTCTTACCATGTGTTGATCACTTCCGCAAATATTCGTCGTCACTACTTTTAAAATGACGCCATGCTCACATTTGCGCCCCACATTGGCTTTAGGTACACCCGGGCCATCTTTTAAGACCAAATCAGGGTATCCAATATCCTCAACTGCTACTTTTCCTGCTCCTTTATAAACGACACCTTTGTTTCCCGACATGATTTCATTCCTCCCTTTTGTTTAAAAATGAAGTCTCTACAATTTTCTCTATTTCTTAAGCAATTTCCTTCTTCAAACCGCACATTATGTGAAAAAGAAGGAGATACATGTCTACGTGAGAAAGAAAAATGTGTCTTCCAGTGAAATAAAAAAGAAAATATTGAAAAAAAAGCTAAACTTTTGAAGAATGGTGTCGATATAATAAATAAGCCAGACAGGTATCCTTAATCGACAAACAAATTCCTTATATATACTATCATTCCTTACACACCTGGCTGGCGCCTACCTTACATACAAAAGGCTCTTCTGATGAAGAGCCTTTATTTATTTTTACATTCGATTGCAGGCAAAGAGGCTCCTCTGACGAAGAGCCTCTTTTTGAGTGCTTGTTCATTACCTGGGAAATATTTTCATCATTTTAAAGCTTTGATACAAATGTATGTATCATAGTGATAAACCGAGACTTCTCTAAAGTGATATGCTGAAAACAGACGGCTGATCTCTTGTTCACTGTACGATGAAAAAGATGTTGACCGTTTTTGTTCCTTTATCAGCTCCTGCTTTTGAAAAGATAAAAATACTTCACCATCCACTTGAAGGACTCGGTACACTTCCTTCATAACTTGCTCAATATCCTTCAAGTAATAGATCGTCTGCACCGTAAATAATTTATTGAATGATCTGTCTTCAAAAGGTAATTGCTCAGCCTTGCCAAGCGTAATAACGGCTTTGTCCTGTTCCGCAAGCTTCTTATGTTTTCTTTTTGCATATTTAATCATATGACGAGAGGCATCCACTCCATATACTTTTCCGCGGTCAAGTTTTTCTGCTACCTTTGATAAGGTGATGCCTCTTCCAGTCCCAATTTCTAAAATTCGGTCATTTTCTTGTATATTTAAGAGTTGAAGCGTCCATTCATTGATATTATGATGATTTTTTTCCATATAGCGGGCAACCCATTTTGAGAACAAGCCTTTTGGTTCCCTCATTTGTTTTCCAATCCAGCTTTGAATCAATGTTAACACCTGCTTTTCACCAGTAAATATAACTATTTACAAATTTTCTTACTTTTCATATCGGCTCTCACCTAACAAAAATTAAGACCTAGTCCTAATTTATTTGTCCTTTATAAGACGCTCCTTTTCAGAAAATGTTTCGCAGAAAGTGAAAATTTTTTGACCTGAATAGGCGTTTTCATTATTTGTGCTCAGATTGATTTCGTTTTCTGCATGAGCTGCATAATTTATAAATGTATCTTGATAAGATAAAGGTGGTGCTAGATTATGGGCTTTGGCGGTTATTCTGGAGGCTACTGCGGTGGCTACGGTGGCGGTTTTGCAGGCGGATTCGCATTGCTTGTTGTACTGTTCATTTTGTTGATCATCATTGGTGCAAGCTGGATTTGCTAATGTAAAAGGAGCAGGAAACCATGACGTTTCCTGCTCCTTTTCTTTAATACCAATAAGTCCGGTACTGATACATATAACGTCTGAGCATTTCCTCTTGCTCTCTTTGCATGCGGTATGGATTGCCGTACCCGTGCTTTAAGGAATGCGGAATAGATGCATATCCGTGCCCAACAGACGGAAATCTCATATATGGTGACATCGACATTTATTGATCACCTCACAATCTCCTTTTACGGTTATCATATGTGCAGGTGATCAATGTGGAGCGTGTCTAAACCTGGTCCTTCTCCCTCGTATAACAATCAAGCATGGCAAGCATCATAAACATGTCAATCTCCTCCTTTTCACTTTTTTCATTTCCTGTTTTAGTTCATATACTTTAGTTGTTTCTGTTTCATTTCTTCATAAAATGTTTCGACTTCTTGTTCGTAAAGAACAGTCTCAATATCCTTGTATTTACGTTTGATCGTCAATGTAATAAAAAATAAATGGATTGTCATATACGCTCACCTCCCTTCAGTTCGCAGCACGCGAAATAGCCCGCAGATCTTCTTTATCAGTTGACCTGCGGGCACACAAAAATACAGCTCAAAAGACATTGTCTTCCAACCTGCAATGGATGATACGTGTGAAATCCTCGTTTACTACTTAAACAGTTATAAAGCGTGCACCGTATAAGGCAAAGGAAGAACACGAACTCTTCCACAGGCTGATGACATGATGAAATTGTTGGTTGAATTGATCACAAGTAGATACGAATAACATATTCTTCAGCCTCCTTTACGTTTTTTTAATTACTTTGTAAGTATATCCAGCAAGCACCATTTTGTAAACCTGTTTTTAGTAATATAGATGATTTTTGTGTTTTTGACTAAATTTCTACAGTTATTCTTGTCCGATTGTCCAATACAATGAAAAAAGCCCCCTCAGGCACATGAGGAGGCTTTCGAATTAATCTTCATCTAATTCTTGCAGTTTCTTTTGAAAGAAAATCGCACGTTTAACACAAACAAAAGCTGCTAATAAGAAAACACAATCTATTCCCATCATCAGCATTTTTGGAGATGCTTCGATGTGCTGGTTCGGTAAGATCGTACCAATATATAAAAAGGTGCTGACAGCAAGCAAAATAAAAGCGTACTGCTTGTAATCTGTCACTAAATCACTCCACTTTTTCTTCACTTGTTTCACCTTCCAGTTATCAATGTCTATTCATAGCTTAACATAGTGAGAGAAAGCGAGGAGCATGTAAATCTATCCATTCGCCAGCGCGCTAAGTCCTTGCTTGATATCATGTAGTAAATCATCAACATCTTCAATCCCAACGGAAATACGAATTAAACCATCTGTGATGCCAAGCTCCTCCCTGCGGTCTTTTGGAATGGACGCATGGGTCATCCGGGCAGGGACAGAAATTAAGCTTTCTACTGCTCCAAGGCTTTCTGCGATCGTAAACAGCTTTAGCTGGCTCAAAAATACATCAACATGTTCTTCTTTTCCAATATCAAAAGAGATCATTCCGCCGAAGCCAGATGCTTGTGTTTTCGCAAGTTCATGGCCAGGATGAGTACCGAGACCTGGATAATAAACACGTGTGACAGCTGGATGTTGCTTTAAAAACTCAGCGATTTTCTGTGCATTTTGTTGATGTGCTTCCATTCTTAGCCCAAGTGTTTTCATCCCTCTCATGAGAAGCCATGAATCCTGCGGTCCAAGGATTCCGCCTGTCGAGTTTTGAACAAAGTGCAGTTCTTCCCCAAGCTCTTTCGTCGCTGTGACGACAAGCCCGCCTACGACATCACTATGACCGCCTAAATATTTAGTCGCACTGTGCAGAACAATGTCCGCGCCATATTCAATCGGCTTTTGGAAATACGGTGTGAAAAATGTATTATCGACAATCATCAAGATGTTGGCTTCCTTTGTCAATTCGCCAATCGCTTTTAGATCCGTCATTTTGAGTAAAGGATTGGTTGGTGATTCAATGTAAACGGCTTTTGTTTCAGGTAAAATGGCTTTTTTCACCGCTTCAGGATCACTTGTGTCAACAAAGGTTGCAGTAATGCCAATTCGGTTTAGCACCTTTGTGATGACGCGGTAGGTTCCGCCGTACACGTCATCTGTCAGGACAATATGATCCCCGCTGTTAAACAGCATCATCACCGCCGTAATGGCTGCCATCCCTGAACCAAATGCGTAGCCGTTTGCTCCTCCTTCAAGATCACGAATGACTGTTTCCAGGGCTGTTCTTGTTGGATTTGCTGTTCTGGAGTATTCATACCCCGTATGTTCGCCTGCTTTCGGTTGCTTATACGTGCTCACTTGGTAAATAGGTACAGACACGGCGCCTGTTCTTTCATCACCCGTTGTTCCGCTGTGAATCATCATTGTTTTTGGTTTCATTCTATTTTCCTCCCTCATAAATTCCTTTACTTAAATATCGCTCACTGCTGTCAGGAAAAATGGTGACAATGACTGTCCCAGGTGCTGCTTTCTTTGCTTCCTCTAAAGCGGCAAATAAAGCGGCACCAGAAGAACTGCCGATGAGAACACCTTCTTTTTCAGCTGCTTCTTTCACCATTCGAAACGCATCATCATCACTGATAGTGTAAATTTCATCGAATAAAGCCTGCTCCATATAATCTGGGATAAATTCAAGACCAATTCCTTCCGTTCTATGCGGGCCCGGATCCCCACCATTTAAAATTGACCCTTCAGGCTCCACAACAACCGTTTTTAACGACGGATGCTGCTCTTTTAAATAGGCGGCACAACCTTGAAAAGTCCCGCCAGATCCTGCTCCTGCGACGAATACATCGATATTCCCTTTTAAGTCGGACCATAATTCCGGACCGAGTGTTCTGTAGTAAGTCAATGGATTTACTTGGTTTTTAAATTGTAAAACACAATAGGCATTGTCAAGGCTTGCCTCTAGTTCAAGGGCTCGATCAATCGCACCCTTCATGCCTTCTTTTCTCGGCGTATGAATAATCTCTGCACCGAGCGCCTTCATCACCTGTTGTTTTTCTTGACTAAAATGTTCTGGTACACAAAAAATGGTCTGCAATTGATGCTTTCTTGCACTTAGGGCAAGCCCAATTCCTGTGTTTCCAGCAGTTGCTTCAATAATGGTTCCGCCTGGACGCAGTTTGCCAGATGCTAATGCTTCTCTGATGAGCATATCACCTAAACGATCTTTAATACTTCCACCTGGATTCATCATCTCAAGCTTTGCATACACCTCAACGCCTTCTGGGACGCCAATCCCTGACAGCTTTAAAAGCGGTGTGCGGCCAATTAATTCGGTAATATCCTTTATGACAGCCATATAATTCCCTTCCTTTGCATGGAAAAGAAGGGGGAAACCCCTTCTTTTATTGTGTTTGCTTTATCATACGCAAGACAAGGTCGGTTGAGTGAATCGCTGCTTGCTCAAGGAATTGATCAAAGGAGATATTGGATTCTTTCCCTGCAATATCTGATAGCGCACGAACGACAACAAATGGCGTACCAAAGAGCTGGCATACTTGTGCAACGGCCGCAGCTTCCATTTCCACCGCATATAGCTCTGGAAACTTCTCTCTTACAAACGCTACACGATCCGGATCATTCATAAATGAATCTCCTGTTGCAATTGTTCCTTTTGCCACTTGAATATGATCGATCTCTAAAGCAGATTCCTCTGCCAGCTTTACAAGCTTTTCATCTGCAATGAAAGCAGCTGGAAGTCCCGGCACTTGTCCATATTCGTAATCAAAGATGGTCACATCTACATCATGATGTCTCACATCAGTAGAGATGACAATATCACCTACATTTAATGAGTGATGGAAACCGCCAGCAGATCCTGTATTGATCACATAATCTGGCTGAAAGCGGTCAAGCAGTAATGTTGTGCTGACCGCTGCATTTACTTTTCCAATCCCTGATTTTAATAAAATCACTTCTTTATCTTCATAAACACCTGTTGTAAATTCACACCCAGCGATGTTTTCTTGTGTAGCATTCTTTAGTTGATCTCTTAAAATCGTCACTTCTTCTTCCATTGCACCTATAACTGCGATTTTCAAAACAAAACATCCTTTCATTCCCTTTTCTTTGCTTCTACGATCCAAACAAAATCATTCATTTGATGAAAGGATGTGCTAAAACCTTCTTCTTCAAAGATTTGCTTTAACACATCAATGGATGGATAATATTCCGTTTCTAAATCCTCTGCAAGCTGATCGAACCCTGCAGCTCTCGCTTTGTCGATTTCAGCTTGATGTGCTGCTTGATTTTGAAACATTGTATCAGCAAAGACTATTTTACCATCTGAGTGAAGGATGTTGCTATAGGTGTGAATGGCTTGTTTTTTTTCTTCATCCGTTAAATGGTGGAATGCATATGAGCTGACGATCGTATCCGGCTCAAAAGGCGGCGCTGGAAATGATAAAAAATCCCCATCATGAAATATATTTGGTATTCCTTTTTGAAGAGCTGCTTTCTTCATGGCATCTGATGGTTCAACACCAAACACGTTTTTATCAGCTGCAAGCAGGAGCACTGTTAGATTCCCCGTACCGCTTCCAAACTCAAGAACATATTGGCCTGAACGGCGGGTAATTTCTTTTAAAATAGCCGGATACCGGCGAAACACTTCTTTATACTGCTCGTCATGACCACTTACCGTGTCGTCATAAGAGTCAGCCCAATGATCAAATAAAGAAAGAAATTCACGTCCCATTTTCTTTCCCTCCACTTTATCTTTTTATTCCTATGCGTATAGTATGTTTTATTCCATCGAACAGTTCCTATCCTACCACAACTTCTGTTTCTTTCCTACTAAAAAATACTGGGAGAGGTAGAAAAACATTTGCCCTTCTGAGGGAGAGAGATTAAGATGAATGAAGAGTATAGAGAGGTGAATCAAATGGATTTTCAGCTGGATTTTTTAAAGGATAAAATTGAATTTTTTGAAGCAACATCTTTAAAAGAACTTGAACAAAAGATCCAAAAACAAATTGAACATAATCAGGCGATTCTGCTGACCGTTCATTCCGTCAGTCATCAAACGACCGTGATCGATGAGCGGATTTTGTATACAGCAGTTGTTCATTTTAAAGCGAATGTCTAAACAAAAAAGATAGCAAATATGCTATCTTTTTTTCATGTTTATCTTAATTTTTCAACCTTCACAGGTTTCCAGCCTTTTTCATCTACCCACGTAATTTCCACGCGGTAGCGTTCACCTGTTGATTTATCACGGATGGTTCCTTTTGCATCTTGAGGACCTCCGTTATTTCCTAACCAAAGAACGGTCATTTGATCTTCTGAAATTCCTGTCGCATAGGACATGGCTTTGATCATTTCTTTCCAGTCTTTTGAGCTCGAATCATAGGTTGCTGTATGTGAACCGGATTGCTCTGTTCCTACAGGCTCCCAGTCATCGTTTTCGTATGTTTTGTCGACGTCACTTGTTTTGCCGCCGTCTGTTTCTTTGGCATCTTTTAACGCATCTTTATTAGGTTTTTCTTCATCATCTGTCTTCTTCGTATCGTCGTCTTGATCAGATGAATCATCTTTTTTTGCATCTGAATCATCGGATGTGTCTTTCTTTGGATCTTTCACATCTTCTTCTGAGTTTTGTTTATTTTCACTTGTTGCAGGTGCCGTTTTTGATGGTTCTTTCGCTACATCTGGATCTTTCGGCTTATTAAAAATTAACAAACTCGATGCGACAACCAAAATAAGCACCACAACGATACCAATTAATATGTTAAGCACCATATTTGCCTTTCTGCGCTTATCACGATGTTCAAATCGAGAATTTCTACTCAAAATCTCTGCACTCCTTTGCCTCTGTTCCCTAAGTCGTTACTATTCTAACATGTCATGAAGGGATGTTCTATGTCTGTTTCTTTTCAATTTCATTGACCTTTTTTACAATATCATAAAACGCATCATTTGTCTTAGCCCGGCCACTTGTCTCGTCAAGGTGAACAACGACAAGGGCATATTTTGGTTTTTCTACCGGAAAGTATCCAGCAAACCACTTATGATAAAGCGGATTCCCCTTTTTGTCTTGACCGCCGGTTTGGGCAGTACCTGATTTCCCCGCTACATCGTATGGCAAATCTTGAAACCTTCTTCCGGTTCCCTTGTCAGAGGTCACCACCTGTCTTAAGAATTTTTGCAGCTTTTGCGCTGTATAGCGGTCTATGCTGCTCCCTTCAGGCCGTTTGTTTTGAAAGGTCAGCATCGTTGTTCCGTTTTGATACAGCACTTTTTCTGCGATTTTCACTTCTTTTCGTTCTCCTCCTCTTGCGATCGTAGCCATCATATTCGCGATTTGCAGAGGAGTCGTTTTGACATTTTTTTGTCCTATTGCGGTTTGTGCAATGGCTTTTTTGACATGCTTGTCTCTTTTATCTCCCCACACACTGCCTGTTTCTTCACGATCAAACTGTCTGAAGTGCTGCTTATGATAGACATCCCCTTCCCAGCCAGCTCGATCTAAGAGTCCAAGCTTTGCAGCCGTCTTTTCGATGATTTGATTATCTGTTTGAATGAGCCTTTCAGCAAGTGTCGCAAAGGTATAATTGCAGCTCTCTGAGAAACTGTCCGTCAGATTCAGCACTTCCTGTTTTCCTTCAGGCTCTCCATATAAATTCTTTCGACAGTCATACATGGTTTGTGGCTGGTCAAGGTTTTTTTCAATTGCTGCGGCAAGCACAGCCGTTTTAAAGACAGAGCCTGGTGCAATAGCTGTCAGCATGTAATTTCTTGCCTCATGCCGGTTTTTGCTTGTGACATTTGGGGTACTCGCCATCGCCAGTACACTGCTTTTTTCAATGTCGAGCAGAACGGCACCGCCTTTTTCAACGCCTTGTTCTTTGAGCACCTTTTCCATTTCAGCCTGCATGTCTTCATCTATTGTTGTCTGTACCTGAAGTGGATAAAAGGAATGAGCTTCTGCTGTATATTTGACGTCCATACCGAACAAAGGGTTTCCCCTTCCGTCCACATGATATAACAATTTTGTGTCTTGCTCAGGTAATAGAAATTCGTCAAAGGTGCTTTCCAGCCCAAATGTGCCGATTTCAGTACGAATGGAAAGTTCTTTTTTTTCAGGATACCGCTTTCTCAATAGTTCTGGATTCTCACTTGTGAAACCTAATGTGTGGAGGGCAAGTCTTTTTTTGTCCTTCTCTTTCATATATACGCCGTACACACCTGAATATTTCATATCATTGATGTCTTTCAGCTTTTTTTTCGAAATGTCATCTTTTAAAATGAGCGGTTTTTTCGTTTCTGTTAACTGTTTTTTGAGTTCATTCTCTTCTATCTCAAGAATAGAGGCGGTTTGCTGTAAGCGCGGAAGATCATATTGCAGGAAAGGAAATAAGATAACCGCGGGCTGTTCTTTTGTAAGAAGTGCTTGGCCTTTTCGATCTAAAAACTCACCGCGCCCGTCTGAAATGACGACTTCTTCTGTTCGCTGTTTGACACTTTCTTGTATTAAATTGATATCAAGCTTTGAAAACGATTCTGTGAAGAACAGCTGAATTTCTGCCAGTCTCATCAGAAGACCGAGAAATAGCATAAAAATAATCGCACCTGTCCATTGAATTCTTCTTTTTTTGCGCATAAAAACACCTCGTCCCTATTGTGGACGAGGTGTTTACCTGATAAACGTGATTATGAAATTTTTACAATTTGGACGAACATTTCTCCGCCAGGTGTTTGAACGGTTACTTTGTCGTCTACTTGTTTACCTAAAAGGCTTTTTGCAATCGGTGAATCGTTTGAAATCTTGCCTTCAAACGGATCAGCTTCTGCACTTCCCACAATAGTGTAAGACTCTTCTTCGCCGTCTGGTAATTCAACGAATGTCACCGTTTTACCAAGTGAAACAACATTTGAATTTCCTTCATCTTCGATAATTTTGGCATTACGAATCATATTATCAAGCGTTGTAATACGGCCTTCTACAAACGCCTGCTCTTCTTTAGCAGAATCATATTCCGAGTTTTCAGAGAGGTCTCCAAAACTTCTAGCGATTTTAATACGCTCTACTACCTCTTTACGTTTAACCGTTTTCAAATGTTCAAGCTCTTCTTCTAATTTACGCTTTCCTTCTTCTGTCATTGGAAATACTTTCTCTTGTGCCATGAATCATTCACTCCTTCTATTAATCCTCATCATACAAACTTTCTGCACATGAGTGACGACTGAAATATACAAGAATGAGGACATGTTCAGGCCCTCATTCCTTCTGTCCCATATTCGTAAAAGTCCATCTTACATGGCGTCCCTTTTAGATGCAACTATTATGCCTTTTATTAGACAGGACCACTCCGCAGCGGTCTAAAATCGCACAAACTGTGGAAAGGCACAGGAAGCTCCTGTACCTCGTTCGGCCATTTCGATCATATGTAGAAGAATAGCTTACCCATTCTCCATCTTCCAATACATAATATGGTCAGTGTACGATATGTCTATGCTATATTATTACAAAATTGCATTTTGATCAAGAATTGTTTGAAAATTTGTGATGATTTGTTTGTCGTTTTTTTAATATACTTTTTCAACTTCATTCTTTCGCTATGTGATAGTGATTTCTCCATCTGTACTTTTCTTCATTGTTTTTTTATCATATCAAACCCTCAAAATTTTTTCCGAGAATGCTGCTTTCATAAATGTTCACATATTATTAACAAATATTAACAAGGAAATATTTGGTTTTTGTTGAATTCTATCAATGCAAGACCAAATACATGCTAGGGAGTGTTTTAAATGAACATGAAGAAAACAATTGTTTCTGTTCTATCCATCTCTACCTTATCTTTTTCACTAATGGGCATGGCTTCAGCCAAAGAAACAGCGGATTTCACAGTCAATAACAATATATGCACTTCTGGATTGAAAACATTGGATATGATTTCGATTCAAGATTACAGTTTACCTATGAGAGTTGGTCAGGAGTGCTCAGTCTATAATGCTGCAGCAACACGTTATTGGACAGATAACCAGAGAGTTGCAACTGTTAGCTCTTTTGGAGTAGTAACCGCTCATTCAACTGGCCATGCCACTATCACTCTTTTTAAAGGAACGTCTGTCTTAGGACAAGTTTCCGTGACTGTTTATTAATATGATGCTGAAAAGACCTTTACAGTGTAAAGGTCTTTTTCTTCGCCACCATTTACTCTGCTCGGTTTTGAAGAATCGTTTGAATTTTTGTGACCATTAAGTCGATCGCCACATGGTTTTGACCGCCTTCTGGGATGATGATATCGGCGTATCGCTTTGTTGGTTCAATGAATTGATTATGCATCGGTCTGACAACAGATACATATTGTTCAATCACAGAATCGATCGACCGGCCTCTTTCCTTCGTATCGCGTAAAATGCGGCGGATGATGCGAAGGTCTGCATCTGTATCGACATACAGTTTAATATCCATTAAGTCTCTCAAACGTTCGTCTTCTAGTGCAAAAATGCCTTCAACGATGATGACATCCTTCGGCTCAACATGAACCGTCTCTTCTGAACGTGTGTTTAGTTTAAAATCATATATTGGTTTTTCAATGGATTCGTACCTTAAGAGCTGTTCCAAATGCTCAAACATCAGGTCATTGTCGAATGCAAGCGGATGATCATAGTTCGTGAGCAGGCGCTCTTCAAATGGCATATGACTTTGATTTTTGTAATATAAATCTTGCTGAAGCATGAGGATGGAATGTCCTTTAAATTTTTCATAGATTGAATTGGTGACGCTCGTTTTACCTGAACCCGAGCCGCCAGCAATACCAATGACAACTGGTTTACTCCTCATGTGGCTGTTATTTCCCCTTTCTCATCATATTGCTAGGGTATACTTTTTGATCAAGCTTGAATTTGACGATTTGCAGCGGATGACGAGCGGCATCTAGTTCATTTCCTTTTTCATCCCAAATCGTCTCAATTTTGCATGTGAAATTCTCAATTTCTGGTCCAAAGAATTCGACTTCGTCGCCTTGCTTAAAGAAGTTACGCTGCTGCAATGTCACGATTTGTTCTTTTTCATCATAATGAAGAACAAGACCTGCGAAATCAAATGTGGTTTTCTTTCCATGGATGCCAAACATTTGTTCATCTGTTCCTGGTACGCCTTCGAAAAAGGCTGGTGCTGTGTCACGGTTTGCGCATTTATCTAATTCATCTAACCATTCCTGCTGAATGACAAAATTGTCTGGATCAGCACAATACGCATCAATGACTTTACGATACACACTGACAACAGTGGCCACATAATGAATGGATTTCATCCGTCCTTCGATTTTTAAGCTGTCAATTCCCATTTCAATCATTTGAGGAATGGATTCAACAAGCTTCAAATCTTTTGGACTCATCGCAAATGGTGCATCTTCTTCATCAAATAATGGTGCTTCCTCAGAACCTTCTAGTTTATAAAGATCATAATCCCAGCGGCAGGACTGGCAGCAGCCGCCGCGGTTAGAATCTCTTGCCGTCATATGGTTACTGAGCACGCAGCGGCCAGAGTATGCGATACACATCGCACCATGAATAAAAGTTTCGATTTCAATATCTACCTTTTCCTTCATTTCTCTAATTTCTAGCGCACTTGTTTCACGTGCAAGCACCACACGCTCAAGCCCTTCATCCTTCCAAAATTGAACAGCTTTCCAATTTGAAAGAGATTGCTGTGTGCTTAAGTGGACTTCAAGCTTCGGTGCAACACGTTTACATGTTTCAATGATCAGTGGATCAGCTACGATAATGCCTGCTACTCCAGCGCCTTCAATCCCTTGAAGGTATTCCTCCAGCCCGTCCATGTTTTCATTGTGGGCGAAGATATTCGTTGTCACATAAATGCGTGCGCCATATTTGTTTGCAAATGCGACGCCCTCTGCCATTTCTTCAATTGAAAAGTTATCTGCATTAGAGCGAAGCCCGAATTCTTTCCCGCCAATAAAAACAGCGTCAGCTCCATAATGTACAGCAATTTTCAGCTTTTCCAAGTTTCCTGCGGGTGCAAGCAGTTCTGGTTTTTTTGTAATGACACGTTTCCCATCAATCATTTCAGAAATACCATCTTTCAATAATGCCATTTCCTCTGCCTCCTCTTATATTAATAAACCGTTTCTTTAAAGAAGAATCCTGTATCAATCGAACGATTCACTGGCTGAATCTCTTCAATTCGCTTCACCCAGTCCTCTTTCTGATCTTCATACGCGTCTTTGTCAGTCGTTAGTAAATCAATTGCTTTTCTATAAAGTGATGTCACCTCTGTCATATAAGAAAGTGACTTTAAAATTCCGTCAATTTTAAATGAGTCAATGCCTGCGTCAACAAACTCTTCTAATTCGTCAATCATACACACATCATTTGGACTCATAATATGCGTCCCGTTTGCATCCTCGAAAATAGGGTATTTGTTTTGACGCTCTTGGTCATGCAGGAATAGCCCTTCCTCCATATGTCTGCCTACGACATCCATTTGTTTGCCCTGGTATTCAAAGTAGTTGCCGATGAGCGTACGTTTTGATTGAAACATACATGTCATGCCATGGACTTGAATTTCAATCTCCACCTCAGCATTTTCTTTGATGTCGATCACACTGTCCATATTCAGCTCTTTTGCAAGAACAGCACGTGATGCGCCTTTTCTACCCCAGTAGTTACAAGTGTAATAGTTTGTCCCAGTCGTTTCTGTACTCCAGTGAAGATTCAGGTTCACTCCTGTTTCTTTTGCCGCCATAATTACGGCTGGGTCTCCAAAGACGACACCGTCCACGTTTAATGAATCGAGAAAAGTTAAATAATCTCCAAGCAGCTGCACGCGGTCATTATGAAAAATTGCATTCATCGCCACATACACTTTTTTGTGATGGGCATGTGCAAGCTCAACCGTTTGTTTCACATCTTCTCTTGAAAACTCACCTGCAAGACGAATACCGTATGTTTGTTCGCCTATTAAGAATGCATCAGCTCCTGCCTCAATTAATGGCATGACGTCTGACACGCTGCTTGGCGTCACAAGCAATTCTGGTTTCTTCATGTTTGGTCACCTCTTTTTGTACTAATGGCGATCCCGTCTCCAACTGGAATAATACACGTTTGGAAATCAGGGTTTGACATGAGCCATTGATTGTATCGATCAATTTTTCCAATTAATTGTTTTTTTCGTTTATCTTCAATTTCTTCTTCATAATTCGTTGCCACTAAGCCTTTGAATAATACATTGTCTGTAATAATCATTCCGTCATGAGCGAGCATCGGTTCAAACAATTCAAAAAAACGCTTGTACTGCCCTTTTGCAGCATCAATAAAAATTACATCATAGGGCGCCATCGTTTGGACCGTTTTAGCCGATTCCATCGCATCACCAAAAAACACGTGTATTCTTTCTTTTAACTTTAATTCTTCAATGTTCCGTGTCGCTTCTTCATAGCGCTTTGCATTTCGCTCAATCGTATAAATCTCAGCATCTGGCAGAGCTGTTGCCATTCGAATGGCGGAATAGCCAATCGCTGTCCCAACCTCAAGAATTTTCTTCGGCTTTTTCATCGAAAGAAGCTGCAGTAAAAGCTCGATGCTCACCTTTTCCATAATTGGCACATGATGCTCTTTTGCATATATCTCTAATTGAGCGATTGCATCAGGACTTGGGTGAATTAAATGTTCAATATAATCATTTATTCGATCATCTTCGATAGTCATTATCTGTCTAGCTCCTTCATGACCTGAAAAAGAAGAGTCCTGCCTATTGCAGCTCTCTTTCTCGTCAATCTTTCGTTCATCTAAGTAAAAACAACCCGATATATTTTACCACAAAGAAGTGGTAATTGCGAACCTATAAAATGGATATTCCAACGAAAAAAACTGCAGGCAATCTCGTATTGTCTACAGTCTTTTTCGATTCACTTGTACGTTAATTGCTGCCTGTGATGTATTTTGCTTTTGCTTTATTATGCTCATTTAACGTTTTCGTAAATACGACTTCTCCATTTTTCTTCGCAAGGAAGTAAACGTAATCTGTTTTCTCTGGATGCAGTGCTGCTTTCCAAGAGGATTCACCAGCATTTGCAATAGGTCCAGGCGGCAGCCCTTTGTTGTTATACGTGTTATAAGGAGATTTCACTTTTAGGTCTTTGTAATACACACGGGATTTATGCTCACCAAGTGCATAAAGAACGGTTGGGTCAGTTTGAAGCGGCATGTCCTTTTTCAACCGGTTATAGAATACACTTGAGATTTTTGCCCGATCTGTCTTTTCTGTTGCTTCCATTTCAATGAGTGATGCCATCGTTAACACATCATGTATGGACATGTTTCTCTTTTTCATGTCTTTTTCATACGTTTTCACGTATTGATCTGTTTGTTTAATCATCGTTTCAATGATCGTTTCGAGTGATTCATCCTCACGATAAAATGGATACGTAGCAGGGAATAAGTAACCCTCTAACGGATGTTTCACCTGTTTCCCATTCACCTGTGATGTCACGGTTTTCGGATATTTTTTCATTAGTGTTTGAATAAAAGCAGGATCATCCAGCTTTGCTTCAACTTCCTTCGCTGAAAAATTCGTCTGATTTGCAATAATGGCTGCAATATCAGATAGCTGTCTTCCCTCTGGAATCACAAGCTGAAAGGCGTAATCAGTCCCGCCAGATGTCAGCTTTTTGATCAGCGTGTCTGCGTCCATTGTTTGTTTCAAATGAAAATAACCCGCTTTAAAGCCGGACGCATTTTTGTATTTTGCATAATAAGTGAAAATCGTGTCATTCGAAATGAGCCCATTTTCTTTTAAAATGCCCGCAATTTCGCGCACAGATGTCCCATTTGGAATATGAATATTAATCGTTTGTTTACTTTTTTGATCGACCGGTCCGAGTGCTGATTTAACATATATAAACCCTGATAATGCTGCAATGATGATGACAGCAAGGACAGATAACAGGACGATCCCCATTTTTCTTTTGAAGAATGGTCGTTTCTTTTGTTCTGAAAACATGCATGGCCCTCCTCACATCTAGCTTTTATAGTACATGATTCGACGGAGTTCGGCAATTCCTTGCTCATGCATGTCATGACAAAACTTGCCACAAAACGGCTAAACCAACACCGCCACCGCTTCCAATAGCAGCCATGACATAACTTCCATTCGGTAAGGTGTGCGCTTCATAAAATAATCTCACCATCATAGCAGCTCCTGACGCGCTGTATGGATGCCCAAGGCATAGTGCACCGCCTCTTCTATTGATCCGGTCATATGGTATCCCCAGCGTCCGGGCAATAAGTGCTGCTTTCAGCGCAAATGCTTCATTGATTTCAAAAAGCGCCACTTCCTCTGCCTTGATGTTCTCTTGATGTAAAAGTTTCTTGATCGCATCAATTGGCGAAGCAGCTGGAAAATGAGGATGTATCGCTGTCACAGCACTTCCGGCATACCGTAATACCGCCTTACATCCACTCGCTTCCGCTAACGATCTTTCCATCACAGCGACAGCAGCTGCTCCGTCTGCTTCCTTACAGCTATTGGCGGCGGTCACAGTTCCTTTCCCCGGCAAAAATACAGGTTTTGCCCGCTTGATCAGTTTTGTCATTGGTCTTATTTTAGCAGCTGCTTCATCTCTGCTCAGCCCGTCAACCGAAACGATTTCTTCTGCATATGTACCATGTTTGAATGCGGCTAAACTTCTTTCCCAGCTTAAAAGGGCATAGTCATCTTGTTCTTTTCTTGTAACAGAAAATGCCGACGCGGTCAGCTCTGCTGCTTCTCCCATATGCGGATCTCCTATCCACTCCGGTGAAAAGCGGGCTCTTTCTTTCATTGGTGATTTGGAAATGCTCTCAGTCCCGCCAGCGATATACATCGAGCCCTCCCCCGATTGAACCATGATGCAAGCTGTTCGAATTGCTTCAAGACCAGAGGCACATTGCCTGTCAATCGTCATACCAGGAGTGTGTAAAGGAAGCCCTGCTTCTAATGAGGACAGACGAGCCATATTTCCACCGCCTCCGACGACATTGCCTAATATGACGTCATCTGGTGTCATGTCCTGAGACAAATGTCGAATAAGGGGAGCAGCTAATTGCTCTGGGCGATAATTTTTCAGCATCCCATTTTTGTCACCGAAGGGTGTTCGTTTTGCTTGTACGATCACCGCTTGCATGACAATTGCTCCTCCGCCCACCTTTTCATGTTCACGCGGGCAATTTTTCCGCCGGATGTTTCAATCATTTGATCAATCACAAGCCATTTTTTTGGTACCTTGTAGGCCGCAAGCTTTTCTTTAACAGCTTGTCGAACCACCTTTGTTTGCTGCACTTGCTCCAGTATGGCAATAGGGATTTCACCCCAATATGGGTCAGGAACGCCCACCACAATTGACCGCTTCACCTCTGGCTGTTCATTTAGCACACGCTCAATTTCCTCTGGGAAAATATTCAGTCCTCCATAGACGATCATGCCATTCTCACGACCGCTCATATACAGATAACCGTCTTCATCCAGCCACCCCATATCGTAAACTGTCAGCCACTCCTGCGGCGGTTTCTGCTCATGTAAGTAGCCTGAAAAAGTCATTGGGCTCTTCACATAAATCCTCCCTGTTTCATTTGGCTGACAGACAGATTGATCGGGCCGCCTTACTTCTACTTGAATGGAGGAGAAAGGTCGTCCAACAGAAGAAGGTTTTTGCAGAAAGTCATTTGAAGACAAATAAGAGACAAAACTTAACTCTGATGTGCCATAAAAATCAAAAAAAGTGACATGTGGATAGTTGGTGACGAGCTGTTCTTTTGAAGAGATGCTCCAATCTGCTCCCGATGACATGACAAGAAGCGGTTTATCTCCTTTAAAAGCATCGATTTGCAGTAACGTTTCTGTCATTGTTGGGACAGTATACATCACGGTGATATCACCTGACTCTAAGGCTTGCTTCGCTTTTCTTGGCACAAATTTTTCTAAAAGCGTCACTGTGCCGCCAAAGTATAATGTACTGATAGCACCATATAAAAAGTGAGAGGATAAGAGTGTACCTAATATAAGAGCATGATCTTGATGAGTGATTCCAAATGAAGCGGTGGTCATTCGAAAGCTCTCGATCCATGACTGCTGACGTCTAATAAAGGCTTTCGGTGAGCCTGTTGAACCTGACGTAAATCCCATATAAAAGACAGGATCCTTCTCGGTATCGCAGTTGTTATAAGGACTGTTGTCTGTAAGAAGGCTCATTCTTTCCTTCCATTCAGATAAAGAAAGAATCGGCATGTCCACGCTTCTCTGTACAAATTTTTTCATCAATCGATCCTCTATAATGGCGAGATCCGCCTCACTTAACAAGAGCTTTTCTACACATTCTTCATGACTCCATCTCGGATCAAGCGGAACGGCTGTCCACCCTGCACAAGCAGCGCCCGCAAATATTTGAAGAAAAGAAGCACCATTTGATAATAAAAAAGCGATTCTTTTTTGCTGATGAGCCGTTCCTTGTAACCACTGTGCCGCTCTCTGCACACGTTCATACCAATCTTCATATGTAATGCTTTCTTGCTCATCTATGATGGCAATCTGATCTCGTTTCATTTCTGCATGTACTGCATAGCTTTCCGTTATTCTGATCAAACTGCACGCCTCCCTTTAGGCAAATCCCTTTTTCGATAGGACAAGGCCTGAATGATTTTGACCGTAAAGACAGCACACATTCCCGCTTTGATGAGATCACCTGGAAGATAAATCAGACTAAGAAAAGCGGCCTGTGAAACCTTAATATGCATCATCATGGCTTGAAAAGGAATACCGCACATATACAAAATCACAATACTGCAAACCGCATAGATCACAAAAAGACGCAGTGCGGTTACTTTTTTCAGCCGATTCACCCAAAGGCTGATCATGAAGGCAGCAACTGGATAGGCAAGTAGAAAGCCGCCGCTTGGCCCAAAAAAGACCCCAATTCCACCTCTCCCACCTGATAAAAGAGGTGCGCCTGCTGCCACAATCAAAAGAAAAAGACATAAACTGATCAATGCTTGTTTTGGCTTTAACAGCCCCCCAGCAAGCAAAAGACCTGCGGTTTGCAATGTTATGGGTACAGGTGTAAATGTCAGTAAAATCGGCGGGATCAAGCCTAATATCCCGATGACTGCTGTCATTAAAGCTATTTGCATCATATTTTGAATTCTCAATATTCATGCCCCTCACTCAATTTATTGTTAAAAATAGAGTAAAAGGTAGAGCTTTTTATGTCAACTTAAAATATAATTAAGTTAACAAAAATGCAATAAAAAAAGACCTCACTAACAATTTGAGTTCCTCAATACCTGAAGATGAAGATCATTTATTTTTAATGTTAACTAACGTCAGATCTTTAAATTAAACTTAATTAACCGTGTATCTATTTATTTCACGAATAGATAAATGCTATTATTTACTAATAAAGGATTTATTTCTATCTATACATTTAACTGATTATATCAAATGAATGAAAGTACACATGGAGGAACTATTTTGCGTAAACTCTCTTACATATTTATGATACTACTTTGTACGATAACTATTTTATATCTAAGCGGATGTAGTCAAAAAAAGACAGCTTCAGAAGACAATAAAATAAATTTTAAAATTGAAGACAACGAATTAGGTCAAACAACTACGCTCAATTATATTGTGACAAATTCTGTTTCAGCCATTGGACATCATTTATTCTTAAGTGTAGATGATCATAGCCCTTCAAAGATGGCAAATAAAGTAATTGAATTTAATAGAAAAACACAGAAAAGCAAAATACTATTTACAACAACTTTTAAGCGTTCTTCGATCCAAGCCTTAAAAGCGAATAAAGACTGGGTCGTTTGGATTGACAGCGATGAAGAAGGCGGACAAATGAATTACTACGCGATGAACATCCGTACACAAGAAATAGAGTCGATCAAAAAAAATAACACTTCGGAGACATTAAGTGACACACTTGAATTAACTAATCATCGAGCAGTATGGGTATCGCATGATGAAGAAAAAGATGAAACTCACATTTATATGAAAGATCTCAAAAAAAAGCAGACGAAAAAACTCTTTAAACTAGACTCAATGAATAATGCTCATCTCTCTGTTCACCATGATAACGTTCTCTTTTTTAATAAAGACAATGGAATGCAGCAAGCTTACATTTACAATCTTACTACTGAGTCTCTCAAAAAAGTTCCATTGAATCAACATTTGATCAGTAATGGTCAGCTCATTAACGACCATCAATTTGTGTACGAAAAGTCTTTTACTGACTCTGAAGGAACAATCAATAAAAGCCAATTGATCTTTTATGACATAAACGCCAAACAATCTAAAGTAATTAAGAACACTGACTCGGGTGTCGGATCGATCGTGATTGATGATCATAATCGATTTTTTGTCGAAACAGATGAACCTAAAAAGAGTGGTTACACTATACTTAAAGAGATGAACGGTTCAATCAAAAAAGTTGGTTCTCTAAATAAAGAAAGTTATTTTTATTTAACATTTCATCATGGTCTGTATCTCCTTAACTTTCAAAATGCGCATCGAGATAATCAAAAGCTGACCATTACTTCAAAGCTTCCATAAATAAAAAAAGGCCTGTGATCATGCAGATAAACTCTCATCTGTTTCACAGGCCTTTTATTCGTTCTATTCTTCGTCTTCTTGATCTAAGAACGTGTTTAACGTTTCTTCAATCATGTCCCACTCTTCATCCGTTTCAATCGGCTCTAGCTCGCCATCTTCCCCGTCTTCGTTCGGTGTGAAGCTTGATGCATGAATTTCAATTTCCTCATTGTCTTGCTCAGAAATTGGGTAGTAAAGAACATAAGATTTGTTAAAATGGTCGCTTTCAAAAGTAAATAGTACTTCGCAAAGCTGTTCATTTCCATTATCATCAACGATTGTAATTTGCTTTTCTCCGTGTTCCATTTGATTCACCTCATTTTAATTTAAGCTGTCTAAATATCCTTGCAGGATCATGACAGCCGCCATTTTATCAATGACTTTTTTACGCTTTTGCCTGCTCACATCTGCAGAGATGAGCATTTTTTCCGCTGCCATTGTTGACAGACGCTCGTCCCAAAGCACAACAGGAACATTGTACGTGTTTTCTAGCACTTTCGCAAATGATTGGCTGGCTTCGCCTCTAGGACCAACCGTGCCGTTCATATTTTTTGGAAAGCCAAGTACAATTTTATCCGCTCCATATTCTGCAACAATCTCAGACAGGCGGCTGAGACCAAAGTCTCCGCCTGCTTCATCAATTTTAATTGTTTCAATCCCTTGCGCTGTCCATCCCATTTCATCACTGATCGCAACACCAAGGGTTTTCGTGCCTAAATCTAAGCCTAAAATTCTCATGTTTTACGCCTCTTTATGTGTCTCTAAGTACGATTTAACCAATTCCTCAATTAATTCGTCTCGTTCTAGTTTACGAATTAGGTTGCGTGCATCCTGATGTCTTGGAATATAAGCAGGGTCGCCTGACAGCAAGTATCCGACAATTTGATTGATCGGGTTGTATCCTTTTTCTTGGAGTGCGTCATGAACTGTAATGAGCACTTCATTCACATTGGTTTCAGCTGAATCATCAGAGAAGTTAAACTTCATTGTCTTATCAAATGAACTCACTGCTTCTTGCACCTCTCTTCCAACATTCTACTAGCAAGCTTTTTTCTAACCGCTCATCTAATACCATTATTCTACACTACATCGCCTGATTATAAAACGGATTTGACAGATTCTTCGACAGATGCCAGTGCTTCTTCAAGCTTTTCTGGTTGTTTTCCGCCTGCTTGAGCCATATCTGGACGTCCGCCTCCGCCTCCGCCGCAGATTTCAGCTGCCTGTTTCACAAGCTTCCCTGCATGCAGACCTTTTTCGATCACGTCTTTTGTCACTCCTGCTGAAATGTTTACTTTTCCGTTTTGAACGGCTCCCAGGACGATGACAGCTGATCCTAATTTAGCTTTCAAGTCATCAACCATTGTTCTTAAATGATTCATGTCTTTGGCGTTTACTTTTTCAGTTAATACGTTCACTCCGCCAATTTCAGTCACTTTCTCTAAAATAGAGCCTGCTTCTGCTTGGCTTAATTTCGCAAGAAGTGATTCGTTTTCTCTTTGAACCTCTTTTAAATCCGCCTGTAATGAAGCGATTCGTTTTGGTACGTCCTTCGTATTTGACTTCAGCTCACTTGCTGCCTGCTCTAAAATCGCCAGCTGGTCATTTAATTCTTCATAGGCACCTTGACCAGTCACAGCTTCAATACGGCGTGTTCCAGCACCAATACCCGACTCAGACGCAATTTTAAACAAACCGATTTCCGCAGTGTTTTGAACGTGACAGCCGCCGCATAGCTCGATGCTGTAATCGCCGACTTGGACAACACGGACAATATCGCCATACTTCTCGCCAAAGAGCGCCATTGCGCCCATTTCTTTTGCTTCAGCAATTGGCTTCAGGTCAATCGCAACCGAAATGCCTTCCCAAATCTTTTCGTTCACAATTTTTTCAATTTGAGACAATTCTTCTTTCGTCACTTGTCCAAAGTGAGAGAAATCAAAGCGAAGTCTGTTTTCATTCACCAATGACCCTGCTTGGTTCACGTGACTGCCTAATACATCTTTTAGCGCCTGATGTAGAAGGTGTGTCGCTGTATGGTTTTTCACAATGCCTTTTCGAAGAGCTGATTCCACTTCTGCAGTGACTTCGAGACCTTTTTGAGCCGTACCGCTTACGACGACTCCTTCATGGACATGCTGACCGTTTGGCGCTTTTTTCACATCTTTGATCTCAATGATGGCTTCTGCACTTTTTAGTGTCCCTTTATCCGCTACTTGTCCGCCGCTTTCCGCATAGAATGGTGTTTCATCTAATAAGATTTGCACCGTGTCTCCTTCATGTGCTTCCGAGACAATTTCACCATTTTGAAGCAATTCAATAATACGGGCATCTGCTGTTAGATTTTCATAGCCAACGAAGGTGCTCTCTACTTTAATATCGCCTAGAACGCCGCCTTGAACCTGCATACTGCCGACATCTTGTCTCGCATTTCTTGCACGTTCACGCTGCTTCTCCATTTCCGCTTGGAATGCTTCTCGATCAACTGTCATGTTCTCATCTTCTGCATATTCTTCTGTCAGCTCGACAGGGAATCCATACGTATCATACAGCTTAAATACATCTTCACCTGAAATTTGTGAGCTGCCTTTGTCTCTTTCTTTTTTGATCACTTCTGACAAAATGGCTAACCCTTCGTTCAGTGTTTCGTGGAAACGTTCTTCTTCGTTTTTGATGACTTTCGCAATAAATTCTTCTTTTGCTTGTACATCTGGGTAGAAATCCTTCATGATTTCAGCAACAACTGGCACTAAATCATACATAAACGGACGGTGGATATGGATCGTTTTTGCATAACGCACAGCGCGGCGCAGCAAACGTCTTAATACATATCCGCGGCCTTCATTGGAAGGAAGTGCTCCGTCACTTACAGCAAAGGCAACTGTCCGGATGTGGTCAGCAATCACTTTGAATGCTGTATCCTTTTCCTTTGTTTCGCCATAGCTTTCTCCAGAGATCGTTTCGACTGCGCGAATAATTGGCATGAATAGGTCTGTATCGAAGTTCGTCGGCACATTTTGAATGACAGATACCATTCGTTCAAGGCCCATCCCTGTATCAATGTTTTTCTTCGGCAGTGGTGTGTATGATCCATCTGGATTATGGTTGAATTCAGAGAACACGAGATTCCATACTTCTAAATAACGCTCGTTTTCCCCGCCTGGATATAATTCTGGATCGTTCACGTCGTGACCGTATGATTCACCGCGGTCATAGAAAATTTCTGTATTTGGTCCGCTTGGGCCCTCGCCTATATCCCAGAAGTTTCCTTCAAGACGGATAATACGTTCTTCAGGCACACCAATTTTATCTCTCCAAAGGATATATGCTTCTTCGTCCTCTGGGTGGACTGTCACAGATAACAAATTCGGATCAAAGCCGATCCACTCTTCACTTGTGAGGAATTCCCACGCCCATTCAATGGCCTCTTCTTTAAAATAGTCACCAATAGAGAAGTTGCCAAGCATTTCAAAGAACGTGTGATGACGTGCTGTCTTCCCTACATTTTCAATATCATTCGTACGAATCGATTTTTGTGCGTTGCAAATACGCGGATTGTCAGGTACGACGCGGCCATCAAAGTATTTTTTTAATGTTGCCACACCACTGTTGATCCATAAAAGTGTCGGATCATCATGCGGTACAAGTGACGCACTCGGTTCTACAGCATGTCCTTTTTCTTTAAAAAAGTCTAAAAACATTTGACGTACTTGAGCTGAAGTTAAAGTTTTCATTCAAAAATCCTCCCTTATCATTCATCAATCTCCACACAAACGAAAAAACATCCCGCCCTATGCAAGCACAAAACGACTTACACAGGGACGAGATGTTCTCGCGGTACCACCCTGATTATAGACAAATTCGTCTATCACCTTCACATCCGATAACGCCGGAAGAGAGCGGCAGTGTTTATCTGCACTCGGGACTAGCTTCCGTTAAAGGTCTGATAAGGCTTTTCTCAGCAAATAAAGCCTCTCTCTGCAACAGCTTTTTAACGTACTCGGGTCCGTCATTGAATTTCAATATGTATGAATCGAAATTATTATAGACAACTCGGCTCGTCTTGTCAATGAACGCTTCGTCTCATCAGGATATATTGCACAATGATCACCCTGATAATTGCAGCTGCTGGTACGGCTAAAATCATCCCAATTAAGCCAAACAGCTCTCCTCCTGCAAGCAAGACAAGCATAATGACGACAGGATGCATATGAAGACTTCGCCCTACAATAATTGGGCTGAGGACATTACTCTCTAAAAATTGCAGCACCGCTACTGTGATCAGTACAATGATGACCGATTTCACCGAAATAGTAAACGCAATAAAGACGGCAGGAACTGCGCCAATAATCGGTCCAAAATAAGGAATCACGTTCGTTGCCCCTATCAGCACCCCAAGAACAAGCGGATACGGGATATGAAAAAGCCAGAGCACAATGGCTGCTGCACCCCCGATTAAAGAACAAACAAGCAGCTGCCCTCGAATATAATCACCAAGTGATTCATCCACTGCTTTGACAAAAGCATGCCCCCTCTTCCTAAATGATGGCGGCGTTAAATACCATGCCGCCCGCTTCATCGTGTTCATATCCTTCACCATATAAAAAACAAGAAAAGGAATGAGTGCTGCGACTAATACGTAATCAAATAAAACCTTACAGCTAAGAATCATCCGCTCAGCGCTATTGGCTGCATATGTCTCCGATTGAACAATGAAGCGGTCCAAGCGGTCGTGAAGTCCGTCAGGCCAGTGGCTCGTATGACGATGAATATGTGATAAAGCGCCATTATAAGTTTTGGCGAGGACAGGAATTTGTTCTGACAGCTCATTTAACTGTGCGATCATCACAGGCGCTCCTTTATAAACCGCAAACCCAATCCCGCCAAAAAACAGGACATAGATGAGTAAGAGACTGACTGTTCTCGGCAGCCCTCGTGCATGCAGTCTTTCCACAATCGGATAAAGCAGATAAGAAATAAAAATGGCGATGAGAAGCGGAATGAGAACCGCCTTCAGCAATAAAAAAACAGGCATCCATAACTCGTCGAGCTGCAGTAAAATGAGCAAGGATGCAAGGACAAGCAGGATCCCTGCAGCATATATCAGAAATTGGATCGGACGTTTCTTCACCTTTTTCACCTCTTTTCTTATTGTTTAACCATCTTCTGCAATTATCCACGTAAATAAAATTTGTCCTAACTTTGTTAAAAATGAATACACATGAAACATACAGCTCCATCCAAAGTCACTATTTGCTGTAAAATCTCGTCAGAAAATATTCCATCATTTACTTCTTTTTACACAAGTTGTGCTAGAATCCACTTTAGCTTTAGCCAATGAAACACAAGAGGAGGTTCTTCATGATCACATTCGAAGAAGTCAACAAGCATTATGGCCAGTTCCATGTACTTAAGGATATTAACCTACATATTCAAAAAGGGGAGGTTGTTGTGATCATCGGTCCTTCAGGATCTGGTAAAAGCACGATGCTCAGGTGTATCAATCGTCTTGAAAGTATTGATGCGGGAAAAGTTCTCGTCAACCAAGTGTCTGTTCAGCATCCGAAGACCAACATCAATCTTGTCAGGCAAAATATCGGAATGGTCTTTCAGCATTTTCACCTCTATCCGCATAAGACGGTGCTTGAAAACATTATGCTTGCGCCGATGAAGGTCAAAAAAGTGAGCAAGGAAGAAGCAAAGGAAACAGCTGAATTTTATTTAAATAAAGTCGGCATTCCTGAAAAAGCAGACACCTACCCTTCACGACTCTCAGGCGGACAGCAGCAGCGCGTTGCCATTGCAAGAGGGCTTGCGATGAAGCCAGAGGTGATGCTTTTTGACGAACCGACATCTGCACTTGATCCAGAGATGATCGGCGAGGTTTTAGATGTGATGAAGCAGCTGGCCCGTGAAGGCATGACCATGGTTGTTGTCACACATGAGATGGGCTTTGCCCGTGAAGTGGCCGACCGCATTGTCTTTATTGATGAAGGCAGAATTCTTGAAGAATCAACACCGGCTGCATTTTATGAAAAACCGCAAGAGAAACGTGCTCAATTATTTTTAAGCCGTATTTTAAATCACTAGGGGGAATGCTTGATGAAAAAAAAAATGAAACGCTTGGGCCTGCTGCTCTTTATGACTTGCTGCATCGCCGCTTTGGCTGCTTGTGGATCTACTGAAAAAGGTTCAACGGATGCAAAACAAGGAAGTTCTTTAGAAGCCATTAAGAAAGACAAAAAAATCATTTTCGGTGTAAAAAATGACACACGGCTATTCGGTCTAAAAAATCCGAGCAGCGGTGATATTGAAGGATTTGATATTGATATGGCAAAAGCCATCACAAAGGAAATACTCGGCGATGAAGGAAAAGCAGAATTTAAGGAAGTGACATCTAAAACAAGAATTCCTTTGCTTCAAAAAGGGGATATCCATGCGATTGTTGCGACCATGACAATTACAGAAGAGCGTAAAAAAGAAGTCAATTTCTCAGATGTTTACTTTGAAGCAGGACAATCACTGCTTGTGAAAAAAGGAAGCGACATTCAATCCATTGATGATCTTAAAAAAGGAACGAAGGTGCTGGCCGTGAAAGGATCTACTTCTTCACAA
The DNA here is from genome assembly GCF_003028545.1 of Bacillus sp. Nf3. Lineage (NCBI taxonomy): Bacteria > Bacillati > Bacillota > Bacilli > Caryophanales > Bacillaceae > Bacillus > Bacillus sp. Nf3. The sequence continues at coordinate 350,390 of NZ_PYUA01000002.1, read as the reverse complement.
AATATCCGCGAGAAAGCACCTGAAGCATCCGTATTAGAATTTGAGAACTATCAGGAGGCTTTTACAGCATTAAAATCAAACCAAGGGCAAGTGCTGACAACTGATAATGCGATCTTATTTGGTATGGCAGATGAGGATTCAAATTACGAAGTGGTCGGCGGCACCTTTACAGATGAGCCTTATGGCATTGCTGTGAAAAAAGGGGATCAAGAATTAACAGATGCGATTAATAAAGCCTTAAAAACGTTAAAAGACAATGGAGAGTATGACAAGATTCTTAAAAAATGGATCAAAGAATAACATTTGATTGGTTAACATCAATGCCTCAGGTGAGCCGCTCAATGGCTCCCCTGTTGATCTGGAAGGAAGTGAACTGATTGCTGCGGTTTTCCATTCTCACTGAAAACTTTCATCTTTATTTAGAAGGCTTTAAATATACCATTGGTGCAAGTGTCATTGCTCTGATTGGAAGCTTTTTGATCGGTACACTCATTGCCATTATGAGAATTGCGCCATTTAGGCCGCTCAACTGGTTCGGAACGGCTTATGTGGAATTTATTCGGAATATTCCGTTATTATTGATCACCTTTGTTTTCTTCTTTGGTTTACCCGTGCTAGGTATTGTAGCAGATGGCTTTACTGCTGGGACGATTGCTCTTGCCATTTATACGTCTGCCTTTATTGCTGAAGCCATTCGTGCAGGGATACAAGCTGTACCGCTTGGACAAATGGAAGCAGCCCGCGCTTCAGGTCTGTCATATGGCGGGACGATGCGGTATATCATTTTGCCGCAGGCGATTAAAATCGTCATTCCCCCTCTTGGGAATCAATTTATTAACCTTGTCAAAAACTCCTCGATTTTAGGTGTCATTGCAGGGTTTGATCTCATGTATCAAGGTGACCTTATTGCATCTAGAACATTTGTGACGTTTGATGTCTACATCTTTGTTGCCATGTTCTATCTGCTATTAACAATTCCGCTTAGTCTAGGCGTTGGTTATTTAGAAAGAAGATTAGCAAAAAGCCACTAGAGAGGAGGAAACACCATGGATTTTATAGGTGCCTACCAGCCTGATCATCTCGCCTTTTTACTTGAAGGATTTGCTGTCACCTTAAAAGTGGCTTTTATCTCCATCATTTTGAGCTTTATCATTGGATTAGTCGTCGGCACATTGCGGTTCGCTCAAATCCCGGTTTTATCAAAAGTGCTTGCGGTTGTTGTAGAAACTATTCGGAACCTGCCGCTTTTACTGATCATCTTTTTCACGTATTTTGCATTGCCTGAAATCGGCATCAAGCTAAGCATCACAGCCTCTGCCATTGCGGCTTTAACTGTGTTTGAATCCGCGATGCTGTCAGAAATTATTCGAAGCGGCCTTAAATCAATTGATAAGGGCCAGATCGAAGCAGCCAGGTCTTCTGGTTTAACCTATATTCAAACATTGAAAATGATTATTATGCCGCAGGCCCTGCGCAGAATGGTGCCGCCAATTGTCAGTCAATTCATATCTCTTTTAAAAGATACGTCACTTGCCGTCGTCATTGCGCTTCCAGAATTATTACATCACGCTCAAATATTAAACGGTCAAAGCCAATCCTATTTACTGCCGATTTTCTTATTGGCGGCTATGATGTATTTTGTCGTCAATTTCAGTTTATCTATTCTTGCAAGACGATTAGAATACAGGCAGGCGTAACAGCTCAGCTTATAGACAAACACTGCGTCCTGGTCTGAAAAAAAAACAAAGGGCTAAAATGAAGATCATTTTAGCCCTTTTGTGTTTACATCATTCTCATAACACGTTTTTTTAGCTTTTTCATATCCCGCTTTGATGGCATATCATATCGGCTTGCAAAGTGATATGCAAGTGCACCTGCACCAAGCGTTAATAGTGAAGAAGTCATTTTGCCCATTCGAAATTCCCCCTTAACACTTATAGTTGAATTGAACGTTCATCGTCACTAAACAGATCATCTAAGCTGCTTAGTGTCCCGTCTTCCTCCACTTGGTGTGTAGATATTTTGCCTTTTGACAGCGTCAATTCAATAAAACAGCCCCAGCAATAATATTGATTGACCCCAATTTTTCCGATGTCTTTACATTTGCAATTTGGGCAAATGAGCATAATCAGCACCTCTTTACGTTCGGTTTAGAACCAGTGCTTCCTTTTGAACGTTCATCAAGGTTCCGGCAGCCTGCAGCTGTTTCCGAATCCCTGATAGCTCTGTAAAGAAGCCGTCCGAGAGTTCATATGCTACGATTGTGCCCGAATTTGTACAAAAGTATACATCTTCCAAAATGCCTAAATTTTCACCATCAGGCGACTGCATCATTTTCTTTTTTAATTTCGAAAATAACAAGAATGGAGCAGAGGAATCCATGCCTACTCCCTCCTGGCAGCTCACATATAAACCTTTGTCTGTCAGCTGATCAAATCCAGAGAATGGAATGAGTGCACAGTCTTTCTTTTTCCCCTCTAACACATATCCTCCGCAGCTGCCTCCGGCTAATAAGCAAATATCTTTTATGGAACCAAGCGATTGGGACAGTTCATCTGTATAGATCGTCATTCCTTCAAGTTCTCGGCATGTTCTCAAAATGTGCTCAACCACCTTTTGCGGAACAGTCTTATCGTGTGCGTTTGCTTCATGACTCATACGAAGAAATGGCTTCCATGAACGGAATGGAAGAAGTTCCTTCCACGCTAAAAAGCTTCCATATGGAAGCCTTCTACTCATGCATAAAATCAAACGGAGTGATTCCCTCCATGCCAATATTTGCGTCATGTACGCTAAACGGAAGCTCTTTTTGGAGCGCTTCAAGTTCTGCATCCATGATTTGTTCGGTTTGCACAAGCCGCATCGTTAAGGACGTTTGTCTGAGGGAATCCTCATTGTTTTTCACGCCCCACTCCAGCGCTGATTCCTCGCCGCACAGTATTAAAAACTTTTTACTTCGTGTTATAGCTGTGTACAGCAGATTACGCCGAAGCATTCGGTAATAGCTCCTCACAACTGGCAGCACAACAATCGGAAATTCACTGCCTTGTGATTTGTGGATGGAGCAGCAATAGGCATGAGTAAATTGATGAAAATCCTTTTTCGTAAAGGTGATTTCATTTCCATCAAAGGAGATCACGGCCATGTCTTCTTTTTCTGTATTTTCTTTTGCATAAAAAATCGAGACAATTTCGCCGATATCGCCGTTAAAAATATTGTTCTCCGGCTGATTCACAAGCTGAAGCACCTTATCACCTGTCCGGTACACCACATCACCAAACGAGATTTCTCTGCCTTTTGGTTTTTTAGGATTCAAAATGTGCTGTAGCATTTTGTTGAGCTCATTGATGCCCGCTTTTCCTTTATACATTGGTGCGAGCACTTGAATGTCCTTTGCCGAAAACCCTTTTTGAGCAGCATTGCTGACGACTTTCTCAATGACTTCTTTCATTTGATCAGCTGAACATTGAATGAAGGACCGATCCTTTGAGCGTGCAGTAATATCCTTTGGCAGCACACCATTTTTCATATCATGGGCAAGTTCAACAATGGTTGAGCCGTCTGCCTGCCGGTAAATATCTGTCAGGGTAACAGCCGGCACAGCTTTTGAGGCAAGCAAATCCCGTAAAACTTGACCTGGTCCAACTGATGGCAGCTGATGTTCATCCCCTACCATAATCACTTGGATATGATCAGGAATGGCTTTAAACAAATGATTCGCCAGCCAAATATCAAGCATACTTGATTCATCAATGATGACAAGCTTTCCTTCAATCGGCTGTTCTTCATCATGTGAGAAGCCCTCCGAACCGTTCCAGCCTAGCAGCCGGTGAATGGTGACAGCTGGAAGCCCTGTTGATTCTGTCATCCGTTTAGCCGCCCGTCCTGTTGGTGCCGCAAGCACAAATGGGAAAGATTCATCCTTTTTATAATCACTCGGATCAAGAGATACACCGTGAAGATCACTGTAAAGCTCGACAATTCCTTTAATGACCGTCGTCTTCCCTGTACCAGGTCCGCCTGTTAAAAGCAGCATCGGGGACATGAGCGCCTTTTGAATCGCTTCCTTTTGTGTCGGTGCATACTGAACGCCTAATCGCTCCTCCAGCTCACCAAGTGCAAGGAGGAATTCTGATTCAGGAAATTGATCCGCGTATTCTGTTTGGGAGACGATTTTTTGAATGCGTTTGGCAACACTTTGCTCCGCATAAAATAAGGATGGATGATAGCAGCGGTCATCTTCAATGATCATTTCTTTTCCTTCGCCAAGTGCAATGATCTGATTGGCAACATCCATTTCAGTCACTTTGTAATCATTGCCTGTTTGGTTGAGCAGCTTGCGGGTTTCGACGATCAAGTCTTTCGTTTGTATGTACGTATGACCGTCCTGAAGACTGGCTGTCTCCACTGTATATAGCAAGGCTGCGCGAATCCGCTCTGGATCATTACCTGAGATGCCTGTTCTAGCGCCGAGCTCATCCGCCTTAATAAATCCGATCCCCTCAACATCCTTAACAAGCTGATACGGATTTTCCTCGATCTTTTGCAGCGTTTCACTCTCGTACACTTGGTAAATCTTCATGCTGAGCTGCGGACCAAAGCCATATTGATTCAGGCTGATCATGATTTGTTCCAGTCCTTGATGCTCCTGAAGCGCTGCGGCCAGCTTATCCGCCTTCTTTTTTGATAAGCGCGGTACATCGTACAAAACAGCTGGGTCACGCATAATTTTATGAAGCGTCTGATTGCCAAGCTGTCCCACGATTTCTTCCGCCGTCTTTTTTCCTATCCCCTCAAATAAATCACTTGAGAGATAATGTATGATTCCTTGCTTCGTTGTCGGCACTTCCTTTTGAAAGTGAGTGGCCTGAAACTGTTCACCAAATTTCGGATGGCTTGTGACTTTGCCATAAAAGGTGTAGGTTTCCTCCTCATGAAGTGCGGGGAAGTAGCCTGTGACAGATGCTGTTTTTTCCTCTAAGTTTTCCGATGTTTCAATGACTTTCACCTTTAACACCGAGTATAAATTACTTTCATTATGGAAAATAACGGCTTGAATGGTCCCCTTTAAAAACGGTTCGTCCTCAAGCTTCATTTGATCTGGATGTTCCTGCACAGGTCTTCCCTCCTTCCATCTATTCTGCCTCTTGAATCAGCTTTTGCGCATGTAGTGCAAGCATATGGTCAGGCTGCACGTCAATGGCTTTACCCAGCATCTCAAGCGCTTCGTCTTTTTTCTCTAAGTACGCATACGCAACCCCTAAATTATAAAAGGCGTCTGCATGCTGCGGATCACGCGTGATGACTTCAGTAAAAGTTGTCACCGCTTCTTCCAGCATGTGTTCATTGGCTAAGCACATGCCAAATTGGAATCTTGCTTCATTATCTTCTTCGTTTAGTTCAACGGCACGCTGAAGATACGGCATCGCAAGCTTTGGCTGCTCTAATTTGATGAGCGTCTGCCCAAGCATATAAAACAAATCACTATTTTTCATGCCCGCTTTTAGTGCTTGTTCAAAATAATCTTTCGCTTTCATAAAGTCTTCTTTTAATGTATACACATTTCCTGCCCCGTAATAGGCTGCAGCGGCGGTATGATCAAGTTCAATTGCTTTTTGAAAAAAGTTTAAAGCACGTTCAAATTCATTGATACTTGAAAGTAAGTTCGCAAAGTTAATATATGGAACCGGGTCCTTCGGGCTTTCTTCGATCGCTTTTGTAAAAGCTTCAGCTGCTTTTTCGATATTCCCTTGATTCAAGGCTTCTATGCCGATTTCGTTATGATTCATTCGCTCTCTCATCCTTTCATTAAAAAACCTCAACAGCGACGTTGAGGTTTTGAAAACATGCTACACATACGACAGCTTTTGACCATCTTTGAAGACATCGTCAATTGTACCACCGCCAAGACATTCGTCACCATCATAAAAAACAACCGCTTGTCCCGGAGTAACAGCACGAACAGGCTCATCAAAGATCACCATTGCTTCTTGCTCACCTGTCATTTTGACCTTCACATGGTGATCTTCTTGACGGTATCTGAATTTTGCTGTGCACGTTAATTCACCGTTTTCCCCAACAATATGAGGACGAGTCCAGCTGATATTAACGGCTGAAATGCTTTCAGAGTATAAAAGTGGATTGTGGAAGCCTTGTTCAACAAACAAGATGTTTTTCTCCAAGTCTTTCCCAACGACAAACCAAGGATCACCACTGCCGCCAATGCCAAGTCCTTGGCGCTGACCGATCGTGTAATACATCAGTCCATCGTGCTCCCCTTTTACTTCTCCATCCATTGTCTGCATCACACCAGGCTGTGCAGGCAAATATTGACTAAGGAACGTTTTAAAGTTTCTTTCTCCAATAAAGCAGATACCTGTTGAATCTTTTTTCGTTGCTGTTGCGAGCTCTGCTTCTTTTGCCAATTCACGAACCCTTTTTTTCTCTAAATCACCGATTGGGAACATGACTTTATCAAGTTGTTCCTGAGTCAGCTGATTTAAGAAATACGTTTGGTCTTTGTTTGCATCAAGACCTCGCAGCATTTTGACTTCATCACCAGTTCTATCAACACGGGCATAGTGTCCTGTTGCCAAATAATCCGCACCAAGTGACAATGCATGTTCAAGGAATGCCTTGAACTTAATTTCTTTGTTACACATGACATCTGGGTTTGGCGTTCTGCCCGCTTTATATTCATCAAGGAAATATTGAAACACTTTGTCCCAATATTGCTTCTCGAAATTTACTGCATAATATGGGATTCCAATTTGGTTACACACGCGGATGACATCCTCATAGTCTTCCGTTGCTGTGCAAACACCATTTTCATCAGTGTCATCCCAGTTTTTCATAAATATGCCGATGACATCATAGCCTTGCTCCTTTAGCATAAGAGCGGCAACTGATGAATCGACTCCTCCGGACATACCGACCACAACTCTTGTATCTTCTGGTCTTTTTGTCATCTTCATCAACTCCAATTTCAATGAAACAACATACGCGTTTCGTTCTTCAGGTGCTTCGCTGTTTCATTTTTCACACACGAACAAAAGGAAGCATTTATTTGGCTAGGCGTTTGACAACAGCTGCTATCTTACGTGCCGCCTGCTTCACATGATCCTCTTCATTCCCAAGACCGAAGCTTATTCTGACTGAGGATGTCAGCTCTTTTGCTTCTTCGCCATACATGGCGCTTAACACGTGCGAAGGAAGGACAGATCCAGCCGTACATGCCGATCCGCTTGAAACAGCAATTCCTTCCATATCTAAATTCACAAGCAGCGATTCAATGGAGACGCCCGGGAAATGAACATTTAAAATGTGCGGCAATGTCTCTTTCGGATGTCCATTGATAGAGAAATTGAGAGATTCCTCTTCGAATACTTGCAGCATAGTTTCTTTGAGCTTACCATAATGCATCGCTTTTTCTCTTCTATTTTGCTTCGTTAATTGAACAGCTTCTGCAAGCCCAACAATTCCTGCCACATTTTCAGTGCCAGCACGGCGCTTTCTTTCTTGTTCCCCTCCGAATATTTGCGGAGAAAGTTTCACGCCTTCGTTTACATATAAAAAGCCTGTTCCCATCGGACCGTTCAGCTTATGGCCAGAAGCAGATAAAAGATCAAGATGGAGATCTGCTGCATCAATAGGCACTGTGCCAAACGCCTGCACTGCGTCTGTATGAAAATGAGCAGTGTGATCACGCAGAAGTTCGCCAATGGCTTTGATTGGCTGAATCACACCTGTTTCATTATTGCCGTACATGACGGTCACAAGAATCGTATCATCTCTCAACGCTTGTTTTAATTGATCAAGATGAATCAATCCCGTTTCGTCCACATCTAAATATGTCACTTCAAATCCTAGCTTCTCTAGGCGTTCACATGTATGCAGCACCGCATGATGCTCTGTTTTCACTGTGATGATATGTTTTCCTTCATGCTGTCTTGCCATGGCAACACCTGTGATCGCCAGGTTGTCCGCCTCGGTTCCACCGCTTGTGAGGATGATCTCCTGTGGTTTACAGTGTAATTCTCTTGCAATGACTTCTCTTGCTTCATCGAGCCACTTTCTTGCCTCGCGCCCATATGAATGAATACTAGAGGGATTGCCAAATATCTCTGTAAAGTACGGCATCATCTTGTCCACAATACGCTGATCCATCGGCGTTGTGGCTGCATGATCTAAATAGATTCGTTCCATTTCCGGTACACCTCTGATCTAAATATAGAACATATACGAGTCTTGATCCCCGTCATCTGTGTAGCTTGCCAAGTCTTCAAGAGTTGTATTGTCTAGTACGTCTTTTACTGCATCACGAATACGAATCCATAGTTCACGCTTTGCTGGTTCTTCGTTTTCGATGACTTCAACAGGACTAATTGGTCCTTCTAATACACGAATAATATCACCTGCTGTGATCTCGTTTGGTTCATGTGCAAGAACATAGCCGCCATACGCACCGCGAATACTTTTTACAAGACGGGCATTGCGGAGTGGTGATACAAGCTGCTCTAAATAATGCTCAGACAAATCATTGTTTTGAGCGATTGATTTTAATGATGTAGGGCCTTCGCCATGTCTTTTGGCTAATTCGATCATGATCGTCAGACCATATCTGCCTTTAGTTGATATTTTCAAGTTAAACACCTCTGCGTTTTCTATTCTATGTCATCAATTATTTTTCTGATTTCATATACGCTGATATATAGACCAAAAGCAATTATATCATACTTTCAGCCAACTTTCATTTACGGGTACTGAGCACAATAGGAGGACGCATCCCTTTTCTATTTGAAGAAATTTCGGTACTCTATACAAACAAGACATTGCTTTAGGAGAGATAATTATGAAACCTTTAGCGTACCGGATGCGCCCAAGTCATATTGAAGACATTATTGGGCAGGAGCATCTTGTTGGAGAAGGTCAAATTATTAAACGAATGGTCGAGGCAAAGCATTTATCCTCGATGATTTTATACGGACCGCCGGGCATCGGCAAAACATCGATTGCGACCGCAATTGCTGGCAGTACAAGCATTGCTTTTCGTACATTGAATGCGGTCATTCATAACAAAAAGGATATGGAGGCTGTCGCCGCTGAAGCGAAAATGAGCGGACAGGTGATCCTTATTTTAGACGAAGTCCACCGGCTTGATAAAGGTAAGCAGGATTTTCTCCTTCCTTATTTAGAAAATGGCATGATCATTTTAATTGGCGCAACGACGGCTAATCCCTATCATGCGATCAATCCTGCCATCCGAAGCCGGACACAAATATTCGAGCTGAAGCCGCTTGAAACAGAGCAAATCAAAGCTGCGTTAACAAGAGCCTTACAGGATGAGCATCGCGGGCTTGGCGGTTATGAGGTGACCGTGGACGATGAAGCGATGAATCATTTTGCCAATGGATGCGGAGGAGACGTGCGTTCTGCTTTAAATGCACTAGAACTCGCTGTCTTATCGACAAAAGCTGATGAGACAGGGCATATCACAATCACTCTTGCCGCAGCAGAAGAATGCTTACAAAAAAAGAGCTTCTCACATGACAAGAATGGTGATGCTCATTATGATGTCCTCTCGGCTTTTCAAAAATCCATTAGAGGATCTGATACAGATGCGGCGCTGCATTACCTTGCCAGATTGATCGAAGCAGGAGATCTTGAAAGCATTTCAAGAAGATTACTCGTGATGGCTTACGAGGACATTGGCTTAGCCAGTCCGCAGGCAGGACCCCGCGTGTTAAGCGCAGTACAAACAGCAGAAAGAGTCGGTTTCCCAGAAGCACGGATTCCGCTGGCGAACGCAGTGATTGAACTGTGTCTTTCTCCTAAGTCCAATTCGGCATATAAGGCGATTGATGCGGCACTTGGTGACATTCGTACAGGGAAAATTGGTGAAGTTCCAGTTCATTTAAAGGATGCACACTACAAAGGCGCCACAGCACTCGGAAGAGGTGTCGATTACTTATACCCACATGATTACGAGAACGGCTGGGTGAAGCAGCAATATTTACCTGATCCGCTGAAAAACAAGCAATACTATGTACCGAAACAAACCGGAAAATTTGAAGGTGCATTGAAACAGGTCTATGAAAATTTAAAACGCCAAAAATAAAAAAAGCCCCCTGCATATTAGCAGGCGGGCTGTTTATTTATCCTTCACACGTGTAATCGGAATATCCTTTAAAAGCTTCATAATGACATGACCACCCATGATCAGTCCGGCAACTGACGGAACGAACGCATTGGATGATGGCGGCATTTGCGCCTTGCGAATCTTCGCTTCATCATTTCCAACTTCTTTTCTGACATCTTCGCGAATGACAATCGGACTTTCATCAGAGAAAATGACTTCAATTCCTTTACGAATCCCTTCCTTACGCAGACGTGTTCTCACGACTTTTGCAATAGGATCGGTATGTGTTTTTGAAATATCATCAATTCTGAAACGTGTCGGATCTGTTTTGTTCGCAGCTCCCATACTTGAAATGATGTTCACACCGCGGTTCAGACACTCTTTCATTAAATGAATTTTATAGTGAATGGTATCTGAGGCATCAATGACATAATCAAGCGGATACTCAAAAAATTGCTCGTATGTTTCCTCTGTATAAAACATTTTAAGCGCAACAACTTCACATTCTGGATTAATATCAGCGATTCTCGCCTGCATTAAGTCAACCTTTGGCTGACCAACTGTTGATAGCAATGCTGGAAGCTGACGGTTTACATTTGTAATATCAATATCATCTTTATCAACAAGAACAATACGGCCAACGCCTGAACGAGCGAGTGCCTCTACTGCGAATGAACCAACGCCGCCCACACCAAGCACTGCAACTGTACTGTTTTTTAGTATATTTAAGCCTTCCTTGCCAATGGCAAGCTCGTTTCTTGAAAACTGATGTAACAAGTGCCTCACTCCACCTTTATTTAAAATGAATCGAAAGAATCATATCATATTCAGACTTCTCCGTCATCCTTCTCTAAAAGAAAAAAACACAAAAAAGTCCCGATGACGCCGCCAGCATTTCCTTCGTTTTGAACCCCGCACCATGCAGGTGGGTGCTTTCTTCCTGACTTTATAAGTCCTCTAATGAGGCATTTATGCAGAAAGGAAAGGCAAGCTCCCGTATAAAAAAATGTTCGGTCAAAACTAGGTAACCACCGTACGTATCAGGACTTTATTTATTGATTGATGAAAGCATATCATAGGCATATTTCTTTTTCAAGCGTTTACATACCTATAAACATGCGCCTATTTTACTGTTTTACTTTTGTTTTAATCGCTAAACTCAGCTCATCAAGCTGCGCCTCGCTCACATGGCCAGGGGCATCTGTGAGAACGCAGCTCGCACTTGCCGTTTTCGGGAATGCAATCGTATCTCTTAAGTTAGAGCGGCCTGCAAGCAGCATCACTAAACGATCAAGCCCAAGCGCAATTCCGCCATGCGGAGGAACACCATGCTCAAACGCATCCAGAAGGAAGCCAAATTGTTCGTAGGCCTCTTCTTTTGAAAAACCAAGTAAGCCAAACATTTTTTCTTGAATGTCCTTTTCAAAAATACGAATAGAACCTCCGCCAAGCTCGTAGCCATTTAGCACAAGATCGTAAGCCTGTGCCTTCATGTCTTCTGGGCTTGTTTCAATTAATTCAAGATCATCGCGAACTGGCATTGTGAATGGATGATGGGCAGCATAGAAGCGGCCTTCTTCTTCATCCTTTTCAAGCAGCGGCCAATCGACAACCCATAAGAAATTGAATACAGACTCATCGATCAGTTCAAGCTCTTTACCAAGTTTTAAGCGAAGTGCACCAAGTGCATCATGAACAACAGACGTCTTATCTGCGACAAAGAGTAAAAGGTCGCCTTCTTCAACTTGCAGCTGTTCTTTTAATTCAGCTTGCTTTGCATCATCAAAGAATTTAGCGATCGGACCTTTTAATTCAGTCCCTTCTGCTTTTAGCCAAGCTAGACCTTTTGCACCGTAGTTCGCTGCAAATGCACCAAGTGCATCAATGTCTTTTCTTGAATAGTTCGATGCAGCCCCTTTGACATTGATGGCTTTCACAGCTCCACCATTTTTCACAGCGCCACTAAACACTTTGAAATCGGAGTCTTTTACCGTATCTGAAATGTTAACCAGCTTCATCTCAAAACGTGTATCCGGTTTATCAGATCCATAGGAATTCATCGCTTCATCGTATGTCATACGAGGTAATGGCAATGTAAGGTCTACACCTTTGACATCTTTCATTACCTTCGCCATCATCTCTTCAGCAAGCGTCATGATATCCTCTTGACTCATAAAGGACATTTCAATATCGACTTGTGTGAATTCCGGCTGACGATCAGCACGCAGGTCTTCATCTCTAAAGCAGCGGGCAATTTGATAATAACGGTCCATCCCAGAAACCATCAGCAATTGTTTAAATAATTGCGGAGACTGAGGCAGTGCATAAAATTCTCCCTCGTGTACACGGCTTGGAACAAGATAGTCACGCGCACCTTCTGGCGTACTTTTCGTTAAAATTGGTGTTTCAATGTCTAGAAAGCCGTTGTCGTCTAAGAAATGGCGGAATGCTTTTGTGACTTCATGTCGCATTTTCATTGTTTCAAACATTGCAGGGCGGCGAAGATCCAGGTAACGATATTTTAAACGAACATCTTCTGATACCTCGTCTGCTTGATCTGAAATCACAAATGGAGGAGTCTTCGCTTCATTTAAAACGGTGACCGTTTCGACTTGAATTTCAATTTTGCCCGTTTTTAAATTTGGGTTGATCGTTGCTTCTTCTCTTGCGACAACCGTTCCTTTAATATCAAGGACATATTCGTTACGAATTGATTCTGCTGTCTCAAGCGCCTCTTTTGATAAGTCTGGATTGAAAACAACTTGTACAATCCCTGTACGGTCGCGCAAATCAATAAAGATTAATCCGCCTAGGTCACGCCTTTTTTGAACCCATCCTTTTAATACAACTGACTGACCGATTTGGTCTTCTGTTACTTCTCCACAATAAAAAGTTCTACCAAACACAAACATTCCACTCCTTCTTTACGCTTTCTGGTGGGCCTTTAACATTTGAATCAGCTCATCAAGCTTCACTTCAATTTGTTCACCCGTTGTTGTATCTTTCACCTTCACAATTTGCTGTGCAAGTTCATCTTCACCAAGAACTGCAATAAATTTGGCTTTTAAACGATCAGCCGCTTTAAATTGTCCTTTTAGTTTCTTCCCTGTATAGTCCATTTCACTTGAGATACCTTCTTTTCTCAGACGGTTTAATAATGAAACAGAATAATCCTTCGCTTCATCTCCGAGAGCAGCAATGTATAGATCAATACCATCTTGCAGAGGAAGCTCAATTCCTTCAGCATCGATCGCTGATAGGAAACGCTCAATACTCATCGCAAATCCGATCCCTGGTGATTCAGGACCGCCAATTCCTTCAACGAGTCCGTCATAACGGCCGCCGCCGGCTAATGTTGTAATCGCACCAAAGCCTTCTGCATTACTCATGATTTCAAATGCTGTGTGATTGTAGTAATCAAGACCGCGCACTAAATTTGGATCGACGACATACTCAATGCCTATATCTGATAAGTATTGTTTGACCTTTTCAAAATACGTCCGTGATTCTTCATTTAAGTAATCTTGAATGGATGGAGCCGTTGTCATCAGTTCATGATCACGATCCTTTTTACAATCAAGAATGCGCAGCGGATTTTGATGTAAACGAGTTTGACAGTCGTGACAGAATTCCTCAATTCTTGGCTCAAAGTGCTTGACCAGTGCTGTGCGGTAGTCTGCACGGCTCTCTTTGTCACCAAGGCTGTTAATGACGAGTTTTAAGTTAGAAAGGCCTGCTTTCTCATACACACTCATCGCAAGTGAAATGACCTCTGCATCAATGGCAGGATCTTTGGAACCAATCGCTTCGATTCCAAATTGATAAAATTGACGATATCTTCCTGTTTGCGGACGTTCATAGCGGAACATTGGTCCGATGTAATACAGCTTAGTTGGCTGAGCCGGCTGTGCAAACAATTTATTTTCAACATAAGAACGGACGGTTGAAGCTGTTCCCTCTGGACGGAGTGTGATGCTACGTCCTTTTTTATCTTCAAATGTGTACATCTCTTTTTGAACGATATCAGTTGATTCGCCTACTCCCCGTGCAAACAGCTCTGTATGCTCAAAAATCGGTGTGCGGATTTCTTTGTATTGAAAGGCTGCACATGTATCTCTCGCAATTTGTTCAACATACTGCCAGCGTTCTGACTCTCCAGGTAAAATATCCTGTGTGCCTCTTGGAATATTAAAACTCATTTTTCGTCCTCCTACGACCATCATTCATTTTTTATGTGGACATATAAAAAACCCCCGCCTCTACTATGTGTATAGTAGGGACGAGAGTTATACCCGTGGTGCCACCCTAGTTGGAACATGATCAAGCATGTTCCCGCTCAAATCCTTAACGCAGATTCACGTTCTCCGCCTATTGACTCATTTTTCGAGCGTTCAGCAGGAAACCTACAGAGTGTTCTTTCGTGATAAATGCCATGCGGATTCGCTTTCAGCCTAAGGCGATTCCTCTCTGCTCACGCAATTTACCCTACTATTCTCTATCATCAGTTCCACATTTTAAATTTTCAAGTGTGTTGATTTATATTATAATAAGGTCGGTGCTGCCACTCTGTCAACCCTTGCCGTGCCTCTTTTTCTTTTCCAGCTCTTCTTTTGACGTACATCCGTATTCAGATGCGGTTTCTTCAAGGAAGCCTGGCTGATCCATTTCGTCATGCTGCCAGCGGTCGATATCACGATGTCCATTATATTGCACTCGTCCTAATTTTCTGCTTAATCTCATGTTTGTACATCCTTTTATCACATTTTTATTTAGTATAAACAGATTGATTCATTTTTATTAGGGAAACTGCAAGGAATTCATCCATTACATAACGAATTAACATTCATCGGTTTTACAAGGGAGGGGAAAACACCGTTTTGAATCTGAAAAAACACAATCAAATGATGATGCTGCTTACTTGTTTTGTTCTCATCGCGAGTTCTTTGCCTATGACACATGCTACAGCACAAACAGATCAAGCTGTGGTCGCAACAGATGAAATCAATGTGAGAACGGGCCCTGGTTTAAGCTATGGAATTGCAGCTGTTGTAAAACGCGGCGAAAGTTATCCTATTCTCACTGAACAAGGAGAATGGGTGCAGATCCAATTATCAAACGGACAAAAAGGCTGGGTCGTCTCATGGTTGATCACCACATCATCCGGCGCTCAAAAAACAGCGAAACCAAAGGCGCAAGGTCAAAGCACGGCAGGAGGCAGTACCATTACATCGACAGCTTCCGACCTTCGCATCCGGACAGGCCCTGGGACTTCCTATCAAGTGATTGGTACTTTCCCGCAAGGCGCTTCCGCTAAAAAGCTCGAGACAAGCGGCGAATGGACGAAAATTTCTTATAAACAAGCAGAAGGCTGGGTTCACTCTGATTATGTTTCAGGGGGGCAGAAAACTTCTCAATCAAGCTCCGGCGGGTCTTCTCGCTCTAACCAGACAGGCACAGTTGGCGTATCGAGCTTGAATGTGAGGCAATCGGCCGCACCAAATGCACAAGTCGTCGCTTCACTTGCCCGCAACACACAGATCACCATTTTGCGAGAGCAGAACGGCTGGTATGAAATTGAAGGGAAAGGCGTAAAAGGCTGGGTTGCAAGCTATTACATTGTCACAGGCAAAGGAGCAGGCTCTGCACCTGAAAAGAGTTCATCCTCTTCAGCTTCTGAGCAAAAAGCGTACATTGTCTATGACGGCACCAACATTCGAAAAAGCGCTTCTACCTCTGCTGGGATTGCAGAAAGAGCAACAAAAGGAGCTGCCTATCACATTGTTCGGACGCAAGGTGACTGGTACGAGGTGACACTATCGAATGGCGGGACTGGCTATGTGGCGAGCTGGGTCGTTCAAACGAAGAAAAATAGCAGCGAAGCGCCAAGACCTCAGCAGGATTCATCGTCTGGGACTGGTTCTTTAAAAGGAAAAACGATTGTTATTGACCCTGGTCATGGCGGAAAAGACAGCGGCACAATTGGCGCAGACGGTGCTTTTGAAAAGAACATCACCATCAAAACCGCCAATTTACTGGCAGGCAAATTAAGAGCTTCTGGTGCAAATGTGTATTTAACTAGAAGTGACGATACATTTATCAGCCTTCAATCGAGGGTGGCAACATCTCATTACCGAAATGCAGATGCATTTATTAGTCTTCATTATGATAGTTTTATGGACCAAAGTGTTAGAGGAAGTACTGCGTATTATTATCACGCAGCAAAAGATCAGCAATTAGCGTCAAGCGTTCATTCCGAAGTCGCAAAACGCTCTCAAATCCCTGATAAGGGTGTCAAATTCGGAGATTACTTTGTTTTAAGAGAAAACAAACGCCCTTCCCTTTTATATGAACTCGGGTATTTAAGCAATCCTCAGGAGGAAGCGATCATTTATAGCGCCTCTTACCAAGAACGAGTCACAGAAGGAATGACTGAAGGATTAAAACAATATTTCCGTTAAAAAGAAAGAGGCCTCTGCGCCTCTTTTTTTGTTTGACCACAAAAAAAAGACTCTAAACAAACTCCCGCATGAGTTCATCTACAGTCTAAAGAGAATCTATTCTTTGCTGTCCATTAAGATCGTGACTGGTCCTGAATTGGTCAATGACACGTCCATCATCGCACCAAAACGGCCAGTTTCAACATGGATACCTTTTTCTCTAAGGGTTTTATTGAAACATTCGTAAAGCGAATTGGCTGCATCCGGCTTGGCGGCTTTCATAAAATTCGGCCGTCTGCCCTTTCTCGTATCACCATAAAGGGTAAATTGCGACACAGACAGAACGCTTCCTTTTATGTCCAATAATGAACGATTCATTTTCCCATTTTCATCTTCAAAAATACGTAAATGTGCAAGCTTTTCAGCTAAGTAAAGCACATCTTCTTCTGTATCTTCGTGTGTGACACCAACAAGCACCATATATCCTTCGCTTATGGCACCTGTGATCTCTTCTTCTACCTTCACAGATGCATTTGTCACACGCTGCACAACAAGCCTCATAGACGATATACTTCCTTTCTAATTCATGAATCGGCGAACAGAGTAAATGTCTTTGATTTGTTTAATGCGTTCGACTACTTTGTGCAAATGATTAATATTTTGGATAAAGATCGCCATATGGATCGTCGCCACTTTGTTACGATCAGACTTCCCAGAAACAGAGGAGATGTTCGTTTTGGTTTCGTTAACTGCTTGAAGCACCTCATTGAGTAAGCCGCGTCTATCATATCCTAATATTTCAATTTCCACATTGTATTCTTTACGGTTTTTAGCAGGCTGCTCATGCTCCCACTCGACCGGAATTAACCGCTCCTGCGCTTCTCCTGTCTTCACGTTCGGACAGTCCTCACGGTGAACAGATACGCCTCGGCCCTTCGTAATAAAGCCGACAATGCTATCGCCAGGAACAGGGTTACAGCACTTAGATAAGCGGACAAGCAGGTTATCAATCCCTTTGACCCTTACGCCAGCTTCCCGTTTTTTCCCGTGATACGTCTTTGGTTCCACCGTCACTTCTTGAACGGTTTTCTCTTGCTCTTCTTGATCTCTTTGTTTTCTTTCTTTTTCCGTTAAACGATTGGCAACTTGTAGTGCAGTAATGCCGTTATATCCAACAGCTGCATACATGTCCTCTTCGTTAGAAAAATTAAATTTGTCAGCCACTTTTTGCAGGTTTTCAGCGGTCAGAATGTCTTTGACATCAAACTCAAGGTTTTTGATTTCTTTTTCCACGAGCTCTCGGCCTTTTTCGACATTTTCTTCACGGCGCTGTTTTTTGAAAAACTGTCTGATCTTGTGCTTCGCTTGGGAGGTTTGGGCAAGCTTGACCCAATCCTGACTTGGCCCGTAGCTGTGCTTTGATGTCAGAATTTCAATAATGTCACCTGTTTTTAGTTTGTGATCGAGTGTGACCATTTTGCCATTGACCTTGGCACCGATCGTTTTATTCCCAATTTCCGAGTGAATCCGGTAAGAGAAGTCAATCGGAACTGAGCCTGACGGCAGTTCAATAACGTCTCCTTTTGGTGTAAACACAAACACCATATCAGAGAAGAGATCGATTTTTAACGATTCCATAAATTCTTCTGCATCTGTGGATTCGTTTTGGAATTCAAGAATTTCTCTAAACCAAGAAAGCTTCTTCTGGAAAACCGCTTCTTCCGTTGATTCTGCTGACTCTTTGCCTTCTTTATATGCCCAGTGTGCCGCAATCCCATATTCTGCAATTTCATGCATTTCCACTGTACGGATCTGAACTTCAAGCGGATCACCTTTTGGCCCAATCACCGTTGTATGAAGAGATTGGTACATGTTCGGCTTTGGCATCGCAATATAATCCTTAAATCTGCCTGGCATCGGTTTCCAGCATGTATGGATAATACCGAGCACCGCATAACAGTCTTTAATGCTGTCGACCAAAATACGAACGGCAAGCAGATCATAAATTTCATTAAACTGCTTATTTTGCAAGACCATTTTGC
This sequence comes from Bacillus sp. Nf3, assembly GCF_003028545.1. Taxonomy (NCBI): domain Bacteria; kingdom Bacillati; phylum Bacillota; class Bacilli; order Caryophanales; family Bacillaceae; genus Bacillus; species Bacillus sp. Nf3. The sequence goes on along the minus strand of NZ_PYUA01000002.1, from coordinate 331,773 downwards.
GATAAATGCTATAAATATGTTTTGGTCTTCCGGAAAATTCAGCCTTGATGTTCACCTCAGACACGCGGTCTTTCACTTCATTGACAACCTCGTCCAAGTATTCCTCACGTTCCGCTCGTTTACGCTTCATCAGATTCACAATTCGGTAATATTGTTGCGGATTTAAATAGCGGAGTGCTGTATCTTCAAGCTCCCACTTAATCTTTGAAATCCCTAATCTGTGCGCAAGCGGTGCAAAGATTTCAAGCGTTTCATTTGAAATTCTCCGCTGCTTTTCCTGCGGAAGATGTTTGAGCGTTCTCATGTTATGAAGACGGTCTGCCAGCTTAATCAAGATCACGCGGATATCCTGCGCCATTGCAACAAACATTTTTCGATGGTTTTCGGCCTGCTGTTCTTCTTGTGATTTATATTTAATCTTCCCGAGCTTTGTGACACCATCAACAAGCATTGCTACTTCTTCGTTAAAATGCTCTTTTAAATCCTGTAATGTCACATCTGTATCCTCAACTACATCGTGCAGGAAACCACCTGCAATGGTTGATGGATCCATTTCAAGGTCAACAAGAATGCCCGCCACTTGAATTGGATGGATAATATAGGGCTCACCAGATTTCCGGTATTGCTCCTTGTGTGCATTTTCAGCATATTCATATGCTCGCTCTATAAATTGAATATGTTCAGCGGACAGGTATTCTCTTGCCTTGTCAATGACCTGCTGCGCCGTTAAAACTTGTTCGTTCGCCATGGAATCACCTTTTTAAATGAAAACTGTATTGTAGTTTATTATCAAGAAAAATTCGATAGATGTAAAGAGAAGAAGTCCGCTAAAAGATTTTTGATAGGAAAAAAGCACCCTTCTTACTGAGTGCTTTTTACGAAAAACTCCATTAGTATTGCATTAACGTCATGATGTCGTAGCCGTCAAGCTTCTTTCTGCCGTCAAGATACGTCAGCTCAATCAAAAATGCAATCCCTGCCACAACGCCGCCTAATTCCTCTACAAGCTTGATGGACGCTTCAATTGTTCCACCAGTTGCCAGTAAGTCATCTGTAATCAGGACACGCTGACCAGGACGAATCGCATCTTTATGAATCGTTAATACATCTTTACCATATTCCAAGCCGTAATCGACTTTAATGACTTCACGAGGAAGCTTTCCTTCTTTACGAACTGGTGCAAAACCTACACCAAGTGCGTATGCTACAGGGCAGCCAATAATGAATCCACGCGCTTCAGGTCCAACAATGAGATCAATGTCTCTTTCCTTCGCGTATTCAACGATCTGATCCGTTGCATAACGGTATACTTCGCCTTTATCCATTAACGTTGTAATATCTTTAAATTGTACACCTTCCTTTGGGTAGTCAGGTACAACTGTCACATATTGTTTTAAATCCATCTTTTCCTTTTCCTCCTCGTACGTCAAAGCACAGGTGAGACTTCGCTCATCATGCTATTCAGCCATTCCTTCAGCTCTTTAGCTGAGGAATATGTTAGTGTTTGATCGAGTTCCATCAATCGTTGTTTTGCTGTATAGGACGCTGATGCCGTTAAATCTTTTTTAGGGGCATCAAGTACTATTGACAGCACACCATTCTCTATTTTAACAAAACCGAGTTCAAAAAACACCTTTGTCATAAAAATGATTGTATCTTTTGTCCAGCCTCTATGTTTGGCAAGCTCCATTCCTTGTTCTTTGATAGGAAAACTTCCCCGTTTAAACAAGAACCCATAAAACCATTTGAATTGATCACGGCTTGGGAAAGAGGACATAAAATGATCTTCTTCTCTTTGAAAAACCGTATAAATTCTGGCAGGCTTCTGATTTTCTAAAAGCTGCTTCAGCAATTGCTCATCTGCCGGAACATCCGCAAAGACCACATACTTTCCGTATACATCAAACGTTGATACATTTTCTGCATGAACATGATGAATGGGGATATCGACGTTTTGTTTCGTTGCTTCATCAAAACAGACAACCAAAGATTTTTCAGAATCAAGCGTCGAAACTTTCTTCTCCCAATCCTTTTTCCCTCGCAGATCAAACAGCTGCCATTCATCAACTCGTGCATCTTTTAGCATTAGCTGGGGCTTTTTCCGGTTATTCCATTCATTGACGGACATTTCTCCAATCACGGAAATGCGGCTTCCTGGAACAATTTCTTCTTTTAATTTCCCTTGGTGAAAGCCGACACAGTCAAGCAGCTTGTCTTCGTCTTTCAGAGACATTTTAATATGGTTGTGATTTGCCCCAATTGTTCGGATATCTTCAAGCTTCGCATCTTCAATCATAATGAACGGTTTTGGGTTTGACATACCAAATGGTGACAGCATCCCTGCTTCTTCAATCGCTTGAACCGTCAATTCGTCTACCTTACACACAGCATCGACCCGCTGAATGGGAATAAAATCTTCTTCCGTCAATGTTTCATTGGCATATTGATTTAATCTTTCCCTTAGTAAAGCGACATCATCCGCTCGAAGTGTCATCCCTGCTGCCATCGGATGCCCGCCGAAATGTGGCAGGATGTCGCGGCATTTGCTTAGATGGAAGAATAGATCGAAGCCAGGAATGCTTCGGGCTGATCCTTTTGCCATTTGCGTTTCTTCATCTATTCCAAGCACAATCGCCGGACGAGAAAAAGTATCCGTCAATTTAGAGGCAACAATTCCGACAACGCCCGGATTCCAGCCAGTTTTCGCTACAACGATCGCAGACTGGTCATCGCCTGCCTCTTCCACCATTTGAATGGCTTCTTCTGTGATCGTACTGACAATCTTTTGTCGTTCTTTATTCAGTTCCTGTACAAAACGAGCGAGCTCTTCTGCTTCATCCTTATCGTCAGTCATAAGAAGGTGAACAGCTGGATCTGCCTGTTCAATTCGTCCTACAGCATTCAGCCTTGGCGCAATTTGAAAGCCGACCGTTTCCTCGTTCGCTTCTTCTAAAGTGGCTCCCGCTTCTTTCAATAACGCTTTCAGCCCCGGTCTATTCGACTGACGAAGCTGCATAAGCCCTTTTTTGGCGAGCCATCTATTCTCATCATGAAGCGGTACAAGATCCGCGATTGTCCCGATTGCTGCAAGATCTAACAGCTGAACTGGCAACTCCCCAAGAAGTGCATGCGCCACTTTAAACGCTACACCTACACCAGCAAGTTCTTTAAAGGGATACTCACAGCCTGGCTGCTTAGGATGGACAATGGCAAGTGCCTCAGGTAGCTCCTCACTTGGTTCATGGTGATCTGTAATGATCAGGTCTAGCCCTATTTCTTTTGCAATACGTGCTTCATTTACAGCAGCAATGCCTGTATCAACCGTGATGACAAGCGATGCTCCTTGCTCCTTGATATATCGAAAAGCCTGTTCATTAGGCCCATAGCCTTCTTTAAACCGATCTGGAATATAAAAATCTACTATCGCAGACCGCTCTTTTAATGTATGTAAAAGTACAGACGTACTTGTCACACCATCTGCATCATAGTCTCCGAAGATCACAATCGATTCCTGCTCTTCGATCGCTTTGTTGATGCGCTCTACTGCTTCTTTCATTCCTTTTAATAAGAATGGATCATGAAATTCGGCTTTTTGATCAAATAAAAAAGACCTCGCCTCTTCTACTTCTTCAAGTCCTCTTTTTACGAGAAGCGATGCAGTCAGCGCTGAAATATTCAGATTTTCAGAGAGTGATTTCACTTTTTCTTCGCTTGGATGTTCATATTCCCAGCGCATTTTGGATAATAACATAAATTCACCCCTCAACCACACTATTATACTAGAGTGGCCTGAGGGGTTTCAATTTTTATTTTATGAAATTGTGCTGGAAGATTATTTTTCCTTCCGGTCAAATGATGCTGGCTGTTCTTTTAAAGGCGTAACATGCGATTTTTTTTGAAGATCTTTGTCTGCCTTTTTCGTCGAAGCAGCAGGTGCAGCGGCTGCACGCTCAGCTTTTAATGCCTTTAGTTCACGTTTCAGTTTCACAATTTGGAAGATCCCTGCAAATGCCACAATCAGTCCGCCCATTAAAACAGAACCGATAATGACGAGGATCAGCGGCCATTCAGCCGTTCCAAATAAGTAGTCTACCTCGACAGGCCGTACATTAATCACGGCAAATACTGAGACAATTAATACGAAAATAAATGCGAGTATGATGGTCCATTGTTGTTTGTTCATCTACAAATCCCCCAAGCTTTTTCTTTTATTCTTCCCTTTTCACTGCCTTTTTTAAACACAGAAAAAAAGCAGCGGAAGAAAACCTATCAGCATGGGCATCATCAGCTGCTGAGTTTTTCTTTAATCAGGTTCTTTAATTCTTTTCTTTCTCCAGAAATAACAAGGGTATCCCCTTCTTCGATGATGGTATCTGGTCCTGGATTTAAAATCTTCTCATGTGATTTTCTCATAATGGCGATGACTGTTACTTGATAGTTTTGGCGGACATTGAGTTCACCGATGCTTCTCTGAACAGCTGGTGCATTCTTTTCAATTTTAAACCATTCAATCACTAAATCATCAATGGCTACCTCTACGGTTTCAAGCGCTTTCGGCTTATAGACCATGCCGCCTAAAATAGCCGCAATTTGTCTTGCTTCTTCATCGTTTAGCAGGATACCAGAAATCGTTTCTTCGTGGTCGTCCTCCTGAAAATGATACATTTCTCTTCTGCCGTCATTATGTGTAATGATGGCAAGCTTCTCATTATTTCTTGTGATCATTTCGGCTTTATGACCGATACCTGGCAGTTCAGTTTCCCGAACCTTCATCACAGCCCCTCCAATGAATAAAGCAAAATGCCTTAAACAGACACCCGCTTTCTATACTGATCTAAACGTAAGTCATTATAGCAAAAGACCATTTTAAGATCAATGAAACCCAAAATGTTTTTTCAAAGCGTTTAACTTTTGGAAAACCAATAGAAAAAGACTGCCGATAAGGCAGTCTCAGATTGTTGAAAAAGGGCTAAAATGATATTTATTTTAGCTCTTTTTCTTCTTTTCAGCGTGATAGAAAACCTTTGCAGCCCTAGGAAGGACGAGTACCGGAGCGGAGCGAATTTGACATTCGTGAGCACCGGCACGCAGGACTGACAAAGAATGCGAGGGTTTGTCTACACGCTGAGACTGCCGATAAGGCAGTCTTTCTAGATTAAATATCTTGATCTGTATCTATCTTAGCTGGTTTTTTCAGCTCGCGGCCTTTCCACATCAGCCAAATTTGTGCCGCGATATAAAGGGATGAATACACCCCTGTTAATAAGCCGACAAGTAAGGCGATGGAGAAGTTTGTAATCGACGCTGATCCGAAGATAAGCAGTGCGACAACAACGACAAGTACAGTCAGCACCGTGTTGACAGATCGCGTAAAGGTTTGCTGTAAGCTTAAGTTCACAATGTACGATAGATCTTCAATGGTTTTCGGTTTACGTTTCTTCATTTGCTCACGAACCCTGTCGAAGGTAACGATCGTATCGTTGATCGAGTACCCAATGACCGTGAGGATCGCGGCAATGAAGGTGACATCCACCTCTAGGCGCGTAATACTAAAGAAGGCCACGATAAAGAACGCATCATATAGCAGCGAAATAATTGCCGCAATCGCCATCTTATACTCAAATCGGACGGATACATATAAAATGATCCCGATGGAGGCAATGATGACGGCATATAGCGCATTACGGGCAAGTTCTTTTCCGACAGTCGGAGACACTGTACTTACGTTTGGCTCCGTTCCGTATTTATCTTTGAAGTAATCTTTCACTTCAGCAATCTTTTCTTTGTTCGGCACACCGACAAATCTCGCTGCTGCCTGATTCTCTTTTTGACCCGATAACACGACACTGTCTGTCTCAAGGTCAAGCTTTTTAAAGTCTTGCTCGACTTGTTCAGTTGACAGCTTGTGATCACTTTGAATATCAATTCTAGTTCCACTTGTAAAGTCGATTCCCGCATTCAGCTTGAAGATGGAAAGAACGATGATTCCCGCAATGGTGATAGTAGCTGAGAAAATCATAAATCCTTTACGTTTGCTGACGAAATCCCACTTATCAAATGGTGTTTTTGGCTCGGTGGTTTCTGTTGTTTCATGAATGTTCATAATGTCTTTTTGACGAACACCAAACCAGCCTTTTCTCCGGTCAAGATAGCGGCTTTCAACAAGAAGACCGAGAAGGAATCTTGATAGGAAAACAGCTGTGATAAAGCTTGTTAAAATCGAGAGGATGAGCATTGTTGCAAATCCTTTTACAGAGCTTGTCCCGAAGAAGAACAGCACTCCGCCGGCAATAATACTTGTTAAGTTAGCATCAAAGATAGTCGCAAATGATCTGCGGTTCCCTGATCTGAAAGCAGAACGGACTGATTTGCCGAGCTTCAGCTCTTCCTTAATCCGCTCATAAGTAATAATGTTGGCATCGACAGCCATCCCTACCCCTAAAATGAGTGCGGCAATTCCAGGCAGTGTCATAACCGCGCCCATCCAGTCAAACACTTGCAGCGTAATGTAGATATAAGCTGAAAGTGTGATGACAGCTATTAGGCCAGGTAATCGGTAATAAAACAGCATGAATAAGAAGATAAATGCGATTCCTACTATTCCTGCAAACACTGTTTCGTTCAGTGCTTGTTCACCAAACTGTGCACTCACAGATGTGGAATATTTTTCTGTTAATTTCACTGGCAATGCCCCGGCATTTAAAATACTCGCAAGGTCTTTTGCCTCTTGGACAGTAAACTTTCCTTCAATTTGTACGTCACTGCTGTTAATTTCTTGATTCACATTTGGTGCAGATACATACTTGTGGTTTGATTTTGAGACTTCTTTTTTGAAGGAATCTCCTTTGTGGTAATCAAGCCAAATGACAAGCTGATTATTTGGTGCCATCGCTGCTACTTTTCTTGTAACGTCACCAAATTTTTTCGCATCCTTTAGTTTAACCGTCACAATTGGCTCATTCGTTTGACTGAATGTTTGTTTTGCACTGTTTTCGACTAGGTCAGCCCCGTTTAGGAGTTCTTTATCATTCGTATCTCTGAAGGATAGCTGTGCTTCAGTGGAAAGAATCTCCCTTGCTCTGTTTTGATCTTTTACACCCGCAAGCTGCACGCGGATACGGTTGTTTCCTTCAATCGAAATGTTCGGCTCACTTACACCAAGCACGTTTGCTCTTCGGTTAAGAGCCTCCACTGTACTAACGAGAACACTATTTGTGATCTTGTCCTCTTTTTTCACTGGATGTACATCATACAGGACTTCAAATCCACCCTGTAAATCCAGCCCTAGCGTCATATCTTTCGCAACAGGCTTTGTCAGTAAGCCCACGCCAGTTCCGATTAACAGAACCACTAAGAAAAACGCAAGAATGCGCCCTTTTTTCATTATGTATTTCCTCCTTAAACACCTGAATCCATTAAGATGGCTTATTTTAACAGTTCATCAAGCATATTCTTGCCATCTTCACTGTCCAAAAAAGCAGACGTTTTAAACGACTGAACGGTTGCATAGTTCATAAATTCGCCTATTTTTACAGATAAGATATCTGCAACCATTTCATGAATCGGATACTCTTGTTTTTTCTTCCACTTCTTATTCTCTAAGTATGACCATAATTCCTCTAAATCTACATCTTTATAGCCCAAAACGATGAATTCTTCAAGCTTACTGAACAGAAAAGGCTTTAAATGGTCTTTGTAAATAGCAGCTGGGTGTTGTGTCATTGCGTAGCTCCCCCTTTTCAGTTTTTTATCGAGAGACTTGTCATGCTTGGACGATATACACGCATATCTTATTGTATATGATTCTATGTCGTTTGAGAAGGCAGGTGATCTGTGATTTGACGAAGCAAACGTTTTTAAAGGGGACCATTATTTTAATTTTAGCAGGTTTTATCACAAGAATATTGGGTTTTGTCAATCGAATTGTCATTGCGAGGTTCATTGGCGAAGAAGGGGTCGGGCTTTATATGATGGCTGCACCTACCTTTTTTCTCGCCGTGACGCTCACGCAATTCGGACTGCCTGTCGCCATTAGTAAGCTTGTCGCAGAAGCAGAAGCCCGGGGTGACAAACAGAAAACAAAACGTATTCTTGTCATGTCCCTTGCGATAACAGGAACACTCAGCCTGATTTTCACGCCGCTCTTTTTATGGTTTGCGCCTATCATGGCAGAAAATATGCTGACAGACCCTAGAACGGTCTATCCACTGCTTGCCATTACACCCGTCGTACCAGTCATCGCCATTTCCAGTGTGTTAAGAGGCTATTTCCAAGGCAGACAGCAAATGAGTCCGCTAGCGATGTCTCAAGTTCTGGAACAGGTCGCAAGAATTTCATTAGTCGCGGTATGTACAACGGCTTTCCTTCCTTACGGGATTGAATTTGCGGCAGCAGGTGCCATGGTGTCATCGGTGATTGGAGAGATGATTTCACTTGCTTACTTACTGATCGCCTTTCGCTATAAAAAGACCATTCGTATTCGAAAACGATTTTTTAAGGCGATTCATGACGGGAAGGACACATTTAAGCAGCTGATGAGCATTGCCCTGCCAACAACAGGCAGCCGTTTTATCGGGAATATTTCGTGGTTTTTAGAGCCGATTGTTGTCGCGCAAAGTCTTGCCATTGCTGGATATGCGGCTGTTGAGGCGACAAGGCAGTACGGGGAGTTGACCGGGCTTGCCCTGACCCTTTTGACACTGCCTAGTTTTATTACGTATTCACTCTCCACTGCATTAGTTCCGGCGATCAGTGAAGGAATGGAGCAGAATAAACGTAAAACGGTCGAATACCGGCTGAAGCAGGCGATGCGCCTTTGTTTACTCAGCGGAGGCATTTCATGTATTATTCTTTTCGTTTACGCAGAAGATTTAACGCTCTTTATGTATGGTTCATCGCATGCGGCTATTTATGTGAAATTCATGGCGCCATTTTTCCTTCTATATTATTTTCAGGGGCCCCTTCAAGCCGTGCTTCAAGCACTCAATTTAGCTGGTGCGGCGATGACCAACAGCCTGATAGGTGCAATTGTGAAAACAGGGATGATTTTTGTTCTTGCTTCACAGCCTGGCTTTGGCATTATGGGCGCAGCACTTGCGATCTTAATCGGCATCATCCTTGTCACACTGCTCCATGCGGCAACTGTTGGAAAGGTGCTGCCTATTCATTTACCATTAAAGGAATATGGACTTTGCGTCCTTGTGATTATCGGTACGGGGGCTGTCAGTCTTTGGCTGAAATCTCAAGTAAACGGACTCTTTTCTGCTCCTATTGAACTTGTAACACTCATCTTTGTTACGTGCATGCTGTATGTCATTCTATTAATCTGCCTAGGACTAGTGAAACGAGAAGAGCTGCGCCGCATTCCGTTCATTGGGAAGCTGTTTTAGCTCATCTCTTTTTGATCACTTCATCTTTCAAATCAATATAAAATGTTTTTTGATTAAAGCTGCAGTAAGAGATTTGCTCGATATCATGGTAACCTCTTTTAGCAAGCTCATCTTTCAACCACTGTTCATTTTGATTGATTTGCTTAAGGTGATCATGCTGCACTACACCGTCCGCAACAAGTGGAAGCTCAAGCGCTGCATGTTTGAGCTTGTTTTCTTTTTCGACGACGGCGAGCTTTCCAGACGGCTCTAAAATAGCGTAAGAGACATCCTGAATACTGTCGATGTTATTTTCTCTTAATTGAATAAGCAGGTCATCAAAATTGTATCGCTGTTTTCTCATAGCACCCTCGTCTATTTTGCCATTGATGATGAGCAAGACCGGTTTGCCGTCTAGAAAGCGCCGGACGCCTTGGAATTTCAATGAGAGATAGGCAAGTGTGATTTGAATGAAGGTTAACAGCAGGATTGGCCATACCGTATGTAACATGTGATCCTCTACTTCTTCTATGGCGAGAACCGCAATTTCTGCAATCATCATAAAAATGACTAGATCTAAAATACTCAGCTCGCCAATTTCCCTTTTGCCCATTAAGCGAAAGATAAACCAAATAAGAAAATATAAAATGATGGTTCTCATGGAAATGATCAAGATGTCCTGCATGTGATGTAAACCCTCCTTCTCCATCATAGCTTGTGTCAAAACACTTTATTTATGTAGAAAAGAAACGTCTGAAACATGTCTATTTTTTCTCCACTGTGAATACATTTTAGTAAAAGACAAGCTTCGGTCAATTGGAGAGGAGACAAATCACATGCAAGAAACAAAACATATTGGAAAAGGCATTTTATCCGGATTAATTGCCATTTTTGTCGTGATGGTTGTCACAAGTTTACTTGTGTCGCTCATGCTTACATTCACAAGTATGCAGGAATCATCATTTAAATGGATGATTATGATTTTGTCCTTTGTTGCCCTGTTGTTAGGAGGCATCATTTCTGGCGGGAAAGCAAAGGAGCGCGGCTGGCTAATTGGTGCGATCACATCTATCATTTTTTCTCTCACTGTATTTTTATTTCAATATTTGGGGTTTGGAAAAACGTTTTCACCAGAGCAGTTCATCTATCATGGGGCATTTTTAGGCATTTGTATGCTGGGGGGAATGATTGGCGTCAATCTTCGAGGCAAATAAAAAAAGAGCGGTTCATATCGCTCTTTTTTTATTGCTATGTATCGGAGGATTAGCCTTTGTCAGCTAATTCTCTAATAGCACGGCGATCGAAAGTTAAACGGTTGTTTTCGCTTGTTTTGATGACCACTTTTGATTCATCAATTGAGTCGATTTCACCGTGTAAACCACCGATTGTGACGATTTTATCGCCTTTTGATAAAGATTGCTGCATCTGACGCACAGCTTTCTGTTGCTTTTGCTGTGGACGGATTAACAAGAAGTAAAGCACAGCAAACATGACAACAATCATAATGATTGAACCCATACCACCATCCATTCTATTTCACCCCTTTCTAAAGCATTGTAAAGCCTTTCGTTTATGCGTTAAAAGTTTTTCGCATTCGGTTTGTTAAAGCCATAACGCTCAAAAAACTCTTCTTTAAAATCACCTAAACGATCCTCACGGATAGCTTCTCTCACTTGCTCCATTAATTTTAACAGAAAATGAAGATTATGATAAGTTGTTAATCGAATTCCGAACGTTTCATTTGTTCGGATGAGATGTCTAATATAGGCGCGTGTATAGTTTTTACATGTATAGCAGTCACAGTTCTCATCGATTGGTCTAAAGTCACGCTCATATTTTGCATTTTTCACAACAAGGCGGCCTTCACTTGTCATTAAGGTACCGTTTCTTGCAATTCGCGTAGGCAGTACGCAGTCAAACATATCTACACCGCGAATGGCGCCGTCAATTAAGGAATCTGGCGAGCCGACACCCATTAAGTACCTTGGTTTGTCTGCCGGTAAAAATGGTGTAGTGAACTCAAGTACACGATTCATCACATCTTTTGGTTCCCCTACAGATAAGCCTCCGATGGCGTAGCCTGGGAAATCAAGTGAAACAAGGTCTTTTGCACTTTGTTTTCGAAGCTCTTCGTATTCTCCGCCTTGGACAATTCCAAACAGCCCTTGATCCTCTGGACGCTGGTGCGCTGTTAGACAGCGCTCTGCCCATCTGCTTGTCCGCTCCACAGAACGTTTCATGTAATCGTACTCTGCAGGATATGGCGGGCATTCATCAAATGCCATCATAATATCAGAGCCAAGCGCATTTTGGATGTCCATGGCTTTTTCAGGAGATAGGAACAGCTTGTCTCCGTTTAAGTGATTACGGAAGTGAACGCCTTCTTCTTCAATTTTTCTAAATTCACTCAATGAGAAAACTTGGAATCCGCCTGAATCAGTTAGAATGGCTCGATCCCAGTTCATAAATTTGTGCAGACCGCCTGCTTCTTTTACGATATCGTGACCTGGACGGAGCCATAAGTGGTACGTATTGCTTAAGATGATGCCTGCATCCATCGCCTTTAATTCTTCAGGCGCCATTGTTTTGACTGTAGCCAGTGTACCTACTGGCATAAATACAGGTGTTTCAAAAGAGCCGTGCGGTGTATGAACGCGGCCAAGACGTGCACCTGTTTGTTTGCATGATTTAATGAACTCATAACGTATCGGTAATTGCGACAAAAATGAGCCCTCCTGTCTTTGTTGTATAATGTTATTGAATCAGCATGGCATCGCCAAAACTGAAGAATCGGTATTCCTCTTTCACAGCCTCATTGTACGCTTTTAGTACGTGCTCTCGTCCAGCTAATGCGCTGACAAGCATAATTAACGAGGATTTTGGCAGATGGAAATTTGTGATCATGCCATCAATTGCTTTGAATGTGTAGCCAGGGTAAATAAAGATCGACGTCCAGCCGCTTGAGGCTTTGAACTCACCATCGTGTGCACTTGCAATAGTTTCAAGCGTTCTTGTTGACGTTGTGCCAACTGAAATGATCCGCCCGCCTTCCTTGCGAACAAGATTGAGCTTTTCAGCTGTTTCTTCATTCATTTCATAGAACTCTGCGTGCATTTCATGTTCTTCAATTCGTTCTGCACTCACCGGACGAAACGTACCCAGCCCTACGTGTAACGTAATAAAGGCAATGTGTACACCCTTCGCTTTCAGTGCATCCAGCAGCTCGGTTGTAAAGTGTAAACCGGCAGTTGGCGCAGCAGCGGAACCAACCTCTTTTGAATAAACGGTTTGATAGCGTTCACGGTCGTCAAGCTGCTCTTTAATATATGGAGGCAGCGGCATTTCACCAAGGGATTCAAGCACTTCATAAAAAATGCCTGTATATTGAAACTCGACTTTTCTTCCGCCATGTTCCAATTCCTCTGTACATACCGCTTTGAGCCGTCCATCACCAAAAGTGATAACCGTCCCTTTTTTCACCCGTTTCGCTGGTTTTACAAGTGTTTCCCAGTTGTCTCCTTCTTCTTGTTTCAAGAGAAGCAGCTCAACTTTTGCACCTGTATCCTCTTTCATCCCAAACAATCGTGCAGGCAAAACGCGAGTATTGTTTAGAACGAGACAATCACCTTTTTGAAAATAATCGATGATTTGTGAGAATGTATCATGTGTAATCGCACCCGTTTGTTTGTTTAAGACCATCAGTCTTGATGCATCTCTTTTTTCAAGCGGCACTTGTGCAATCAATCTTTCTGGTAAATCAAAATCAAATAGTTCTAGCTTCATTTCCTTCACCTATTCTGTAGTTAACTAGTTAACGTTATTTCATCCGTCCAAAGATATTCAGTAATATGGTTAGTACGATGCTAATGACAATGCATGTAATGACAGGAAAAAAGAACGTGACATTTCCTTTTTTCACAAAAATATCACCTGGAAGCTTACCAACCAATTGAAACACTAATCCTACGGCAAAAAGGACACCACCTAAAATCATTAATATTTTAGGGAATTCAGTCACGAATCGGAACCTCCATTTGAAAATGTTCATACGCTTCTCTTGTGACGACCCGCCCTCTTGGTGTTCTTTGCAGGAAACCAATTTGCAGCAAGTACGGTTCGTACACATCTTCAATCGTATGTGATTCTTCTCCAATTGTCGCTGAGATTGTATCAAGACCAACAGGACCGCCTCTAAATTTTTCGATCATACTTAAAAGGAGCTTATGGTCTATATGATCGAGGCCAAGCCTGTCGACTTGAAGACGCTCAAGGGCATCTTCCGCAATGTCCTCGGTAATGGTATGATTCCCAAGCACTTGCGCAAAATCTCTTACTCTTCTGAGCAAACGATTGGCAACCCTCGGTGTTCCACGGGAACGTCTCGCTATCTCTTCGGCAGAGCGAATATCGATCCCAATCTCAAACAGCTCGGCTGTTCTTGCCACAATGTGAGCCAAATCTCTTTGCTCATAGTATTCCAATCTTGCATGTACCCCAAACCTATCACGAAGCGGCGCTGTTAACAGCCCGACACGGGTCGTTGCACCTACAAGCGTAAATGGCGGTAAATCAAGCCGTACAGAGCGTGCTGTATCTCCTTTTCCAATGACAATATCTAAACAAAAATCCTCCATTGCTGGGTACAGCACTTCCTCAATTGAGCGCTGCAATCGGTGAATTTCATCAATAAACAATACATCACCTGGCTCAAGAGATGTTAAGATGGCCGCCAAATCACCAGGACGCTCAATCGCTGGTCCTGACGTTGTACGCAGCTGAACATTCATTTCATTGGCAATGATCGACGCAAGTGTTGTTTTCCCAAGTCCAGGAGGTCCATATAAAAGGACGTGATCAAGCGTTTCCTGCCTCATGCGGGCAGCTTCAATAAATACGCTGAGATTATCCTTTACTTTTTGCTGACCGATATATTGGCTAAGTGTCTGTGGCCGCAGACTTTGCTCAATGGCTGATTCATGGTTGTCTGCTTCAGTTGAGACGAGCCGTTCATCCATGAGACATCACCCTATTTCAACATTTTTTGTAAAGCTTTTTTCACATATTGATCGGTTGTAAGATTCTTTTCTTCTTTTAATAATGGAAGAACCTTTTTAATTTCACGATCACCGTATCCAAGGACACTCAAGGCTTCAAGCGCTTCATCTAATGCAGTTTGCTGCGTTTCAACCTGAATGTGGTCCTCGTGATTAAATAAGTTGCCAATCATTTCTGGCACCACATCTGCAAGTTTTCCTTTTAGATCCAGAATGATTTGACGTGCTGTTTTTTTGCCCACACCAGGGAATTTAATCAGGAACGCTTCATCTTCACGTTCTATCGCTGAAATGACAGCGCCTGGATCACCGGAAGCAAGAATGGCGAGCGCGCCCTTTGGCCCAATTCCTGTGACATTTAACAGTTTTGTGAACAGCGCTTTTTCTTCTCGTGTTTGAAAACCGTATAACGAAAATGCGTCTTCCTTTATGTAATGATACGTATAAATCGTTTCTTGTTTGTTTACTCGATAGATAAACGGGTTTGGGGTATAGACTTGATATCCCACTCCGCCGTTTTCAATGACAACATATTGCGGGCACACATAATCAATGGTCCCTTTTACAAACTCTATCACCGTTTTCACCTCTTTGACTGTTCTTCATTGTAACATAAATCGAGGAGAAAACCGCAATAAAAGTTAACATACGTTCGCTCAGTACATTTTTATCATGAAACCACGAAAAACAGCTTGCGGTCTTCACACCAGCAAGCTGTTACATGCTTTAAAACGATCGTTCATTTCGGTAAGGCTTCATGACTTCAAGCACATGCTCAAATTCATCCTTTGTTCGAAAAGGAATGCCTTGCTCAAGCTGTTTTTCCACATGACTTTCTAAACGGGACGTATCAATTTGAAAAAAGAGATGAATAGGCTCCGCCCAGCCGTCAGGCCTTCCATGAAACGTAGAAATCACACCGTCTTCTGATAATCCGATATATCCATTTGCTTTACTTAATGGAGAGATATCATCAATTTGCTTTCTAAAAAGGGCAAAATCCTCTTTTTGTTCTACCAGCGTCCAGCCTTTATACTGCGCCCAGAATGTGTCTTTGTCTTCTAATGATGCCCGGTGTCTTTCAATACTCACATCGCCGTCTAGATAGACTTTTTCAAGCTGGACGGTGATAGAGTTTGACTGCTTTTGCAAGTGTTCTTTTCCTTCCATATCCGCAGCGAAAAAAAGCACACTTGTCATGATAAGTCCTGTAACGAAACATTTCATCTTCACTTTCACTATTTACACCTCTTTAGAACATGAGATCGATGCATGACATATGTAGTTTGACCCATTTTTCTAAACATTAACCAAATCGATCATTCAAATGTATGGTAAGAGTCTTTCGTTGTATCCTTCATTCGTAAATGTTATGTTTTATACAATCCATTGCTTTATCGAATGACACGGTTTTTTCATCATTCGTTTTTCAGCCGCATAAACTGAAACCAAAGAAGGTGAAGTCAATGTCAGATGTCAAAAGATTAGCCGAATCGATTCAGTATCATGAAGAGAAACGTTTTCATAAGCTTGCCTATAAACCAGCAGAGCTTGAACTGTGCGGCAAAGGAAGAAGTGCCTATGTCTTCTTATACAAAAAAGACGGCAAGAAAATGGCACTAAAAGTCTTTTTCCCTTCTTATCAGCATATCGCCCGCAAAGAGGCTGCCATTTACGAAAAACTTTCTGGTTCGTCTTACTACCCTGAGATTTATGAGTCTGGGGATCAATATATTTTAATGGAATATATTAAAGGCTACACATTCTATGAATGCCTTACAAAAGGAATTCCTATTAAAAAACAAATGATTGAACAAGTCGATGATGCGCTGGAGGAAGCGCGCGAGAAAGGATTGAATCCTTCTGATATCCATCTGCGCAATCTGATCTTAACAAAAGAAGGACGGATCAGAGTCATTGACGTTGCCAGGTTCACGCAAACGAAAGCATGTCATCAATGGGATGATCTAAAAGCCGCTTATGCCTATTACCAAAAACCTTTTTTCCCTAAAAAAGCACCGCGTCTGTGGCTTGAAGTGATTGCATATTTGTATAAAAAGAACTGGCTGTCCCGCGGGCAGCTTAATAATCGGAATGATTTTTCTGCATAACGAAAGCCGCTCTCTTTTGAGCGGCTTTTTGCTGTTATTCTGTTTCTACATGGATACTATTGACGTTTAATAGATTAATGATTTCATTATTCAGCTTAAACCAATGATTGGCTTCTTCAATTTTTTTATACACATCATAGGTAGCTGGACGTTTGAGCTCGAAATCAAGCACTTCCCCATTGTTCATATGAAATGTTACCTTAAATACTTTCATCATAAGATCACCTTCCACTCTTCTTGTTCGCTGGTCAAATAGATCAGCTCTTTTCATTCATTCTCTATTCAACTCGTTTCCCCTCCTTCTTTCCATTCAAACCCAAGAAGTTTAAATTTTGTTTAAATTCACACAACATATCTATCTCTCATATCTGCAAAGAAGTATATTAGTTAAAAAGGAGGCTGCCCTTGATGAAGCAGAAAGAGAAACGAACATCTCCAGAAAGAAAAACAGTCTTTTTTCATTTAACAGATGCTCTCATTCCAAGTGTGGACATGATGGCATATGCAGCAAAGGCATTTTTTCACCTTTTAAGAAAAGCCTTTTCAGCGGTTTGATAAAACCCCGCACAGCATCGTGCGAGGTTCTTTTTTATGGCTGATAAATTTGACTTCCTTGGCTCACAAACTCCTTCGCCTTCTTTTCCATCTCTCTTTTCACTTCTTCAGATTGATTACGGATATCATGAGAAATTTTCATACTGCAAAACTTCGGTCCGCACATCGAGCAAAAGTGAGCGGTTTTAGCGCCTTCGGCAGGCAATGTTTCATCATGGAACGCCAAGGCTCTTTCTGGATCAAGTGACAGGTTGAATTGGTCCCGCCACCTAAATTCAAACCTCGCTTTCGATAAAGCATCATCGCGCTTTTGAGCCGCAGGATGTCCTTTTGCTAGATCAGCGGCATGTGCCGCAATTTTATAGGCGATCACGCCTTCTCTCACATCTTCTTTGTTCGGCAGACCTAAATGCTCTTTTGGCGTTACATAGCATAGCATTGCTGTACCGTACCAGCCGATCATGGCCGCACCGATCGCGGATGTAATGTGATCATACCCCGGCGCGATATCTGTTGTAAGAGGCCCTAACGTATAAAATGGTGCTTCCTTGCAAATGTCCATTTGCTTGTCCACATTCTCTTTGATTTTATCCATTGGGACATGTCCGGGTCCTTCAATCATCACCTGCACATCGTGTTTCCAAGCAATCTCTGTTAACTCACCTAACGTTTCCAGCTCTGCAAACTGCGCCTCATCATTGGCATCAGCAATCGAGCCTGGTCTAAGTCCATCTCCAAGTGAAAAGGCGATATCATATTTTTTCATAATTTCACAAATGTCTTCGAAGTGAGTGTAGAGGAAATTCTCTTGATGATGAGCAAGACACCATCTTGCCATAATTGCACCGCCTCTTGAAACAATTCCAGTCACCCGATCGACAGTGAGCGGAATATATCTTAACAGCACGCCAGCATGAATCGTGAAATAGTCTACACCTTGCTCCGCTTGTTCAATTAATGTGTCCCTGTACACATCCCACGTCAAATCTTCTGCGACTCCATTCACTTTTTCAAGGGCCTGATAAATAGGAACGGTTCCTACTGGGACTGGGCAATTCCGAATGATCCATTCTCTCGTTGTATGAATATCCTTTCCAGTAGACAGATCCATCATTGTATCTGCCCCCCATCTGATCGCCCATGTCATTTTTTCAACCTCTTCATCAATGGATGATGTGACAGCTGAATTGCCAATATTCGCATTGATTTTGACATGAAAATTCCTTCCGATAATCATTGGTTCACTTTCTGGATGGTTGATATTCGAAGGAATGACGGCTCTTCCGCTCGCCACTTCCTCTCTAACGAACTCAGGGCTTAGCTCTTCTCTTATTGCGATAAACTCCATTTCAGGCGTAATGATACCTTTTTTGGCATAATGCATTTGCGTCACACATGCACCTTGTTTCGCGCGGAGTGGCATATGATGAAAATCAGTCTGGATAGAATGAATAGATTCATTCCCCTTTGAACGGTATCCATTATCCTCCGGTCTTACATGACGCCCTTCATAGCTTTCTGTATCTCCTCTTTCTTCAATCCATGTTGCCCTAAGACGCTTTAACCCCTTTGTGACGTCAATATGAACGTTCTCATCGGTGTACGGTCCACTCGTATCGTATACACGGACTGGTTCATTTTTTATGTCGCCCGCCTCTGTCACAGTATGTGAGAGCGTAATCTCTCTTTTTGGCACTAAGATATCGGGTCTTGATCCTTTCTCATACACCTTATGGCTGCCGTCAAAGCTGGATAACAATGATTGGTTGGATGGGACACTTTTCTTTTCTTTCATTTGCTGTTCTCTCCTTTTCTTCTTGTCACCGGACAGGATGGAATCAGCACCAGCAAAAAACCAGGCTCTATTTAAAGAACCTGGTTTCGTCGTCAGAAATAAACATGCATATCATTGATATGATACATGCATCATCTTCAACTTCCCCACGCTGGTACGAGCCAGATCAGGTCCAAAGGGTTAAGAAGCTTATACTTCTCTCTCAGCCCATTTACGGGCACCCCTAGTCACTTTTATTGATTACCACATCAGTGTAGCATAGAGACATCATGAAGAAAAGAAGATTCAGGAAAATAGTTCCTTTCCCCTACAAGCGTTATGGATCATGTTGATATACAGTCTTCTATACATCATCTATCTCTATCATTTCAATCAAATCTGAAATAATCATTGATCCTTTTCTCCTATTATGTATAATTAATCTAAACGGAGAATTTTTATACAATTTATTTAAAGGAAGTTCTAGTCGATTGCAAACATTTCTCACATTTATCGTCGTAGGATTCTCAATTGCTCTGCCTGTTGGAGCAATCACGGTTGAAATGACAAAACAGGGACTGAAAAACGGATTTTTTCATGGTTTAACTGTCGGAGCAGGCGGTATGACCATAGACTTATTACTCATCTTGGCTTTATATGCTGGATTTGCTCAGTTTTTATCTTTGCCGTTTGTTCAAATCCCGCTCTGGCTGATTGGAGCTGTATTTTTAATGATTCTCGCATACGATTCCATTAAAAATGCGGATCAAGATATTCATTTAGCAGGAGAAAAGGTCAATAAATCATTCGCGAAAACATATCGAAACGGATTGCTTGTGGCGATATCTCCTGGAAATCTTGTGTTCTGGGTTTCTGTTTTTGGTGCTGTACTTGCGGATGCTTATACAAAAACAGATTCATCTGAATTTATGCTGGCTGCCGGCGGTATTTTGGCAGGGATTCTCCTTCATGACATCGGTCTCCTCACACTTGTATCCTTAACAAGAAAAGTGATGAATCGGACGATGATCAAGTGGACATCCATTATTGCTGGTATTTTATTATTAGGGTTTGGCTGTTATTTCTTTTACGAATTTTATATAGGCATCAAGGTTTATTTTTAAGAAAAGGCTAAAGTTCGTGATGAACTTTAGCCTTTTTGTGTCAAACTATCGGGTCATGCCTGTTTGTCCTGTTTCAAATTGCGTTCTTCTCATATCTCTAAAGCGTGTGAATGCACCTTCATCTTTAATGACTTGGACTGCTCTTCCATCTGCATAACGAGCCGCCGCTTCTTCTACTTGTGATACTCCTTCTGACGTCAGGCGGCCATCTGATTTAATGGCAATATACACATTTTCATCCGTCACCATGACTTGAGAGTCTGCCACGTGATTCATTTTATTGACGCGGTTGGCAATTTTTCTTGAACGCTGGATGTTCTCTTGTTTATCGTAGCCTGAGAACGACATTTGATTATGATAGTTCATATCTCCATGACTGTAGCGTCCATCTCCACCTGTGAGAGGCATTCGATCATCAGCTTGAGGACGTGTACGGTAATCAACATTCGTTGTATTTCTCCCGTTCATTCCCTCCATGAGTTCAGAAACTGGTCCTTGATGATCTTGGTTGTTGTCGTCCGCTCGTTGATTCGAATGATAACCAACCGGCTGGCCTGATTGATTATGACGTGTATCGACACCTGCGTTATTATTTGCACCACATGCCGTTAAACCAATAGGAAGAAGCACTAATGCGATTGTTTTTTGCCATTTTTGCAAACGAAAAACCCCCTGTACAAATTCAATCTCATGAGCGCGAAACAGGCTCTGTTTTAGCATGTACAGTTAGGAAGAAAATCAAGCTGTCAGTTATAAACAAAAAAAGGAACGATTGAGATCGTTCCTTCTGGTATGGTGAGAAAAGGCTAAAATGTTCTTGATTTTAGCCTTTTGTCTTCT
Organism: Bacillus sp. Nf3; assembly: GCF_003028545.1. Taxonomy (NCBI): domain Bacteria; kingdom Bacillati; phylum Bacillota; class Bacilli; order Caryophanales; family Bacillaceae; genus Bacillus; species Bacillus sp. Nf3. The sequence goes on along the minus strand of NZ_PYUA01000002.1, from coordinate 310,947 downwards.
TTTCAGCGTAATAGAAAACCTTTGCATTCTAGGAAGGACGAGCACCGGAGCGGAGCGAATTTGACATTCGTGAGCACCGGAGCGCAGACCTGACACCGAATGCGAGGGTTTGTCTACACGCTGAAAGGAACGATTGAGATCGTTCCTTCTGTCATTAATCCTCTTCTTCCTCCTCCGGCCTTGCAAATACGGATTGACCTGGATATGGCTGCATATATGGCTGAGCTGGATAAGCTCCCATTTGGCCATAAGGAACAGGATTCGGATAATGTCCTGGCCAAGGCTGATGATGCTTCATGCCATCATCACATCCGCAGTCTTCCTTACCGTATGCTGCATTTGAGACGTTCGGATAAAAACCTTGATTTGCATTGGCATTTGCATTGGCGTTTGAATGCATATGGTGATGCCAGTGATGTCCGTCGTTTGCATGGTGCTCATGATTTTCCCCGTAGTAAGCAGGCGCTTGATACGCAGGATAATATGGATGAGCCGGGTATGGATATGGCATCATATGATGGTGATAATATGGATGGATAGGATAACATAGGCCTGATCCCGGTAAAATTGGCGATGCCGGCACCATTTGCTGCGGATATGGATACATCGCCGGCATGTAATGACCATGACCATAACCAAAATAAGGATCATATGGTTCATGATGATGATGCTGGTGATGATGTTCGTTATTTTCAGCCACTCCTCCTACCGCTGCCCCTCCCACATTTGGCATTTGCGGGAAGTTAGGAAGGTTTGGGTAATTGCCATGCTCCATGTCTTTTCCCTCCTCTTTTTGATGCGGAATATGAATAAACGGGTCATATCCCTTTGCCACTTCATCTTTTAGATGACCTTTATTTTCATGATGAAAATGGTCCTTGTGATCTTTATGTTCCTTATTCTCATGATGGAAATGACCCTTGTTATCTTTATGGTCTTTATTCTCATGATGAAAATGATCTTTGTGATCTTTTTTCTCGTGAACGTGATCTTTTTTCTCATAATGATCTTTTTTGGGAGGAGGCGTGAATGGCTGGTAGAGATTGGTCTGATAATAGTTCACATCAACTTGCGGAAAAACTGGCTGCTCGATCTTTGGCACTGGGGGTACATAAGGTACCGGTTCATTTGGCTTTTCCTTCGGTTTTGTATCTTGCACTTGCACGACATCTTTTGGCTTTTCTTTCACATACGGATGTTCTTTCGTTTTTGGCATTTCTTTTGCTTTGTGATGATCTGTTTTCACAGGAACACCACTAGATGGAATTTTAATCTTCATACCCGGCATGATCAAATCAGGATTACTGAGCTGAGAATTTAGTTTTTTCAATTCTTGAAAGTCGACTCCGTATTTCTTTGAAATTTTCCAAAGGGAGTCTCCTTTTTGCACAATATGAATTTTCAACGTTTTCCCCTCCTATGCAAAACGTGAACGTAACGGTTATGTCAGAAGTACAATATGTTTCAACATAAATTTATGCCTATTTACAAGCCGATATGATAAAAACTTGTTTTCTGATAGGAGGGGCTGAATCATTATTTAATGGCGAGCATTTTCTCGAGTGCAAGCAAAGCGTCTTTCGTGATGTCTTCATTGACCTGTATCAACCCGACCGGCTGACCCTTTTCAATGCTTTCAAGTGACCATAGCAAATGAGGCAGATCAATCCGGTTCATAGTCAAGCATGGACACATATCTGGGTTAAGGGATTCAATTTGTTTATCTGGGTGCTGCGCTATGATCCGTTTGACTAAATTCATCTCTGTTCCAATCGCCCACTTGCTGCCTGCTGGCGCCTGTTTGATCGTATCAATAATAAATTTCGTTGAACCTGCTAGGTCAGAAGCCCTTACGACCTCATGCGTGCATTCAGGATGGACAAGAATTTGAATGTCACGGTCTTTTTTTCTCATTTCTTCTATATTCCGAACGGTAAATTTCTCATGTACGGAGCAATGGCCCTTCCATAAAATCATCTTGATCCGGGAAAGCGGCTGATCGGTGATGAGCTTTTCTTCTATCTGATCCCAGACAGCCATTTCTTCTAGCGGAATACCTAAATCAAAAGCCGTATTACGCCCTAGGTGCTGATCAGGCAGAAATAGAATCCGCTCTTTTTTTGTCAGCGCCCACTCAAGAACTTTTTTAGCATTTGACGAAGTAACAGTCGCCCCGCCATGCTTGCCGACAAATGCTTTAATATCTGCTGTTGAATTGACATACGTAAGCGGAAGTATTGTATCTCCAAACAGGTCAGTGAGCTGCTCCCATGCTCTGTCTGTTTGTTTCATGTTCGCCATATCTGCCATTGAACAGCCTGCCCTCATATCTGGCAATACGACGCTTTGATTCTTGTTTGACAGCATATCTGCCGTTTCTGCCATAAAGTGAACACCGCAGAACACAATGTATTCAGCCTCGTGATTGTCGGCCGCTATTTGTGCCAGCTGCAATGAATCTCCTGTTGCATCTGCAAATTCGATGACCTCATCCTTTTGATAATGATGGCCCGGTATAAAAAGCTTTGATCCAAAAGCTCGCTTAATTTCTAACACTCGCTGCTTCATTTCATCATCAGAGCGGTGTTTATATTCATCCGGCATCATGGCTGCATGTTGATTGGCTAATACATTAAGCATGGACATGAGTTGTTCCCCCTTTATGACTGAATTCCATATTCATACTAAAATCAAATGCTGGAGCAGAATGTGTGAGAAAACCAAGTGAAATCAAGTCGACTCCTGTCCCCCTGTAGCTTGGCAATGTCTCTAGCGTAATACCCCCTGAAGCCTCTGTCAGAATGGACTCTGGCGTCATTTGTTTAAAACGTTTAACCTCGTCCGGAGAGCAGTTATCAAACATGATGACATCCGCTTTTGCATCAATGGCTTCCATTAGCTGCGTTTCTGATTCAATTTCCACTTCAATTTTCACCATATGACCGGCATATGCTCTTGCTTTTTCTACAGCTTCACGAATAGAACCGCATGCGGCAATATGATTATCTTTAATCATCACCCCATCTGATAAGCCAAAGCGATGATTCTTTCCACCGCCTGTCTTCACTGCGTATTTCTCTAACATACGCAAGCCGGGTGTCGTTTTTCTCGTATCACAAATCGTAATAGACGGGTCACCTAATCGCTCCACCGCCTGATGTGTTAAGGTGGCGATACCTGTCATTCGCTGCAATAGATTTAAAATGACCCTCTCTCCCTTTAATAAGTCGTTGACTGGGCCCTTTATTTTCGCCAGTACAGCGCCTGAATGAATCCAATCACCTTCTTGAAAAAACAGCTCAGTTTGAATTTGTTCATTCAACAGGCGGTACCCTATATCAATCAGTTGTGATCCTGCCAATACACCAGATTGTTTCGCAATGATAAGAGCTGTTCCGTTCTTGTCTCCAAAGATGGCATCAGCTGATACATCTCCAAAGCCAATATCCTCTGTGAAAAAATGAGTGAGCATTTGTTTTAACTGTAAACGTTCCATTTGGCACCGATCCTTTCATTTTTCATGATATGAATATGACCTTTTTCATGAACAATCTGCCTGCCCTGCCACAACGCATCGCTTCGCTCTGGATAATCCATTCGATAATGGCCTCCTCTGCTTTCTGTACGGAGTAATGCAGATTTAGCAAGGCAAACCGCTAATGCCCATTGATTGCTTAATTCGATCTGTTCATTTGTGATATCCTTCACATTAATTTGCTGAAAAGTGACATGCTGTAACGTATGAAGCAAAGTCTGCAAGCCTTTTTCATCTCTCACAATGGCTGCAAATGTAGTCATCCATTGTCTCAGCTGATCCTTTGAAATCATTGGAACCATCCATATTTCTTGAATAGAAAAAGGTGGACTTGTTTCTTTCTGTTTAGGCAGCTGTTCAATTCTTTGTGCTGCTTTGCTGCCTAACACGAGACCTTCCAGAAGAGAATTACTGGCCAATCGATTCGCACCGTGTAAGCCAGTACAGGCCGCTTCTCCAATGGCAAATAGCGCTGGAACAGTCGTTTCTCCATATTCATTGACGCTGATACCGCCCATTAAAAAGTGCATACCCGGGGAAATTGGCAACCTGCCGCTCGCCATATTGACACCTGCACGCTGGCACATCGCATCTATTGCTGGGAAACGAGCTGAAAAATGCGGAATATCATGGATGTTAAGATATAATTGATGGCCTAATTGCTGCTCATGAAAAATAGCTCTAGCGACCACATCTCTAGGTGCTAAATCAGCTTGTGGGTGAATACCTTTCATGATCCGCCTGCCTGTTTCATCTTCTAAATAAGCTCCCTCTCCCCTTACTGCCTCTGAAATGAGACCAACTGCTTTTCCATCGATTGTCAAAAGAGTTGGATGGAATTGAACAAATTCGAGATCCACTAATTGCGCACCTGCTCGATAGGCCATCATTAGTCCGTCTCCTGTGACAGAAGAATCATTTGTGTTTGTCTCATATAGGGAGCCGCAGCCGCCAGTTGATAAAACAACAGCATCTGCGGTCATCGTTTGTACGTGTCCTGTCTCGTCTTTCCATACAACACCCTTGCATGTCCCTTCATGAACCAATAGATCAATGACATGATGATATTCGTATAAATGAATATGTGAGCCGAGCTGACTTTTCAGATACTGTACAAGGGTTTTCCCTGTTTGATCTCCTCCTGCATGCAAGATGCGATGAGTGGTGTGTGCCCCCTCTTTGCCTAATTGCGGCTCTCCCGCTTCATCTTGATCAAATGGACAGCCATCTGCTACGAGCTGCTCCACAAGACGTTTTCCAAGTCTCACGATTTCTTGTACGGTTCTTTCATCATTGTGGTCACAGCCAGCATCTAGTGTATCTTGCACATGCTGCTCAGCTGAATCATGTGCTGAAAAGGCAGCAGCGATTCCACCTTGTGCCAGCATGGAATTACTAGATGAAAATTGTTTTTTTGTCATCATGATGACCTGGCAGTTTTCCGAGATGTTTGTTGCAAAGGAAAGCGCTGCAATGCCTGATCCCACCACAATAACTTTTTTGATTAATGACACCATTGCCCCTCCTGTCATTTACACCTGTCTTGACACATATCATTACACAACACTAAAATAAATACAAGAAAAAATTTTCACACGGGAGATGGATAGGTTGGTTTATTTAGATTACGCAGCTTCTACACCTGTTTCAGAAGAAGCACTGCATGTTTTTGAGCAGCTGAGTAAAAATTTCTACGGAAATGCAAGCAGTCTTCATGATGCTGGAGGAAAGGCAAATGACATATTGACTTACAGCAGACAATCACTCGCTGCCATGATCGAGGGTGAACCAGATGGGATCTACTTTACAAGCGGTGGAACTGAATCCAATCTCCTTGCGATTCAATTGATCATCAATGGACTACCAGCACATAAACAGCATGTCATCACAACTTCAGTCGAGCACCCCTCTGTTCATCATGCAGTTAGCAGCTTAGAGCGTCTTGGCGTAAAAGTCACCATCATTGAACCGAATCAGGATGGAATCATAACAGAGGACATTCTCAAAAAAGCATTATTGCCTGAAACAGGACTCGTATCTATTCAGCATGCTAATTCAGAAACAGGGATTATCCAGCCGCTTGCTGATTTAGCACCTCTTTTAAAAGAAAGGAACATTCTTTTTCATACAGATGCTGTGCAAACATTTGGAAAGATACGTGTGTCCATCAAAGAACTTGGAGTCGATGCCGTGTCCATCTCAAGTCATAAAGTGTATGCTCCTAAAGGTGCTGGTGCCGTTTATATGGGCGCTCATGTTCCTTGGAAACCTTTATATACAGGAGCAGTTCAGGAAAATGGCTTACGTCCAGGGACAGTGAATGTTCCGTGTATCGGTGCTTTTGCTGCTGCAAGTGAACAAGCAATGCTTAGGCTGGATGAACAGCAAAAATTAGATGAACAGCTGCGTGATTATTTTCTTCAACAGTTAAAAATCAGACAGCTGCCAGTTCGTACACTTCAGGACAATGACAATCGCCGTACACTGCCTCATATTATTGGTTGTTTTTTTGAAGGGTTTGAAGGACAATATGTAATGTTAGCATGTAACCGGCATGGGATTTGTCTATCAACTGGAAGCGCATGTGCTTCTGGTTATCACCATCCTTCCCCTGCTGTGAAGGCATTGCGTGTATCAGATCGTGATGCCCTTCAATTTATTCGACTATCATTTGGATGGCAGTCATCAAAAGATGACATCGATCAGCTTTTGCATACATTTGACCATTTGCAAAAGGAGAAGAAGGGAGCTTAGGACGTGGAGCAAGAGAGGAAACTCATTGGCGAAGAAAGAAGAACCGCCATTTTAGAGTGGCTGAAAGAAACAGACACACCGCTTACTGGAAGCTTTTTAGCTAAAAAAGCGGCTGTCTCTCGACAAGTCATTGTACAAGATATTTCATTATTAAAAGCAAAAAATGAACCCATTATTGCCACAAGCCAAGGCTATGTGTATATGGCAGCGCAGCATGCGCCAGAAAGAGAAATTGAACAAATCATCGCCTGTAAGCATGATCCTGCTCGCACAGAAGAGGAACTGACCTTGATTGTAGACTTTGGAGTGACGGTGAAAGATGTGATCATTGAGCATCCTGTTTATGGTGAACTAACGGCCTCCATTCGCGTCAGCACTCGGAAACAAGTCGCTGATTTTGTCCATCATATTTCTAACACCGGCGCGTCCTACTTGTCAGAACTAACAGACGGCGTACATTTGCATACTCTCACTTCTTACAGCCAAAAGCAGCTTGATCAAGCCATTCAAGCGCTGGATGATGCTGGGTTTTTAATAAAAGACTAAAAAAATAGTGTCCTGGTTGGGACACTATTTTTCATTCGTTAATTCATATGTTTGATAGCTGCCGAGCAGCTTGACCTCACAGCCAATCGCTTCTAATTCTTGAATCGCACCAGGGACTAGTACATCATCCATTTCTTTTTCAATGTCAATAATAAATAAATAGTGTCCAAGACCTGTTTTTGTCGGACGAGATTCAATTTTTGACAAGTTAAGATTCCGCCAAGAAAAAGCAGACAGCACGCGGTGCAATGCACCTGATTGGTCATCCTTAGGCAGACTGACCACAATGGTCGTTTTTGGCTTTGATGAAAAACCAGAATTCATTGGGAACGATGCATTAGGATCTTTATGTAAAATCACAAAGCGTGTATGGTTGTGCGGATAATCATGAATGTCTTTTTTCGCAATCGTCAAACCATACGTTTTTGCGGCAATTTCATTGGCAATAGCCCCGACAGCTTCATCTGGATGCTCACTGATGTATTTTGCTGCATAGCCTGTTGATTCCACTGGCCTGTGAGGAATATGAGGGTACTGTTTTTTCAGAAATTGATGACACTGGGCAATCGCGTGAGGATGTGATTGAATGACATCTAACGTCTCCCAGCTCTCCGCTCTTGATGGGTGGACAAGCAAATGCTGCCGTATCGGTGCTGTCATCTCCCCCACAATGGACAACGCTTCTTCATGAATTAAATAATCAATCGTTAAGTTCACAGATCCTTCGAGTGCATTTTCAAGTGGAACGACCGCCAAATCGACTTCGCCCTTTGACACAGCATCCATACATTGCGGAATCGTTGCATAGGCACGCTGCACTGCATCTTTTGGAAAACAAGAGCATACGGCCAAATGAGTAAATGTTGCCTCTGGTCCAAAATAACCTACAGTTAATTGCTTCATCTGCTATGATCTCTCCTTTTACGCCCCAGAACCTAGAATTTCAACTTTTTCGACAAATTCAAGCTTTCTTAATTGATTCATGACGGTATTAATATCATCTGCCATACCTGCCGTACTAATCGATAGGGTGACATTCGCTCTTCCTTGCAGCGGAATCGTTTGGTGAATGGATAACACATTACAGCCAGAGTCAGCCACAATTTGAAGCAGCCTTGACAGAGCCCCAGACCGGTCTTCAAGGTGGAAAAACAATGTGATGATCTGCTCTTTTACCATTGTATAAAATGGAAAAACAGCATCTCGGTATTTATAAAAAGCACTGCGGCTTAAATCCGCTTTTTGAACAGCATCGGCAACTGAATCCGCTTTTTTGCGATCGAGAAGCTTTTTGACTTCAAGCGTTTTTCGCATCGCATCTGGAAGTACATCCTCTCTTACTAAATAGAACGTTTCTTCTTTCACCTGTTTTCTCCCCTTTTAAAAACGGGAGAGCCCATGGTCTGGACCCTCCTGTTGATCAATCAATAAATTCGAATTCAAATTCAAGCAGACGAATGATGTCGCCATCTTTTGCACCGCGCTCACGCAAGGCATCGTCGACACCCATACCGCGCAGCTGTCTAGAGAATCGTTTAACGGATTCATCTCTTGAGAAGTCTGTCATCTTAAAGAGACGCTCAAGTGCTTTACCCGTTAAGACAAATGTGCCATCAGGATCTCTAGAGATCTCAAATGGTGCATCACCCTCATCAAATCTGTACATCACGCGGTTATCCGACAGCTCCTCTTCATTATAGAGCGGGAATTCCGGTGTTGTTTCAAGCTGATTGGCGATTTCAAATAAGAGCTCACGAAGCCCTTCTCTTGTGATCGCACTAATCGGGAACACTTTATAGTCATCCGTTAATTTTTCTTTAAATGCCGCTAGATTGTCAGCTGCATCTGGCATGTCCATTTTGTTCGCAACAATGATTTGCGGACGCTCTGTCAATCTCATATTGTATTGCTCAAGCTCTTCATTAATCGTCACGTAGTCTTCGTATGGGTCACGCCCTTCAAGTCCAGACATATCAATGACATGGACAATGACACGTGTACGCTCAATATGACGTAAAAATTGATGACCTAAGCCAACGCCTTCGTGCGCTCCTTCAATCAGTCCTGGCAGATCCGCCATAACAAAGCTTCGGTTATCGTCTGTTTCAACAACTCCGAGGTTCGGCACAAGCGTTGTAAAATGATAATCCGCAATTTTTGGTTTCGCAGAAGAGACAATTGAAAGCAGCGTTGACTTCCCGACACTTGGGAAACCAACAAGTCCAACATCTGCAAGTACTTTTAATTCTAAGATGACGTCACGTTCTTTTCCTGGCTCACCGTTTTCAGAAAGCTGTGGCGCAGGATTTGCTGGTGTTGCGAAGCGTGAATTTCCACGTCCGCCACGTCCGCCTTTGGCAATCACAGCACGCTGCCCATGCTCTGTCAAGTCAGCTAGTACTTGTTCCGTCTCTGCATCTGTCACAACCGTACCCGGCGGAACTTTGACAATCATTTCTTCCGCATTTCGGCCATGCTGGTTTTTACTCATTCCATGCTCGCCGCGGTCAGCCTTGAAATGACGCTTATAACGAAAGTCCATTAACGTTCTAAGTCCTTCGTCTACTTCAAATACAACATCTGCACCATTTCCGCCGTCGCCGCCTGCTGGGCCGCCCTTTGGTACATATTTTTCACGACGGAACGCCACCATACCGTTTCCGCCGTCACCGCCTTTAACATACACTTTAACCTGATCTACAAACATAACTTCCTCCGTTTCTCTGCATCACATATCTCGTTCTTGCCTCAAACAAAGCTCAATCATGGACTCATGAGGCGTCACATGAAATTGCGTTATACTCATACATGGATAGTTTGCGTCATGAAACGCATTTAACGCATCCAAACTTGTTAATTTTCCTTTGAAATCAAAATATAAGATCACATCATTTTCTTCATGATCTGTTTGGAACGTGACCGTTAAATGATTTTCAGTTTTTTGGCAAACTGATTGATCGAATATCGAAAACAACTCCTGTGATACCGTTAGCAGCTGCGATTCATATGCTGATAAGTCTCGGGTTTCACCAAGCACTTCATATTCTAAGGTGATAAAATGCGACTCCCAATTAAATGTTAGAAAGTAATAGGCCAATTGGGGAATTTTTAAATTTGAGAGTTTGGATTCATGCTGTGCTTCAATGACCATTTCTTCTATAATTTCAAACACGCGGTCATATTTTTCTAATGTCAAGTTGCCTTTGATCAGCTGTAATTTATTCATCCAGTCGTGTCTTGAACGACTGAGCAGATAGATCAATTCATTTGTTAATGCAACGTGAGTTAATTTTTCATTTTCTTTACTTGGTATCTCTTCCATTATCGCACTCCCAATCGTTTGGTCTCTCTTTTAGGAGTCTTATCATCAATATGTCTCCCTGAATTATAACAGAGAAGACAGCATAGAAAAACACTAGTTATGTGAGGAAAGGTTGTTTTTTCTGATCGTATAGGAGAAAATGAGGCAAAGTCAGCAAACGTTCTTTGATATTTATGGAGTGCATCTTCTTTTATCATCTTCGGTACTGCTTGTAAAAGTGAAAAAAACTCCAGTCAATGACCGGAGTTTTTAGCAATTATTGTGCCGCAGGATATACGCTCACTTTTTTACGGTCACGACCGAAACGTTCGAATTTAACCGTTCCGTCGATTTTAGCGAAAAGAGTGTCGTCGCCTCCGCGTCCAACGTTTTCACCTGGATAGATTTTCGTTCCACGTTGACGATAAAGGATAGAACCACCAGTTACGAATTGACCATCAGCACGTTTAGCGCCTAAACGTTTAGACTCAGAGTCACGTCCGTTCTTTGTAGAACCTACCCCTTTTTTAGATGCGAAAAATTGAAGATCTAATCTAAGCATGAAGTTCACCTCCTATTTTTTTGTTGATATTCTCACATAATCGTGATAATCTCGTTCAATTGTCTCTAAGGAAACGACCATGCCTTCTAAAAGCAGCTGGGCTTTTTCAAAGGATACTGGGTCTGTATCAGCTGGCACCTCAAAAGAGAAATAGCCGCCTTCTTCACCAATATCAAGCAGTGGGTCCAATCCTGTCAGTGCAATAATTGAATTGACTGAGCCGAAAACAACAGCAGATACACCTGCACAAACGAGATCCTGACCTTTTTCAGCAAACTCGGCATGTCCAGTCATCTGAAAAGACGTAATGCTTTCATCTGCTGAAGACCGAGTAATGGTTGCTTTGATCATATCACTCACACGCCTTAAGCGTTGATTTTTTCGATAACAACTTTAGTGTAAGGTTGACGATGACCTTGTTTCTTGTGGTTGTTTTTCTTCGGTTTGTACTTGAACACAGTAATTTTCTTACCGCGACCTTGTTTTTCAACTTTAGCCGTTACTGTTGCTCCAGCAACTGAAGGGTTACCCACTTTGACAGTGTCTCCGCCGACAAACAATACGTTTTCGAAAGTTACTGTTTCACCTGCTTCAGCAGCTAGTTTTTCAACATAAACAGTTTGACCTTCTTCAACTTTTACTTGTTTACCACCAGTTTCGATAATTGCGTACATCTCTGCACCTCCTAATAAACTCAGACTCGCCGAATACAGGGGGCCAATAGGCTCTTTGCACCTGCTCCGCGCGGTTGTAGCACGGGTGCTACATATCCATAACATTAAAAAATATATCAAACTAGACGCAGAATGTCAATGTATTTTCACCATTAGTACGGTAAAAGAAGCTCTTCCATTGAGGAGGTGGTTCTGCGATCTGAAAAATACGCATGGAGCAGTTCATTTTCATCAAGCAGGCTCATCTTCACGCCATCTCTTTCAATAATAATCGGATGCTTGCAGCCCCTTTGAAATCGTGCCATTACTTCGTATACTTTTTCCTCTGCACTTGCTCTCAGCGGAATCAGTTTTTCTACCTTTTGCTCTTTTTTACCGTAATACCGTTCTAGTAAAAAGCGCACCCTGACGTAATGCCGCTGCCTGTGCTCCATCACGAGTGAATAAGCTAAAAAAGTGAGTAGCACCCAGCCATTGAATTGCAGTGGTGCAAACAAAAGTAACCCTCCTGTCAATAGACCGAAAAAGACAAGTGAGCCTTTTATTGCTAGGGCATGTGCACGTTGGAATGGGTAAAAAACGGATAAGAGCAAAAAGAATAATTTTCCGCCATCAAGCGGCCAAACGGGCAAAAGATTCACAAGGAAAATCGCCATATTATAAAAGGTAAACATCGTAAAGACGTCGTGCGAGATAAGAGAAGCCTCCATGAAAAGCCATGCCATGAGCTGGAGCGGTACATGCTGAAGCGGCCCGCACAAAATGACCGCCAGCTCTTCTTTTAACGGACGGTTCCCATGTTCCTCTACTTCCACCGTTCCGCCAAATGGCAGTAAAAAAATCCGCCGAATGCGCCAATGATAATAGCAGGCAGCCGCTGCATGTCCAAGTTCATGGACACAGACGATCACGAGCAGACAAAGCAGCGGCTTGATTTGACCTGACAGAATCGCAAAAGCCATCACAATCCACAGCAGCGGATGGATGTGAATTTTCGTCAGCATGAGCAGCCATCTATTCAAAGGTCATCACCTGAATAGGATCGATAAATTGTTCATTTTGCTTAATGGCAAAGTAATACGTGCCCTTCCCTTGATCATCAAGCGAAATCTGGCCAATTTTTTCACCCTTATCGACAAAATCGTATAAGGCCACATCGGCTTTCTTTAATTGACCGTACCAGCTATAGCTGTTATCTGCATGCTGCACCACCACGGTAAGCCCTGTATCGCTTTGCTTTTTCACCTCGACCACGTAGCCTTCCTTCATACTATCAATCGCTTCAGCTGATGTCTCGACTTTGACCCCTGCTCCATTTTGCGTAAAGGATTCCTGCACTTTACCAGAGGCAGGCACAGCTAGTTCTTGATTCGCTTGTACGTCCTTTTGGCCCTCTTTTTTCTCTGTTAAAAATGCCAGCGGATGTCCGACTGTTTTTTCTATCCAACGGTTGGCAGCAGCAAATTGAAAATCTTGCTCAAAGGTCTGAGTAATCATCGGCTTCAGCTGCTGAAACGGACCTGCCTGACCTTTAAACGAAATGGCAGCAATCAACACAAGGGACGCTGATAATAAGCATTTAAGTACAAAAGTATTCGGATTAAATAAGGGATGACGATATTTCTTTGGCTGATGGGACGCCGGTTCATAGGAGGTCGAGCCAGAATGCTTTTCTTCCTCTGTCAGCATAACCCATGGCGGGATATCCTCTTTTTTCTTGAAAGCCGTCTTCTTAGGAGGAGCAGCTGGCTGCATCGTTTTGCGGCGCTGCGCGATTTTCTTTCGGTACTCGTCCACTCTTTTCATGAGATCACCCTTTACATACAAACAGTTTGTACATTTTATGTGACAACCTCATCTGATATGCAACAAAAAGACCGATTCTAAATCGAATCGGTCTCAGCGTGTAGACAAACCCTAGCATTCGTTGTCAGGTCTGCGCTCCAGTGCTCGTCCTTACTAGACTGTAAAGGTTTTCTATCACGATTATGCTCTTACACCAAAAAATGCTTTCAGCTTTGCAAACATTCCCTTGTTTTCTTCTTCAAAGGATTGAAGCGGAACAGATTCACCTAGTACGCGGCGGGCAATATTGCGATATGCAATCGATACTTTGTTTTTAGCATCCATAACAATCGGTTCACCATTGTTTGAAGCCTTAATCACATCATCATCATCTGCTACGATGCCAAGTAGATCAATCGATAAGTGATGTACCACTTCATCTACATCCATTGAATCGCCATTTTTCGCCATGTGTGTACGAATACGGTTGACAATCAAACGAGGCGGTTCGATATCTTCTTGTTCTAACAAACCGATGATTCGGTCTGCATCTCTCACAGCTGAGATTTCAGGTGTCGTCACGACAATGGCTTTGTCTGCACCTGATACAGCATTTTTAAAGCCTTGCTCAATTCCAGCAGGGCAGTCAATGACAACATAATCAAAGTCTTGTTTCAATGATTGAATTAATTCTTTGATCTGTTCCGGCTCCACAGCCGTTTTATCACTTGTTTGAGCAGCAGGTAAAAGATACAAAAGATCCTCGAAACGCTTATCTTTTACAAGCGCTTGGTGAATTTTGCATCTTCCTTCTACTACATCAACTAGATCATAAATAATGCGGTTTTCAAGCCCCATCACGACATCCAGATTCCGAAGGCCGATGTCCGTATCAACTAGACACACTTTTTTTCCTTGAATTGCTAGTGCTGTGCCTAAGTTTGCAGATGTTGTTGTTTTGCCAACGCCGCCTTTTCCTGAGGTAATCACAATAGCCTCGCCCAATTTCACATTCCTCCCTCAAGCCTTGTCAGATTAGGTCTTATATGAGCCAATTGCTGCAGGCGTTCAATGATCATATTGCCATCTATATCTAAATAAGCACATTCCATTTCATTTCCATCTTCTTTTTGGTCTGGTGCACGGTTAAAAACTTGTGCGATGCGAAGCTGTGTTGGAATCATATGAGATGCCGCAATAACAGCCTGTTTGTTGCCATTACATCCAGCATGCGCCACACCTTTTAATGCACCAAGCACAAAAATATTTCCTCCTGCGCGAATCGTTCCGCCAGGATTGACATCTCCTATTAATAAAAGATCTCCTTCGACATACAGCACCTGTCCAGAGCGTACAATTTTTGCTACAGAAGTAATTTCAGCCTCTGCTTTTAATCGTCTCGCCTCTTCAGTTGACATGACGTCACTTTCAATGGAGTGGATCACGAGATGTTCATTTTCAGACACCGCTTCAGTCAAACGTGTCTCCTGATCCTCCGTTAAATAACGAAAACCAAGCTTAATATGCACATTGACCTTATGTCCTTCTCTTCCATCTGTATATTGCTCAAGTAAAAGAACCTCTCGCAAGCCAGAAAGAAGATCATCAAACGAACAGTCATCATTTAACTGTAATGTTAATCCGTTTTTTGTACCTTTTATCGTCACATATTGCTGTTTTTGAGTTTTCAAGATGCTCACCTCAACAACATACTCATTTCGCCGTAATTGGACAAACTCCTGCTTTTATTCGTCGATCAGTCCTTGTTTCACATTGATGAAAAAGAGCCTAAGCGGCACAACAAGTATGAGAGACGCAGCAGTATTTAAAAGAATCGTTGGAATAAAGCGTTCGATGACATACGTATTAAACGGCATAATCCCTGGTTGAATTGTCGCTTGAACGCCGTATACATAAAACTCCATCACGGAAACAGCAATAATCGACAGAAAGACGACGACTAACATATTCGTTTGCAGAACTTTAAAGGCTTTTGCTAGCAAATAGCAAAGCGCCCCAAAGCCAAACATATGAACACCAAGTATGCCTGTATATGAAATATCATATAAAAGTCCAAAGATAAATCCGTAAATCACACCATATTTTTGATTCACAAAAGCAGTCATAAATACAAGTGCAAGTAAAATGAAATGAGGAGCTAAAATTTGATTCTCTGAAACAAATGGGAGCTTCACTAAATCGACAAAAATGCTGTCAAATACGAAGATAAACAACATGACGAAAGCAAGAAGGACACGTTTCACGAGCCTTCCTCCTTCGTCAATTCAGATGCATCTGCTGTACTTGTGCTGCGATTCACCACAATCACACGGTCTAAATTGTTGAGTTCAGCCGCTGGTTCTACGTAAATGATTTTTGTCAGGCCGTAATGGTCTGGCTCGATTTCACTCACCTTACCAATCGTCAAGCCTTGTGGGAATACGCCCCCTGCTCCAGATGTTTCAACAAGATCTCCTTTTTTGACATCCCCATCTGCATCGGATTTTAGAATATTCATAGTCAGCATTTTTTTCTTGCTGTCATAACCGTTAATGATTCCATTGAGTTCTTCTTTGCCCTTTTTCGCAAAAATTTTCGTTGAAATTCTATTATTTTGGTCAGTAGAGCTTAGCAACCTTACAGTTGAAGTAAAATTGTTGAGCTTATCACTTTCAATCTTCCCAATTAATGCGCCACTCTCATTTGTGACCGCCATATCTTTGTCAACGCCTTGTTTTTTCCCTTTATCAATCATCACAAAGCTATCCCAAAGAGATGGGTTTCTTGCAATAACAGTTGATAGAATTGGCGTGTAATCACGAACAGAGTTCACATACCCGAGCTGTTTGCGAAGCTTTTTGTTCTCATCTTCTAGTTCTTGAAGTTTCGCCTCATATTGGGTTTGTCCATCAAGTTTTTTTCGAAGACGCTCGTTTTCATCATATGTGTTCTTTAAATCTTGTACGTTCCCATAAATACCGGCAATAAATTGTGATGGTTTATGAAAGACACCTTGAAAAAAGCCTGTCGTATCCCCCACTAATTTTTCCGGCCATGAAGCACCTCTGCCGCTTTTCACTGAAAAACCAATCATGGCCACCAGTACGATGACACAGACAAGGAGCAACATTAATCTTTTATTCATAAAAAACTGCGGCATGTCTTACACCTCTTTAATTACGCCCGATTATCGATTATCTTTTGATTTTCCTTTGAACAAATGAATATGTTCTAGTGCTTTCCCTGTTCCGATCGCCACACAGTCAAGCGGATCTTCAGCAATAATGACTGGCATTTTCGTTTCATCGCTAATGACTTTGTCAAGATTACGCAGTAATGCACCGCCTCCTGTTAAAACAATTCCGCGGTCCATAATATCTGCTGCCAGCTCAGGCGGGGTTTTTTCAAGCGTCATTTTTACTGCATCGACAATTGTTTCCACCGTATCGCGAAGCGCTTTTGCAATCTCTTCTGCCGTAATAGAGATTGTCTTTGGCAGACCTGTTAAAAGGTCACGTCCGCGAATGTCCATCTCATCATGTACATCAGGCTGCGCAGAACCGATTTCCATTTTAATCGCTTCTGACGTACGATCACCAATCATCAGGTTATACGTTTTACGGATGTAGCTGCTGATCGCATCATCCATTTCATCACCTGCAACACGGATTGATTGTGATGTCACAATGCCGCCAAGAGAAATAATCGCTACTTCTGTTGTACCGCCGCCAATATCCACAACCATACTTCCTGTTGGCTCCCATACAGGCAGGTTAGCACCGATTGCCGCAGCAAATGGTTCTTCAATCGGGTATGCGTCACGTGCACCAGCTTGTCTTGTTGCATCAATGACCGCACGCTCTTCTACAGCTGTAATGCCAGATGGCACACATACCATGACGTAAGGTTTACGAGCAAAAAGCCCTTTGCCTTTTAATGCTTGATTAATGTAATATTTCATCATTGTTGCTGTCGTCTCGTAATCTGCAATGACTCCGTCTTTCATTGGGCGTAGTGCCACAACATTACCAGGTGTACGACCAATCATATTTCTAGCATCATTTCCGACCGCCACTATAGACTTCGTATCAGTTTCCAAAGCTACGACCGAAGGTTCTCTCACAACAATGCCTTTTCCTTTAATAAAAACAAGCGTATTCGCTGTTCCAAGATCTATTCCAAGGTCTTTTGTACCAATTCCAAACATATGTATGTATCTTCCTTTCTTAAACCAAAATTCCCTTAGGGAAAAACTCATAAACTCTATTATATCGTAAAACATTGAAAAAAAAAGTGTTACAAATACCCTTTTTCCTTCAAACTCACAAATTTTTGATCACCTATGACAAGATGATCAAGCAGCTGTATTCCAATCAGCTTTCCACATTCAAATAGTCTCTGTGTGACTTCAATATCTTCTCTGCTGGGCGTCGGATCTCCAGATGGATGGTTGTGCACACAAATAAATGAAGCAGCGGACCGTTTAAAGGCCTCTTTGAAAATTTCACGCGGGTGAACGATGGATGAGTTCAGACTTCCAATAAACACGGTATGTTTATGAAGAACTTGATTTTTTGTGTTGAGATAAAGACAAACGAAATTTTCCTGTTGTAAAAACCTCATATCTTCCATCACAAAGTTTGCCCCATCCTCTGGTGTGCGGATCACATAGCGGTTGTCCGTCGTTTGATGGTGTAATCTAGTGCCAAGTTCTAAAGCAGCTAAAAGAGAGACCGCCTTCGCCTTTCCAACTCCTCGAATCTTCGACATTTCTTCAATTGAGGCTTCTCTTATAGTGCGAAGACCGCCAAATGTTTGCAGAAGTCTTGCGGAAATTTGAAGAACTGATTCCTTTTTTGTGCCTGTCCTTAAAAGAATCGCAACAAGTTCATGGTTTGACATACTGCCGGGACCATATTTGATCAATCGTTCTCTCGGCTTTTCATCTTGAGGAAAATGCTTTAGCAACATAGGGAAATCGTTCATGATGCCCACTCCTTTTAGATTCCTTCCTGTCATCAAAAAGGGGTGATTCCAAATGTTTCGAGCACTCTAACTGTTTTGGCAATAGGGAGACCTACAACGGAAAAATAATCACCATCTATTTTTTGAACAAACAGTGCGCCTTTTCCTTGAATGCCATAGCTTCCCGCTTTATCAAGCGGTTCTCCCGTTTCGATATAGCGGTCTATTTCATTTTGCGTAAGTGTCCAAAACGTTACTTCTGTCTGTTCATAAAATGTTTCTTTTCTATTCTCTGACTGAATCGTGACACCCGTCAAGACTTGATGTGTCTTTCCTGACAATAATTGAAGCATTGAGGCCGCTTCTTCCTTGTCTTTTGGTTTCCCAAGACATTTGCCGTCAATTGCAACAATCGTATCTGCACCAATAATCACAGCTTCGGGATATAATCTTTGAATATCACTTGCTTTTTGTTCTGCCAACCATTGGACGTTCTCTGCAGGAGAAAAGTTTCGATTTATTTCTTCTTTTAATTGACTTGCTTGAATGTCATAAGAAAACCCTGCTAGATCAAGCAATTCTTTTCTTCTAGGGGATTGAGATGCGAGAATCAATCGGTTCATGTTTGTTCATCCTTTCAGGGTTTAGCCTAAGAAGTAAGATACCCATTCATCCTATCAAATGTACATCTTACGGACAATTTACGAAAATTTCATTTTTCATGTTCCTTCATCATTATGTTGGATGCAAAAGAAAAAAACTAGTCATTTTTTGACTAGTTTGGTTTCTTAAAATATGATTTTACGTATTTAATTGATCAAGCAGTGCCTGCTGAGATTTCCACGCGTTTTCAGCAGTAGGTTCATTTAACAGTTGTACCGCTTTCAGCAAACTGCTTTTAGCTGGTGCGTCCGTTGTTTTGGCACTTTCAAGCTCAGAGATCAGCTGCGTAACGTCCTTTTGATCTACATCATCTCCTGCAATGACCTTAGAGGATAATAGAGATGCCTTTTCTATTAAACTAGTCAACTCATCCGGTACTTGAAATGAGAGCTCCTTGCCTCCCCATGCCTCAAAGTGCTGATCAATCAGCTTCTTCCCAACAGCACTTGTCATGCCCTGTTCTGTCGCCAGCCCAGCAATGACATAATAGCCATCATCCATTGAGATCTTTTTTCCCGCATACCCTGCTTCTTTTAAACTGCCAACTAATTCATCTGCTCCTTTTTCAGAGGAAAACTTTCCAGCCTGTACGACATAGGTTGAAAAATGGCCAGAGGCACTTTTTTCATTTTTATTCTCTTTTGATCCATCAGCAGTATCTGTTGGCGGCGCATCACCACCTGCTTTCATCGATGATTGATTTCCGGATGCTGAAACGCTGATATCTCCTCCTGATGGATTCTGAGTACCATCTTGGCTTAAGCTAAGTGCAAACACACCAAGGCCTGTCCCAAGAACCACTGCAAACACAATCGTTGTCATCACTCTCTTAAACGGGCCGCGGTTTTTACCGAACTTCTGATCAAAGGAACCTTTTTTCTTTTGATAAGGTGTGACGACCTTTGGATCAGAATGATAAATATGATCAGCTGCATCATCCCACTGGAAGTCTTCTTCTTTCGGTTTATCCGGTTCTTCCTCAGATGCAGCTGTCTCCTGTTCTGACTGCCTTTTTTCCTCCCAATTCGAAAACGTCACTTGATCATCCTCTTGCTGTTTTGGCGGCTGGTGATCATCTTCATGAAGCATTTTTTCTTTGCCATTAATATTGACTTTTAACCCTTGTTTTTTTGCCTGCCTTTTTTTCACTGTCATTCCCCGCTTTCTGACATTGTTTGTAAGAAAGACCTTTTTGTCCAATGAATCAGCGCGAATGTACCCGTCCTTCTTTCTGTTTCACACTTTAACATAGCGGAAAAAAAAAAGAACAAGACTTTTGTCGGCAGGGAAAAAAAGTGTTCGCCAATTTTTTCAACCAGTCGACCCTACGAATGGGAGCATGAGATGAGCTCCATAGAGATACAGCCAAAAAGAAAAAGAGATCGCAGGAACAAAGGGAAATGGTTCATCTAATTGAAATGAAAAAACCTTTGCATAGGCGATTCCAGCGATACACGAGAGGAAAAGAATGAGAAGGAATGGCTTGAAGCCAAGGCAAAATGCAAGCACACTGAACAGCTTCACATCAGCACCGCCCATGCTATTTGGCTTGAAACGTTCTAAACTATAAAACATGAGAAAGCAAAAAAGAAGCGAAGCCGCTCCTTCCCACCAAATAAGAAGTGGTTCAAGCATGCGGTATATGACGAAAAGAGGGAAAAAGAAGAGAAACAGCTCGTTTGGCACCCTCATATAAAGGAGATCACTCACGACAGCAATCACAAATAAACTACAAAGAATCACAAGAAAAAGACCTTCAAACGAAATACCAGCAATTCTATACATGAGCAAAAAAAGACTACCTGACAGCAGCTCAACCAGTGGATATAGCAAAGACAGCCGAGTGCCGCAATGTTTACAAGTTCCCCTCAATAACGCATACGAAACGAGCGGGATCATCTCGTGCAGGGAAAGCGGCTGTTTACACACTGTGCAGTGAGAACGAGGAAAAAGAATAGACCGCTTAAGTGGCAGCCTTTCACCAACTAGATGAAAGAACGACCCCATGGTGATGCCTGCAAGAAACACAAAAATGCCTATCATATATCGCGGCTCCTTCCGGAAATAGAATATCCCGGATTGTACCATAGCGATTCACCTTGAACACCTGATGAAAATGTGATTTCCCCTCTCATTTACATTTCAAAAGAAAAAAGACGCACATTACATAGAAGAAATTGCGTCTTTTGATTACCTTAAAATACGATTTCGGATATCCGAGAAAAAGTGTTACAAATACCTAACCCTTTTCCTTCAAACTCACAAATTTTTGATCAAATATGACAAGATAATAAAACAGATATCCTAACAAGAAAGAGCACAAGATAGAAGCTTACCCGTCTTTATAAAATCTCCATATACTTAATCTTGTTTAAGCAATTATTTTTACGCCCATTTTGTAAGAAGAGCACTAAAATTAACACCATATATTATCTCAACAACACTTCCATCACACTATTAAATAATTCATTATTTATTAGCGGCTAGAATCTTTTCCCCTTATTTTTATCCTTATCATTACCTTGATCGTCTTCATTTCCTTCTTCATTTTGCTCTTCATGAAATTCAATACTGGTGTTTCCAGTAATATTGTCAAAGGGAGTATAGTAAACACCTATGCTTTTCCCTAAAATAATTCGCTTAAAAAGGATTACAACTATTGAAACAACTATTAATAACATAAAAGAAAGAAGAACTCCACTGATAATAAACAAGTTATTCCTCCTTTCAGATGAAATTTGAGGAAAAGCGTTTTAAAAATTAAATGACAATCTGTTAATTTATACATTAATACTACGCGATACACCTTTTTATCCATTGTACTATATAGTTACATTAAACCCAAAATAATCTATTCCAAAAAGTAGCAGTCATTACTTGAAGTGAAATTTGATTAAAAATATCCCATAAATCGTCATAGAGGGAATAAGAAGGGATGGGCATCGAATAAAATATGTTCACTCCATATAGAATTCCTTCCCGTCATCAGCTTCAACTTGAGTACCTAGTAAACCCGCATTTCAAAAAAAAAGACGCACATTGCATAAAAGCAATTGCGTCTTTTGATTACCTTAAAATACGATTTCGTATATCTGAAATAAAATAAAGAGATCCTGTCACAATGATCACCGCTGAAGGATCATCACTTTTTTTCTGAATGAACTCAAGCACTGTACGAGGGTCATCATCATACGACTTTGCGTCTAACTGACTGCATACATAAAGCTTTTCAGCTGATTCGGCTCTTGGAAAATCAAATGAAACAAAATGGATGGAAGAACTGACAGCTTCAAGCTTTTGAATCATTTGCTTGTACGGCTTATCTTTTAAAGCACTAAAACATATATGCACCTGTTTACTAGAAAAATGAGCTTGTACAGTTTCAATTAAACGGTCGATCCCTTCTTCATTATGAGCGCCGTCTAAATACACTAGAGGATGATCTTTGACTTTTTCAAATCTCCCAGCCCAAACTGCCTGCCGAATGCCCTCATATATTTGCTCTTTTGTCACGCTAATATAGCCTTCTTGCTCCAGCCATTCAATGAGTAAAACAGCAAGAGAAGCATTTTGCCTTTGATGCGTTCCGATTAATCGTGTTTCAAGCTGTGGATACTGCTTTTTTGATGTGCGTAACGTGAAACGTTCACCTGTTTCTGTTGGCTGCTGCTCATCAAAGCTACAAGTATCATGTAATGAAATACATTCAGCATTCTTTTCTTTGGCTGTGTTTTGAATGACAGCAAGAGCTTCAGGCTGGTGAACTGCCGTGATCATTGGAATACCCTCTTTGATAATGCCCGCTTTTTCAGTTGCAATTT
The DNA here is from genome assembly GCF_003028545.1 of Bacillus sp. Nf3. Lineage (NCBI taxonomy): Bacteria > Bacillati > Bacillota > Bacilli > Caryophanales > Bacillaceae > Bacillus > Bacillus sp. Nf3. The sequence continues at coordinate 288,341 of NZ_PYUA01000002.1, read as the reverse complement.
GTTCAAGTGTGTCACCTAAAATGGCCATATGATCATGACCAATCGACGTAATCGCTGTTAAAATAGGCACAGCAATATTTGTAGAATCAAGCCTTCCGCCAAGCCCTGTTTCCAAGAGGACAAAGTCTACTTGGTGCACATGAGCAAAATAAGCAAATGCACATGCTGTAATGATTTCAAATTCAGTCGCTGCGCCAAGCTCTGTTTGATCTAATTCGTCAACAAAAGGCTTGATTTCATTCACCAAACTCAGCCATTCTTCATCATCTATAGGCACTCCATTCACGCTGATTCTTTCATTGAACGTTAGTATAAACGGAGAGGTGAAAGTTCCGACCGAATAGCCGGCTGCCTGCAACACAGAACGCGTAAACGCAATGGTTGATCCTTTACCATTTGTACCTGCAACATGTACTGTTTTTATACTTTGTTCCGGATTTCCTAGTCTGTTCATCAGCCATTTCATTCGTTCAAGACCCGGTTTTACGCCAAAGGCCAGTCTGCTGTGAATCCAATCAATGGCTTCATGATAGGTTGTAAACAATGTCATCTCTCATTTCATACGAAATTTTCAAAAAAGACGACTCCCTTTCATTAGGAGCCGTCTTTTCAACCTTATGCTTTCAGCTCTTCAATACGCTTTTGAACAGCTTCGCGTTTTGCGACATAATCACGTTCTTTCGCACGCTCTTCTTCTACGACACTTTCAGGCGCTTTTTTCATAAAGCCTTCGTTGCCAAGCTTTTTCTGTACTCGTTCCACTTCTTTTGTCAGCTTATCAAGCTCTTTTTGCAGACGAGCAATTTCTTCATCTAAGTTGATTAAGCCTTCAAGCGGCAGAATGAGTTCTGCTCCAGAAATAACAGCCGTCATCGCTTTATCACTAGCTGGGATATCCGTGCCAATTTCAAGAACACTTGGGTTCGTGAAGCGCTCAATATATGAACGGTTTTTCTCTAAGCGTTCCTGCACATCAGATGTAGAGGCTTTAATGTAAAGCTCTACTTGTTTGCTCATTGGCGTGTTCACTTCACTGCGAATGTTACGAACAGAGCGGATGAGTTCCACAAGCAGCTTCATATCAGCAGAAGCTTGTTCGTTGGAAAGCTCCGGCTTCACTTCAGGCCATGCCGCAACAGTAATGGACTCACCTTCATGCGGTAGATGCTGCCAGATTTCTTCTGTTAAGAACGGCATAAACGGATGTAGAAGTCTCATCGTTTGATCTAATACATACGCAAGGATCGAACGAGTCGTTTTCTTCGCTGCTTCGTCTTCTCCATAAAGCGGAAGTTTCGCCATTTCAATGTACCAATCACAGAAATCATCCCAAATAAAGTTGTATAAATGTCTGCCCACTTCACCGAATTCATACTTGTCAGCAAGCTGTGTGACACTTTCAATTGTTTCATTTAAGCGTGTTAAAATCCATTGATCAGCAACTGATTTTTCTCCTGTTAAATCAAGCTCATCATACGTTAGACCATCCATATTCATTAAAGCAAAACGGGATGCGTTCCAAATTTTGTTCGCAAAGTTCCAAGTGGATTCAACCTTTTCAAAGCTAAAGCGAAGATCCTGACCTGGTGAGCTTCCAGTCGCTAAGAAATATCTTAATGAATCCGCACCGTATTTGTCGATGACCTCCATTGGATCAATTCCGTTGCCGAGCGACTTACTCATTTTACGCCCTTGTTCATCGCGGATAAGCCCATGAATAAGGACATCTTTGAACGGTTTTTCTCCTGTGAATTCAAGACCTTGGAAGATCATGCGGGATACCCAGAAGAAAATGATGTCATAGCCAGTTACAAGCAGATTGGTTGGATAGTAGCGCTTGAAGTCTTCACTGTCTGCATCCGGCCAGCCCATTGTAGAAAACGGCCAAAGAGCTGAACTGAACCATGTATCAAGTACATCGTTATCCTGTTCCCAGTTCTCAATATCTTCTGGTGCTTCAAGTCCAACATATACTTCTTTCGTTTCTTTATGATACCAAGCCGGAATACGGTGTCCCCACCATAGCTGACGAGAAATACACCAGTCACGGATATTTTCCATCCAATGTAAATATGTCTTTTCAAATCGGTCTGGAACAAATTGAACTTGGTCGTCCCCTTTTTGCAGATGAATGGCTTCGTCTGCCAGCGGCTGCATTTTCACAAACCATTGTGTCGATAAATACGGTTCAACGACAGCTCCACTTCGCTCACTATGACCAACTGAATGCATGTGGTCCTCAATTTTGAACAAAATGCCTTCTTCTTGTAAATCCTTCACAAGCTGTTTGCGGCATTCGAAACGGTCCATCCCTTTATATTGCAGTGCATTCGCATTCATTGTGCCATCTTCATTCATGACAAGAATACGCTCTAGCCCGTGGCGGTTTCCAAGCTCAAAGTCATTCGGGTCATGAGCAGGCGTAATTTTCACAGCACCTGAACCAAACTCCATATCGACATAGTCATCACCGACGATTGGGATCTCGCGGCCTGTAATTGGTAAAACCACTGTTTTTCCAATCAAATGCTGATAGCGCTCGTCATCAGGGTGTACGGCTACAGCTGTATCCCCCAGCATTGTTTCAGGTCTTGTTGTCGCAATTTCAATTGAACCCGTGCCATCTGAAAGCGGATATCTCAAGTGATAAAACGCACCTTGAACATCCTTATAAATCACTTCAATATCAGAAAGTGCCGTTTTCGTTGCTGGATCCCAGTTAATGATGTACTCTCCGCGATAAATAAGCCCTTTTTCGTACAATTGAACAAACACTTGGCGAACGGCTTTATTCAGACCTTCATCTAAAGTAAAACGTTCACGGGAGTAATCGAGACCAAGACCCATTTTCGCCCACTGGCTGCGAATAAAATCTGCATATTCTTCTTTCCATTTCCACGTTTCTTCCACAAATTTCTCCCGGCCAAGGTCATACCGGCTTACGCCTTCTTCGCGAAGCTTTGCCTCGACTTTTGCTTGAGTCGCAATACCGGCATGGTCCATACCTGGAAGCCAAAGAACGTCATAGCCCTGCATCCGTTTCATACGTGTCACGATGTCTTGGAGTGTAGAATCCCATGCATGCCCAAGATGCAGTTTTCCTGTCACGTTTGGTGGAGGAATGACGACTGTATATGGATCTTTCGTTTTGTCATTTTGTGCTTCGAAGAATTTTCCTTCAAGCCAGTACGTATAGCGGTCTTTTTCAATCGCATTAGGATCGTACTTTGTTGGCATTTCTTGATTATTTGTTCCCATTTGTGTAACCTCCACATTTTTTCGGCTGATGAAACATAAAAAAAGCCTTTCCATCCTTATAAAAGGACGAAAAAGCTTTTTCGCGGTACCACCTTTTTTCATGAGACACATACACGTGTCCCATACACTCTAAAGGATAACGGGGTTCTCCCGAATTTCTCTACTTGTTCATTCAAGAAATTAAGCTCACAGGCGACCTTCCAAACAAGTACATCCTAGGAAACCTCTCAGCTCTTGGCTTCCCTCTCTTTAGGGTCTTGCTCGTACTCTTCCTGATCTACGCTTACGATATATCACGTTCATCAGCACATACTCATCTTTTATTTATATTACTAAATGCCTTTTGTTTTCGTCAATCATCTTTTCCGCTTTTCTTCTTCTTTATACAAATTGGGCAGGCACCCTTCGCCCTTTTGCCCATATGATAATAACAAAATGAAGAAGGAGGGCGTTTGATTTGAAGAAGATCAATCCTTACACACTCCCCCCCTGGCTGAGGCAAATTCGGGCAGTTGCCTCCCAAGTCGTTCTCCCGATTGCTATATTTCAAGGATTTCGTACGATCATTTTCCCTACAACATTTGACGTCCTCATTCTAGGTATTCTTATTTTTCTCGCCTGTGCCTTTCATCTTGATTGGTTTTAAAAAAACTCATGCTTATGTACCTGCCCATATATAGCCAACGCAACATAGCCTCGTCATTCCGCTGATGACGAGGCACTTTGTTCTTCTTCAAGCCGTCTAGCCTGCTCAATCTCATGAATCTTCATGACGGTCGGCTCAGAATTTTTCATCTGCCAATACGCTCTTAACAACTGCTGACAACTTTCCATTTCATCCTGTCCGCCTGCTTCATAAGCTTTTACTGTATCAAAGAGCACTTGCGGATAAGCAAGGTAGCTTAGGAACAAATGCAGTTCTTCCTCCCGAAAAGGGTTTCCTTTTTGATACGTATAAAACAAAGAAGTGCATTCAGGACAAGACGTGGGATAGGTTTTGAATGTCCGAAAGTAATAGGTCAGAAGATCATAGATGGGGGCGGCTTTTTTAGACCGCTCGAAATTGGTGAAATGTCCTGTTCCTACATCATTATACAAAAAATGATGGATCGATAGCTGTCCATGATTTAGCACAACACGCGTTGTCTCTTTGTCTTTCATTTCTTCATGCCAATCTTCTAATCGTTCAAGCGCAAATTCGCTGGCAGACATCGCCTCTGAAAAATACATAGCAGCGGCCAGCTCAAATGGCGACATATACCACGTTTGTTCTGCCCGCTCTATGAATCGTTCATACATGTCTTTCTCTGTTTCCCATTTGGTCTTGATTTGGGTGTAATGCGCTTCTATCTCTTGCTCTGTGATATCGATCATGACTTCAGTCCGCTTATGAAGTCTTGCAATCTCTTGAAATAAATATTCGTGCTTATCGTCCTGCTCTTCTCTCTTTTCATTCGTCAGCCACGGCATAAGATAGTATGCATACTGGCTTTCCCGATGACTTGAGAAAAAGGAACCGCTCTTCGTCCGATAAATCGGCACAAAGGAGCGATATCCCTTTGATTCTAGTTCAAGCATTTGTTCAGTAAATTGCATATGCCGGTTGGCTTTTACTCGCTTCAAGGCAAATACACCCTGCTTTGTATATACCTTGATGACAACAGGACTGACAGGTTCAATATATTCAGCCTCAAGTCCGTATTCGTATAAGACAGATTGGATTTCATCCACGTCCACTCACCACATTTTCTCGGTCAGTCATCGCTTGCTATGCATTGCTTTTTTGATATTCAGGAATATAAAGAATCTGCCCTTCCTCAAGCTCCGCATCAATCGATAATGAGTTTGTGCGAAGAAGCTGCTGCACATTCAATTGATATCTCTCACAAATACGATCGACCGTATCTTCTTGCTGAACTATACATATTTTCATGCGAGAAAAATCTTCCTCCTCCTGCTTAGCGAACAGCTTTGTTAAATAAAGAGAGTTCTCACTGCCAGACGTTTCTCTCACGTCTTCTTCAAGCTCCTCTTCTTCTTGAGCTGACTCATATATTTTAGGTGCTTCCCGTTCATATAACCGCCCAAGCTGATATTCGTCATCCTGCTCCTCTTGCTCAGGTTCCACTTGATAAGCAGGTGCTTCAAATGCCGGATACGACTGTACCGTTTCTTCCTGCTCTTCTGCAGCTTCCGGATCTTTTCTCACTTCCACTTCAAAGTACGTATCATCCCGCTCCTCTTCTTCTAAAAGCTTAGGCGGTTCAAAAAATGGCGGTTCCTGCACCTGAGCTTCAGGGATGGATCGATAGCCAAGCGCCACAGCTTCTTCTTGATTACTCGGCTGTTCCGGCTCTTCTTGTTCTTCAGGTTCCTCGGGTTCTTCGAGCACTTCCTCTACTTCCCTGTTCATCAGTTCTATCTCAATTTCTTCTTCTTGATCTTCCTGTTCCTCTTGCTCGGCGCGCGTGTCATGTTGGAATACATGCTGCTTCTCATCATCCTCATGTTCTTCGCTTTGCAGGTCTTCTTGCTCTTCTTGTTCCGGCTGCAACTGATAATCGTAAGCCATATTGCCATCATCCTCTTCAGGACGATGGACAAATTCATACGGCTCCTCTACAGGCGCTTGAGGCGTTTCCTCGTCTAACAAGCCCTCGATGGCTAAATCAGCCTGAATGGTAAGCAAACGATTCTCTGTCAGCTGGTAATCAAACGCATCAATGAACACAAACACATCATTTAAATGACTAATTTTGTTCTTCGGAATGGTGATATCGACTGGAAATTGATGCAGAAGCTCCGCCGTTCCGTCTTCTCTTACCTTTACCTCATCTGCTTCCCTGTATGTTGGAAAGGAACTCAATTCACCCAATAGCTCCTCTTGATTTATGTTGTATTCTCCTGTTAGCTCGAGTGAACCTCTAATGGAAACATAATCATTCACTTCTTGAACGAGAATGTCAGGGTCGAGAGAAATTGACAGCAGCTCACTGACTTCCTGTCCGCTTTTGAAATAAATGGATTCTTCTACCGAAAACTGTAATCGATTGTTTTGAGACAAGTCGGTGTCCTCCTTTCATCTAATCCTTAAAAAATAAAATTAGATGTCAATACAGTTGTATGTGGGAGGAAGTGAAAATATGATTCGTTTTCTCCAACGCAAAAAGCCGATATGTCTCCATATCGGCTTTTGTTTTATCGACGTAGTTTTTGAAAAACCTTTTCCACTGTCTCAATGGTATATTCGATGTCTTCATCTGTATGAGCTGTTGACAGGAATAGTCCTTCAAATTGAGAAGGCGGGAGGAAAATGCCGTGATCGGCCATTTCCTTGTAAAATTCAGCGAATAAAGCAAGATCAGCTGTTTTCGCTTTGTCATAATTGATCACTTCTTCATTTGTAAAGAAGAATCCGATCATGGAACCCGCACGGTTAAACGTTAATGGAATTCCATATGCTTTTGCTGCTTTCGAAATACCTTCTTCTAAACGGTCACCTTTTCGTTTAAACTCTTCATAAGACTCAGGTGTGAGCTGTTTTAGAGTTTCTAAGCCTGCTGTCATCGCAAGAGGGTTACCAGATAACGTTCCTGCTTGATAAATTGGACCACTTGGCGCAATTTGTCTCATAATATCCGCTCTTCCGCCATAAGCACCGACCGGAAGACCGCCTCCAATGACTTTACCAAGACACGTCAAATCAGGTGTGATGCCAAAATATCCTTGCGCGCAGTGATAATCCACACGAAAGCCTGTCATGACCTCATCAAAAATGAGTAATGATCCGTATTGCTCCGTAATGTCTCTCAGCCCTTGCAAGAAACCTTCTTGCGGAGGGACAACCCCCATATTTCCTGCGACCGGCTCTACAATGACACCAGCAATATCGTCGCCAAATTCTTGAAAAGCAACTTGAATGCTTTCTAAATCATTGTACGGCACTGTGATCGTGTTGCTTGCAGTCCCTTCAGGAACACCAGGACTATCAGGCAGTCCAAGCGTTGCCACTCCAGAACCCGCTTTAATGAGCAAAGAATCACCGTGGCCATGATAGCAGCCTTCAAATTTCACAATTTTATTTCTGCCTGTAAAACCGCGAGCTAGACGAAGTGCACTCATCGTCGCCTCTGTACCAGAGCTGACCATGCGAATGACTTCAATGGAAGGGACCCGCTCTGATACAAGTTTAGCTAATTCATTTTCAACTAACGTAGAAGCACCGAAGCTTGTCCCATTTTCCGCTACTCGCTGAATGCTTTCAACGACACGATCATTCGTATGTCCTAAAATCAGTGGTCCCCATGATAAGACATAATCGATGTATTCATTTCCATCAATATCATAGATCTTGGCGCCTTTGCCTCGTTCCATAAAAATCGGGTCTGTGTTGACTGATTTAAATGCACGTACAGGGCTGTTGACACCACCAGGCATTAAATGCTGTGCTTCTTCAAATGCTTGTTTTGATTTTTCATAGCTACGTCCCATTTCAATGTCCTCCTGTCTATCCGTTCTTTATTCCGAGAGCCATTTTGCTGCATCTTTTGCATGATACGTAATGATGAGTTCTGCTCCTGCACGTTTCATGCTTGTCAGCATTTCCAAAACAAGCTCTTTTTCAGAAATCCAGCCATTTTGAGCAGCGGCTTTTACCATTGCATACTCTCCGCTCACATTGTAAGCAACAACAGGGAGTGTAAATTCATTTTTCACATCACGCATAATGTCTAAGTAAGAAAGAGATGGTTTGACAATCAAGAAGTCTGCTCCCTCTTCTACATCAGATTGCGCTTCTCTTAGAGCCTCTAAACGGTTTGCAGGGTCCATTTGATATGTTTTACGATCTCCAAACTGCGGTGTACTATGTGCTGCATCACGGAACGGACCGTAAAAAGCACTTGCATATTTCACGGCATAAGACATGACTGGCACATGAATAAAGCCCGCTTCATCCAGTGCCTCACGAATGGCAACAACAAATCCGTCCATCATATTTGAAGGCGCGATGATATCTGCACCTGCACGCGCTTGGCTGACAGCAGTTTTCGCTAATAGCTGAAGAGATTCATCATTTAAAATTTCACCATCTTCAACGATTCCGCAATGTCCGTGATCTGTATATTGGCATAAGCAAGTGTCTGCAATGACCACGAGCTCTGGGAAATGCTTTTTGATCTCAAGCGTTGCTCTTTGAACTATGCCATGATCGTGATACGCCTCACTGCCTACATGATCTTTATGATCTGGCACACCAAATACAATGATCGATTTGATGCCGAGATCAACAAGCTCTTGGACTTCTTCTTTCACAAGATCTACAGAAATATGATACACACCTGGCATTGAAGAGACTTCTTTTCGGACATTTTCTCCCTCTACAAAAAAGATCGGATAAATGAAATCAGATGGTCTTAAAAAGGTTTCTCTGACTAATTCTCTCATTCCTGCGCTTGTCCGCAATCTGCGGTGTCTGTTAAATTTCATCAATGGTTCAACTTCCTTTCAGATAAACGGCACATCAAATCAAGCATTCCGTCTATCGTATAAGTATCTGGGGTTTCAGAAGAAATCCCGTATTGAAGCAATGCCTCTTTTGTTAGAGGACCGATCGTCACAAAACAGGTGTCAGATGCAGCAAGCATCGCTGCATCTGCTTCCATCACATGCATAAAAGAATGAACAGTAGATGAGCTCGTAAATGTAATAAAATCAAATGATTGCTTCGTCATTGCCGTTTTAAGAGCAGCAATTCCTTCCTCATCCCTGACTGTTTCATATAAAATCCATTCTTTTACCTCAATGCCGAGCGGAACGAGGGTCTCTTTCACCACATCTCGTGATAGATGCCCTTTTGCTACAAACACACGATCTCCTGGGCGTACATGGTCAAGTAATGCATCTGCCAGTTCTTCCGCTATAAATCGTTCTGGCACAACATCCACCTTCAAGCCGTGCTGCTCAAGATAGGCAGAGGTTTTCTCTCCTACAGCAGCCACTTTCAAATGGGATAAGCTCTTTTGGAAATGATGGTCTTTTATGTAGTTCAGAAAAAAAGACGCACCATTCACACTCGTGAAAACAAGCCATTGGCTATTTTCTAAGTCCTTTAAAAAGTCCTGCGCTTTTTCTTTTGTGAGCGTAGGCTCAAACCGAATAAGAGAGGTTAAAACCGCATGGCCGTTCAGCGCTTCAATCTTTTGCTGAAACACGCCCGCTTGACGTTCATTTCGAGTGACAAGCACCGTCTGTCCGTGAAGCGATTTGCCTATGCTCATTGAGACAGATCCTTTTTCACCTTGTCGATCAAATCCTTTGCTCCCTTATCGGCCATCTGCTTCGCACACGCTGTTCCAATTGCTTCAGGGTCAGTGCCTGTGACGGTTTCTCGAATAATTGAGTGCCCATCAGCAGATGCAACAAGACCTGTTAGTTCAATTTCATTATGCTCATTCATCGTTGCATAGCCGGCGATCGGCACCTGACAGCTTCCATCCATTTGTTTGAGGAAGGCTCTTTCTGCGAGGACCGTTTTCTTCGTATATTCATTCGTAAATTGGGCGAGAAGCTGCAACAGCTCTTCATCATCCCCGCGGCACTCAATCGATAGCGCGCCTTGTCCAACGGCTGGAAGGCACGTCTCAGGAGATAAAAATTCCGACACAACCTCTTTGCTCCATCCCATTCTGGACAGACCGGCAGCCGCTAGAATAATGGCATCATACTCTTCATTTTTCAGCTTTTCCAATCTCGTATCAATGTTTCCTCGAATCCATTTAATCTCAAGATCTGGTCTTTCCTGAAGAAGCTGTGCGCTGCGCCGTAAGCTGCTCGTTCCCACAATTGCACCCTTAGGCAGTTCGCTGAGACTCAGATGATCCTTCGAAATAAGTGCATCCCGCACATCTTCACGCTCAGGAATACAGCCAATCACTAAACCTTCTGGAAGAGCAGCCGGCATATCCTTCATGCTGTGCACCGCCATATCGATATCATGATTCAGCATCGCCTGCTCAATCTCTTTAACAAACAGTCCTTTTCCGCCAACCTTAGATAAGGTCACATCTAAAATTTGATCACCCTTTGTCACAATTTCTTTTATTTCAAAAGAATAAGAAGGGTTTAGTTCAGACAGCTTTTGAATGACCCATTTTGTTTGTGTAATTGCCAGCTTACTTCGTCTAGAACCAACTTTAATTGTACGCAATACGTCTTCCTCCCGACAATGCCTTTAAGACTCATCATTATTGAAACCAATGAAAGGTTGATAAGCTACCAAGCAGAAAATAATTGATCATTAGCACAAGGAATGAAGCGACATTCCAAAATGCCACGATTTTGCCCTGCATATTTCTCACCAATCTGATATATAAGTAAAAGCCATATAAAAACAGCATAATAAACGAACCAAGCACCTTTGCATCTGTCCAGTACAACGTATCATACGAAATATATGCCCAAATGATGCCAAGAATTAAACTAAGCAAAAGCATTGGCACACCAATAATGTTTAATACGTACGCCATATGATCCAGCTTTGATAAGTCTTCAATTCTCAAAAGCCATTTTCCCCATTTTTTCTTTTTCAGCAAACGATATTGAAAGAGATAAAGCAGTGAAAATGCAAAAGAAAGTGAAAAGGCACCGTAGGATAAAATCGCCATCGTAATATGAATCACGAGCAGTTCACTCGTCAGCTTCCCCGTTAGTTCTGCTGAATGGAGGTCAGATGGTGTAAAGGTGTGAATCGCCATCATGGAAAAACCGATCACATTTGTAAAAAAGACAATAAATTCAACGCGCAATATCTTTGTGAGGACAAGCGAAAGTGTCACAAGCACCCACGTATAAAAATATAACCCCTCTGCTACATTCAACACAGGGAATCGGTCTGTTTCCATCATAATATAGAACATGTAGACTGTTTGCAGCAGCCAGACAATAGAAAGCAACCAGAAAGCCATTTTTCCAGCCTTCCGGTTGTGTTGAAGAAAATCTATGAAATAGAACAAGACACTTAGTGCATAGATTAAGATCGTTGCTTCATTGAGTCTCGCTACAATGGATTCCATCATCGCTTAATCACTCACTGGCAACTGTAGCAAAGCCTTGTGCCATATTTGGTTTGAACAGCTGAAATGCCCCTTGCTCCACCTGTACAGGTTCGACCTTTTGCTCTTCATCTTCAACCTGTAAATCAAAGATTTCTTTAAAAAGTAAAAGTTTTTCCTCTGCATTTGGCTCCGCGGCAATTTCTTTTGCCTTTAAGATAGGATCTTTCAGCATTTGGTTGATGATGCTTTTCGTATGTTTATTTAACAGCTTCATTTCACGGTTTGTGAGGTTTGGAAGCTTTCGCTCAATACTCTGCATCGTATCGGCTTGAATTGTGAGTGCCTTTTCTCTAAGTGCAGAAATGACTGGAACAACACCTAACGTATTCAGCCATTGCTTAAATTCTACAATTTCTGCTTCAATCAGGAGCTCAACCTGCTCAGCCACTGCACGGCGCTCTTTTAAGTTGGCAGCCACGATGCCTTCAAGGTCATCAATGTCATACAAAAAAGCACCTTCTACTTCAGAAATGGCTGGATCTAAATCACGGGGTACAGCAATATCTACCATAAATAGAGGTCTGCCCTTCCGCTTTTTATTCGCACTTTCAACCATTTCTTTTGTAATGACAAATTGTTTCGCACCCGTTGAGCTGATTAAAATGTCCGCTTCGGATAATGTTTTTTCTAATTGGTTTAAGCTCTTAGGCTCTCCTGAAAAACGACCGGCCAATTCCTTTGCCTTCTCAAACGTTCGGTTGATGACCGTTACTTGGCCAATTCCTTGCCCTTGAAGGTTTTGAGCTGCCAGTTCGCCCATTTTGCCCGCGCCAAGAATCAGGACATGCTTATCAGAAAGACGTCCAAAGATTTTTTTAGCAAGCTCAACCGCTGCATAGCTGACAGACACCGCATTAGACGCAATATCCGTTTCCGCATGAGAGCGTTTTGCAACAGTGACCGCCTGTTTAAATAAATAATTAAAAACGGTACCAATGGTCTTCTCCTCTTGAGCTACTTTAAAGCTGGAGCGTACTTGACCGAGTATTTGCGTTTCACCAATGACCATGGAATCAAGTCCACAGGCCACACGGAATAAATGCTCAACCGCTCCATCGTTTTCATAAAACTTCAAATATGGAGAGACATCTTCCTTTTCTAAACCGAACCAATCGGCTAAAAATCTTTTTATATAAAACCGTCCAGTATGAAGCTGATCTACTACTGCGTAGATCTCTGTTCGATTACATGTTGAGATGACGATATTCTCTAGAATGCTTTTTTCTTCTTTAAGCTTGGACATCGCTGTTCCGAGCTCACTCGGTTCAAAGCTCAGCTGTTCCCGTATCTCAACAGGGGCTGTTTTATAATCTAAACCCACAACAAGAATATGCATAACTTCAGCTTGCACCCCCAACGCCCTGTCTAATTTATAATAATTACAATATAGAATTTATTATTTATAATGATTATAACATATATTCATTTTTAACTGGATAAAAATTGTGAACAGATTTCAAAAATGTTGTGATATAGTAGAAAAATGTTCGACATCAATTATGCCATATCATCACTTCAAGCAATTTACCAGATTTGGCGCGTGCGGACAAATGATCTGCTTAAAAGAAGGTGACATCTTTGAAGAAGAAATCCATTTTGCTGCCGCTCACTTTACTGGCTGTAGCGCTATATGCCATTCTCTCAGGAGGTCAATTTGACATTTGGAAGGATCAAGAGAAATGGTATACACTTGTACTGCTTTTTGGTCTCGCGTTCTTATATCAAGGAAAAAAGGAGCAAGAAAGCGCTCATGTGTTTATCGGTATGCTCATGACAGGCCTTTCGCTACACTTTATTCTTCAGCCAAAATTGGAACACTGGCCAGACACATTTACGATGATTGTGTTCATCATAGGACTTGCACTCTTTGTGAAATCATCTCAGAAAAAAGAATATCGTATTGAAAGTGTTGTGCTGATCGCACTCGGTCTGTTCCTTTATTTCTTTCAGCAAATTACAAAACAGCTAAGTTCCCTTTCGATCCCTACTTCCGGCTTTGAATTGTACTGGCCTTATGTACTGATTGCTGTCAGTCTCCTCTTATTATTTTTAAAAAGGAAATAACTTATACAATAAAAAAGCATCTGCTCATCGCAGATGCTTTTTTTAGCCGTTTACTTTCGCAAGGATCGCATTCCAGGCTTCATCTTTTCCCTTTTTTGTTTCAGAAGAGAATAAGATGAGTTCATCTGATGGGTCAATGTCGAGCGTCTGTTTGACGACTTTCGCATGTTTTTCCCATTTGCCTTTTGGAATTTTATCCGCTTTTGTTGCGATGACGATCACGGGAACTCCGTAATATTTAAGGAATTCATACATGTTCACATCATCTACTGATGGCTTATGGCGCAGATCCACAATTTGGACAACTGCTTTTAATTCTTCACGCATTGTAATATACGTTTCGATCATTCTACCCCAGGCTTCGCGCTCTGTTTTTGATACTTTGGCAAAGCCGTAGCCCGGAACATCCACAAAATGGAGCATATCATTAATAATGTAGAAATTAAGCGTCTGTGTCTTTCCTGGTTTAGAAGACGTACGCGCTAAATTTTTACGATTAATCAATGAGTTGATGAACGAGGACTTTCCAACATTTGATCGTCCAGCAAGCGCGATTTCAGGCAGTCCACCGCTCGGGTACTGCTCTGGTTTCACCGCACTAATGACGATATCTGATTTTGTTACTTTCATCTTCCCTCTCCTACCAACGCTTTCTCAAGCACCTCATCTAAATGTGAGACCGGAATAAAGGTTAGTCCTTCTCTCACACTTTCAGGAATATCATCAATATCCTTCTCATTGTCCTTTGGAAGAATAATGGTTTTCAATCCTGCACGATGTGCGCCTAATGCTTTTTCTTTTAGTCCGCCAATTGGAAGCACTCTTCCTCTTAACGTTATCTCTCCTGTCATACCAACCTCTTTTGATACAGGACGTCCTGTGAGTGCTGATACAAGAGCCGTCGCAATGGTGATACCAGCTGATGGCCCGTCCTTTGGAACCGCACCCTCTGGAACATGGATATGAATATCGTGCTTTTCATTAAAATTAGGATCAATGTTCAGTTCATCTGCTTTGGAACGAATATAACTGAATGCCGCCTGTGCAGATTCCCTCATGACATCACCAAGCTTACCTGTTAACAAGAGCTTGCCTTTACCAGGCGAGAGTGATACCTCAATTGATAAGGTGTCTCCGCCAACTGTCGTATACGCAAGTCCTGTGACAACCCCCACTTGGTCTGTTGTTTCAGCCTGACCATAACGGTAAAGTCTTTTTCCAAGGAATTCAGATAAGTTCTTTTCCGTCACTGTGATGCGTTTTCGGTCTTCAGCCACAATCGCTCTTGCCGCTTTTCGGCAAATGGCCGCAAGCTGACGCTCTAATCCACGAACTCCTGCTTCTCTTGTGTAATAGCGAATCATATCATAAATCGCTGCTTCACGAAGCTGCAAGTTCCCTTTCTTTAATCCGTGCTCCTTTAGCTGCTTCGGCAGAAGGTGATCTTTCACAATCTCTGCTTTTTCAACCTCTGTATACCCTGCAATCGTGATAATCTCCATTCTATCACGAAGTGGGCCTGGAATGGTTGCTAAATTGTTGGCAGTGGCAATAAATAACACTTGTGATAAATCAAATGTCTCTTCAATATAGTGATCGCTAAAGTTGTGATTTTGCTCTGGATCCAGCACTTCAAGCATCGCAGAAGACGGATCACCTCTAAAATCAGATGACATCTTATCAATTTCATCTAAAAGAAACACCGGATTCATTGTGCCTGCCTTGCTCATCCCGCGAATGATACGGCCTGGCATCGCGCCTACATACGTTCTTCTATGTCCACGAATCTCAGATTCATCACGCACACCGCCAAGAGAGATACGGATAAACTTTCGGTCAAGTGATTTAGCAATCGATTTGGCAAGTGACGTTTTCCCTACCCCAGGAGGTCCTGCTAAGCAAAGAATCGGTCCTTTTAATGAATTGGTCAGCTTCTGTACAGCAAGGTATTCAAGCACACGTTCTTTGACTTTTTCCAGCCCATGATGCTCATCATCTAAAATCTCACTTGCCAGCTTTAAATCTAGACGATCTTCTGTATAGGTGCCCCATGGAAGATTGATCAGCCAATCAATATAATTTCGAATGACAGAGCTCTCCGCAGAGCTTGAAGGAATTTTTTCATAACGGTTCAATTCTTTTAGTGCCGTTTCACGAACAGAATCCGGCATGCTGGACTCTTCGATTTTAGACATTAATGAACTGACTTCGCCCGTTTTTCCTTCTTTGTCACCTAACTCCTTTTGAATGGCTTTCATTTGTTCACGCAAATAATATTCTTTTTGCGTTCGTTCCATTGAACGTTTGACGCGCTGACCAATTTTCTTTTCAATTTCCAGCACTTCTTTTTCATTGTGAATTAAGCTGATGACACGATTCAGACGTTTTTTAACATCCACTGTTTCAAGTACTTCTTGTTTGTCCTTTAATTTAAGCGGCAGGTGAGAAGCAACGATATCTGCCATTCTCCCCGGTTCCTCAATATCCGTCACCGTTGCATATGTTTCAGCTGAGATTTTTTTTGAAATTTTTATGTACTGATCAAAGTGATCTAACAAAGTGCGCATGAGTGCTTCTGCTTCTGCGTCCTTTAAATCTTCTTCTGCCAATTCTTTAATATCGACGGACGTATAGTCCTCAAGCTCCACATATGATTCGATCTGCGCTCGATTTAAGCCTTCTACGAGTACACGAATCGTTCCATTCGGCAGCTTCAGCATTTGTTTGATTTTTGTGTAGGTGCCGACTTTGAAAATTTCCTCTTCACCTGGTTCATCTATTGAAATTTCCCGCTGTGTTGCTAGAAAAATCATATGATCGTTCATCATCGCCTGTTCTAATGCTTGAACAGACTTCTCGCGTCCAACGTCCAAATGCAAGACCATTGTTGGATAAACAAGCAAGCCTCGCAATGGGAGGAGCGGAACATTCTTTTTGATTTCATCTGCCATGTTGATTGACACCTCCGTCACTAGTATGAATCATTATAATATACCTGTTTCAGTCTTGTACAATGTAAAAGACTTGAGAAATGATGATCTTACCGTAGTATACCCTTTCTTTTTATCTTGAAAAAGAAAAAAAGATCTATTTCACTAAAAAATCCCCATATGTGATGGGGATTAAACAGATTTTCTTTTCATTTCCTCTTCTAGTCCATCTTTCTTCTCGTCTGGCGGGTTGACCAAACACTGATCCAGCACCTCTTGGAAGTGCTTCACAGGCACAATGGTGACGCCTTCAATCTCTTTTAAGATCGACTGCTGGTTGTCATAAGGAATAATCACGGTAGTAGCACCAGCTTGTTTCGCCGCCTTAATCTTCGGTATCACACCGCCGATCGGCTTCACCTGACCCTGCAACCCGATTTCACCTGTCATCGCTGTCAGATGATCAATCGGGATTTGATGAATAGCAGAGAAAATCGCCGCCGCCATGGCAATCCCAGCAGACGGTCCATCAATCGGGGCACCGCCTGGGAAATTAATATGGATGTCATATTCATTTGTCCGTATGCCTAAGTTTCTCAGCACTGTTAATACATTTTCAACAGACCCTTTGGCCATACTTTTTCGTCTAATGGATTTAGACTGACTGCCAATGCTTTCTTCTTCTGCAATGCCTGTAATGTTGATACTGCCTTTTTCAAGCGCCTTACATATGTTCACTTCAATCTCAAGCAGGGCACCGCTGTTTGGTCCGTAGACAGCCAGACCATTCACTACCCCGACTTTTGGCTTTTCCGGTACTTTTTGTTCATATCTTGGTGTCAGCTGACTTGAATGAATGACCCACTCGACATCTTCGATCGTGATGTCTTTTCGGTTTTCTGTGACGGCCATTCCAGCGGCGATCTGCACCATATTGACTGCTTCACGGCCATTTTTCACATAGGAGGTTAACAGGTTCAGCCCTTCATCACTTAATTCCTTTTGGATTTTTTGGACAGCCTTAGCAGCAACAATTTTCAGTTCATGCTGGTCAAGGTCCTTAAAGAAAATTTCCAAACACCTTGAGCGAATAGCCGGTGGAATTTCTTCAGGTGTTCTTGTCGTAGCACCAATCAACCGGAAATCAGCCGGAAGCCCATTCTGAAAAATATCGTGGATGTGATTCGGAATTTGGGTGTTTTCCTCACTGTAGTAGGCACTGTCTAAAAATACTTTCCGATCTTCAAGGACTTTCAGCATTTTGTTCATTTGGATCGGATGCAGTTCACCAATTTCATCAATAAACAGAACCCCTCCATGAGCATGCGTAACGGCTCCTTGTTTTGGCTGCGGAATGCCTGCCTGTCCCATCGCTCCCGCCCCTTGGTAAATAGGGTCATGCACGGAACCAATGAGTGGGTCTGCGATGCCCCGTTCATCGAATCTTGCGGTTGTGGCATCGAGCTCCACAAATACCGCATCTTTCTTAAACGGTGAATCAGCATGACGCTTCGCTTCTTCCATGACAAGACGGGCAGCTGCTGTTTTTCCAACTCCCGGTGGGCCGTAGACAATGACATGCTGAGGATTTGGTCCGCAAAGCGCCGCTTTTAGAGCACGAATGCCGTCTTCCTGCCCTACAATATCTTGAAATCCCTTTGGCCGGACTCTCTCTGATAAAGGCTCACTCAGCTTGATTGAGCGCATCTTTCTGAGTGCTTCCATTTCTTTCTTTGATTCTTTGTCTATCGTCACCTTTTGTGTGCGCTGATTTCGCAGTAAGTTCCAAAAGTACAGCCCGATGACGATACCAAAGAACAGCTGTATAAATAATACGATTCCTGTCCAGCTCAATCGGTGCTCCCTCCTTCATCTATCGTATGTATTGGTTTCTGTCTGCTAGTATTTCCTAGAGCTGGACGGAATAAACACGTCTTCCACGATAAATAAAAAACTCCTGAATCAAAATGATTCAGGAGTGAGACTTCTCTTATGCAGATGTTTTTGTATCTTTGTTGACGACTGTGCCATCTTTTAAAACAAGACGCGGCGGCTCACCATCAGCAACCGTTGCACCAGTGATGACACATTTTTCAATATCATCACGAGATGGAAGGTCAAACATCACATCAAGCATGATACCTTCAATGATTGAGCGAAGACCACGAGCTCCTGTTTTACGCTCAATTGCTTTTTTCGCAATTTCGCTAAGAGCATCTTCTTCAAATTCAAGCTCTACATCGTCAAGCTCAAGCATTTTTGTATATTGCTTAACGAGCGCATTTTTAGGCTTCGTCAAGATTTCTACAAGTGCTTTTTCATCTAACGGCTCTAGGCTTGCAATAACCGGTAGACGACCGATGAATTCTGGAATTAAACCGAAGCGAAGCAAGTCTTCTGGCAGTACTTTTGATAGAAGGACTTCTTTTTCAAGATCTTCGACTTTATTTTCCGCACCGAATCCAATTACTTTTTGACCTAAGCGGCGTTTGATGATTTGCTCAATGCCGTCAAAGGCTCCACCACAAATAAAGAGGATATTTGTTGTATCGATTTGAATGAATTCTTGATGAGGATGCTTACGTCCACCTTGAGGCGGTACACTAGCAACTGTTCCTTCAAGAATTTTCAAAAGGGCTTGCTGGACACCTTCCCCAGATACATCACGAGTGATAGAAGGGTTTTCTGATTTTCTTGCTACTTTATCGATCTCATCGATGTAGATAATGCCTTTTTCCGCTTTTTCTACATCATAATCCGCTGCCTGGATCAGCTTTAGTAAAATATTCTCTACGTCTTCACCAACATAACCTGCTTCAGTTAATGATGTTGCATCTGCGATCGCAAATGGAACATTTAAAATACGAGCAAGTGTTTGAGCAAGTAATGTTTTACCGCTTCCTGTTGGTCCAATCATAGAAATATTACTTTTCGAAAGCTCAACATCATCAATCTTGCTGTTGGAATTGATCCGTTTGTAATGGTTATAAACCGCTACAGCTAAGGATTTTTTCGCATTGTCTTGTCCGATGACATATTCATCAAGAATCTCCCGAATTTCATGAGGCTTCGGAACATCCTTGAATTCAACTTCTTCCTCTGTGCCGAGCTCTTCTTCAACTATTTCCGTGCAAAGCTCGATACATTCATCACATATATATACGCCAGGTCCTGCGACCAGTTTACGCACTTGATCTTGCGTTTTTCCGCAAAACGAGCATTTTAATTGACCTTTTTCCTCGTTGAATTTAAACATTCTTTCACCCCTTATTCTTCTTCACTTGCCTGTAGCTAACAGTCAGCTACCTTTCTGGGTCCAGTATGTATGCATTTTACCATACTTTCCTAAAAGACGGTAACGATGTGTTTCTAACACCGCACATTGAGATATGTATGACAGAAAGATGCGACTTACACTATCGTTTCCAAAAGAAGCGATGATAAGTCAAAAATTGTACAAAACAAGGCACGAGTCACTCGCGCCCTGTTTTATTATTATGCACCATATTAACGGTTTTCTACAAGAAAATCAATTGCTTTACGAACTTTTAGATCTTCTTTCATTGCTTCAGTAGATCCGATCGCTTGTTTGATATTTTCAATTGGCATGTTGTATGCTTCAGCCATTTTTGAAAGTTCTTCTTCCACTTCTTCGTCAGACACTTGTAAGTTTTCTGCAGCAGCAATTGCTTCAAGTGTTAGGTTAGATTTTACGCGTTTAGCAGCATCTTCTTTCATTTGCTCTTTAAGCGCATCTTCATCTTGTCCAGAGAATTGGAAGTAAAGCTCAAGGTTCATACCTTGCATTTGAAGACGTTGTTCGAATTCTTTCATCATGCGGTCTAGCTCTGTGTCAACCATCGCTTGTGGGATGTCAACTTCCGCATTTTCAGAAGCTTTCGCAACTAGCTCTTCACGAAGTTTTCCTTCTGCTTCGTTTTCTTTTGCTTCTTCAAGACGTTTCTTCGTTTTTTCAGTTAACTCAGCAAGTGTTTCTACTTCTTCATCAACATCTTTAGCGAACTCATCGTCAAGTGCTGGAAGTTCTTTTGCTTTGATTTCATGAATTTTCACTTTGAATACAGCTGGTTTACCTGCAAGGTCTTCAGCATGGTATTCTTCTGGGAATGTAACTTCTACGTCTTTTTCAGCGCCAGCTTCAAGACCAACTAATTGCTCTTCGAACCCAGGGATGAATGAACCAGAACCTACTTCAAGAGAGTAGTTCTCAGCTTTTCCGCCTTCGAATGCTTCTCCATCAACGAATCCTTCGAAATCAAGAACAACTGTATCGCCGTTTTCGATTGCGCCTTCTTCTTTGACAACAAGCTCAGCTTGACGGTTTTGCATGCCTTTAAGCTCTTCTTGTACATCTTCATCAGTAACAGCTGTGTCGTCTTTTTCTACGTTAAGACCTTTGTAGTCACCAAGTTTTACTTCAGGCTTCACTGTTACTTTTGCAGTGAAGATTAAGCTTTCGCCTTTTTCGATTTTCTCAACATCGATTTCAGGGCGGTCAACTGGTTCGATACCAGCTTCGTCGATTGCTTTTGGATATTCAACTGGAAGAAGAATATCTAATGCATCTTGATAAAGAGATTCTACACCAAAACGCTGCTCGAAAAGACCACGTGGTACTTTCCCTTTACGGAATCCAGGGATTGATACTTGCTTAACCACTTTCTTAAATGCATCATCAAGTGCTTTGTTAAATGTTTCAGCGTCAACTTCTACAGTTAGAACGCCTTCGTTACCTTCTTGTTTTTCCCATTTTACTGACATGTGTGTTTCCCTCCAAAAATCTATTCAGATTGTGCGTTGCTCCATTCTAAAGCATCATAAAGACTTCGTCCAATCAAAAACCACGCACTCCGCTAAGAAGCTTGCATTATGTATACAACATTTGACTTGATTATACATATCGTCTTTCAACCGTTGGAATCTGACAACTGCACTATATATGCACAAATACAACCATTATATTATAACATAACAAGTCCGTCTTTCAACTAAATCGACAAATTACAAATAAGAAATTTCTTCAATATCTTTCAGCATTGTGCAAGCTTCTCTCAGCTCTCGTTCGTTAAATTCATACAATAGATGCAATTCTTCGAGTTCAATCTCGATCCCATGCATTTCATAGCCGACTTTATGAAGCGCCGCTGCCCAAAGACTCGGATCTGTGTACTTAGGAAGAAATGGATACAGCACAAATAAGTGCCGGCGCCATAGCTCTTCCACGCCTTGGTAAAGGGTTGGGTTCTCATTGCCGAGCGTGTCATCGAGCATACGAAGGACTTGCTGAAGAAGCGGCATCTGCTCTGGCTTTACAGCCTCAGAAGGAATAAGTGTTAAAGAATCACCGAATTTTGTCACATGAACCGGCTTTGCCACATCATGATCTGCCAGAAGCTGCAGGATCATTGATTTGACCAAAGGGTTCCCATCGGGATTTTGTAAGATTGTATTTAATAGACCCATGTGCGGTGTAATATTCCGGTCTTTCAATGAATGGATGAACTGGACCTGTTCTTCCGGCCGCTTCAGCATGTCATCTATATTGACCTCACTTCCGGCTTCCTCATCTTCATCTAAAATCTCTTCAGGTGATTCAATCATTTTTCTGCTAAATTCGAGCAGCTTGTAAAAATGCTCCGCGCTTTCTGCCGGAAGATGGTTTTCCTCGAGCACAGCCTCAATTGTCTGTTTGACTTCTTCATATTCTTTCAGCTGAATTAAGATCGTCATATACACTTGGAGCACAGTGAAATAGTGGCCATATCCTTCATGCAGCATTTTTTCACAAACACGCTTTGCATCCTGCAGCTCACCCAGCTCCAGAAAACAAATTGCCATTCCGAGGTGAATATCGGATTCTTCATCGTCATCATACGATTTTGCTTCTGAAAACAAGTGAAGCGCCTCTTGATACTGTTTATCTTTTAATGCTGCCATTCCTTTTTCAATCAGTCTTTCTTTCAGACCAGGAAACAAAATGACATTATCTTTCTTCTTGTCATGCTTCATGCTTACGTTCCTTTCGGGCGCATATTTTTTATCAGTTTACCAACGAAGATTAGTAAACACAAGTAACGAGAGGTTTTTATGCAAAAAAGAAGCCGTCACACCTCGGGCGGACAGCTTCTCGTTGCTTAAGCGCGCAGCCAGTTGCTACGCTTTTCTTCAAATGCTTGAATGTCATCTTCTAGTAGTAATGTTAATGAAATCTCATCATAACCATTTAGGAGCATTTCTCTCCAGTGAGGGTCGACTTGAAAAGGGGTGATATTCCCTTCGTGATCTTCTATCTGCTGTTTTTCAAGATCAACCGTCATCTCATACCCTTTGTTCTCATATGATGCTGCGAAGGTTTTCCACACATCATAATCAAGGCGAATCGGAAGCATCCCATTTTTAAAGCAGTTTTGATGAAATATATCTGCGAATGATGGTGCGATGACAATTTTAAAGCCATAATCATCAAGCGCCCAAGGAGCATGTTCCCTAGATGATCCGCAGCCAAAGTTTTCTCCTGCGATCAAAATCGATGCTCCTTCATAGATCGGCTGATTCAGTTCGAAATCTAGATTTGGGCTGCCATCGGCTAAATAACGCCAGTCGAAAAAGGCAAAGCGGCCATATCCTGTTCGTTCGATTCTTTTTAAAAATTGCTTCGGAATAATTTGATCTGTATCTACATTGATACGGTTAAGCACAGCGGCTTTCCCTTTATGAGTGACTAAAGGCTCCATCTATGACAACTCCTTACACGACTGTTTTCTCTTGATTAAACTTCCTGACATCGACAAATCGGCCATGTATCGCAGCCATTGCAGCCATTGCCGGGCTGACAAGATGCGTTCTCGCACCCTTCCCTTGACGCCCTTCAAAGTTACGGTTTGATGTGGACGCGCAGCGTTCGCCCTCCGGTACCACATCGTTATTCATACTAAGGCACATACTGCAGCCTGATTCTCTCCATTCAAATCCTGCTTCAAGGAAGATTTCATGAAGACCTTCTTTTTCTGCTTGCAATTTGACACTTTGAGAGCCAGGCACCACAATCGCTCTGACATGATCTGCTACTTTTTGTCCTTCAATCATAGAAGCGGCTTGGCGTAAATCAGTCATTCTTGAGTTCGTACATGAGCCGATAAAGACATGCTCAATCGTAATATCTTCTATACGCTGATGCGGATGGACTCCCATGTATTCGTAAGCACGAATCGCTTCTTTTTGATCATCTTCTTGTGCAAAGTCCTCAGGTCCTGGAATTGATGCATCCACAGGCAGTACCATTCCTGGGTTAATTCCCCACGTAACCATTGGTGAAATCTTATTTCCATCTAACACAATGGTTTTATCGTAGGTTGCACCTGGATCTGTTCTAAGTTCTTCCCATTCTTTAATAGCTGCTTCGAAATCCTCGCCCTGCGGTGCATATTTGCGGCCGCGGCAATATTCGAAGGTGACTTCATCAGGTGCAATCAATCCTGCTCTCGCGCCTGCTTCAATCGACATATTACAAACTGTCATCCGCTCATCCATCGTCATGTTTCTGAATACTTCCCCAGTGTATTCAATGACATAACCTGAACCGAACTTCACGCCGTGTGCACCAATGACGGCTAAAATGACATCTTTGGCGGTTACCCCTTTTTGAAGCTTTCCGTCTACTCTAATTTCTAGCGTTTTCGGACGCTGCTGCCAAAGTGTTTGTGTAGAAAGTACATGTTCAACCTCACTTGTACCGATCCCAAAGGCAAGCGCGCCAAACGCGCCGTGAGTTGATGTATGACTATCTCCACAAACGATTGTTTTCCCCGGAAGTGTCAATCCAAGCTCCGGTCCAACGACATGGACGATTCCCTGGTCAACACTGTGGAGATCAGCAAGACGAACGCCAAATTCCGCACAGTTGCGCTCTAAGGCACTCACTTGCTTTTTAGCAATCTCATCTTTAATCACAAATCGATTCACAGTTGGGATGTTGTGATCCATCGTCGCAAACGTGTTTTGAGGTCTTCTCACCTTACGCCCTTTTTGTCTTAATCCTTCAAATGCTTGAGGTGATGTCACTTCATGCACCAAGTGCAGATCAATATATAAAAGGTCTGGTTTCCCCTCGCCGCTTTTGACTATATGCTGATCCCATATTTTTTCGATGATTGTTCGAGGCATAACCCTTTTCCTCCCTCTATCTAATTCCACAAGATTCTATTTATACAATCGTTTGCACGCGCTTCTTGAGTGCGTCTACAACCGCATTAGTGATTTCTTCAGTCGTTTGATATGTTCCCTCTTTTGCTGCTAAATCTTTTGTTCGTTTGCCAGAGGCAAGAACAGCTTCCACAGCGTCTTCTATTGCAGCCGCTTCTTCTTCTAATGCAAAGGATGTTCTAAGCAAGCTTGCTGCTGATAAAATGGTTGCCAGAGGGTTTGCAACGTTTTGCCCCGCAATATCGGGTGCTGAACCATGAATTGGCTCATATAAATGAAGGCCTGTGCTTGATAAACTAGCAGATGGCAGCATGCCGAGTGATCCAGTAATCATCGAAGCTTCATCACTTAAAATGTCACCGAACATATTCTCTGTCACAATGACATCAAATTGAGCGGGCTTGTAAATCAGCTGCATGGCGGCATTGTCAACGAGCATATGCTCAAATTCAACTTCTGGATATTGAGAAGCAACTTCTTCTACTGCATCCCGCCATAGTTTACTAGAAGCAAGAACATTCGCTTTATCCACAGACGTCACTTTTTTCCGTCTCGTTAAGGCCATATCGAACGCTTCTTTTAATACGCGGACAATTTCTTCCTTTGTATAAAGGAGCGTATCAACGGCAGCTTCTTTTCCTTCATCATCTGTATAGCGTTCGCTTGGTTCACCAAAATAGAGACCGCCTGTTAATTCACGAACGATGACGAAATCGACTCCGTTAATGTGATCCTGTTTTAACGGAGATGCCTCGCTTAAGCTATCAAACACCTTTACAGGGCGGATGTTAGCAAATAAGTCCAGTTGCTTACGAATGGCGAGCAAGCCTTTTTCTGGACGAAGCTCTGGCGGGTTTTGATCCCACTTTGGTCCGCCGACTGCTCCTAATAAAATCGCATCAGCGCTTTTGCATACATCTACTGTTTCCTTTGGAAGCGGGTTGTTTTTTTCATCTATTGCGATACCGCCAATGAGCGCAGTTTCAAATTCGAATTCGTGCCTAAATTGAGCCGCTGTCTCTTGAAGGACAGCGACTGCAGATGTCACGACTTCCGGTCCGATTCCATCGCCGGGCAAAAGTGCAATTTTCTTTTTCATGAGAACCTTCCTCCTTTCCTATGAGATCGCGTGATGTTTCTCAATTTCAATCAGATTTGATTTGAAGATTAAATGTCTGTTCACTGCATTGACGTAAGCTTTCGCCGATGCTTCAAGCACATCTTGCGCTACACCACGTCCTGCTGTTTCTTTTCCTTCTATTGAAACAGTGACATATACTTCTGCTAGTGCATCTCTGCCTTTTCCATTTGATTGAATGCGGTAGTCCAGCAAATGAATTCTTTCTTCCATACAGCGCTCAAGCGTGTTGTACACAGCTTCTACACTGCCTGCACCTGTAGCTGCTTCTTGAATGACTGCCTGTGTTTCTTGGTTTTTCAGAGAAACTGTTGCTGTTGGCATTTGTTCTGTTCCATAATGCACTTGCAGACTTTCAAATTCGTAGCCAATTTTTCGATCTGCTACTTTTTCTTCTAATATAATAGAGATCAAATCATCATCTGTAATTTCTTTCTTCTTCTCTGTCAAGTTCTTGAAAGTCTCAAAGAATTTATTGATTTCATCTTCCGTTAGTTTAAAGCCTAGTGTTTTCATGCGGTCTTTAAACGCGTGTCTTCCGGAGTGTTTTCCAAGGACAAGCACATCTGTTGTCACACCGACAAGCTCTGGAGAAATAATTTCATAGGTTGTTTTTTCTTTGAGGAAACCATCTTGGTGAATACCTGATTCATGTGCAAAAGCGTTGTTTCCAACGACTGCTTTATTACGCGGCACAATCATTCCTGAGTATTTGCTCACTACATCACTTGTACGCTTAATTTCATTCAATTGAATCGTTGATTCGACCTGGTAAAAGTCTTTTCGAATATGAAGAGCTACTGCAATTTCTTCTAAAGCGGCATTTCCAGCGCGCTCACCAATTCCGTTGACAGCCGTTTCGATTTGATCTGCTCCATTTTCAATGGCAGCAAGTGAGTTTGCCACAGCCATTCCTAGATCATCGTGACAGTGAGCGGACAAGTTAACGCGGTCGATATTCGGAACGTGTTCCTTCATATATTTAAAGATATTCCCGTACTCTTTTGGCGCTAGGTATCCAACTGTATCTGGCAAGTTAATGACACTCGCCCCAGCGTCAATGACCTTTTCTACAATTTCTGCCAAGAAAGCAAGATCTGTACGGCACGCATCTTCTGCTGACCATTGGACAACTGGAAAACGTTCTTTCGCATATTTCACCATTGCGACAGCCTGTTCTACGACTTCTTCACGTGTTTTCTTTAGTTTATACTTCAGGTGAATGTCAGAAGTAGCAATAAAGACATGAAGCCTTGGCTCCACTCCATCTTTTAATGCTTCCCATGCAGCATCAATGTCACCTTTCACACATCGTGCAAGACCAGCAACAGAACAGTTTTTAATCGTTCTTGCAATTTCCTGTACGCCTAAGAAATCCCCTCGGGATGAAGCGGGAAAACCCGCTTCAATGATATTAACCCCAAGGCGCTCAAGCTGCTTTGCAATGATTAGCTTTTCTTGTGCATTTAAGTTCACTCCTGGTGATTGCTCTCCATCTCGAAGTGTTGTGTCAAAAAAATTAATTTTCCGCACCGACGCTCACCGCTTCCTTTTTCTTTCCTTGTTTAACGAAAGGCATCATTTCACGAAGCTTTCTACCAACGATTTCAATTTGGTGCTCATTTTCATTTGCATTGATTGCATTGAAACGTGGACGATTCACTTGGTTTTCAACGATCCATTCTTTTGCAAAAGTTCCGTTTTGGATATCAGTCAAAACAGCTTTCATCGATTCTTTTACTTTTGCATCTACAACGCGTGGTCCTGATACGAAGTCACCCCATTGTGCTGTATCAGAGATTGAATATCTCATGCCTTCTAATCCTTCTTCATACATAAGGTCAACGATTAATTTAAGTTCATGTAGACACTCGAAGTATGCAAGCTCTGGCTGATAACCAGCTTCTGTTAACGTTTCGAATCCTGCTTTTACTAGTGAAGTAAGACCTCCACAAAGAACTGCCTGCTCACCGAAAAGATCCGTTTCTGTTTCTTCTTTAAATGTTGTTTCAAGAACGCCCGCTCTTGCTCCGCCGATCGCTTTCGCATAAGCAAGTGCTTTGTCTTTCGCTTGACCAGATACATCTTGATAGATAGCAAATAGGGCAGGTACACCAGCGCCTTGCTCATATGTTCTTCTCACAAGATGTCCTGGACCTTTTGGAGCTACAAGATACACATCTACGTCACTTGGAGGAACAATTTGATGGAAGTGAACGTTAAATCCGTGTGCGAATACAAGTGAGTTTCCAGCTTCTAATTGATCTTTGATTTCTTCATCATATACTTTCTTTTGCTGCTCATCTGGAAGTAGTACCATGACGACGTCTGCTTGTGCTGCTGCTTCTTTTACTGTGAATACTTGATGGCCGTCTTCTTGTGCTTTTGTATAAGATCCGCCTTTTCTCACGCCGACGATCACATCTACGCCGCTTTCTTTTAAGTTCAATGCATGTGCATGACCTTGTGAACCGTAACCAATGATTGCTACCTTTTGACCATTTAATACGTTTTCTTGAATATCACCGTTATAATATACTTTTACCATTTGACTCTCTCCTTTTGTTTAGACAATTGAAATTGTTTTATTTGTTTGCGGCTTTTGCTGATTATCTCTCGCAAAGGCCGTAGTGCCAGTTCTGGCGACTTCTTTAATGCCGTATGGCTTAAGTAATTCAATGAGTGCTTCAATTTTTGAAGACTCACCTGTCACCTGAATGACGACACTCTCTCTGCTCACATCTACAATAGAAGCTCTAAAAGGTTCAATGACCCCCGTGATCTCCATTCTAGATGCTGGTGCAGATACGACTTTTATCAAAGCCAGCTCTCGCTGAACGATTGATTGGTTTGTAATGTCTGTTACTTTCAGAACATCGATTTGTTTGTTCAGCTGTTTTGTCAGCTGTTCGATGTCTTTCTCTTGGTCTACATGGACGACGAACGTGATGCGTGATACATCTTGAATCTCAGAATGGCCGACCGTAATGCTTTCAATGTTGTAGTGTCTTTTGGTAAAGAGGCCTGTGATTCTGTTCAGTACGCCTGATCGATTTAATACAGTCAACACAATAATTCTTTTCAAGGTTTCACCCCCACCATCTCATGAAGTCCTTTCCCCGGTGCTACCATCGGGAATACTTTTTCATCTCTCGCTACATTGACATCGATGAAAACAGGCTCTCTAGAGGTTAAGGCTTCTTCTAGCTTTTCTTTCGCCTCTTCGTCTGATGAGATTCTGATTCCTTTAATGCCATAAGCTTCAGATAATTTCACGAAGTCTGGCTGCTCTGAAAATTTAGAATGTGAGTAGCGTTCTTCGTAGAAAATTTCTTGCCATTGTCTTACCATTCCAAGGCTGTGATTATTGAGTACAATCACTTTGACTGGAAGGTTCAGCTCACGGATAACGGCAAGTTCTTGCAGGGTCATTTGGAAACCTCCGTCTCCTAAAATTGCTACAACGGTTGCCTCTTGATCAGCTAGCTGAGCGCCAATGGCTGCTGGTAATCCGAAGCCCATTGTGCCAAGTCCTCCAGATGTGACCCACTTATCTGCATTTTCAAATGGATAGAACTGTGCCGCCCACATTTGATGCTGTCCGACATCAGTTGCGACAATGGCTTCACCTTTTGTGAATTGATGAATGTATTCAATCAGCTTTTGAGGTTTAAAACCTTCAGCTTCGTTTTCAACGTACCAGAGTGGATATTCTTCCTTCCACTGATCTAATTGATTTTTCCATTCGTCTGATTCCCCTTGCTTCCCGTCTTGCTTGATCAGCTCTTCAAGAACGAGCTTACTGTCTCCAACAACCGGGATATGGGTATGAATGTTCTTGCCAATTTCCGCCGGGTCGATGTCAATATGAGCAACCTTCGCATGTTTCGCAAAATGATTGAGGTTGCCTGTTACCCTGTCATCAAATCTTGCTCCGATTGAAATGAGCAGGTCACATTGATGAAGAGCCATGTTTGCTGCATATGTGCCATGCATACCAGCCATCCCTAGGAAAAGAGGATGCTTTGCCGGGAATCCGCCAAGTCCAAGCAATGTATGAGCGACTGGGATTTGCTGCTGCTCTACATACTGTCTTAATTCTTCAGATGCTTTGCCATGAAGAACGCCAGCTCCTGCTAGAATAACTGGTTTCTTCGCTCTGCTGACAGCTTCTACCAATTTGCGAATTTGCAAATAGTTCGGCTCTACTTTTGGCTGATAACCAGGTAAATCAATTGGCTGGTCATATTCAAACGTTCCTTCAATGCCTGCGACATCTTTTGGAATATCGATCAATACTGGACCAGGTCTGCCTGTTGTTGCAATATGGAATGCCTCTTTAATGACACCCGGTAATTCCTCTGGATTTCTTACCTGGTAGCTGTGCTTTGTAATTGGCATTGTGATGCCGAGTACATCTGCTTCTTGGAAAGCATCCGATCCAATGACTGACGTTGCCACCTGCCCTGTGAATACAACTAGGGGAAGTGAATCAATCATCGCATCTGCAATTCCTGTCACAAGGTTTGTCGCTCCAGGCCCTGATGTTGCAATGACAACACCTGGTTTACCAGATACTCTTGCGTATCCTTCTGCTGCGTGAATCGCTCCCTGCTCATGTCTTGGCAGGACATGAAATAAACCAGAATCGTAAATTTTATCGTAGATTGGTAAAACTGCTCCGCCTGGATAGCCGAAAATGACTTCTACTTTTTCTCTTTTGAGTGCTTCAATTAACATGAGTGCACCGTTCATCGTTTGTGGCGCTTTTGATTTTTCCGTCTCCATTTGTACATTTGTCCCCATTTGATTTCCTCCTCTTTGTCTTGCTTCAGTCAAGTCCTTTCACCCTTTTCCATTCAAGATAGAGATATGAGACCATATAAAAAAGCCTTCTCACCCCACAATGACACTACTTTTCACTAGGTCAAAGGGGCGAAAAAGCTTTGTTTTTCGCGGTACCACCCTTGTTCACGGCAAACCCTGCTGCCGTCTCATGGACATCTTTCGTCCATTTTGGTAACGAGTGAGCAATGTCACTCGGCCTGCCCTACTATCATTTCAAGCAGACACTCAGAGGTGAGTTCACTTTAGAAAGTAACACCGGTTTCCAGCTAGCACCGGCTCTCTGTAGATACTGACTCTAAAGCTACTAGTCCTCTTCAACGTTTATCGATATCTATTTAACTTGCATGAATGTTTTCATCTGTAAAAACAACTTTTTCTCCTTCTTCAACTACTCGCTTGCGGAATTGTTCAAGAAGTTTGTTTGTGTGGAACCCAGGTTTCCCTTCACCGATTGTACGGCCGTCAACTTTTACAACGGCGATGACTTCGGCTGCGGTTCCTGTTAGAAATACTTCTTCTGCAGTATACACATCATGTCTTGTGAAAGGTTCTTCTTTCACTTCGTAGCCTAAGTCTTCTGCAATTTCCATGATGGCATTTCTTGTGATGCCTTCAAGTGCGCCAATATAACCTGGCGGTGTATAAAGCTTGCCTTTTTTATAAATAAACACGTTGTCTGCAGAACCTTCCGCCACGTACCCTTGATCGTTCAGCATCAGCGCTTCACTCACACCGGCCATATGGGCTTCGATTCGGACAAGAATGTTATTCAAATAGTTTAATGATTTTACTTTTGGGCTAAGAACATCTGGACGATTTCGTCTTGTTGGAACCGTCACAATGTCAATACCCGTTTCATATAGGTGCTTTGGAAAAATGGCCAGCGGCTCTACAATGATCACTGTGTTGGCTCTCCCGCAGTTGTTAGGATCTAATCCAAGATCACCCGCTCCTCTTGAGACAACAAGGCGGATATAGGCATCCTTTAGGCCGTTCCTTTCAACTGTATGAATCATTTTTTCCGTGAGTTCCTCAAGTGAATATGGAATGTTCAGCATAATGGATCTGGCGGAATCATACAGACGGTCTAAATGTTCTTTCATTCGAAAGATATTTCCGTTATACACGCGAATCCCTTCGAAAACACCGTCGCCATATAAAAAGCCATGATCGTAAACTGAAATTTTCGCATCCTCTTTTTTCACGAGTTCATCGTTTAAAAAGATCCACTGTTCCTTTTGGTCTTCCATTTTCAGTGAGCACCCTCTCTTTCAAACAAAAAGTAGTTGAATTTTCAGACACTTTATTTTGAAGTGTCAATCGCTTGCACTGCGTGTTTGTTTAGCTTTTGTTGAACCCATCTTACGCCGCTTTCCATACAGTGTCAACAGCATTTTTAAAATTATTAGACAATTTAGACTAATCAAAATTAAATGTATACGCTTACACCTTTGCTAGACAAGGAATGAAAAAACTTAAAATTTTTTGTATTTTTTCTTCAATTTATTTACTTTACATGAACGCTTTTCTTTTGAGAAAACTTTTGTGATATTTTTTCACATGATTTTTGATGAATATTGTGAGATTTCAATGACTTTGTTTTTTCTTTTGGCATGCCTTTCTAAAGCGTTTTCCTATGAATTTATGATAGAATGAGAGCATCTAATAGAAGGAGGGCAATACATGGCTAACATCAGAGGTTATATCGGTACGTATACAAAGGGAGACAGTAAAGGCGTTTATACGTTTACATTAAATACGGACAAGCAGCTGATTGAGCAAGTAGAAGTCGCTGCTGAGCTTGAAAATCCTACATATTTAACCGTGTCAGAGGATCAAAAGTTTGTTTATGCTGTTGTGAAAAAAGGATCACAGGGCGGCCTTGCTGCGTATCAAATTGATTCAACAACAGGCAGACTTCACTTCATCAACCAAGAGCTTGCCGATGGAGCTTCTCCTTGTCACGTCAGCGTGGACAGTCAAACGAAAACGGCGTATACAGCAAACTATCATAAAGGGACAGCAGAGATGTATGAGATCGATGCTGAAAATGGCTCAGTGATCCGCACGCTCTCACAGGCGCAGCATGAAGGAACTGGCCCTAACGAAGATCGTCAGGAAAAGCCGCACACCCACTTTATGGGTCTCACGCCAGATGAACAATTTGCTGTGGCTGTTGACCTTGGAACAGATGGAATTTATACGTATAAGAAAGAAGACGGAAAACTTCAGCTTGCTCATACATTTGAAACAAAGCCAGGCAGCGGACCTCGTCATATCACATTCCACCCAACGAAACCTGTGGCATATGTCATGACAGAGCTAAGCTCAGAGGTCATTGTGCTTCGTTACTTTGAAGATGGTCATTTTGAAGAGATTCAAACAATCGCGACCATTCCAAGCGATTTTACAGAGAACAATCAAGGCAGTGCCATTCATGTCTCTTCAGACGGCCAATTTGTTTATGCAGGAAATCGTGGTCATGACAGCATTGCGATTTTTAAAACAGACGCTGACGGCCGATTAAGCCTTGTCGAGATTGCTTCTTCTGAAGGAAACTGGCCTAGAGATTTTGTGCTTGATCCAACAGAAGAATTCCTCGTCGGTTCAAACCAAGAATCTAGCAACCTTGTGTTATACAAACGCGACAAAGAAACAGGACGACTCACTGTCTTACAATCAGACATTACCGTCCCTCATCCAGTTTGCGTGAAATTTTTAGGGTAAAAGAAAAAAGCCTCCAATAACGGAGGCTTTTCTTTATACAGACGGCATACCGCCATCCTCAAGCTTTTGATCAATCAAAGACGTATCGGTTTTTTCGCCGAACCATTTTGACAGCCTGTCTTTTGCTTTCCCTTTCACATCATCATCAATGTACATCGCTACTTGAAGCAGAGCAAATGTAATGGCGCCTAAATCATCTGTATAGCCGACACCAATCAATGTATCCGGAATGAGATCAAGTGGAAGGATAAAGTAGCCGAGTGCTCCAATAATCAGGGTCTTTGCTTTGACCGGCACTTCGGGTTTTTGCAATGTATAGTAAAGTAATAGCACAGCATAGACAAGAGAGACACCAGCTTTTTGTGCCGTCTTTTTTAGCTTTTCCCAAAAGGCATGATCATTAAAATGCTTCTTCGAACGCTTTAATAGTTCTTTTTTCTCAGAACGATTCATCATATCGCCTCCATCTACAGCATAGCCCTTTTCCCTCAGTTATACAAGATATCCGCTGATTCGACAAAAAAAAAGCAGCAGAAAGCTGCTGCATTCTACTGCTCTTTGTAAAACTTTTCAATTGCTTTATCGATGTACACCCATCCTTTATAAGACACATGAATCGTATCTTTAAAGAAATATGGATCGTACTCATGCTTAGTCAAATCTGCGACTTCATACCCATTATCTCGAATTTGCCGATTGATTTTTTCATAATAACCTGTACGGCCTTCTTTCGGAAAACCAGTGTAATCATACCACTTTCCGTTGACAGGAATCGTTACAAACAAAGGCTTTGCCCCTGCCTGTTTTAAAATATCCAGCATGATTTGAAAATCTTTATATTCTGGTGATTCGGCATAAGAATGACCTTCACGGGAATCCTTCATCTTCTTCATGATCGGTTTCAGTTTGCTGTCAAACAATTTTTGATTAATATAAAACGGATTGTCCCCTGCTCTTTCCGCACCAAAAATGCTCGCTTCTTTTTCAAGCTCAGCCCATGTTTTTCCTTTGACTGAAGGAGACGGTTGAAGCTTGCGCTCATGCCCCGATCCAATCGTATAGTACATGTCTTTCTTTTGAAGCATGCCATAATACATTTTCGCAATAGGAGAAATCGCGCCATAAGCGAACTTGTTTCCAGATAGCTCTGCTTTAAAAAGCTCTGTAATCACCATGTCGTTTTTGACTGCTTTAAACTTCATGATTCTTTTAATCAGCTCTTTTTTCACAGTTGGATCAATTTCTTTATTATAGGCGAGATTCAGCGCTTGAAGCGCTGAATAGTTAGGGGCAAAGTGATTCTCGTCAGATCCCCATTTCACAAACCACTGCGGGGACACGATAAATACAAGCTTCTTCCCTTTTAATTCATCCATATGCGCTGCAAAGTTCATCGCATGAATTAATGATTGCGATCCACCTTTTCCAATAAGATAAGGTGTAAACCCTTGAGGATTCTCATGAAAGAAATTCGAAGGGTGGTATGGATCAAAACGTGATAGTTCAGAAGAACCATAGATCGGCAAATAAGTTGGATCTTTTAGCATTTCATCTTGTAAATAAAGCCCTTGAAACATCCCTGGATCTAATTCTGTGGCTGACTTTTGTAATTTGTCTTTTGGGATCAGGTGTGAGAGCCATGCATTTGGTACAAGAAGAACACCAATGAATAGAACAGCCGCTAAAATAAGCGGCCCAAAAAAACGCTTTTTCATTACTTCATCTCTGCCAGCTGCTCAGCAATATGATTCGGCGTATCCCACACATCACGATCGAATTCTGTAATCGGAACAGTGATTCCGAGTTGACTTTCAATTGCCATAAGCAGTTCTACTGTACCAAATGAATCAAGAAGACCTTCTTCAAAAATCGCAATCTCTGGATTTTCTTTCACAACGTCATCCTGACAAACCTCTGCAATAATACCGTATACTTGATTTTTAAATTCCATAATTTTCTACTCCCTTAATCATTAATGATGAAATGGTTTTCCTGAAAAAATATAAAATCCGAAACAAATCACATGGAATGTAATAATGATAGACACAACCATTGTGACCTTATTATCCGGCCACCACTTGTGCTTTTTATTCCATTTCTCAAATAAATTGTAACCGGACATGATAACTGCATGATATAGTCCGTAAATAATATATTGAAGGGCAAGACCATGCCAAGCACCCATCAATAGAAAGAGGACAAAGTACCCGATATTTGATACAGCCATACGGTTCTTGATCCACTTCTTTTTGGTCATAAAGAACACAAATCTCATAAACACGTAGTCTCTGAACCAGAAGGACAGGGACATGTGCCAGCGATTCCAGAAGTCTTTAATATTGCGGCTGATAAACGGTTTATTAAAGTTCTCTGGCGACTTAATGCCCATAATATAACTCACACCTACAGCAAATGCTGTATATCCAGCAAAGTCAAAGAACAAATACATGCTGTAAGCATACATATACGTTAACTGCTGAACAAAGTGACTGCTGCTAATGTGATGAATATTCATCAGAATATACGTGTGAATCAGATAACCAATAATGAACTTATATAAGAAGCCAATGAAAATTTTATGAATACCGGAATACAGAAGATCACTGTATGCTTCCTTTTCAGGCGGTGTATCCATATCTTTTTCAAATCGGCGGTAACGGTCAATCGGACCTGATGAAATCGTCGGGAAAAAGACAATGAAATAGACCAAACGATGAATCGGAATTTTCTTCTTAATCAAGCCGTCTCTTGTCTCGATAATTAACTGAACACCTTTAAATGTTAAGTACGAGATCCCCAAAAAGCTCAGCCAGTTAATTGGCGGCGGCTGGTGCGGGTGATGAGTTAAAAAGAACGGTAATACCTTTGACAGCACAAGCGGCAAAATTGATGCCACCACTGCTGCATAGAAAACGGATGCCTGATTCGCCTTTAACCGGTATGCAAGGTACAGGCGAATGATTAAGACTTGCCACACCGTGAACAAGAAGAGCAGCAGTGCGCCATGTGCATCCTTTGAGAAAATAAGCGCGAGTGCCACAACCGTTGCAAACATGTTGTAGCCCTGCATTCTTTTACCGCGAAGACCAAGAATGATCGTCGGCAAAAGAAGAATACCAATTAGAATGAAGAAAAAGAATGAACTAAACGGAATCATAGAAGAACCTCTTTCGCGATTCTCTTACGGTCAACCTTCCCGTTTGGCGTCATGTACAGCTGCTCAAGATAGACAAACTTTCTTGGAATCATGTACGCTGGCAGTGAATCCGCCATTTCTTTCTTAATCGCACTTGTCAGCTGATACTCTTTTTCAAATGAATGAGCTGCTGGAACAATCGCTGCAATCAAGTACTCGACATGACCGTTTGGCTGGAATGGCACAATCACACAAGCATTGACATAGGTTGTCTCGCTTACATGATATTCAATTTCTTCAAGCTCCATCCGGTATCCATGAAGCTTAATTTGATAGTCGAGACGACCGTGGCACGTAATTAATCCATCCTGCGCCACACCTGCGTCACCTGTGCGGTAAGCAGGGCGTCCTTCGTATTCAAAGAACACTTTATCCGTTAAGGCTTGTTCACCTAAGTAGCCTCTCGTGACGCTTGGCCCCACGATGACAATTTCGCCTTTCTCACCATCAGAAAGTGTCTTGCCTTCTTCATCTAAAATGACGATATCTGTATCAGGTTTGGCATAGCCGACTGGTAAAGAATCGTGCTGATCAAGAATCTCCTGCTTGACTTCAATCGATGTGATCGCAACAGTTGCTTCAGTTGGACCATACGTATTAAAGACCTGCGCCTTTGGAAAACGCTCCAGAAGTGCACTTGCTACAGCTACAGGAAGCGCCTCACCGCAGAACAAGAAAACTTTCAGCTCTGGTAAAAGCTCTCCTGTAAAGGAAGGGTCCATTAAGCACATTTGCACAAAGGATGGTGTTGATGTCCACACTTCAACGTCAGATTGACCAAGTGCTGCAAACATATCCTTTGGCTTATTGACAAGATCTTTTACTAAACAGTAAAGCGTGCCGCCTGATTGAAGCGCTGGATAGAGATCCATCACTGATAAGTCAAAAGAAAATGGTGCTTGATTTAAGAATGTGCGTCCCTCACCAATTGGGAAATCCCGGCACATCCACTCTGTAAAGCTTTCTAAATTATTGGCTGTTACCTGAACGCCTTTCGGTTTTCCGGTACTGCCAGACGTATAAATAGTGTAGAAAACATCATCTTGTTGAACCCACTGCGTGGCTGGCGGTGCTTCTTTTTCAAGTGCTAGAAGCGATGCCGCACTCTTCACTTCAATGTGCTCTTCTACATCTAATACATTCTGCTCATTTGCACATATCAATAGACTGGCTTTTGACCTTTCAATGATTGAGACGATGCGCTCGACAGGTATCGAGATGTCGACCGGAATATAAGGTCTGCCTGATTTCACACTGCCTAAGAAAGAAATCAGCATCTCTGGCTCCATATGACCGTAGACAATGACAGGTTCACTGCCAGCTGCGACTGAATCGATCGCACCAGCCATTTGGTCTGATAAATGCCAAAGCTCATCATATGTGATCGACGCCTGTTGAGAAACAAATGCTGGCTGTGTTGGTTTCGTTTGCTGGTATTCATGAATCGTGTGTAATAGTTTCATAGTTTAATCTCCAATTAAAAATCGTTGTAAATGAATGATCCCGTATTTGCTGTGTGGAATCCGTAAATAAAGAACAATAATAGCAAAATAAGTAAGTAAAAGCTTGTATATCCTATCCATTTTACAGACTTATTTTCTGATAGCTTTTTGAATAGCATATTGATAACCTCTTTTCTTTTGACACTTATAGAGACGCATGGATCATCAAAAGAGTTTCATATCAAACCATAAAATTTTTAAGAAATGCTAAAAAAATGTCGAACCTTGGAATGTCTCTTTTGAGCAAAGCTGTCTTATTGTAACAAAGATTTAATACATTTGAAATGAAATCCGAGCTTAAATTTGCCTTAAAATTGCTGAAAGCTGTTGATAAGCAGCATATTCTTCTTTAGATTTATTCATTAACTGCTAAACAATGAAATAGAGTTCCTTATTCACCTGAATTAAGTTACATTAAATCATATAATAATTAATCTTCTAAATGGAGGGCTCATCTATTGTCAAAAGGACTTATCCATCATATTGAACTAAATGTTTCGAATTTAAAGAATTCGATTATTTTTTGGGGGTGGTTTTTAGAGGAGTTAGGTTACGAGCCGTATCAAACCTGGGAAAGCGGTCGAAGTTGGAAATTGGGAGAAACTTATATCGTTTTCGTACAAACGGAGGAACGATTTATGGACATACCCTATCATAGACGCAGGACAGGTCTAAACCACCTGGCTTTTCATGCCAGTTCCCGGCAGCAAGTAGTTGAAATGACTGAAAAGTTAAAAAGCATGGGGGTTACAATTCTTTATACCGATACACACCCCTTCGCAGGCGGCGATAAACATTACGCAGTTTATTTCGAAGATCCTGATAGAATGAAAGTTGAATTGGTGGCACCTTGATTTTAGTTTGACTAGAGAAATAAAAGAACCCATGATTTCATGGGTTTCTCGTCATTGCATGATAAGAAAATCCATCACAAGTCAAGCGGGTTCTCCGTTTTGATCTTATACACCTTACTTTTTTAGTTGGAGAAAGAATATTCTCTCTTTTGAACATTTACTGCTTTACAATGCCTCTTTCATTAGGAAGGTTAATTAAAAAACGCCCTTCCAATGGAGGGCTGTGCAATTAACTATTTTCTTTTGAGTATTTCTTAATCAATGCTTCGCTAATTCTGCTTACGATATAGATCGCAACCGCTAAAATCAGCATCAACGGAAACATGCTTAAATGATCATCTGCAACATATACAATGATCCCCACAATGATAGCCACCACGATTGCCGTTAAAAAATGCTTCACCACCATCTCACCCCTTTGTATAAATCATCTACATTTTATTACACAAAAGTTTTAATCGAAATTATTTCCATAAAATCAACGAGTTTCGTTCGTCCACACTTAAAGTAGATTGCTATCCCCCTTATGTTGTTCGCACAATCCCCATATGTTAAAATCAACTAAAATATCTATTTAATGGATCGACCAGGAGGTCATTAAGTGTCACAGCAAAGCACGCCATCCAAAATGTTATTAATTACTTTACCCGCCTCTATTATTGCCCTTGTGATGATCTTAGGGAAAATTGATACACCTGTAACAAATGTTTTATTTTATCTTGTGGCCTTTAGTGTGATGGGTTTAGTTGTTTCAAGCTTAGTAAAAGACTACAGGAAAAAGAAAAACTAACTCCTCATTTTGGGAGCTGTCGTTTATGCAGCTCCCTTTCTTTATGTGGACGCTTAATTGCTACGAGTACTAACAGAAAGTAAAGGAGAACGGAATGAAAACCCTTGATGTCTTTG
Source organism: Bacillus sp. Nf3 (assembly GCF_003028545.1). Taxonomy (NCBI): domain Bacteria; kingdom Bacillati; phylum Bacillota; class Bacilli; order Caryophanales; family Bacillaceae; genus Bacillus; species Bacillus sp. Nf3. The sequence goes on along the minus strand of NZ_PYUA01000002.1, from coordinate 248,581 downwards.
AGTTGAAGAATGAAATTGACCAAACGCTGAACAAGTTGAAGCAGCAATCACATAATGTGAAGTCCCTAGAAAAACAAATCAATCAAATCATCTCCTTAGATGGCGCATTAAAGGGAGAAGCTGGACAAGCGATAAAAGATTTTTATACGGAGTGTCACATTCCCTTTTTGCAATTCTTTCAGATCGTCATTGAAGAATACAGCGGTGCGCTAAAAAAGACAAAACAAGCACTTCATGCTTTTGAATCAAACCCGAATGGTTTTATCTCTCAATCATTCATTGAACAAGAGCTTGACCAAGGGTTAAAAAAAGCCGAACGAACCATTTCTGATATTGTATCCGATGTGAATCAAGCGCTCAGCAGGGTCAGCCATATTGCGCATTTGCCTCATGTAGATGAATCTGCTTTTCAACAAAGCTATCAAAAATCCTGGCTCGAGACGTCCAAAACCATCGGACTACTTCATGCATTTGACAGAGAACAAACAAGTGCTCTAAATGAAACAAAAAGTTCCCTTCACACAATGAAACAATATTTGGACACCTTAAGCACGATGTTCACTAGCCCGAAAATTGAAATTACCAGTTATCAAAAGGGCTCTATTTTCAAAGATGGAAAAGAAGAAAAAATCAGCAGCAACATCAGCGAATTGAATGAAAAAATAGACAACCCTAAAGAAAACCCAATGATGATCATGCTGAACAAGCTGAATGATAAAGAGCAATCGAATGTGGATACTCTTCTGAAGAAGAAACCGTCTAATAAAATCAATCAAAACGCCGTGTTCGTAAATGGAAAAGTATATAATACAAATGAAAAGATTGACTTCGCAAATGCCAAAACAGTTGAAGTTATTCGATATGGAATGCTATATCGGTTACGAATATCGGATCAAAACAAAGTGAAGATTGAAAGCATCACAAAGATTTCTGATGTGAAAACGGGTGAACAAACCTCAAACATCTTAAATACAGCGGTTGAATTTACAGGAATAAATGATGCCATTCGAGTCATCACAGGGAGAGACCCTGTAACAGGAGACAAAGTCGCTGACATGGACCGTCTAGTATCAAGCTTGTACATGATACCCGGAGCTAAAATCACTAAAGTTGGAAAATACGTATTTAAAATAATGAAAGGAGAGAAAGTAGCCAAGAAGATTGTCAAAACACCTTCCTTCGGCAAACACTCCGTACCAAAAGGTCCTTATCGTGAAGTAAATGGTTTCCCTGTAAAAGTAAAACCAGGCGCTCAAGAAAAGCATATTCCTGATGCACCTAACTATAAGCAAGAAGTTGCGAATGGCCGTCCAAATAAAAGCATTTTCTATGGAGATAATAAAAAAGCACAAGAATTGCTGGATAAGTTCGCTGGTAAAGGTACAAAAATAGGAGAGCACAAAGAAAGAGTAGACTTTGGACAGATGATTGGAAAATACTATGATAAAGATACCGGTAAGTATGTGGAGACTACTAGGGGCTTAATACACTACAGCAAAAACGGCGCTCATATAGTACCATCAGAGCCTTTAAAACCATAAACTAAGGGGGATTCAAATGGGATATGACCCATTAATTTCAGCATTACGAAAATATAAAAATAACGATTTGATAATAGAATGGAAAAGTGGTTTAAAAGTTATTGGAGAACCTGACACACTTTATGAAACTGATAACGGATTGGAAGTTGATGATGTCAATTATACAGAGTATGACGCAGTCGCATTTCAAGTAAATAACATCTTATCCCACCCCACTAATTACGACTGTGATATATATGATTGGTTAAAGCAAGAAAAAAGTTCCTTAATTGAAATTTCACTTTATAAAGATACACCAAGTGCAGTTTATTTAGCAGACGGTCAAAAATTATGGGAATTGGACAGCGATGAATAACAAAGAAAAGCCCCTCCAAATTGGAAGGGCTATTCATTTACTTCTGCTTTACTTCACCATATTTTGAATCATCCGTAATAAAATGGTCTGATTTTAACTTGTACATTTTTGCCTCATTGACTGAAGATCTATCAATCGTGAATGCTCCACCCGACTTTACTTTTTTGTGCTTTGCTGACCAAGGAGGCTTATCGTAGATGCATAACCATTCATCGTTATTCAGGCTTAGTGAATTTTTCTTCAAAATGTTGAGAGAGAAGCGATCTACGGCAAATCGTTTCTAGGGATTTAAGCTGGGGGCCTTCAATTTCAATGCGCAGCTGATTCATGTCTCTTTCTAAATCTGCTCGTATCGAATCCATTTTCTTTTGGAGTTGATCAATTAGGATTTTGTTCCTCGTCATTCGAATAGCATTATATAGCTTCCTGATTTTACTTTGCTGCTTTCTGATTTCCGCGTTTGTATAGTAAGATGTGTACTCAGCTTTACACCTCGGACTCACTAGTAGATCGTGCTTTACGCCATCGGCTATTATACCCACGACTTGACGATGATTGACGGTACAGATCATATAAAGGCTTAGATGTATTATGTTGCTCGCAATATCCTTCGAGGATTAACTGAGGACATCCAGGTTCATTACATGGTTTTAATTGTCTATTCATATAATTCCCTCCTAAACAAAAACGCCTTTCCATTGTGAAAAGCGCCTTTTAAATTAAGCATTTTAAAAAATACTTTGTATATCTAATCCCATGGCTTGGGCTTCACCCATAAATCGTTTTCCAGAAATATAATTAGGTAATCTTAAATTCAAACGATATAAATGTTTCCCCTCATTCGTTTCTCTTTTTAGTTTCACCTGACATTTTTCAAAGTCTAAGCTAAAAGAAAATTCTATAAGTCTAAATAGTATATCTTCTATAGCTCGTATATCCCTACCAGATTCAAACATATAAGAATGCAGGTTGTTATAGGAATCTACTTTTGGAAGTAACATTTCATAATCTAAATTATTAATAGCTTTTTCTTTGCTTTTATTAATATTTGTTTTAACTAAACTCTCTATATCATTCAATCTTTTCATAATCAAATATTTATCAGGATCTTCATCTTGTAATTTGTCCAAAATCATTGATTCGGATGAAGCTCTATATATTGGGTTATCTGCTTTTGTCTCCTCTAAAGCAGCCTCAACATACCTTCTAAACGTATCCCTAACTTCAATTACTCCCATCATATCATTTCTAAAGAAAATAGTTCTTTCAGTCCCTAAGTCGAACGGGAGTTTAGTACCATTCTCACAAACATGTACTATTGGTTTTCTAACAGCATGTCTAACAGCAACCTCATACATAACATTTGGGTTTAATCCTGTTAAATTAGCTATAACCAAATCATCATCTAAGATTCTAGATATTAATTGATTTGTAATAGAACCACCATCTATAATTCTATGAGCAACACTAGTTTCAAAACCTAACTCGCTTAAGATAGGCTCGATAACAACATCAATAAATCCCTCAGCTGATCGTCTTATCTCAGTATTGTCATTTCCGATAGGAGTAATTACAAAAGCTCTTTTTTTTGATGGTTCATTAACTTTTTTTTCATTTTTTTCTTTTAGAGAAGTTTTTGCCAAGTTTATACCTCCAAACATAAAATACACAGCAACTTTATTTATAGTCAACCTGTACCTTAAGATTATCAAGTATATTATCGGCAAATTAAACTTAAAGTGAATAGTTCCCAAATAAAAAGCGACCCCGCAATGGAAGTCGCTCTCAACTTATCACTCAATATCAGCATAAACGCTCTCAAACAAAATGCTTTGCCAAGATCGTTAAATTTTAGATGCCTAAAGAAAAGACTTATAAACTTTTGTATTCTATTACATTAAAGCTGTTTACATTTCCCAATTGGATAACAGTACCTACACCTTTTTCGTCGATGTGCGTAAACCAACGATTAGAAGAATTAATAATTTCCTCACTAATATCTTCTATACTTGCTGACTTGATTAATAACGTTTTTGAGTTTTCCTTATCAAAATTAAAAATAACTCGGAATTTTTTCATATATTTCACCTCCAGCCTTTATATCGGCAGAAAACGATGAGAAGAAACTTAATGCATAATTTGTCGAACGAAAATTCATATCATAATGAAAGCCGCTATCAATTTATCACCTAATACCATCATAACCGCTCTCAGACAAAACGCTTTGCCAAGATCATGTCAAAAGTGTGCCATTTTTACGCCATATTAAAACGTGTGTATATTCTATCTATGTATTTTCCTATTAAGTGACCACTTGTTGTCAGTTTGAAATATTCATCTGTATCAGCATCCGCAGACTCAAAACTCACATCTAAGTCCACGTCTACTGATATAGATCTATAAAACAATTGATTGGTTATTGCTTTTTCAAGTGTCATGTTGATACTAACCCTATTCAAATTTTCCATTTTTATCTTCCTACTTAACTGGTACTGCGTATTTTCATTTCTTTTTGCATTCTTAAAAATTGAAAATAATTTTCTGTAATTCTCTATATCTATGTCATAAAAATGCATTAAAGCGTGTATTGAATTTAGCTGTTCATGTGTCAATTCAGTCTTTCTCTCAACTACATCATTCAAGATACTTCCCATTATTACACATGCTTTGCTTGAATTTGAAAATAATATTTTAGAAAAAACGTCAGCTACAAATTCAGCTTTAGTCTCATCATCCACATATTCTATTAATTTTTCTAATTGAGCTTGTGTTGGATCTTCATCCATACTGAAACCTTTTAAAAATGATTGGAATTTTTTCTTATGGATTAATTTTGATGAGTTGTGTAAAAAACCCACAACTCTCGAAGAATCTCCTATCAACTGAACATAATCATTATCCAATATATTGTTTTTCACTTGTAAATAACTTTCCATATGCTTTATTGCTCTGTCTAAAATGTTTTCTCCGCCTTTAACAATATTATTCATATAAATCCTCCTTTTCCATATATTATACACTTTTAGTTATCTACACAATCCACCAATTCACCATATCTATTAGTCTGTCCAACTAGATAAATCGCTGTATCCTTTGCCCCTCTTGCTTTTCAGCTATTCCCTTAAAATGAGTTGGACATTTTCTCATTATGGTTAATTGAAGAAAAAGAACGCAAAAAAAGACCCACCTGCCGTTTGAACAGATGAGTCTATAAGCCAAAATCGTCCATTGCTTTATCCATAGCGTCTTGTGTAATTCCAATGTATCTCAATGTAATGTCAGGACTAGAATGGTTAAATATTTCTTGTAATAAGGCAACGTCTTTATGTTTTTTATAATTCCAGTAACCAAATGTTTTTCTGAGCGTATGAGTACCTATACTATCAAGCCCGACATAGTCCGCTGCCTCTCTCATAATGTTATATGCACTGCTGCGGCTGATAGGTTTGTTGAGTCCTTCTCTACTTTTAAAAAGATACTCTTGATCATCTTTGTCTTTAATATATTGATCTATCGCTTTTCGAAGCGTCTTGTTTATTTTGATTCTTTTTTCTTTACCTGTTTTTTGTTCTCTTAGCGACACATATTGCTTTCTTACATCTTTCACTCTCAATTGCAGCAGATCGGATATACGCAAGCCTAGAGTGATTACCGCCACAAACAGCAGCAAGTTCCTTTTGTTCCGCTCTCCAAGATATTTCTTTATATAATTTACCTGATCAAGGTCCCGTATCGGCTGCACAAAATTCATGATTTAACCCCCTGCTTATACACTTCTTCTCTCAAAGCAAAGGCCAGTCTATAATATACTTTATTTTTAACACGATAATAATTCCTTTGGCTGAGGCTAGATCATAACTAAGATACGTCACTCCTTTTGCGTAAGACGATTAATCGCTCGCTGAATCCTCGATCGTTGAATGAAACTGGAACTTGGTGATGCAATAGAATAAGTTGTTGTGACTTTACGAGAAAGACTTCTGATGTTTGGAGGCTTAACATTTTGTATTTCTTTGTCAATCTGCAAAATGAATGTCTAGGCTACTTGTCTACTCCTTTCCGTCAAATAAAAAACGACTCGACGATCACCACTATAAAGGGTTGATTAGTGTCTGCAAACTCTTAATCTTGAACCTATTCTTTTTCTATATGCAATGTCTTTCCATATAAATCTTCCTTTTTGAGAAGCATAGTTCTTTGACATGAAATATAATCTCTATGATCTCCCACTAAAAATGAACTCTTATCTATTAGATGGATTAAGTACCATTTGTTTTTCTCATTATCTTCCCAATAAAGAACCCTATTTGTATACCAATTTAAAAATATTGAAACAGGCTTCATTATTAAAGGTACTGGCAATGTTAGAATAAATAACATTAATCCTATGACTAGAACCTCTTTGTATGACTGGTGGTCAAAATCAATCGCTAGAACCATATTATAAAACGTAAAATAAAAACATAGAAAACATGCAATAAACAAAATAATAACAAGAGATTTTAACCATTTATTTGATGTTATTGACTTCGAAACACTGGTTTCTTTATTTGTATAAGTTGAAACAATAAGCAACAATAAAAACTCCCCTAAATACAACAAAAAAATCATAAAATCCCCATTTATTTTTATCGACACAAATGCTGCTCCAATATATAAAATGATTGTACAAAATAATGTATGGATAATGTACTTACCAGTTTTAAAAATAAATAATTTTTCTTTAGAAAAAAACTTCTTTTCAAGAATACCTGCTGAAATAAATGAAATTGGTTTAATGCTTTTAAAAAGAAAAAAAATTGCAACTACAATACTTGGAACCTTATAATATTCTTTTATTACTTTGAGGACTTCATTGATATCCATTTAAATTCTCCTTTTTATTTTTAAATATGGGAGGATAAACAAAAAAATATGTCAAATTATAGTTATTGTACCAAATAATTAAGAGAGAGGGTTATCGTATGAAAAGAATTCTTGTCGTAGCATTAACAGCAATTCTGTTTTTTTCAATACCGTTTGTAGCATCAACTCAAGCAGCAACTCTTGTTAGTTTATCAGCAAAAAAATCTGACAATGCCGCAAAAGAAATTGAATTCACCGGAAATGGTAAGTATATGAAATTCACATGTACTTATTCTGGAAGTACGTCTAAAGATAATATAGATGCTTTATGTGAAGTTAGAAGAAATGCTTCACCATCTAATTCAGTACAGAGATTTTATGTTGGCGGATCAAAAGGCAATAAATCTGAGAGTACCGACGTTTGGCTAGACAAAGGTGTGAAATATTCTATCTATGTAAACGTAGAGACTCATGCTCCTTCCAATGCATCAGTTACTGGAGTCATAAAAGATCGCTAAAATAGATAACACCTATATGGCCTTCTTTGTCCAACCAATAGAGGAAAAAATAAAAAAGCCAGAAACATTGTCTTATCAACGTTTCTGGCTTTTAACCGTTTTAAATCATATACGTCTCAGAAGAGATTCAAACTCCCGACCGACAGCTTAGAAGGCCGTTGCTCTATCCTGCTTTAAACCTATTGATATCCACGTCCATTAGCCATGTATAACGATCACTTTTCGAACTTAGACCGTATCCTCATTTACTATATTAATCAATGGTGTTAAGGAATTCTCTACCTAGTGTAAAGAACCTTCAAATAGTTTAAACCGATTTAGGAAAAAGATCCAATGCAGTTTGGTCGAGATGTGCCGCTGTTTTCTTAGGCCTGAATATTGCAGGAAGATCTTCCCCTTTCCTCATTCTCTCCGCCATTTGTTCAGCTCGTTCTCCAAACAGTTTGAAGTTTATTTGCTTGCAGCCTGGTTTAATCTTCAGCAACTTTCCTGCCTTCATGCTCTTATCCCATGTGAAATATTCATTCAATTCGTAACTACTTCCTTCAATTAAAGCTTTGACAATTTTATTTTAGATATCCTTACGCATTTGTTCTCCAATCCGAGCAGGATTATATAAGCCAGGAACTGATGAAGTAACTCCAGGAGCAAGGTCGGAAACTTCAAAAGTTTCTTTACCACTAAGAGAAAGGGAAACCAATTCTGCGGCAATTAGCTTTACATATTTAAAGAGTGGAGTCTGACTACCTACTTTGAAAATCTCATGAACAAAATTGAGATACCTAATAGGACCTGTAAAATACTCTTCTTCTCCTTCGCCTTTATACATTTCTCAACTTCCGATAAATTGGTCTGCAACTTTTATTACTTCCCAGCCTTGATTGCTGACACGTGTTCAAATACCTGAATATTCCAACCTGCTCACGAAAGTTTACTAAAATCTTTCAAATAACTCCTTCACAAGTTTATTCATTATTAATACTTGGATTAGCAGTCAACAACATAAACATTTAAAGGGAATAAGTACATTTGGAGGGAATTAAATGACACAAGAATCTGATGAGCGTAAGTTGCAACAAATAAAACAAATGCAACAGATGTTTTTAGAGAAAATGAAAACTCAACCTTATCCCATGTACCCTAATTACGGAAAAATCACACGCTATGAAGAAATCCCAATTAATTTACCTGAACAACGTCAACTTCGTCATCCTGGTGTAGAAGGTTTAATGGTACCACTTCCAATTATTGAAAATACAAATTACAAAGGGAGTGGTAAGTTAGCGGGAAAAGTTGCTCTTATTACAGGAGGGGATAGTGGTATTGGTGCAGCCGTAGCCATTGCCTTCGCAAAGGAAAGTGCTGACGTTGCGATTGCATACTTAGATGAACACGAAGATGCTAATAGAACAAAAGCAAGAATCGAAGAACTCGGGCAACGTTGTTTATTGATGCCAGGAGACTTGCGAGATAAAAGGCAATGTATCACCATTGTAGAGAAAACAGTAAAAACCTTTGGGCGTCTAGACGTTCTATGTAACCACGTTGGTATCCAATTTCAACAACCCAGCCTTCTTGACATTACAGACGAACAATTCGATGACACCTTTAAAGTCAACATATACTCACATTTTTACACAACCAGAGCAGCGCTTCCTTACTTAAAACCAGGCAGTTCTATTATCGGCACTTCTTCAGTCGTAACGTATGTAGGTGAGCAACAAATGATTGATTATACAGCCACAAAAGGTGCAATTGTTGGTTGGACACGTGCTTTGGCTAAAAATGTTGTAAAACAAGGAATTCGTGTAAACGCCGTTGCTCCAGGTCGAATCTGGACGCCACTCATTGCAGCAAGCTTCTCGTCAGACCAAGTGGCTGTATATGGAGCGTTTAACCCAATGGAACGAGTTGCCCATCCATTTGAACTCGCACCAACATTTGTTTATCTAGCTTCTGATGATTCACGTTTTGTTACAGGTCAAGTGCTGCATGTTGATGGTGGGGAATCCACACATTCCTAATATAAGGAGGTCATTGGATTGAGATATGAATTTAATCCAGAAGTAGAGTTATTACTTGTGAACCATTCAATGAAAAAAGTTACTATGGTTTATATGGAGCATTCATGGCCAATGTCTGAAATTGGACGTAGACCGCCTTATTATTGCTACCCAAATTATGAACTGAACTATCCAATCATTTAAATAAATCTTCAGGAACGTTTAGGGCATACAAAAATGGATACAACTATGTCAATTTACGCTCATGTCATTGAAAAAGCTGATCAGAAATCAGCCACTCATTTTGATAGCTCTTTGATACAAAAACAGAGAACGGAAATACTTAAAAATAAATCCACTCCCACCCCGCTCCCAAAACTCTATTTTGAAGCGGGTTACGAACTTATGTTCCAAAGAACAAAAAAGCCTGAAACCCTTGATAATAAAGGATTTCAGGCTTTTAATTTAGTACGTCCCAGGAGAGATTCGAACTCCCGACCGACGGCTTAGAAGGCCGTTGCTCTATCCTGCTGAGCTACTGGGACATGTTGTTATGTATTGTGCTGTGGTGTATTACCTCAGCGACAAGATTTATTATATTACTATTGTTCTTTAAAGTCAACGGTTTTTCGAAAGTTTTTTCATAAGGGGCAAATGCTGCACCCTTATGAAATACCTTCCAATGTGACAGTGTTTTCGAGGTCTTGTATGACCTGACCTTCGTCCGTGAAAAACTGTACGTTTGCTTCGCTTACATCTAGTGTCAGTATAGCATAGCTGCGCTCTTTTCGCACTCTTGGCAAGTGTACGCTGCCAGGGTTAATGAGGAGTTTTCCTCTTAGTAGTTCACTGCCCGGGATGTGCGAGTGACCAAAGCAGATAATGTCTGCGCCTAGCTCTTCTGCACGGTAGTAGACTTGAAGTAAGGATTGTTTGATGCCATGCAGATGTCCGTGAGTGAGAAATAGTTTTCCGCCTCCATCAAGTGGGAGCAGGAGCTCTTCTTCAAAATCGCCCATAAAGTCACAATTTCCTTTGACGACTTTGTATCCTTCGAGTGCTGGGTGGTTCGTTTCGAGTTCTGAATCTCCGCAGTGGATCATCATGTCGACTTCAGCCTCATGCCGTTTGGCAATGGTTTGAAGTTCGTCTGTGAGTCCATGACTGTCACTAATAATGAGTATCTTCATGGCTTCATTCCCCCTTATTCATTTGCGTCTAGCAGTGATGAAAGCTTTTGAAGCGCGACCGCTCGATGGCTGATCTTGTTTTTCTCCTCTGGTGATAACTCGGCCATCGTCTGGTCTTTGTCTTTGACGATGAAAATTGGGTCGTATCCGAAGCCATTTTCGCCGATTGGTTTTTCTGCAATGAAGCCTTCTACTGATCCTTCTACCGTTTTTGTTTCTTTTCCCGGTATGCTGACAGCAAGGGCACATCTGAATCTGGCTGTGCGGTCTTCTTTTTCAATGCCTTGAAGTTCGCTCAGCACTTTTTCCACATTCTCCGCATCATCTTTATGCTCACCTGCGTATCTCGCTGAATACACGCCAGGTTTCCCGCCTAGATAATCAATCGACAGACCGGAATCGTCTGCAATGACCATTTCACCTGCTTTGGCTTGAATGGCCTCCGCTTTGATGATGGCATTTTCTTCGAAGGTTTGTCCTGTTTCTTCAATCTCTTCAGTAAAGCCAATGTCTGCTAGTGTTTTGACCGTGAATCCTTTTGGCTCAAGAATGGCTTTGAATTCTTTCGCTTTGCCCGCATTGTGCGTTGCAATGATGGCTGTTTTCATCCTGATCAAACCCTTCTCTTTATTCGATGACTTCTCCTGTTACTGCTTTTTGCTTTTCGATTAATTCTTTGATGCCCTTTTCGGCTAAATCAAGCAGTCCATTTAGCTGTTCTCTTGAGAATGTCGCTTCTTCACCTGTTCCTTGAAGTTCAACAAAACGTCCAGCGCCTGTCATGATGACATTCATATCTACTTCAGCAGAAGAATCTTCTTCATAGTTTAAATCTAACAGAAGACCTTGCTGAGAATCAATTCCGACGGATATTGCCGCTAAATAATCAGTAATCGGGTTTTCTTTGATGACTCCTTCAGCTCGCAGCTTTTGAATCGCGAGTGTCATGGCAACAAAAGCACCTGTGATGGACGCTGTGCGTGTACCGCCGTCTGCTTGAATGACATCACAATCAATCCAAATCGTGCGTTCGCCAAGCTTTTCTAAGTCAACGACTGCTCGGAGTGCTCGTCCAATTAAACGCTGAATCTCCATCGTACGTCCTGTGACTTTTCCTTTAGATGATTCTCTTATCGTTCTTTGTGCAGTTGCTCTTGGAAGCATGCTATATTCTGCTGTAATCCAGCCTTTTCCTTCTCCTCTTAAAAAAGGAGGTACGCGGTCTTCGATCGATGCGTTACAAATCACCTTCGTATTTCCCGCTGAGATTAAGACAGAGCCTTCTGGGTGCGTGATGTAGCCTGCCTCTATTTCAATTTTTCTCAATTCGTCATATTGTCTTTCATCTAATCTCATGTTTTACCTCCGTTACGATATACATTCCGCGCGTATGCCAGCGGGGTTCTCCTACTAACTTTGACAACCTCGGCTTGTTCTAACCGCTCGGAATAAAAAAGAGGCAGCGAATATGCATGCCTCTTTTTCTCCATTATATCAATGTGTGACGTTAAAAACTACCTGTATTCACTTGTTCTGGTCGTGAAACCGGCTTTGTGAGCTCTGCTCCTTTTTCGTTCACAAGCTCAGCCTTGCCGTTGACCTTAACAGATACGCTTTTGACGTCCGGCAGCTCGGTTAATGTGAGCACAATGCTATCAAGAACTTTTTGTGAAATGACCTTTTTCTTTTCATCCGCACTGCCAAAAATGGATTCGTTGAAATCAAGTGTCACATGTCCATCTTTTACTTTTGGTACATCATTCAGCTTCACATCTTGGTCAAAGTCTGTAAGCAGATGGCTTTTTTTGCTTGGTCCGGAAACGAGCTCATCAATTGCTGCTATAATCGGATCATCCTCGTCTTTTGGTGCTCTTGTGGTGACCGGAACGTAGTATGTCTGTTCATCAGATTCAGCTAAATAGTAGACAGTTACAGGCTTTGTTGAAGTCATATCAGCGGCAGCCTCGTGCTGGATATTAATCCCGTCTTCTCTGCTTAAATCATCTGAGATGGGTGTACCGTTCACAGGCATTTCTTTTAATTCATGTCCATTCATCTTCAATTTGACTTTTGCTATGGAATCAAACTGCGTTAACGTCCAAGTAACAGATTGCAGGATTCGCTGTTCGTCTTCTTTTTTATAGTTTTTAAATTCATTTGAAAAATCCACAATCGCCGTTCCATCTTTAATATCGACAGATACGCTCGTGTCCGCAGGCAACACTGCTCTGAATCCATTCGGCATTAAGTTAGAAATAGGTCCCCCGTCCACGAGATATTCAAGGGTTTGTTTGGCACTTCCTTCATTTTTCGGCAGCGGAATGGATTGAGATACGACATACCCGTTTTTATCAATTAAATATAATTCTCTCATCACCGTATCTGCCTGCTTCTCTTCTTTTCCTTCTTTGGCTGTTTGTTTATCTTCTTTATTTTCTTTCACATATGTGACGTTTTGTGGTGGATCAATCTCTGTTTTCGCTTGGTCTGTTTGAAACAATCCGCATCCTGACAAAAGCATGGCTGACGCGATACACGTAACAGCTGCTGTAGATCCTTTTTTCAGCATACTTCACCCTCCTCTAGTAGTTTGTACTACTATGTATACGAGCTCCATCAGAGGATTAGACCCTTTTCATAAAAAAATAACCCGCTTCAAGTAGAAGGGGTTATTGCTGATAGATGTGTTCAAGTGACACGGTTTCGACCTTTCCTGGCAGGTAGCCAAACCAGTCACGAGCGATGTTTTGGAAATTTTGCTGCTGTCCTGTTGTGTAAAATGTATGGACAGGTGCTTCTTTAGAGGTATTTAACAGCCCTTTATATGAGAGAATCGTACTCGCTTCTCTCGCTGTCTCATCCCCTGATGAAATGATGTTTACTTCACTGCCCATAAAGCGCTGAATCGGCTCTTTTAAAATCGGATAGTGTGTGCAGCCCAGAATAAGTGTATCAATCCCTGTTTCTTTCATTGGTTCAAGGGAGTCTTTCACCACTGCCTCTGCTGTCTGATCTAAAAAAGTACCGCTTTCCACAAATGGGACAAGGAGCGGACACGCCAGGCTTTGAACCGTTAGACCTGCTTTTAGTGACAGCAGCGCTTCTTTGTATGCCTCGCTTTTGATCGTATTGACTGTGCCAATAACGCCAATGTGCTGATTGTTTGTCACCTTGATCGCTGTACGGGCGCCGGGCTGAATCACGCCAATGACCGGAATATCAAGCGTTGCTTTGATTTCGTCCAGTGCGATCGCCGTTGCTGTGTTGCACGCAATGACGAGCATTTTAATATGGTGATGTTTTAATAAGTAGTGCGCCATTTCCCATGTATATTGAAGAACTTCTTCTTCTTTACGAGGGCCATATGGACATCGTTTTGTATCGCCTACATAAATGATGTTTTCTTTTGGCAGTTGTCTCATGATTTCCTTTGCAACGGTTAAACCGCCGACGCCGGAATCAATGACGCCGATTGGTTGATCCAACAAAATCGCCTCATTTTCTTTTCATTTGCTGCTGTAGTTTCGTTAAGGATTGGTTGAAAACGATGGCTTCTTCTTCTGAGAAAGCCCCTAGAAGTTCACTGACGTATTCTTGGCGTTTAGCAATCACTTCTTGAATGATCCTCTCGCCTTCAGGCAATAAATGAATGCGAACCACGCGGCGATCAGATGGATCTTTCACCCGTTCGACAAGTTCACTTTTTTCCATTCTATCAATTAAATCAGTGGTTGTGCTGCAAGCCAAATACATCTTTTGTGACAGCTCACCTATTGTCATATCTCCAAATTCATAAAGCCACTGAAGCCCGATGAATTGTGGAGGTGTAATCGTATATTGATTCAGGATTTCTCTGCCTTTTTGCTTAATAATTGCAGCAATGTGGCGCAATGATTTTTCAATCTCTGCAACATGGCCAGACTCATTCGTTTCCATTTTATTGATACCTCACTATAGCATCTCACTTTGATTAAAACGTACATGTCTATTTTCCTCGTTTTTCAAAGAAAATGCAAGAAGAGACTCATGGAAACCATATAGAAATAACCGGTTCCTTCCCGATATGGAAGGAAAACCGGCTGACTTTAGAGCTCTAGCTCACCCATACGCAGAAGCTCGACTACGGCCTGTGAGCGGCCTTTAACTCCTAGCTTTTGCATGGCATTCGAAATATGATTTCGAACAGTCTTTTCGCTAATAAAAAGCTCGCTTGCAATCTCTTTTGTTGTTTTATCTTGGACGAGCAATTCGAATACTTCTCTTTCTCTTTTGGTTAATAGCGGCTTGGATTGAAACTCTTTCTCCTTCAAGTATTGTAACCCTCCTTGCTAAGGTGAGAGCTCTAGTCTCTATAGAATGGGATTCTGTATAGTCGAGATATCATATGCCGGGTACCTGAGGTAGGTGACGTTAAAATCAAGAAATCCCGCATATCAGCGTCCAATTTACTGCGCTTTCAGCCACGCAAAAAAGGACGAGTCTCCTCACCGAGACATCGTCCTTTTTTACGTGGTATTTAAAAGATTGTAATGGCGCCTGTTAACAATGCAATAAGTGTTGTAAAAAGGGCAGTTAACACGGTCCATAGGAGTGCGTATTTTTGCAAATCACCAATATCTTTGTTCAGCATACCAACAAGCAGCAGCGTTGAAGCCACAAGTGGGCTCAGTAAGTGGACAGGCTGTCCTATGATAGAAGCACGTGCAATCTCCACCGGATCAATCCCGTAAGCTGCGCCGGCTTCAGCCAAGATTGGCAGCACCCCGAAATAGTAAGCATCATTTGAAAGAATAAATGTAAATGGCATACTCGTCAAAGCCACAATTAGCGGGAAAAATGAGCTGTAGGAATCTGGAATCATGTAAATGACCAAATGGGCAATGGCCTCAACCATCTTTGTTCCTGAGAAGATCCCTGTGAAAATTCCTGCTGCAAATACAAGTGTGATAACCGTTAATGCGTTTCCTGCATGAGATAAAATTCGCTCACGCTGATCTTCAACCTTTGGATAGTTAATCATGAGAGCGATGACAAATCCAATTAAGAAAAGTACAGGAATTGGGATGATATCCATGACTAGTGTGACCATGACAGCAATTGTAAGGAAGAAGTTAATCCAAATCAGATTCGGCCTTTTGATATCGGCTACTCCATCCTCAATTGACGCAGCCAATTCAGGAGAAATGGACGGCTCTTCTTTGTACTGAATTTCTGCAATCCCAATTCGTTTTCTTTCTTTTTTCCCAAGAATATAAGCAGTAAAAAGTATAAAAAGACCGCCTCCAACCATCGTTGGGAGTAATGGAATGAAAAATTCGCCTGCATCTAATCCAAGCGCCGCGATGGCACGAGTAGCTGGGCCGCCCCATGGCGTCATTCCGCTCATAATTCCTAATGATAATAATGAAATTGTTCCTAAAATTAATGGGTTCATCCCAATTCTTAAGAAAAGTGGCAGCATAGCTGATACGGTAATCATATACGTTGTTGTTCCGTCACCATCTAAAGCAACAAGCATAGACAAAATCGCTACCCCAAAAGCAATTTTGACAGGATCACCTTTTACAATACGTAGAATGAGTTTAATCAGAGGATCAAACAATCCAGCATCCAGCATGACACCGAAGAATAAAATCGCAAATAACAATAAAGCAGCTGATGGTGCAACAGTTTTCAGTCCATCAAGCATCATGTCCCCTAATCCTTTGTTAAAGCCACCGATCAATGCAAATATGATAGGTACAACGGTTAGAGCCACCACCGGATGCATACGTTTAGTCATAATGAGAAATGTAAATGTCAAGACCATCAAGATCCCTAAAATAGCTAGCACTTTATATCCCTCCATCCTCTTCTTTACATGATCTGCAAGCGCCCCCTTGCACTTGCGATCTACATGTTAGCGCTTTCTATTTCAAGGATATAATAGCTTTTTTTATAATGAAAATATCGATTTTTTCGTATATTCAATAAATTTCTTTTATAATCAACCTTGCTGATTTCTTAAAAACTCAATGAACGCTTTCACAACAGACAAATGAAGTGAGTCTGGCTGGTACATGAGCCATGTATCTCTTAATACAGGCTGTCCATCTTTATACGAAAGACCTTTTACAAATAACTCATCACTTGGTCTGAGGCAAATTTCTGGGACAATGGCATAGCCTAAACCATGCTTCACCATCTCTTTTGATGTATCCTGACGGTCTGTCTCCATTGTGACAAGCGGAGGCATTGTGAATGTTTCCTGCCACCATCTGTTAATCAGCCGTTTCAATGAACTGTCTGTATGATAGTCAATGAGCGGCAGATTCGGGAGATCCTTTAGCTGGATTTCTGATTTTGAAATGATGCAAAGACGCTCTTTATCGAGCAAAAAACGCTCTCCATTCCAGTCATAATCGCCTCTTAAAATCCCTAAATGCACACTTGATGTTCCTAATAAATCCATTACCTTTGTGCTCCAGCCTGTGTTGACCATAAATTGAACATGTGGATACTGCTTAGAAAATTCTTTTAATATTTCTGGCAGTTTATACTGGGCAAAGTTACTTGAGACCCCTAACCGGATCGTTCCTTTGACCTTTTTTTGCATATTGAGCATGCCATCTTTTGTTTGCTGCAGCTGTTTGAGCATGTCATTTGCATATTTAGCCAAGTATTCGCCCTCTGATGTAAATTCAATTCCTCGTTTTCTTTTAAAGAAAAGCTTCATATCAAACTCCTCTTCAAGCTGTTTCAAACGATAGCTTAAGGCAGGCTGAGAGACAAATAATTTTTCTGCCGCTTTTGTGATGTTCTTTTCTTCATAAAGTACCTTTAAAAACCGCCAATCTTTTTCATCCATTGTTTGTCCTCCTTTTTTACTAATTATAAAATAATTTTATTGATTTCTCTTAAAATAATGTATTTAACTTATTTCTTATTATACTTTACCATTTTGGTTAGATAAACAGTTTATTAAAAATTGAGGGTGAGAGTAATGAGAAAAGTTCCAATCACAATCATGCGAGGCGGTACAAGCAAAGGAGTATTCATTCACGCAAACAATGCACCATATGAACACGATGAGCTCGAAGCGTTTCTATTAGACATTATGGGCAGCCCTGACCGGCTGCAGGTCGATGGAATCGGCGGCGGTAATTCTTTAACAAGCAAAGTGGCCATTATCGATAAAGCCACACGCCCGGATGTGGATGTGAACTATACATTTGCACAAGTCAGCATTAATGAGAGATATGTCGACTTTAAAGGAAACTGCGGGAACATCTCATCAGCCGTTGGGCCGTATGCGATCATTAAAGGACTTGTTCAAGCGGTTGAGCCCATTACAACTGTACGTATCCTCAATACCAATACAAATAAAGTCATTACGGCAGAGGTCGAAGTTGAAAATGGAGAAGTGAAATTTGAAGGACAGGCAGAAATTCCAGGAGTAAAAGGAACTGGTTCTCCCATTTATTTATCCTTTGAGAAACCTGAAGGCGCTGTCACAGGTAAAACCTTTCCGACTGGAAACAAAATTGATACGATTCAAACGAAGTTTGGGGAAATTCCAATCTCGATCGTTGACATTGCAAATCCAATTGCCTTTATTCGTGCCAAAGATATTCAATTAAAAGGAACTGAATTGCCTGAAGAGTTTACAGACGAATTACTGGATGATTTAGAAGAAATTCGTTCTCTCGCTGCTGAAATGTGTCATTTTGCACCAAAAGAAATGGCCACATTACAGTCTCCAGCTGTTCCAAAGCTTGCGCTCATTAGTGAGCCTGCTGACTATGTAGATACAAATGGCATCTTGAGACGAGCAGAAGATATGGACATTATCGTTCGTATGCTATCGATGCAACGACCGCACCAAGCACTTGCCATTACCGGCTCTGTTTGCGTGACAGCCAGCTGTTTCTTAGATGAAACGCTTCCTTCTCAGCTGTTTCAAGGAAAAGATGACACTCTTCGTATTGGGCATCCTGCTGGTATTATGCAAACGGAAATTGACATCTCTCAAAACAGAGTCAAAGTCATTCGAACGGCAAGAGAAATTCTAGACGGAGTTGTCTTCACAAAACAAGACTATGTGATTCAGCCTCAGATTAAAAGAGAAGCTTAAAGCAGACGATGTTCTCGTCTGCTTTTTTTAATTCTGTAGCGGTGCATCTATATCTCCGGCCGAATGAGCTTTTATCTGCCCTTTCTCATCTTTTAGCTGGAGATGACCGTTGTGGTTGACCCCGCAGCAAATACCCTCTTCCCATGTTTGTTTTTCACGGTCTAACGAAATCCGCAGCGGTTTATGAAGACGATATAACCGTTTGTTGTAGAGGGCAGTGAGTGCTTCAAACCCTTCATTCTTCCAGCGTGTATGATATTTTTCAAAAGCGGCTGCAAGTTCCTTCACAAGCTGATCCGATTTCACCTCTGTAAGCTCTGATAGGCAAATGGTTTTATACGGAACATGCTCTGGCTTTGTCTTCACATTAATGCCAACCCCGATATAAATAGCGGTACGGTCCGCTTCAATCAATGTGCCTGATACCTTTGCTTCATTGATGAGAATATCGTTTGGCCATTTAATCGCCAGCTGATCCTCAGCCCTTATGAGAGGTTTAAGTACATCGTAGATCGCTAGTGCCGTCAGCGGAGCAATCGTTGACTGGGTGGAGAGTTCTTCTGGCGGTAAAACTGTCATGGTCACAGCGACATTTCCTGCAGGCGTTTCCCACGGCCTACCTAGCCTGCCTCTTCCTGCTGTCTGCTGATGTGCATAGACAGCAAATGAAGGTTTTTCTCCTTGCTGAATGAGCCTTTTCGCTTCATTATTTGTACTATCAATGGTGTCATATTGAAAAATCTTCATGTGTTCTCCTTTTGTTTCTTCTTGATATGGTCTTTTTATTATAACAAAATGAAGCTTACACGTTGATGAGGCTGCATACTACCCATTTCGCTGAGCTTGAAATGTCTCTTTTTCTTCCTCTGTAAATGGGACAGGCGCGCCTGTTTCTTTATTAATTTGGACCATGGTGACTGAGCCTGTAAAGCATGGTTCCTGCTGCTCGTTTTCTCCTAAATAATGAAGAATAAGTGAGCTTGACCCAACTTTTTCCGGCTTTACATACACACGAAGCCGCTCCCCTATCTCCACCTGTTTGATGTAATCACATTGCAGGTTTGCCACGACTGTAATCGTCTCTTTCACACGTTTCATTCGTTTATCCACAACTCCTGTTTTTTGAAAAAAGGCAATCCGTGCTTCTTCAAAATACACAAATGGGGTGACATTGTTCATATGGCCGAACATATCCGTTTCTGAAAAACGGACAGTCGTTTCGACATAAAATCGAAAAGATGCCCTCCACTCTTCAAACGGTTCCTCAATATATGACGGAAGTCTCACTTTATCATCTCCTTATTCATCAATAAACGCCTCTCCCAATATTGGAAGAGGCGTTTATTTTGTGTTCCACCCAGCCTCTTGTAAACACTCATCATGATTGGCAAAGAGGACTGAATGTGATGTTATTCTGCGTGATCGCTTCCGAAGAAGTTACGGAAAGCTTGTAATGTTGTATCTCGGTTAAGTGCTGCAATTGACGTTGTCAGCGGGATTCCTTTCGGACAAGCCTGCACACAGTTTTGAGAGTTCCCGCAGTTCGCAAGACCGCCGTCACCCATAATTTCTTCTAGACGGTCAGACTTATTCATCGCACCTGTCGGATGTGCGTTAAATAGACGTACTTGTGAAAGCGGTGCAGGGCCCATAAAGGAAGACTTATCATTCACGTTTGGACAAGCTTCAAGGCAGACACCACAAGTCATACATTTAGAAAGCTCATACGCCCATTGACGTTTTTTCTCAGGCATTCTTGGTCCAGGTCCAAGATCATATGTGCCATCGATCGGCACCCATGCTTTTACTTTTTTCAAGGAGTTGAACATACGGCTTCTATCAACCTGCAAGTCTCTCACGACCGGGAATGTCTTCATCGGCTGGAGACGAATCGGCTGATCTAACTGGTCAATTAGTGCTGTACATGACTGGCGCGGTTTTCCATTAATGACCATAGAGCAAGCTCCGCACACCTCTTCAAGACAGTTCATATCCCAGTTGATCGCCGTTGTTTTTTCACCTTGTTTATTAACCGGGTTACGTCTAATTTCCATGAGTGCAGAAATGACGTTCATATTCGGACGGTAAGGGATTTCGAATTCCTCATCATAAGACTTTCCATCTGCTGTATCTTGACGTGTGATTATGAAATGAATTGTGTTTTTTTCACTCATCTTATTTCTCCACCTTTTTCTTCGAGTAATCTCGTTTACGAGGTGCAATTAACGATACATCGACGTCCTCATAGTGGAATGCAGGCTTTTGATTTTCCCCTTTGAACGTAGCCATCGTTGTTTTAAGGAATTCTTCATCGTTTCTTTCTGGGAATTCCGGTTTATAGTGTGCGCCTCGGCTTTCATTCCGGTTATATGCCCCGATCGTAATGACTCTTGCCAGCTGAAGCATGTTGTCAAGCTGACGCGTGAAGGCAGCGCCTTGGTTGCTCCATGATGCGGTATCGTTGATGTTGATCTTCTTGTAGCGCTCCATTAGTTCTTCGATCTTCTGATCTGTTTTTAAGAGTTTGTCATTGTAACGAACCACTGTAACGTTATCCGTCATCCATTCTCCAAGCTCTTTATGAAGCACGTACGCATTTTCTGTACCATCCATGCTGAGGATGTTGTCCCATTTCTCCTGCTCTTTCTTCACGGCACTGTCAAATGTTGCAGAAGAAAGGTCTTCCGCAGACTTCTCAAGACCGCTAATGTACTTCACCGCATTTGGTCCAGCGACCATTCCGCCGTAAATCGCAGAAAGAAGTGAGTTTGCACCAAGCCTGTTTCCGCCGTGCATCGAGTAATCACATTCTCCGGCAGCGAACAGACCTTTGATATTCGTCATTTGATCATAATCGACCCATAATCCGCCCATTGAGTAATGAACAGCAGGGAAGATTTTCATCGGCAGCTTACGCGGGTCATCACCCATGAATTTTTCATAGATTTCAATGATTCCGCCAAGCTTAATATCAAGCTCTTTAGGATCTTTATGAGAAAGATCGAGATATACCATGTTCTCTCCGTTGATGCCAAGCTTTTGCTCGACACATACGTCAAAGATTTCACGCGTTGCGATGTCACGCGGTACAAGGTTCCCGTATGCTGGGTATTTTTCTTCAAGGAAGTACCAAGGCTTCCCGTCTTTATATGTCCAAACTCGTCCGCCCTCACCACGAGCTGATTCACTCATGAGACGAAGCTTGTCATCTCCTGGAATCGCTGTCGGGTGAATTTGAATGAATTCTCCATTTGCATAATGCGCACCTTGCTGATAAACGATAGATGCAGCAGATCCAGTGTTAATCATGGAGTTCGTTGATTTACCGAACACGATTCCAGGGCCGCCTGTTGCCATGATAACCGCATCTGAACGGAAGGATTGAATTTCCATTGTCGTTAAGTTCTGTGCGACAATCCCGCGGCATACTTCCTCGTCATCTAAAACAGCGCCAAGGAATTCCCAGCCTTCATATTTTGTGACAAGTCCTGCTACTTCATAGCGGCGAACCTGCTCATCCAGTGCGTATAATAGCTGCTGGCCTGTTGTAGCTCCAGCAAACGCTGTACGGTGGTGCTGTGTTCCCCCGAAGCGGCGGAAGTCCAATAATCCCTCTGGTGTTCTATTAAACATAACACCCATACGATCAAGTAAGTGGATAATGGACGGCGCTGCTTCACACATTGCCTTTACTGGCGGCTGGTTGGCTAAGAAATCTCCGCCGTATACCGTGTCATCAAAATGCTCATAAGGTGAATCCCCTTCACCTTTTGTATTGACCGCTCCGTTGATTCCGCCCTGTGCACATACAGAATGCGAACGTTTCACAGGTACGATTGAAAATAGTTGAACAGCTGTTCCCGCTTCTGCTGCTTTAATAGTTGCCATGAGACCAGCTAAGCCGCCTCCGACAACGATGATGCTAGAATTACTCATTGTAGCCCCTCTCCCTCTTCTACTAATCTATTTCCTCTTAAACAAAAGCGAAAATTGCTCTTAGCCCTACATATGAAAGCGCTATAAATATACCTAATGTCACAAATGTGGAGATTCTTTGTGAGCGTGGTGAAACCGTAATTCCCCAGCTGACAGCAAATGACCACAAGCCATTAGCAAAGTGGAAAATAGTAGATAAAACGCCGACAATATAGAAACCTAGCATAAATGGAGAGCTTAAAATATTCGCCATCATGTCGTAGTTGACTTCAGCTCCAAGTTGAGCTTGAATGCGTGTTTCCCATACGTGCCAAGTGATAAAAATCAATGTGATGATACCTGAAACCCTTTGCAGTCTGAACAACCAGTTTCTTAAGTAACTGAAGCGAGACGTGTTGTTTTGTGCCGTAAAGGCTATGTACACCCCATAAACAGCATGATAGATCAGTGGTAAGAAAATCACGAACAGCTCAAGTGCATATCTGAAAGGAAGCTGTTCCATAAAGTGTGCAGCTTTGTTAAACGCTTCTGGTCCATCCGTCGCAAAGTGGTTAATCACTAAGTGCTGTACTAAAAATAGACCGACCGGAATGACGCCAAGCAAAGAATGCAATCTCCGATAAAAAAATTCTTTGTTCCCCGACATTACTTTACCCCCTAGTAAAAAAAGTGCAATTGCTTGAAAATTGTCTTACCCCCGCTTCTTTCAATTGTAAGCACTTTATTCAAATTTATTGACAATTTCATTTTACTCCTATGTCAAAAAAGCGTCAAGAAACCGCGTACATAAATTAAAATTTTCCGAAATTTAAAAGTTTTAAATCAAAATTCGTTTTATTACAATAAGAATTTCTTAGACTTCAGGGAAAACTCTGTCATCATATGCCCACATAAGCTATAATAAATTGTTGAAAGAGGGGAGCCGTACAATGAATAAATTCGAATCTAACTTAGAACAGCTAAAAGAAATTGAAGTCAATGGATTTGCCTACGAGCTGATACGCGAAGTTCTGCTGCCAGATATTCTTGGTCAGGACCATTCATCTATGATGTATTTTGCGGGTAAACTGCTTGCTCGTAAATTTCCTCAAGAGTCATGGGAAAAGATCCCCGAATTTTTCCATGATGCCGGATGGGGGACTCTCACAATGGTCCATTCGAAAAAACAGGAAATTGAGTTTGAGCTCGAAGGTCCACTAGTATCCAATCGACTCACCTATCAAAAGGAGCCATGCTTTCAGATGGAAGCGGGTTTTATTGCTGAACAAATTCAGCTTCTAAATGAGCACGTGGCTGAATCCTATGAACAAGTGAAAAAGCGTGCTGAGAAAGTCATTTTAACCGTTAAATGGGATTTAAGAGACCCTAGCTAATCCTCTTGGTAAAAGGCGCGGACTTCAGGTCACGCCTTTTTTATCTGTCTACATCTATCATAGCATACTTAATGAATGGGTTTACGTCCGTTTCAGCCGATTCCATATAGAAAAAAGAGGCGATCCTCTTTCATGAGGTCACCTCTTTACCTTTTTAAGAGTGAGCAGCTGCTCTCACCTTTGATAAATCAAACGCATCATGTAGCGCTTCAACCGCTTTGACCATATCATCACGGCCGACCACCGTTGAGACTTTAATTTCAGACGTACTGACCATTTTCACTTGAATATCTTTTTGCGCTAACACAGCGAACATTTCAGCGGCT
The DNA here is from genome assembly GCF_003028545.1 of Bacillus sp. Nf3. NCBI lineage: Bacteria > Bacillati > Bacillota > Bacilli > Caryophanales > Bacillaceae > Bacillus > Bacillus sp. Nf3. Next base: position 224,381 of record NZ_PYUA01000002.1, on the reverse strand, counting down.
ACGCCTGGGTTAGAGACCATTCCAGATCCCACGATGGATACTTTCGCTAATTTGCTTTCTGTCTCAATCTGCTCGTAGCCAAGCGCCCCTTTATATTCTTCTAATACTTCAACTGTTTTGGACAAATCATCCGTTTTCACAGAGAAAGAGATCGACGTCTGATTGGTGCTTGTGACAGACTGAATGATGATATCAACATTGATATTCTGTTTCGCAAGCGTCGTAAAAATGGTCGATAATGTTGTTAGACCGCTTGAAAGCCCGCACACTGTCACACGTGTAATCTGATCTTCAAACGCAATGCCTCTGACGACTAAATTTTGTTCCATGGATGATTCCTCCTCAATTAACGTACCCGATTCATTTTCAATACTAGAACGGACTTCTAACGGGACTTGATAATTTTTCGCAAATTCAACAGCTCTTGGATGCAGGACCCCAGCTCCTAAATTAGCCAGCTCAAGCATCTCATCGTATGAAATACCTGCAAGTTTCCGCGCAGATGGTACATAACGCGGATCTGTCGTAAACACACCTGGTACATCTGTGTAAATATCACATTTATCAGCTTTTAGGGCGGCAGCCAGTGCCACAGCAGTCGTATCTGATCCTCCGCGTCCAAGTGTTGTGATATGTAAGTCATCTGCAATTCCTTGGAAGCCTGCCACAACAACGACTTTCCCCGCACTTAATTCCTCTTTTATTCTTGCTTCATCAATGTCCACGATTCTTGCATTTCCGTGTACATGCTCTGTTTTCATACCAGCCTGCCAGCCTGTAAAGGAAATGGCATCATAGCCTCTTGCTTGGAGCGCCATCGCTAATAATGAAATGGTCACCTGTTCACCAGTTGCGAGCAGCATATCCATTTCTCTTTTGCTTGGATCGTCTGTAAGTTCTTTCGCTAGGTCTACTAGAACATCTGTTGATTTACCCATCGCTGATACAACCACAACCACATCATGTCCTGCCTCGCGTTCAGCGATCACTCTCTCTGCGGCATTGCGAATTTTTTCTGTTGACCCAACGGAAGTTCCGCCAAATTTTTGTACAATTAGTCCCATGTCTACCACCCTTTTTCAAAAGTTCACGTGTGAGAGAAGAGGCTGCTTTGGAGACTGTCCGCTCACTGCAAATAAAAAAGCAATGAGAGAACAAATCTCCCATTGCTTTAAAATCATCATTAAACGATGCAAACAATGAGATAGCCCTCCAAGAAATGAATTCTTGACAGCCCTACATTTCTTCAATGTACAGCCAGCGAATAAAATGAGTGGATTTTATTCACTTCGGCGACGCTCCCCTTTCAGCCCTCTTCTTAGATCCCATCGATCTCCGAAGGCTTACTCTTGAAGTTCGCACCTCTATCTTCAACAAACAACACGTTCATTTATTAAATTAGTCACATCTTAACAGACTTTTGGAAAAAGTACAATCTATTTTTTTAATGCTTCCATTAAAAGTTCAGCCGTCTGTTTTGGAATGCCCGCCTCCTGAAAGTCTTGGATAGAGGCTTCTTTCATCTTTTTCACAGAGCCAAAATGTTTGAGGAGCTGCTTTTTACGCTTCTCTCCGATACCTGGTACATCGTCTAAAATAGACTGGAATGCATTTTTTCCGCGCAGCTGCCGGTGAAAGCTAATGGCGAACCGGTGCACTTCATCTTGAATGCGCTGCAACAAGTAAAAAGCCTGGCTATTTCGCTCCAGCGCAACCATTTCAAGTGTATCTCCCATCATGAGATTTGAAGTCCGGTGTTTTTCATCTTTTACAAGACCTGCGACTGGGACAGACAGATTCAATTCATTTTCAAGCACATCGATGGCTGCGTTGATCTGTCCTTTTCCTCCGTCAATTAAAATTAAATCTGGCAGCGGCAGTTCATCCTTTAACACGCGGGTATATCGTCTTCTAATGACTTCACGCATGGATGCATAATCATCTGGTCCTGAGACGGTTTTAATTTTGTATTTTCGGTATTCCTTTTTATATGGCTTCCCGTCCTGAAAGACGACCATGGCAGAAACCGGGTCTGCTCCTTGAATATTGGAGTTATCAAACGCCTCAATTCTGTACGGCATATAAATATTAAGCGCATCCCCAAGCTGCTTCACCGCACCAATTGTCCGCTCTTCATCACGCTCAATGAGCGAAAACTTTTCTTTTAAGGCGATTTTGGCATTTTGATGGGCAAGTAAAAGTAAATCCTTTTTCTTTCCTTTTTTCGGCTGGTGAACGTTTGTCTCAAGTAATTGCTCAATCATCTCTTGATCGACACTGTCCGGTACCAAAATTTCCTTCGGCAGAAAATGGTTGTTCTTTTCATAAAATTGCCCCATAAACGTAAGGAACTCTTCCTCAGGGTCCTGATACATAGGGAACAGGCTGACATCACGTTCAATCAATTTCCCCTGTCTGATAAAGAAAACTTGGACACACATCCAGCCTTTATCATAGGCATAGGCGAAGACATCTCGATCTGATAAATCACTCATCGTCATTTTCTGTTTTTCCATCGTTGAGTCGATATAAGCGATTTGGTCTCTCAGTTCTTTTGCCCGTTCAAACTCTAAATTTTCAGCAGCTTCCTGCATCTTTTCGGTCAGTTCTTTTTTGATTTGCTGATGTCCTCCGTTTAGAAACCTTGTGATTTCGTCCACGAGCTGCTTATTCGTTTCCTCGGAAATGTCATACACACATGGTGCAAGACATTGCCCAAGATGATAATAAAGGCAGACACGGTCAGGAAGAGTGGCGCATTTTCTCAGTGGATATAAGCGATCGAGCAGCTTTTTCGTTTCTCTTGCTGCTTGTACGTTTGGGTATGGACCGAAATATTTCCCTTTGTCCTTTTTTACATTGCGGGTGACGATCAGCTTAGGGTGGCGTTCATTCGTAATTTTTATAAATGGATACGTCTTGTCATCCTTGAGCATGACATTGTATTTTGGGTCATATTTTTTGATTAAATTCAGCTCTAAAATGAGCGCCTCGATATTAGAAGAGGTGACAATGTATTCAAAGTCTTCAATTTCACTGACAAGCCGCTGCGTTTTGGCGTCATGTGATCCAGTGAAATAAGAGCGCACCCTGTTTTTTAAAACCTTTGCCTTTCCCACGTAAATGATCGTATTTTGTCTATCTTTCATTAAGTAACAGCCTGGTTGATCCGGCAGGACTGACAGTTTTTCTTTGATTAGTTTGTTCATATTTTCATCCGTCCTTGTTTTCCTCTTTCACTCCTTCTAGTGTATCACGAACATTTGTTTTATACCATGTTGAAAGAAAAGCGGCTCTCGTCTTTACGAGAACCGCTTCAATATGATTATGCCGCTTAGACATAGATCGGTTTATAGATGTTTGTTGACAAGCTCAGCAAGTGCTTCTTTTGGTTTGAAACCAACAGAAGTTTCTACAACTTCACCGTCTTTTAAAACAAGAAGTGTTGGGATACTCATAACGCCGTATTTACCAGCAGTTTCTTGGTTATCGTCTACATCAATTTTTACAATTTTCATTTTGTCGCCCATTTCTTGATCAAGTTCTTCAAGAACTGGAGCAATCATTTTACAAGGTCCACACCATGGTGCCCAAAAGTCTGCAAGAACAACACCTTCTGCAGTTTCTTGTGAAAATGTTGCGTCAGTAGCTTTTACGATTGCCATTATTCATTCCTCCAATGTAAATTATGCTTTTTAGTATAGCATCTACCAATGTGACTTGCGAATGAAATGCTTACGAATCATTTTTTAGGAAATGAATTAAAAAACAAACCGTATAATCGCACCAATAACAACAATCGCACCGATGATCATTAGAATGGTTCTAAGCATATGACATGACACCCTTTCCGCTTCATTTACAATGTATGATGCCCCAACATTCTTCTCATCAAACATCGAAATATGCAATCAAGTGAGGTCGACAGTTATCATGACCACTGACATTGGCGGCAGCTCTACCGTTAATTCCCCGGGATTTACAGTCATTTGCTGAAAGTCTTTTGGCTGAACAGAATGAGGATCTTCAAATGTATTATGCGCATTCATGCGATCAGCCGTCAGCACAAGTCCAGTGACTTTCGTTTGTGCATCAATCCCTTCAATGGCAAGGGATACCTCTTTTTGTTCATGCGGATTCAGGTGACAGTAGCTAATATGCATCTTACCTGATGAACGTGAGGCTGACACACTGACCTGAGGAATTTTTTCACCTTTTCGTTCATACGGCGGTGAAACGAACTCAACCTCAAGAGCTTCTTCCTCTTGATGTACTTGAAACATGTGAAATACATGATACGTAGGCGTCAGAAGCATCTTTTCGTCCTTTGTTAATACCATCGCTTGCAACACATTGACCGTCTGAGCAATATTTGCCATATGAATCCGCTGACAATGACGATGAAAAATATGAAAATGGAGGGCGGACACAAGGGCATCTCTTAGTGTGTTTTGCTGATATAAAAACCCAGGATTTGTCCCTGGCTCTGGGTCATACCATGTCCCCCATTCATCAATAATCATCCCAATTCGCTTGTCTGGGTCATAACGATCCATGATTTCTCCATGGTCCTCGACAAGCCGTTCCATCTCATAGGCTTTTTTCAGCGTGATAAACCATTCATCCTCATCAAATTCAGTCGCTGACCCTTTCTTCTCCCATGTACCAGGTACAGTGTAATAATGTAAACTGAGCCCATCCATCCACGGTGCAGCCCGCTCCATCAATACTTTCGTCCAATTCACGTCATTAGAGTTCGCGCCGCAGGCGATTTTATAAATACGCTGCCCGGCAAATTCTCTTACGTACGTTTGATAGCGTTTATATAAATCTGCATAGTATTCAGGCGTCATATTCCCGCCGCAGCCCCAGCTTTCATTGCCTACACCAACATAGGTCAGCTGCCAAGGGTCTTGTTTTCCATTTTGAATGCGCCAGTCGGACATAGGTGTCCCTTTTGGAAATGTCATGTATTCGACCCAATCGGCTAATTCTTGAACAGACCCGCTTCCCACATTGCCGCAAATGTATGGCTCACATTCAAGCAGCTCACACAATGCCATAAATTCATGTGTACCAAATGCATTGGATTCAACCGTACCACCCCAATGGGTATTTACCATTGGCTTTCGTTCACTGAGATCACCTACACCATTTGCCCAGTGATACTCGTCTGCGAAACAGCCCCCCGGCCACCTCAGCACCGGAATATGTAATGCTTGAAGCGCCTTCAGCACATCAGTACGAATCCCGTCAATATGGTCAATCTCTGAGTCTTTTCCTACCCAAATCCCGTCATAAATCCCTCTTCCTAAATGCTCCTGAAAGTGCCCATAAATGTGTTTAGAAATGCGTCCGATCACGTCATTGACTTTTACTGTCCCCTTCACTTGTCAACCGCTCCTTTTCTTCTTGATTACATACAAAAAAACCCAGAATACCTAGGCATTCTGAGTGTATGAGCGTTACGAGTGGATATTCATCTTTTTTAACTCTTCATTCAAAAGCGGTACCACTTCAAACAAGTCACCGACGATTCCGTAATCGGCGATTTTGAAGATTTCTGCTTCTGGGTCTTTGTTGATCGCCACAATGACTTTACTGTTAGACATTCCCGCTAAATGCTGAATCGCTCCTGATATCCCGCATGCAATATAAAGATCAGGTGTGACGACTTTTCCCGTTTGACCAATTTGCAGGGCATAATCACAGTAATCGGCGTCACAGGCGCCACGCGAGGCTCCGACTGCTGCCCCGAGCGTCTCAGCGAGTTCATTCAGCGGTTCAAAGCCTTCCTTGCTCTTAACACCGCGTCCTCCAGCAACAATGACCTTTGCTTCCGATAAATCTACACCTTCTGACGTTTTTTTAATGACTTCCTTCACGATCGTCCGAAGGTTCTGAATATCGACAGAAACCGGTGTGACTTCTCCGCCTCGTGACGCATCCCGCTCAAATGGCGCCACGTTGTTTGGCCGGATGGTCGCTAGAAGCAGGCGGTCTGTGGAAATGACTTTTTCGAAGGCTTTTCCAGAGTAAATCGGTCTAGTGAAAACAAGATGTTCACCGGTAACGCTTACATCGATCGCATCTGAAATCAAGCCAGTCTGGAGACGTGCGGCTATTTTAGGCGACAAGTCTTTTCCGATAGACGTATGGCCAAAGAGCACAGCATCTGGATCGACCTGATCTAATATGGCTTGAAGAGCCTGCGCAAAACCATCTGATGTATAATATGAAAGGTGCGGATGCTCCACAATCATGACATGATCTGCTCCATAGTAAAGCAGTTCATCCGCTAGGCTTTTGACGTCATCCCCTATTAACACGCCAATGACCTCACCGCCATCTGCCACTTTGTGAGCGGCAGCAATGGCTTCAAATGTCACATTTCTTAATTTACCGTCACGACTTTCTCCAAGTACAACAACTTTTTTACTCATCTTCAAGCTCCCCCTTGTTCTCGTGATATCGTAAAGTGGATGTTTAGATGACTTTTGCTTCATTTCTGAGTAGATCTGTCAGTTCTTTGACTTGATCCTGAAGCTCGCCGCTCAGCACCTTGCCACCCTCTTTTTTCTCCGGTAAGAAACGTTCAATTGTTTTGATTTTATATGGTACATCGTCTTCGTCCAGATCTAAATCATCAAGTTCCAATTCTTCTAAAGGCTTTTTCTTTGCCTTCATAATGCCTGGTAATGATGGATAGCGAGGCTCATTGAGTCCTTGCTGAGCTGTGACGACTAGCGGTAGTTCGGTAGAAATGACTTCCACATCACCCTCTACATCTCGTTCAATCGACGCAGAGCCGCCATCAATTTGAATGCTTGTTATCGTTGTCACATATGAAAAGCCGAGTAATTCAGCAAGACGCGGGGCTACCTGTCCAGAGCCGCCGTCAATTGCTACATTCCCTGCTAAGATTAAGGAAGCCTCTTTGTCTTTTAAATAGTGATAAAGAATGGTAGAAGCTGAATATTGGTCCCACTCTTCTAGGTCATCTTCGACGTTTAATAAGACGGCCCTGTCACAGCCCATAGCAAGTGCTGTTCTCAGCTGTTTCTCCGCATCCTCACCGCCAACTGTCACAACGGTCACTTCTCCTCCGTGCTCATCGCGAAGCTGAATGGCTTCTTCAATGGCATACTCGTCATAAGGATTAATAATGAACTCTGCTCCATCTTCTTGAATTGCACCAGACTGAATAGAAATTTTCTCTTCCGTGTCAAACGTACGCTTCATCAAAACATATATATTCATCTATTTCTCCCCCTTGTGTCGTACTTATCCCTTATTCCCCTTTAAAGTTCGGTTTGCGCTTTTCGATAAAGGCCTGGATGCCTTCTTTGGCGTCATTTGATTGGAAAACCTCACCAAATTTCTTGGCTTCCAGCTTCATTCCGCCGTCATATGAATACAATTTTGTTGCGTTCAATAAATCAAGCACATATTCAAGAGATTTTGGGCTTTTCGCTGCAAATTTCCCCGCAAGTGTTTTAGCCGCTGTGAGCGCTTCTTCCTCTGTTTCTGCCAGCTTTGTAACAAGTCCGCAGGCAAATGCTTCTTCACCTGTAATCGGTTCAGCTGTTCCCATCATTTCAAGCGCTTTAGCAGAACCAACGTAGCGCGGGAGGCGCTGCGTGCCGCCGAATCCTGGAATAATGCCGAGGTTTAGTTCTGGAAGTCCAAGCTTCGCATCTTTTGTTGCGATTCGGATATCACAAGACATGGCAAGCTCAAGGCCTCCGCCTAATGCTGCTCCGTGAATCGAGGCAATGACTGGTTTTGGACATTGTTCAATCCGTTCAAAAACTTGCTGTCCTCTATCTGCGAGGCTTGCATAATCAGACTCTTCCTGTAAAGTGGTAAATTCTTTAATATCAGCACCTGCTGAGAAGAATCTGCCTTCTCCGTGAATCACAATCGCTCTTACTTCTTCATTCTGTTCTAGCTCATCGAACATGTCATTAAGCTCTGTGAGCAGCTGAGAGGATAAGGCATTTGCAGGTGGGTTCTGAATCGTGATGAGCGCTGTCTGTCCTTCATGATGTAAGCTGAGTATCTTTTCCATGTCAATCATCCTTTTTCACATTGTCTTTAGGATTGATGTATTCCGTTTAACAGCAGATCATGTACATTTTCTGCGAGTGCAGGCAGATCATACTTTTGATCATTCATAACCCATGTTGTTGCGGTTTCATCAATCGTCCCAAATACCATTTGTCTCGCTAAGCGGACATCTAAATTTTGTCTGAATTCTCCTGTTTTCTTTCCTTCTGTTAAAATTGACTCGAGCATATTTAAATACCCTTTTAGCACTTCATTGATTTTTTGCCGCAGCTCAAGGTTTGACTGCCTGAGTTCAAGCTGTGTCACAAGAGCCAAATGATGATTTTGCGCCAGCATGCGAAAATGCTCCTCAATCAACAGTAGTAGCTTTTCTTTGGCAGACGGCTTCTTTTGAATATCTGTTTCCATCCGTTCGATGAATTGTCCCATTTTTTCTTTGAACAATGAGATGAGAATATCCTCTTTGTTTTTGAAATAAAGATAAATGGTTCCGTCTGCGACCCCTGCTTGTTTCGCAATCTTTGAAACTTGTGATTGATGATAGCCATTCTCTGCAATCACCACAACTGCTGCATCAATAATTTGCATGTACTTCGGTCTTTTCTGCTTCAATGTGCTTCGTCCCTTTCTAAATTGAATGAGCATTCATTCATAACTTTATGTTAAAAAGAAACGGCTGATTTGTCAAGAGATCTTCTTCTTTCTTTTCAACCTTTATCATACCAGAGCAGACTGTCATCATTCAAATCATCCGGCCGCTCGACCGGATGATAAAGGTCGTTATTTCTTTAATTGATCAACAGGTGTTTCAGATGAAGCATGCTTTCTTTTTTCTTCTTCAATTAATACTCTGCGCAAAATTTTTCCGACGGCCGTTTTAGGCAGTGACTCTTTAAATTCATACACGCGCGGTACTTTAAATGAAGCAATTCTCGTTCTCACAAAGCGATCGAGTTCATCCTCTGTTAAATAAGCATCCTTTTTCGGTACAACAAATGCTTTTACTGTTTCTCCTCTATAAGGGTCTGGTATACCTGCGACAACAACTTCTTGTACAAGCTCATGCTCATAAAGGGCTTCTTCGACCTCTCTTGGGTAAATATTATAACCGCTCGCAATAATGACATCCTTTTTCCGGTCAACGATATAGAAAAAACCGTCTTCATCCATATACCCAATATCTCCGGTGAAAAACCATCCATCCCTTAATACAGCTGCTGTCTCCTCTGGCTGATTCCAGTATCCTTTCATAATCTGCGGTCCTTTGACGATAATTTCTCCGTGCTCATATGGCTCTTTGAAGCCACCCGTTTCCTCGCAATAAATACCTGCGTCTGTACCAGGCCATGGACAGCCAATGCTGCCTGTTTTATTCGCTCCCCATAAAAAGTTAGAATGGGTCACTGGTGAGGTTTCGGAAAGACCATATCCCTCTACTAAACGCCCTCCTGTTAATTTTTCGAAGTTCTGTTTGACTTCAACAGGAAGAGCCGCCGAGCCGCTTAAACATGCAGTGATGGACGACAGGTCATACTTTTCAATGTTCGGATGATGCAGCAAGGCGATATACATGGTTGGTGCACCTGGAAAGAGTGTCGGTTTCTGTTTTTCAATCGTTTTGAGGGTATCAGCTGCGTCAAATCGAGGAAGGAGAATCATTGAATGCCCTTCTTTGACAGCAAGATTTAATACGGTCGTCATTCCGTATACATGAAAAAACGGAATAATGCCGAGGATTCGTTCTTTTCCTCTTGTCGTTTTATACATCCAAGAAGCGCACATTTCAGTATTCGCTAAAATGTTTTCATGCGTAAGCATGACCCCTTTTGGTAAACCGGTCGTTCCACCTGTATATTGCAAAACAGCGACATCCTCTTTCGGTTCAATGGCAAGCTGCGGGATTTGTTCTCCTGATGATTCTTTCATGATTTGTGAGAAGTGATGAATGCTATCACTTTTCTCGACTTGGATGACCATTTTATTTTTTCTTTTTTGGACGATAGGAAACAGAATGTTTTTTGGAAATGGTAAATAATCCTGTAGTTTGGTGATGATCAAGTGTTCCATACTTGTCAGCGCTTTCATTTTATAGGCCTTTGGATACAATAAATCCAATGTAATCAGCACTTTAGAGCCGCTGTCCTCCATTTGATATGCCAGTTCTTTCTCCGTATAAAGCGGGTTCGTTTGAACAACGATGCCCCCTGCAATTAAAACAGCATAATAAGAAATGACCGATTGAGGACAGTTTGGCAGCATGATCGCTACTCTGTCGCCTTTTTTCACGCCAATTTCCATCAGGTGACCAGCTAGTTTCAATGCGTCTTCTTGGAGCTGTTCATAGGTGATGTTTTTTCCTAGAAAATGAATGGCTGTATGCTCAGGTGCAGCCTCTGCGGAGCTGAATAAGTAAGATTGTAACGTCTCATTTGGGATGGTGAGTTCGTGGGGAATTTGATTCGGGTAATGCAGAAGCCAACGTTTATCTGACTGCATAAAAACCCTCCTTCCTGAACTTTCGTACTATTTTATTATAGCAAACTTTTCCTTAAGGCAGTTTGCTTTTTTCAAATAGAGCTTGGTTCCATGACCTCTTTATTTCTTCGCTGGTGTTTCGATCGATGCTCTTTTTCCTTCATGATGCCACTGTTCATATAATCCGCCGATTGCACGGAATGACTCATTTACTCTCTCCACGATCTGTTGATGGATACTCGGATCATTAGGTAAATGCGTCTGGATGTTGTCGACTTGATACTGCCTCATCATGTCGATGTAAACTGTGAGAAAGATCGTGTCTTCTAAAATCCAGTAAATGACTTCATCCGCTTCTTTTGTTCTTTTATGCAGCATTTGGATTCCTCGTTCATATTGAATGAGAATATAGCCACTCGAATCGATTTGAACATAAGGGCTCAAATCATCAAAAAATCCAGTCGTTTGAAATGGACGTGCAATATAAGGTTCATATATGTCTCTTGGCAGGGAAGTCATTTGGAGACAAGTATCAATACGCTTTATGAGTTCGTCTTTTTGCAGAATTTGCTTCATGTGATTCGCCGCCTTTGATGAGATAAAAGCTGCCAAGGGACCCCTGACAGCTTTCTCACTTTGTCTTCTTCATTTCACAGGAACATGTAAACGGCACCAATGACCGCAAAAGTGCAGGCAACTATGATTAAAACTTTTGCTAGCTTTTCCATGTCGTCTCCTTAAATGCCGGCTGCTACTACGTAAGACAGCCCAACTGAAATAATGAGTGAAATAAACCCGACCGCTCTATTATCATTCTCAATCTCTTTGTCTACTTTAAATCGTGGTGTTAAAAATTCAAAAATGAAATAGCTGACAAGCAGCATCACAAAGCCGTATACGCCCCATCCAATCATTTGCAGAAGGGAATTGTGCTGTGCAATAGAATGCTGAAACACATTCGCAATCCCAAAGATCTTTCCGCCTGTTGCCATGGCAACAGCTAAGTTCCCACGCTGAATCTCTTCCCAGTTTTTATAGGAGGTGACGAGTTCAAAAATGGTTAGAAATAAGACAAGACATAGAACGGCCACGCTGTAATAGGCGGCAATTTCCACAAGTTCATTTTCCCAAAAGGCTTTCATGCGTTTTCTCCTTTTTACTTTAATTCGACGATGGTAACGCCTGATCCTCCCTCGCCTTGTTCCCCAAAACGAGCATTTTTCACACTTCGGTGCTGTTTCAGTAATTCCTGAACCCCTTTTCTAAGGGCGCCAGTTCCTTTTCCGTGAATGATCGACACACGGGGATAACCGGCTAAGACAGCATCATCTAAATATTTCTCGACTCTACTTAAGGCATTTTCATAACGCTCTCCTCTTAAGTCAAGCTCAAGCGATACATGATAGTCTTTTCCTTTGACTGCCGTAATGGCTTTCTCCTGCTTAAATTCTGGTGCTGATTTGATAAATTCCATGTCTTTTTCTTTTACTTTCATTTTCAGAATGCCCATTTGGACACTCCATTCTTTGTCACCTGTTTGTTCAAGCAGTGTTCCTTTTTGTCCGAAGGTGAGCACTTTCACTTCGTCGCCTGATTTTAGCTGTCTTGCTGCTTTTTTCACCGGCGCTGGCTTTTTCTTCCGGTCAAACTCAGGCACTGCTTCTTCAAGACGCTTTCTCGCATCAATGAGTTCATGCTCTTTGAATGAGCGATGCTCATTTTTTATCGACCTGAGCTCTTGAATGATGTCTTCTGCTTCTTTTGAGGCTTGTTCAATTTTTTCTGCCGCTTTTTGTTCAGCTTCTTCAAGCAGTTTGTCCTTTTGCTCATTCCATTCAAGAATTTGTCTCTGCAATTCTTTATGAAGCTTTTCTGCTTCTTTTCTATAGACTTCTGTCTCATGCAGCTCTTCTTCCGCTTGTTTCTTGCTGTCTTCTAATGAAGCAATCATTTGGTCTACTTCATTATGCTCGGCATGCATATCCGCTTTTGCCCGGTCAATGAGGTGATCTGGCAAACCAAGACGTTTAGAAATTTCAAATGCATTACTTCGTCCGGGCACACCGATGAGCAATCGGTACGTTGGTGATAAGGTTTCAATGTCGAACTCCACGCTCGCATTTGTGACACCTTCTCGGTTATATCCGTAAGCCTTCAGCTCAGGATAGTGAGTCGTTGCGATGACGCGTGCATTTGTTTGATGCACCTCATCTAAGATACTCATGGCCAGCGCGGCACCTTCAGCAGGGTCTGTTCCTGCCCCTAATTCATCAAATAATACGAGTGAGTTAGATGTCAAATTCTTTAAGATATCCACAATATTGACCATATGAGATGAGAACGTACTCAAGCTTTGCTCAATGGACTGTTCATCTCCAATATCAGCAAAGACTTGGTCGAATACAGCTACTTCCGAGCCTTCTTCAACTGGAATATGAAGGCCTGCCTGCGTCATCAGCGTCAAAAGACCAAGCGTTTTTAAAGTAACAGTCTTACCCCCTGTATTTGGTCCAGTAATGACGATGGTTGAAAAATCTTTACCGAGCTCAATGTCGTTTGCCACAACCTGATCACGAGGCAATAGAGGATGTCTTGCCCGTTTTAAATAAATTTCCCCTTGATCGTTCACAGCAGGCTTTGTGGCTTTTTCTGCCTTTGCATATTTGGCTTTAGCAAAAATAAAATCTAGCGTTTGAAGCTCCTTTACATTGTGAAGCAGTTCTTCAATGTGTTCTGACACACTCGCTGTCAGCATTTGCAGGATCTTTTCGACCTCTTGTTTTTCTTTTAAACGGGTTTGCTGCAAAGTGTTATTTAAATCCACGACCACTTGCGGCTCGATAAAAAGGGTTGCCCCAGATGATGACTGATCGTGAACAATTCCGCCGTAATTCGAACGGTACTCCTGCTTTACTGGAATCACGAACCGGTCATTACGAATGGTAACAATCGTGTCTGACAGCATTTTTGAAGCAGATTGTGAACGAATCATGGATTCTAATTTATCTCGAACTTTTGATTCTAATGAACGTAATTGCGTACGTATTGTTCGTAGCGCCGGAGTTGCATGATCAAGCACTTCTCCATTATCACCGATACAGCTTTCGATTTCTTTTCTGACTTCAGGCAGTAATATCAGCGTCTCTGCATATGTATGAAGGCGCGGTATATCTACACCATCTTCATACAGAGACGTGAGAAAGTGCTTCATATTTTTCGCAGTGTATAATAGCGCTGCAATTTCCATGAGCTCAGATGGGCTTAATGTACTGCCGATTTCTGCCCGTTTGACCCCGCGTCTAATATCCGTCAGCCCACCAAACGGCGCAGATCCCTTTAAGCGGATGATATCTTGTGCTTCTGCTACCTCTTCCAGCAAATGCTGAATGGTTTCGATATCCGTCAGCGGCGTTAAGTCCTGCGCTCTTTCTTTTCCTAATGAGGATGCGGTATAGGACATGACTTTTTCTTTTACTTTATGAAATTCTAATGATGCTAACACTTTTTGTTGCAGCATGGTCCAGCCTCCTAACGACTACCTGTCACGCGTTAAAAACTTTTTGATCTCGTTTAGAGAAAAAGTATTCACGACATTTGCTTTTGGTGTCCAGCCTTTTCTTGCAGCTGTTACACCAACTTCCATATGATCCAGCATGGCGATATTGTGTGCATCTGTATTGATCATGATGTTCACACCTACTTCGTTTGCTTTCATTAAATGCTCTGTTTTCAAATCAAGTCTTGACGGGTTGCTGTTGAGCTCTAGTGCAGTTCCCGTTTTCTTCGCAAGCTCTATGAGCTGATCTATATTTAAGGCATAGCCGTCTCGTCTGCCGATCAAACGGCCTGTTGGATGTGCAATTAAATCTACATGCTGATTCCGCAGGGCATTTTCAAGGCGCTCCATGATGACTTCCTCCGGCTGAGAAAAGCTAGAATGGATAGACGCAATCACAAAATCCATGTCTGCTAAAAAGTCATCATCATAATCTAATGATCCATCCGGGAGAATATCCATTTCGACCCCTTTGAAAATGTGAAAATGCTCGAATTCTTGATTGAGCTTGTCAATTTCTTTTGCTTGCAGACGTAAACGTTCTTTTGTTAAACCGTTTGCTACTTTTAAATATTGCGAGTGATCTGTAATCGCCATGTATTCATAGCCTTTTGCGATACATGCCTCTGCCATTTCACGAATAGAAAATGCGCCATCACTCCAAGTCGAGTGCATATGAAGGTCGCCTTTAATATCTTTTAGCTCGACAAATTGCATACTTTCTTTATACGTATCAATCTCCGCTCCGGTTTCACGAATTTCTGGCGGAATGAGCGGAAGTTGAAAATGCGCATAAAAAGCAGCCTCGTCTCCAAACGTTTTGACTTCTCCAGTTTCAATTGTTTCCACACCATATTCACTAATACGCTCACCGCGTTCCTTCGCCAGCTGACGCATTCGAATATTGTGGTCTTTTGAGCCAGTGAAATGATGCAGCGTTGTTGCAAATTGGTCTGTTGTCACAAGCCGGAAATCTACACTGATCTCAAAATCAAGGGCAAGAATGACAGATACCTTCGTATCACCGCTTGCGATGACGTCTTTGACATCTTGAAGTACAACGAGCTGCTCTCTGACTTGTTCAGGACTGTCAGTCGCGATGATATAATCTAAATCTTTGACGGTTTCCCGTGCACGTCTTAGACTGCCAGCTCTTGAAAAACGAAGAATCCCCTTCATCTGTTCAAGCGCATGATCAATCCGCTCTGCCACATCTAATGCAAAGCCAATTGGCAGTCGTTCTGGCTGTTTCCCAGCCTCCTCAAGAGCAGCGAGAATCTTTTCTTCGGTTTTTTTACCGAAGCCTGCAAGCGCTTGTACTTTTTCCGCTTCGCATGCTTCCTTTAACGACTGTGCATCATGGACACCAAGCTCTTGGTAAAGCTTAGCAATCTTCTTCCCGCCAAGTCCTTGCAACTTTAAGAGCGGGACAAGTCCTTCAGGAACTTCCTTTTTTAATTGTTCGAGTGTTTCTGATTGTCCTTTTTCGATATACTCTGTGATCACAGCAAAGGTTCCTTTTCCAATGCCGGGTAATGCTAATAGATCATCTATTTGCGAAAGGCTGCGGTCGTCTTGTTCCAGTGCCGCTGCTGCTTTACGAAAGGCAGAAATTTTAAAAGGATTATCTCCTTTAAGTTCCATATATACTGCAATTGTTTCAAGAAGTTTGATAATATCTTTTTTATTCATCTCTCATCCTCCAGCCGCTTTGGCATCTTCCTATATAAATATACAAACTTTCCCTTCATCCTACAACTTTCTGTCATGGAATGAGAAAAAACTTCTCCAGGAAAGGAGAAGTTTTTAAACTCCATACGTCGACCATAGGTCTTTGACAAGACCGGACAGGTAAGGGGTGTTGTTTACGATCACATCTGCTAACATTGATTTGCTCATCATTGTCTGCAGTGCATCTACTGGTAGTAATGCAGCGACAAACAATAGAATAAACACAAATAAATAGGTTTCAAGAAATCCTAACACACCGCCAAGCAGTTTGTTCACCTGTTTAATCACAGGTATACTTGCAATGGTTGTGAGCAATCCGCCAATGATGGCGAGCAGGATTTTGGTCAAGATAAACAGAATGATAAACGCAATGGTATTATAATAAGCTGTTTCTAGATTCCCACTAAAGAAAGCGAGCTGCGGTTGACCGCCGCTAAAATTAGGTGCCGGAATCCACGTAAGCTGTGGTGCAAGTGACTGATAAAACATGGAAGCCACTAAGATAGAAACAACAAAGCTGATCAATTTAATAAATTGAAGAATAAACCCGCGTTTTAGACCGACAAGCGTTCCCATAAGAAGCAAAAACAAAATGATGATATCGATCACGGTAATTTCATTCCTTTTCTTTTAGCTGAATCTCTAATTTTTCGTATTGCTCTTTTAATTTCAAGTAGTCGTGGACGACATTGACTGCTGTCAGTACAGCTAATTTGTTTATATCAAGGTATGGATTTTTTTCATTTATTTCTCTCATTTTATCATCAACAATTGACGCAACATGTCGCATATGCATCTTCGTTTCTTGTCCGATGATCGTATAGGACTGTCCGTAAATCTCAACTGTTGTTTTCGTTTTACCGCCGTCAGACAACGTTTCTCCTCCATTCCACGAGAATCCTAGTCTCTATCATAACATGTTTAGACATTGAATGGAAAGACGAGCCCTTCCCTGTTATGGTACACTTTAGAAATCAATGATATCAAGGTAAAAAGGAGTTATCCACTGTGCCCCAATCCGTTTTAAAAGCAACATCAGAAGACCTCAAAAAGATGAAGAGCGCGTATGCGCACCATTTAACAGACACTTTGCCGCCAGGTGCCCTTTTTCAAGCAAAAGTCCCTGGCTGTACGATTACAGCCTATCGATCCGGGAAAGTGCTCTTTCAAGGACAAAAGGCTGAAGCTGAAGCCAGTCAGTTCAGCCACTTGCAAGCAGCTGATACGAAAAGTCAAAAAGCACCTGCTGTTACAAAATACAGTCCGCCGCCCGGCATAGCTTCCATGTCGGTCATCGGTTCAGATGAAGTAGGGACAGGTGATTATTTTGGACCGATTACAGTCTGTGCGGCTTATGTTGATGCCAGCCAGCTTGCTTTAATGAAAGAGCTTGGCGTAAAAGACTCAAAAGGATTAAAGGACCCGCAAATTATTAACATTGCCAAAGATCTCATCAAAACCATTCCGTTCAGCCTTCTCGTTCTCCGAAATGAAAAGTACAATACGATGCAGGAAAAGGGCATGAGTCAAGGGAAAATGAAGGCACTGCTTCATAATCAAGTCATTACCTCTGTGCTAGAAAAACTGGGCGGGCAGCAGCCTGAGGCTATTTTGATTGACCAATTTGCAGAACCAGGCATTTATTTCAGGCATCTGGCTGGGAAAAAAATCATTCGGGAGCGGACGTATTTTAGTACAAAAGCAGAAGGCATCCATTTGTCAGTCGCTGCGGCTTCCATTATCGCAAGGTACGCCTTTTTAATTGAAATGGACAAATTATCAAAGGCTGCAGGCTTTGACATCCCAAAAGGAGCCGGCCCTCATGTAGACAAGGCCGCCGCCAAGCTCATCAAGCTACATGGTGAAGATGCTTTACGTCAATTTACAAAGCTGCATTTTGCCAACACACAAAAAGCGAAAAAAATGCTATAAAAAAAGCTAGGGCCCATGAGGCCTTAGCTTTTTTCTTTATCCGCGTAAGACGGCTTGATACGTATCTTCTAGTGCTTTCAATACTTTTGTATGAACAGCCGTCACTTCTTCCTCGGTCAACGTTTGTTCAGGGTTTAAATATTGAAGAGAGAATGCAACAGATTTTTTGCCTTCTTCCATATGTTCCCCTTCGTACACATCAAATACAGAGAGGTCTGTGAGTAGATGACCGCCTGCTTCATAGATGACTCGCTCCAGCTGTCCGCTTGAGATGTGCTGATCGACAACAAGTGCGATATCTCTTGTCACAGCAGGGAATCTCGGAATCGCTGTATATTTCATATCCTTCGTTTCAGATGTCATCACATCTGTTAAATCAAACTCGAACACATACGTTTCTTTTAAATCCAATTCTTTTTCAACAACTGGATGCAGTGCGGCAACAAAGCCAATGACTTTACCATTTAAGTGAACATCTGCTGTTCGCCCTGGGTGAAGGCCCTCACGCTCTGCTTGAACATATGTGATTTGGTCTGACACACCAAGCTTCTCGAACAACCCTTCAGCAATTCCTTTCGCTACATAAAAATCGACGGCTTTTTTCTCGCCCTGCCAAAGATTTTTATGCCATAAGCCTGTCAGCGCACCAGCGACATGTTCTTTTTCCACTGGTTTTGCTCCTTCAGCTTCTGCTAAGAAAACAGATCCCGTTTCATAAAATCCAAATGAATCAGCTTGTCTTGCCAAGTTATATGCTACAGAATCAAGTAAGTTTGGCAAAAGACTTTGTCTCAGCACACTGCGTTCCTCACTCATTGGCAGAGAAAGCCTCGTTTCATAAGCTGGATGCAGGGCAAAAGCTGTGGACTTATGCTGATTCGTCAATGAATACGTAATCGCTTGAGAAAGTCCTGCGCCCTCTAAGAAACGTCTTACCTTTCTGCGCTTCACTTGGTATGGTGTGAGACCGCCAACCGTGCCAGCTGTCGCTGGCAGTGTAGATGGAATATTATCGTAGCCGTATAATCTTGCGACTTCTTCAATGAGGTCTTCTTCAATCGTAATATCCATTCTGCGGGAAGGAACTGTTACGACAAGAACATCATTTGATTCGCCCACTGTGAAGCCTAGTTTGTTGAAAATCTGAATCATATCTTCTTTTGAAATGTTCATTCCAAGCACCTTGTTCACACGCTCAGTTGATACGTGGATGACATTCATACTTGCTTCAAGATGATTTTCCTCAACTGTACCGCTTAGCACTTCACCGCCTGCATACATGCTGATCAATTGAGCTGCTCTTTCTGCTGCCGGCTTCGTACGCTGAGGATCGAGTCCTTTTTCAAATCGTGTGCTTGATTCACTGCGAAGTCCTAAGTCTCTAGATGCTTGACGGACTGTTTGACCGTTGAAATATGCCGCTTCTAAAAGAATCGTCGTCGTCTCGTCACGCACCTCTGATTCAAAGCCGCCCATGACGCCTGCTACCGCGTGCGCTTTCGTTCCATTCGTAATGACAAGATGCTTTGATGATAATGTACGCTCTTGTTCATCGAGTGTTTGAATGATTTCGCTATCAGTCGCTTTACGAACGACCACCTGCTTTGAACCAAAGCGGTCATAGTCAAAGGCATGAAGCGGCTGGCCGTATTCAAGCAGTACAAAATTTGTAATATCCACGACGTTATTAATTGGACGAATGCCTGCATTCATCAATCTTGTTTGCATCCAAAGCGGTGCTGGTCCAACCTTTACATTTTTAATGATCTTTGCTGCATAAAGTGGATTCGCTTCTTGATCCTCAATTTTAACAGAAATATAGTCTGCTGCTTTTTCGGAAGAAGTGTCATGTGCTGTATCAGGAAGCTTGATGTCTCTTCCTAAAATGGCCGCAACCTCATAAGCGACACCTAGCATATTCAGGGCATCGGCACGGTTTGGTGTTAAGCCAAGCTCAAGTACTGCATCATCTAATTGAAGTGCTTGAAGGGCATCATCCCCTGGTTTCACGTCATTCGGGAAAACAAAAATACCTTCTGCATATTCTTTTGGTACAAGCTTGCTCTCTACGCCTAATTCTTGCAGAGAACAAATCATGCCATGAGACTCTTCACCGCGCAGTTTTGCTTTTTTAATTTTAAAGTTGCCAGGAAGGACTGCCCCAACTGTTGCGACGGCCACATGCTGTCCTTTCTCCACATTCGGAGCCCCGCAAATAATTTGCACCGGTGCGTCTTCGCCGATATCAACAAGACATTTGTTTAATTTATCTGCATTCGGATGCTGTTCACGTTCAATGACGTGTCCAACGACAACCCCTTTGATGCCTTCACCTTTATATTCAACGGCTTCCACTTCAATTCCGCTTCTTGTGATTTTTTCTGCTAATTCATCCGGCTTGATGCCTTCTAAATCGACATAGTCTTCTAACCATTTATATGAAACAAACATGTTGATTTCCTCCTCTTAGTCCTGCTTGAATTGCTTTGTGAATCTAATGTCATTTGTGTAGAAATGGCGAATATCATCAATGCCGTATTTCAGCATCGCAATCCGTTCCACACCCATTCCAAAAGCAAAGCCTTGGTAAGTTTCTGGATCAAATCCGCTCATTTTCAGGACATTCGGATGAACCATTCCTGCACCTAAAATCTCGATCCAGCCTGTTCCTTTACATACAGAGCAGCCCTTCCCGCCGCATTTAAAGCAAGACACATCGACTTCAACAGACGGTTCTGTGAATGGGAAAAAGCTTGGACGCAGTCTAATTTCACGATCTTCTCCAAACATTTTTCTTGCGACTGTCTCCAGCGTTCCTTTTAGATCACTCATGCTAATATTGTGATCGACGACAAGCCCTTCAATTTGCATAAATTGATGTGAATGAGTCGCGTCATCACTGTCACGTCTATATACTTTCCCAGGACAGATGATCTTCACAGGACCTTGTCCTTTATATTTCTCAAGTGTACGTGCTTGAACTGGTGATGTTTGTGTTCTCATCAGTGTATCTTCCGTAATATAGAAGCTGTCCTGCATATCACGTGCTGGATGCTCCTTTGGAAGATTCAATGCTTCAAAGTTATAGTAATCCGTTTCAACCTCAGGACCTTCTTCAACGGTATAGCCCATTCCGATAAATAAATCTTCAATGTCTTCGACAACTATCGTTAATGGATGTCTTGCCCCAATTTTAATTGGACTAGCCGGCAAAGTAACATCGATCGTTTGAGAAGCAAGTTTTTTCTTTACTTCTTCTGCTTCCAGCTGTTCATTTTTTTCAGCAATGGCACCAGCAATCTGCTCTCTTACTTCGTTTGCGAGTGCACCCATTTTTGGTCTTTCTTCCGCGGAGAGCTTGCCCATTCCGCGAAGTACTTCTGTAATCGGTCCTTTTTTCCCTAAATATTGAACCCGAATGTCATTGACCTCTTTGAGCGAGCTAGCTGCTTCAACCTTCGCTATCGCCTCTGTTTCAAGCTGTTTTAACGTTTCTTGCATGAGTGTAATCCTCCTTTTGATATACAAAACCGCTCGGATAAACGGCTGTTTGATCGTTTGAAGACAATAAAAAAACCCGTCCCTCCATAAAAGAAGGGACGAGTTGTGGTCGCGGTACCACCCTTGTTAAGCACAAATGCATGTGCGAATAAGCTTCATTGACATAACGGAATCAAACGAATCCGGTTCACCTTTACGCAAAGCAACGCCTGCGGTCCCGGTGACAACTCCAGAGGTGAATTCCTGTTTCAGCATTCCTTAAATGCACTTTCAGTCTACGATGCATTCTCCCTATAAGGCCGCTTCTTGAAACAATCTTCCTCTATCATGGTTTTTAAAATATTAGTTTTATTATAGTGAAAATGAACGCATGTTGCAACATTATCCACGCAAATGATAGACAAGAACAGCTGCTGCAACAGCTACATTTAATGATTCTGCCTGCCCATACATTGGTACATATAAATTTTGGTCTGTCATTTGCAGAATCTCTGGATCAATACCAGCTCCTTCATTTCCAACAATTAATGCAAATGGGCCTTCTGCCGTTACGCTTTTATACTCTTTCGCATCTTTTAAAGCACTGCCGTATACAGGTAAGCCTTGTTCTTTTAGTTCCATGATCGCCTGTTGAAGGGATTGCTTTAAGATAGGCAGGTGGAAATGAGACCCTTGTGCGGAACGGAGCGTTTTTCCGTTAAACGCATCAACTGTTCCTTCTCCTAAGATCACAGCATCAAGACCAGCGGCATCTGCTGTTCGAATGAGTGTGCCTAAATTCCCCGGGTCCTGCACTGCGTCTAATAAAAGAAGCCGTTCAACCTTCTTTTCTTCAAAAACAGGAACTGTACAGACCGCGGCAATGTGCTGAGGCGTTTCTGTTTCTGTCATGGCAGAAAAGGCCTCTTCGCTCAGTTCATAAAGCTCAATGTCAGGCTGGATATGAGAAGGAAGCCTATCGGGCGAAGTGACCATTAATTCCTTCACAATCCCACTCTTTAATGCTTCTTCGACTAAGTGTATTCCCTCAACGAGAAACAGCCCCGTTTTCGTTCGTTCTTTTTTCGTATGGAGCTTTTTCCACTGTTTAATGTTTGTGTTTTTAGCTGATTCTATATATTTCAAGCGACGTTAACTCCTTTAATTATCATGAATTTATTATATCTCATGCACACTACATAATAAACCTGTCTTTGAGACAGAATAGGGCTATTACCATCAAAAAAGGAGTGTGGGCAATGGATTTTAATTTAAGAGGCGCAGTCATTCAAAACATTACTGGCCATAATCAAGAACAGCTTGAACATACAATTTTAGATGCTATTCAAAGCGGCGAGGAAAAAATGCTGCCAGGTCTTGGCGTGTTGTTTGAGGTGCTTTGGCAAGAAGCATCAGAAAACGAAAAAAATGAGATCCTTGAAACATTAGAGCAAGGCTTAAAGCCTCAGCAGCAGCAATAAAAGAAGCCGGTTTGCTTATAAAAGCAAGCCGGCCTTTTTCATTTAGCCAGTGATAGGCGTTTCCATTCGAAGCGCTGGATCACGCCAGATTTCAACCCATTTTTTAATTGCAAACACAATAATCACAAACCCTAAGATCAGCATGATGATCGAAAGCACCGCATTCAGCACACTATAGCCGGATGCTTCAGGATTGAGATATACATTCGCTACCATCCAATAGCCTGCATAATTTACCGTCACATATAAGTAAGCAAGCGGAATTAAACAAGTCAGCATATAACGTCTTTTATCTGCAATTTTTAATACAACCGTTGCCCCAATGATCAACCCAACCGAAGCCATTAACTGGTTTGAAACCCCAAACAGCGCCCAAATAGACCCGATGTCACCTGAGTAAAGTAAGTATCCCCACATAAAACAAGCAAGCGCACTTGCAAACACCGAACCAGGTACCCAGTCAGTTCGTTTAAGCGGTTTATATGCTTCACCTAAGAAGTCTTGAATCAAATAGCGTGCCACACGTGTCCCCGCATCAATAGCGGTTAAAATAAAAACAGCCTCAAACATAATGACGAACTGGAAGAAGTAAGAAGCCAAATGACTAAAGAACGGAATTCCCGTAAAGATATACGCCATCCCTACCGCTAATGTTACGGCACCACCCGTTCTTCCTTCTAAATCAAGGCCGATTTCCTTACTCAGCTGCGGAAGGTTTTCAACGCTCATACCGAGTGTCCGGAACACTTCTGGCGTACTGTTTATCGCAAAATAATCTCCTGGATGCAGGGCCGTAGCCGCAATTAAAGCCATGATCCCGACTAAGCACTCGACCAGCATTGCGCCAAACGCAACAGGCTTCATATCACTCCAGCGGTCCAGCATCTTAGGTGTTGTCCCTGAACCAACAAATGCGTGGAAACCAGAAATGGCACCGCAAGCAATGGTAATCGAAATAAATGGCCAGACAGGACCAGCTAATACAGGTCCTCCTCCATTCACAAACTCTGTAAACGCCGGGAATTGAATGGACGGATTCACCACAAAAATTCCGGCAATCAGCGCAATGAATACACCAATTTTCATAAAACTACTTAAATAGTCCCTCGGTGCAAGCAGTAGCCAAACTGGCAGAGCCGCAGCAAAAAAGGCATAGATCGGCAGGGCAAGAGCAAGCGTTTTTGTATCAAGTGTTAAAAAATCACCTAGTGCCGTTCCTTGAATATTTGGACCAAGGAATACACCAAACATCAGCAAAATAAATCCCGCAGATGTCGCCAGCTTTAAATTGCCTGTTTTTTTATAATACAGACCAACCCCCATCGCAATCGGAATCGTGATTCCAACTGCAAATGTCCCCCAAGGGTTTCGTTCTAAAGCATGAAGCACAACCATAGACAAACCTGCCATTGTGATTGTAATAATAAACAGCATCGCAAGCCCTGTACAAAATCCTGCAACAGGTCCCAGCTCTTCCTTCGCTACCTCTGATAATGATTTCCCCTTTTTACGCATCGACGCAAATAAGACGACTAGATCATGTACAGCTCCGCCTATGACTGCACCAATTAAAAGCCAAAGGAGACCAGGTAAATACCCAAATTGAGCGGCTAAAATCGGACCCACTAACGGACCAGCAGCTGCAATCGCAGCAAAGTGATGCCCAAATGTGACCCATTTATTTGTCGGCACATAATCTTTCCCGTCCTCTAGTAGGTGAGCCGGTGTAGGATGATCATCTGTCACCTTTAATACCTTGACCATCATAAATGTGCCATAAAGACGATAGGCAATCGCTAAAATACACATAGATCCTATTACAATTGTAACCGCATTCATTTAACCATCCCCTTTGTATAAACAATTTGTTACAAATATAACATAAATTGATTGATTTTTCTTTCTTTTAAAACCAAGTTGACAAATAAGAATAATATGTTTATTCTTAAGGTACTTCACCTACTTCCATAAACTCTCTTTTGGCAGGGCATTCTATGGCTCTGTCCTTTTTATTGCTTTCATCTTACAAAAATAAACGCTTGATCACATGTGCCTTATTCACTAGGAAACATTCTCTTCTTTTACCAAAAACAGTTCTTTTGGCGCATCTTAATAAAACACCGTTCATTTCCTGGGAAATTCAATAAAAAAAGCCTTTCCCCTGCTGAGGAAAGGCTTCCTTACTTATGAACCGTACGTAATTTGTTCGACAGTTTTTTGATCAAGTCTTTTGATCACTTCTGTTAAAAGCTTCACTGCATTTTCATAATCATCTCGGTGAATCATTGCAGCATGGGTATGAATATATCTGCTCGGAATTCCGATAGATAGTGATGGAACACCATGACCCGTTAAATGAATACCGCCAGCATCTGTCCCGCCGCCAGGCATTGAGTCATATTGATAAGGAATGTTCAGCTCATCCGCTGTTTGGACAACAAAATCACGAAGTCCTTTATGAGAGACCATTGAAGCATCAAATACAACAATCGTTGGTCCTTTGCCAAGTTTGCTTGTTGCTTCTTTCTCAGTGATGCCTGGTGTATCTCCTGCCACACCTACATCAATGGCAAATCCAATATCAGGCTGAATTGTAGCCGCTGCTGTTTTGGCTCCGCGCAGGCCTACTTCCTCTTGGACAGTTGCGACGCTGTAAGCAATATTCTCATGCTGAGCGTTGTGTAAGTTTTTCATGACATCAATGGCCACGGCACATCCAATGCGGTTGTCCCATGCTTTTGCAAGGAGCATTTTTTCATCATTCATGACTGTAAACTCAAAGTAAGGAACGATTTGATCTCCAGGCAGCACACCCCACTCCATTGCCTGTTCTTTGCTTGATGCCCCAATATCAATAAACATATCCGTAATCTCAATTGACTTTTTGCGAGCTTCAGGTGACAAGACGTGTGGTGGTTTAGAACCAATGATCCCTGTAATCTCTCCCTTTTTCGTCACAATGGTGACACGCTGAGCGAGCATGACCTGTGACCACCAGCCGCCGACTGTTTGAAAACGAATGTAGCCTTTGTCATCAATTTTTGTCACCATGAACCCTACTTCATCTAAGTGACCTGCGAGCATAATTTTAGGCCCGTTTGCGTTTCCTTCCTTTTTAGCGATCAAGCTGCCAAGGCGGTCTGTAGAGACTTCATCTGCATATGATTCTATGTATGTCTGCATGACTTTTTTGACATCACGTTCATTTCCTGGGATCCCTTTTGCATCCGTTAGGTCTTTCAGCATAGTTAATGTTTGATCTAGCTTTGTCATTCCATTTATCCTCCTTTATCTTCATGGTGCATTCTTATTATACAAAACCTCTTTCGTTCAATACGATCTTTTTATGAATATTTTTTCGTTTTACGAAATATTTTTTTAAAAAAAGTTGAAACCTTTTGGCGTTTTCATTCGTAGTACATCAGATAACGGTATTGGAGGTGCATCCTGTCATGTTTGTAATCCTCATGAGACTAGCTCTTGTTGCACTGCTTGTCTACATCTTCTACATGGCGGTAAAATTCTTTTCAAATCCGAGAAGAAAGCTGAAACAAGCACAATTAAAAGAAGGCTTTTATTTTATGGACGAACAGCAAAATGCGCGCAAAAACTTTAATTTCGTCTATAAAGGTGTCTTGTTTGAAGGGGAGAAGCATGTTCCTTCTAAGGATCATCCTCTGTTTGTCCACTCCATTTACGTTTGGACGGAGTCACCTGAGAAGCTGAGTGAATTTACATTAGAAGACTTTGAAAAACTAGAGGAAAACATTATCGAGCGTTATCCTCAAACCAAAATTGATTGGGATCAGCCCATTAAAAAAATCAAACAAAAAAAAGGAGCAGACACGCCGTCCTGATGGCGTCTGCTCCTTTTTCAAGTAACTTGGATATATCCTAATAGAATCAACTGCAAAATCATTAATACAGGCATGCCGATTTGAAAGGCAGGATGCTTTGTTTTATGCCGGAAATACTGCATCCCCAAATACGATCCAGCGGCGCCAAAAAGCACCGCAGCACTCCATAAATGCGCCTCTGAAATTCTCCATTTATGTGCTTTAGCCCGGCGTTTGTCCTCACCCATGAGAAAAAAGCCGTAGCCATTCACTAAAATAAGCAGTAGGATCAAAGCCATATTCATTCATTTCACCTCACATGATGAGAAAAAAAGATCACCCCTCGAAGGAATGATCTTTTATAAAACTTACTTGTCTAGTTGTGCTTTTGCAGCATCAGCAAGCTGATTGAATGCATTTAGGTCATTCACAGCAAGGTCAGCAAGCATTTTGCGGTTTACTTCGATACCAGAAAGCTTTAAGCCATGCATTAAACGGCTGTAAGAAAGACCGTTCATACGAGCTGCAGCGTTGATACGAGTGATCCATAGTTTACGGAAGTCACGTTTTTTCTGACGACGGTCACGGAAAGCGTAGTTTCCAGATTTCATCACCTGTTGGTTTGCTACTTTGTATAATCTATGTTTTGAACCGAAATAACCTTTTGCTAATTTAAGAACCTTTTTACGACGCTGACGCGACACAGTTCCGCCTTTTACTCTTGGCATTGTAATTCCCTCCTATGATTCCTATTCCAAATTACTTGATGTTTGCAAGTTGTTGTTTGATACGTTTGAAATCTCCAGCACTTACGATTGCGCTCTTACGCAATTTACGTTTTTGCTTTGTAGATTTGTTAGCGAACAAGTGACTTGTGTACGCATGAGAACGTTTAAGTTTACCAGAACCTGTTTTTTTGAAACGTTTAGCAGATCCGCGGTGAGTTTTCATTTTTGGCATTGGATGTTTCCTCCCTCTGTTACTTTACTTTTCGACTTTTGGTGCAAGCATGAGGAACATGCTACGTCCGTCCATCTTAGGTTTTGTTTCTACTGTTGCTACTTCAGCGCAAGCTTCAGAGAAACGGTCTAACACGCGCTGTCCGATTTCTTTATGCGTAATCGCACGGCCTTTAAAGCGGATAGAAGC
This sequence comes from Bacillus sp. Nf3, assembly GCF_003028545.1. Taxonomy (NCBI): domain Bacteria; kingdom Bacillati; phylum Bacillota; class Bacilli; order Caryophanales; family Bacillaceae; genus Bacillus; species Bacillus sp. Nf3. The sequence continues at coordinate 196,671 of NZ_PYUA01000002.1, read as the reverse complement.
TTTCACTTTATCTCCCTTTTCAAGGAATTTGATTGCATTACGGAGCTTCGTGTTAAAATCATGTTCATCGATTGTCGGGCTCAACCGAACTTCTTTTAAGCTAATGATTTTTTGATTCTTACGTGCCTCTTTTTCCTTCTTCTGCTGTTCGAATCGGAACTTACCATAGTCCATGATTCGGCAAACAGGTGGTTTTGCATTTGCAGCAACTAACACAAGGTCAAGATTAGCTTTAGCAGCAATTTCCAGAGCTTCCTGGCGGGTTTTAATCCCCAGCTGATCGCCATTTTGTCCGATCAAACGAACTTCACGCGCACGAATACCTTCATTAACTAATTGATCTTTGCTAATAGTGAGCCACCTCCATGAGATTTTGAATTGAGTTCACAATTCATTTTGACCATTTCGTTGTATGTTTTACAGGCAAACAAAAAGTGTGGGCATATAAAACACCCACACTGCGAACATTTGCATGAAAAAATAAATGTACGGTCAACCTGTCAACTACAAACATGTGTCAATCAGGTGAGAAGCGGGTGCTTCTGCTTGTGATATCTATTCAATTCGTTAACTATTCTACACAATTTTCATTTGTCCGTCAAGTAACCGAACTCTTGAAACAACTTTTTCAGTGTAACACGATGAAACGAATTGGGCAAGACTTTTTCACACAATGACGCTATCAAAGAATCAATTGCATAAAGATTGGGATGACGATAACGGTCACAACACCTACGACCACAACGGCGATACTTGCCATAGCTGCTTCTACTTCTCCCATCTCAATTCCAACAGAAACTCCAAGTGCATGTCCTGATGTACCAAGTGCAAGACCTTTTGCCACTGGGTTTTTAATGCGGAACAATTTTAAGAAGAAGGCACCTAGTGCATAGACAATGACGGCATTAAATATGACCGCAAAGGCTGTGATATCTGCAATTCCGCCAATATCTTTTGCAATCGGGAGAGCAATCGCTGTTGTCGCTGCTTGTGGAAGCATGCTTTTCATCACAGCCGCATCTAAATGAATTCCTTTTGCTACGAGATATACGATCGTAATGGAACAAAGTGAACCTACAAAAATAGCGGATAAAATTTGCCACCAATATTTTTTAAGCAAGGCTCTTTGCTTATAAAGCGGGATAGCGAAAGCAATCGTGGCAGGCTCTAAGAAAAATTTGATAATCTTGCCGCCCTCATTATAATCTGCGTAGGAAAAACCGCCAACTTTCAAAAATAAAATGCCCAGTACCATCGCCACAAACAGCGGGGTGAACAAGAAGAAACCTTTTGATTTTTTAAATAAGAATGTCCCTATTCCAAAAGCGACTAATGAGACGACAATGCCAAAATAAGGACTCATTGTACTTGTACCCATTTTGCATCTCTCCTTTAATGCGTACTTGAAGCTGGTTTATTTGAATGAGAAGGAGCAGATTTACTCTCCTTTGTCTCTTTACGTTTCTGTGGTCTTTCTGATAATTGCATGAGAAGCTGCGTGAACAGCCCTGTCGCTGCAAGTAACATAATGGTTGCAATGATAATGACACCGACTACTTGCACACCTACTTCTTGCATGACACCTAGTGATTGAATAACTGAGATCCCAGAGGGAACAAATAGAAAGCTAATGAGTCCTGTCAATGATGTACCTAATTGCTCCACCTGCTCCAGTTTGACGATTTTCGTTGTTAACAAAACAAATAATAGAACCAAACCAATCACGGATGCGGGCATCGGAATCGGTAAATACATTGAAATGAGATTAGAAACGAACATTACGGTTGCAAAAATAAATGCTTGAGATAAAAATCCATATACTTTCGTGGCACTCATGCCCCTTCACCTCTTTCTTCGACTGCCCTCAGTATAAGACATGAAATAAATGAATGAAGCGTTTACAATAAAACTCGCTGAATTCAATGACTGGAATGCAAAAAACGAGTATTGAAATACAAACAAAAAAAGCCCTCCTACTCTAGCAGGAGTGACTTCTTTAATTCTTTGGCATATGTGCGGCTGACAGGAATGATGGACCCGTCTGTCATATGCAGATTGTACGTCGAATTAAACCACGGCTGTACTTCTTTCATATGAGAGGTATTCACGATATAGCTGCGATGGACCCTCATAAAGTAAGCCTCAGGAAGTTTCTTTTCAATGACCACCAGCGGTTCTGTGACCTCATACATGTGATCCTTTGTTTTCACAACCTTTTTCCCCTCGCTGAGTCCTACATACATGATCTCTTCCACTTGCAGGATCACAATTGAGTCATCGACTGAGATCGCTAATTTTTGCTGGTGGGGTATTTTCTCATCTGGCAGCTGATGCTCTTGCGTTTCAACGGATTTCCATTTTTTAAACTTTTGGATGGTCTGGAGTAGCCGCTCTTCGTCAAATGGTTTTGTTAAGTAATCAAGCGCACTTACCTCAAACGCCTTTAGCGCATATTGATCAAAGGCTGTCGCAAATACAATCGCTGGCGGATTAGACATCCGGTTGAGCCTTTTGGCAATATCAAATCCGTTTTCACCAGATAAATCAATGTCTAAAAAGAGCAGGTCCGGCTTATGATCGACCATCCGGTCAAAAGCCGATTCTATATTTTCTGCTTCCTCTATTTGAACATCCTCTTTCGTTCTTCGTAATAAGTATTTTAATTCATCTCTTGCTAACACTTCATCATCTACGATTAATACCTTCATCAACGAGAATCATCCTTTTTTACATAGTCGATTGGAATGCGAAATGAGATGTCAGTGCCTTGGTCACTATGAATGGATAAAGCGGCTTGCCTGCCAAAAATTCCTCTTAACCGCTGATCTAAATTAAAAAGGGCTGTCCCTGTTCCTTCTAGTGATTCGACAGGCGCTTTTAATAGTTGAGCCATCTTATCATCTTCAATTCCCTGCCCATTATCTGTTACTTTCATATAAACATGTCCATCTTTCATCAAAGCGGATACGATGACTTCACAATTTGTTTGATGTTTAGGAAAAGCATGTCTCACAGCGTTTTCAACAAGCACCTGAAGCACAAAGGGCGGAATCATCACCTGCTCCAGCTCCTTTTCAATTTGAAAGGTCACATGGTATTTATTTGGAAACCTCGCTTGTTCAAGTGACAAGTATGCCTCTACATGCTGAATCTCTTTATGCATTGGAATCAGGAGCTGACGGGCACCTTGCATATTTGAGCGAAAATAAATACTCAGCTGCAGCAGCAGCTTCCTTGCCATCTCCACATTGGTTCTGCATAAAACAGAGATGGTATTAATGGCGTTAAATAAAAAGTGCGGGTTCACTTGTGCTTGAAGGGCTTTGATCTCTGCATCTTTTAGCAGGCGGCTTTGGGTTTCCGCCTCTCCAAGCTCAAGCTGTGTGGAAAACAGCATCGCCAAACCTTCTGCAAGCTCCTCTTCCACCCTGCTTAATCCGACCGGAGAATTGAAATACATTTTTAACGTCCCGATCGTTTGACCGTTAGAAGTGAGCGGCAGCACGATTGCGGCTTCAAGAGGGCAATGGGCGACGGAACAATTGATTTCGCCCTTCGAATGTGCCTTCATAATCTTGCCGCTCATCAAGACTTGTTTCGACAGCCCCGTAATCAGGCTTTTAGATGGAATATGATGATCTGTTCCATCTCCGACATGCGCTAAAATCTTTTCTGTATCTGTTAAAGAGACCGCATCTGTTTCAGTCAACCGATGAATGATCTCCGCCACACTTTTACAAGACTGTTCATTTAACCCTTGGCGGAAAAAAGGCAGTGTTTGATCGGCGATCAAAAATACACGATGCGTCTGCATCGCCTTTGCCTGCTCTTCTTGCCGAATGACTGACTGTAAAATAGATAAAAAGATAAAGCTGCCGATTCCATTCACAAAAATCATCGGCAGGGCAATGATACTGACTAGCCCCCATGCATCGGCGAATGGCCTTGCAAACAGAAGGATAATGATCATCTGTAATGATTCCATCGCCACACCAAAAAAAGCTGCTTGGCGAGGTGTCACCATTCGATTCCTCCGCTTAAACCTGCTGCCGACATAACCTGCAATGACACCGGCTAAAATGGAAGAAATCGCACAGCTGAGCGCGGTGCTTCCTCCAAGGGAATAGCGATGAATTCCAGCTAAAAGCCCTGCACCAATCCCTACAAACGGCCCCCCGATCAAACCGCCCATTTCGATCCCCATAATTCTCGTATTGGCGATAGAGCTTGACGAGCCGAGATGATAAGAAAACTCATGGTTCATGACAATTTGCTGCTGGATTTCAATTCCTGTGTAATTGCTGATAATGCTAAAAGAAGCAAAAATGAAGACAAGGATAGCCTTTTTCCGAAATCCTTGATTATGTAGCAATAGATTGCGAAAGCCCTTCACATGAGCAAGCACAAATCCTAGAATAACGATGATCCCTACACGCTCGATCATCATGATAATTAAATGAAGCAAACCGGCCACCTCAATTGATGTATGTCATATCTACTGTCTTTCTATTCTATCATGTGCGGTCAATGATCAAAGATCTCTCAAATCTTTTCTTTATTGGCCTCTTCTTCTATTGTAAAATGAACATGAGCCTGTCACTTGCAATTGAAGGTAACACATACATAACAAGGGAGAAGATCATGAAAGCCGTATTTTTCGATTTAGATGATACTTTGCTTTGGGACGAAAAAAGCATTCACACAACTTTTCAGGAAACTTGCCGGGAAGCGGAAAAGAAATATGGACTCGATCCAGAATCGTTTGAACAGATTGTACGTGAAGAAGCAAGAAAGCTGTACTCTTCCTATGAAACATATGATTATACTGTCATGATCGGCATTAATCCTTTCGAAGGACTGTGGTCCAATTTTAGTGAACCGATTAGCGAAGGCTTTCAAAAGCTGAACGCCATTGCACCAGAATATCGCAAAAACGCTTGGACCAATGGCTTAAGGGCAGCGGGTATTGACGATGAGGCGTTTGGACAATATTTGGCTGATTTCTTTGCAGCAGAGCGCAGAAAACGCCCATATGTCTATGAAGAAACATACCCTGTTTTAAACCGACTGAAAGGCCGCTACGAATTGCTCCTTTTAACAAACGGAGATCCTAGCCTTCAAAAGGAAAAACTTGCGGGTGTTCCTGAGCTTGCTCCTTACTTTAACGAGATTGTGATTTCAGGGGATTATGGGAAAGGCAAGCCTGATCCAGGTATCTTTGAGCACTGCCTTCAGCTGTTAAACTTAACAAAAGACGAAGTGATCATGGTTGGGGATAATCCAAAAACAGATATTCTCGGCGCATCTCGCGTTGGTATCCAAACCGTTTGGATCAATCGCCATGACAAGAAAAATGAAATAGATGTGACGCCTGATTATGAAATCAAAGACTTACATGAATTGTTTGATATATTAAAATAGAACAAAAAAACACCCTGCTCCTGACGAGATTGGGTGTTTTTGTATTCTCAGAGTTATATGATTGCTGCTAGACTTTGCGCTTGCCGGTCTAAGCCGCGTGCTGCTTCTCCTACAATGATGAATTCCTCGCTTGCCAGCTTTACAAGATCCCGGTTTGTAAACACGGTTGTCTTTGCCCGGCTTGTTCCGCTGCTGACCTTCTCTACTTCTGCATGGATCGCCTTCACATATTGATCGACCTTGACGATCGCTTCTTTTGAATTTGTCGCAAGCTTTCGAATTTCTGCTGCCACTACACTAAAGCCATTTCCATAGGAACCCGCATGTGCCGCTTCTATTGCCGCATTTAAGGCGAGTAGCTGGGTTTGCGAAGAAATACTGTTAATGGTTGTAGCAATGGAGCTGATGGACTCTACCTGCTCCGTTAATCCTTTTAGCAAGCTCATATTTTGATCGGTTTCGTTTGCTATATGATCAAAGGAGGCATTGACACTTTGACTATGCTGAATGCCAACTTCTGCTCGTTCCATTAATTTCGCAGACATCTCCTTTAAGTCTTCTACAACCTGTTTCATCGAGAGTTCTCTCTCCGTAATATCTGTCGCCACTTTCACAACACCCACTACAGTTCCTTCTTCATCTCGAACAGGTGAATATGTCGCTTCAAGCCATAAGCTGCTGCCGTTTTTTGTGATCCGCTGCACTTTTTCCTGAAAGACTTGACCTTCTCTCAAACGCTTCCAAAACATGTGATAACTTGTGTGTTCTGTAATATGTGGAGGACAAAACTGTCTATGTTTAAGACCGATCATCTCTTCTTTAGAATATCCCATGGCTTTTGCAAAAATATCATTCACCCATAGAACTTCACCTGTCACATTAAATTCAATCATTGCCAGCGAGTGTTCTAATGCACGAAGAACAGCTGATTGCTCCAATACTTGTGACGATAAAGTGTTTGTTGTTTGCTTCATCGATTTCATTCCCCCAATTTGTCTCAAACCAATAGTACATACTTACCCTTACTTTTGTACTATCTAAACGTCTCTTTTTAGAAATTGGATCACTATTGGAGAAAGTTTTCCAAAAAGAAAAAAGCCAGTGATCTAAAAAAGAATCACTGGCTGCTTATTATTTTTTTGCTTCTGCTACTGCATGTTTCACAAAGGCTTCAAGATCCATTGTTTCTGAATCTTGTTCCCCGTATTTTCTAACATTGACAGCGCCATTTTCTGCTTCTTGATCTCCGACAACAAGCATGTACGGAATCTTTTGCATTTGCGCTTCTCTAATTTTGTACCCAATTTTTTCATCGCGGCTGTCAAGTTCTACACGAAGGCCTTCAAGCTGTAAACGTTCTTGTACTTTTTTCGCATAGTCTAAATGAACAGACGGTGAAACCGGGATGACTTGGAATTGTACAGGTGCCAGCCATGTTGGCAGAGCTCCTTTGTATTCTTCAATTAAGAAGGCAACGAAGCGTTCCATTGTAGAAACAACGCCTCTATGAATGACGACTGGACGATGGTGCTTTCCATCTTCTCCGATATATGTGAGATCGAAGCGTTCTGGAAGTAAGAAATCAAGCTGTACAGTGGATAATGTCTCTTCTTTTCCAAGAGCTGTCTTCACTTGTACATCAAGCTTAGGACCATAAAATGCTGCTTCGCCTTCTGCTTCATAATAATCGTGGCCAAGCTCGTCCATTGCATCCTTCAGCATCGATTGTGCTTTATTCCACATCGCATCGTCATCGAAATACTTCTCAGTATCTTCTGGATCACGGTAAGATAAGCGGAATGTGTAGTCATTCAAGCCAAAGTCTTGATACACTTCTTCAATTAAGCGAACTGTACGGATGAACTCGTCTTTGATTTGATCTGGACGAACAAAGATGTGTGCATCGTTTAATGTCATACCGCGGACACGCTGAAGGCCAGATAAAGCGCCTGACATTTCATAGCGGTGCATTGTACCAAGCTCTGCAATACGAATTGGCAATTCGCGATAGCTGTGCGGCTCATTTTTGTAAATCATCATATGGTGCGGACAGTTCATCGGACGAAGAACAAGATCTTCGTTGTCCATTTCCATCACGGGGAACATGTCTTCTTGATAATGCGCCCAGTGTCCTGATGTTTTATACAATTCAACATTCGCAAGAACAGGTGTGTACACATGCTCATAGCCAAGACGCACTTCTTTATCGACAATGTAACGCTCAATGACGCGGCGGATCGTTGCGCCTTTTGGCAGCCAAAGCGGAAGTCCTTGACCAACCTTTTGGGAATTCGCAAACAGCTTCAGCTCTTTTCCAAGCTTACGGTGATCGCGTTCTTTCGCTTCTTCAAGCAGACGTAAATGCTCATTTAAATCTTCTTTGCTGAAGAAAGCTGTTCCGTAAATACGCTGAAGCATTTGGTTGTTACTGTCACCTCTCCAGTATGCACCTGCAAGGCTTAACAGTTTAAACTCTTTGATTTTCCCTGTAGACGGCAAGTGAATCCCGCGGCAGAGGTCAAAGAATTCACCCTGCTCATAAATCGTCACAGCTTCACCTTCTGGAATCGCCTCTAACAGCTCAAGCTTCAACTCATCACCAATCGCTTCAAAGCGCTTTTTCGCTTCTTCTCTTGATACTTCAATTCGCTCAATTGGCAGATTGCTGTTAATGATTTTTTTCATTTCTTTTTCAATCTTTGGCAAGTCTTCAGGTGTGATGGCTACATCGATGTCCACATCATAGTAGAAGCCATTTTCGATGACAGGACCTACGCCAAACTGAACGTGATGTTCTTTTCCATACAGGCGTTTGATCGCCTGCGCTAGCAAATGGGCTGTGCTGTGGCGCATAATGTCGAGTGCTTCTTCACTTTTATCTGTGATGATCTCGATTGTTCCACTTTCTAATAGCGGCGTACGCAGATCTATTTCTTTACCGTTCAATTTACCGGCAAGTGCTTTTTTCTTTAGGCCCGGGCTAATTGATGCCGCGATGTCTTCTGTTGTAGCTGTTTTGTCAAACTCCTTGACTGCTCCATCTGGAAATGTAAGTTGAATTTGTTCTGACATCTCTGGTCACTCCTTTTTTTGGCAATATAAAAACCCCGCCCCCTGGAAAGGGACGAGGTTGAATAAACGGAATCGTGGTTCCACCCTTTTTCCCGTACTTGCAGCTTGCTTTTCATATGCAAATACGGCTTGTGGTTCGATAACGGGAATTCCCGTCAGCCATTACTAAAAAGTTCACAGCTGATGTTCAAAGGTGGTAAAGCAAATGGTCCTCTGCTAGGAAGCTTTCAGCCGCGGCTTCCCTCTCTTTAAGCGGGTGTTCATTTGTTCATGTCCTTATCAATACGGTCTCTGTATGAAGTTACACCGTATTATAAAACGTTTTTTCGTGAAAATCAAGAAAGCTTTTCACTTTTCTTGTCGAAATGGTCATGTACAAATTGAACATTCTGCTCTTGGAATGAATGAGACGGGAACACCTCGACCCTTTCTTGAAAAATATTTTGAATCGTTTGCACCATCGAGTGACCTGTATCATTTGTAAATAGGTCAATTTTTTGCGGTGCAATGGAGACAAGCGGTGCAATCAGCTGCGAATCAATATACATTGGATGCTCTCTTACAAACTGTCTGTCTATGTATTGTTTTTGATCACGCTCAGAAGCGTAGCGAAATTCCCAAATCACCAGGCGGTCCTGATGCACAACATGTACTTTTTCGAGCCTAGGCTCTCTTGCCATCACATAGTCTCGAAGCGATTGAATGAAGTTTTGATACTCTTGCTCCATTTTGTATTCTTCAATGGACACTTCAACATAGTTCTTCAGCCTTCGATCATATTCTGACAGCCTAAATGTCATAAATGAACCAATTGAAAAAACACCTTGCTGTAAAGAAATCGCCTCAAGCTCCTTTTTTAAAAGGGCTTCTCTAGGCGGGTCTTGATGAATGCCGGGAATATCATCTAAGTCCCCGTTCATGATACTGTGAGCGATGGAAAGAATTTGGTGCTGCTCTTCAGGATCTTTAAATAAATAGGTGTTTTCAAGGATGCTGCGCATGCGCTCATTTTCTTTGCATTCCAAAAAAAAGTGAACCAATAATGGCCGCACAATGTGCTCAAGTGCTTCTTCTGATTCCTTCGCCTCTATGAGAAGCCGGTCTTTCCCTTGTTGAATTGACATGTGATGCCGACTGTCCAAGTGTTCAGCAAGATGTAAAAAAGCGGCGGTATCATATTCATCTTCAAAGATTATTTCAAGCATGTTTGTCCCCCCTAACGACATCTGTTACATATATATGGGGAGAACATAAAAAATAGACGCCTAAAATAAATCAGGCATCTTTCTTTTTAAAATGAGTGGAACGGAGATAAAGATCAAATAAATCAAACAAACAACCACTAAGGCCGCATAATTGCCGCTGACAAAGCTTGAACCGAGAACATTTAACGCAATTGTACCCGGTATTAAGCCTAAAAAGGTGGCTGCCACAAATGCACGATAATTTGCACGTGAAGCAGCTGCCGCATAGCTGACGAAATCAAAATGAATCGGTGCAATACGCAATAACAAAATATAAAGAAATCCATGCTCCTGAATGCGGGACGTCACCGCTTTCAGCTTCCGGCTGTTTGATGCCGTTTCCTTCTTTTTTGCACGAAAGGTTGAAGCAATCATGAAGGAGCCTGTTGCCCCGGCTGTAGCCCCAATGAGGGCATAAATCGTCCCAAGGACACTGCCGAATGCCAAACCTGCTGCCAGCGAAAAGACTGTAATCGGGACGAGAACAAACGGGCGAAAAAGAGATAAGAAAAGAAAAACAAAGGGAGCCAGTATCCCAAATTGAAGCACCCAATTCTTCACATCTTTCGGCGCGAGCTGAAGATGCTGTTTATTCAGCCACCACAACGCAGCAGCAAGAATGCCAATCACAAGAAAAAGCAGCCATTTTCTTTTGTTCATTTCATTTGCTCCTCCTTCAGGTGACATACGCTTTTATAAATGACGGCGATTTTCTCCTTCGAGCAAGACCGGCTCTGCTAAATAGAGAATCCGTTCCATTAAACGAGCGGCTTTGACCTCTTCTTTTTCCCCGCGCTGTGAGTACGTAAAGTGATGCTTCAGCTCATTTGGTGAGAAATTAGAAGAGAAAAACGTCGGCAGCTGCTCTGCCATACGGTATTGTAAGATCGTACCGAGCAGCTCATCCCGCACCCAGCTTGTCATCGATTCTGCTCCAATATCATCAAGCATTAAAATCGGGGTGGATTTGACCATATTCAGCTTTTCTTCTAGCGTATGATCAGCTAACGAATTTTTTAACTCTCTCACAAATTCAGGCACGTAAACAAGGAGAGATGGGTATTCTTTCTCCGCTAGCTGCTGCGCAATGGCTGCCAGAATATACGTTTTTCCTACTCCAAATTTCCCGTGTAAATACAAGCCTTTTCCTTTTCCAGTCTCATCATAGCTTTGGAGGAATTGACCTACTTTTTGGATGACCTCTTGTCTTCCCACAACGTTCAGATCAGCGAACGTCGCTTGAAGGACATTTTGCGGAATATACATGCTTTTCATCAGCTCTTGCTGTTTTTTCTGTCTATCGAGCCGCAGCTTGACTGGACAAGGGGAATATTCAATATCAATACTCTGACCTTTGATCACAAGCTTCGGGTGATACCCATCTAAAATGGCATTGACGTTTTCGTCATCTAAGCAGTAAGAGCAGCCCTTCGACTGCTGCACATATTCAAAGAGCCGGTTCAAGCTGCGATTGATCATGTCTTCATGTATCTCTTCTTGATGCTTCTGTAAAAAGGCCTTCACATCTTCATCAGATAACACACTTTCTTTAATCTGATTGTATCTCACGCGAAAATCTACTCGTCCTTTTAGCTGTTCAAATGAACGACCGATCGGTTTCATCCCATCTCACCTCACCTTAATGTGCATTGTACTTTTTCATATTTTTAAACTGATCTAACAGTTTTTCTTTTTCTCGTTCGAGGTCTTCTGTAGACAGATTGTCCGTTTGCTCTTTTGCCGGCTGTTCTTTCATCTCGGTTTCTTTCATCCAGTCAGGCAGTTTCTCTTCCCTGACGACTTTTCCTGAACCATATGTGCTGCGCTGCTTTTTCTGCTGCGCCCACTCTGTCATTTGTCTGTTCTCTTCTTTGGCAATTTTCATGGCCGCGGCAACGGTTTTGATTTTCTTTCTTACCCAATGAGCGGCGATTTTTTGCATGTATGTTTTTGACAGCTTCATATCTGTTTTGAGTAAGGTATAGTAGATGAGAACATTCATGACACCTGGCTCTAGCTGCTGCTCGAGCATGATATCTTCGACAATTCTTAAGTCGGCATATGTTGGCTCAATGCCATCTGCCATGTCTTTTAGCAGCTCTCTAGGCGAAATATGATCCAGCTTTTCAATCAATTTTGCATCTGGAGTATCCGCTGCCGGCGTCTTTGAAGCATCTTGTCGCAAGTGTCTTGGCTGTTTTTGATCAATCAGCTTTGGCTGTTCGCCTCTGTATTCAATTTGGTACCAGTCTCTTGCTGCTTTTCTCAGCTCTTCTGTTGAGATCATTTGATCCGAACCGCATGCACCTGCTACAATATTTTGCATTTGAAGCGGGGTGATGCCGTATACAACGGCTAACTTCTTAATTGTTTCTTTTACCTGCTTTGTCAAAGCCTTTCTTGGAATCATCATGTCAGACATACCCGCTAACAATAGATCGAAATCGAAGGATTCGTCTGAGAGCGGTGCCGGCTGACTCGATCCAACGGTCACATATTCATAGCCTTGATCAAGCGATGACGCCTGATGAATCTCTTCTGTCATCTTGCGTTCGCCTGGCTGCAATACGTGAAAGACTTCTTCAAACGACCGTGAAATGTTCTTTGCTTCTGCAGGAACACCTGGATAAGAGAAATAATCACGAAGCTGCATATATTTTGCTTTCTCTACACGATGGTACAGCAGGACATTCAGCATACCATCTTGGAAAAATTCATCCGGTCTTAGCGGCGGTACAAGCTCATATGTAAACAGTCTGCCTTCTTCCGTTTCCTGTTCATATGTGCGGAGTAAGCCGATTGCTTCAAGCTTTAAACGTTCCTCAAAAATATCATTTAAATTCGTCTGCAGCATGACCATGAGCTGCCGATGAGGTGCAGGTTTTCCCCACATACGATTTTGTTCCAGCTCTCCCCACAGCGTCATGTATAAGCTAAAAGCGGACATGCCAATAAGCGGCTGATATAAAAGAGTGATGAGCTGTCTATCGATGTCACCGAGCAATGAAGCGCTTTTGACGACATACGGATCGACGGCTAGCACTTCCTTCCAATGCTCTGTCATATGCTGATCCTCCCCATGAATTGCGATTGTTTCCATTGTACACTCTTTTCGCGTTTTACGCTTTACGCAGGAAAAAGAGCATGAAGAATCTCCAGCTCTTTTTAGCGTTCTTTCTTTAATAGATCTTTTAATTCATCAATAAAGACATTGATGTCTTTAAACTGCCGGTAAACCGAGGCAAACCTGACGTAAGACACTTCATCAATTTTCGCCAGCTCGTCCATCACCATTTCACCTACAAGCTCGCTTTTCACTTCTGACATGCCTTGATTGCGCAGTTCTTTTTCGATATTAAAGCAGACATCCTCCAGCTGCTTTAAAGCGACAGGACGCTTTTCACACGCTTTGATAAGTCCTCTCAGCATTTTTTCCCGGCTGAATTCTTCTCGAATCCCTTCTTTTTTCACCACAATCAGCGGTAATTCTTCTAATTTTTCAAACGTCGTAAAGCGATATTGACAGCTTTCGCACTCTCTTCTACGACGGATGGATTTCCCTTCATCTACTGGTCTTGAATCAAGCACCCTTGTGCCAAGGTGCTGACATGTGGGACATTTCATATCATCAGCTCCGATCTATTCTTGGAAGTTGTTTGTCTAGTTCATCATAAAGGGACAGAACGGTTTTCTGACTATAGCCGAAATCTGTTGGCAGGGCCGTTTCTGTTGTCACATTAAAATCGACAGCTGTTTCAAAAGGACGAATTGAAATGACAGTCGCCACGAGAAAGGCTTTTTTCGGCAATCGTATGTTTGCACTGATTTCACCTCGTTCTGCTGAAACAGATGTCACTTGATAGGAATCGTTTCGGGAAAGAATGGCTTCCACCGCTTGAAAAACTTGTGCATTCGTCGATTTGTAGTAATGGCTTTTCAGTTCTGACACTGGATGCTCGTCAGATGTTTCTGTATGGTTTGACATGAACCGTTTAAAATTTTGTCTTAAAATCATACACGTATCCCCTTTGCCATAATGCCTCTTTCTTTATTTTATAAAAAAAACCTTTGTTTTCCTAGAACAAAAGTATAGACAAGCTGGGGAATGTTGGATTTTTTCTCAAATAAATATAAAAAGGAGCATAACACAAAGGCATTTAATGCTTTTGGCCAGCTCCCATTGCAATCTTTTTTATGTTTACAGTGCTTTGGCTTGTGCCTGTTTTACTTGTACAGGACCCATGCCTCGAGGAATTTCGATGTTTTCTCTTGTTTCAGCACCTAATTCATCTCCGATATGATCTGCTGCAATATTCGGATCTAGGTCGCCGCAAGTATAAACATCTATGCTCGCATAACCATGTTCAGGAAAGCTGTGAATTGTCAGATGAGATTCAGAAATAATGACAACTCCACTTACTCCTTGAGGTGCAAATTTGTGAAAAGCAACCTCTCTTACCTCAGCTCCTGATTTCAAAGCTGCATTTACAAACGTTTTTTCAATAAAATCCATGTCGTTCAGTTTATCACAGTCGCATCCCCATAGCTCGGAGATAACGTGACGTCCGATTGTTTCCATCATGGACCCCCCTTTAAACAAGAATGAAAGAGTGAAGTTCTAAGCAGCCGGACCGGACATATACCACGGGGGAAAGTTAGTCCTAAGAGGTCCTAACCCTTTAAGTATACCCGAATGAGTCTGCGAACAAGAAGTTCACGAAAAATAGTATACTTTGTTTAGACCCATTTTGCAAGCTGTGTTTTTAGTGGGATTTTCTCTCATTTCTTGAAAAGGGACGATCGTCTTCTTCATTTCAAACAGCAGACAGCTCTTTCATCTGTGCGCCGACAAATTTCACAAGGTCAACCACTCGGCATGAATAACCCCATTCATTGTCATACCATGCAAGAACTTTTACTTTTCTCCCTTCCATTACCATCGTTGTCAATCCATCAACGACTGCTGAGTAAGGGTTCGTGTTAAAGTCCGTAGAGACAAGCGGCTCATCTGTGTAATCTAAAATACCAGCAAGAGATGTTTTAGATGCATTCGAGAAGGCTGCATTGACTTCTTCTGCTGTGACATCTTTTTTTAAGTCTACAACAAGATCAACCATCGACACATTGGAAACCGGCACGCGGAGTGCAAGCCCATGCAATTTCCCTTTCATGTGCGGAAGCACTAAAGAAAGCGCTTTAGCGGCACCCGTCGTAGTTGGAATAATGGACTGAGCACATGCTCTTGCCCGGCGCAGATCCTTATGCGGGTTATCGATATTTTTTTGATCATTTGTATAAGCATGAACCGTTGTCATTAACCCGTTGTCGATGCCAAATTCATCATCTAACAGTTTCACAACTGGTGCTAAACAGTTTGTTGTACAAGATGCGTTTGAAATAATGACGTGCTTTTCAGGATCAAGATCATCCTCATTGACACCCATCACAATCGTAATGTCTTCATTTTTACCTGGAGCTGTTAGAACGACTTTTTTCGCTCCAGCATCTATATGGCCCATCGCTTGATCTTTTGAATTAAATTTACCTGTTGCTTCAATGACGATATCAATCCCAAGCTCTCCCCATGGAAGCTGCTTTGGATCTCTATTATTAAGCAAAAGCACTCTTTTGCCATTTACAATCAAGGCGTCATCTTCTGCAGTCACATCACATTCGTAACGTCCATGATTTGTGTCATATTTAATTAAATGTGCTAGCGTTTCGGCAGGATAGCTTGCGTTCACCGCTACAATTTGAATTTGATCATCAAGCATTGCTTTTCTGAAGACCATGCGTCCAATTCTGCCAAACCCATTGATCGCTGCTTTTACCTTCATGAACAGGTCACTCCTCTATTATGTGTTATACTCAATAAATTTATTTATGAAATTAGTATATCACATTAGAATGTAATTGCCAGTATATAAACGTATATTTTCTAAAAAGGGCTGTTCTTTTCAAAGGAAATAAGAATAAAGCATAAAAAAAGAAGAGTACGTATATGTACTCTTACTTATCTGTATGTTCCCATTCATTTAATATGTTCTGCAATTGCTTTCTGATAAACGCGAGATCTTGTGTGTTCTCTATCACGTGGTCTGCTTTTTTACATTTCTCCTCAAGAGACTGCTGAGAGTGAATACGATTCAGTGCTTCTTCCTCGCTGAGGTCATTTCGATTCATGAGCCGCGACAGCTGCAATTCAGGCGTTGTATACACCACAATGATGCGGTCGACGAGGCTTTCCAGCTGACTTTCAAATAAAAGCGGGATATCGAGGACAACGAAGGTTTCTTGCTGACTAACTCCTTCATCTCTCTGTTTGAGCATTTCCTTTCTCACTTCAGGATGAACAATCGCATTCAGCTGCTTTCTTTTCTCTTCATCAGAAAAAATGATGGCTCCAAGCTGCTGCCGATTCAGCTCCCCATTTGGCAGGAGAACATCCTCGCCAAAGGTTTGAACGATTTGTTGAAGAGCTGGTGTACCTTTGGCAACCGCTTCTTTTGCAATGACATCTGCGTCCACGACCCGGATGCCCTGCTCTTTTATCATTTGCGAGACGGTGCTTTTTCCACTAGCAATCCCGCCTGTTAATCCAATGACAAGCGTCAATTGATTTCCTCCTTTACAGCTTCCACACCCCAATTAAAATGAGCAGAAGCCCTGGTAAGCATGCAAGTTTATCGATCCAGCGCCAATTTGCCAAGTAATGACCGGAACGAAGCCCTATACACACAAAGAGAGAGCTCATCACGGCCACAGTGATACTCATGACAATTGGTGAAAAGCCTAGAATCGCAGCGCCAATCCCTGCGCCAAATGCATCAATGGATAAAGCAATCCCAAGAAGCACCGCTTCTATTCCATTAATCGTCCCAGAACGGTCAATATCTGCACTTGTCGGCTTGCGCAAAATTTGAATGACAAGACCAAGTGACTGCACTTCCACATTAAGCAATGTCTTTTCATGAAGTAGCAAATCACGCTCTTTCGCTGGTTTGTAAAATTGATAAAGGACCCAAAGTCCAATGGCGATCAAAATGCCTCCACCAAGTTTATCTGTCACTGAGACAGGGAGGAATGTCGTCAGCAGGCTGCCAATCAGCATAGAAATGAGCAGCACAATCCCTGAACAGCATGCAATAATAACAATCGCTTTAAATGGAATCTTCATTTTACGAAGTCCATACGTAAAGCCTACAGAAAAGCTGTCAATGCTGACTGCAATAGCTAAAAACAGGAGCGAAATCGAAATCATACCTGAACTCTTCCTTTCTGTTCATGCAACGATGATCAAGAGTCTCTAGGCGTCCTTAGACTCTTCTTCACTATATGAAGAGCAGGTGGGCTGTGTGTCAGTCTACACCTTGCTGAAAAATGAATGTTTTTTATCGTATGCACAGCAAAAAGGAAGCATGCTGATGGCTGATTTTTATTGAGGGCGTTTTTGGCAGGTTACACAAAAATGTGTGCCGCGCCCTCCGACTACTGTTTTCTCAATGATGCTTCCGCATGTTTGACAAGGCTCTCCCCGCCGGTCATACACAAGAAGCTGCAGCTGAAATGTTCCAATATCACCTTGTGAATTGATATATGAGCGAATCGTGCTTCCTCCTGCATCTACCGCTACTTGAAGTGTATCGATAATATGCCTGTGAAGCACTTTACACGATTCAAGGCTGAGCTGATTCGCTTTTGTTTCTGGATGAATGCCTGCTTTAAACAAAACCTCATCTACATAAATATTACCTAGTCCCACGACAATCTTTTGATCAAGCAGCGCTGTTTTGACCACACGAGATGTTTTTTTCAATTGCTCCCATAAATATTCCGGAGTGAATTGATCATCAAAAGGCTCATACCCCAGCTGTGAGAGCGGGAGTTCCTTTTCCTCTTCCCCCGGCTGAAATAAATGCATCGTGCCAAATTTACGCACATCATGATACCGAAGCTCAGTACCATCTGTAAAAGTAAAGACGACGTGTACATGTTTATCGTATGGCTCATGCGCTTCATGTACACGGTATTTCCCTTCCATCCTTAAATGGGAGACCATTACGTAGTGGTCTAAATGAAAGAGCAGGAACTTTCCTCTTCTTTCAATGGTTTGTATCGTTTCTCCTACCATCCTTCTTGCGAACTCTTCCGGCTCCCCAGGACGTTTGATGATATTCGGCCATTTGATATTGACCGTTTCAATCGTTTTTCCTTCGACTAACCGCTTGAGTGTGCGCCGGACGGTTTCAACTTCTGGTAATTCCGGCATGCTCCTCGCTCCTTTTTCTCTCTCTATTATTTTGCGTCGTACCAAGATGGGCCTGAAGCAAAATCAACTTTTAACGGCACATCTAGCTGAAGTGCATTTTCCATGACTTCAGGGACAATTTTTTCGAGTATGGCAATTTCTTCTTTCGGCGCTTCGAAGATCAATTCATCGTGCACCTGTAATAAAAGATTTGCCTGCAAGTTTTCTTCTTTTAACTTACGCGCCATATCAATCATGGCTTTTTTAATAATATCAGCTGCACTGCCTTGGATCGGTGTGTTCATGGCTGTTCTTTCCGCAAAGCTTTTGATATTAAAATTGCGGCTGGTGATATCCGGGATATACCGTCTGCGTTTGAGAAGTGTCGTGACATATCCTTTTTGTTTCGCTTCCTGCACAATCTCTTCCATATAGGTTTTCACACCTTTAAAGCTTGTTAAATAGCGTTCGATAAAGGCAGCTGCTTCTTTTCTTGTGATCCCAAGATTTTGAGATAATCCATAGTCACTGATTCCATATACAATTCCGAAGTTGACAGCCTTGGCTTGTCTTCTCATAGAGGAAGTCACTTCTTCTTCTGAGACATGGAACACGTCCATCGCTGTTTTCGTGTGAATATCCATATCTTGCGTAAACGCTTCGATCAAATTCTCATCCTGAGAAATATGAGCAAGAACACGCAGCTCAATTTGTGAATAGTCAGCAGCAAACATAAGCCAGCCTTCTTTTGATGGAACGAATGCTTGACGAATCTTCCGTCCTTCCTCTAAACGAATTGGGATGTTTTGCAAGTTGGGATCTGTTGAGCTTAGTCTTCCTGTTTGCGTGAGCGCTTGATTAAATCGTGTATGCACTTTATGGGTATCCTTGCGCGTTACCTTCATTAAACCTTCCACATAGGTCGATTGGAGCTTTCCAATTTGGCGGTAATGCAGAATAGACCGAATGATTTCGTGCTTATCTTCAAGCTTTTCAAGAACATCCGCAGATGTCGAGTAGCCTGTTTTTGTCTTTTTAATAATCGGCAGACCTAACTTTTCAAAAAGAATCACGCCAAGCTGTTTAGGAGAATTGATGTTAAACGTTTCACCTGCTAAGCGGTGAATGGTTTCCTCATATTCTTTCAGCTTTTTCGCTAACTCTTCACCCATCTTCTCTAGGCGCTCAATATCTACCTTTACGCCAAGTGATTCCATTTCACCTAAGATGAGGGCAAGCGGCAGCTCTAAGTCTTCATACAGTTCATGTTGATCATTTTTTTCTAGTGCTTCAAGTGTTAAATCATGCAGAGCAGAGATCGCCGCTGCTTTTCGTCCAAGATGTTCCTTCAGTTCATCTTCAGGTGGGATCGCCTGCTTTGCTCCTTTTCCGTACACTTTTTCATCAGAAAATGCGATGTTAAGACCGTATTCCTTCGCCACACTTGCGACGTCCTCATAGGATTTCTGAGGATTGACGACATAGGAAGCGAGCAGGACATCGTTATCGACACCTTTTAGATCGACATCGTGCCATCTGAGAGCGACAACTGCTCTTTTTGAATCGAAGACCCATTTCTTCTTCGTTTCATCCTGTACCCATTGTTTAAATGCATCTGATTGAAGTGCATCTTCTTTCGTGATAAAAAATGCACCGTTTTCATTATGGATCGCAAAACCGATCAAATCCGCTTCATGATAATTATCTCCAAGCTGTTCTACCACAAGGGCGGCATGATCTGTCAGCATTTCATCCGTTACATCGGTCATTTTTTTCACTTCTAATGCTTCAACTTCGACCTGTTCACCTGTTTCTGGTGCTTCTCCTAGACGCTCTAGCAGCGTTTGAAAGCCTAGTTCTTTATAAAGAGAGATCACTTGATCCATATGAGGACCTTCATATGCGAGATCCTTGCTTGATACATCAATTGGCGCTTCTACAAGAATCGTTGCGAGTTGTTTACTCATCACCGCTTGCTCTTTATATTCTTCAAGCTTTTCTTTGAGTTTTTTACCACTGACTTCGTCAATATGTTCAAGCAGGTTTTCTACCGTTTCAAACTGCTTTAACAATTTTATCGCTGTTTTTTCCCCTACACCGGGCACCCCTGGGATATTATCTGAGGAATCTCCCATCAAGCCTTTCATATCGATGATTTGATCTGGGCGCAGACCATATTTTTCTTCAATATGAGCCGGTGTGTAATATTCTACTTCTGTAATGCCTTTTTTCGTAATTGCCACCGTCGTATGGTCTGTTGATAGCTGCGTTAAGTCCTTATCTCCTGAGAAAATTTTCACTTCAAAGCCGTCTTTTTCTGCCTCCACAGCCAATGTCCCGATAATATCGTCAGCCTCGTATTGAGGAAGCTCGTACCTTTTCACCTGATAGGCATCTAATAGTTCACGGATAAACGGCATTTGTTCTGATAGCTCTGGCGGCGTTTTTTGTCTTCCGCCTTTATATTCTTTAAATGTCTCGTGGCGGAACGTTGTTTTCCCCGCATCAAATGCGACGAGCATATGGGTTGGCTTCTCGTCCTCGAGCATCTTCATTAAAATCATTGCAAAGCCATAAATGGCATTTGTATGGACGCCTTTATCATTTGATAATAGCGGCAAAGCAAAAAAGGCTCGATAAGCGAGACTGTTTCCATCCACTAGTACTAATTTCTTTTTGTCTGTCATGTTTTAATCCTCCATCGGCTGAGCCATTTCAGCCGTCTCTTTCACACATTGTATCTTCATTTTATCAAAGTTTATTTTGAAAAGAAAATAGTCGAACCTGCATAAAAAAAGGGACGAAAACAACAAGTGTTTTCGTCCTTACAAAATTGGCTCCTTGGATGAAGGGGTTCCTATTCATCCTACCAATGATTGTTTAACTAAACATGAATCCATTGTAAAGATCATGTAAATTTTAACGTGACATTCCTTTTTTCCCTATTTTGATTTCAGGCTCACTGTAAAAGTCGTTCCTTTCCCTTGTTTGCTATGGACTGAAATCGTCCCTTCATGCGCCTCTACAAGGTGTTTGACAATCGCAAGCCCAAGACCTGTACCGCCTGAATTTCTACTTCTATCTTTATCAATTCGATAAAATCTCTCAAATATTCTTGGAATCTCGCTTTTCTTCATGCCGATTCCTGTATCTGCTACATCAAATTCATAGGCGCCTTTCCGCGGTCTTGCCGAAATAGTGACACTCCCTCCCTCTGGTGTATACGTAAGAGCATTGTTCACGAGATTGAGGAAAATTTGCTTTAATCTCAGCGGATCTGCCATCACATAGACAGGCTCTTTCGGGATGCGCACTTGTAATTGAATACCTTTTTCCGCAGCCTTTTGTTTTAAAAGGACTTCAATCTCTTGAATGATTTCTGACGCATTGGCGTCTTGAATATTTAGTTTGAAATGCTGCTGCTCGATTTTGGAAAGATCGAGTAAATCTTGAATAAGAGTTTCGAGTCGGACACTCTCTTTTAAAATGATGGAAAGGAATTGTGTCAGCGCTTCTTTGTCATCAATCGCTCCATCAAGAAGGGTTTCGGAGAATCCTTTAATCGACGTAATCGGTGTCTTTAATTCATGAGACACATTGGCGACAAAATCTTTTCGCATCTGCTCAAGCTGCTTTGTTTCTGTCACGTCATGAAACACAAGGACAATTCCTTTCCATTCATCATCTGTACTTAAAATTGGGACACCATCCACTTGGAAGTAGCGCCGTTCAATGTCAACGGCTAGGCGCAAAAACTTCCGCACCTTCGTTTCTGTCATAAAAATTTCATCAATCAGCTCAATAATTTCGTCATGTGTAAATGCTTCATGATACAGCTTGTGCATGTAAATGTGCTTTTGCACCTTAAACTGCTTGCGGAAGGTTCGATTGACTAGGTTGATATACCCCATCTTATCAATCAAAATAATCCCTGCTCCGATGTTTTCAATGACTGTTTGTAGACGGTCCCGCTGCATTTCCCCAGTGCTTGTCATTTCTTGAAGGCTTTCTGCCAGACGCTTCATTGATGTATTAAGCTCGCTTGTTTCAATGATGAGCTCTTCATAATGATTGGTATCATAGTTCCCGCGTTCCAGCTGTTTGGCTACCTTTGTGGCATAATCTATCGGTTTTACATATTTCATTGACATGCGGTATCCAAAGAAAACGATGATAATAATCGCCGAGCCAAGACAAACGGCTAATGCGAGCCAAAGCTGGCCGTCAATTTCATTTAAAGGCTGGAATGACGCATGGAGAAATAAATAGCCTGCCGGTTCGTTTTGTTTCAGAATAGGGACTGCGTAATGAAACAGTGCATCCTTCTCATCCTCAATGACGACGCCTTTTGTTTGAATCCGTTCATTGTTCAGTGTGTTTTGAATGATGCCCCTTTGCTCCGCTTGACCCGTTGTATGTATGATATTCCCCTTCAGATCCACAATTGACGCATTCATATCGAGATGCTGCTTTGCCTGATTGAGGATCTCCTTGTTTTGCTTCGCCTGCAGATCATCACCATCCATGGAAGAAAGAAGAAAGCTCGATTCATTTTCCATTCGTTCCGTTAATTTTGTTTCATAAAAAACATGGAACATGTGATCCAAGAAAAGGCCAAGTGCAACAAACACAATAAAAAGGAGAAAAATAAGTCCCGAAAACAGGCGGGTTCTTATTTTACTCATTTGGCTTTGGCTCCTCCAATTTGTAGCCTAAGCCGCGAATGGTTTTAATGTATGTTGGTTTTTTCGTATTCTTTTCAATTTTGTCCCGCAAGTGGCTGATGTGTACATCCACAATACGAGTGTCACCTGCAAAGTCATAATTCCAAACGGCACTTAGCAGAAGATCACGTGTGAGGACACGTCCTTTATGCTTGGCCAAATAAAGCAGCAGTTCAAATTCCTTCGGCGTAAGCTCTAGGCGTTCTTCTTGGAAGTAGACTTCGTAGTGTTCTGGTAAAATGCGCAGTTCACCAATTTTGATTTGGTCTGCAATGACCTCTTCCTTGTCCTCTTGCGTGGGGACAGGCTGAGATTGCTGCGCTCTTCTTAAGATGGCTTTTACCCGAGCACCCACTTCTCTAGGACTGAATGGCTTTGTCATGTAATCATCGGCTCCAAGTTCAAGGCCGAGCACCTTATCAAATTCATCGTCCTTTGCTGTCAGCATTAAAATAGGGAACATCATTTTTTGAATTCTCAGTTGTTTACACACTTCAATGCCGTCCATCTTCGGAAGCATTAAATCTAATACAATGAGATCAGGCTGTTCACTTGCTGCTTTTTCAAGCGCTTCTTCCCCATCTCTTGCTGTGACGACATCATAGCCCGCCCTTTCAAGGTTATAGCTTAGAAGTGTTACAATCGATTCTTCATCATCCACAACTAATATTTTTTTATTCATGTTGTGCCTCCAATTAGTGATTTCCCCTGCATCCGTTTTTTTGTATCTTATGTGAAAAGCGAGAAGTCATGCTTTCTCTTTCATTTTAACGAAAGCTTAACAAGAGGACAATTTAAAATTTCGACAAGATTTGTTTTGTAAACAAAAAGAAGGCCCCTCATAAGAGAAGCCTTCTTTTTTTCATATTAAGACAATACTTTCATGACGTTCTTAACAGATTCAACAGAACGGTCAAGCTGACTTCTTTCTTCTTCTGTCAGCTCAAGCTCAATGATCTGCTCAAGGCCGTTTCCACCTACGATTGTTGGTACACCAAGGTAAATGCCTTCGTAGCCATATTCACCTTCAAGGTAAGCAATCGTTGGGATTACGCGGCGCTGATCTTTTAGAATCGCCTCAACCATTTCTACAAGTGAAGCAGCAGGTGCATAATAGGCACTACCGTTACCTAATAGGTTCACGATTTCGCCGCCGCCTTTTCTTGTTCTTTCAACAATCGCATCAATTCGATCTTTTGGAATCAATGTTTCAAGCGGGATACCGCCTGCATAAGAGTAACGAACAAGCGGAACCATGTCATCGCCATGTCCACCAAGGACAAAGCCCGTCACATCTTTGACAGATAGGTTTAATTCTTGAGCAACAAACGTACGGAAACGTGCTGTATCAAGAATACCCGATTGTCCAATGACTTTTTCTTTTGGTAATCCTGATTCTTTATAAACTGCATATGTCATTGCATCAACAGGGTTTGTTAACACAACAATAATAGCTTCTGGAGAATATTTAACGATTTCGCGTGTCACGCTGCGCATGATTTTTTCATTTGTTGACACGAGATCGTCACGGCTCATTCCCGGCTTTCTTGCAATTCCTGCCGTAATGACGACGACATCAGAACCGGCTGTATCTTCGTAGTTAGAAGTGCCTGTAATGTTCGCATCGAAGCCTTGAACAGGGCTTGCTTCCAGCATATCAAGAGCTTTCCCTTTTGTTGGGTTCTCAAGCTGCGGGATATCAACTAAGACGACATCCGCTAATTCTTTTTGAGCTGTTAAAAATGCTGTAGTTGCTCCAGTAAAACCTGCTCCGATGACAGATACTTTTTTACGCTTGTTTGCCATTTCCTTTTTCCCCTTTAACTTTAAAGTTTAAGAATCAAGACAAGTTTTTGATGAGCTCGTCAGCAAACTCAGAACATTTCACTTCTGTTGCGCCATCCATTAATCTAGCAAAATCGTAAGTGACGACTTTAGATGCAATTGTTTTTTCAACAGATTGAATCACTAGATCAGCTGCTTCCTGCCAGCCAAGGTGCTCAAGTAAAAGCACGCCTGATAGAAGAACAGAAGATGGATTCACTTTATCAAGACCAGCATATTTTGGTGCTGTTCCGTGAGTCGCTTCAAAAATAGCGTGTCCTGTTTCGTAGTTGATGTTCGCTCCTGGTGCGATACCAATTCCACCAACTTGTGCTGCAAGTGCATCAGAGATGTAATCTCCATTTAAGTTCATTGTAGCCACAACATCGAACTCAGCTGGACGAGTTAGGATTTGTTGAAGGAAAATATCTGCAATGCTGTCTTTGACAATGATTTTGCCAGCAGCTTCTGCTTCACTTTGCGCTTTGTTTGCCGCATCTTTTCCATCTTGTTCTACAATACGATCATATTGTGCCCATGTAAAGACTTTGTCGCCAAACTCTTTTTCAGCCACTTCGTAGCCCCAGTTTTTGAAGGCACCTTCTGTAAATTTCATGATGTTTCCTTTGTGAACAAGCGTCACAGATTTACGGCCTTGGTCAATTGCATATTGGATAGCCGCTCTGACAAGACGGGATGTTCCCTCTTCAGAAACTGGCTTGATTCCGATACCTGACGTTTCTGGGAAACGGATTTTGTTCACACCTAATTCGTTTTTCAAGAAGTCAATTAACTTCTTCACTTCGTCTGAACCTTTTGCATACTCAATACCAGCATAGATATCTTCTGTGTTCTCACGGAAGATCACCATATCTGTGTCTTCTGGACGTTTGACAGGAGAAGGTACGCCTTTGAACCAGCGAACTGGACGTAAGCATGTGAATAAATCAAGCTCTTGTCTAAGTGCCACGTTTAATGAACGGATTCCTCCGCCAATTGGTGTTGTTAGTGGTCCTTTAATGGCAATTAAGTATTCACGAATGTCTTCAAGCGTTTGCTCAGGAAGCCACTCTCCAGTTTTATTGTAAGCTTTCTCACCTGCATATACTTCTTTCCAAGTGATTTGCTTTTCACCTTTGTATGCTTTTTCTACAGCTGCTTCAAGTACTCTTGATGCTGCTTTCCAAATGTCAGGACCGATTCCGTCCCCTTCGATAAACGGGATGATTGGATTATTTGGTACATTCAATACGCCGCCAGTAACTGTAATTTTTTCGCCTTGTGACAATGATATTACCTCCCAGGTTATGTAGTGAATATTTGAAACT
This sequence comes from Bacillus sp. Nf3, assembly GCF_003028545.1. NCBI lineage: Bacteria > Bacillati > Bacillota > Bacilli > Caryophanales > Bacillaceae > Bacillus > Bacillus sp. Nf3. Next base: position 170,810 of record NZ_PYUA01000002.1, on the reverse strand, counting down.
TCTTGGCTTGATGTCTGCAAGCAAAAAAGTTTTTCACGTGATTCGTTTTTTGTTGATGTTGATATGGAGGCTGATTAGCCTTTTGAAATCAGCCCCCGCTTATTCTATAAACATTAGTCTCTTTCACTGATCGGAACAAAGGTTTGAAGATCAGGTCCAATGTAATCAGCTCTTGGACGGATGAGTCGGTTGTTGTCATATTGCTCTAGAATATGAGCAATCCATCCAGAGAATCGGCTGATCACGAAAATTGGTGTAAACAAGTCATGATCAATGCCAAGACTGTGATATACAGATGCAGAATAAAAATCAACATTTGGTGGAAGATTTTTCTCTGATGTCACGATTTCCTCTGCGCGAACAGACATTTCATACCATTTCGGCTCGCCAGTGAGGTTTGTTAAACGCTGGCTCATTTCTTTTAGATGCTTTGCACGCGGGTCACCTTGGCGGTATACACGGTGGCCAAAGCCCATAATTTTTTCTTTCTTCTCTAGCTTACCATGAATATAGGAATCTACGTTTTCAACTTCGCCAATTTCTGAAAGCATCTTCATCACGCCTTCATTAGCGCCGCCATGAAGCGGTCCTTTCAGCGCACCGATAGCCGCTGTCACACCAGAGTAGATATCTGATAGTGTAGCAACACATACACGTGCTGTAAATGTCGATGCGTTTAATTCATGATCCGCATGTAGAATAAGCGCCTTATCAATGGCTTCAATTTCTACTGGTGATGGCTCTTCGCCATTTAGCATATACAAGAAGTTTGCAGCATAGCTGTATTCTTCTTTTGGCTGTACAGGCTCAAGTCCTTTGCGAATGCGAGAAAACGCAGCGACTAGTCCAGAAATTTTCGCCTGTAAGCGAATTGCCTTTCTGTAATTCGCTTCTTTGTCCATAATCTCTGATTCGTCATCTAGTAAACCTAGTAAGGATACTGCTGTACGAATCGCAGACATTGGATGAACCCCATCGAGCGAATAAGATTTAAAATGCTCAATGATTTCTTGCGGAATCTGAGCATTTTCATTGAGCTGCTGTTTTAATTCACTCAGCTCCTGCTCATTCGGCAGCTTTAAGTGCCATAACAGGTAGACAATTTCTTCGAATGTAGCTTTTTCAGTTAAATCATCGATATTGTACCCTACATAAGTAAGAGTATCATCAATAATTGAGCTTACGGATGAAGTTGTTGCCACGATACCTTCAAGACCTCTTGTTGCTGTCATGTTCAATCTCCCCTTTTTAAAAAGATTCCCCTTCGTTGCAGAATTCTCACTTTTTGAAAGCGCTATCCAATCCGAATAAGATGGCAGTTTCTAAAAAGAAAATGCTTACATTTACCTATACGGTTAGAGCGCTTTTAGCCTCATATCTCTTGTATGATCAATGAGTTCAAAATTAAGCCTATTCCCATTATAAACAATAATCAGACATTTGTTAAATGTTTAACTATAATTTTTTTTGATATTTTTTTTTCCAGTCTCCCATATCAGGCATGGAATAAAGGGAATTTGCTTCTTTTAATATATTTAATTATGTTTTTTTGCAAAAGCTCACGCAAGAAAAAATTTAAAAAAGAAAGTGGCAGGAACCACTCTCTTTTTCACCCGCTGAAAAATTTCACAGCCTGCATCGCCAAATAAGCAATTCCTGCCCCGATGAGCGGTCCAACAGCCACCCCTTTAAATAAGCTGACTGCCAAAATGGTACCGAACACAAGCGCTGCCGTAATATGCGGATCATTTTCGAGTAGCACAATCCCGTTTTTTGCAATTAATGCTACTAATATACCCGCTCCAAGAGCTATCCAAGCATAGGAAGATTTCATCGCTTCTCCAAGCTGCTTAAATCCAATGTCACCTGTTGCAATCGGGACTAGCACAGCAATGGTAATAACGGTCACTCCCCAATTAATGCCTTTAGATTGGAGAACCGGGAAAATTTTTTGATCCAGACCAACCAGCTTAATTGCGATCAGTACAGAGACCGCTAAAATTAACGAATTGTTTTTTGCAATAAGTGCAATAACGAGTAAAAGTACCAAAAATAAATTTGCTTGAGTAAACATACGCCGCTCCTTTCTTTCTTTTTATTGCGACCTTTTCATATTACTAATCTTTTTGAATAAAATGAAGTATCGGACATGCTTGTTTTTTGGAGGGGATTGTGTGAATCACGCCTATGTGGCCATTTTTCTGCGAAGTTTGATGATAATCAGCATTGCTGTTTTTGCTGTTGTCTTTTTATATCAGTCTTTTCCGTTTTTATATCCTTTTTGGATCGCCCTTATTGTGTCTTGTTTGATTCACCCTGCCGTCTGCAAAATTGAAGAGATTACCGGGATGCCAAGAGGACTTGTTGTGGTCATTGTACTGTTGCTCTTTTTAGTCGCAGCCGCCGGCTTCATGACGCTTTTAGTGGCTGAAATCATTTCAGGGAGTGCTTATTTGGCAAAGGTGCTGCCTGGCCATCTTGATCAATTGATTGGTATTGTAGAGCAATTTTTCACAGATAGAATTCTGCCTTTATATCATGATGTCACAGCCCAATTTAATACGCTTCAAGCAGGTCAAAAGGAATCGATTTTGGGACAAATTCAAGCACTCGGTGATGAAGCTGCCGCAAAAATCGGGACTTTTCTTTCAAAAACACTCGAGCTTATTCCGGCTTTTTTAGGTCTTTTGCCTGATGCAGCAGCAACATTGTTATTTTCTGCTCTGGCAACTTTTTTTATCACGAAAGATTGGTTTACGTTAAAAACATATGGCTCACGTATCTTTCCCGCAAAATGGATGCAGCATACACGCGCCATTTTATCTGAAATCAAAAAAGCCATTACCGGCTTTATGAAAGCTCAGCTTCTGCTTGTGGCCATGACGATTGGCATTGTATTGATTGGACTCATCATTTTAAAAGTCGAGCATGCCCTTGTGATTGCTTTATGTATTGGGTTTGTCGATTTACTTCCATATATCGGGAGCGGCACTGTTTTCCTACCGTGGATCATTTATTCTGCTATGACAGGAAATCTTTCACTCGCTATTGGACTGGGCATTTTGTATATTGTTGTCCTCATTCAAAGACAAATATCAGAGCCAAAAGTCTTAAGCAAATCCATCGGACTTAATCCTTTAGCAACGCTTGTGGCGCTATTTGTCGGGTTAAAATGGTTTGGTTTTCTTGGACTTGTGATTGGCCCTGCTTCACTTGTCGTGTGGCAGGCATTCCGTAATGCAGGAGTTTTCAGAGATATTTTTGAGTACATTCGGTATGGCATGCAAAAATAAAAGAGACCTAGGCTGAAGGTCTCTTTAGCGAATAATTGTATAGCGGTTGCGATTAGACAAGTTTCTAAGCCAGCGTTCAAAGAGCGGCTTAATTCCCTTTCTCGTTACCGGAATGAGCAGCAAAGCCCCAATGAGATCCGATAAGAAGCCTGGAATGAGCAGCAGCAGACCACCAATCAGAATACAAAAACCATCGACAATCGCTCCCCCTGGCATCTTGCCATATTGTAAATCTCGCTGTACTTTTTGGAAGGCTTCTATTCCTTGTTTTCTTGCGAAATAAGCACCTAATGCACTTGTCAGCACGATGAGCAACATCGTTGGCAAAATGCCAATGATTTTACTTGAGATTAAAAATAAACTAATTTCCACCGCAGGGAACAGAATTAATAATAGTAGAAAATATTTCTTCAACCATATCACCTCATGGGGTATCTTTCATCAAAAGCTGTTTGCTTTTTTTAGTGTAACATAAAAAAAGAGAGGAGTCAGACAACTCCCCTCTTGGATGATTTAAAGGACGCTTGCACGGCCTTTGTAGATCGCTCCGCGTGCTGGATCTACTGTAATCTCTTCGCCTTCTTTTAATAGTGTTGTTGCGCTGTCAAGACCAACAATTACTGGAATGCCTAGGCTTAATCCAACAACAGCTGCATGGCTTGTTAAACCGCCTTCTTCTGTGATAAGGGCAGATGCTTTTTCTAAAGCTCCCATCATATCACGATCTGTGCAGTTTGCGACTAGGATCGCACCATCGTACATTTTTTCTTCTGCTTCTTTTCCGCTTTGTGCAATCACAACCGGTCCAAATGCAGATTTACGGCCAATACCTTGACCTTTCGCAATGATGTCACCGACAACATATACTTTCATTAAGTTCGTCGTACCTGTTTCACCAACTGGCACACCTGCTGTAATGACGATTAAATCGCCGTGTCTTACATAGCCTGTTTCAATTGACTTTTCTACTGCATTCTCAAGCATTTCATCAGTAGACGTCGTTTTTGATCCGCTCTTTGCAAATACACCGAATACGAGTGAAAGCTTTCTTGCCACTGATTCGTTTGCTGTAACTGCTACGATTGGTGCTTTTGGTCTATATTTTGAAATCATTCTTGCTGTATGTCCGCTTTCCGTAGGCGTCACAATTGCTGCCACATCAAGCTTCATTGCTGTATGTGCAACAGATTGACCGATCGCATCTGTAATGCTGACTTCTACTTCTTCGCTTCTGCGGGAAAGAATTGCTTTATAGTTTAGTGCTTCTTCTGAACGTGATGCAATGTTATGCATCGTTTGTACAGCTTCTACTGGATATGTTCCTGCTGCTGTTTCACCAGAAAGCATAATCGCATCTGTACCGTCAAAAATAGCATTTGCCACGTCACTTGCTTCTGCGCGGGTTGGACGGGGGTTACGCTGCATGCTGTCCAGCATTTGAGTCGCTGTGATGACAGGCTTGCCTAAACGATTGCATTTTTTGATCAGCATTTTTTGAACAAGCGGTACTTCTTCTGCCGGGATCTCTACACCAAGATCTCCACGCGCAACCATTAAACCGTCAGATACCTCAAGGATCTCGTCGATGTTATCAACACCCTCTTGGTTTTCAATCTTAGGAATGATTTGAATATCAGTCGCATTGTTCTTTTCAAGAAGCTCACGAATTTCAAGAACATCAGAAGCTCGTCTAACAAAAGAAGCTGCGATAAAATCGACGCCTTGTTCAATTCCAAACAGAATATCATTGGCATCCTTTTCTGTAATACCTGGCAGGTTCACACTGACGCCAGGTATGTTGACACCTTTTTTGTTTTTGAGTGTGCCTGTATTCATGACTTTAGTGACGATTTCTTTGCGGTCCATGTTAATTTCTTTTACTTCTAAACCAATCAGACCATCATCTAATAGAATCGTTGAGCCTACTTCTACATCATGAATTAAATCTTCGTACGTCACACTAATTTTTTCCGTATTTCCAACAATGTCTTCCATACTCACGATAAGATCAGCACCAGCGACTAGCTCAATTGAGCCGTTTTCAACTGTACGTGTACGGATCTCTGGACCTTTTGTATCTAGAAGGATCGCAATGTCCTTGCCTAATGTTTTACCTGCTTTACGTATGTTTTCAATGCGTGCACCATGCTCTTCAAAATCTCCGTGGGAGAAGTTTAGTCTGGCTACATTCATTCCTGCTTCAATCAATTCAGTCAGCTTTTCAATGCTTTCACTTGCTGGACCGATTGTACAAACGATTTTTGTCTTTCTCATTACTGTTCCTCCTAAGGTCTTCTCGTTTTATATAGAGAGCTCTTGTGAAAGTCGGTACATATTTTTATCGACTGTATGTTTTTTATCTAAGATTTCTAAAATATCATGATGGACAAGTTCATTGCTTTGAATGCCTACACAGCGTCCGCCTTTTCCTTCAAGGAGAAGCTCGACTGCGTATGCTCCTAAACGGCTTGCCAGTACACGGTCAAATGCACTCGGAGAACCTCCACGCTGAATATGTCCTAAGACAGATACACGTGTTTCAAGGCTTGTCTCCTCTTCAATCCGCTTTCCAAATTCAACACCGCTGCCTACGCCTTCTGCAACGATAATAATACTATGCTTCTTGCCGCGCTCGTGACCTCTTCTTAACCTAGCAATAATTTCGTCCATGTCATAGTCTGCTTCAGGAATCAAAATAGATTCGGCTCCGCCCGCAAGACCTGACCAAAGGGCAATATCACCAGCATGTCTTCCCATTACTTCCACTACGTATGTACGTTCATGAGATGTGGCTGTATCACGAATTTTATCAATGGCATCAATGACAGTATTCAGTGCTGTATCAAAGCCAATAGTGAAATCAGTACCTGGAATATCGTTGTCAATCGTGCCAGGGACACCTACACATGGAAAACCGAGCTCTGTTAATTTCTTCGCTCCCATAAATGACCCGTCTCCACCAATGACTACAAGTCCTTCAATACCGAATTTTTTTAAGTTTTCAATTCCCTTTTCACGACCTTCAACTGTCTTGAATTCAGGACATCTTGCCGTGTAAAGTTTTGTTCCTCCACGATGAATGATATCGCCTACTGAACCTATTTCGAGTTTCTCAATTTTACCGTTAATTAGACCTGAGTATCCATTATAAATACCGTAAACTTCAACATTATGGTAAATTGCTTTCCTTACAACTGCGCGCACAGCTGCATTCATTCCTGGGGAATCCCCACCGCTTGTTAAAACTCCTATACGCTTCATCTTTTTCACCTCAGAGACCATATATGAATTAAACATACCATTTCCACTGCTTGAAAACAATCATGAGCAAATTTGGATGTTTTCAATACGAATTTCTAAAACCGTACTTATTATACAATTAAATAAACCGTTTTTAAACAAAAGTTAAGAACGTCGTGAAAGCAAATCTCTCTGAAATCTGTAGAGACAAGTGCTATAAACCTTATCATATCAAGGTTTTCAGTCGTTTCAAATTTTATGAAAACAAAAGAAAATTATTTTCAAATAGCGCTTACATAAGGTCGGTTTTCATGAAAAAAGATGAAAAAAAATAAACGCCAGCCAAAAAGGCTGTACGTTTATTTAGTTTACCCCAATATATTGATTTTCAATCGATACTTTCCCGATTGCTTTGTATTTTTCATATCTTTGTTCGACTAGTTCTTCAGGTGTTAGTTTGAGCAAAGATGTAAGTGATTGTTTTAATACATTTTCCATGTAGGCTGCTTGTTGTTTCACGTCTCGATGTGCTCCACCTTGCACTTCTTTAATAACATCATCTATAATATCTAATTCTTTTAGGTCTGGAGCGGTAATTTTCATTGATTCTGCAGCTTTTTTCGCAAGTGATGAATCCTTCCAGAGCAGTGCTGCTGCACCTTCAGGTGAAATCACTGAATACGTTGAGTTTTCTAGCATGAATAGGTGGTTTCCTACGCCTAAGCCTAGTGCGCCGCCGCTTCCGCCTTCTCCAATGACAATACAGACAACTGGTACACGAAGTCCTGCCATTTCGAATAGGTTTTTCGCAATTGCTTCACTTTGTCCGCGCTCTTCAGCTGCTTTACCAGGATAAGCTCCTTTTGTATCAATAAAGCAAATGATCGGGCGATTAAATTTATCTGCTTGTTTCATCAAACGCAGCGCTTTACGGTAGCCTTCTGGATGAGGCATTCCGAAATTACGGCGCAAGTTTTCTTTTGTATCTTTACCGCGCTGATGACCAATAACAGTGATAGGAAGCCCTTTAAACGTGGCAATTCCTCCAACGATCGCTTCATCATCACCATAAAAACGGTCGCCGTGACATTCGAAAAAATTGTCAAACAGCTCTTGAATGTAATCGAGAGTTGTTGGGCGCATCGCATGCCGAGCAATCTGCACTCTGTCCCACGGCTTTAAATTTGTATAAATGTCTGCTTCAAGCTTGCTCAGACGTGTTTCAAGGCGCTCAATTTCTGCACTTAAATCCATTTCTGAGTTTTGTGTGAACTTTTTCAGTTCATCAATTTTCGCTCGAAGTTCAATGACAGGTTTTTCAAATTCTAGTTCTCCAGCCACTCTCGTTCACCTCCTGTGCTGTGTAGCGCTAAGATTCGGCCTAGTGTTTCTTTCATTTCTGCACGATGGATGACAGCATCAAGCTGTCCATGCTTCATTAAAAATTCAGCCGTTTGGAAGTCCTCTGGCAGGTCTTCACGAATCGTTTGTTCGATGATTCTGCGTCCTGCAAAACCAATTAAAGCACCCGGTTCTGCAAAGTTGTAATCACCGAGAGACGCAAAACTAGCTGATACACCGCCAGTTGTTGGGTTCGTCATCACAGAGATAATCAACCCTTGATCTTCGCTGAACAGTTTTAATGCTGAACTTGTTTTTGCCATCTGCATCAGACTGAGAATTCCCTCTTGCATTCTCGCTCCACCAGATGCAGTAAAGATAATAAACGGCACCTTGTCCGCTTTTGCTTTCTCAATCGCCAGTGTGATCTTTTCACCAACAACCGATCCCATGCTGCCCATACGGAACGTGGCATCCATGACAGCAATGACAGCACTTTGGCCTTCAATCTCACCTTTACCTGTGACAATGGCTTCATTCAAAGATGTTTTTTCTCTGTCTTTCTCAAGCTTTTCTTCATAGCCTGGGAAACCGAGCGGGTTTGCTGAAATGAGGTGCCCGTTAAATTCTTCAAATGTGCCTTCATCTACAAGGCTTTCGATACGTTGTTTTGCATTCATTTGCAAATGTCTGCCGCAATTCATGCAAACACGTAAATTTTTATCTAGTTCTTTGGTGAGCATTATTTTTTTACATTGCGGACATTTGGTCATGATGCCTTCAGGCACATCTTGACTTGCCTGTTCAGAGGGTACAGATGCATATTTTTTCTTTTTACTGAAAATATTCTTGATTGACAAATGACTACCTCCCTTTTTGAAGGGTTTTTTCTTTACACGCACATCCACTATTATAGGACATGTCATAACTGTACCGAAACTATTGTACTTTTTTTGTCAAACGCTGTCATCCTTCATTCAATTTTTTCAGTGGGGAATTGATGAGAAATGAGTAGGTGTTTGGGGCGCTGAGCAGTTGATATGTTTGAATTGTGAACGTCTACAAAAAAATCTCATTCCGGATGAAAAATTTTTCGCGTAAGAGAGGAAATGTTGCACGTTTTTCCTCCAATTTCAGAAAAAACGTGCACACTTTTCCAGTTAATTATTCGCCGATAATCGTTAATTTTCTTGTTTTTTCAGCGACCGCTTCTGGGTCGACTTTGATTCTTGCAACGCCAGTTTCCATTGCTGCTTTTGCCACAGCTTTTGCTACCGCTGGTGCCACGCGTGCATCAAATGGTGCAGGGATGACATATTCAGCTGACAATTCCTCATCTGAAACAAGAGACGCTATCGCTTCAACAGCTGCGATTTTCATTTCTTCGTTAATGTGAGTTGCACGTACATCTAATGCTCCGCGGAAAATTCCTGGGAATGCCAGTACGTTGTTCACTTGGTTCGGGAAGTCAGAACGGCCAGTTCCTACAACACTTGCACCTGCTGCATGTGCATCTTCTGGCATAATCTCTGGATTTGGATTAGCCATAGCAAAGATGACAGGATCTTTTGCCATTTTTCCAACCATTTCTTTTGTTAAAGCGCCTGCTACAGAAACCCCGATAAAGACATCTGCGCCTTCAATGACTTCTTCTAATGAACCTTCTTTGCGGTCTTGGTTCGTGAATTTAGCTACTTCGTTTTTCACTGCATTCATACCATTCGGGCGGCCTTCGTAAATGGCACCTTTCGTATCACACATAATGATATCACGTACACCGAAATGATAAAGAAGTTTGATAATCGCAATTCCTGCTGCCCCGGCGCCGTTTGCCACTACTTTGATTGAAGACATAGATTTTCCAGAAAGCTTCAGTGCATTCACTAGTCCTGCTACTGTCACAATGGCTGTTCCGTGTTGATCATCGTGGAAAACTGGAATGTTTGTCTCTTTTTTCAAGCGCTCTTCAATGATAAAGCAGTTAGGAGCTGCAATATCTTCAAGGTTCACACCGCCAAAAGTCGGCTCAAGAAGCTTCACTGTTTCAACGATTTTGTCTACATCGTTCGTTGCAAGCGCGATTGGGAAGGCATCTACGCCTGCAAAGCTTTTGAATAATACGGCTTTCCCTTCCATTACTGGAAGAGATGCTTCTGCACCAATATTTCCAAGCCCTAAAACAGCGCTTCCGTCTGTGACAACAGCGACCATATTGCCTTTCATTGTATAATCATACACTTTGCTTGTGTCGTCATAAATATCTTTACATGGTTCTGCAACACCAGGTGAATAAGCCAAGCTCAAGTCTTTTGCATTTTTCACTTGTACTTTTGATTTTGATTCGAGTTTGCCTTGATTCTCTTTGTGCATATGTAATGCTTCTTCTCTTAATGACATGTGATGAACACTCCTTCAAGTGGAAAATGATTTAATGATTTGCTAAATTGATAAGCACATACTGGCAGTTTTAAATACACAGAATCTTTAAAATGATAACACAATAGGTGAATTTGTAAAACATATTCAGGCGATTTGTCATCATTTAATCACAACGTTTTGTTCACCGAGCAGCTCTTTTAACTGGAAAATCACAGCATGATCTGCATGAACTTTGTATGCATCTGGAAGTCTCATCGTCTTTTTTTGCTTCTCATAATACAAATAGACATCTGCTTCTCCGCTGTGCATCGAGAGGACTCGTTTTACTTGCTCTAGCAGCTCCTGCGTATGATTCTCTTCTTTCACTCGAATGTAGACAGACTCTTTTCTTTTTACGTCCATCTCTTCAAGCAAAGCAGCTTCTTGCACGATGATTTGACTGCTGTCATTTCTGATCTCTACTCTGCCTTCCACATAAAGCATGGTGCCCTCCTCAAGTAAGGGGGACAGCTTTCTAAATTGCTCTGGAAAGACGACGCCTTCCATTTCTCCCGTTTCATCCCCAAATGTAACAAATGCCATCGATTGTCCATTTTTTGTCCGAATCGATTTCACTTTTGTCAAAAGACCACCCATTGAAATCTTCCGCTTAATATAGGAAGAAAGTCTGATGATTTCCACTGCACCATTCTCTCTTAAGCGTTCTCGGTATGCTTGTACTGGGTGATTTGATAAATATAACCCGAGTGCCTCTTTTTCAAATTGCAGGAGGTCAACAAGCGGCATTTCTTCTATCTCCGCATATTTTGGCTTAATGGAGAAGGTTGTATCCCCAAGAAAGTCCAGCTGATCCTCTGGATTTAAAAATGACACGTGGTCTAACGCAATATCTATCGATGCTAATAACGAAGCACGATTGGGATAAAACTCATCCATCGCCCCTGAAAAAATGAGCGCTTCAATCGTTTTTCGATTGACACTCTTTGGTGATACTCTTGCGCAAAAATCAAATAAATCTTCAAACGGCTTTTCCTGTCTTGCCCTGTATATATCCTTTACAGCTGACACTCCGACATTTTTGATCGCTCTTAAGCTGTAGCGGATCTCCCCTTTTTCAACCGTAAATGGAAACTCACTCTTATTAATAGAAGGCTTCAACACAGATATCCCTTTTTCCTTCGCCTCATAGAAATATTGAGCAATTTTGTCTTCATTTCCAATTACACTCGTTAAAAGACCGCACATAAAATATAACGGATAATGCGCTTTTAAATAAGCAAGCTGAAAGCCAATCATGCTATATGCAACAGCATGGCTTCTATTAAAACCATAGTTTGCAAATTTGACGATTAAGTCATAAACGTCATTTGCAATGTTAACAGGATACTCCTTTTTTAGGCATCCTTCAACAAAATGGCTTCGCTCTTCATCAAGGACCTTTTTATCCTTCTTCGAAACAGCTCTTCTTAATAGATCAGCCTCGCCCAGCTGAAAACCAGCCATCTTCGCTGCAATTAGCATGATTTGCTCCTGATAGACGATGACCCCATATGTATCCTTTAATATGTCATACAAATCAGGATGAGGGTAGGAGACCTTGACTCTGCCATGCTTTCGGTCGATAAAAAGCGGGATATTTTCCATTGGACCTGGACGATAGAGGGCATTGACCGCTACGATATCTTCTAAACTAGACGGCTTCAGGCGTCTCAGCACCTGACGCATTCCCTGTGATTCAAGCTGGAATATTCCAGTTGTATCGCCCGCAGATAACAATTCAAACGTTTTCTGATCCTCATATGAAATGTCACTAAAGTTAATGTGGACGTTTTCCTGTCTTTCAATCTGGTTTTTAATGGATTCAATTAATGTTAAGTTTCTGAGCCCTAAGAAGTCCATCTTTAAAAGTCCGAGATCTTCTAAATAATTCATGGCATACTGCGTTAAATACACACCTTCATGGCCGTCTTGAATCGGAACGACCTCTGTCAGCGGCTCTTCGCTCAGCACAACGCCAGCTGCATGTGTAGAAGTGTGTCTCGGTAAGCCTTCTACCTTTAAAGCAGTTTGGAAGACCTTTCGAAGCTCTTCAGATTGCTGAAGCATCGTTTTTAATTCAGGAGATGCAGTCACCGCTTCTTTCAGTGTCGTTCCTGGCTTTGATGGAATCAGCTTGGCAAGACGATCCGCTGCTTTTGAATCGATTCCCATCACACGTCCAACATCCCTTAAAGCAGCCTTTGCTGCAAGTGTCCCAAAGGTGACAATTTGCGCCACATGCATGTCTCCGTATTTGTCTTTTACATAAGAAATGATTTCGTCTCTTCTCGTGTCGGGGAAATCAATATCAATATCTGGCATACTGATTCGCTCTGGATTTAAGAAGCGCTCAAATAAAAGACCGTGACGGATCGGATCGACATCCGTAATAAACAGAACATATGCAACAAGTGAACCCGCTGCTGATCCCCGTCCAGGGCCTGTGACAATCCCTCTGTCATGCGCATACTTCATAAAATCCCACACAATGAGAAAATAATCACTGAAATTCATTTTTTGGATAATGCTCAGTTCATATTCAAGTCTTTTGACATACGTGTCATGTGAAGCAATCTTTCTTTGCTTCATACCTTCTGCGCACACTCTGCGTAAAAACTGATCAGCTGTTGATTGATCAGGAGTTGGATAGGATGGAAGTTTTGTCTGCCCAAGATTTAAATCGACCTCGCAGCGGTCTGCAATCTCCACCGTTCTTGTCAGCAGCTCTCGATCATCTCTATACCATTCCAACATTTCTTCAAAGGATCTGAAATGCTTTTCTCCTCGGTCTTCCTCTATCTCTGAAAGCTGATCCCCTGCTTTAATAGCCTTTAAACACGTATAAGCCATTTTATCCTCTCGATTGATGTAGTGAACATCCCCCGTCGCAACAAGAGGTATGTCCACACTTTGTGAGACATCCCGCAGTTTGCTGGTGAGCGATTCGTCCTGCTGAAATGGCTGAAGTGCGATGTACACATGACCCTCGCCGAATATATGCTTTAATTGTTTGGTGGCTTCACGTGCTTCTTCTATTTGATCATGCTGCAAAAGCGTTTCAATATACCCAGATGCGCCTGGTGTGATCGCAATGAGCCCGCGATGATAGCTTTTGAGCCATTTTTCTTTCAGTCCGGCTTTTGATTTTGATTTCAGCACACTGCTGATTTTGATCAGGTTTTGATAGCCTTCGTTGTTTTTTGCAAGGAGTACTAAGGGATAAGCCTCTGTCTCTTGTTCATCTATGAAGACAGAAGCTGTTAAACCGATAACCGGCTTGATGCCATGTTTTTTACATTCCTTATAAAATTCAACCGTTCCATACATCACATGGTCATCGGTAAGAGCGAGCGCCTTGCAGCCAAGTTCTTTTGCTTTCAGTACAAGCTCCTTTACTTTAGCTGCACTGCTTAACAAGCTGTATCCACTGTGGACCTGAAGATGAACATAAGACATGCTAAATCCACTCCTTTCGTCTAAAGTCATTCTTTCATTATAAAACGCGATGCGATGAGAAACAAATGTTCTTTCTTTTCTGTCCGTTCATACTTGTCCAGCACACACCATATATTGAATAGAGTGAGGTGGACAAAATGGATGTGAAGGAAGCTTTTATTCCGAATTTTATCAGCTGTTATTTTATCGCCCTTGGGGTCATTTTGGGTGGTGCTATCATAGGCGGTGTTGGTGCGTATTTATCTGGTCAGCCGCCTTTATCCATTATTACTAGTCTTGCCAACCGTTTAAAGATTTGGGCGCTTGTCGCCGCTATCGGCGGAACATTTGATGCTGTTTATAGCTTTGAACGAGGCATTTTCGAAGGAAACACGCGTGATATTTTCAAGCAGATTTTATTAATTATCTCTGCCATGGGCGGCGCACAAACGGGGTATCTCATTATTACGTGGCTCACCCAGGAGCATGTGTCATCATGAGGGTGCCGGAGCTGTATAAACGCCCAGGCTGGCAGCGTTTTTTTGCAGGAATGATGTTTGGTGCGATTGTAAGCTGGCTCATTTTTCTCTTTACATACGGAACCTTTCAGGAAAAGCAAGTAACACTGCTGAGAAGCCAGCAGCATCATATGGACAGTTTGAAGGAACAAATCACACTCTATCGGGAAGATTTGCATAAGTTAAATGAGGATAATAAGAAGCGGCTGCTGATCCAAAGCGTAGATGTTCATCTCGTGAATCGTGAGCAATATAAAATCCCAGAGCCAGATACGCTAAAGTTTGAAGATCAGGTCAAGGAGGATATCTCAGAAGTCATTACAAAGGATATCGAAAGTGTCTATAAAACAAAGGAATTACTAAAACGGACAGTGGAAAATAAAGAATATACGATTCGGGAAAAGGCATACCGAGCGAAAGTGACAGAGCTGACAATTTATACGAAGCTTTCACTTGAAGTACGTATTTCATTTGCTGAATAAACAGGTTGTGGAATTTTTATGAATTTCTGCCCTCAATGATCGCTTTTCACGCTTCATTTTTATACACTAAAAGTAGAACGAGATCTTAAATAGAAAGAGGTGAGGACAATGGAGGTTTACAGCTATCGTCAAATGGCACGAGACAAAGCAAGCCGGATCAAAGACGGCATGTGTGCTTATGCTGAGACAGAAATGATGGCTCATTTAATTAAAAAAGAATTAAAGCATCAAAATCTCCAAGCCTATGAAGATTCAACAGACATCGGCTGCTGGTTTATCCCTGTGTGCAAGTAACCCTTTTCTCCATGACAAAAAAAGAGAGAAGGGACTTCATATCCCTCCTCTCTTATGATGATGATTTACATACTTCTTCTAAATCACGCAAAATCTCATCTGCTACGGCCCAATCATAAATGGACGCACCGGCTGCAAGAGGGTGGCCGCCTCCATGATATTTTTTCGCAATGGTGTTAATGACGACACCTTTAGAGCGGAATCTGACACGAATCTGATCGTTTTCTTCCACAAAAAAGACCCATGCCTTAATGCCTGCAATATTTCCTAGTGTCCCAACAAGCTGTGAGGCCTGCTGCGCTGTTGTTTGGAACGATTCCAAAATTTCACGCTTAATGAACACAGATGCAACCCCGTTCTCTGACAAAGAAATATGTTGAAAAATATAACCATTTAATTTCACGACATTCAAATCTGTCTCATACAATTGATTGAAAAGATCTGAAGATGAAAACGGATATTCGATAAGTTCCCCTGCATATTTGAGTGTCTTTTTCGTTGTGTTTGGGAAAAGGAAGCGGCCTGTGTCTCCTACAATGCCGGCATAGATCAATTCAGCCGCCTTTGTATTCAGCTGATATCCTTCTTCTTTCCCCTCTAAGTACAATTCATAAATCATCTCGCTCACAGAGCTTGCCTCTGTATCTACCCAAAGCAAATCACCATAAGGATCTTCATTCGGGTGATGGTCGATTTTCATCAGCTTATCGCCCATTAAATAGCGCTGATCATCAATTCTTGCTTGATTGGCCGTATCACAGACAATGACAAGGGCCCCTTTATACACGTCGTCTGGTATCTCATCGAGTTCATATAAAAATGAAAGGGATGGCTCAGGGGTTCCTGTCGCATAAATATTTTTTTCTGGATAGGTGGCACGCAAGATTTCCGTAAGGCCGCACTGCGATCCATACGCATCAGGATCTGGTCTTACATGTCTATGAATGATGATGGTGTCATATAATGATATGGTTCTAATCAGTTCTTTTTTCATAAAAACTCCTTCTCATGCGATACTCTTTTTATTATTAAATCATAATCTATCGTGACGGAAAAGTGAGGAATAGACAATTTATTCTAGTAAGCAAGCCTATTTACGTTTAAAATAGGGTTGTAACCACTTACAATGGAGGCTTGGCACATGCTTGTTTTGATTGTGTTTATTATTTGTTCTGCCATGTTTTATTTATACTACAAAGCGAAAAATGTCCGTACGAACCGGCCAGTTGAGAAAAAATTCTGGTCGGCGAAATCCAGTATGGCCCTTGGCTGCTTTGTCCTGCTTTTCGGTGTGAATCAATTATTTTTAAACCGCTCGTCACTCGCATTTGTCATCGGATTTATTTTTGTTGCTGTCGGTATCGGCAGTACGTGGGCTGGGTATAAAGCCTACAAGCATTACCTTCCGCTCTTTTTAAAAGAAGGCGAAAAGGATCACGCGTAATAAGGAAAGGGGCGACATGGGTTCGCCCTTTTTATCATTATCCCCTCTCCATCAGCTGCACCATCAGCATCGCTTTTCCTACGATATTCGATTGATGGTACACCTCGACTTCCAGCTTCCCAAACTTGCGTCCTACTTCTAAAATATTCGGCTTGATCTGGATTGTGGATTCCATTTGGACCGGTTTTAAGAAGTAGACAGAGAGACTCTCGACGATCAGCTCGCCCTTTTTATGAGATTTTAAGAAGCGGTTGGCTGATTCGATTAAAATTTGTGTGAACACCCCATATGAAATGTTTCCAAGCTGGTTCGTCATTTGCGGGGTGACCTCATATTGATAAACCGCATCTGCTTTTGGTTTTTCTGTATCAGTTTCTTTAAACCCTCTTGAGACAACATCATCCAGCTTTTCTCCGACCTGCGGCTGCTTTTGAATCATTTGGAGCGCCTTGAGCACATCCTGACGGCTGATCATCCCGATCAGCTTCGCATGATCATCCACAACTGGCAGCACCTCAATGCCTTCCCACACCATCATTTGTGCAGCTGAGGCGACAGATGTCTTGCCAATAACCGTCAGCGGATTTTTCGTCATCACCTTTTCAATCGGTGTGGAGCGGTCATGCCCCGCAATATCCTTTGAGGTGAGAATTCCGTGAATCTTCATTTGATCATCTGCGACCGGGAAACGTCCGTGGCCAGTTTCATAATTCTTTTCATACCATTTTTCAAGCTTATCCTCTGGTGATAAATACACCGTCCGTTCTATCGGTGTTAAAATATCTTCCACCAGCACAATCTCTTTTTTAATTAATTGGTCATAAATGGCTCTGTTAATGAGAGCCGCTACGGTAAATGTATCGTAGCTTGTTGATAAAATTGGCAGCTCTAGCTCATCTGCGAGCTGAATAATTTCATCATCTGTTGAGAATCCGCCTGTGACCAGCACAGCCGCCCCTGCCTCTAATGCCTGCTTATGGGCATTGATCCGGTTTCCGACGATCAGCAAGTTGCCAGCTGCCGTATAGCGCATCATCGCATCCAGCTCCATCGCTCCGATGACAAATTTATTTAACGTTTTATGTAAGCCTGCTCGTCCTCCAAGCACCTGTCCATCAATGACATTAACCACTTCTGCATATGTCAGTTTTTCAATATTTTCTTTTTTCTTCTGTTCAATTCGAATGGTGCCGACTCGTTCAATGGTACTGACGAATCCTTTATTTTCAGCATCTTTGATGGCCCGGTAAGCGGTGCCTTCACTCACTTTCATTTCTTTCGCTATGCGCCGGACAGAAATTTTCTCCCCGACATCTAATGAATCAATATACGATAAAATTTGCTCATGCTTTGTCGCCAATCCCGTTCACCCTTTTTGTTTTCAGCGTTTTCATCTATGTTTCATTATAAGGGCAGGAGGCTTTTAATAGCAATTTGTCTTTTCTTTCAGCAGATGAAGGCAAACAAAAAAGCCGGCATTTGTGTGCCAGCTTTTTTCATATGGGGATTAAATCTCGATTGATTCCCCGCTGTTTAACACATGACCGACGCCGCCATGCAGGCTGTCTGCAAATGCATGCGGATCCTGTTCAATTGGCGGGAATGTGCTGTAGTGAATCGGAACGACCTGTTTTGCCCGCAGCCATTCTGCTGCAATTCTTGCATCCTCCGGCCCCATCGTGAAGTTATCACCAATTGGAAGGAATGCGAGCTCAATATGATTCAGCTCACCAATCAGCTTCATATCTGAAAAGAGTGCAGTGTCTCCAGCATGATAAATTGTTTTGCCCTCTGCGGTAAATAAAATACCTGATGGCATCCCTGTATACGTAATTGTCTGTGCCTCTTCATCAATGACAGCTGAACCATGGAACGCTTGCGTGAGCTTCACTTTACCAAATTCAAACTCACGGCCGCCTCCAATAGAAAGCGGGTGCGTTTTCACCCCTTGCCAGCTTAAATACGTGGCAAGTTCGAAAGGCGCGACAACAAGTGCATCATTGTTTTTAGCGATTTCAATGGTGTCACCGATGTGATCTCCATGACCATGTGTCAGTAAAATGACATCTGCTTTCACATCTTGCGGATTGATATCTGTGTGCTTATTTCCATTTAAAAATGGGTCAATCCAAATATGATATCCGTTTGTTTCAATGTGTACGACTGAATGTCCATGATATGTAGCTTTCATGTAGTATATCCACCTTTCAATTTTGATCTCATATCATTTATTCCCTCTATAAAAAGCTGAAAAACTTAATGCCTGTGAATGACGTTAATACCACCTGTTGCTTCAATGACGGTGCCTGTAATGAGGTCTGAACGGTCATCACATAGAAATGAGATGATACGTCCTATATCCTCTCCAGTACCAGACCTGCCTATTGGCGTTTCTTCGTCTTTGATTTGGCGGGCTTCCTCTATTGTCGATTCTTTCATGTCTCCAACGATTTTGCCTGGACAAACCATATTGGCGGTGATGCCGTTTTCGGCTTCTTCAATCGCAATGGTTTTCGTCAATGACGCAAGGCCCACTTTTGCCGCTCCAAAGGCTGATCTGTGCATCCAGCCTGGCGCATGGTCTGCACCTTGGAAGCCATAAGTGATAATGCGGCCAAAGCTTTGTTTTCTCATCATTGGGATGACCATTCGGAACAAGTGGAATACAGCTGATAAGTTGCCTTCCATCATTTGATACCATTCATCTTCTGAATAATCCGCAAGTTTCTTTCGTTCAAAAATATAAGGACCAGCATTGTTAATCAAGGCATCAATCCGCCCAAATCGCTCTGTTGCCAGCTCTACCATGTTTTTTAGATCTTCTTTTTTTGTCACATCACCTTGGACAAATTGAAGCTTATCTTCGTACTGCTGTAATTCTTCTCTCATCTGCCGGACAGCTTCATCATCACTTCGATAATTCACTGTCACAGAATACCCCATATTCAGTAAAGACTCGGTGACTTTCCGGCCAAGTCCTTTAGAACCCGCTGTTATTAATGCGTGTCGCACACAATCTCCTCCTAAAGCAAAGGTTGCAAGTTCACGTGTTTCTTATCTTATCTTTTACTTTACTATAAACCGGCAGCTGGCGCACTTATGAACCCTTTATCAATAGGAGTAAAACAGTATAGGGTGACTCATCCACTTTTTCAGATCCCATGAGCCATGGATATCGAGAAGCAGCGAAACAAAACGATAGCATTCTCTCACCTCATGAAGCTCGCGAGGAAGCGGACAAATCTCTTCATACCCCAATTGGACATCGCGGGCAGCTTCTTTCGTCAAAAGGTATTCCAATGCAATAAAATCAAACGCAGCTGGTCCATATACGACATATTCTGTATCAACTAAACTCGTTACTTGATCATTTTTTTCAATATATTGAGACGGATCTAAATCAATTAAAATGAGACTGGCTGAATCAGGAGGCTTCAGCTTTTCAATCTTTTGCAGCACAATTTCTGCATAACAGTGAAAATTAGTCTGATCAGCATAATAACGCTCTATGAGTTTGGGTACAGCCTTTTTTAACACCGCATGAAATTCTCTCAAATGTTTCTTTTCAGCTCCGTATACTGCACCAAAAAAGTCAGTTCGATAAGAATGAAGATGTGCTAGTTTCCTCCCATAATCCTTATAAAAGTTTGATGAACGTCCATCGAAAGATGTGAAAGGTGTTCCTTCTACTTTCTCCATTACATAAAAATGTCTCCCTGCCTTCTTCACTTTACGAACAACTTCTGGAATCTGAAAGGAATTCGTATGAGACAGTTTTTGATTAATTTGATCAATATACTTTTGTGTAGTATGAGCATCTACTCCATAGATCATATTGATCCCAGTCACAAATTCACTTTCTTCTCTTAAAGTTTTAGGAGATTTGATCACATACTCCGTTTTATCTTGTAAGGAGATCAGCCAAACATCATTGGCCCGTCCGTCATATTGTTCTCCTAACGTCTTCACTGATACGATCGGTTGATGAAACAAAGCCTCAAGCGTTTTCTTCATGATCTGCTGTCACTCCCTTTTCTGCTTGACGCTGGTATGCTTTCATTTTCTCCAATGGTCATCAATCTCCTTTTTTCCATGACAAAAAAACCACCCGTATCATACGAATGGTTTTTTGCGTGTTATGCCAGACAGGCTTTTGCTTTTTCTAAAGCGAGCTGGATTTGTTTGAATCCAGTTCCGCCTGCACTTGTTCTTTTTTCAACCGCAACATACGGATCAAGAACAGTGTAAATGTCTTGTTCAAAAAGCTCGCTTGCTTCTGTAAAAGTTTCAAAAGGAAGATCACTTAAGTAGATGCCTTTTTGAATACATGTATACACAAGCTTGCCAACGATTTCGTGTGCTTCACGGAATGGCATGCCTTTTTTCGCAAGGTAGTCTGCCACTTCTGTCGCATTTGAGAAATCTTCTTTTGTTGCCTTTTTCATGACATCTTCGTTGACTGTCATCGTTTGAATCATACCTGTGAAGATTTGCAGGCTGCCAGCGATGGTTTTCACTGTATCAAACATGCCTTCTTTATCTTCTTGCAGATCTTTGTTATACGTAAGCGGCAAGCCTTTCATAATCGTGAGAAGCCCCATCAGGTTGCCATACACACGGCCTGTTTTCCCGCGGATTAATTCAGCCATGTCCGGGTTTTTCTTCTGCGGCATCATGCTGCTGCCTGTTGCATACGTATCATCGAGTTCAATGAATTTGAATTCTTGCGAGCACCATAAAATGATTTCTTCACAAAAACGTGAGAGGTGCATCATCACAAGACTGCTATTAGACAAAAACTCTAAAATGAAGTCCCGATCACTCACACCATCAAGGCTGTTTTCGTAAATGTGATCAAAGCCAAGCTGCTCTGCAGTATATTCACGATCAATCGGGAATGTCGTTCCTGCTAACGCTCCGCATCCAAGCGGAGACACGTTAATTCGCTTCAATGAATCTTGAAAGCGCGCTTTGTCACGCTCAAGCATCCAAAAATAGGCGAGCATATGATGGGCAAACGAAATAGGCTGTGCACGCTGCAGGTGCGTATATCCTGGGAAAATCGTTTCAACGTGCTGTTCTGCCTTTTCTACAAGCACCGTTTGAAAGGAAGAGATCAATTCAATGATATGCTCGACTTGGTTATTCAAATATAAGTGCATATCAGTTGCGACCTGATCATTCCGGCTTCTCGCTGTGTGCAATTTGCCGCCAAGCGGACCAATCTCATCAATGAGCATTTTTTCAAGGTTTAAATGAATGTCCTCATAGTCTACTGAGAATTCCAGTTCATCCGCCTCTGCCTTTTTCATGAGCGTATTTAGTCCGTCTTTGATGACAGCGGCCTCCTCATCACCGAGGATACCGCATTTATTCAGCATACTTGCATGAGCAAGGGAGCCGGTCAGATCTTCTTTCACTAATTGTTTGTCGAAATGAATGGACGCACCAAACTCATCGACCCATTTTTCTGGTGTTTTTTGAAATCGGCCTCCCCAAAGCTTTTTCATGCTTTAACCTGCTCCTTTTTATTCACGATGCTGTTTACTTTTGTCGGTAAGCCCCAAAGGTTAATAAATCCTACAGCTGCATCATGATCAAATTCATCTGCTTTAGTATAAGTTGCGAGATTTTCATCATAAAGTGAATATGGTGATTTACGTCCTTCTACAATGGCATGGCCTTTAAATAGTTTCACACGTACAACACCCGTTACGTTTTGCTGTGTTTCTTGTAAGAATGCATCTAGTGCTTCTTTAAGCGGTGAGAACCATAAGCCGTTGTATATTAATTCAGCCATTTTTTGTTCCACGATTGGCTTAAAGTGTGCGACTTCTTTAACAAGCGTTAAGTCTTCAAGCTCTTTATGTGCTTTAAGAAGTGTGACTGCACCTGGGCACTCGTACACTTCACGAGATTTGATTCCAACAAGACGGTTTTCAACGTGATCGATTCTGCCAACACCATGCTGACCAGCGACTTCATTTAAATGAAGGATAAGATCAGATAATGAATACTGGATACCGTCAATCGCTGTCGGTTTTCCTTTTTCAAACGTGATTTCAATGATTTCTGGTGTGTCAGGTGTTTTTTCAAGTGGATTTGTCAGATCATATGCACCTTCTGGCGGCGCAGCCCAAGGATCTTCTAAAATGCCACATTCGTTACTTCTGCCCCAAAGGTTTTGGTCGATTGAATATGGGCTGTCTAAGTTAATCGGAATTGGAATACCGTGTTTTTGTGCATATTCGATTTCCTCATCACGAGACCATTTCCATTCACGCACTGGCGCAAGAACTTCTAGATCTGGATTCAATGCTTTAATGGATACTTCAAAACGAACTTGGTCGTTCCCTTTTCCAGTACATCCATGAGCAACAGCTACTGCATTTTCTTTTTCTGCTACTTCCACTAATTTTTTTGCAATAAGCGGACGGGATAGTGCAGATACTAGTGGATATTTTCCTTCATACATTGTGTGTGCTTGTAATGCAGTGAGTGCAAACTCTTCAGCAAATTCTTCTTTTGCGTCAATCATGTATGATTGAACCGCTCCGACTTGAAGCGCTTTTTGTTGAACGAATGCCAAGTCTTTTCCTTCGCCTACGTCAAGGCAGCAAGCAACGACTTCGTATCCTTGCTCTTGTAACCATTTAACTGCAACAGAGGTATCAAGACCTCCGGAATATGCTAATACAACTTTTTTATTTTGTGACATGATTGAAAAGCTCCTCTCGCTTGTTTTGATTCTGTGAATGTTTTTTGCATAAAAATAAGTTTTAATTTATAAACATGCATTTAGTATGTATACACTGTAACAAGGAAAAATTGTTTTTTCAACCCCTTTATGAAAAAAACTCTGCCAAATTTTCTTGGCAGAGTCATTTTGGGCTATTTTTGATCCTTTTCAAGCTCTCGTAAGACGTGAGGAAGCTCTGGTATCACGAGTTTTGTCATGGCTAAACGAACGGCTCCGGTAGATCCCGGCGTGGCAAAGACAGCCTTTTGATTGACGACCCCTGCCGTTGCCCGGGACAAGATAGCAGCTGAACCTATGTCTTCTGTATAGCTGAGCATGCGGAAGATTTCACCAAAGCCAGGGAGCTCTTTGGAGAAAAGAGGGGTGATGGCTTCAATGGTCACATCCCTTGCAGCAATTCCTGTCCCGCCATTTAACAAGACGGCATCTATTTTCGCTTCGCTTGTTCCTTCCAGCACAGCGTCTTGAATTGCTCCAATATTATCTTTTACGATATCGTATGCAAGAACAAGATGTCCTTGTTCTTTGAGCAAATCGATCATCAGACGGCCGCTTTTGTCTGTTTCTTTCGTTCTTGTATCACTGACTGTGATGACCTTCACATAAAGCCTTTCTTTCGCCTCTCGTTTATGTTCTGCCACGCTCATTTTCCGCACCGCTCCCTTTTATTTCATATTGGACAACATTATAGCATGCTGCTTTTAACAGAAAAAAGCTCTTTTCCTTATTGGAAAAGAGCTCAGATTGTTGAAAAAGGGCTAAAATGATTTTGATTTTAGCCCTTTGTCTTCTTTTCAGCGTGATAGAAAACCTTTGCAGTCTAGGAAGGACGAGCACCGAAGCGCAGACCTGCGGGCGAATGCGAGGGTTTGTCTACACGCTGAGCTTTTCAAACTTGATTACGCTAAACGCATAACGTCTCTTGCAATCATTACTTCTTCGTTTGTTGGGATGACGATCACTTTTACAGGAGAGTGCGGGTAGCTGATGAATGCTTCTTCGCCTCTCATGTTGTTTAGGGAAGGATCCCAGTAAACGCCCATGAATTCTAGACCACGAAGTACACGTGCTCTTACTTCTGAACTGTTTTCACCGATTCCAGCTGTGAAGATGATCGCATCTACACCGTTCATTCTTGCTGCATAAGAACCGATGTATTTATGAATACGGCTTGCAAAAATATCAAGAGCAACTTCTGCACGGTCGTTTCCTTCTTCTGTTGCTTCTTCAATATCACGAAGGTCACTTGACAGACCAGACACACCTAAAAGACCACTCTTCTTATTCAAAGTAGAAAGCACTTCTTCAGCAGTATGTCCTGTTTTTTCCATAATGAATGGAATAAGAGCAGGGTCAATGTTACCTGAACGTGTCCCCATTGCAACACCAGCAAGTGGTGTAAAGCCCATAGATGTATCGATTGATTTTCCGCCTTCAACTGCTGCGATACTCGCACCATTTCCAAGGTGGCAAGAAATCAAACGAAGCTCTTCTAGTGGACGGCCTAATAGCTCTGCTGCACGCTCTGTAACGAACTTGTGGCTTGTCCCGTGGAATCCGTATTTACGAATACCAAAGTTTTTGTAGTAGTCGTACGGAAGGCTGTATAGGTAAGACTGCTCTGGCATAGTTTGGTGGAACGCTGTATCGAACACAGCAATCGCTGGTACGTCAGGCAGAATTTGTTTGAATGCTTTGATTCCTACAACGTTTGCAGGGTTGTGAAGTGGTGCAAGCTCTGAAAGCTGATCAATGTCGTTAATCACTTCATCAGTTAAAAGTACAGAATCGCTGAATTTCTCTCCGCCGTGAACAACACGGTGTCCTACGCCATCAATTTCATTAAAGTCTTTGATGATGTGAAATTCAGTTAGTTTTTCAAGCAGCATTTTGACCGCTACTGCGTGATCTGGAATATCTGTCACTTCTGTTTTCTTTTCTCCATCTACAGAAATCGTGAAGATACTGTTGTCCATTCCGATTCTTTCAACAAGCCCTTTTGTTAAAACGGTTTCTTCTGGCATGTCGAACAATTGGAATTTAAGAGATGAGCTTCCTGCGTTGATTGCAATAATTTTGGACATTACTGTCGCTCCTTTTACTCAGTTGTTATATAAGGTTTCACGTTTTTTCCGGTGCTATATTCAACCTGTTTGACGGGTCTTTTATAGTTTAACGATAAGTCCGAAAAATATCTGACTTTTTCATTTAAACATTGAAAACTTTGCATTTCAAGTGCACCTTCAAACTGTTATCGCTTACATCAATAAGTCATTATTTTCTGAATAGTAAAATAGCCAGAAATAACTCTGGCTATTCTTTCGTTTCTTTTTCTTCTATAAACCACTGGTCTAGTTTTCGCATCACACCGACCATTGCTTCCTTTTGTGAGAAAGATGGAAGATTGGCAAACAGCATTCGTTTTGGTGCTTCCAGCCCTTCTTTTTTCTTTTGCATCACAAATAAGCTTTTGGCGTGTTTTTTATCCTTAAACATGGACACTGGCAGCTGAATTAACGCATTCATATACGCATGGTCTTTAATGAAATCCTTTAATTGTACGCTCTCTTTTCCTTCAAACAAGTCGTTTGGAATGATGAAGAATAAGAAGCCGCCTTCTTTTGTATAGCGGAGGCTTTGTTCAATGAATAGATAATGGGCAAAGGCATGTCCTTCTTTTGCCTTTAATGTAAAGTCTGCTGCACGCTCATCATTTGGATAATAGCCGACTGGCAGGCTGCATACAGTGACATCTGCCGGTGAGATCAGAAGCGGTTCAAGACTATCCTGGTGGAAAAGCTCGACTTCTTTCTCCTCTAAATTCGCCTGGGCCCAAGCAATTTTAATGAGCACATCATCAATTTCAGACGCAAAGCCGCGCTTAGTTTCTGCCGTAAGATTGTTTAAGACCGCAAGCAGTAAGTTTCCTGTTCCCGCTGCTGGATCAAAGACAACAAGCTCTTTTTGACCTTCTAAAAATTTATTCACCAAATAGCTGACAAACAGTCCAATCGTATCTGGCGTCATCTGGCGATTTGGATGAGAAATATCCTTTTGACCTTTCAATACGGCGAGCTGAAACGCTTTACGAATCTGCTCATGATCATAAGAAGCAAAATCTGCTTTCTCTATTAAATCCTTTAATAAACCGTTTCGATCATTTGCTTGGAAAAAGGCTTCTCCTGCTTCTGCCAATGCCTCAATATAGGAAATGCTCTGTTCCTTTTTCAATCGAATAGAAGCTGTATCGAGCAGTTCAAAAATAGTACTTACTTGATCTTTCTGCAATGCTTTTCTCTCCTCGCTTTGTTAAAAGCTATATGTTCTCATTGAAAAGAGCCCCAGGTTGAAGCCGGAGCTCTTGTCGATGCTGCTTTTATAACAGTGATTTTGCAGCTTCAATGGCTTTTTCATAATTTGGGTGATTCGTTGCTTCACTTACGTATTCAGTGTAAACCACTTTTCCGTTAGGGTCTAATACGAAGACTGCGCGCGCCAATAAACGCAATTCTTTCATATACACTCCGAATGCTTCACCAAATGACATATCTCTGTGATCAGATAATGTTTCGACATTTTCAATTCCGTTTGCTCCGCACCAGCGTGCTTGTGCAAATGGAAGGTCTGCACTAATCGTATAAATATTGACCGGACCTAAACCCGCTGCCTCTTCATTGAAACGTCTTGTTTGTGCGTCACACACACCTGTATCAATAGAAGGAATCACTGAGATGATCGTCACTTTTCCTGCTAAATCAGAAAGTGAAACTTCTCCAAGTGAGTTCGTTAAAACCGTAAAATCAGGAGCCTGCTCGCCTACTTTTACTTCATTTCCTACAAGCGTGACAGGACTTCCTTTAAATGTGATCGATGCCAAAACAATTCCTCCCTTTTCAAATGTATGGTTCTATCATAGTAGAGAAAGCAAAAAACTGCAAAGCCTAATCGTCCATTTTGAAAAAAAAGTTAACTGCAGCGCAGCTAACTTTTTAAAGGTCTATGTCATCTAGTTTTCGTTCTTTATGACGGTGCTCCCGCTCATCCTTCTTAAACATGTGCTGAAGACGTTCAATTGCTTGAGGAGCAGAATCCAATATTTTATCGAGCAGATGTGTGTGTTCATCCAAATGAAGCATTCGAACTCCGTTTGTTCCTACAATTAAGAAGGCAATTGGTGTAATCGACACCCCGCCGCCGCTTCCGCCGCCAAATGGGAGTCTCGGTTCTTTTCGTTCTTGATCATCAGAACGCTTTTCCTTCTTTTGGTTCCCGTTAAATTCACTGCCGCCGGCTGCAAATCCAAAACCAACTTTTGACACAGTGAGAATGACACTGCCGTCAGGGGTTTCGACTGGATCGCCGATGATTGTATTCACATCTATCATTTCTTTTAAGTTTTCCATCGCTGTCTTCATGAGACCTTGGATTGGATGATCTGCCATTTTCGGGTTCCTCCTTAAACAGATGATTCATTCTTCGTTGCTTGAAGAGAGGCACTTTTTCTCGCCTTTCTCCCTTTTAACCAATGGACAAGTAAACGAATGGCTGCAAGCATAGCATGTCCAATACGAAAATAAGCTATACATGTAAACTGAGTCTGTGATACGTTGTGCTGAAAGGCCGGAATGACTTCATATACTGGTTTATGCTTAAAGGTGAGATGCTCCTGCATAAAGGCAAGCAGCGCTCCTTTAACTGACCACACACCGCCGGCTGCTACACCTGTTAAAGCGGCGTCATGAAAGCCGATCCATGTCGACCAGTGAAATGAGACAACCCTTATGTGAATGAAGAACTTGCGCATGATCCGGTTTAAATCGACAATCTCTTTTGTGATGCGTTCCATTTGATGAAGGATTTGCTTCATATCACGTTTTCCTACTTTTTTATGCATCGATTCTTTTTCGTGATCAGGGGTTTTGGCGCTCTCCATTTTCTTTTCACGAATATCAATCGTTTGGTCTTCTGGATTGACTCTCACCATCGGAATCTCTTTTTTGAGTCTGACCAATCCATATAAGGTGATGACCTTCAGTGCAATATGGTCATTGTCGTTTGTATGCGAATAGTCCAGCGAAATGGTTACTTTCATGAAAATCAATAAGATCACAAGAAACAACAACGCGGCGATCCAAACGTAAAGCACTGTGCTCACTTCCTCCATAACAAATGATGCTTCCCCTACGATTATGGCTCTCATTCTGGATTTTATACCCAATCAACAAAAAAAGAGTTTGACCGGTACGCGGCCAAACTCCTCTGATTATACGTTTGATTCAGTTTTTTCATATAAATGTTCATGGACAACCACCGTATCAGCAAAGTAATCATGAACCCCTTGCTTTTTCGGCGAGAACCCAACGATAGCATAGAGAACAAAGATCGTATTAATGTAACGTCCCACAATCTCTCTAAAGAAAATAACATCCCATGCCAGCTTCTTCTCAGGCTGAAGTGAGACCACTTTAATTCCAAACACCATCTTGCCGAGTGTTTGCTGAAAGATTTTCGTCATGATGGCGAAATAAAGGAGGAATACAATTGTCGTTGTGACGGAAAATGGAGAAAACCATCCCCCTCCTTTGGACCAGCCAAACAGACTAAAGATTGGAGAAACCGTCAAATGGTTGACACCCCAGACGACGAGCCAATCAAGAATAAACGCCCAAAATCTAATCCAAAAACCTGCAAACGCCTGTGCTTCAATTGAAGCGCGCTTCACAAAGGCCGGCTTCGATTCTTCCTCTTGGCTGCGGCTTTCGCTTACTTCATCGAATGTAGAATCCATCTATGATCCCTCCTTTATTTTGAATAGAGATACATCGGTTTAGAACCATTTGAGCCAGCCAGTGTTTCTTTTAAATTCAGAAAATCGATTTCGCTTTTAAAGAGCTTGCTTGCACTCATGTTAAAGAGTGAGTTCCAGCCAAAGCTTTGAGAATAGCTGACCACTGTTGCTCCTTTTAAGCCTTTTTCATTTTTCTTCATCGCTTTTAATGCATCTTCATAATACCCAAGCTCATCGACTAATCCGTTCGATTTTGCCTGTGTCCCGTCATATACTCGGCCGTCAGCAATTTTCTTGACTTCCTGTTTTGACATGCCTCGTCCTTCAGAGATCACTTTGACAAATCCTTCGTAAGAGTTATCGACCATGCTTTGCATGATATTACGCTCATCTTTTGTCATATCACGGTTAGGAGACATGATGTCTTTGAACTTCCCGCTCTTAATTGTTTCATATTTAATCCCCAAATTATCTGCCAGCTTTGAATAATTCAAGCTCTGCATAATAACACCTAGTGATCCTGTTAATGTTTCAGGTGAAGCAAAGATTTTCTTCGCTGGAGTTGACACGTAGTAGCCGCCAGAAGCTGCCATTGAGCCCATAGATACGTAAATCGGCTTCTTCGCTTTTTTCACTTCTTCTAATTTTTTATGTATTTCAGCACTTTCATAGACACCGCCGCCAGGAGAGTTAACGCGCAGCAGTACGCCTTTTACCGAAGCATCCTCTTTCGCTTTATCTAGTTCCTTGAGGAATGCACGATGATCATACCCTTCTCCGCCTAATAGGCTCGAGGCGCCGCCATTATCTTGAATGGTTCCATTAATCTCAAGAACAGCAATCTTGCCTGCACCGCTGCCATTCTCTAGTACATTCTCTTCTATTTCATCCCCGAATTGATAGCTCATTTTATTGTCATTGAAGCTATCGAACAAGGCCATCGTGACACTAATCACAATTGAAAATCCGAAAACACCAAGTGCAATAATTAGCGCTACCCATCTTTTCGCATTCATCTTTTTCTCCTCCTTTTGATCTCACTTCATTCATACGAATGCCCACATGAAATGTTTCACAGGAATTGTGGTTTTTTTACATTTCATGTAGGCATATGATAGCACCTCTCTTAAATAACGATCAACTTTACATCGTCTACGTATACAAGCGCATGACGAAAAATTGGTTTTTTTATCCTCTCCCTGCACCTAATAGGCTAGATCTTCACCGCAACGAAACACCTAAACCATTCTTCCATGAGAAAACGGCTATTCAATTATGCTCAGGATTCAGCCATTTCGAATCACTCACATCGACTCATTTCTCATCATGCAAATCTGATCATTAGATGTTCTCTCTAATGTTTTTACTTTCATATGAAAAAAGTGTAAAATGTGAGCAAGGGTTTTCATGTAAGCCCTTTATTATTGGAAATTATTTTTGACAGCAAAGGGGAGAACGTCAATGACAGACAATCGACGCAATGTATTTTTCTTTTACAAAAAAGATCATGAATTGGATGGACACATTTCTTCTCTCGAGAAGCTCGCTACTGATCAAGGCTTTCACGTCGTCAAGCGTGCAGAGGATGCCCATATTATTGCTTCAATTGGCGGGGATGGCACATTTCTTCAAGCAGTCCGCAAAACGAACTTCCGGGATGACTGCTTGTATGTAGGGGTATCAAAATCAGAGAATACGCATCTATACTGTGATTTCTCGTTAGAGCATTTTGATAAAATGATTGATGCCATGAACACTGAACAGCTTGAAGTGAGAAAATATCCGATCATCGATGTAAGCGTTGACAGTACAAATCAGTTCCATTGCTTAAATGAACTGTCGATCCGCTCCAGCATTATTAAAACATTTGTGATCGATGTGTATATAGATGATTTCCACTTTGAAACTTTTAGAGGCGACGGCATGATTATTTCCACTCCGACTGGTTCAACGGCTTACAATAAATCCGTGAGTGGCGCAGTGGTTGATCCGATGCTTCCTTGTATGCAGGTCACAGAGCTTGCATCGCTGAATAACAACTCGTACCGTACATTAGGCGCTCCTTTCATCTTAAGCAGTGACCGCAAGCTGACGCTGAAAGTGGTGCAGGATGGAAACGATCATCCAATTATTGGCCTTGATAACGAAGCGCTCGGCACAAAACACGTCAAGCAAATTGACATTGGCCTTTCAGGAAAAGTGATTAAAACGGTGAAATTAAAAGACAACTCTTACTGGGAAAAAGTAAAACGCAGATTCCTTTAATCTTTCGGATTATTGAGGATTTAAAGCTCCTTTATGGGGCTTTTTTTATGTCTTTTCATTCACGGTCATGGTTATGGTATGATGTCACAAGTATGAATGTACGAAAAGGAGAACACGATGACATTACAACATTTTGATCAATATCCATTAAGTGATGAATTGAAACAAGCGTTAGAAGCTCTTCACTTCCATACACCTACACCCGTTCAGCACGAGACATTATCTGTTGCTTTTTCAAAGCAGGATTTAATCGTCAAATCTCAGACTGGCAGCGGCAAGACTGCAGCATATGGTCTGCCGATTTGTGAAATGGTTGATTGGGCTGAAAATAAGCCTCAAGCCCTTATCCTCGTTCCGACACGAGAACTCGCCATGCAGGTCAAACAAGACCTCACAAGCCTTGGACGATTCAAACGAATCAAAGCCGCAGCCATTTTTGGAAAAGCCTCTTTTCAAGCGCAGAAAGTAGAGCTTTCACAGAAAAACCATATTGTGTGCGGGACACCAGGCCGCATTTTGGATCACCTTGAGAAAGGCACCCTTTCTTTAGAAAATCTCAAATTTTTCGTGTTAGATGAAGCGGATGAAATGCTGAACATGGGATTTATCGATCAAGTCTCTTCTATTATTCAGTATCTGCCGCCAAAGCGCATGTCGATGCTATTTTCAGCGACAATGTCTGATGATATGAAGAAATTGAGTGAACAGTTTTTACAATCACCGAAAATCATTGAGATCGCACGTGAAGAAACGTCTGTACCGCAAATCACCCACACCGTAATTGAAACAGAAGAGGAATCGAAATTCTCCCTTCTTCAGCGGACGATCGTCATTGAAAATCCAGATAGCTGCATTATTTTCTGTAATACACAGGAACGGGTGAATGAACTCACGATGAAGCTGGATGAATGGGATGTGCCCTGTGACAAAATTCACGGCGGCATGAGACAGGAAGACCGCTTTGATGTGATGGATGAATTTAAAAAAGGTGAATTCCGTTATCTGATCGCAACAGATATAGCAGCCCGGGGAATTGATGTCAGTGATATGACACATGTCATTCATTATGATCTTCCTTATGAAAAAGAGCGCTATATTCACCGAACTGGTAGAACAGGCAGAGCGGGAAAAAGCGGAAAAACGATTGCGTTTATGACAAAGAATGCTAAGCCGCTTATTGATGAATTAAAGCAGGATGCCGGCATAGTTTTTCAAACTCAGCCTTATCCAACGAAGGAAGAAGCAGAAAAGCATGTAGAAAGCTTTGAAGAAAAGATTGAAACGCCTATTCAAAAGGAAAATAAACAGGCAGGCGTTGAGAAGGATATTATGAAGCTTTATTTTAACGGCGGAAAGAAAAAGAAGCTGCGAGCTGTTGATTTCGTTGGGACCATTGCCAAAATAGATGGTGTTGCATTCGATGACATTGGGATTATTACAATTCAAGACACGAAAACATATGTAGATATTTTAAACGGCAAAGGCCCTCTTGTGCTGAATGCCATGCGTCACACAACCATTAAAGGCAAGCAGTTAAAAGTACATGAAGCACGTTCATAAAAAGTAAAGGCCCAGCGCCTTTACTTTTTTATTGATGATGTAATAAGCGCACAAACGTTGATCCCATCAGCCTTTTTGATGACAAACATGACAAATGTCATATTGAATACATGATGGGTGCTACTATGAGCATGACACCTTTCCTTCTATACTTTGAAGTAGAAAGAAACGGAAAGGACTTGAACGTTCATGACGACTTCAACAAACACACAGCAGCAAGCTACTTTAAGAAAACAAGTGGGTCAATTCTCTGGTGCTGATTCGAAAAAAAGTATCATTCAACTCTTTAATACATTCATTCCATTTTTAGGGCTTTGGTTTCTTGCCTATTATAGCCTGAATATCTCCTACCTTTTAACCCTCTTCTTTGCGGTTATTGCAGCTGGTTTTTTAGTACGTGTCTTTATTATTTTTCACGACTGCTGCCATCAATCCTTCTTTAAACAGAAGCCGCTAAATCACCTATTCGGTTTTTTAACGGGCGTACTCACCCTTTTCCCTTATCTTCAATGGCAACGAGATCATTCAATTCACCATGCCACAAGCAGTAATTTAGACAAACGAGGTACTGGCGACATTTGGCTTCTAACAGTCAAAGAATATCAAGAAGCATCAGCATGGACGAAATTTCGCTACAGATTTTATCGTAACCCTTTTGTGATGTTTATTTTAGGACCGATCTTTGTCTTTCTCTTAAAAAACCGTTTCAACGTCAAAAATGCTCGTAAAAAAGAGCGTTGGAACACGTATTTCACAAACGTGAGCATCATTGCGTTAGCAGCCGCAACATGTCTTCTTTTTGGCTGGCAGGAATTCCTGCTTGTTCAAGGTCCGATCTTCCTAATCTCAGGATCTATCGGTGTATGGTTGTTTTATGTACAGCATACGTTTGAGGACTCTTACTTTGAAGCAGATGAACATTGGAACTATGTGCAGGCAGCTGTAGAAGGCAGTTCTTTTTACAAATTGCCAAAACTACTTCAGTGGTTAACAGGCAATATCGGTTATCACCATGTCCATCATTTAAGTCCGAGGGTACCGAATTATCACTTGGAGCATGCACATGATCATAGTGAGCCGCTTCAAAATGTTCCAACCATCACTTTAAAAACAAGTATCGAGTCAATGAAATTTAGACTTTGGGATGAAGAAACGAAAGCATTCGTTACCTTTAAAGAGGCACGGCAATCTAAGAAGATACCCGCACCTGTCATTAAAGGAGACATTCTAAAGAAAAATGCATAATCGGCGCAGGCTCTTTCTTACACGAGAAGGGGCTTGTTGTCATTTACAGGATGCACCAATAGGCTGAATTTGATAAAGTAAGGAAAAAGAATGAAAAACGAAAAAAGGTGGCACACGGATGAAAAAACAGTTTAAAATTCAAAAATTGCATGGGATTTCCCCTTATATATGGGCCATTTTTTTCATCCTGCCCTTCTATTTTATCTTTAAGACACCTTCGACTTTAGGCATTGTGATCGGCATTATTTTGAACGTCGTCTTTTTCGCTGTGTATCGTTTTGCGTTTGTCGCAAAAGGCTGGTCTTTATATGTCTTCGGTCTTTTATTGATCGGTATTTCAACTGGTTATGTGATGCTCTACAGCTATATTTATTTCGCTTTTTGCATCGCCTATTTTAACGGACATATCAAACGAAAAGTCCCCTTTTATATCTTGTACTATATCCATCTGGCGAGCGCCGCCGTGGCAGTGAACTTTAGTTTGATCTTAAAAAAAGGCTGGTTTCTCACACAAATTCCTTTTGTCGTCATCACATTGATTAGTGCCATCCTTCTTCCCCTAAGCATTCGAAGCAGGAAGGAACGTGAACGGCTTGAGGAGAAATTAGAATATGCCAATGAACGGATTGCTGATCTTGTGAAACTTGAAGAAAGGCAGCGCATTGCACGCGACCTGCATGACACCCTTGGACAAAAGCTTTCTTTGATCGGTTTAAAAAGTGATCTTGCCCGTAAACTCGTGTATAAAGATCCTGAACAGGCTCGTGCCGAACTCAAAAGCGTCCAGCAGACTGCCAGAACGTCTCTCAATGAGGTGCGAAAGATTGTTTCCTCTATGAAAGGCATCCGAATTAAAGATGAAATGTCGAACATCGAGCAAATTCTCGAAGCAGCCGGAATTGAATTGGTCTATGATGAAAAGGAAGCACCGAAACATATCTCACTTCTGAACGAAAACATTGTGAGTATGTGCATCAAAGAGGCGGTGACGAATGTCGTCAAACATAGTGGCGCGACGGTTTGTAAAATCACCATTCACCAAAAATCAAAGGAAGCGATCATCACCGTTGAGGATGACGGAACATTTAAAGGCGACTATCCATCCTCTCAAACGAAAGGACATGGCCTTTTAGGAATAAGAGAAAGATTGGAATTTGCAAATGGCCGCCTGCGTATTGAGACAAAGGACGGGACAAAGCTCATTATGATCATTCCAAATGATTCAGCAGCAAAAGAAAAGGAGGGGATGAAATGATCAACATCTTTATCGCAGAAGATCAGCAAATGCTGCTTGGTGCACTCGGTTCACTTCTTGATTTAGAAGACGATATGACGGTTGTTGGAAAGGGTACTAATGGTCAAGATGCCATCGATTTTGCCAAAACACACGCTGTTGATATTTGCTTAATGGATATTGAAATGCCGGGAAAATCCGGACTGGATGCAGCGGAAGAGCTCAAAGGATCAGATGTGAAAATCATCATTTTGACAACCTTTGCCCGCTCTGGTTATTTCCAAAGAGCGTTAAAAGCTGGCGTCAGCGGCTATATGCTGAAAGACAGCCCCAGCGAGGAACTCGCAAGTGCGATTCGCAGTGTGATGAAAGGGAAAAAGGTGTATGCCCCTGAATTAATGGAAGACTTATATAGTGATGAAAATCCTTTAACGGAGCGAGAGAAATCGGTCCTTGAACTCGTCGCAGACGGTAAAAACACAAAAGAAATTGCAAAAGAACTCAGTATTAAAAGCGGCACTGTTCGTAACTACATTTCCATTATATTAGATAAGCTCGAAGTGAAAAACCGCATCGAGGCCATTACCCGCTCAAAAGAAAAAGGCTGGTTTAAATAAGAAAAAAGATCAGGACACACGCTGCCTTGATCTTTTTTTTTGATAAAAAATCTCTTCTTTATTTTTTATCACCAGCTATCAAAATGTCATTGACAACAGCCCACAGTCCTATGATATGATATCCAAGTGATAATAATTATCATTATCACTAATTCAACCAAATATACGGCTATGTGCCGATTTCAAAGGAGTCTACATTCATGAAGAAAATATTGTTCCCTCTGATGCTCATCTTTGTACTTGCATTGAGCGCATGTGGCAATAGCAGCAGCTCTTCCTCAAATAAAGGAAATCAATCAACATCATCAGACAAAATTACATATCAATCTGAAAATGGCCCTGTGAAGCTGCCAGCGCATCCAAAACGTGTTGTTGTTCTAGGTTCTTACGCAGGTAGTGTCATGTCACTTGGTGTGAACATCGTTGGCGTTGACTCTTGGTCAAAAAAGAATCCGCGCTTCCAAAAAGAATTAAAAAATGTGGAAGAAGTATCGGATGCTAATGTAGAGAAAATTATGAAGCTAAAACCTGATGTCATCATTGGCTTAAGCAATACTAAAAATGTAGAAAAACTCAAAAAAATCGCACCAACCGTTTTGTTTACGTATAACAAAGTCGATTACCTTCAGCAGCACATTGAAATTGGAAAAGTATTAAACAAAGAAAAAGAAGCCAAAGCTTGGGTAAAAGATTTCAAAAAACGTGCAGATGAAGCTGGAAAAGAAATCAAAGCAAAAATCGGTAAAGATGCAACAGTTTCTGTCTTTGAAAGTGGCACAAAAGAGCTCTACGTCTTTGGAGATGCATGGGGCCGCGGAACAGAAATCCTCTACCAGGAAATGAAACTGAAAATGCCTGAGAAAGTGAAAGAAAAAGCATTAAAAGCCGGCTACTATGCAGTTTCACAGGAGGTCATTCCTGAATTTGCTGGAGATTATATGATCATTAGTAAAAACAGCGAAATGGACAATTCCTATCAAAACAGTAAAATTTACAAGTCCATCCCAGCTGTCAAAAAACATCGTGTGTATGAGGCCAATGCAGAAGAATTCTATTTTAATGACCCGATCACACTTGAATACCAACTCTCATTCTTTAAAAAGCACTTTTTAGGTAAATAAGCTGAAGCAAGGGATCTCTTCCCTTGCTTTTTTCTTGTCTACTTCTAGCGGCATGGTCCTTTTTCCGCTACAATGACAACAAGCGAATACAAAAAGTGTGGTGCTGATTTTGTTTAAGATTTTACTAATTGAAGATGATACAACCCTCTTCCAAGAAATCAAAGAACGTCTAGTCAACTGGTCCTATGATGTTTATGGGATTCAAGATTTTCATCAGGTGCTGCAGGAATTCACATCTGTCCAGCCTGATCTCGTCATTATTGATATACAGCTGCCAAAATACGATGGCTTTCACTGGTGCCGGATGATTCGGCATCATTCAAATGTTCCAATTATTTTCCTCTCCTCAAGAGACCACCCTGCTGATATGGTCATGTCGATGCAGCTCGGAGCCGATGATTTTGTGCAAAAGCCCTTCCACTTTGACGTGCTCATTGCCAGAATTAATGCTGTTCTTCGCCGCGTGCATGATTATAATGCAGAACCGGCCAGCCTAAAGGTGTGGTGCGGCGCTGCCATTGACCTAGAAAAAAACACCGTAACAAATGATCACGGTGAGGTTGAATTAACAAAAAATGAGTTATTTATTCTCAAGGAATTGATTCAGCATAAAAATCATATCGTCAGCCGGGAATCACTCATTCAAGCATTGTGGGAGGATGAACGATTTGTCAGTGACAATACACTGACTGTAAACGTCAACCGGCTCAGAAAAAAACTAGACGAGATCTCCCTTGGCGCCTTCATTGAGACAAAAGTGGGTCAAGGCTATCTTGCAAAAGAAAAGGATGATCAATGATGCTGCAGGCATTTCTAAAAGAACGAAGAAGCTGGATTCTTTTCTTTCTTAGTTTGCAGCTCCTCATTCTATTTGTTGCTTATTTGGATACGACCATTCCCATCGCTTCTCTTTTCTATATTGTGCTATTATCTACGTTTCTCATGATTGTCTTTCTCTTTTTTCGATACCGAAAAGAAACGGCTTATTATGAGAGGTTGAAAGAATGGGATGATGACATTGAACATCAAATGCGGCTAACCCCCTCTTCCCCATTTGAGCAGCTCATACATGATGCGACGTCAGAGCAAATTGCACGCTACCGGCGGATGGCAGCAGAGCAGAAAATCGCTCTTGAAGAAGAAAAAGATGAATTGCTCTCTTGGATACATGAGGTCAAAACCCCCCTTACAGCGATGCGCTTAATGATTGACCGCTTAACAGATCAGCAGCTGAAATCAAATATGACGTACGAGTGGCTCAGAATACATTTATTACTTGATGCCCAGCTGCACCAAAGCAGAGTACGTCATATCGAAAATGATTTATTCATTGAAAAGCTGGACCTGCAAAGCATCATCGCAAAGGAAATCAAAGCGCTCCAATCATGGTGCATGCAAAAAGGAATCGGCTTTGAGCTGGCGCTGGAGGAACGTACCGTATTAAGTGATACAAAATGGCTATCCTTTATGCTCAGACAGGTACTCACAAATGCAGTCAAATACAGCCATTCTTCCGATATTGTCATTGAAAGCAAGCAAATAAATGACCAAGTCATGCTGACAATCACAGATCAAGGCAGAGGAATTGATCCAAGAGACATCTCTCGTATTTTTGAAAAAGGCTTTACCTCGACAAGACATCACAATGACACCGCCTCAACAGGAATGGGGCTCTATTTAACGAAAAAAGGAGCTGACGCTCTTCATATCACGATCGAGGTCAACTCCACGATAGATCAAGGTACAACCTTCACCTTCACCTTTCCGAAAAAGAATGATTTTGTTCATATTGCGAGCATGTAAAAAGCAACCTTAATCTCTTCGCGGCTGTCAAAACTTGCGCGAAGAGATTAAGGTGGCTTACTTAGGAAATACTTCCCGCTTCTTTGCGAAAAACATCTCCCATCTGTCTTCGTCTATAAATACTTAAGATCAGCCCAACAGCCATCATTTCTAGAAGAATATGTGAACCTCCATAGCTCATGAAAGGCATAGACACTCCAGATAATGGCAGCAAGCCAAAGTTTGTGAAAATGCTTAACAGATATTTTGCTGCAAACACAGCCGCTAAACCTGTCATGACCATTTTGCCATAAGCCATTTTCAATCGTTTTGCTGTACGAAATACTCTGTGAATAAAGATGACAAACAACAGGAGCGCAATGAGCCCTGCCAACCAGCCAAATGAATAAATGATATATGTAAACATCCAATCGGTGTGAACTTCAGACATGGCATAAGGTGTGATCTGGAGCCCGTTTGAGCTGAATTCAAGAATTCTATAAAAGAAAAGGTGCCCATCTGCTTGAAAAAGAGAAAATAATTCAACCATTAGATATAAGATGCCTGCTGCTGATAGCAGAATGATTTGCTTATAACTTGCGCTAGACACATACATCACGGTTAAGCACATGACCAGACAGATAACGGTCGCAGGAAGAAAACCAATCGTACTGATTAAAATAATTGGTAAAGCCATCATCCCTACTCCAAGCCAAGTTTTGTATGCATTCTCCCAATTCCAATTGTGAAAGATACCTGCTAAAGAAATAGCTAGAAGAAAAGGCATAATCTCAGTCAAATTTATTGATACATCACGTATTCTTAAAAAAAGAATACCGTTCACTCTTGACCCGAACACCATCGAAAAAATCAGCATTCCGAGTGTCCCAATGTATAAATGCCAAGAGTATTTCAATAAGCGCCGATAATCGAAGGAAAACAAACCAAACATAAGCACTAAACCTACCAGATAAAAGGCAAGGCTTTTATAAAAAATGTTCATGTTTTGAAGATTTGTAAAATCTGAATGAAACTGTAAAACGTACATCACAAGCAGCCCGCAAGAACAAGTGGCTAGCACTAGAAGAATCATCTTAAAATCGATTTGGACTTTATGTGTTTCATGAAGCTGCGTTCCGAGAATTTCCGCATCACCAATTTGGTCCAACGCTTGCTCTACCGCCTCTTCTTCAGACATCCCAGCATTCATTGCTTCCTCTTTTAGCGTGTATAGATGATCCATCAGCTCAAGCTTTATATTCGAATGAACATCTTTATTTTTAATTCGTTTACATACACTTTTGACATACTTCTCGAACTTTTTATCTAATCCCATGCGATTTTCTCTCCGTTCAAAACGCCATCAACTGCTTGTTTGAATACGTTCCATTCTTCTTTCTTTTCCTGTATCAATGCTTTCCCTTGTTCATTTATTTTGTAATACTTTCTTTTCCGGTTGCCATTCCCTTCGCCCCAATAAGAGATAATGAACTCTTTCCCCTCCAAATTGTGCAAAATAGGATAGATTGTTCCTTCTTTAAAGCTGAAAATCCCTTCCGATTTCGTCTCTAATTCTTTAATCATTTCATATCCATACATCGGTCTTTCATTTAATAAGCTTAAAATAAGGGTAGCTGTACTTCCCTTTAGAAGCTCTTTACTCACTTTCATTCTTAGTTACCTCCAATACATAGATTTACTATGCATTTATTTAATATGCATATCATACATGAATAAAATGGCCATGTAAAGCTTCAAAACAGCATCCTGACATGAAAAATCTGAGAAGATTGATACATAAGAGTGAAAAACAGATAAAATAAATGGGGAAAGAAAACTCACCCTGAAACTGGTTTACATACAATTTGTTTAAAAAACAAGCATGTGACAACAATGTCACATGCTCGTCTGTTTTGTTCGCCAAATCGAAGGACGTCTGGCAGGCTTCTTTTTATACTAGAGTTATCAATTAAAAGAAAAAGGGGTTCAGCAAATGAACATTTTAGAAGCTCGCAAAATTTATAAAAGCTATGGAAATAAATTCAACAAACAAGAGGTGCTGAGTGGTATTGATTTAACCATTGAAGCCGGGGAATTTGTCAGTATCATGGGGCCATCAGGCTCGGGGAAAACAACCCTTCTGAACGTATTGTCGTCTATCGATCATGTGTCCAGCGGATCTATTCGTATTGCAGATGCTGAGATGACGCAAATGAAGGATCAGCAGCTTGCGGAATTTAGAAAAAAGCAGCTTGGCTTTGTTTTTCAAGATTATAATTTACTTGATACACTCACAGTCAAAGAAAACATCCTTTTGCCTTTATCCATCTCCAAAACGCCAAAAAAAGAAGCTTTTGAACGTTTTCAACAGCTTGCAGAAGACATGGGGATTTATGAACTAAGAGACAAATACCCGAACGAACTCTCTGGCGGACAAAAGCAACGGACATCGGCGGTTCGTGCCTTCATTCATGAACCAAGTCTTATCTTCGCTGATGAACCTACAGGGGCACTTGATTCCAAATCGGCATCTGACCTGCTCAACAAACTGCAAGATTTCAACCGCAAACGTAAAGCAACCATTGTGATGGTAACACATGATCCTGTCGCAGCCAGCTATTCAAGCCGCGTCATTTTTATCAAGGATGGACAGATTTATACACAGTTGAATAAAGGCGCTTTAGAGAGAAAGATGTTTTTCGAGGATATTATGAAAACGCAAGGTGTCCTAGGCGGTGTGAAGCATGAACATTAATCAGCTCATCTTCCGTAACCTGAAGAAAAATTTGAAGAATTACTATTTATATGTGTTTGCTCTCGTGTTTAGTGTGGCGCTCTATTTTTCCTTTGTCACCTTGCAATACTCACCAGCACTTGATGATGTAAAAGGCTCCATTAAAGGCGGTGCTTCGATTAAAGCCGCTTCGGTTCTGCTTATAGCCATCGTCGGTATTTTCCTGCTATATGCGAATAGTATTTTTATCAAACGCAGAGGAAAAGAAATAGGGCTCTTACAGCTCATTGGTATGACGAAACAAAAAATTTCCAGACTGCTCAATGCAGAGAACTTTATCCTATACGTGACAGCCATGACTATCGGCATCATTGCCGGATTTATCGGTTCAAAACTGATGCTGATGGTGTTATTTAAAGTGACTGGTGTTAATGCCATCGCCAATCTGCATTTTTCAGGCATGGCCCTTCTGCAAACACTCATTGTCTTTTTTATTATCTATGGATTGATTATGCTGAGAAATAGACGTTTTATTAATAAACAAACGATTTTATCTTTGTTTAGAACAACGTCTTCGACAGAACAGCGTGTGAAAAAGATCTCTGTGTTTGAAATCATCATTGGAGTTTTCGGTATTGTCTTGATCAGCTCAGGCTATTATATTTCTTCTAAGCTTTTTACAGGCTCATATACGTCCATGATTGAGTTACTTTTAGCCATGATTTATATTCTAGCCTCTGTTATCATCGGTACCTTTCTTTTTTACAAAGGCTCTGTTTCTTTCATTGCCAATATCGTACGTAAAAGAAAAAATGGCTATCTCGCCATTCATGAAGTATTATCTCTGTCATCCATTATGTTCCGGCTAAAATCAAATGCACTGCTTTTAACGATTATTACAACCGTATCTGCACTTGCCATCGGTTTGCTGGCTCTTAGCTACATTTCCTATTACTCAGCAGAAAAAACCGCTGAGCAGATGATTCCAGCTCATTTCGCCATGGGCTCAGAAAAAGAAGCAGCAACCTTCACTCGTGCACTTTCTGACAAACATATTGCTTATGATCAAAAGCAGTTCAAAGTGATTCAAGCGAAATTTGATGCGAAAAAAATAGTGGATTCAGAGGTGAAAAATATGAAGAATGATCCAGGCGTATTGACACTGCCTGTGATCAGTGAGAAAAATGCACCAAATTTTCATGTGGAGAACAACGAAGTTATTTTAAGCGGCTACAGTGATCTATTAAAGAAATTCATGCCGATTCAAAGCTCAGGCGATGTGAAGCTTCTCATTAAGAAACCGCTTGATTTGAAAGTCATAGATATGAAGAAAGATTATCTCATTTCTTACAACTTCACTTTTGGCGGTCTACCTGTTGCCGTCGTGAGTCAAAATGTTTTTGAGCAGCTCGATCAACAAAAAGATCCAAAGCTACAGCTTGAAAATAGCCAATATATCTCAGTCAATATAAAAGATGATAAAAATCTTGAACAAGCAAATAGCGTGTTTACATCTTTAAAACTAAGTGACAACAGCATGTCTCAATTAGCTTCAGCTCAGCAGCAAAAACAAACAATAGGACTGATGATGTTTGTGGTCGGGTTTTTAGGCCTTAGCTTCCTTGTCACATCTGGCTGTATTTTATACTTTAAACAAATGAATGAAAGTGAAGAGGAACAAAGCTCCTATACGATCTTGCGTAAGCTTGGTTTTACTGAGAAAGATCTATTAAAAGGCATCCGGCTTAAACAGCTGTTTAACTTTGGGATTCCGCTCATCGTCGGATTGCTGCACAGCTACTTTGCTGTACAATCAGGCTGGTTTTTATTCGGCGGAGAATTGTGGACTCCAATGCTCATCGTTATGTCGATTTACACTGCCCTATATTCTGTCTTCGGATTCCTATCTGTCCAATATTATAAAAAGGTCATTAAGGATTCCTTGTAATCAAATCCCCATAGGCAAGGCCTATGGGGTTATTTTATTTATGAAGGTGTTGATTCAAACTTGTGTGATAAAATATGGTCTCTTGCCGCATAAGCTTTTCGTTTGACCTCTTCTAGGTTCACACCGACAAGCTTTCCGTTTTGTTTCACTGCTTTTCCAGCCACATAAACAGAATCAACATTTGAAGGATGTGCCATTTGGACAACCGCTCCAGCCGGATCAGTCATCGGAAGAAGATTCATGCTTGTCCGATCGATCAAAATAAAATCCGCTTCTTTCCCAGGTGTAAGCGACCCAATTTTATGATCAAGCTGTAATGCACGAGCGCCATTGATCGTCGCAGCCTCAAGCATTTGATGAGCAGACAGCCCAAGGTCAGGCCCCGGCATGATCCCATCCATTAACAACGATTGATTTTGGATCGCGCGCTCTGCCTGAAGCCCGAATTTCATTTGAGCAAACAAATCTCCACCTGTCGCTGTCACTACGTCTACACCGAGCGTTGGAAGAACACCTTGTTCAATCGCAAGTCCTGTAACAGGATAACCGTGACCCATCATCATTTCAATTTCAGGGGTAATGGAGATGGAGCTTCCGCTGTCTGCCAGCATCTTCATTTGATCCGCATCGATTGCGTTAATATGCACCATATTCAAATCCGGTCCAAGCAGCCCTGCTTTGTGAAGCCGCTCAATCGATCGATCCTCCGCTCCCCAATTCCCAAAGCCGATGTGCATACTGCATAGAGCATCTAGAGACCGGGCTGTTTCAATTTCAAATACCGACGTCTCCCATGAAGAAAACTCTGGACCACGAATCGCAAGTCCCATTGTTAAAAGCTGATCTGATGATTGAAAATGCGCTTTTTTCACACGTGCTGCGTCCTCCATATTGGTGAGCGTACTCTCTCTATCCCAATATTCAGCATCTCCAGAGGAACCAAAAGCAAAAACAGCTCGTATGCCCGCATCTTTTAATCCTCCAATGAGCTCTTCTGTATGCTCCATTGAATTGATCATCGTCCAATCTAAAAACGTGGTCACACCTGCATCTAAAGCCTCTAATGCCCCTAAATAATTGGCGATTCGATCGTCGGATGGGCGTCTCATTGCTCCATAGTTGCCATAATAGATTTTGCTTAAATATGTCTGCAAAGACCAATCTGTCCCTATGCCTCGGATGACAGACTGCCACACATGCCGATGTGTATCTACA
Organism: Bacillus sp. Nf3; assembly: GCF_003028545.1. NCBI lineage: Bacteria > Bacillati > Bacillota > Bacilli > Caryophanales > Bacillaceae > Bacillus > Bacillus sp. Nf3. Next base: position 126,076 of record NZ_PYUA01000002.1, on the reverse strand, counting down.
AGACCTGGCATGATGACCATATCAGATGCATCAACAATGTCTGCATCACTTACTTCAATTGAAGGTCCAACTTCTAAAATGTGTTTCCCTTCAATTAATAGATCTCCCTTTTCAAGAAAACCTAAAGATGGATCAAGTGTTAAGAGTGCTGCATCTTTAAACAATGTTTTCTTCATCCATATCCCCCTTTTCAAGTGACGAGAATAAGTGACCCCGCCTCAATGTCATTTTAAAACAGAACAGGATCAAATTAGAAGAAAAGTGACTTATCAAAATATATTAAGAGCTGATGTTTCTGAAATAGTTGTATGTGCGCTTTAATTTGATGTCATGCTTCCCTTTTGGACTTTCCATCATCCCAAACTCAAAGAACTTCACAGGTTTGATTCCGACATATTGCAAGAGAGCTCGTTTCATTAACATCTTGTGCGCATTTTGTAAAAAGAACAAAGGGTAGTTGGTTGGTCCTTGCATTGTCGATACACAAACGGCACTTTTCCCTTTTAATAATCCTTCTGGCAGCAGACCACCTGTTTGACGATAAGCGAAATTCGCAGCAAACATGCGGTCAATAAAGCCAAGCAGCATAGCTGGCGGTCGCCCCCACCAAATGGGATAAACGAACACGATTTTATCCGCCCACTTAATCTTATCCTGATACTGGCGAATGTCAGGATCTTTATGCATATCACGTCTCTTTTTCTCTTCATTAAAAACAAGTACAGGATCAAATTTTTCTTGATATAAATCGATGATTTTCACTTCTTGAACGATTGGATTTTCTTCGCTGCCTCTAACAATTTCTTTAAAAAAAGCACCATTTAAACTATTGTGATGAGGGTGAGTATAAATAATGAGTACATTCATATTTTTCTCCTTTTGTTATCATTTGATAACAAAATGATACACCTTACCAAATTTGTTGTCAAATGATAATTGTTTTTTGATAATAAATTTGATATGTTACGTAGGAGGTGATCATCATGCAACATCCACATTTCTTCAAGGAATTCGTCGCATTTGCTTCTACTTTTTCAGAGTTAAAACATAATATGATGAGCAAAGTCAAACCACCAGAATTAACACCCTTACAATATTTGATTTTAGAGCAGCTAGCGGTCAGCGAACCGCTTACCCCTAGTGAAATCGCAGACTGCCAGCATATGTCTCTTCCAAATGTCAGCAGAGAACTGAAAAAGCTGCAAGAAAAACAATTCATTGCTAGAGAAGAAGACCGTAATGACAAACGAAAACATGTCATTATACTTTCTGACAAAGGCCGGGCCTGTATGAACGAAGCCTTCCAGCATATCGAAAGGATGCTAATAGATAGCCTATCTCCCTCAGATATAGAACAAATGGATGATATCGTACAAGCTCTCCGTCTATTAAATCAAACGATTTTTAAAAAATGACCCAATGAAAAAAGCATGAGCGCTACGCTCATGCTAAGGATTTTTTATCCTATTAATGAAGGGATGCTAAAAGATACGTTATGAAACCAACAATCGGAATGATCGGGATCATTAATTTCAATGTTGTATTCGTATTCTTATATAAATTCCATAGCAACACTGGTATACCAAATGTTAACGTATCTAAAACAGCAAGAACTACTCCTTTACGCTGTTCTTTATGAGCCATTCTAAAAACCCCCTATTCACCAAACTTTTTTCACACAATAACCGGCCAATCCTGCTGATATACCTCCATTAATCACCGCGCATGCAATACAGCTAGCAGGTCCCGTAAAACAAATATAATAACACGCTCCAAGAACCATTGAACGTAACGGAAGAGATTCATTCGGACCGCTTTGCTTTTTTAAGCAGTTCCAAAACTTGTTCCAATTAAAACTCGTTTGGATTTCCGAATCATCTATTTGGACAATTTTTTTATTTAATTCCATCATATCTTGCTTTGCACCATTTTCACCATAGGTAAAAGATCCTTTTAAAAACTCCCCTTTTTGGTTGATAAGGAACTTATTTTTCAATTTTCCATTTTGAAAGAAATATGAGTGCAAATTCCCTTTCTCATCGTATTCCGCAAGTTGAATATAGTGAGCTTTTATTTGACTCAGTGAAACTGAAATGAAGGAAACATTGTTAAGAGCCTGATTATCTGACTTCTGTTTTTTCAGATAAAAATAGACAACATCCGTTTTAGCAGCTTTCAAATGAACTGCTGCACTTTCTCCATTTAATAGATATCCTTTTTTTTGGGCTAATTCTTTTGCCTCTAAAAATTGAGAGCTTTTTTTTGCTTTTTTTATGAGTTTTTCTGCTGCTTTATCATTTTGTATCTTTTTAAAAGGCTCGTCCTCCTTTATGGTAACAGCGTTTCCCACAGGATATTGTCCAAATAAAAGTGATATGAACAATAACATACAAAACATTTTTCTTATCTTCATCATATAGCCTCCTTTAGTAAATTTAATAAAGATTATAACCTTTAAAGGAAAATAATGTAATAGACTTAATTACCAATAAAACCCACTAGTGATAATGTAGCATAAATCCTACTCTTTATCATTTCCTCTAGGCAATTGCATCTGATTTACCTCTTAAGATCATGCTGACACTGGCTGGAAAAGCTGTCTAATATACAAAAAAAGCGCTGGATCATTACGTCCAAACGCTTCTTTGTTTTATTCTCTATGTACCTTTACACAATCAATTGATACGCAATGTATAACGCAACCAGCCAGATCATGACCGCGGAAGCTTTATTGATACGGTTCATCCATATGCCGTTTGTATCTAACTTCCCTAACATCTTCCCTAAAAGGGCGAGACCAATAAACCATAACCAGGACACGATGATACAGGCAAGTGTGAATGCCAGCTTTTCTGCGCCGCTATATTGCAGCGAATTTGTCCCAATGACACCAATCGTATCGAGAATCGCGTGGGGATTTAAAAGAGAAACGGAACAAGCAAATACAATTTGTTTTCTTGCAGGCATTAATTTCTGCTTCTCTTGATCACCTGATGATGAGCTTGTGTTCCATACCGACCATCCCATATAAACTAAAAAACAAAAACCAATGATATAAAGACCAATTTGCAGTACTGGAATGGTAAACACCACAACAGAAACACCTATGACAGCTAAAGCAATTAAAAGTGTGTCACAAAGAGCAGCCGTGATGACGACAGGCATTGCTCGATATAATCGAGGCTGCAGCGCTCCTTGTTGAAATACAAATACATTTTGTGCGCCCAAAGGTAAAATGAGACCAAAGGCAAGTACAATTCCATGAATGATCGCAATGGACATCTACTAACATTCTCCTTTTTCAGAAATTCCTACATATTTTAACATAAAGCACCCTGCCTGCTTTCAACAAATTTAATTTTCCGTACAAAAAAAGCGCTGGATGCTTCCATCCAAACGCTTCTCATTTTTTCATTATTTACTTTTTCGTGCAAGCTCTCTTTCTCTCAGCTCTACACGGCGAATTTTCGCTGACGGTGTTTTTGGCAATTCGTCAATGAATTCGATTTCTCTTGGGTATTTGTACGGTGCTGTTGTGTTTTTCACATGTGTTTGCAGCTCTTTGATCAGTTCATCACTTTGCGCAGTTCCATCACGAAGGACGACGTATGCTTTCACGATTGATCCTCTGATTTCATCTGGGCTCGCCACAACTGCACATTCCTTCACTGCTGGATGCTTGATCAGCGCATCCTCTACTTCAAACGGTCCAATCGTATAGCCTGAGCTGACAATGATGTCATCTCTGCGGCTTTCAAACCAGAAGTACCCATCTTCGTCTTTTTTCGCGCGGTCACCCGTAATAAAGTAATTTCCTCGGCGCTGTGCCTTTGTACGCTCTTCATCTTTGTAATATTCCTTAAATAGAGCTGGTGTTTCGAGATGGACCGCAATGTCACCAATCTCTCCAGGTGCGCAGACGTTTCCATCCTCATCAATGATATCTACTTCGTTTCCAGGGGTTGGTTTTCCCATACTTCCTGGCTTGATGTCCATTCCTTTTAGCACCCCTACGAGCAGTGTGCTTTCAGTTTGGCCATAGCCGTCTCGTACTTCTATATCGAAATGCTTTTTGAATGTATCAATGACTTCACGGTTCAGCGGCTCTCCCGCAGAAACAGCACTATGCAGCTTCGGCAGCTCATACTGACTCAAATCATCTACTTTTGCCATAAAGCGATATTCTGTCGGTGTACAACATAGGACATTGATTTCATTTTTTTGAAGCAGCTCTAAGTATGTATTTGGATTGAATTTTCCTCCATATACAAAGCCTTCTGCTCCACTTCCTAATACAGATAAGAGGGGACTCCACACCCATTTTTGCCAGCCTGGTCCTGCTGTCGCCCATACTTTATCTCCTTCATTAATGGAGAGCCATGCTTTGGCAGCTGTGCGTAAATGTGCATACGCCCATCCGTGTGTATGAACAACCCCTTTTGGGTTCCCTGTTGTACCTGATGTATAGGATAAAAACGCCATGTCTGTGCGCTTTGTATCTGCCAACTTAAGTTCGTTTGATTGCTCTTCCTTTTGCGCTAGAATGTTTGTCCAGCCATGATCGTTTTCACCGATTGAGAATGTTTTAAAATCGTTCGGCTTTTTAGTTCCGTCGAACGATTGAATGAATGAAGAGTAAACGATCGCTCCTTTTGCTTCTGCGTGTTCAATTCGGTAATCTAAATCTTTCGCACGCAGCATTTCAGAACAAGGAATCACGACCATTCCTGTTTTCAAAATCGCTAAATAAATGCTGTATGCCTCGAGCATGCGCGGCACCATCACAATGATTTTATCGCCTTTTTTGAAGCCTGCTTTTAATAAAACATGTCCAATTTTATTTGCCTCTTCCACTAATGCTGCATATGTTACATGCGCTTCGTGACCATTGCCGTCCTGCCAGTGCAGGGCCATTTTCTCCTTGTCATGACTGAACGATTCAATCTCACTGACTAAGTTATATTGTTCTGGTGCAATTAAGTCTTCTCTTTTCATGGTACAGCTCCTTTTAGCCTCTTTCTTATGAAACGAAACATGTTTCAATTTACCTATTCTAACACTCATAACTGAAAAATGCTTGAATTAGGACCTACTCCTAGTATTATGCCATAATTTTTTAAATCCGTCTCCTTTTTTAAAAATATTCTAACTATTTATATGTACAAAAAGAAAAGAGCGGGAATCATCCCGCTCATAAGCCATAGCTTTTAAATTGTGTGTCTTAGAAAGATCCGCCACCCATATGTTGTTGAGCGTAAGATACAAGACGCTTAGTGATTTCTCCACCAACTGATCCGTTAGCGCGAGATGTTGTTTCTGCACCAAGGTTTACACCAAATTCAGAAGCGATTTCGTACTTCATTTGGTCGATAGCTTGTGCAGCGCCTGGTACTAGTAATTGGTTAGAACTGCTTTGTCTGTTTTGTTGAGCCATGTGTTCTCACCTCCTTGTGAATATAGAATGTGTAGAAACACATGACTTCATGCGATTGATTTTATGGTAATTATTATGAAATTTTCGTTTTAGAATAAATCAGCGAATTCATCTGCCGTTTTCTTTTCATTTGTCACAATAATTGTTTCAATTTGCTCTACTGCCTCGTCCAGCATCGGCTCGAAATCAGCAAAGCTTTCGTAGCGTTCTACCTTCTCAAGCTTTGGTTTTGTTTTAGGGGACGGCGGCGTAAAGATCGTACAGCAATCCTCGAAAGGCTGAATGCTTGTATCGTATGTGCCAATTCTTCTTGCTTCATCAATAATGTCATTTTTATCGACAGCTATGAGCGGGCGGATGATTGGTGTATTGGTCACATGATTAATGGCATACATGCTTTCAAGTGTCTGACTTGCCACTTGCCCAAGGCTTTCACCAGTAATAATCGCAAGGGCATCACGCTTTTCTCTTATTTTGTCAGCTATTTTCAGCATCATTCTTCTTGTTGATGTCATCGTATAGTTTTCAGGTACTTGTTTGTGGATTAGCTCTTGAATTTTTGTAAAAGGTACGATGTGAAGCTTCACTTCGCCTCCATATGCTGCTAGGCATTCTGCAAGATCAATGACCTTTTGTTTTGCACGTTCACTTGTATACGGCGGGCTAAAGAAATGCACAGCTTCAATTTGAATTCCGCGTTTCATTGCTTGATAGCCGGCAACTGGGCTGTCAAAGCCGCCTGAAAGCATGAGCATCGCTCTTCCGCTAGAACCAACCGGCAGGCCGCCTGCACCTTTGACATCTTTAAATGTAATGTACGTGGCGTGCTCTCTGATTTCGATGCGTAAATGCACATCGGGCTGTTTCACATTGACTGTTAAGTTTTCCGTATTCCTTAGAACATGTCCGCCAATTTCGCGGTTCATTTCATTTGAATCAAGTTCAAATTGTTTATAAGAACGTTTCGTTGATACTTTAAATGTATTCCCCTGTTCATACACTTCCTGTACCGCTGTTAGTGCCGCATTTTTAATCGCATCTAGATTCGTCTCACATTTAACCGCAAGACTAAAGCTCTGAATGCCAAATACACTTTTGAGCTGTTCTGAAATCGGTTCAGGGTCTTCTCCGTTCAGCATAATCGTGATACGGTCTCTATCAGATGCATACTTTAATGCTTCAAAATCCTTTAAGACGTACCGAATGTGCTGTCTTAGTTTTTCAATGAATTTCTTTCTATTCTTCCCTTTTGTTGAGATCTCACCAAAACGGACTAAAATATGATCATATTTCATGCTGTTATCTCATTCCTTTTAATTTTTTCACACTTTGTGTGATCGATGTGATGATTTGCGATGCAAGCTCTGGTCCTTGTCCATACGTCAAGCTGATTCTCATACTGCTTTTGGCCACTTCCTCTGGTTTTCCCATCGCCAGCAGTACACGGCTCGGCTCTTTTTTCTTGGCTGAACAGGCAGAGGTTGTAGAAACATATATGCCTTCTTTTTCAAGCATATGGAGGAGGACTTCAATTTGAATACCTGGCACTGAAAAATTCACAATGTGCGGTGCACTTTGCGTCCTCGGTGTGTTCATCACAATACCTTCTATGTCTCCAAGCTGTTTTTGCAGCTGCGTTTTTAAGTTCAGCATCTCATCGTGATGCTTGTCAAGCTGTTCAAATGATTGTTTCATGGCTTTTGCCAAGCTGACAGCTCCAGCAGGGTTTTCAGTACCTGAACGAAGCCCTAATTCCTGCTCTCCGCCTGTAATGAAAGGGGCGAGAATGACATCTTTCTTTAAAAAGAGTGCGCCTGTGCCTTTTAAGCCATGAATTTTATGACCTGACATCGTCAAAAGATCTACATCCAGCTGTTTATTAAGTGCTACTTTGCACATTCCCTGCACCCCGTCGACATGAAAAAGCGCGTTTTCGGCATGCTCACGAATGATGCCAGCAGCTTCTTCAATCGGCTGGATGGCACCCGTTTCGTTATTGACGTGCATCATGCTGACAAGCACTGTATCAGGGCGAAGCACTTCTTTTAAATGCATCATATCTGCATGGCCATGCTCATTTACTTGAATATAGGAGATATCAAAGCCAAATAACGCCTTCAGCTGTTCAAACGATTCAATGACAGAAGGATGCTCAATTGCTGTCGTCACAATGTGCTTGCCACGATTCATTTTGGCAAGTGCTGCTCCTTTAATGGCAATGTTATTCGCTTCTGTAGCACCAGAAGTAAAAATAATCTCATATTGTTTTAAGCCCGTGTAGTGAAGCATTTGTTTTCTCGTTTCATTTAACAGCCGGCTTGCATCTATTCCGAGCTGATGAAGCGAAGATGGATTTCCAAAATAACGCTCACTCACTTGCTGATATACTTGTAAAACCTCAGGGTACGGTTTTGTGGTTGCACTATTATCAAGATACATCATTGCGAAACTCCTTATCCTCTTGCGTTTAACTAATATGATCCGAATTCCTTTTATTTCAATATAAAGCGGTATATTGACAACCTCATCAATTCACTATATCATGCATAGTGCCATTGTCATATTTTTTCCTAAATTAACAGAATATTTAAACATGGCGGAAAAATAAAATAATAGGGGGATAACCTTATGAAAAATAAGTTAAGTCAAACAGACACATTAGCCATCGGCTTAATGTTGTTTGCACTCTTTTTTGGCGCAGGCAATATGATATTCCCTCCTGTACTTGGACAGTATGCAGGTGAAAACGTATGGCTTGCGATCGGTGGATTTTTACTGACAGGCGTGGGACTACCGCTGCTAGGCATCATTGCCGTTGCCTTGACAGGAACAGGTGCAAAAGGGCTTGCTGATAAAGCTCACCCTACATTCGGTACCATTTTCACCGTCATTTTATATTTATCCATTGGACCTTTCTTTGCAATCCCTCGTACTGGGACGGTTTCTTATGAGATTGGGCTGGCGCCGTTTCTGTCTGAAGCGCAGACTGAATCATGGATTCCATTATTCTTGTTTTCGATTGCTTTTTTCGGCATTACCTATGTTCTTGCTTTAAATCCATCGAAGCTTGTTGACCGAATCGGTAAAATTTTAACACCAATTTTACTCGCTGTCATTGCTTTAATTGTGATCAAAGCGATCGCGACACCAATGGGTGGAATTGGAAGTCCACATCCAACCTATGCAGGAAGCCCGCTGTTTACCGGCTTTTTAGAAGGCTACAAAACGATGGATGCTCTAGCATCAATCGTTTTCGGAATTGTCGTTGTCACGGCTGTGAAAGAGCGTGGTATTACAGAACGTAAATCGATTGCAGCAGCCTGTATTAAAGCAGGGCTTGTCGCAGCTGCTGGACTAGCTCTTGTGTACATATCACTCGCTTATGTCGGAGCATCAAGTCCTGAGGCAACCGGTATGGTCGGGGCAAATGATGGCGGAAAACTCCTTTCGCTTGCGGCTAACTTTTTATTTGGTTCTGCTGGAAATATTGTGTTAGGGGCTGCGATTTTATTTGCTTGTTTGACCACAAGTATTGGACTTGTTTCATCCTGCGGGGAATATTTTTCTTCGCTATTTCCACGCTTTTCTTATCGTACAGTTGTTTTAGTTGTATCTTTATTCAGTACATTTGTAGCAAACCTTGGACTGGCACAAATTATTTCGCTCTCTGTTCCCGTGCTTGTTGCGATTTATCCGTTAGCCATCGTGATCATTCTCTTATCTTTTCTTGATCGCTGGATCAACGGAAGACGGATTATTTATATGACTTCACTCATTTTTACAGGTATCTTTGCCGTAATCGACGGGTTAGTGGCAGCGAAGATCCCTCTAGGCGGATTCCCTAAATTTTTAGAAGCTGTTGTTCCTTTATACAGTCTTGGGATCGGCTGGGCCATCCCTGCCGTTCTTGGAGCTATTATTGGACTTCTTATTTCTTTATTGACGAGTCCACCTAAACATCTTGCTTAATCAAGCATCAAAACAAAAAAAATCCCTTTCCATAGGAGAAGGGGATGTTTTTTTATGTTCTTCATATACTAAAATAGAAAAATTCATGACTTTTGTATGAAAACACATGTTGACATCAGGCGTACATCCTTTATAATTAGTGAATGTTAATGAAGAACGGTTTTAACAACTAATTAACAGAATATTTCAACATAATATTGGAGGCTTTATATTCAATGAAGGCAACATTGTCGACGAAAGATACGGTTATTATAGGTTTTATGTTATTTGCTTTATTCTTCGGCGCCGGAAATATGATTTATCCACCAGAGCTTGGGCAATATGCTGGAACAAATGTATGGAGAGCAATGGGCGGATTTTTATTAACAGGTGTCGGTTTACCTCTACTAGGTATTATTGCGATCGCTTTAACAGGACGTGATGCAAAAGGACTTGCGGATAAGGCTCACCCAGTGTTTGGAACAGCATTCACCGTCATTTTATATTTATCCATTGGGCCGCTTTTCGCTATTCCGCGAACAGGAACGGTTTCGTATGAAATTGGCGCATTACCATTTTTATCAAGTGTGCCAGCTTGGCTGTCCCTTCTTTTATTTACACTCATCTTTTTCGGTATTACGTATTACCTTGCTTTAAATCCAACGAAAATCGTGGATCGTGTAGGGAAAATATTAACACCAATTAAATTTACGATCATTTTTATTATCATTGTAAAAGCCATTTTGACACCGATGGGCGTGATTGGTACACCAGATGTATCTTATAGCAACGGATCGTTTTTCAAAGGGTTTTTAGAGGGCTATAAAACGATGGATGCTCTTGCTTCTATTGTATTTGGAATTGTTGTCATCAACGCGATTAAAGGACGCGGTGTGACAAGTAAAAAGGCACTGGCTTCTGCTTGTATCAAAGCAGGTTTGATTGCAGCTGCTGGATTAACCTTCGTTTACCTATCACTTGCGTATCTAGGTGCTTCTAGTACACATGCCATTGGATTCGTTGGAGATGGAAGCAAAATCTTAGCTCAGTCTTCTCAGTTCCTTTTCGGAAGTTTAGGAAATATTGTGTTAGGTGCTGCCATTACCGTCGCTTGTTTAACAACAAGTATCGGTCTTGTCACATCATGCGGAGAGTATTTCTCAAAGTTAATTCCTAAACTTTCTTATAAAATGGTCGTGACACTTGTTACATTATTTAGTTTCATCATTTCTAACTTTGGACTTGCTCATATCGTTGCTTTCTCTGTTCCAGTCTTAACAGCGATTTATCCTCTGGCAATTGTGATCATTGTTCTATCACTAGCTGATAAATGGCTTGGACATAGAAGACCAGTATATGTCCTCTCGTTAATTTTAACAGGGTGCGTCAGCTTATTTGATGGATTAGCAGCAGCAAAACTTCCAATCGGTCCAGTAAAAGACATCTTCCAAACAGTGCTACCTTTTTATGACCTTGGCATTGGCTGGCTTGTCCCTGCGATACTTGGAGTCGCCATTGGATTCCTGATCTCACTTTTCACTTCTTCTGCTTCAGAAGAACGCCAAAAACAGGCGTCATAATACAAAAAAGCTGAAGTCCTATCAATGGACTTCAGCTTTTTTATTGATGCTGATATTCTTTTTCGTGCTGAGCTAATAGCTTCTGAACGGCTCCAGGTGATGCTTTTTCAACAGCTGCTGCTGCTACATCAAATGAACCGTTATAATCGTATGCATAAAATCTTCGCTCTGCCTCTTTTAATTGTTCAGAAAGAATATGATTTTGGCTTCTAAAACGATTACCGTATTGAATGATTCGTTCAATTTGATCCACTTTAGTGAGCATTTCTTCCGTCTCATCCACAACATGCCTCACTGTGTCAGAGGCTTCTTTTAATTGCTCATTCACGGCTGGCATGTTGAGCGGCAGGTTCTCCAGCTGCTGCTGCACTTGCTGAATCATCTCCTGCGCTTTTTCAGCCTGCTCTTTCATGTCAGCAGGTACACCTGGAATATTGCTTTTTTGCAGCTGACGCACTGTATCTGTCAGCATCGTTTTAAGCTCAGCCAGTGTTTCTCTCGCTTGCAGCTCTTCTTTTCTTAATGATTGAAGGTGATCTTTAAACGTATCATGCAATGCTTTTGCATCATCGATAAAGGTCTCAAGCTGATTGATTTCATCCATTAATAATGAATATGCGACATGGTCACGATCAAGCTTCTCTCGAATTTGTTTCATGAGCTTTTCAATTTCTTCTAAGCGTTTTTCGAACGCCTTCTGTTGATCAAGCTCTCCGGCTGTCAGTTTGTAGCTTTCTTTTACAAGAGCTGTTTCTGCCTTTGTTTGGGTGTGATCCTGCTCGAGCTTTTCAAATGCTTCCGTCAGCTCAGGCATTTTGCTTTTAATTTCCTGTCCTGCTTCTACTTCCGCTTCCAGCTGATCATATAGCGTCTGAATTGCATCATCAATCATTTGCAGAATACTTGATGCTTCATCCAGATTGAGTTCATCAATCAGCAGTTTTTCCGCACGGATCAGCTGTTTGTTTAAGTTCTCAAGCTCTTTAGTGATCTGGATGTGCTCGAGCTTGTAGCCTTTGTCTGTCATTTCTTTATATCCGTCTTTCAGCTTCGTCAGCTGGCCTGGTACGGTTTGTTTGCAGTCTGCAATGAGCTTCGGTACATCATTAATATACAGCTGCAGCTGATCGAGTCTGCGGTCTTGCTCAAGCAAAATCTTTCTTGCTTTCATGTAGTTTCCGTTTTCTGTCTCTTCCTCATACTGCTTGATCCCTTCCCAGGCCTCATCTAAATCCTGCTCCATTTTGTCATAAAGGGTGCCGTATAAATGGCTGTACGCAAGCAGATTTTTTCGAACTGTTTGATATTGTTCTTTGACCTTTTCAATGTCCTTGCGATTTTGCTCCTCGCTTGTGACAAGGTCTGCAATCTCTTTTAAAATGTCTTCAATGTTCGAATCAGCAGCACTCAGCAAGTCCTCAATGTGCGTAAGAACCTGCTTGGCTTTGGAGAATCGATATTTATCAGAATACTCTTCTGCATCATATAATAGCTCCTCTACCTTTGGAAGATGGGCTGTGACGATATCGTCCCACTCTGCACGCCATCTTTCAAAAAATTGCTCTGTTTCTCCGGTCATTTTTAAATGTTTGATCTTTGAAATTTCTTCTACAATTGATCTGTTTAAAATTTCAATTTTCCATGCTTCCAATCGGTCAATCTCTTTATATATATTTTTTCGCAGGAAATAACCGACTGAAAACAAAGCAAGCAAAATGACAATTAAACCGATGATAAACTCCATAATGAGCCCCCTTGTTGTGATCTAAGTGATGTCAGGGTAAAAGTGTCCCGAGTAGACCTGAGAACCCTTTCGTGTCCGCTTTGCATTTGTTTTTTATAAGCAGGATCGTATGTTTTCCAATACCATCCATTCACGGTTTTATGTATGTTTTTTCAAGAAAGTATTTGTGCGCTTTCTATCATTTGATCACACGTATCAATGTGACCTGCTTTTATGTATGCGGAAGCTGTCGTTTTCATTGTTATTATGATACCATGTAACCAGCATTTTTGGTCATGATTTTTCATTATTTTCGCTGATAAACATCACGTTTTTCAAAAAATCGACAAGAGGTGACGACATGCTGAAACAAGATGCACATCTACATACACCGTTTTGCCCGCACGGCTCGCTTGATCCTTTTCATTCTTATATTGAAGAAGCCATCAAAAAGGGATTTGATTCCATAACCTTTACCGAGCATGCCCCGCTGCCTCCATCGTTTCAAGATCCAACACCTGAGCAGGATAGTGCCATGAAGCTCCAAGACCTTGAAGCGTATATAACAAAACTGGCTCAGCTGAAACAAGAATACAAAGGGCAATTAATAGTAAAAACTGGGCTTGAGGTTGACTATATCAAAGAGTATGAAGAGGAAACAAGAACCTTTTTAGACTGCTACGGTCCAGAACTAGAAGACGCCATTTTATCTGTTCACTTTCTTCCTGCTGGCGATGATTATATTTGCCTTGATTTTGACGAGCATGCCTTCCAGCAGCTAATAAGCATCTATGGCAGCATCGAACAGGTCTACCAAAGCTACTATGACCAAATTCATTCTTCTATTCTATCATCTTTAGGCCAATATAAGCCAAAGAGAATCGGTCATATCACCCTTGTCCAAAAATTCAAACAGCTTTTTCCATATGAAATGTCACCTGAACTTTGTCAAAAGGTCACCCTTTGCCTTGAAGAAACGGCAAAAAAAGGCATGTCCTTAGATTTTAATACATCAGGTCTTCGTAAAACATATGCCAGAAGTATCTATTTAGATCCATGGATGATTGACCTTGCCAAAAAGAAAAAAATTCCGCTCATATTCGGCTCTGATGCCCATCAAGCGGAAGATCTCGGATATGCGTATGATCAATTCGAGGACATCATGAGGTTCAGATGAGAATCTAATGCCGGCTCTTTTGGTTCTAACAGATGATGAAGCGATCGGCTCAGCTCCTTAAAGTACATTTGATAGAAATACGGCTCACTTGGGTTCAAATAAAGCACCTCTGTTAAATATTGCGGCTGTAAATATGGCATCATGAGAAGTGATTTCAGCTGAATCATAAAGGATGCGAGTGAAAGCTGCTCACAAATAACATGGGTGCTTTTTCCTTTTTCAATGATGAGCTGAAACAAATACTTTTCTTTTGTTAAATATGTCGACATGATTTCTCTGATGAGTGTCGAATCAATCGTCACCTCCCGATAAACGAAACGGGTTAATTGACGGTGCTTGTGCTGATAAGATAAAATATCAAAAACCACATGTAGCAAGCATTCTTTTGCGTGACGGGTTTCCATGTGATGGAGATGTGATTCAATCATGTGAATGTAACCTTCATAAAAATCGGATACGAGCTGCTCAAGCAGCCCTCCTTTTCCTTGAAAGTAATAAGAAATGTGGGCAACGTTGACGTTTGCTTCCTTCGCAATCTCACGGACAGAGGTTCCAGAAAATCCTTTTTGGTTAAAAAGTCTGATGGCAGCATCCATAATACGGTCTTTTGTTTGCACGGTTGTTGATGTTTTCATCCGCTCACCCCTCTTCATGTGTACATACTTCAAGATGAAGGCAGAAGTTCCTTTTACAATTGCTCGACAAATCCCACATGCGAAACGCAAGTTATGTATTTTTAAGATAGAAAGTAGGAGATTTTCATGTTTCATGTCGAAAAACAGTCTGGCGATCCTTCAAAAGACTATCAATTGCTTGTCAAACAGGTAGAAGCCATTACAGATGGTGAACCTGATCTGATTGCCAACTTGGCAAATGCAGCTGCATTACTCTATCACTCACTTCCTGAAGTCAATTGGGCGGGGTTTTATTTAGCAAAGGGCGGCGAGCTTGTGCTTGGACCATTTAACGGACTGCCTGCATGTGTGCGCATCCCTTCTGGAAAAGGCGTTTGCGGTACAGCGTTTGCGACAGGTGAAGTGCAGCGTATCGCTGATGTCCATGCATTCCCTGGACATATTGCTTGTGACGCCGCATCGCAATCTGAAATAGTCATTCCGCTCAAGGTCAATGGACAGATCATTGGGGTACTCGATATTGACAGTCCTGTGAAAGACCGCTTCAGTGAAGTAGATGAGACCTACCTTATTCAATTTACAGAGATTCTTCAACAGGCGTTATCCGTCTCTACGGATGCGTAATCATGCAGAAAAAGCAGGCACATTGTCTGCTTTTTTATGTTTCTTTATATAATGGGGAACGTCACCTTTGCCTCTAAATAGGTTGACTTCTCATATCCAGCGTCATATAATAGAGTTTGTGTGAAATATGGCAGCCTTTTTGTTCGGCTTTTTTGTATCATTTTGTTCCTTCTATATGAAGGTGCATCTTGTAACTCCCTGCTGCTGGAGCGAGGATGCATGAAAACATAATGACGAAGAAGAGGAAGAACAGACGGTTTTTATTTTTCACAAATAAAAACAATAAGGAGGAGTCACATTATGGCTCGCTATACAGGTCCAAGTTGGAAGATTTCCCGCCGTTTAGGCATTTCATTAAGCGGAACAGGTAAGGAACTTGAAAAACGCCCTTACGCTCCAGGCCCACATGGTCCAGGACAACGCAAAAAACTATCTGAATACGGTTTACAATTACAAGAGAAGCAAAAGCTTCGTCACATGTACGGTGTCAACGAACGTCAATTCCGTACACTATATGACAGAGCTGCTAAACTTCCTGGTAAACAAGGTGAAAACTTCATGATCCTTCTTGAAACTCGCCTTGACAACCTAGTATACCGTCTTGGCCTTGCTCGTACTCGCCGCCAAGCTCGTCAGCTAGTAAACCATGGTCACATCCTTGTTGATGGAAGCCGTGTAGACATCCCATCTTTCTCTGTGAAACCAGGTCAAACGATTGCTCTTCGTGAGAAATCTCAAAACCTTGCAGTAGTGAAAGAATCAGTTGAAGTAAACAACTTCGTTCCTGAATACCTTTCTTTCGATGCTGAAAAGCTTGAAGGAACTTTTACTCGTCTTCCAGAGCGTTCTGAATTAGCGCCTGAAATCAGCGAACAACTAATCGTTGAGTTCTACTCTCGTTAATTTCATTACTTCTCTAAGAGAGCAAACAAACCCTAGATCCCTTGATTGTTCAAGGATTTCTAGGGTTTTTTGTATGTTCTCAATTATACATGAAATCATTTGAAGTCATCTTCCATTTTCAACACTTATTTTCCCCGGTTGCCTGCTCCATTCTTACTTCAATCAAACCTGTCTCTATTTTTATATACAAATATAGGAAATATTTCATTGAAATGCCTTTTTTCTATTGGTACAATAATGATAGATGACGTATCAGTCGTATTGTCTTCTATAGTACTTAGATGGAGGAGATCCATGTTTAGTATCATAATCATTCTATTCTTACTCCTAATCTTATCAGTAATTGCCTATTCTCTTTTAAGAAAAAAACAAATCATAGATGAACCGCCCAATAGATTTGCTGCAAGTCTGTTTATCTTCCTGCTCTTTTTTTCTATCTGCTTTGTGATCGCGATTCCTAGTGTATTGCTATACATCACCGTTTTAGGCGTGAATTTTCTTTTTGGAGAAACCATCACGTATGATTCATTTTTTTCTTTAATCTCTTTCTCTTTGTTCGTGAGTGTTATCGTTGTTTTTTGGTCACCTGTCCTTCTATTCATAGGAAAAGGACTATCTTATCTCCTTAAACTTCCTGTATGGCTCACTTATGTTTTGGAATGGGTGAGTTCTTGGATCGTTTTACATCTCTCCATCAAGTATGTCCTTTACTTAAATTTAATGAATGTATCGATAGGGGATTCCGGTGTATTAATTTTATCATTCTTTGTCAGTTTTTTATTTATTGAGATTGATCTCTTTTACTCACGTATGAAAAAACGAAAACAATCGCTGGACACATATCATTAGCATGAAAAAAGCTCCTAGATCTCTTTCTAGGAGCTTTCAAACTTTTATTCTTGACTTGTCCATTTTGCGATGAGCTGCTCTGTTGTCATGACAGTCGCAAATTCATCATGTAAGGTTGCAAGTGAGAGCCGGTGGATCGTTTCTGGGTCAAAATATGTACCATTTTGATCTGTTAGTCCAAAGGCGGCTGTTGCATCTGAGATCAGATACGTATCAAAGCCAAGATTTCCGCTCATTCTTGTGGTTGTTGATACGCAGTGAGGGGTTGTTAATCCTGCGATGACGACCGTGTCAATCTGGTTTGATCTTAGATGTTCCTCTAAGTTAGTACCAATAAAGCTGCTGTTGACTTTCTTTTGTATCACTGTTTCTTCCTCTAGCGGGTTAGCAATATCTTTGAAAAGGTGCCCTTCATTTGCCGGATGAAAGACAGATTCCGGATTGTCGGATGTATGCTGAATATGAATCACTTTCCAGCCTTTCTCTCGCCAAAACGTCAATAGCCTGCTGATATTTCCCTCTGCCTCTAGGTTATTGCGTTCTCCCCATTTTTCATGCTCGAACGCTTTTTGTACATCTACAATGATGAAAGCCTTTTGATTCGTTTTCACAAACGCCCACCTCCGAATATTCACATTCACTACATGTAGTGTACGGAATGGAGATCGTTTTGTACATGTTTTTATTAAATTAAAAAAAGAACCTAGAAGTCATTTGCAGACTTACCAGCTTCTTTTTCAATGAATTTAATTTATTCTATTAGCATCTTTAAATTTGGACTGAAGTAAAAAAACAAAAAACACACTGACAATTATATAATATATTCCAATGATTGATGTACTGTTAGAAAAAACATCAAATAGTTTATCTGATTTGATCATAAACATCCATATGAAATAGATGATGAAAAAAGATAAAGGGAAATAAAGGAAATAACCCAAGAAATATAACTTTAGTCTTTGCATCATTGTCTTCCTCCTATTATATTAAGTCGGTTAATTATGCCCATGGGCCTCTTCCCTCCATGCATTTAGCTGAATACCAAGTAAGGAAGGCTACTAAACCGATAACATTTCCCCCAATGCCAATCTTCAATAAAAGCTTAGCAGCTTCTTTATAAGCCTTCTTTTCAAGATAGCTCCAAAGACCACCAGTTAAAGCC
Organism: Bacillus sp. Nf3; assembly: GCF_003028545.1. Classification (NCBI taxonomy): domain Bacteria; kingdom Bacillati; phylum Bacillota; class Bacilli; order Caryophanales; family Bacillaceae; genus Bacillus; species Bacillus sp. Nf3. Next base: position 108,041 of record NZ_PYUA01000002.1, on the reverse strand, counting down.
ACTTCTATCATTGCCACCCCAAAATGATCCTTTAATGAATCAATCATACAATCGCCCCAAGTTCCTTTAGCATCCTGAGTTTTTAAATCTGAAGACTTTTCTAATTGAATTCCACTTTGTTTTATTTCATTTTCTAAAATTGTAAATTCTTTTGTATCTCCAAATCTCTCTCTTAATTTTTCAAAATTAAAGCCAACCAACTGATTATTTTGATCATATATACTAGCTGTCTCCATTAAAAATTTTAAATCTTTAGCCAGTAAATTCACACTTGCTTCATTAGAGTTTGTTTTGGCAGCTGCGATTGGTGAAGCAATAACGGAAAAGCCCAAAAATAATGCTATCATAATAAAAGTTGTTTTTTTAAAGAATAATTTGTTCCTCATTATATCCCCCTTGAAATGCAAGATTTAAACTTTCATATGTAATCTAAAGAGTGAACTTCTTCGATGAAACATTCGCTCCCCCCCTAACATCTACATACTATAACATCCTTTTCCATTCATTTATTGAGATAAAAGTTTTATTCTATATTGTATTATTTTCATATTTCAGCAAGTATAGAGCACCTCGTACAGATTATTTTTTAAACATACTAGTTATTAATCACTAGTCAAAACAACTACTATTATAATGATATTGTTATTACAAAACGGGACTTTAATCTCTCTATAGATTCATATTAAATATAAAAAACAATCTTTTTTCACCGATAACAAAAAAAAGACAGCATATGCCGCTGTCTTTTTTCGTTTTTTAATTCGTATTCTGTCCTCCGCCGTTCAGTCCTTCTTTAATATAGCCTTTCACTTGGCTTGAGGTTAATAGACCGATATGGCCAACGCCATGGATCAGGACGTTTTTTGCGCCAATTAAACGAGAGAGGCTGTTGACGACGATGAGATCGGCTGAGCTATAGACGGATGTGTAAAGAATTTTTTGATTTGGATCTGTTCCTGGTAATGCTCTGCTTGAAACGAGTCCGTTTGCTCCACCAATTGTGACAACGTTTTCAATTTTATCTCCGCCATCTAGATTCTTAATATAGTATAACGTGTTCGCCCCGCCCATACTATGAGCCACAATATCTACTTTTTTGGCACCCGTTTTGTCTAACACATCTTGGACGAATTTAGATAGACGCGGACCATTGTTGCGGTTATTTCCTGTTTTGTCTATGAAATCGATAGCATATAATTGGTTTCGATCCCAGCCTTGTCCAACCAAATAACTTTTAATCGAAGCAAAGTTATAAGAGGCACCACCAATACCATGCACCATCACAACTGGATTATGCTCAGCCGCTTTCACCTCTTTCGGCTGGATAAAAGCCATTGAACCAATCACCAATGCAAGTGCAACGAGAATTTGCAAACTTCTTTTCTTAAATAGAATCACTTTCATTCCCCCTTATTCATCTTATTCCCCTCTATTTTATATAAGAAAAATGTGTCAGAAAAGTGAACAAGGTAATATTTATGAAATGATTAAACAGCACTATAAATAATCAAAAAGCACCTTGGACTTTTTTATATCAAACCTAAAAGACTACGAGATCTATTTTCTTTCATATATAATATGAATAGACAAAAGGAGGTTCTACTAGATGCTATTTACGCAAACCCCTGCTCCACCCTACTATGCCGTGATTTTCACATCAAAACGAACAAAAGTTGAGCAGAAAGAATACGCTGCGGCTGCTCAAAAAATGGAAGAATTAGCGAAAGATCTAGATGGGTTTCTTGGAATTGAAAGTGTACGAGATGAACATGGTGTTGGGATCACTGTTTCTTACTGGGATTCATTAACAGCCATCAAAGAATGGAAAGCACATACAGCACATCAGCGTGTTCAAAAAAAGGGGAAAGCAGATTGGTATGAATCCTATACTACCCGAATTTGTAAGGTAGAACATGCTTATACAAACAAAAATTCACTCCTTGAACAAGAAGCAGACGAATGAGCTACTTCTACATAAAAAAGAAAAGCATCTCAATGTACACGAACATTTGAGGTGCTTTTCCATGATGTTTACTGTTTCATAAAGATTTATTTATACGTCACAAGGAAGTATTTCTTTTTCCCTCTTCTTAAAACGGTAAATTGGTTTTCAATTCGGTCGTCAGCTGAGAGCACATAGTCTTTATCTGTTTGTCTCTCTCCGTTGATGGAGACAGCACCATTTGTGATATCTTCACGTGCTTGACGCTTTGATGGAGACAGCTTTGATTCCACAAGAATATCAACTAGTGTTAATTCTTCTGTGCTGCTTTTCTCCATTGATGGAACATCCTTAAAGCCTACTTTCACTTCTTCAGCTGTAAGAGATTTGATCTCGCCTTTAAATAGTGCATTTGAGATGTTGACTGCCTGTTCTAGTGACTCACGGCCATGTACAAGTGTTGTCACTTCTTCTGCTAGACGGCGCTGCGCTTCACGCTTTTCAGGTGCTGTTTGCACTTTTTCTTCATACGATGCGATCTCTTCTTTTGATAAGAACGTAAAGTATTTTAAGTATTTCACGACATCACGGTCATCTGTGTTAATCCAGAATTGGTAGAACTCGTATGGAGACGTTTTTTCTTTATCTAACCAGATAGCGCCGCCTTCTGTTTTACCAAACTTTGTGCCGTCTGCTTTTGTGACAAGCGGCATCGTCAGCCCGAATGCTTTTGCCCCTTCTGCTTCAGACTTACGGATCAACTCAAGTCCAGATGTGATATTTCCCCACTGGTCACTTCCGCCGATTTGCAGCTTACAATTTTCATTTCTGTAAAGGTTTAAGAAGTCTAAAGACTGCAGGATGACGTAGCTGAATTCTGTGTAAGAAATCCCTGTTTCGATACGTGAGCTCACGATATCTTTTGCCAGCATAAAGTTTACACCGAAGTTCTTTCCAATATCACGAAGGAACGTGATGACATTCATTTGGCTGATCCAGTCGTAGTTATTCACGATGACGGCTGGGTTCTCGCCTGCTTCAAAATCAAGAAATTGAGACAGCTGTCCTTTGATTTTATCTGACCACTGTTCGACGATTTCTGCTGGGTTGAGTGAACGTTCTGCTTTTTTGAAACTAGGATCGCCAATGAGTCCAGTCGCACCGCCAACAAGAGCAATCGGGTGATGACCTGCTTCTTGGAATCTGCGTAATGTTAAAATTGGCAATAGGTGACCAATGTGTAAGCTGTCAGCTGTCGGATCAAAGCCGGAGTATAGCTTGATTTTCTCTTCTGCTAATAATTTTGTTAAACCTTCTTCATCTGTTTGCTGCTGAATTAATCCTCTAAACGATAGCTCTTCCATCAATTGACTCATATCCAAATCTCCTTTGTTTAAAATGAAACATAAAAAACGCCCCTTCGAATGAACGAAGGGACGATATATATCGCGGTACCACCCTGCTTAAAAGACAAAAAATCTTGTCTTTTCACTTACACTGATAACGGACAGATCCGTTCTTTCACTAATCAGGGCATGCTCCTTTTCGTAAAAGCGGTTCGTGAGGGTAATTCGAATATCTCTTTGTACTGACTTGCACCAACCGTCAGCTCTCTAAAACAGGGAAAGATCATTCTACTGAATCTCAGTCAAAACCTTTTCATATTCAACTAATGTCATTTTTAACACACTTTTGATATCAAGTCAACTGATGAAAAAATTAATCTTCCATTGTCGAAAGGTCGCCAGCAGGTAAATTCAGCTCCCACGCCTTTAGCACACGTCTCATAATTTTTCCGCTTCTCGTTTTTGGCAGTTTGTCTTTAAACTCAATTTCTCGCGGTGCCGCATGTGCTGCGAGCCCTTTTTTCACAAACGTACGAATCTCTTCTTTCAGCTCATCTGTCGGCTCATATCCGCTTCTGAGCGCAATAAATGCTTTAATAATCTCACCGCGGACCGGATCTGGCTTTCCAATGACACCAGCCTCTGCAATGGCTGGATGTTCGACAAGTTTACTTTCTACCTCAAATGGACCGACTCGCTCTCCTGACGTCATGATGACATCATCGACACGTCCCTGGAACCAAAAGTATCCGTCTTCGTCCATATAAGCTGAATCTCCTGAAACATACCAATCTCCCGGCATAAAGTAAGATTCATATTTTTCAGGATTGTTCCAGATTGTATGCATCATAGAAGGCCAACCTTTTTTAATCGCAAGGTTGCCCATCCGGTATGGCGGAAGTTCATTTCCTGCATTATCAACAATCGCCGCTTCTACGCCTGGAATTGGTTTTCCCATTGAGCCCGGCTTGATGTCCATGCATGGATAATTACAAATCAGCTGTGCACCCGTTTCTGTCATCCACCAAGTGTCGTGAATTCGCTTGCCAAAAACAGCATCTCCCCAGCGGATGACTTCTGGATTAAGAGGCTCTCCCACACTTAAGACATGACGGAGCGAGCTGAGGTCATATTTTTGAATGAGGTCATCCCCTGCCCCCATGAGCATTCTAAAGGCCGTCGGGGCACTGTACCAAACGGTTACACCGAGTGATTCAATGGTTTCATACCACGTATCAGGATTAAACCGGCCGCCTAAAATCACATTCGTCGCCCCATTAAACCACGGTGAAAAAATACCGTACACTGTGCCTGTAACCCAGCCTGGATCAGCTGTACACCAGTAAACGTCATCTTCTTTCAAGTCAAGCACCCATTTACCAGTCTGGCCTTGCTGCACCATTGCACCATGGACATGAAGCACACCCTTTGGCGTACCGGTAGATCCTGATGTGTAATGAAGCAGGAAGCCGTCTTTTTCATCCATCCATTCAATTTCAAGCTCCTTTGCTGCCTCCTCAAAGGCCTCTTCATAGTGAATTGTCCGAACGCCATCGACGTCTTCATTTTCACCGCCGACAATGATGACAGATTCAAGCTTTGGAAGCTCTGCAAATGGAATTCGCTCAAGCAGATCGGGTGTTGTCACAATCACCTTTGCCTCACTATTCTCTAAACGGTCTTTGACGGCACCTTCCATAAATGCCTCAAATAACGGGCCAACGATCGCCCCAATTTTCACTGCGCCTAGCAGAAGAAAATAGAGCTCAGGTGATCTTGGCATAAAGATAAACACGCGATCCCCTTTTTCCACATGTGCCTTTTCTTTGAATAGATTTCCCGCTTTGTTTGTGTTGATTTTCATATCCCTGAACGTATACTTTTCATCCCGCTCTGAATCTTTGTAGTGAAGCGCCACCTTGTTCTGACGAAACGAGTCCGCATGTCTGTCAATCGCTTCATAGGCTGCATTTATTTTTCCTGTTTCATACCAGGAGAAGTTTTTTCTAGCTTCCTCCCATGAAAAATCTTTGTATGCCTGCTCATAATCATTTAAATGATAATCCCCTTTTACTGATGGTAGCGTTTCCAATTTCATCAAACAGTCCCCCTTTGCATACGTTTACAATGACCATTATATTATAGATGACTTTTTTTCTCAATTTTTAAAAAAACTTCTGATGAAACCGTTTTAATTCTTACAAGATTTAAGATAGAATAGAGACGACTCACTAGAATTAGGGGCGGTGGATACGTGGAGCATCCTAAAACTTATTATTCAAAAACCATTGAGCGAGAAACAGGTTCCATCCTGATTGAAGGACCGGTACCTGCATCAGCGCTTGCGAACTATACGTTTCATGAAGGACTAACGGCATTTCGCACGCCTGAGGAACAGAAGCAAGCACTTGTTGAAATAGCAGATCTTCCAGAAGGACGTATTATCATTGCAAGAGTGAATGAGCTTGTCGTAGGCTATGTCACGTATTTGTATCCTGATCCACTTGAGCGCTGGTCAGAGGGCAAAATGGAGAATTTAATTGAGCTTGGCGCAATTGAGGTCGCTCCTCCATATAGAGGGTGCTCACTTGGCAAGCATTTGCTTGATGTGAGCATGATGGATGAGCAAATGGAGAATTACATCATCATTACAACTGAATATTACTGGCATTGGGATTTAAAGGGGACAAAGAAAAACGTTTGGGAGTACCGCAAAATGATGGAGAAAATGATGAACGCAGGCGGTCTTGTCTGGTTTGCAACAGACGAGCCAGAGATTAGCTCACATCCAGCCAATTGTTTAATGGCCAGAATTGGGAAACATGTGAGTCCTGATTCGATCGAGCGTTTCGATCGTCTTCGCTTCCATCAGCGCTTTATGTATTAACGTTCAATTCGTTTTTTTGGCAAAGGGGATTGGTAAACAATGATGATTGAACAAATTATGGAGCGTGATGTGATCACGCTGCGAAAAACCGATACGATTGAAGAAGCCATTCAAAAAATGAGTGCACACCACATCCGGCATATTCCGATCGTATCTGATCAAGGATCTGTCATTGGGATGGTGACAGATCGGGATATTAAAAATGCCAGTCCAAGTATTTTTGAAACAGAGAAAAGAAAGCTCTTTATTCAGCGGCCAGTCGAAGAGATCATGGTATTAGAAACGATCACTGCTCACCCGCTTGATTTCGTTGAGGAGATATCAAGTGTCTTTTTTGAGCACGGAATTGGCTGTCTTCCAGTGGTGAGACGCGGCAAGCTTGTAGGCATTATCACAAAAACAGATCTGCTTCGTACGTTTGTAAGACTGACAGGTGCAGATCAGCCTGGATCACACTTAGAGGTTGAAGTGGAGCAGATGACTGAAGGCCTCGCAGACATTACAGCCATTTTAAAGGAGCAGCATATTCAATTGCTGAGTGTGCTTGTGTATCCTCATGCCAATGAGGCTTCTAAAGTGCTCGTATTCCGCCTTCAAACCATTCATGCAGATCATGTGACGAAGCTGATTCGCGCAAAAGGCTATAAAGTGCTCTGGCCTATGGAGCAGACGATCAAATGAAGGAAGCGACCTTTGTTTTTTCACCATCTTTTCAAACGTACCAATTTAACCAAGATCATCCCTTCAATCAGCTTCGTGTCTACTTAACGTATGATCTTCTTCAAAAAATGAAGGCGTTAACAGAGGATGAAATCGTCGCACCGCGTATGGCTACTCTGGAGGAATTAAAGCTCGTCCATACAGCAGATTATATCCAGGCCGTGCAGCGGGCAAGTGAAGGAAAGCTGTCTACAGCAGAGGGGGAACGCTACGGTCTTGGCACAGAGGATACACCGATGTTCGCAGGCATGCATGAGGCGGCATCTCTCCTTGTTGGCGGAACGTTAACAGCAGTTGATCAAGTGATGCTCGGTCATTCCCAGCATGCACTCAATCTTGGCGGCGGGCTTCACCACGGGTTCAAAGGGCGTGCATCTGGCTTTTGTATTTATAATGACAGCTCAGTGGCGATTCAATATATTCAAAAGACGTATGGCGCTAGAATTTTATATATTGATACGGATGCTCATCACGGCGATGGTGTCCAGTTCAGCTTCTATGACGACCCAGAGGTATGTACAGTCTCCATTCATGAAACGGGACGCTACTTGTTCCCTGGAACCGGACAAGTACAGGAAAGAGGCCACGATAAAGGCTATGGCTACGCCTATAATATTCCGCTAGATGCATTTACGGAAGATGAATCGTTCCTCGAAGCATACCGAACAGCAGTGACTGAGATTGCTGCTTTTTTTAAACCAGATGTGATTTTGACGCAAAACGGGGCCGATGCACACTACTATGATCCGTTAACTCATTTATCTGCCACCATGAAAATATATGAGGAAATTCCTAGAATTGCCCATGAGCTTGCGCATCAATATTGTGATGGCAAATGGATCGCTGTTGGCGGAGGGGGATATGATATTTGGCGCGTCGTTCCAAGAGCGTGGAGCCGTATTTGGCTTGAGATGAAAGGCATTACACCGCCAGATGAACTCCCTCGGGATTGGATTCAAGCCTGGAATAAGCAATCGCCTGTTACCCTTCCACCTACGTGGAGAGACCCTGACGATTTATATCCACCGATTCCAAGAAAAGCTGAAATCACAGAAAAGAATGCTCAAACAGTAGAAAAAGCACTCATGCCTGTTAGAAGAGAAAAGAAAAAGGCATAAGAAAAGCAGGCTTTCCCTCACAAGGTAAGCCTGCTTTTTTTGATTTATTTTGTTGATTGTCTTTCTTCAATTCTGTGCGGAAGCTCAACAATTTGATCGTCCACTTGTTCTTTGTTCATCAGCTTTGTGAGCAGTCTCATGGCAACAGCACCAATATCATATGTCGGTTGAACGACTGTTGTCAGCTGAGGACGCACCATGAGAGAAAGTCTTGTGTTATCGAAGCCAATCACTTCTAAATCTTCAGGAATGGATACCCCTCTGTCTTGTGCTCCGTGAATGACACCTAGCGCCATTTCATCTGTAGCTGCGATAACAGCTGTCGGCTTGTCAGACTGCTCAAGCAGATGAGCGAGTGCTTCAATTCCAGAATCATAAGAGTAATCTCCTTCAGCGACGAGTGCATCGTCAAACGCGATGCCCGCTTCTTCAAGCGCACGCTTATAACCCGCAAGTTTTCTCACGGAATTAATTGGTTCTGACATTGGACCAGAAACAAACGCAATTCGTTTATGCCCTTTTTCAACTAACAGCTGAACGGAATCATAAATGGCCTGCTCATAGTTGATGTTGACAGATGGTGTTTGAGCTTGCTCTTCAACAGATGCTGCAAGAACAATCGGTACAGGAGAGCGCTTAAATTCTTCCACATGCACGTCTGTGATGTTTCCGCCCATAAAGACAATTCCGTCTACTTGTTTACCGAGCATCGTATTTAACAAATGAAGCTCTTTATCAGTATTTTGATCTGAGTTGCTCAAAATGATGTTGTATTTATACATCGTGGCGATATCTTCAATACCGCGTGCTAATTCCGAATAGAAGATACTAGAAATATCAGGGATGATGACCCCAACTGTCGTTGTTTTTTTACTTGCTAGGCCTCGTGCCACTGCATTCGGACGATAGCCAAGGCGATCAATCGCTTCAAGCACCTTTTTTCTTGTTGTAGGTTTTACGTTTGGATTACCATTTACTACGCGTGATACCGTTGCCATACTTACATTTGCTTCTCTTGCTACATCATATATTGTAACATTATTCACATAAATCACTCCTTCAAATACACTTCATATCTATAGCATTCACCAATTGGATTGAGACATGTCAGATACGAGGAAAATAATATCCTATTTGTCATTAAAACGATGAAAAGAGACACATAATTTTTCAATCTACATCAAAATGACATTCTTTTATGAAATTATACACGTTTTTTTGTCATATGAAAACGTTCCCTTTCTTTTTATAACTAAATTAAACAAACTTTAAACAGCTTGTTACCTGTAATTTGAATCATATTTCATAAAAAACCATCGAGAACGCCAGCTATGACAATGATCTTAACAGATTCTATCGGTTTTTAAAAATGAAAACATTGTGAACAAGCTCTTTTTGAGCTTGCAATGTGCTTTCTTCCTTTCATTCCCAAACTTCATCGTGTTTTCTCCATAAAAAAACCGCCGGACAGTCTCCGGCGGCTATTTCTATCTATGATTACGCGTGAATGTTGACAAGTGGTCTTAACGCATCTAACCATTTTTCGAATTGTGGAATGTCCATTTGCTGCGCTGAATCAGATAGAGCAACAGATGGATCTGGATGTACTTCTGCCATAACACCGTCTGCTCCAATCGCAAGAGCTGCTTTTGCTGTTGGAAGGAGAAGATCTCTACGTCCAGTTGAATGCGTCACATCAACGAAGACTGGTAAATGTGTCTCTTGTTTCAAGATTGGCACTGCCGAGATATCTAGTGTATTTCTTGTTGCTGTTTCGTATGTGCGGATACCGCGCTCGCAAAGGATGATTTGATCATTTCCTTGGGCGATGATGTATTCAGCTGCATTGATGAATTCTGAAATGGTCGCTGCAAGGCCACGTTTTAAAAGAACTGGTTTCTTCACGGAACCGGCTTCTTTTAACAGTTCAAAGTTTTGCATGTTACGTGCCCCAATTTGGATGACATCAATATGCTCAATCGCTTCTTCAATATGAGCAGGATTAACAATTTCACTAATGACAGCAAGACCGTATTCATCCGCTACACGCTTTAGAATCTTGAGACCGTCTACACCAAGTCCTTGGAAATCGTATGGACTTGTACGAGGTTTAAATGCGCCTCCGCGTAGTAGTTTTAACCCTTGTTGTTTCGCTGCTGCAGCTACTTCTGCAACTTGCTCGTAGCTTTCAACAGCACATGGTCCAACGATGAAGCGCTGCTTTCCATCACCGATCGCTTCCCCATTGATGTTCACGATTGTGTTTTCTGGTTTTTTCTTACGAGAAACAAGAAGTGCTTTGCTGTGGTCATCTTCTTGAAGCTCTAGACCTGCTTTGAAAATCTCTTTGAAAATATGCTGAATTGTTGAGTTTTCAAATGGTCCATCATTTTCTTCAAGAATTTGGTTCAGCATTGTGCGCTCTCTGACAGGATCATAACGGTTGACACCTTGCGCTTCTTTCGCTTTTCCAATTTCTTTTACAATGTTTCCTCTTTCATTGATCAGTTTTAAGATTTGAAGATTTAGTTCATCTGCTTGCTGCCTCAATTTTTCTAGTTCATTGTTGCTCATTTTTGTCATCCTTTCCTCTGCCTGTTCTCGCTTTTTATTTTTTCATTCTTGCATGATAGGGTTTATTATAAACAAAGATTTCGGAATTGTCACGAAAATTTTCTTTATTACCCAAACGCTTTTAAGTGGTAAAGTATTGTATGTAAGATTATAGCATACTTTTCGTTCAAGTAAACCTTTTTTTATAAAAAAACGTCAGCCGCTGCTGACGTTTCTTTCTTTTACAGATTATGTTCAAGCGCTTCTTTTGTAATGCTTGAGTGGGATGCATGCCACTTCACTTTTCCACCACTAAAGACGAGTGCTTGAGGACTTTCGTGCTTTACACCCGATTTTTCAGTCACGTAGGATGAAAGCTCTCTTGTGTTTTGGATTTGCAAGAAATACGTTGGCACGTCCTCATGTGCAGACGCAAATGCTTCAAACTCTTGAAAAGCCGCTTGGCTGATCGGACATGTCAAACTGTGCTTAAAAAAGACAAAGGTCCCATCTTGATTCGTTAGTTGATCAAACTGTTCTTCTGTTTCAATGAGTTGTTTTGACATGATGTTCTCCTTCTTCACTTCGAGCAGTGAGGGTTAGCCTTTAGTAGATTGTTCTACTTTTTCTTTGACATCTTTGATGCCGTCTTCAATTTCTGATTTTGCTTCTTGTGCTCGTACTTTTGCTTCATCAGCTACATCTGATGCTTCGCTTGCTAAATCAGCTACCGCATCTTCTGCTTCACTTTTCACATGATTAGCTTTACCAGCTGCACGGTCTTTTATGTCTTTCACTTTGTCTAAAATCTGATTTGACTGCTCTGCTACAAGCTGAGACAATTCAGACGTTTTATCTTTCGCAATCGTCACATATTCAGTGCCTCTTTCTTTTGCATCTGTTGCGAGTCGATCTGTTTTTTCTTTTAAAACATTCGCTTGGGTGTTCAAATCATCGCGAAGCTCTTTCCCTGACTTCGGTGCTAAAAATAATGCTGTTGTTGCACCAACAATTCCACCAATAAGTGTTCCGATCAAAAAGTCTTTGCTATTGATTCCGTCTTTGCTCATGATTATTCCTCCTATGCGAATATGGTTTATTTTTGGTGTTTACGTTGTTTCCATTTCTTATAAATTTCAAGTGCTGCGTTACTCCAGCTTACCACATCCGTCACTTTTTCTTGATTTCTTTCAACGGATGAAGAAACCGCACCAGCTGCCTGCTTTATGCTTGTATTAAATTGGTTGATCGAGCCACCAATTCCCTGCACCGCATCCACAACTGTGTTAAGTTTTGCCGATTTGTCTTGAATATCTTCAGCAAGCTTGTTTGTCTTATGTAGCAACTGTGCTGTCTCTGTGGTGATACCTTGCATCTGACCTTCAAGACCTTCTAAAGTTGATGCAACATTCTTTAATGTCAGCTGTAAGGATTTTAATGTTTTGGACAAATAGATGACAAGAATGAGGAAAGCAATTGCGATCAGTGCAACGCTTAGATATAGAATAATAATCATCTGTTACCTCCTTTGCTGCGGGCATATTCAATTCATTACCCTCTCGTTGTATCATTCAAACATCGCCTAGAATGACCGATTGAATAATAATTCTACACTTATTCGCTAATTCCTGTCCACAGCGAACGAAAAAAAGCGGCACATGTTGACACATTTAGCTCTTTTGTCACATTTTATTCAAAATAAAAAAGTGCCGTTTTACACGGCACTTTTCGTTTAGCATTTATACAGCGACTTTTTCATAAGCGCGCAAATATTTTTGAATGTCGCCTGCTCCCATAAAGATCAGAATTGCATCTTCGTGCGCTTTCAGCACAGATGTATCTTCTTCCTCAATCAATTGGGCCTGCGGGATTTTTCCTCTTAAATCTTCAATGCTCAGCTTCCCAATGTTTTCGCGGGCTGAACCGAAAATATCACAAAGATAGACATAGTCGGCTTTCTTTAGACTATCAGCAAATTCACTTAAGAATTGCTGTGTACGTGTGAAGGTATGCGGCTGGAAGACAGCCACAATATCACGGTCCGGATATTTTTGGCGAGCTGCTTCGATTGTAACTTCAATTTCAGTTGGATGATGTGCATAATCATCAATTAAGACCTGCTCACCGACCACTTTTTCATTAAAGCGTCGTTTCACACCGCCAAATGTCTTTAATGCGCCTTTGATAAGCTCTACATCAATGGACTCATAGTGACATAATGCGATAACAGCTAACGAGTTGAGGACATTATGATTTCCGTAGGCAGGAATGTAGAAGGTATCATAAAATGTATTGCGTACAAATACATCAAATGTAGTGCCTTCCGTATTTTTCACAACATTGCGAGCTTGGAAATCATTTTCTTCGTTGAAACCGTAGTACACAACAGGTACCTTCGCTTGAATTTTTGGCAAGTGCTCATCATCACCGCAAGCAATAATCGCTTTTTTCACTTGAAGCGCCATGTTTTGAAACGCATCAAACACGTCATCAATATCTGAGAAATAATCAGGGTGATCAAAATCAATATTGGTCATGATCGCATAATCTGGATGATAGCTGAGGAAGTGTCTGCGGTATTCGCATGCTTCAAAGACAAAATACTCGCTGTTTTCTTTCCCCATTCCAGATCCATCACCGATTAAGTACGAAGTAGGTTTTGCTGCCTGCATGACGTGAGCAAGCAGTCCTGTTGTCGATGTTTTGCCATGAGCACCAGTAATCGCAACGTTTGTGAATGAATCCATGTATTCTCCAAGGAATTTATGGTAACGAATGACAGGAATCCCTTCAGAAAGAGCACGTTCAATCTCAGGGTGTGTATCAGGGAATGCATTTCCTGCGATGACCGTCATCCCTGGCTGAATATTATCTGGGTCAAATGGTAGGATTTTAATATTTCGTTCTTCTAATGCTTTTTGTGTAAAGATATGTTTTTCGATATCCGATCCTTGGACAGTATACCCAGTATCATGAAGAATTTGGGCCAGTGGACTCATACCTGTCCCTTTTATTCCAACAAAATGATAAACAGTCATAATTGTACCTCCAACAAACGTCTATCTGACTTACAGTATATGACGCTCATTTCAATTTGCAACTTGTGATTTTTGCCTCTAGCTAATCACAGATCGCAGCTCCAAATAAAGATTTTTTCCGATCTTCCTATTCTAATCAATATTAACTATGATTAGTATCCGACAACTTTCCCATTTCTAACACCTGTTTCCGCTTATTTTACATAAAAAAGCGTTCTGGCAGACATGCGAAAAGCGTCCAATTACAAAATTGCACCTATGTGCTATCATACCATGTTTATAAAAAAAATGAAGTGGTTTGTTTAGATCAACTGTTCTAAGTCACTCAGCGTCATGAGTACTTCTCTTGGCTTACTGCCTTTCGCACCAGAAATCATGCCCTCGCGCTCCATCATGTCAATCAGTCTGGCTGCACGATTGTAGCCAATTCTAAATCTTCGCTGCAAACTTGATGTACTAGCGCTATTCTGCTCGATGGCAAAACGACAGGCATCCATAAACAATTCATCTTCGTCTGTAATCGCAGAGCCTTGAAGCATTAGTTCCTCCTGTTCAAAGAGGAACATTGGCTTGCGCTGCTTTCTTACATGTGCCACCACTTGATCAATCTCCCGATCTGATACAAAGTTCCCTTGCAGCCTTGTCGGCTTGCCGGAGCCATTTTCTAAGAAGAGCATGTCTCCTTTTCCAAGAAGCTTTTCTGCACCTGCCATGTCAATGATCGTTCTTGAATCAACCTGACTTGAAACAGAAAACGCAATTCTTGTTGGGATATTGGCTTTAATGAGACCTGTGATGACATCAACAGAAGGTCTTTGTGTCGCAATCAATAAGTGAATGCCGCATGCTCTTGCTTTTTGTGCAATTCGGCAGATGCTTTCTTCGACTTCATTTGGTGCGACCATCATTAAATCGGCCAGCTCATCGATCACCACGACGAGATAAGGTAGTTTTTCACCCATTTGTTTTTCTTTTACAAGCTCATTGAATCGTTTAATTTCTCTCACGCCAGAGTGTGCAAATAGTTCATAGCGTCTTTCCATTTCATCCACTACCCATTTCAGAGCAGCTGTTGCTGTCTTAGCATCGGTAATGACAGGACTCACAAGGTGCGGAATGTTATTATACGGTGCTAATTCAACCATTTTAGGGTCAATTAAGAGCATTTTCACTTCATCTGGTGATGCTTTAAACATTAAGCTCACTAAAATCGTATTAATGCAGACACTTTTTCCTGAACCAGTGGCTCCAGCAATTAAGCCGTGCGGCATTTTTTGCAGATCAACCACGACAGGCTGGCCTGAGATATCTAATCCAAGTGCTGCTGTTAAAGGAGATGGATTGTCTCTAAACGCACTGCTTCTGATCATTTCTCTTAAGAACACCATTTTACTGTGTAGGTTTGGCACTTCGATCCCGATCGTGTTCTTTCCTGGAATCGGTGCTTCAATTCGAATATCCTTTGCGGACAAACTAAGTTTAATATCATCTGACAGGTTCGTGATTTTGTTCACTTTGACACCTGGTTCTGGATGTACTTCAAACCTTGTCACAGAAGGGCCCTGTGTGACATGAACAACACTTGCTCTTACATTGAAATTTTTAAGCGTCGCATTAAGCAGTTCTGCCCGCTCTTTCACCCATGTACCGTCCTCTTCTTTTTGAGCTGGCGGTACATCTAATAGGGCGAGACTTGGAAAAACATACCCTTGTGTGTCGGCTGCTTTCTTTTGCCCTTGCACGCGCTGATCGCTTTTTAACATCATGACATTAAACGGAACCGTAGAGGTTTGACCGCTTGCGCGTGGTGGCTGCGGAGATGTCTGTTTTGGTTCTTCTTTCTTGACTTCGTACGTTTGTTCTTGCTGCTCTGTCTGTTCTATGACCGTTTCTGCAGGTTCAGATGCAGTTTGTTCCTCTGTTACTTGTTCTACTGGCATTAAGTTTTCTTCTTCAATTTCAGCTTCTTGAACCAGCTGATCTTCCTGCAGGTCATGTTGGACTGACTCAGCTTCTTCATATGCTGCCGCGGGCGCTTCTTCTTGTTTGTCTTCTATTGGATCAGCTTCTACTTCTTCCACCGGTTCTGCTGACATACTCTTTGTTAACGCCGCTTCTTCTACTGGAAGGTCTGCTTCCATTTCAATCGCTGGCTGCGAAGGTTCCGGTGTTTCGAAGGTCAACATGTCTATTTCCTCAGTATGATCTTCAAACTGATGGACAGGCTCGTCTTTTATTTCTTCTTCATCACTGGAGACAGCCTGTTCCGGCTCGGACTGTACCGCCTGCTCCTGATAGACTTCGGCTTGCTGCTTATGTAAATCAGCTTCATGATGATCTTCTGGCTCGTTTTCTTCTAGCTGGAAAGGCTCGTCTGTTAAACGTTCCATCGTCGATTGAACATGATCTTGATAAGCGAGTTCCTCTTGCAATGTATGCGGGGTTACTTCTGGCTCCTTATCCGCTCTCTCTTTTGCTGATGCTGAAACCATTTCTTCGATACGTTTTTCTTTCTGAATAGATGGGATGTTCATTTGCTGCCTGACATTCCGTTCACGCTCTGCCTCTTCTGATAACAGTGTGACACGCTGCGCCGTTTCTTCTGCTGCTTTCCTTTGAACTGATCCTGCTTCTTCTTTTGCTTCTGCCTTTTTTGGACGCATATCCTGATGATAGCCATAAATCGGTGATGGAATTTGCTCTGGCTTGAATGGCTTTTTATTCATATCAGGCTGAAGCGTTTGTTTAGGCTGATAGGTTGTCTGTCTGGTCTTTGACTGTCTTGGTTTGGCGTGTTTTCTCTCCGGTTTCACTCCGTCACGCAGAGGTTCATCTGGAACGAGCGGAAACCGAAAGTTGCCTTTTGGATATTCATAATACACTTTCGTATCTTCGATTTTTTTATATTCTTTATGCTGTTCAAAAGCTGGCTGCTTTGGTGCAGCTAGATCTTCTTCAGGTCTTACAGCTTTTTCTTCTTTCTTTTCTTCTCCTAAAAATACACTAAAAAATTTATCTAACCAACTCATCATTTATCACTCACTTTAACTCCCCTTACGTTTTCTTGGGCGATTTTTAGTATACCATTGCTTTTTCATGCAGAAAAGCGAGAAAAGTGCCGGTTTATGCTGTTCATGCTGTCTGTAGATGAAAAAAAGTCACTAAGTACGTACTTAGTGACTTTTGGTATAACACATTCTTCGCTCCTATGTGTCTGTTTATGGGAGGTTATGCTTTAAAGGGTTCGCCAGCTTGATGGCTTCCATCTAAAACAAGAATCCCTTTTTCAGCAGGTGCGTCTGGAAGATCTAACTCTTTTGCTGAACAAATCATGCCGCTTGATGGAACCCCTCTTAGCTCAGCATCTTTGATGACCATACCGCTTGGCATCACTGCGCCGACTTTTGCCACCACGACATATTGGCCTTGGTCAACGTTTGGTGCACCGCACACGATTTGTAAGGTTTCATCGCCCACATCAACTTGGCAAATGTTTAATTTATCTGCATTCGGATGCTTTTCTTTTTCCTTTACATAGCCGACAACAAATTTTGGTGATAGATCCACAGTCAACGTTTCACTGACACCGTTGCGGTTTAAAATTTCATTGATATCTTGAACAATGGTTTCAGAAAGCGGGACAGATCCGTTTTCTTCAATTTTCATGTAAGTAGATGCATTGAAGATATTAAAGCCTGTTGTTTCTTTTGTTTCTTGATTGAAGATTCGTACAACATCTCCAAACGTCTCATGTCCTACTTCTTCTCTCGTCACATCTTTCAATGAAATAAGGAGTGTGTCGCCTACACCTTCTGCATTATAAAAAACATTCATTCTTCAAAATTCCCTTCTACTGCTGTTTTGGTCTGCTTTTTGCAAGTATAAAGATCGGTTCAAGCTTACCCTCATCATACAAAAATGACAATGCGGTAATCGGAACCGTACCGCTGGCGAAGAAGCTCATCGACATCTGTCCTAAAATATCATAGCCTGAATCATTGCGAACATCTGCAATGATGAATACATCTTGATGAGGAACAGAAATCGCCATTTGTCCTTCTATTTTTTGCGCGTATTCTTGTAATAACGACTCATTTAAAAGTCTGCTGGCGTCATACCCGTCATTTGCGCGGAAGAAATAAAACAGGTTGCCTGCCACTTCATCCATTTTCACTACAGTTTCTAGTGAACGGACGTTGAAGCTTGCAGTTTCTCTGATTCGTTCTTTTGTCCAGTTTTCCTTTTGAAGCATCTTTTCATCAATTAATCGGTAGGTGCTTCCAAGGTCAAGTGCATAGTAGATTCTCGTTTCAGCTGTATGCTCATCAAATACGAGCGGAATTCCATCACTTGATGCCTCAGGAAAGGAAGTGGAACGAATGACCGGATAGATCTGCTTTTCTTTTCCTGAAATGTGCTGCGCTTCGCCTTTCATCGCACTCAGCGCTTCTTTCACATAATAAACAATCTCATCAATTGTTTCATCAGGCTTTACTTCCCACTTTGCAATAATTGGCGGGAGCTCTAGTGTGATGCCTTTGCCTGTTTGTTTATCTTCAATACGAAGCGTATCTTTTTCCCGATCAAACTGGTGTGACCAGCTGTCGTTCGTCAGACGGCTTTTGAGTTCATTCGCAAGCTGTCTTGATGTCATTTTTGCCATCGTTTAGACTCTCCTTTCGTTATTTAGAAAGAGAATCTGTTAAAAATGCTTCAATCTCTTCCTTTGTCTTACGATCTTTGCTGACAAAGCGGTTAATCTCTTGTCCGTTTTTAAAGACTAAAAAGCTTGGAATGCCGTAAATTTCCCACTCTGCACAAG
Organism: Bacillus sp. Nf3; assembly: GCF_003028545.1. Taxonomy (NCBI): domain Bacteria; kingdom Bacillati; phylum Bacillota; class Bacilli; order Caryophanales; family Bacillaceae; genus Bacillus; species Bacillus sp. Nf3. The sequence continues at coordinate 89,615 of NZ_PYUA01000002.1, read as the reverse complement.
TGTCAATGAACTTGTCTCTATCGACATAGAAGTACTCAAATTCTGGGTAGTTTGCTTCAAGCTCTGGCAAGAATGGCTCAATAAATGTGCAGTCGGGGCACCAGTCAGCTGAAAATAGCAATACCGTTAAGTCTTCTTGAATCACTTTTTGTAATTCTTCGTTAGATTCAATTTTTTTCATGTTTCATTCCTCCAGTTTGTATGGTTAAATCTCCGAATTGTATATAGCCTTTCTTTCTCATCCATTCTGATACTACCAAACTAATCACTGCCGGGCCAACGATATGCAAGAGAGCTATCGATAGAAATACAGATGGATGAAACCCCATGACGGTGAGGGTCATGAGCTGTCCAACAAGCCCGCTCGTTCCCATTCCCGCTCCTGCCGCATTATTGACCATCCCAAAGCCAATAATACCAATTGGCGCGAGAATCAGACCAGCAATCGTCGGCGGAATCAGGATGAGGGGGTTTTTCACAATGTTCGAAAGCTGCAACTTTGACGTCCCAATGCCGACAGCCGCAAGACCGCCAAAGCGATTTTCTCTAAAACCTGCAGCAGCAAAGCCAACCATCTGAGCACAGCAGCCAATCGTTGCAGCACCAGCAGCTGTCCCGCTTAAATCAAGCATGAGCGCAAGTGCAGCACTTGAAATCGGAGAACTGAGAGCAAGTCCAACAATGGTCGCTACTAGCATGCCCATGATCAGCGGGCTTTGGTCTGTCCCCCACATGATAAGTCTGCCAAGCCCTGTCATCATCGCCTGAATGCCAGGACCGATGAAAGCAGCAGTGAAAAAGCCAGTGATAATGGTGACAAGCGGCGTTAAAATAATATCAATTCTTGTCTCACCACTAACCAGTTTGCCTATTTCCACCCCAATTAGAGCAGCCACGAAGCTTCCGGCTGGTCCCCCAAGCTCTGCTCCAGCGGCACCTGAGACAACACTTGCAAAAATGATTAATGGAGAAGCATTTAAGCGATAAGCAACTGCTACGCCAATTGCCGGTCCCATCAGACCCATAGCAAGCGTACCCATTTTCACAATGAGAGAAAGTGATAACAGACCGCCTGCTGTTTTTAAAATCAGACCTACCACTAATGTAGCAAATAGACCTAAAGCCATATAAGAAAGTGCATCAATGAAATACACCTTTGGCGAAAGGGAGATCCCCTTTCTTTTCAAATAAGTCATCAACGTCGTCTTCCTGCTTTCTCATAGGAAAGACGAAGAGGCCTGTCCTTCCCATTATATGTAGTATTCTTACGATGAAAAATTGTCTCTACCATGAATATCATAATCATATTTTTTTTGCTTTATCAAGCACTTCTTGTGTAACATGAAAAGAAACAGGACAAACCTTTACTAAGTTTGTACAAAAGGAGGAGTTCGTTATGCAATTAACTGTTTATTTAGCTGGAGAAATTCATAGCCAGTGGCGTAATGAAATCAAGGAAAAAAGCCAATCTTTGAAGCTTCCGGTGACATTTGTCGGTCCGATGGAGAATCATGACCGCTCAGATAACATCGGTGAGGATATTTTAGGTGAGCAGCCGAATGCCATTTTCAAAGATGATGCAGCTTCTGATTTGAACAATTTTCGTACTGAAATTTTATTAAACAAAGCAGATGTCGTCATTGCACGCTTTGGTGAGAAATATAAACAGTGGAACACAGCCATGGATGCATCTGCTGCGATTGCAAAAGGGAAACCTCTTATTTTAATCCGTCCAAAAGAGCTGCACCATCCGTTAAAAGAACTCTCAAACAAAGCAAATATCACTGTGGAAACTGTAAACCAAGCGATCAAGGCGTTATCTTACGTGTTTGAACAGCAATAAGAAAAAAGGCTGCTCTTATTGAAGAAGCAGCCTTTTTCTATTCTATTTATACTTGTTGATAAATAGAATCCACTGTACTTTGATCACAATTTTTCACTAGGCGGACAATTAACTCTTTTGCCGCTGCGTAATCATCCACATGTAACACAGAATGACTTGTATGAATGTAGCGTGCGCAAACCCCAATGACAGCAGAAGGCACACCTTGGTTTGAAATATGAACACGTCCAGCGTCCGTACCACCCGGTGATACGAAATATTGATATGGAATGTTGTTTGTCTCAGCAGTATCGAGTACAAAGTCTCTCATTCCGCGGTGCGTAATCATTGTTCGGTCAAAAATACGCAGAAGTGTACCTTTTCCAAGCTGGCCGAACTGTGTTTTGTCACCTGTCACATCGTTTGCAGGACTTGCATCTAAAGCGAAGAAAAGATCTGGCTGAATCATGTTTGCAGCTACCTCAGCTCCTCTAAGCCCTACTTCCTCTTGAACAGTTGCTCCTGAATACAACTGGCATGAAAGTGATTCATCTTTTAATTCTTTTAATAATTCAATCGCAAGGCCGCAGCCATAGCGGTTATCCCAAGCCTTCGCTAAAATCTTTTTTGGATTCGCCATTGGGGTAAATACCGTTGCAGGAACGATTTGCTGTCCTGGGCGAACGCCAAGCTCTTTTGCCTCTTCTTCACTGTCTGCACCAATATCAATAAGCATATCTGACGGTTTCACAGGTTTGCTTTTTTGTTCTGGTGTGAGAAGGTGAGGAGGTGTACTCGAGACGACACCAGGAATTGGACCCTGATCGGTATGAACGTCCACACGCTGCGCCAGCATGACTTGACTCCACCAGCCGCCAAGTGTTTGAAAACGAATCATTCCGTTTTTCGTAATCGATGAGACCATGAATCCGACTTCATCCATATGACCTGCTACCATAATTTTCGGTGCGTTTTCCGGCCCTTTGCGTACGCCAAACACTCCGCCAAGACGGTCTTGAATGAGTTCATCAGAATATTTCTCAAGTTCCTTTTTCATAAAAGCACGCACATGGTGCTCATTTCCTGGTGTTCCCTGCAATTCTGTTAAATTTCGGAAAAGCGACAATGTTTCTTCGTTCATTCTACAGTTTACCTCGTTTCTATGTAATGACCATATATATTCCTATAAAAATAACACTCACTTTATACTATAAGAATTCTTTCGGTTTTCCAAGTATCTCTCTAGAAATTTTGAATATGCTTTCAATTATTCGGATTCCTTAACATCAATGGACAAGTTTTGTATAATGGAAAAAACAGCAATACGGAGGTGCAGCACGTTGAAGTTAAAACATGTTTTGATTGGTGCGAGTATTGGAGTTGCCGCTGCAATTGTTGCAAAGAAAGTATTTTTCCCTACGTATATCTCGTCTGAAAAAGCATTAAAAATTGTGAAATCTGCTTTTAAACAGCGCGGCCCGATTGATGGCTCTTGGATTTATACTGTACCAGAACCGTATACCGTAAATGGTGAAACGATTGATGTGTACAAATCTGGCATTACCCGCTCTGCCTTTGGCGAGCTTGAACAGTATGAAGTGATGATTGATGCCAAAACAGGCATGATCGTTGATGTAATTGATTCTGTTGCTTGATCAAGAAAGCTTCGCAAAGACATGTCCTTGCGAAGCTTTTTTTATATGGCTTTGATTTTTTTGTACACAGGATGCCACATCGCGTCCTGCACAGCCTGAATAAGGTCATCAGGCGTTTCTTCTGCAATTCCTTCATCAATTGCTGCCTGCGCCACACGGACGGCCACTGTTGCTGAAACGGTTCGAAGCTGATCGACACTTGGCAGCATCGCTGCACCCGGCTTCCCCACATTGACCATGCTTGCAATGGCTTCAGCACTCGCAACAAACATACTGTCTGTCATCAACCTGGCTTTTGACACAATCGTGCCTAGACCAAGACCTGGGAAGACAAGGGCATTATTCGCTTGTCCAATTTCATATGTGACGCCTCCATATTCAACAGGATCAAATGGGCTTCCTGTTGTCACAAGTGCGCGTCCTTCAGTCCACTCAATCAGATCTTGCGGCTTTGCTTCTGAAAGAGGTGTCGGATTCGACATCGGTAAAATGGCAGGGCGCTCCACGTGTGACGCCATTTCTTTTACAATTTCCTCTGTAAATGCTCCTCCGACCGTCGAGGTGCCAATTAAGATTGTAGGTTTCGCCTGTTTGACGACCTCTAATAGATCAATCGAATGCTTTGGACCATTACGGGCATAATCCTTTACTTCGTCAGAACGTCTTGCATACGGCTTTTGAAATGGCTGAATGTCAGGTGAATCATCTGTGAGCAGCCCCGTTTTATCAATACACCAGAAATGATCATAGGACTCCTCTTCTTTGACTCCATCTCTGACAATGGCATCACGGATTTGCTCGGCTATGCCAATACCTGCCGTACCCGCTCCAAAAATGACGATACGGTGATCTTTCAGCGGAACCTTCGAAGCTTTTGCACATGCCATAACTGCAGCAAGTGAAACGGCGCCAGTCCCTTGAATGTCATCGTTAAATGTACAAATTCGGTCCTTATATTTTTCCAATATCGCACGGGCATTCTTTGTACCAAAGTCTTCCCAGTGAAGGAGCGCGTTTGGGAAAGTAGCACGGGCAAGCTCGACATATTGATCAATGAACTGTTCATAGCGCTCTCCTCGAACACGGGAGTGCTGATTGCCAACATAAAGCGGATCATTTAAGAGACTTTCCTGGTTCGTCCCGGCATCAAGCACTACTGCCAGCACGCGGCTAGGATCAATACCTGCTGCAGCTGTATAAACAGCAAGTTTCCCGACTGAAATGGCAATCCCGCCAACACCCCAGTCTCCAATGCCTAAAATGCCTTCTGCATCAGTGGCAACGATTAAGTCAATTGATTCATCGACACCATAGGATGCAAAAATTTCTTCCATGCCTTCCAGATCATCAATCGATAAATACAGCCCTCTTGGCTTTCGATACTCATGGCTATAACGCTGAATAGCCGTTCCTACAGTCGGCGTGTAGACAATCGGAAGCATTTCCGCCAAGTGCTCATTAAGTAATTTGTAAAAAAGCACTTCGTTTCTATCATGAAGTGATGTTAAATACACATTTTTCCCTAGCTCATCCGGCTGTGCCTTGAACTGCTCATATGCACGCTTTGCTTGATCCTCTAAAGTTAAAACCTTAGGCGGAAGAAATCCCTTTAACCCGAGCTCCTTCCGCTCTTCCTTTGTAAATGCAACCCCTTTGTTTAAATAAGGGACTGACATGACTTCCATCCCTCTTAATGGTGTTTCGATCACATCACCATGTACACGATAAAATTGGTTCACCTGCACTCTTCCTTTCACAAGTTCATTTTGTCGTTATTTTGTGTGAAAGGCGAAAAAAACATACAGATGATCTTTTATCTTCCTGTTTCTCTTTTGATTTCTTGTGTCATCTGCCCATCTTCGTCCCATTTTACAGCACGATAAATGGCATCATGATAAAACAAGTACCACGCATTTTTTTCTTCTGCAAATGCCTGCCACTTTTGCTTGGCTGGAATCGACGTCATTGGGTAATCATCATATGCCAAAACCCAAAGTGGATTTTTATGAGCGTGTGTTGGCATGATATCAGCTAAATGAATCGCTGTTTCGCCCTCACTTGTGAGCGTTAAAATGCTATGACCATTGCTATGGCCGCCTGTATGGTGCAGCTCGATGCCTTCTATCACTTCAATACTTTCTTCAAATGTGACCACTTGATCTGCCACAGGCTCCCAGTTTTCTTTCCAATATGTATTTCTTGAGCGAATGTTCGGCGCTCTCATTTCATCCCATTCGATTTTCGATGTGATGATTTTTGCCTGCTGAAAAACAGACACGAGCTTATCGCCTTCACGTTTTGTTAATCCGCTGGCATGATCAAAGTGCAGGTGTGTCATTAATACGTAATCTATATCTGATGGGCGCAGACCAAGGGCCGCTAGAGATTCTTCCAATTTGGTTTCCTCTGTCACGCCGTAATTGCGTTTTTGTTTATCTGTCAGCTTCCCTGATCCGATGCCGGAATCCACTAACAGATGCAGACCCTTCCACCGAATGAGAATTGGATCACATCGTAATTCAATTTGATTGCGTTCATTAACCGGGTATTTTTTTGACCATAATGGCTTTGGCACGACACCGAACATCGCACCGCCGTCCATGTGCGTATCTCCCCCGTTTAACCAAAACAGTTCCATTTCACCTATTTTCATTGTCTCCATTGCTGTCATCCCTCCTTTTTCTATCGTAGCAAATACAGCCAAAAATCGCATGCACCAATCTTTTCATAAAAAAAGCTGACTGCAATTTTTTTTGCAGCCAGCTTGATGTCACTTGTTATTCTGGGAATTTGACTTCTGATCGATAGATGGGTTGTCCCATAGATGAGAATTTCTCTTCATATTCAGTCATCACGTTTCCTTCTAAGCCGTCCTCATGTAAATCTAGGCTGACATACGTTAAAAGAAGGCCATAGGCAGAAAAACTTTTTAAGGAATATTCAAATAACCCGCGGTTATCAGTTTTGAAATGTAATTCACCGCCTGGACGAAGAATATGTTCATATCGCTCTAAAAAGGTTTTAAACGTCAATCTGCGCTTTTCGTGTCTTGCTTTTGGCCACGGATCAGAGAAATTCAAATACACCCGGTCAATCTCATTTTCCGCAAACACATCTGTCAGCGTCTCAGCATTAATGTTCAAAAGCTTTACATTTTCAACATCTGTCTCTTTGATTTTATCTACTGCCGTCACAATGACACTTTTAAATAATTCAATGCCAATATAGTTGATATCAGGATGAAGCTTGCCCATTCCAGCAATAAAGCTCCCTTTTCCTGTCCCAACTTCGATATGGATTGGATGATCATTTCCAAACAGCTCATGCCATTTCCCTTTATATTGCTCGGGACTTGCTAAAGCAATATGAGCATTCTCAGCTAAGTAATCATCAGCCCATGGTTTATGTCGCATTCTCAATTTGATACACCTCTATTTTCTTTACATTTTATCAAGATACCATGAAACATAAAGACCCGCAAGACAGCATCTTCTATGTCCATATAAAAAGACCAGCCCTTCGCTTGAGCTGGTCTGCCGCATGTATAAATTGGGCGCTGATTGCACAGTTTAACCTCATAAATGACACGCAGGAAAGGAGCATTTGTATGGGTTTAAACCGTCAACATCAGCTTCAATTAATCAAAGATATTTTAACCGATCACCAGCTGGATTGCTGCGGGACTGTTGCAGAATATGAACAGGTGGGACGCGTAATTCAATTAATGCTGGCAAAAGAAGATCTGGATCCCGACATTCGTCAGCTGTTAACAGATATTTATGATTACAGCCAAAAGGGCACCTCTGTCAGTTCAATTGATGCACATATCGAGGAGCATCAATCACATCTGTCTGAGTGGGTCGAAAACATTCCACTGTCTTAATGGATGTTTAACCGTTTTAAGAGTGCATTTAGCTCCGCTTGCACCTCTTTTTGCGCCTTTTCATTCCCTTTTCGTTTATGCCAAACGACAAACGATACGGTTTCAGCGAGCACGTACCACGCCATGCGCTTTCTCAAGTTGTCCGTCAGCGGGGCGCCGTACATAGAGAGCCAGCTTTCCCAGTTCTCTTCCTCAACATAATGGTATAAAAGCGGTCCAAGATCAATCGCTGGGTCTGCAATCATCGCCCCATCCCAATCGATCAAATAGAGCTGGTTTTCATCTGTCAGCAGCCAATTATTATGATTGAGATCACAATGACAGACGACCTTGTCCTCAAAATGGACAGCCTTCACATGCTTCTCTAAATACTGGATGGCACGTGTGATGTCTTGTGAATCAATTTGCTCGTTTAATATGGACTGTTTTAGATGCATCAGAATGGATTCTGGGTCTAGAGAGTGCTTCTCTAATCGCTTCAGCATATCGAGCAATTCTTTTGATGTATGAATTTTTCTTAGCTGCTCTGCTACAGGACGATCATTCATGTCCTTTGGCTTCAGCTCTCTACCGCTCAGCCAGTGCTGTGCAGTAATAACATCTCCATTTTCCATCCGTTTTGTCCAGACAAGCTTCGGCACAATGCCTTCAGCTGACAAAACCGCAAGAAACGGTGACGTATTGCGTTTTAAAAATAGCTTTTGGTCATTGTGTGTTGCGAAGTACGCATCTCCCGTAGCGCCTCCAGCCGGAGAGATGTGCCATTCGCTACCTAATATTTGTCCCAACCAGTTCATATCAATTTTCAACCCATCATTTCTTAAAATATTTTAAATCTTGCTTTTTTAGTCGACAAAATTCAGCCGATTGAGGATCAATTGGCTGTTTCTTTTTTTTATTTATATGATCATAAAAACAAAAAGGACAGCTATTGAGAATGAGATGCTAAACAATAGCCGTCCTATAGATTTTATCGTTACCTTCTTATACTCGTCAAGCAAAACTAAAAAATCAGGACAAGAACCTTACGAAAAAGAAGCCTTTTTTCATGGTTCTTTGACTGCGGACATACCGCAAGTTATTTAAGCACGTAATTTTAAGGATCGTTCACTTGCCTTCACAAAGACAGGCGTTGCACCGATCACTTCTCCATCTGCGTGAAATAAGATTTTTTCATCTGCTTCTAAGTACGCTTCCTCATGCTGAAACAGGGTAACCCCCTTCATCCCAAGGTGCTTTCGAAACACCATTGCACTTAGAAACAAGAGGACTTTGAATGGATTCAAATCTGTGACAACCATCGTTTGAAAACCTGGCTGCCTTGCACTCACTTCCGGTGCTGCTTCCAGCCCTCCCCCGTAATACGGGTGATTGCATACGATCACAAACCACACTTGCCGAAAGACTTTCTTCTCATTTTCAATAAATAACGCAAGATCAAATGGCTTAAACGACCATAGAGAATGGAGAAATGACAGCGGGTAGATGATAAAGCCAAGCCCCAGCCGTTTCAGCCATTTTTTTCCTCTAAAATGCACCGTTTTCCTCAGCACATGTGCGTCAAAACCAACACCGATATGATTGAGAAAAAGAACAGATTGCGGACTTTCGGCATGATCTTGAAAGGAGCCGAGAGAAAATGTTTTGGTGAGCATTCTCTTTTGCTTTCTCACTTCTTTTAGGACATCATGACGATGGATACCGAGACCCTTCGCAGCATCATTCCAATGACCTGCAGGGACAAAACTAAGCTGTACATGATCGATTTCCTTTAAGCCATTCAGTACCTCATGAATCGTGCCGTCACCGCCAATAACAATCAATCGCTGCAGCCTGTCATCCTGCATGGCACTGATTTGTCTTGCCAAAACTTCTGCATGGCCTTCATGCTGGGTGAGAAACGATCGATAAGAGACCTCTACCTTTTGTAATTCTTTCTCTATGCTCCTCCATGTGCGGAGTCCTTTTCCATGTCCTGCTTCTGGATTAACGATAAAGTACCATTCATTCATATATTAGCTCCACTCAGGTCTCATTTTTCGTGACCTTCCATCATGCCTTTAATCGAGCCATTCCTGCCTTCTTTTGCTGTCTGTTTCACCATAAGCAAGCAACGCCTTTGTCGCCTTAAATTGCTGATGCTTTGTCGGCGCCGTATTTTTCCGCTGCTTTTCAAACCACTCTTCTGCCTTCTTCTTATCGATAACCTCCATCCCATATGGAACTTCAGGTAAATCAATATAAGAGGTTCGGCTGATGAGGATTTTTTTCACAGGAAGGTCTACACCACTTTGCTGTAAGATCTTTGACACAACGGTGCCAGAACGCAGAAGGCTTGCACAAGGATTTAAGACGGACTGAACAGCTTTCCCGGTCGCCCGTTTTTCCCAAAAACGTTCCTTCGTTCCGATATAGACGCTGTCTGGCTCGGCCTCTAAGAAGGATAAACAGATTACTTCGAGCGGCGTGATGAGTATCGGACATAATTCCATCTCAGCTTTTTGAATGAGCAGAACCGGCTTGTACATCACAAAATAAGAATCTGGAAGCTGCCTTGCAAGCATTCGCAGCTTTTCATCATATCGAATATGATGGGAGACGGTTGAAATATGTGAAATCGTTGAGCTCGCCCATTTTAATTGCACTTCAAAGAGATGATCCTTAAAAAAGTGAATCAGCTTCGTTTCATCGGTAGGGACGTTTCTGAAAACCCCTTGCTCTATATCTGTAGGCTCGTTAAAAAGACTCAGGTCCCGTTCCTTTTTCATATCGGCTTCTTTTTGCTTTCTCTTTAAGGAGAATTTCTTTCTCTTTTCTTCCTCCTGTTCAGGCACTTGTTGAGGAATTTGGTCAAATGGTTGCTGCGCCTCCTCTTTTGAAGCCTTTTTCAACTCGTCCCATCTTTGTTTTTTCAACCGATTGAATTGATTGATGTAGTGATGCGGGTCTTGTTCATATCGTGATATATAATCTTGAATTTTGATAATTTGCGCCATCTGCTGCTCACTCCAACTTCTAGAATCATTTATGTAATGTAAATTGTTTGATTGCGTGATAACGAGGGGTTTCCTTTGGACGTATTTCAAATAAAGTGATACGCGAAACCTCCATCACATATGGCTCTTTGCGTAAAGGCGCTTGTTCTTCATAAAGGTCATCCGCATTCCATTTGCGCGCAATCGTCATATGCGGATGAAACGGTCTCTTTTCAACAGGGTGTCCTGCTGACAAGACGGCTTTCTTTACCTTTTCTCTTAAATGCATGAGCGGCTCACTTTCATGAGGCTTTGCAAAAAAGACTCTTGGGCGTTCCTTCGCACCAAACTGCCCTACCGCATTCAGCTCTAGTGGAAATGTAGACGCTTCATTTGAAAGGATGTCAAGCAGCCGAATGATCTTTTTTAGACGCTCTTCTGGAATGGCGCCTAAAAAGACAAGGGTTACATGATAATCATGTGGTGCTGTCCATTTTTGAAAGAACAGTCCGCTCCTTTGATCAATGTCTTGTTTGATTTGATGCGCAAGTTGTTCAGGGATGTGAATCCCTATAAAATAATGACGGCTTTCTGACACAATATCACCTGTCCTTTTTTAACAAACTTTACGAATCCCCATTGATGATAGTATAACTAAAGAAATGCGGAATGAGAAGAAAGGGTGTCATATCATGAAAGTTGCACAAAATATAGCTGAGCTGATTGGCGATACACCGCTTGTCAAATTACAGCGGCTACAGCCAGAAAATGCGGCGGCTGTTTACTTAAAGCTGGAATCATTTAATCCTAGCGGAAGTGTAAAAGACCGCGCGGCTTACAATATGATCGTCGAGGCAGAAAAACAAGGGAAACTCACAAAAGGAGCAACCATTATTGAACCTACGAGCGGGAATACAGGGATTGGTTTAGCCATGAATGCTGCCGCAAGAGGCTACAAAGCTATCCTTGTCATGCCTGATACGATGACAAAGGAAAGAATCAATATTTTGAAGGCATACGGGGCGCAGGTCGTCTTAACCCCAGGAGAAGAAAAAATGCCAGGCTGCATTCGCAAGGCGGAAGAACTTGCTACTCAAATTCCTCACAGCTTTATTCCGATGCAATTTGACAATAGAGCAAACCCAGATGCACATAGAGGAACAACAGCGGTCGAAATCATGGAAGCTGTGAAACAACTTGGACAGCCCCTTGGCGCCTTTGTCGCAACAGCTGGAACTGGCGGTACTATTACAGGAACTGGAGAGGAATTAAAAAAGGCATTCCCTCATTTAACCATCCGTGTAGCAGAACCTGAGGGATCTCCAGTCTTATCTGGCGGGGAACCTGGCAAACATAAGCTCGTTGGCACAAGCCCAGGATTTATCCCCCAAATCTTAAACGAGGATGTCTATGATGAGATTGTGCAAGTAAGCGACGAAGATGCGTACCACATCACACGGCAGCTCGCTATGCTTGAAGGAATTTTAGTAGGCCCATCCTCTGGGGCGGCTTGCTATGTAGCCATTGAAACAGCGAAGCAATTGCCGGCAGATCAAATCGTGATCTGTATGACAGCAGATACGGGTGAACGATACTTATCAAGTGATGTTTTTCAAGATTAAAAAAGGAACAGGGCGATGAATCCCTGTTCCTTTTTCTTCTTTCACGGTTAAGATGCTTAGACAGATTTCACCTCAGCCTGCTCCCCTGTGACGAGTAAAGCCTGTTCATCAGTTAGAGGACATAAATCAAGCGTCTGCTGATGCTTCTCCATAATTAGCTGTGCAGCCTCGCCTAAATAGGCATTGTGCATATGCGGTACTGGATAGCGGCTTATTTCATTGCAACCTTGGAATGATGAAAGCTCCGGCGCCTTCTCCTGATCATCCATCATGGAGATATATTCAATGCTTGGCGCCATAATGATACTCCCCGCAGACTCCCCGATGTACAGCTTACCGTTGTTGATTTCTTCTTTCAACACGTCATCGAGACGATGTTTTCTTAACTCCTGCAATAAATAAAAGGTATTGCCTCCTGAAACATAGATCACATCATTTTGTTTGATCATCTGTGTGACCTCTTCTACGGACTGTTCATCTATCTGCACAGTCTCAAGCTGCATCCCTAATTGCTGAAAGGCTCCCTTCGCTGCCTCAACATAGTGCGTGACTTCTTCTACAGCACTTGCCGTTGGAAAGAAAGTCACGCGCTTTCCTTTTAATGATTCACCTGCAAAGTCAGACAAGAGAGAATAGCTGTCTTTGAATGAAGAACTTAAGAACATTTTTTTCACTATGAATCCCCTCTTCTCTTTTCCAATTTCTATTTTGCTAATTCATACATAGCTTGTGCATAAAGAGCTGCTGCTCTCAGTAAGTCATCAATTTCAATATATTCATCCTTTTGATGGGCGCAGTCTGGTCTTCCAGGAAATAGAGGTCCGAAGGCAACGCCAGCTTCTAAAGATCTCGCATACGTTCCTCCCCCTATGGCAATAAGGGTTGCAGGATCTCCCGTTTGCTCCTCATATACCCGCTGCAAGGTTTTCACAAGCGGATGATCTTTTGAGACGTGATGAGGAGGGCTGTCTTCGAATTTTAGAAGGGACGCCCCTTTGATGCTTTCAATTCCTTTTTTGACGTCCATGCCGTCTGCAGTTACTGGATAGCGGACATTTAACCCTAGCTTTGCTTCCTCATTCTGTTTATAGCGGATTGTCCCAACATTCAATGTCAAATCTCCACTAATATCATCTTTGCAAGCAATTCCTAGCTTTTTCCCTCTTGTATCCTGATCAAATAAAGCGTTGACTTGGGAAGTAAAGGCAAGTCCCTGCTCATCTAATTCATGTCCGCATAAGAAATTCGCCATATGAATGCCCGCATTTGTCCCATGCGCCGGCTCCATGGCATGAACGGATACCCCTTTTAATGTAAAATGCAGTCCATCCGCTGTGCTTTTTACCTCACCAGATAATTGATGATCAGCAAGATAGGCTTCGAAGGCCGTTTTTAATGATTCAGCATCGTGTTCCTGTGTAGCAGTCACAGCAGCTGCTGCCTCATCTGGCACCATATTGAGCCTCATACCCGATGTAAATTGCTTAAGCGTATAGCGCTGTTGATTCACTGGTTGTTGATATGTAAATGATAGGGTGGCATCAATAATCCCTTTTTCCGCATGAATAATCGGAAAATCGGCGTCTGGTGCAAATCCAATTTGCGGCATTGCTTCATGCTTGAAATAATGGTCCACACAGCGCCAATCACTTTCTTCATCTGTTCCAATGATCATTCTGATTTTTTTCGACAGCTGCAGACCAGAATCTTTTAAGATCTTCAGCGCATAGAATGCCGCCATGGTTGGGCCTTTGTCATCAATAGCCCCGCGTGCAAAGATTTTATTTTCTCTGATGTCCGCTGAAAATGGCGGGGTTGTCCAGCCGTCACCTGCAGGCACCACGTCCACATGGCACAGCACACCTACGATGTCTTCGCCTTCCCCATATTCAATATGACCTGCATAGCCGTCGACATTCTTGACTGTGAAGCCTTCGTCTTCCCCTTTTTTCAGCATATACTGAAGGGCATCATCGACTTTTTCACCAAATGGCTTTCCTTCTTTGCCGCCTTCTTCATCAAGGACACTTTCAATTTGTAAGAAAGATTGTGTGTCGTTGATCAAGTCATCTTTTTTTCGTATTACTTCAGCTTCCCAATTCATTTTTTCCATTCCTCCTTGAAAAAAGGTTGCAATCCACCCTTAAAACGAATATTATATTAATTGTTTTGTAATAATGTTCGTAAATGGAGGATTTTATGTTTCAGTTAAAAGAAAATCAAACCAACATAAAGAAAGAAATCATTGCTGGTATGACGACATTCTTTACCATGGTCTATATTGTTGCCGTCAACCCAGGAATTCTTTCAAAAGCAGGTATTCCTTTTGACCAAGTCTTTACTGCAACAATCATCGCTGCTGTCGTCGGTACGCTCTGGATGGCACTATTTGCAAACTATCCGATTGCCATTGCACCAGGCATGGGGCTGAATGTCTATTTCACCTTTACCGTTGTCGGCGGTGGCGGCATCAGCTATCAAACAGCGTTTAGTGCGGTATTTGTTGCTGGTATACTCTTTATTATTTTATCGTTAACATCCCTTAGAAAACAACTCATTCAAGCCATTCCAGATAATTTAAAGTACGGCATTACAGCAGGAATCGGGCTTTTCATTGCGTTCATCGGCCTCCGTCAGTCTGGAATCATCGCTGCTGATCCAGAAAACCTTGTGAAGCTTGGCAATTTAAGCTCGCCTGTTGTCATTTTAACGCTTGTCGGCTTAATGATTTCGGTTATTTTAATGGTTCTTCAAATAAATGGTGCACTGTTTATCGGCATGTTAGCGACCACATTGATTGCACTCGCAACAGGCCAGCTTCATTTCCCTAAAATGCTGATGGACGTGCCTGCACTGCCTGAAGGCATGCTGATTACAAATCCAATCGCTGCCTTTGGTGACGTGTTCTCTCATCATTTGTATGCTGTCGTCTTCTCTTTCTTACTGGTGACGATTTTTGATACAACAGGCACTATGATCGGTGTTGCCGAACAAGCCGGATTAATGAAAAATGGCCAGCTGCCAAAAGTGCGCAGAGCCCTGCTCGCTGACTCTGCTGCAACAACGGTTGGTTCTATGTTTGGTACAAGTCCAACCACTGCTTATATTGAGTCATCATCAGGAGTTGCTGCTGGCGGAAGAACTGGGCTGACTTCTTTAACAGTCGCTGCACTGTTTATTGTGGCATTATTTTTTGGCCCGCTCGTTCAAGCGATTTCGTCTTTACCATCCATCACATCACCTGTTTTAATCATTGTTGGCTGCTTGATGATGAACTCGGTGTCACGCATTCGCTGGAACGAACTAGACGAAGCATTCCCTGCTTTTCTTGTCATTCTTTCGATGCCGCTGACTTCTAGTATCTCTACAGGGATTTCACTTGGATTTATTTCATATCCGCTTGTGAAATTGGCGAAAGGGAAATGGAGAGAAGTACATGTGCTTGTTCTCATCTTTGCCATCTTATTTTTCATTCAGCTCTTTTTCTTAGAAGGTTAACAGAAACAAAAAAGGCACATTCCATGTGAGGATGTGCCTTTTTGCCTTCATTGAATTTTTTATTTTGTAAATTTTCTGAGTTATTTTTCGAACGTTTGAACGTGACGGCTTCTATCGTATCCCTTATCATTATTGGGTTGTAACCGGATTCAAATCATGATATATACCATATTTCATTTCATGAAGACAAGTTTAAAAACACGTAAAGTTGACTTTTTGGTGGAACTAGATGCATAATAACGTGTATAATAGAATAAAACATTAAGAAACACGAACATTTACCATTGTTGCTTGTCCTTATTTCGCAGTTTTAGTGTAGTAAGTTGTGGTTAGTCAAGTCCATCCGATCTTATTGATAGGGAGTGGTTTTTTGAAACCTTCAACAAACCGTATGATGACTCGAATTAAATCAGTTTATATGTTCATTCAAGAGAAAGGTCTTGTGACGACACAAGAGCTGGTTGATGAATTCGGGATCACACCTAGAACCATTCAAAGAGACTTAAACGTGCTTGCCTATAACGATCTTGTTCATAGTCCAAGCAGAGGCAAATGGGAAACAACGAGAAAAAAAGTAAAAATATCATCTTAAGCGTATAATGAATTGTCCATATAACAAAAAGAACCGGCGATATGCCGGTTCTTTTCTTTTGCAGATTGTTGACAAAGGGCTAAAATGATTTTTATTTTAGCCCTTTGTCTTCTTTTCAGCGTGATAGAAAACCTTTGAAGTCTAGGAAGAACGAGCACTGGCGCGGAGCGAATTTAACATTCGTGAGCACCAGCGCGCAGGACTGACAAAGAATGCGAGGGTTTGTCTACACGCTGAAGAACCGGCGATATGCCGGTTCTTTTCTTTTGTTCTTATGTTATTCACGATTCATTAAGCTGTCTAATTCTTCATCC
The DNA here is from genome assembly GCF_003028545.1 of Bacillus sp. Nf3. Lineage (NCBI taxonomy): Bacteria > Bacillati > Bacillota > Bacilli > Caryophanales > Bacillaceae > Bacillus > Bacillus sp. Nf3. The sequence goes on along the minus strand of NZ_PYUA01000002.1, from coordinate 73,254 downwards.
GTCAATTCACGGTACTCTCCAGGTGCTAAATCTTCATCTAATGAGACAGCCCCCATCGTGAGCCTTTTTAAAAAGATCACTTCATTTCCCACCGCTTGGGCCATCAGCTTCACTTGATGGTACTTCCCTTCAGTAATCGTCAAACGGATGCGTGTATCTTCCTCTTCATTCGCATCTACTTCAACCTTCGCCGGCTTCGTGTGATAATCATCTAAGATAACAACACCTTCTTCAAGACGCTTAATGTCTTGATCACCTAAAGGATATTTCAAATGAACTTCATACGTTTTAGGCACATGCTTTTTTGGAGAAAGTAATTGATGAGCAAGCTGTCCATCATTTGTAAGGAGAAGGAGACCGACCGTATCCTTATCCAGTCTCCCCACAGGAAATGGCTCCCTTGCGATATCCTCCGGCTCGAGTAAATCGACTACCGTTTCATCCCGCAGATCTTCAGTTGCTGAAATCACCCCGTCCGGCTTGTTCATCATTAAGTAAATGAATTCTTTATATTCTACACGCTCTCCGTGTACAAGCACTTCATCATTTGATGGATCAACATGATCTTTCACCTGCTTCGCCACTTCTCCATTCACTGTGACCGCCCGGGCCTTGACAAGCTTTTTCACATCTTTTCTTGAACCAAAGCCGCTGTTAGCAAGTAATTTATCAAGCCTCATGAGTATCTACCTCTTCTTAACTCTTTTTTCTTAAAAATTTCGGCATACGACTGCCAAGTACACGCTCTAGTAATCCCACCTTATAAGATAAGAACATATACACACCGCCGCCAGTGATCATGGAAATCAAAATGACGATACCCGCTTGTACAATTCCGCCTTCATAAGAAATCACTTGGTTCACAAGCTGACTTGTCATAAATGCCACCACACCCATGATCGCTGTTAAAATGCCAATCAGAATAAAACGTTTGAAAATTCTGCGGAACGAATAGCCGGCATGTCGTTTAATCATGATAAACATATACAAGATAGACGCACTATAACCTAATGCTGTTGCCAGTACAGAACCATTTCCTTGCAGCCAGCTGATCAGCGGGATGTTTAGAACCGTTTTAATAATGATCCCTAACAAAAGACTAACGATAGCAAATTTTTGTTTGTTAATCCCTTGCAGAATCGCTGCATTAATGGTGAATAAAGAAAACAATAATGCAACAGGTGCATACCAGAACAAAATGGAGATCCCAATCTCAGGGTGAACCGATGGATAGAAGAACCAATAAACCGGTCCAGCCAATGCCGAGATACCAAATGATGCAGGCAGCACGAAAAATAGAACGCCTTGCATCGTTTGGTCAATTTGTCGGTTTAATAATTTATAATTTCGTGATGTAAAAGATTCTGTGATAGTTGGAATTAATGTTAAACCAAATGCCGTCGCTAATGATACTGGAATCATTACAAGCTTAGGTAAATATAAAGTAACTATAGAAAGTACTGCAGTACTTATATCTTTAAAACCAGCATTAATCATTGCTTTATTAATAGTATTAGTATCAATGTAAGAGTATAGAGGAATAGCTAATCCAACAAAAACGTATGGAGCAGCATAACTAAATAGCTCAATAAATATTTTTTTATATCCAAGGCCTAAATTTGGTCCAGAATTAGGCTGCATCGCAAGTAATTTATCTTTCCGCTTGATCCAATATACATATAACGTGAATAAACCTCCAAAAGAACCAATCAGAGCAGCAAAAGTAGCATATCCTACTGCGATGACAAGCCCACCGTTAAGAACCTTTAAAATGACATAAGTTGCCGTCAACAAGAAGATAATTCGGACTATCTGTTCAACAACTTGTGAAACTGCTGTTGGTCCCATCATTTGATGCCCTTGGAAAAACCCACGTATGAGACCCATAATCGGGACAACTAAGAGAGCCAAACTCACCATTCTAATTACATATGTCACTTGGTCAACCGTTAGTCCACCAGTTTCGGTTGATCCACCGAGCTGTATCTCAGCAAAAATTGGGGCTGATAAATATAAAATACTAAAAGCAATGATACCTGAAACAAGCATGACAGACATGCCGGCTCTAAACATTTTTCGTGTTGTCTCAAAGTCACCAATCGCATTATATTTTGAAACAAATTTAGACACTGCTGCTGGAAAACCCAGAGTAGCAATGCTAATGAAAATCGTAAACTGATTGTATCCATATTGAAATAGCGCACCACCAGTTGCTCCAACCATTGCGCTAAATGGAATTAAATAAATCATACCAAGAATACGAGAGAGATACGTCCCTATCGTTAAAACCAACGTACCACGAAGCAGTTTATTAGACATGCGCTTAACCACCATTTTTCTAATGAATATTCAACTTAACTATTTTACCACATCAACTCAACACACAGGTAACAAATCCAATACTGAAGTCACAAAACCAATCAATTCATATTTCAGCCTTCCCTAATCTTCGTTATAATAGAAAAATGACTGAAAGTAGAAAGAGGAATGTAACATGAAACATTATGATGTCATTGTCATTGGCGGCGGACCTTCTGGACTGATGGCCGCGATTGCATCAGCAGAGCATGGCGCTACTGTTCTGTTAATTGACAAAGGAAACAAACTTGGCAGAAAGCTGGCCATTTCTGGCGGCGGACGGTGTAACGTCACCAATCGCCTTCCAGTAGAAGAAATCATCAAGCATATTCCCGGAAACGGCCGTTTTCTATATAGTGCATTTTCTGAGTTCAACAACGAGGATATTATTTCATTTTTTGAAAACCTTGGCATTGAACTAAAAGAAGAAGACCATGGACGTATGTTCCCTGTGTCAAACAAAGCACAATCTGTTGTGGATGCCCTTCTAGACAGGCTCCGCGCCCTCAATGTCACCATTCGAACGAACGAAAAAATTAAAACGGTTCTGTATCAAGACGGACAAGCAGCTGGAATTGTTACAAATAATGATGAAAAAATTTCAAGTAAGGCTGTCGTCATTGCTGTCGGCGGAAAAAGTGTACCGCATACCGGCTCTACTGGTGACGGCTATGCATGGGCAGAAGCAGCCGGTCATACCATTACAGAGCTTTTCCCAACAGAGGTACCGGTCACATCAAATGAACGATTTATTAAAGAAAAAGTGCTTCAAGGTCTTTCTTTAAGAAGTGTGGCTGTCAGTGTTTTAAATAAAAAAGGGAAACCCGTCGTCACACATGTCATGGATATGATCTTTACTCACTTTGGTTTATCGGGTCCAGCTGTTCTTAGATGCAGCGGATTTGTTGTGAAAGAATTGAAAAAGCAGCCGGCAGTCCGCCTGCAAATCGACTTATATCCGAAGTTGAATGACGAGGAGCTGTTCCAAAAGCTTCTTCGTGACCTAAAAGATGAACCGAAGAAAGCCATTAAAAATGTCCTCAAGTCTTGGATGCAAGAACGCTATTTATTGTTTCTATTAGAACGGAACGGTATTGATCCACAAGACACATTCTCTGGTCTAGCCAAGGATAAACTGCGTGCATTTGCCCATGATTGCAAACATTTTATTGTGCATGCAAATGGTACCCTATCCTTGGATAAAGCGTTCGTGACAGGAGGCGGCGTTTCTGTGAAAGAAATTGAACCGAAGAAAATGGCGTCTAAAAAAATGCCAGGTCTTTATTTCTGCGGAGAAATTCTAGACATCCATGGCTATACTGGAGGCTACAATATCACGTCAGCACTTGTGACAGGCAGGCTTGCCGGCATGAATGCTGCACTAGAAGCAAAGGAGAGAGGTCAATGATCAGACGTGCACTACCGATTGTTCTTGCGGTCGTTATTAGTTTGACAGCCGCTGTTTTCTTGAAGCTGTCGATTTCCCCGTTAAAAATCGCTATTGTTTTGGCGTTTACCATTTTCGCTGTATGTTTAAAAGAATATGTCTACCGTCTTCGCAAACGAATTGAGGAAAAATCGTCTTCCCATATCGATAGTTGATAAATGGAAGCAAAACATGTTACGGTAAAGTAGAGGTCGAGTGAGAAGCTCGCCTCTTTTTGTTTGAAATAAGTTGAGTTAGGGGATATTAAGCAAAGTCCTCTGCTTAAACGTGTAGAACAACAGGAGAGTGAGATGGTGTGAAAAACGTATCAAGTGTATTTTGGATTGTGATTGCGATCACATTTGTTGCCGTGATGTGGGGAGCATTTTCTCCAGACACATTGCAAAATGTCACAGATCAAATTCAAACATACATTACAAATGACTTTGGCTGGTATTACTTGTTAGTGGTATCACTGCTTGTCGGCTTTTGTCTATTCTTTATCTTTAGCCCAATCGGTAAGATTACGCTAGGAAAACCGGGGGAAGAGCCTGAATTTGGTCTATTTTCTTGGTTTGCTATGCTATTTAGTGCCGGTATGGGAATTGGTCTTGTTTTTTACGGAGCAGCTGAACCGATCAGCCACTATGCTATTCAGTCACCAACAGGGGAGACTGAAACGGCACAGGCCTTCCGCGATTCCCTTCGCTATACATTTTTCCACTGGGGGCTTCATGCATGGGCTATTTATGCCATTGTTGCACTTTGCATTGCTTACTTTAAATTTAGAAAAGATGCACCTGGCTTAATCAGTGCAACGCTGCAGCCTGTTTTAGGAAATAAAACGAATGGATGGATCGGAAAAACCATCGATTGTATTGCGGTATTTGCAACTGTAGTTGGTGTTGCGACAAGCCTAGGATTAGGTGCGGCACAAATAAACGGTGGGTTGAATTATCTTTTTCATATTCCAATTGCCTTTAGCACACAATTGATCATTATTATCATTGTGACGGTGCTTTTCCTTGCATCTGCTTTGAGCGGAATTGGAAAAGGCATTAAATACTTAAGTAATATCAACATGGTATTAGCAGCTGTTCTGATGTTTTTCTTACTTTTGGTAGGTCCAACTGTTTTTATCTTAAATTCATTTACTGACTCGATTGGACAATACTTATCCAATATCGTTCAAATGAGCTTCCGTCTATCTCCAAATGATCCTGAAAAGAGAGAATGGATTAATGGATGGACGATCTTTTATTGGGCATGGTGGATTTCTTGGGCACCATTTGTCGGGATCTTTATCGCTAGAGTGTCACGCGGGCGAACGATTCGCGAATTTTTAGTGGGTGTCTTAGTCGCTCCTTCTATCCTAGTATTCCTATGGTTCTCGATTTTCGGTGTATCTGCAATGGACTTACAGCAAAAGAATATTGTCGATGTTGCAGGTCTATCAACTGAAACGATGCTCTTCGGTGTGCTTAATGAATATCCGCTGGCGATGATTACATCGATACTAGCACTCATATTAATCGCCGTATTCTTTATTACATCGGCTGATTCAGCTACATTTGTGCTTGGAATGCAGACAACCTACGGATCATTGAATCCTTCTGGCAGTGTCAAAGTCAGCTGGGGCATTATCCAATCTGCTGTTGCTGCTGTGCTTTTATTTTCAGGGGGACTCGAAGCCCTGCAAAATACAGCCAAGCTCGCAGCCTTGCCGTTCTCCGTTGTCATCATATTGATGATTGTCTCGCTGTATAAATCACTAAATGATGAACGAAGAATCATCAAACAAGCCAATCAAGTCAATAAACCAAGAAGTCCAAGAGTAAAAAAAGCATAATCGCAAGCGAGAAAAAGCCGTTCCTTATCCGAACGGCTTTTTTCTATATACACAATTTAAGATTGTCTCGAGCTTGAGGATTCCTGTAAAATAATGATGAATCATCACTTTCTACATAATGGAGGTTTATATGACGTTACCTACGTTCAAGTACAACCCAGATCCAGTTTTGTTAAACGTGATTAAAAAAGAGCATACGACATGTCCTGTTTGTGAGAAAGAAAGAGATTATGTGTACCATGGCCCTTTTTATGCTGTTGAAGATGTGGAGGGAATTTGTCCTTGGTGCATTAAAGATGGATCAGCGGCTAAAAAATACAATGGAATCTTTCAAGATGATGCGAGCTGTGATGACGTCGATCAAGAGGAATATATCGATGAGCTGATCTTCAGAACGCCAGGGTACCGCGGATGGCAGCAGGAATATTGGTTAAGTCATTGCGGAGATTTTTGCGCAATCGTCCAGTATGTCGGCTGGAAGGAGATTGAACATCTAGAGGAAGAACTCGCCGAGGATATCGAAGACATTTGCAGCGGCGAAGGATTGACGAAAGAAAACCTAAAGCAATGGCTCGTCAACGGAGGAGACTTACAAGGCTACCTCTTCCAATGTGTTCACTGCAAAAAGCACCGTTTATATATTGACGCCAGCTAACCAAAGAAAAAGGACCCTTCAAGCAGGTCCTTTTTTTGATGCCGTCTATTTTTTATATAAAATGAGTGCAGAAAAACAGTAAAGTTGTTCCCCTCCCTGCTCACAGATCACCGCTACATTGTACTTGATGTCAATGATTTGGTCGTCATCCATTCCTTTTAAAAAATGATTGATTTCGCTCTGCAAATCTTTCTCATGCTCTTCATCAAATACAGCTACCTTTAGCACCTATGCCACTCTCCCTTCTCTCGCTACTCTATCTTTATGCACATAGAGAGAGGCATATGAACAAAAAAACCTTTCATCATAGATAAGATGAAAGGCCTTCTGTTTACAGCTTCGGTTTTGTTTCTCCTGTCCAAGCAAGCATTCCGCCAACAACATTGGTCGCTTGGTAACCTTGATCTTCTAGGTAATAGCAGACATTTTCACTACGTTTACCAGAGCGGCAAATAATATAATATTCCTGCGTTTGATCGAATGCACCCAGCTTCTCAGGGATATCGCCCATTCGAATGTGGACTGCTTCCGGAATCATCCCTTCTGCTACCTCTTCATCCTCACGTACATCGACAAGCTGAATGGCGTCTTCCTGCTCCAGCTTTTGTTTTAATTCTTCTATTGAAATTTCTTTCACTGACACGAGTCTCATCTCTCCTTTTCATCACGGTGACACCATTATAGCAGATGGTTCACTTCACTGCGTATTCACCCGCTTCGATTGAAGGAAAGACGGCAGCCGCTTCTTCACTTCGGCTGTCTCGTGCTCACTTTCAAACTCTACCTTTTTAAAGACTTGATAGGCCAGCCACATATGACCGTAGGCGAGTATGCTCACGCTAAAAAATGGCACGATTCCCGGTAAATAAGCAAACAGAACAAACAGCACAGCCGAGAAAACAAGCATAGAGAGTGTATATTGCAAATATGACACACCAAGCAGCAGAGAGAATTTCAGATAGAGACGTTTTTTCCAATCGTAATGAGCAAGCAGCGGAAAAATATAAAATAAGCTCACAATAAACAGAAAACCAAAAATATATATAGCAAAGCGAAGTACATGTAAGGGCCAGCTCGTCGGATAAATATAAGCAAGATCGACATAAATAATCGTTCCAATGATGAACAGCACCACTCCAATCATGTTAGAGCGGACAAACTCCTCTCGGTATACCTTCCAAAAAGTGCGGAATACATTGATCTGCTCATGCCCTTGAATCCATTTTCTCATTACGGAGAATAACGCAGTGGTCGCAGGCATCAAGCCAAAGATCCCAAGCCCTAGGATGGTGAACAAAAGCCATAACAAATTCGTATAGGCGAGTCTCATCACCCACTCACACATCCTCAGCATTCTGCTCATTGAACCATCATGATCCATCTCTTTCCCCTCCTCTCTTTACACCTTCTCTTTATGAAACAATTCATCAATTTCAATTGGTCGTTTTTCTGCGGCAGATCGCCACATGCCTTCTCCAAGAGCAATCGAATAAGCACCTGCCTCTGCACCTGCTAAAATGTCGTAGTGAATCAATGGATCTTTTCCTATAAATAAATCAGCCAAAAGCAGAGGATCTCCTCCGCCATGTCCGCCTGGCTGCTTGACGACTTCAATTGTCTCCTTTGATCCAAACATCGGGTAATAAGAAATTGTTTGTTCTGGGAATTGAAAAGGAATTCTTGATGGCACATGAAACTCATTCGTTTCAATACGCCCCTTCGTCCCATTAATAGCCAGACGATAGCCTTCATATGGGGCGGAGAATTGAATCGAATAGCTGAGCAGAGCCCCTTGATCATAAGCGACTGACGCCACATATGTATCCTCAATATCAATTTCCTGATCAAAAATACACGCATCTGGGCGATAATTTGAGTACTGCTGCGTTTGCTCCTGACCGGATTCAATATGGTCGTCCTCCACCTTTGAGCGCTCAACCCGCGGATTCCACCTTGCTTCATAATGACAGATATCCTTCACATGACATGTTCCGCAAAATCTATTTTCCTCCCCGTGCAAGGGATTCCAAGGGCTTTCGCTGCCGTAATAGTTCAGCGCCCCGTAGGCAAATACTTGCTTCGGCTTTTGATCAATCCACCAGTTGACCAGATCAAAATGATGCGTCGACTTATGAATAGACAGTCCGCCAGAGAATTGACGTGTACGGTTCCACCTTTTGAAATAACTAGCACCATGATACGTATCAATAAGCCAGCTCAATTCAACGGATGTGACCCTACCAATTTTCCCGTCTAGAATCAGTTCTTTTATCTTTCGATGGAAGGGATTGTAGCGATAATTAAAGGTGACCGTGACCTTTCCTTTACTTTCCGCCTCTTTTTCCATCACTTTTTTGGCGTCTTTTGCTGTTGTCACCATCGGCTTTTCGGTGATGACATCTAGATCATGGTCAAGTGCCTGCATGATATACGTGACATGTGTATCATCCCTGCCTGCCACAATGACGATATCTGGTTTTGCTTTCTTGACCATCTGATCAAATGCATCTTTATGAAAAAACGAAACGCCCCGGAGTGATGGAAAACGCTCCTGACAAAGTGTATACCGCTGATCATCTATATCTAGGAGCCCTGTAATCTTATACTGCTCATTGAAATCCTCTGTAAGCGGTCGAATAAACATATTGAACGCACGATGACTCAGCCCGCAAATCACGACCCGTTTCACATTCCTCACCCCATTTTCTATTGGTTTTCACGAAGCTGTTTCATAAGAGATAGCGCCTCTTTCGTCTTGTCAGCATACACGGGAATAAAAGCGACCATATCTCGATGTAATTGAAAGGTATAACCGTTGAGTTTTTTCGTTCCTTTATTGATTTGTACCGCATAATCGACCGTTTTCCCTGTCTTTTTGTCCTCGACCGTATATGGTCCTGCTGCTTGATCGCCTATTTCCATCTCTTCCAGCAGCTGAAAGCTTTCAGGATCATCATACGTTCTAAACATTTCTTCTGGGACAAGCATCACGTCCCCCTCTTTTGAGGTAATTTCAACAAGAAGCTTTTCAGGAACCGCCGGAAAGATGTGGACGCTATAAGTCTCTTGTTCCGGCTGAAAAGCCTTCTCCGCTAATTGATCCTTCATTCCTTTTGACATATCAGAAAAAATCAGGACATCGATACCGTTTGTTTTCCCCTGACAGGCAGATAAACAAAAGGCAGCGATGAAACTGATGAGCCATACGACGGCTCTTTTTTGCCTTCTCATGCCTTTTGAAAAACAGACAGCTTTTCTAGCTCAGTTAACGCCATAATAAAAGCGCCTGCCCCGTGCAAGTCATTTGTGCTCCGCTCTCTTCCAACGTAATAATCATAAAATCCCGCAGATGTTCCAATACAGATATCGTTGATGGTAAAATCACCATTTTCTTTCTCATCCGTCTTATGCTGAATCAAGCCTTGATATGCTTTGACCACATGATCAACATAACGGAGGCCCACATACCCTTCATTCATCGCCTTTGCCATGGCGTACATGAATAAACACGATCCCGAGCTTTCAAGCCAATTGTCACTGTGATCTCCTTTATCAATGATTTGATGCCAGAGACCTGTTGTTTGATCCTGGTACTTTGCCACACTTTCCAGCATGTCTGTCAGTGTTTCCTTCCACACTTTCCGCATCTCATGCTGCTCGGGCAGGTCCTCGATCATATCTGCTAATGCAAGGACATACCAGCCAAACGATCTTGCCCAAAACTCTGGGGAACAGCCGGTCTTTTGATCAGCCCATGGCATCGTTTTTCGTTCATCCCACGCGTGATAATATAGACCTGTCTGTTCATCTTTCGTATGCTTTCTCATGAGATGCTCTTGATGGATGACCATATCCACAAGTGACTCTTCATCTCTAAGCTGAGCATACTTTAAGGCAAAAGGACCGCCCATGTAGAGACCATCGAGCCACATTTGATAAGCATAATTATCTTTATGCCAAAATCCGCCCTCAGACGTGCGGTTTAGCGTACGATAAAGTCCGCGCAGCTTCTCCGCTGCGAGCACATACCGCTCCTCTCTCGTTCGTTCGTAAAGAGGGAATAAAATGAGCCCTGCTTGTATGGCATCAAGCTCATCCCTGCGAAATAACAGATTACCGTACTCATCAATGAGTGAATCCGCATAGTTTTTCACATAATCGAAATACGCCTCGTTCCCTGTTGCCTCATATAGCTTCATGACGCCGCAAAGAAAAACGCCTTGATGATAATGCCACCTTCCAGCTGGCGGCAGCTCAATTGGTGTATACGCTTTCATAATGGTTTGTGCTAATTTCTCTGCATGCTCAAGCGGTGATCCCTTTTCAATGGATAATGTCATTCTTCCTCATCTCCCTTTTTAATAAATACCTTCTTCCCCGAATTTCTTCGCTAAACGGTTTGCCAGCATGACCAAAATAAGTCCAACAGCTGCTTTAAATAAACCAACAGCGGTACTATAACTGAATTGTCCTTGCTTAAGACCTGCTGTATAGACATACGTATCAAAAATCTCCGCTACTTCCCGGTTCGTTGCGTTCAGTAATAGATAGACATGCTCAAAGCCAAGCTCAAGCGTATCACCAATTTTCAAAATAAGCAGAACGACAATGACACTTTTGATGGCAGGAAGTGTGATGTGCCACATTTGTCTCAATCTCCCCGCACCATCCATTTTTGCTGCTTCATATAGCTGTGGATCTACCGCTGTAATCGCCGCAAGATAAATGATCGTCGACCATCCCGCTTCCCGCCAGATCACCTGTAAAATGTACATCGGTCTAAACCATTCCTGACTAAGAAGGAAGTTAATCTTTTCCCCTCCAAAGAAAGCAATCAATTCATTAATTAACCCGCCATCTACTGTTAACAAAACAAAAGATAAGGACACGACAATGACCCATGACATGAAGTGAGGGATATAAATCATCGTCTGTACAAACTTCTTAAACAATGCCAATCTCACTTCGTTTAAAAGAAGGGCTAATAAAATCGGAATTGGAAAGAAAATCACAACATTCATGGCAAATAAAATCAGCGTATTTTTTAATAAGATGAAAAATGTTGGTTCTGTAAACAAGCGAATAAAGTGTTTGAAGCCAACCCACTCACTGCCAAGAATGCCGAGAAACGGCTGGTAATCTTGAAAGGCAATGATGAGCCCCCACATTGGCACATATTTAAAGACAAGAAAATAAATGAGCCCCGGCAAAATCATTAAATACAAAAACTTTTGACTAAGCAGTTGATTAAGTAAGCGCTTTCTTTTTTCGTTTTTCAAAGCTGCCGCAGGCACACCCTTGGCAGTGACATCCTCTGTTTTCATTGATAAAGCCTCCCCTCATGCTGATGCATGTGTTAACTGTATCTTAAGGATGAAAAATCCGTCTACAATCATATCAACAGATCATATTTTCATAGGTGAAGCTACTCAAAACGTTACATAAAACATAAGAAAATGATCCTAATCTCAGAAAATGATTATTGACAAACCTACCAGATTTTTGGATTAATAAATTAAGGGGAAAAGATTGTTTCGTTTGAAATGGGGGGTTTTATGAAAAGAAGGCAGTATAAATTTTATTACAAGCTTGTGACGTTTTTTTTCATACTTAGTACGATTCCTGTTATCATTGTCGGTATTTTTTCTTATCAGCATTCGCAAAAAACAGCACTTGAAAATATCTCAAATGAAAAGCTCGACAGCGTCAAACAAACGCAATCCAATATTGAGCATATTTTAAAAACGGTTGATCATTCTCTCACTCACTATGTCAGTTCGATACCTCTCCTTCAAACACTGGCAGAACCTTTAAATCCAGACCAATTCCAGCTTTATAATCAAGTACAGCAGGAACTGAACTACCTGCAAACCTTTGACACCGACCTTTCCAATATTACACTCGTCAGTAAAATGGAAGACTGGTACATGAACAATTCGGGGCTTTATCATGTCACAAGCGAAGACCAAGAAAAAGCGCTGACCTCTTACCTCAATATACCAAGTCACTCCAGCTGGGCACTTGAAGAGAATAATCCACTTGTTGCGACTAAAGAAGGTAAAGCATCCTTTTGCAAGTACAATGTGAATTTAATCAAACAACTGCCTATGAACAGCGTTCAAAAAAAGGGAATCGCTGTCGCCAGCATTCCAAGCTGCGTGATTGCTGATAACATGCCTGACTTCTCTCAATCAGATAGCATGTTTGTCATCGATACAAATGGAAAAGTGCTGCTACATAATCGCAAAGAACAAATTGGTGAATCGCTGAAATATCAAGATTTCGTCAAGCATGTGCTCTCACTTGAAAAACGATCAGGACAATTTGATATGAAGATCGACGAACTCAACTATCAAATCACATTTCAAAAATCAGATTATAATGAATGGACGTACCTATCCTTTGTTTCTATTCCAGAACTTAAGCAGCAAACGAAATCAATCGGGTGGATTACCTTTATTATCTGCACTATTTTGTTAGCGCTTTCATTATTATTTTCATGGTTTGGTTCCAGACACTTTTATAAACCAATCCGCTTATTATATGAGTCATTTGCACGCAATGAATCATTTTTGCAAAAACAGCCTTTTCAAAATGAATTTGAATTAATTGAATCGAGTATTAAACAAATGAAAGATCAAAACAATGATTTAGAGGAACGGATTGAGCAGCAAGTGACACACTTACAGCAATACTTTATGGTACGTCTGCTGCTTGGAAAGCTGACAGATGAAGAAGTAAACAACCGGTTCCAAAGCTTAGGCTTTCCCCAGGGCTGGTCTCATTTGTCCATGCTCGTGACCCAAATCGATACGTTAAAAGGAACACCTTATGAAAAAAAAGATGCTGATTTGCTTTTATTTGCGATCAATGGACTGATCGAGCAGATTATTCCGCAAGAGGAGCACCTTCAGCCAACCGTTGTCAATGAACATCAAACAACGATTATCCTTAACCACTCAAAGTCAGACGAAGAGTTTACTGAATATTTAAACCAATTAGCAGAAACCATTCAGCAGCGTATCGAAGATGAGCTTGGTTTATCGATCAGCATTGGGATCAGCCGCCAGTTTAAGGAGCTTACGATGGCAAAACACGCTTACATTGAAGGAAAAGAAGCCTTAAAATACAGACTCAAAGCAGAGAAAAAATCCATTATCTTATATGAGCATATCCAGCAAGGAAAGACGTTCAAAACCCATTTTCCAAAGCAGCTGCAGCATGATTTATTTGATGCGGTGAAAGCTGGCGATCAAGGCAAGGCGGATCACTATTTACATGTGCTCCTGCAATCCATTTTCTCTAAAAATGCAGGACCGCACGAATACCAGATCGCCCTCGCTCGTTTTTTAAACAATTTAATTGAGCTGATGCATTTGCTGGGTATTGAATTATTTGAGATCGAAGACAACAAAATGCTCTATGATACGATTTTTGAATTTAAAACCTTTGAAGATACAGAAGCATGGCTGAAACATGAGATCATCCGGCCAATTATTGACCAGCTTGCTGCACGTGAAGACTCACAATACAAAAACATCTCAGAAAAAATCATTCATATTATTCATCAAGAATTCGACTCAGATCTCACCTTGGATGAAATCGCCACACGCCTGCATTACAATCCCAATTATTTAAGCAGTATTTTCAGAAAGGAAATGGATATCTCCTTTAGCGAATATCTCTCTTCCTACAGACACCATGTCGCTAAAAACTGGCTTGTAGAAACCGATATGTCCGTCAAAGAAATTTCGGAAAAACTGAAATATAAAAACCCGCAAAATTTCATCCGATCCTTTAAAAAGCTGGAAGGCACAACTCCTGGTAAATACCGCGACCAGAAAAAAGGCACGTAAGACAAAGAGTCCCGCTCTCACAAGAAAGCGGGGCTCTTTTATTTAAACTGTTCATTTAAGATGCTGTCTTCCAGCACTGAAAGCGGCTCTCCATACACACGTTCAATATGAGCTGCTCCCCAATCGCATAGCGCATTGAGAATTCTTTCGAGTGACTGTCCGTATTCACTTAATTCATATTCCACTTTAGGCGGCACCTGTTCATAGACAATCCGGTTAATGACGCCATCACTTTCAAGCTCTCTCAGCTGCTGCGTCAGCATTTTTTGTGTGATGTTTGGCATGAGCCGCTTCAATTCGCTCGTACGTTTTTTCCCGTGTGTCAAATGACATAAAATCACACACTTCCACTTCCCGCCTATGACATCAAGCGTTGCTTCCACAGAGATATTATATTTTTTCTTTTCCATCGAATATTCACTCCTCTTTGTACGAATAGGCACTTTTTAGTACCTATATTACAAAAAAGTACGTACTTTTTTTTTCGTCATCTATGTTAGATAATAACTCTTGCCGATCGGCTTCGTCTATCAAAATGTCATCACAGAAGGATGTGAACTTACTGATGAAGAACAAGCAAAACCATTTTGCTCTGCTCGCACTAGCGATTAGTGCTTTTGCTATAGGAACAACTGAGTTCATTAGTGTCGGTCTTTTGCCAATGATCTCAGAGGACTTTGGAGTGAGCGTCAGTCAGGCGGGCTGGACTGTCTCTTTATATGCACTTGGTGTGACATTTGGTGCGCCTATATTGACTTCCCTTACTTCCACGATGAAAAGAAAGACATTGCTTTTGCTCATTATGCTCGTCTTTTTGGTTGGTAATACACTTGCCACCATTGCCCCGACTTTTTCAGTGCTGTTAATCGGCCGGGTGATTTCAGCCTTGTCCCATGGAATCTTCATGTCCATTGGCTCTACGATTGCTGCAAGCCTTGTCGTGAAAGAAAAACGGGCAAGCGCCATTGCCTTTATGTTCACTGGTTTAACAGTAGCGACTGTGACAGGTGTGCCATTCGGGACATTTCTTGGTCATGAGTTCGGCTGGCGGACATCATTTGGTGTAATTGTGATCATTGGTCTGATCGCACTGATATCCAACTATTTTCTTGTTCCGTCTCAACTAAAGCAGGGTGTGAAAACATCCTTTAAAGATCAAGCTGTCCTATTAAAAACAAAAAGAATCTTGCTTTTATTTGTCATTACAGCAACAGGGTATGGAGGAACCTTTGTCGTCTTCACATATTTATCTCCTCTCTTGCAGCATGTGACAGGTCTTGCGCCTGGGGCTGTGGCGTTGATCCTGCTTTTATACGGCATCACGATCGCAGCCGGAAATGTCATTGGCGGAAAAGCTGCTAATGCACAGCCAATGAAAGCACTGATCTATATGTTTATTATCCAAAGCATCATCTTGTTTATCCTTAGCTTCACTGCAGGATTCACAGTATTAGGCATTGGAACCGTCATGCTGATGGGGCTGTTTGCTTTCATGAATGTACCTGGACTGCAAGTAGCCGTCGTTGATTTTGCCGAAAGATACACCCCTGGAGCAGTCGACGTCGCATCTGCTATGAATATCGCTGCCTTTAATGCCGGTATTGCCATTGGCTCATTTTTAGGCGGCATCGTGACAGATTCACTTGGTCTTGTTCATACAGGCTGGGTCGGCGGCATTATGGTCCTCATCGCAGCCATTCTTACGATGATTAGTTATCAAATGGAACAAAAAGAAACCATCTAAAGGAGTTTTTATTATGGAACATTTACAAAGTACAAAAACATTAAACAATGGAGTCCGCATGCCAGGCTTTGGCCTTGGTGTATTCAAAGTAGAAGATGGAGCAGAATTAGTTGATGCTGTCAAAACAGCCATTCAATTAGGCTATCGCAGTATTGATACAGCGGCTATTTATGGAAATGAAGAAGGTGTTGGACGAGGCATACAGCTTGGTTTAGCAGAAACAGGACTGCGCCGCGAGGACATTTTTGTCACATCAAAAGTGTGGAATGCCGATTTAGGATATGAATCTACCCTTCATGCATACGAAGAAAGCTTGAAAAAACTTCAGCTTGACTACCTTGATCTGTATTTAATCCATTGGCCGGTTGAAGGAAAATACAAAGAAGCTTGGCGTGCACTGGAAACCTTGTATCGTGAAGGAAAGGTCAGAGCCATCGGAGTGAGCAACTTCCAGCCGCATCACTTAGACGAGCTATTAAAAGATACAGAGATCAAACCAGCTATCAATCAAGTAGAATTTCATCCAAAGCTAACGCAGGAAACACTCTATACGTATTTGAACTCTCATGGCATTCAAATGGAAGCTTGGTCACCGCTGATGCAGGGTGAACTACTGCATCACCCGCTGATCACAGAGCTGGCAGACACATACAGTAAAACACCTGCTCAAATTATTTTGCGCTGGGATGTACAAAAAGGCGTCATCACCATCCCAAAATCAACGAAAGCACATCGTTTAAAAGAGAACGCTGATATATTTGATTTTGTCTTAACTGATAAGGATATGAAACGTCTTTCTGACTTAAATGAAAACAAACGTATCGGTCCAGATCCAGACAACTTCGACTTTTAATCAAAACACCCCCGCTTTTTTGCTTTGCGGGGGTGTTCCTATTGGTCATTTTGATTTTTTAAAGGCAGCTTCATATTCTTCTATGATTTTATTCCCACCATTTGATTTCCACTTCTCTACATCCTTCTGAAATTGATCTTCACTGATGTCTCCAAGAATGAACTTATACGTCGCATCATCGATGATTTTCTTCAATTCGTTTCCACGCTCTGATGCTGTTTCTGAATACAGGCTTTCAGCAGGATTGGCAACGATGATGTTTTTATTGTCTTCTTCTAGCTCTTCATATTTAGAACGAACTGCATCCCCTTTATTTTTCAAGTAACGTTTATCAATTCCTACAAGACTGACAAGCGGCTGGACATCTGTCTGCCAGCCTTTTACTTGGCTTTCTTCCCTGACAAATGTATTCCCTTCTTCTTTCTTATAATGCTGGCCATCGATACCGTACGTCATGAGACCATATACATCTTCTTCGGCAATGCGGTCAAAGAAGGCCAAAATCCGCTTTAATTCTGCCTCTGATTTCACGCTTGTTTTAGGGAATGCGAAGATGCCATTATGACCACCTGATGCCCACACACGTTCTTTGCCATCTGGGCCTTTGATTCGGTTGATAATATCTACTTTCATGTTTTTATCTGTCGCATCATCTCGCAGGTTCACGGCATCTACCATATTTCCAACATAGATGCCTGCTTTTCCTTGTGAGAATAATTCCTGCTGCTGTGTTTTGCTTGTCACTGGGAAGTCTTTGTTGATATAGCCATTATCACGCAGCTTTTTCATGTATTTCATTGTATTCATATATTCATCTGTCATAAAGTCTGGCGTGAATTTCCCGTTTTCTTCTTTCCAGTCTGTAGGCATACCTTCATATGAACCAAGTGTTTTAAATGCTCCATAAATTAAATCGTTCCGATCCGTAAAGCCAATTGTATCCGCTTTTCCGTTTTGATTTGGGTCTTTTTCAGTAAAGGCTTTGGCTACTTCATATAGATCATCCAATGTTTTTGGTGTATCCAAATTTAAATTTTCAAGCCAATCCTTTCGAATGACAATCCCTTGTCTTGAAAGTGGTCTTTCTCTATAGATGCCATAAAGCTTGCCGTCTATAGAGGCGTTTTTATTAATCAGTTCGTTCATCTTATTTAAATTTGGATAATCCTTTAAATACGGACCGACTTCCCAGAACATGCCTGATCTGAACGCATTAATCGCAGACGAATTTTTAATGTCTTGAATCGTCACAATTTGCGGCAAATTCCCTGCTGCAAGTGCGGAATTTAACCGATCTTCCTTCACAGCATCAGGCACCCATGTAATATCAAGCTCTGTACTTGTGAGCTTCTCAATCTCTTTTAAAACGGAATCCTTCGGCGGCTGCTGATGATATAAAATCGCCATCCATGTCAGCTTTACCTTTTTGTCTAAATCAACCTTCTCATCTGATGAGTTTGCCCCTTTACTTGAACATGCTGACAAAATACCGCTTGCTGCAAATAACAGGACAAACGCTATCAGCCATAATTTCTTTCTCCCCATAAGATCCCTCCGTTGTTCCATCATTTTAACCCTTTACAGAACCTAGTAATGCCCCTTTGTTGAAATGCTTTTGAATAAATGGATAGACAAGCAGAACCGGAATGGTCGCCACAACAATGACAGCCATTTTAATCGTTTGGTCTGGCGGTGGTGTGGATGAGCCCATATCCGACATATCTCCCTGCATTCCGCTTGAGACAATGACAATCTGTCTCAGCAGCACCTGAATCGGCCATTTCACTGAATCATTTAAATACAGAATGGCGGTCATATACGTATTCCAATACGTCACGGCATAAAAAAGTGAAATGGTTGCAATGGCTGGCAAAGAAAGTGGCAGCACAATTTTAAAGAAAATCCCTAAATCGTTACAGCCGTCCATCTTCGCTGATTCCTCAAGACTTGCCGGTATGTTTTGAAAAAAGTTTTTCAAAATGATTAAATTGAACGCATTGATTGCAACCGGTAGAATAAGTGACCAATACGTATCAAGCAGACCAAGTGTTTTCACCACAATAAACGTCGGAATCATACCTCCGCTAAACAGCATCGTGAAGACAACGAGAAACATCAGTGTTCTCCGGCCTTTTAGCTCCTGGCGAGACAGCCCGTATGCCATAAGAGAGGACAAAAACATGCTGACAGCTGTTCCAACAAGCGTCACAAAAATGGACACAATGAGACTGCGATACACAATATCTGTAGAAAAAATATATCGATATGCCTCTAAAGAAAACGTCGTTGGGAACAAGATAAACTTCTTCGTGATGACCTCTTCTACTGTTGCAAAAGAGGCGGCAATGACATGGATGAACGGAAGCACACAAATTAATGCGAACATGAGTAGAAAAGAGTAATTAAATAAATTGAACAATCGGCCTTTAATAGAACGATCTATGTTCATCACGCCCTTTCTTTGAAAGCGTTATCATTTCAACTGAAAGTAAGCTGCAGCCTGTGACGATATCGTGATTAAAATGTAACAAACGAGGGAAGAAAGCGTCTATAATCATCTTGACAGACCAACTGAATAGATCATGTCAGCCGTGCTTTTATACTCATGAAACAAAAGAATAAGATCATTAGCTCATGACATGATTATGCCCTATGCCTGATCATTTTCTTCGAGTATTTCCGTCGTATTGACATCTGGTTTGTAGCCTAACTCCTGCTTCGTTTTCTCAGTAGACCATGGCTTTCCTTCATTCTCTGATACAGCATAATAGGTCCCAAAGGGAATATCCGATTCAATCGCTGCCTTTGTCATACCTGCAAGATCCTCATGTGACAGCAGTGTTCTTTTTGTTCTTTGCTTTTTGTATAATGCCTTCATCTCATCTGTCACAACTGTTCCAATCCGTAAGTTGATGACAGACATTCCCGTTTGATCGTGGAACAAACGCCCCAACTGTTCGGAAGCAAATTTTAAAATGCCATAGACATTTTTAGTCGCAGGCACATCGTCAGTTGTAATCTGCCGTCCAAGTAAGGAGCGTCCATCCTCTTCATAACGATCAGTCACATGGTTGCTGCTTGCAAAAATGACTTTTTGTATGCCAAGCCGCGCGGCTGACCGAAACATATAATAGGTACTCCTCCAAAAAATATCAGTCATTTTTGCAAATTCTTCATGATCCATCACATCATGCGTCATGTCAATGTTTAGAAGATGCAAGATGACATCTGTATCCCGCGGAATTGCCTCATATACATTCTGTTCATTCGCTGCATCGGCTAAAATGACTCCTTCTACACAGCTCGTCAGATCAATAATCGTGACACTGTACTCAGTAGAGAGCGCTTTTGTTAAAAGGCGTCCAATTACACCGCATCCGCCAATGATGGTGATTTTTTTCATCTGTCTCCTCCTTTCTTTTGACGTAGTATGTCCAAGCGTTTTCTTGATTACAGCCACTTTTTCAAAAATCGTGTCGCCTCGTGACGCATAGCGGCTGTTTCAAAATGACCTGCATGAAGATGGGCAAGCTGATATCGTTCTTTCAATGAAGCAGCTTGATAGGTTTGACTCAATACCTTTTGAATCCTTCCAACGCCTTCAGCAGGGGTGAGCTGATCAAGTTTTCCAACTAAGCTTAAATGCGGTCTTGGAAAAATCATTTCTTGAATGTCCGCTGCTGTAAAATACTTTGCTAATCTCGGTACATAGTAATAAAAGCCATGCCTGTCCAAATTGTTCGTTTCAATTAATGTATGATGATCCACCTGTGCGCAAAGATCAACACACACACTGACCCTCTCATCAAGTGCAGCCGTCCACCAGGAAAGGAGACCGCCCATTGACATCCCAAAGACAGCTAACCGGTCCGCCAGTACATCAGATCGAGACAGCAAATAATCAATCGCACACATGCTTTCATAGAGCATCATGCCCCACATCACTTTTCCTGTTAAAAGCATTTCCTTAAAAATTTCACTTTCTGTTCTTCCCCTTCTCTCACCAAACCCTGCATGATCAATGGCCAGTACACTATATCCTTTTGACGTAAACTCTTTTGCATATGAAGGCGTTTGCAAATAATGAGCACCCTCTAACAGCTCTTCCTTCCCGTTCACGTAATTACCGCCATGAGAGTGTTGGAACAGTACTACGGGTCTTTTTTTCACCGTATCCTTCGGTTTCACGAAATAAGCAGGGACTTCCTCTACACCATTCATAGAGAGAATAAGTGTTTCCACTACATATGATTCACGTTCCTCCATTTTTAACGTATAAGCCTCCACGCGATGACGTTCTGGCATTTCTCCTAACAGACTGAGCAGTTGTTCACGTTTGCTTTCCTTTTCCATTGACGTCACTCCTCATTTTTTTGATCACCTGTTAAAATACGAGATCCAAGAAAGAATCACCTTGTTTTCGACAAAATTATGTCCCGGGAAATAAAGAACACCCACCGGTTCATACCGATGGGTGTCATCATTAGTTCGCAACAATATTGACAAGCTTCCCAGGAACCGCAATCACTTTACGAATGGTTTTCCCTTCCAGCTGTTCTTTTACTCGTGCATCATTTTTCGCAAGCTCTTCTAACTGCTCCCTTGTTGCATCAGCAGGAACGGTTAATTTTGCTTTTACTTTACCGTTAAGCTGTACGACAATTTCTACTTCATCGTCGACAAGCTTTGACTCATCATATTGAGGCCATGCTTCATAAGAAATAGACCCTTCATGACCAAGTTTATTCCAAAGCTCTTCTGCTAAATGCGGTGCAATTGGAGAAAGAAGCTTTACAAAGCCTTCTGCATATTCTTTCGGCAGTGTATCAGCCTTGTAGGCATCGTTGATAAACACCATTAATTGTGAAATGCCTGTATTGAAACGCAAGCCTTCATAATGATCTGTTACCTTCATTACGGTTTCATGATAGCTGCGTTCTAATGCGCCGCCAGATTGCTCTGTCACTTTATCACTGAGTGAGCCATCTTCATTTGTAAATAGACGCCATACACGATCAAGGAAACGACGAGCACCATCAAGTCCTGTTTCAGACCAAGCAATTGACGCATCTAAAGGTCCCATGAACATTTCATAAAGTCGTAATGTATCTGCACCATGAGATTCTACGATATCATCCGGGTTAACCACATTTCCTTTTGATTTACTCATTTTTTCATTGTTTTCTCCAAGAATCATGCCTTGGTTGAACAATTTCATGAAAGGTTCTTTTGTTGGAACAACACCGATATCATACAAGAATTTATGCCAGAAGCGTGCATATAGAAGATGCAGTACAGCGTGTTCTGCTCCGCCGATATACACATCAACTGGAAGCCATTTCTTCAGCTTCTCAGGAGATGCAAGCTCTTCTGAGTTATGAGGATCAATATAACGTAAGAAATACCAGCAGCTGCCTGCCCATTGCGGCATTGTATTCGTTTCACGGCGGCCTTTCTTACCTGTTACAGGATCTACAACCTCAACCCAGTCTTTAATATTGGCTAATGGTGATTCACCTGTACCACTTGGCTTAATCTCAGTCGTCTTAGGCAAGATCAGTGGAAGCTCTTCCTCTGAAACAGCTGAAGATGTTCCGTCCTCCCAATGAATGATTGGAATTGGTTCACCCCAGTAGCGCTGACGGCTGAATAGCCAGTCTCTTAAACGATATGTGACTTTCTTTTCACCTTTTTGATGTTCTTCAAGCCATGCAATCGCTTTTTCAATCGCCTCTTCTTTTCCTAAGCCATTTAGGAAATCAGAGTTAATGTGCTTCCCATCACCTGTGTAGGCTTCTTTTTCAATGTCTCCGCCTTCTACAACTTCTTTGATTGGAAGATCAAAAGTTTTAGCGAATTCATAATCACGTTCATCATGAGCAGGAACCGCCATAATAGCTCCAGTCCCATAAGTGGCTAACACGTAATCTGCAATCCAGATCGGCATTTTTTCACCATTTAACGGATTGATGGCATACGCCCCTGTGAAAATACCCGTTTTCGTTTTGGCAAGATCTGTCCGCTCTAAATCACTCTTTGATTGAATTTCTTTGATATATGCTTCGACTGCTTCTTTTTGGGCAGCTGATGTAATTTTTTCAACTAGTGCATGTTCTGGAGCAAGCACCGCATAAGTTGCACCAAATAGTGTATCAGGACGCGTTGTAAAAACCGTAAACTGTTCGTTATGCCCTTCTACTTCAAAATGAACGTGCGCACCTTCAGAGCGTCCAATCCAGTTACGCTGCATATCTTTGATGCTTTCAGGCCAATCAATGTCCTCTAAATCTTCTAACAGCCTGTCCGCATATGCTGTAATCTTTAGCATCCACTGCTTCATAGGACGTCTTTCAACAGGATGGCCTCCGCGTTCACTTTTTCCATCAATGACTTCTTCGTTTGCAAGCACTGTGCCAAGCGCTGGGCACCAGTTCACTGGTACTTCATCGATATAGGCCAATCCTTTTTCGTACAATTTTAAGAAAATCCATTGTGTCCATTTGTAGTAATTCGGATCTGTCGTGTTGATTTCTCGATCCCAATCATACGAGAACCCTAGTGATTGAATTTGGCGGCGGAAGTTATTGATGTTCTCTTCTGTAAAGGCCGCCGGGTCATTCCCTGTATCAAGTGCATACTGTTCTGCCGGGAGACCAAATGCGTCCCATCCCATTGGATGAAGAACATCATATCCCTGCATACGTTTCATGCGTGATAAAATATCCGTTGCTGTATAGCCCTCAGGGTGCCCGACATGAAGTCCTGCTCCTGATGGATATGGAAACATATCAAGCGCATAAAACTTCGGTTTATCTTCCGAGTCAGATGTGGCGAATGTTTTATGTGTCAGCCAATAATCCTGCCACTTCTTTTCAATTTCCCGATGCTGAAAACTCAATGTGAAAACCTCCTTTAATATGTACGGCTTTATCTGCTTAGATGACCACTGCAAGAATTCAGATTTTTCTAAAATCAACAAAAAACCCTCATCCCTGGAAAGGGACGAGAGATTTTTTGGTTCCCGCGGTACCACCCTTGTTAGCGTAACATGCTGTTCGTACGCTCACTTAATATCTTTAACGCAGACATGCGACAGAAGCTTTAACGCAACTGCAACTCTGAGGCGAGTTCAGAAGCAGATTTGATTGACTTTCACCAGCCGTCAATTCTCTAAAGACAAATACTGCTTTCCTACTACTCCTCTTCACTGTTCTTATCGTAACCGTCATCTAAGTAGTATTTTATAGAATTATGATCATAAGTGCAAGCAGGTTTGTATACAATGGGAATGTACCCTAGACTAGGGTAAAGTAGAGGATATTATTCGTGTGGAGATCGGTTATGACGGCTGGAGTCTGCATCCTGTGAACGCTGTTCTCTTACAAAATCAAAGCTTCGCAGAACTGCTTCTCCTCCGTAACCTGAAATAATTGATAAGATGATCAAGTGCAGACTAGAATCGGGATTTGAGGATAAGACAAGCAGTGTAGCAGCAATCATCCCAACGAGCCAATCTTCAATAAACCCTAAGTAAATAAACTTTTTTGTCATTCTGGGCTTCTCTAGCCTGCCTTTTTTCTTTACGTGACCGAGAATGCCCATGACCCCTCCAATGGCGCAAGCAATAATGACTTGTTGCAGCATTTTCATCACCTTCCTAAAGCCCTTAGAATAGTAAAGCGACTTCAGGCTGTCCAGCCCCCTGTAATGCCATTCTGCTGTTCCGTCATAATCCATGTAAAAGGTCTATTCTCTCTAACGAAGAAAAAAAGCTTGTTTCTTCCATTATATGTGAATGACCTAAAAACAATCTTGATGCATTGGAATCATTTTCACCTAATCCATATTAACTATTTTTGTCATTTTATGAATGTTGAGTAATTGATTCCTTCTTTTTCTAATGAAAAGTCTCCTTACTTACTCTATTCTAATGGAGGACAAACTATGATGACAAATTTAACAAAGCGTTTGCAATCGTTGAAACAGAACATATGTTATGTTACGTTTATAAGGATTCATTTGGTCGAAAAGACAACCATTTGATATGTCTTATAGCAGCAAAGGAGGGTAATATGGTCAGCTCGAACATTTTCGGCTTGCAAAAACAGCTTGAACTCATCAAAAAAGCGCTGGATCATGCGCGCATCGGTGTTGTCATTACAGACCCTTCCTTAAAGGATAACCCTATCGTTTATGTGAATCATGGATTTACACAAATGACTGGATACAAACCAGATGAGATTCTTGGGCGTAATTGTCGATTCCTTCAAGGAAAAGACACGGATCAAAAGCAGCTTGCTTTAATTCGTCATGGAATTCAAAACAAAACACCTATTACCACACAGCTAAAAAATTATAAAAAAGACGGCACTTTTTTTTGGAATGAACTCAATATAGATCCTCTATACATTGAACAAGATGACAAAACATTTTTCATTGGTTTTCAAAAGGATATTACGAAACAGAAAGAATATGAACAGCTCCTAGAAGATTCCTTACAGGAAGTCACCTCTCTTTCGACGCCAATCGTCCCAATCAAAAATGGTGTATCTGCCCTTCCGCTTATCGGGAAATTATCTGAAGAACGCTTTGATGCCATTGTCGCTAAGTTAACTTGTATATTAGATGATTCAAAGGATGATTATTTAATTGTCGACCTTTCTGGTTTAATCGAAGTCGATGATTCCGTCGCAGCACGTATTTTTAAATTGCATCATCTTCTCAATCTAACGGGAACCGAACTAATCATCACTGGAATCAAACCGCAGCTTGCGCTGAAAATGAAAGACCTCGATACAGATTTCCAAAATACGATCACTTATTTGACAGTAAAAGAAGCCATAAAAGGATTACCATTAGCTGAAAACCCTGTGTAAACAGGGTTTTTTTAATTGAACCGCTCCCCAAAATGGAAAAATGAGGTATGATAGGTGTAAATAGCATTAGGGGGGCTGTTAGATATGTTGTTACTCATATTGGGTCTTTTATGTGTTTGTTTTGCCATCGGATATGCCGTCAATTTCTTCTTATTCAAACACCAGAACGAGCTGATTTTTTCAAAGAAACTTTTTTATCCTTTTTTGATCATTGGTCTCTTCTTTTCCATTATGTCATTACCGTTTGCTGCTGCAAATGCGCCAAAAGCACAAACCGATCCATCTTCCGAACAGCTTTTAAAGGATCAAAAGGAGCTCTCAGCTGACATTTCGAGCTTAAAAGCTGATAAAGAGTCGCTTACCTCCTCTTTAGAAGACGCGGAGAAGGAAAAAGAAAAGCTGGAAAAAAAGCTAGAAACCATAACCTCAGAAAAAGAAACGGTCAAACAGCAAGAAAAGACCATTCAATCGCTTGAAAAGAAAATAGACAAGCTTACCTCCAGCAATGAAACACTCAAACAAGAAAACAAGAATAGCAGCAGCGATACGAAGTCTTCCACCGTCCAGCGCTCTGCTCCTAAAGATGAAGGAAAAAACACAGGCGGTCATGAATCACAAAAGGAAACAAAAAAAGAATCAGCTGCCTGTAACATTAAAGGGAGTGTCAACGGTATTTATCACACACCAAGCAGCAGATACTACTCTAGAACAAAAAATGTAACCAAAATGTTCTGCTCCGTAGAAGAAGCAGAGCGTGCCGGATACAGGGCACCTAAGCAATAGCGATGTTTAATTAAGATTAAAAAGAACCTCCTGAGCGCCCAATCGGGTTTCCAGGAGGTTCTTTTTTAAATTTCTCTTCTTAAAGCTGATAATACATTCGTTTTTGTTGCCTTACGTGCTGGGTTCAGCCCTGAGATGATTGCTACCCCTGCGCTGATCACTGTTGCTGTAATCACAAGGCTAAGCGGAATATAGGAAAAAGTAATCGAGAATTGATCGCTTGATCCTCCCTCAGACATGGACGACAAAATGGCTGGGATGATTAAATTAACGGCAAAACTAATCAAATATGAGATGATAATACCGATGATTGATCCGATGACTCCAATATAAGCACTTTCCATTAGGAACATTCGCTTGATAATGGATGGATTCGCGCCAATGGCTTTCATAATCCCAATCTCTTGTGTTCGCTCTGTTACCGCCATGGTCATCGTATTGAAAATACCGATGGCAGAAATAATGACTGCAATACATCCGACAAAAATAAGTCCAATTTTGAAGACTGTAAAGAACATAGCCATTCCTTCTAGCTGATTCGTCACAGAGATGACTTGGTAGCCCTCATCTGTTAGTTTATCCGTGAGTGCACCGACATTGTCGAATTTATCTGCATAAACAGAGGTCATTTTCTCGACATTTCCTGCTTCAGGAGACAGGTCGAGTATTTGGCCAAATTCTTTTTCATAAGCATTCGGAATCAGAATTTTATGATCCTCCTGCCACTCCAAATTCGGCTTTTTCAAAACACCTACTACACGGAAATCAAATGTTTTTTCTTTGACGACTTCATTTTCTTCATTTAGTTTTGGCACTTTGATTTGAACCACTTTATTTAAAATATCCTTCGTGTAGCCTTTAGGCTCCTTCGGTGTTTCTTCACCGTTTGACGTCTGATTTAATTCTTTTTCATAGGCTTCTCGCTCTTTTTTTGTCCACAGTTGTTCCGCCATATGATATCCGACCACAATTTCGTTCGCTGATGTTGGCACTTTTCCTCGGTCTAGTTCAAGCCCTGCTTCTTTTTCTTCTTTCATATCGGTCAAAGCAGCCTGTGTTTCACTTGAACGGTCATCGAGCTCGACGTTAACCGATGGAATGATCGATGTTCTTGAGACAACAGATTTTACATGATCATATTTCTTTAAATCATCAATCTTGACGTCTCCTTTTTCTTTTCCTAACACTTTAATTTCTGTGATGATTTGCTGCTTCATAATTTCATCTTGAGCTGATTTTTGCAAACCAAAACCGACAGACGCTAAAACGATTAAGAAAGAGCATGCCATTGTCGTCGCAAGAATGGTCATAAACACACGCAATCTATTTTTCTTCATATTTCTTCTAATGAATTTGACCTGATCTCTAAATTTCAATGGATTGTTCCCCTTTCTTTAATACACCATCGTGAAGCTGGAACGTTGTGTCTGCGATTGAAGCGACTTCATCGTCATGTGTAATGATGACGAATGTAATTCCTTTTTCACGATTGAGCTGCTGGATAAAGGCTAGAATTTCTCCTTCAGTTTCTGAATCGAGACTCCCTGTTGGTTCATCCGCTAAAATAATAGATGGATTTAAAATCAAGGCTCTTGCAATACTCACACGCTGCTGCTGTCCGCCTGACAGCTCATTTGGGTAATGTCCTGCGTGATGTTCAAGACCTACTCGTTTCAGCATTTCTTTTACTTTCTCTTTTCGTTCAGACGGCTTCACACCTTTTAAAGTGAGCGGAAGTTCAACATTCTCATACGTTGTTAAGCTCCCAATCAACTGAAAGCTTTGAAAGATAAAGCCAAAGTGGTCTAAGCGAAAGTCTGCCCATTCTTTTTCATTAAAGCCAGTCACATTGGTGCCATCAATGGTAATTTGTCCACTCGTTGGCGTAATATAGCCAGATATTAAGTTCAACAAAGTCGATTTCCCTGAACCACTTCGTCCAACAATACAAGCAATTTCACCTCTTTTGATGGACAGGTCAATCCCTTTTAGTACAGGAATTTCATTTTCCCTGCCTTTTTTTCCAATTTTAAATACATGATCTAATGCTTGAATCTGAATCATCTCTACTCCCCTGCTCTCTGTTTATCTTTTTCGATAGATTAAGAAATAACTCGTTAGTGCGCCCACAGCTCCACCGATGAGCATGCCAGCAATATAACCAAATAAGGAATTGTCTGAAGAAAATCCACCCCAGCCAAATCCTAGAACACCAAAGGCAATGACCAATATCTGAATGGGCCTATCCATTTTGGGGTAAACAAAGAATCGTCCATTTCGTTCAACTGGATGTTTAATAAAACTGAACAAACCAATGAGATAAAATACGATTAGCATCACAATTGGCACGATAAATTCTACACCTGTAAACCAAATTGGATTTTCAACTAAATTTCGAAATTGAAAACGGTCTGTTATATAAGTAATTGGAGCTATGGGCATAATAAAGTAGTCATAACTGATATCGACCCAACTTCTATCCGTTTTTAATAAATAGTCTAAATGAAACATCGGAAGCCAAATTAATAAATAAGGTAAAATTGATGTACTGAATGTAACAATGGCTTGACTAATTGCGCTTCCTGTTAAAGCACCTGCTGCAAGACACAAACTATAAAACATTAAGGTGGACACAAGTGCAATCAAATAACCACTGTTAAACGCAATCGTATATTGTGGTTGAATGCATAAAATGAGTATATAAGTAAAGACATATGACAATACATGAACGAGCGTGATAATTCCGGCACCTAGGAAAAACTTTGTGTGATAAATGGTCGTTCTGCTAAACGGCAAAGATAAAGTAAAATCAATTTGCCCTTTATTTCTTTCAAAACCCAACTGGGTAATTGCAAAAATTAAACTCATCGTCCATGAAAAGGTGATAAACATATCAGAACCGAAATCATAATAAAAGTAATTATCGAGTGGTGTACAAGTCGGATCGTTTAAACAAGTTTGAAAGGATGAGTATTCCATTAAAAAGGATAATGGCGTCGCAAAGACCGCAACAAGCATCACTAAAATGAAAGTCAGCTCAGACTGCTTCCATTCCTTATATAACAATTGCCGCTTTACCATCTGCGTTTCCCTCCAAACTTCGCAATGAATACTTCTTCTAAATTCACAGGCAGTTCATGCCAGACTTTTGGTTCAAGCGATTTCAAATACTCTTTTGCCTCTTCATCTGTTTTGAGTACAAGTGCTGTATAGAACACACCCGCTTGATCTAAAATGGCAACGCCTTTTTTTCTAATACTTAAGTTCATATCCTCTTCAAATGCCATCTGGATTTTAACGTAGTCATTTTTCAACTCATCTAAATCCATAACACTTGTGAGCTGATTTCCTTCCAAAAACCCGATTCGATTACACATACGCTCAATATCCTCTAAACGGTGGGATGTAATTAAAATCGTTGTTTGTCGTTCTGCCACCTCGTCAATCATCAACTGAAGAACATCATTTCTTGTGACCGCATCAATCCCGTCTGTCGGCTCATCTAACAAAATGACTGCTGGTTTAATGGCAAAACTTAAAATAAGGGACAGCTGTTTCTTTAAACCTGTCGACAATTCACGGTATTTCACTTTTTCCGGAATCTCATACCGGTTCACAAGCTCGTTGGCATATGTCACGTCAAACTTTGGATACAGTTGTTTTAACAGCTTCACAAGCTGCCCATAATTGTACCGGTCAAAGTAGGGATTTACGACTGGCATATACACAATATTTTGCTTCACTAACGGGTGGTCTTTTACGAGTACATCTTTAAAATAAATCTCTCCTTCATCCGGAAGAAGAATTTGCTGAATCAAACGAAGAAGTGTTGTTTTACCAGAGCCATTCCGGCCAAGCAGACCAAAGATTTCTCCTTCGCCTATCTTGAAGGAAACGTTGCTGAGTACTTCGCGCCCATTTAATTTCTTTGATACATTTCTGACCTCAATCAACTTGTTTTCCTCCTTTTAGACTTGAGCCGATCTCCTCCAGCCACTCTTTGAGTTGATGAATATCAATACCGGCATAATGAGCTTCAATAATAAGCTGCCTTAATTGCTCCTTCATCTCTAACACCTTCCCTTCATTCAGCTTTAACTGTGCACCTTCTGTCACATACGTTCCACGGCCTCTCAGTGTTTCAATAATCCCTTCCCGTTCAAGTTCTTTATACGCTTTGCTCACGGTGTTTGGGTTGGCAATAATAATGGTGGCGAGCTCTCTGACAGAGGGCAGTTTGTCACCTGGCTTCATCACGCCTTTTAAACATAAAATTTTGAGCTGCTCAATGATTTGTTCATATATTGGCGCAGCGCTTCTTGGATCTATTTGGATCATGATGGCTCCCTCTTTCCTCATTCATGCTTTTGCAGTCCTATCGCTTGTTCATGTCCTTGCATTAAAGGGACCGAATTGGGTATCAAATCTTTTTGAACTTCAAAACCAATGAAAACGAGAACGAAAAAAAATGTACATGCTAACGCAACAGCCAGCACCATCCACTTCAAATTGATTGGCTTTTTTTCTTTTTTCATGGTTGAACACCTTTCTTCACTTTTTAAGTGTCTGTAGTGTATTAGTTGATGTAGTACACTTAATACAATATAGACACTTAATTGAAAAGTCAAGAGACACTAGAAAAAAATAGGCTGTTTTCGTAAAGATTGTTACTTTCTTGATTATACTGTTAAAAGGTTGTTAAAGTGGGCATTCGGGAGGCGTTTAAGTATGTGGGAAAATGTTTATGAAGAGTTCAGCAATTTAACCAAATCAGAGCAATTAGCCTTGTTTAACGTAATGAAACAAGACTTGTTTCCAGACGAACCAGATAAAATGACGAAACTACTTAAAAGCATTCGTAAAGCCAGATTTGCTTCTGGTTTATGGTTGAGGGTTATACTCTACCCAAAATTGCTGAACGCCTTAAAATACAAATTTCCACCGCATTTTATTGGAGACATAAAATCTTGAACGCATCAGGCAGTTTTGGATTTAATCAACTATAAGGTATCGTTGAAAGTGATGAAACTTTCTTTCGTGAGTCTATGAAGGGGCGAGAAATCACCCATAGAAAAGCCAAAAAGCGTGGAGAAAATGACGAAAAGAGAGGTAATTCTAACCTTAAAATTGCTGTTGTCGTAGCACAAGACCGTAATGGAAGTGTAATTGCTCGTAAGGCAGGAACAGGTCGTGTTAAATCAGAAGGGTGAGTATATTCACCCTTCTGATTTGCTATGCACTGATACAGCAACAAACTATAAAAAGTTCGCCAAGATAACAGGATTACAACATGAACAGTCAATGAGCGTCAAAAACAGCGTGTAAAGAAGGGGATTTACCACATTTAACACGTTAATAATTTTTCATAATCGCCTGTAAAAGTGGATGGAGCGTTCTCAAGGAGTTGCAACAAAATATTTGGACAACTACCTCTACTGGTTCCGATGGCTTGATAAGGAAAAGAATTTAGCATTTGAAAAACGAGTAGAGCAAAGGCTTATTTTAGCGTGTCAAAAATCTAATTATAGTACAGTTGAGATGTTGAGAAGTGCATAATAAAAGACCCCAATATT
Organism: Bacillus sp. Nf3; assembly: GCF_003028545.1. NCBI lineage: Bacteria > Bacillati > Bacillota > Bacilli > Caryophanales > Bacillaceae > Bacillus > Bacillus sp. Nf3. Next base: position 41,281 of record NZ_PYUA01000002.1, on the reverse strand, counting down.
AAGGTCTCTACAAGGTTTTAATTAGATACTATTACTTGGTTTTTGGACTTGCTTTTGAACAGGATTAGCACCCACCATACTAATAAAAATATATAGCCTATAACTGTATAGATAGACCAAACTGCCCCCTGTTGCAATTGACTAAATAAGTGTTCAAATTCATTCATTCCTTCTACTCTACCAATGCTATTTATCAGGCTAATAATCGGAATTGTAACAGTAAATACAATGGTTAGAATGGACAATCCCCTATGTTTATTTTTCACAACACTGAATATTGCAGTTCCAAATGTTGCTAAGAAAAACAAGTAATATAATGCCCAAAACCAATTAGGAAGAGTCTCCAACATTTTTTCTACCCCCTTGATTAAAGATATTTGCAATTTCTTTATATAACATATTTTAACAGAATAAAAACCAATTACAAATATATGTCCAAAAACAACAATCTTTGCGAAAACATCCAAAAAATAAAACAGACCCTTAAAAAAGGATCTGTTCATCAAACATTATCGTAAGAAATTCCTAATATCATTTGGTTTTGCAAGCTTTGAATTTGAACACGCGCCCTGTCTAACCGTTCTCTTTGCTGGTCATTGGCGACATCTTTTAATTTTTCTAATTCATTGACCGTATTCTCAAGCATGAGCTGTGCTTTAGAAAACTCTTCCTCATTATAATGTTCCTGTCGTGAGCTCAAATCAAATTGCTCACTTGCAAACTCAAGAGTTTCAGTACTTTTTTGGATAAATTCATCGATCGACTGCCTTGTTGCCATCTTACATTCCCTCCATTTCATCATCGCTCCCGCCTATTTTGCCCATATAAAGCTTTTTCACTAAAGAAAATGTTGGACAGATTCAATTGTCCTCCTTCGTGATTTTTGTTAAACTTTAAGGATGCCTATTATTATGCAAGGAGGTTACTGACTTGGATCAGCATAACCCTTTTTTATATTCAAACAGCGAAAAACGTTACCACACATGGAACTACCATTTGCGTGAACACTTTGGTCATAAAGTATTTAAAGTAGCCTTAGACGGCGGCTTTGACTGCCCAAACCGTGATGGTACCGTAGCCCACGGCGGCTGTACATTTTGCAGTGCCGCTGGTTCTGGTGATTTTGCAGGAAACCGGGCTGATGATCTCATCACTCAATTTAATGAGATCAAAGACCGGATGCATACAAAATGGAAAGACGGAAAATACATGGCGTATTTTCAGGCGTATACAAACACACATGCGCCGCTTCCTGTCCTAAAAGAAAAATATGAAACCGTCATGAACCTGGATGGTGTCGTAGGTCTATCCATTGCAACAAGACCTGACTGTCTGCCGGATGACGTAGTGGAGTATTTAGCCGAATTAAACGAACGCACTTACCTATGGGTAGAGCTTGGTCTTCAAACGGTACACGAACGGACAGCTATGCTCATTAACCGTGCTCATGATTATGAATGCTACGTTGAAGGTGTAGAAAAACTGCGAAAACACGGAATTCGTGTCTGCTCGCATATTATCAACGGATTGCCTCTTGAAAACCGGGACATGATGATGGAAACAGCAAAAGCTGTTGCGGATTTAGATGTGCAAGGAATTAAAATTCATTTGCTTCACCTTTTAAAAGGGACCCCAATGGTTAAGCAATACGAAAAAGGAAAGCTTGAGTTTTTAAGTCAGGAGGAATATGTTCAGCTTGTTTGTGATCAGCTGGAGATTCTGCCGCCAGAAATGATTATTCATCGTATTACAGGAGACGGCCCAATTGAATTAATGGTTGGTCCAATGTGGAGTGTAAACAAGTGGGAAGTACTAAATGCCATTAATGCTGAGCTTGAAAGACGTAACAGCTACCAAGGGAAACGTTTCGTCAGATTGGAAGAAGCAGCAAAATGATTTTGAAACGCATGCTTCCTTTTAGTAAAGAGCTGTTAGAACGCGCGTGTCAAAAAGGCGACATCGTCATAGATGCAACAATGGGGAACGGCCACGATACACTCTATTTAGCTGACCTTGTAGGAACTGATGGACAAGTGTTTGCATTCGACGTGCAAGAGGAAGCCTTGCAGCAGACAAGCAAAAGGCTTGGCGATCAATATCCTTACGTTCATCTGATCCATGATGGACATGAAAAACTGGCGGATCATCTGCCGAAGGATGTTTATGGATATATATCTGGTGCAGTGTTTAACCTTGGGTATCTACCTGGAGGCGATAAAGCCGTTACCACTCAGGCGCATACAACCATTGAAGCGATTAAACAACTCCTCGAATGGCTCAAACCCGGAGGACTGATCGTCCTTGTGATCTACCACGGACATCCTGAAGGTAAAAGAGAAAAAGAAGTGCTTCTCGACTATTGCAGATCACTGTCTCATGAAGAAGTACAAGTTTTATCATATCAATACATGAATATTCAAAACGACCCGCCTTTTGTGGTCGCAATTGAAAAAAAGCTAAAATGATGTGCATTTTAGCTTTTTTTCTTCTTTTCAGCGTGATAGAAAACCTTTGCAGACATGACATCGAATGCGAGGGTTTGTCTACACGCTAAAGCTCAAATCCTATTGGATTTGAGCTTTTTTATGATGATTTCATCCAAGGCATTTTCTGATAGGTCCGATAGGCTCTTCCGTTAATATAGAAAAAGAACGATGTTTTCCCGCTTGATTTGATCAGCCTTTTTGCCAGCTTGTTCATCTCTTTTTGGGCTGTCACTTTTTCATCGGACAAATAGACTGCCAGTAATCCTCTGTTAATCAATTTGTGAAAGTTCTCATGCGGAATGCCTTTCAGCTGCTCATCCGCTTTTTCAATAAAATGCTGTAGTCTATCCATCATCTCATGATGAGAATCGTAGTATGAGCAAAAGTTCAGATCTCCCCCAAGCCGGTCCTCTTCTTGGTCAATTAAATAATCGAGTAAAATGTGCAGACCTTGAATATAAGGGAAATAGCTTTCGTAAATTTGCTTCGCTTGCTTTTCTGTAAAATCAGGCTGCAGCGCATACGCCACAAGACAGAATATCCCTAACGTCGATCCCGCACAAGCTGAAAACTCATACCATTCCATCTTCGGCAAATCCTTTTCATATTGGCGGAACCACGACTCTAGCCTTGGCACACGCTCATGAGGAACAACGTGCTTATGTACTTGCAGATCACTATAGTAATCACACAGCGTGTGTAAATATGGCTGAATGATTGGATAATGCTCAACGCGCGTAAGCACGTCTTGACATGTGCGGACAAGCGCATGTAAGTATCCATGATCCTCTTGATCCTCACGGAATTGATAGTATGGCTTGAGCTCAGCATGAATATCAAGCGCATCTCTCATCGCTTGATGCAGCATATGAAAATCCTTTGGATCAAGCGACGTGCTGCGGTCACATAGGTTATCTAAGTAATCACTGATGGTTTGATATGCCACGATGAATTCAATACACGTTTCTTTCTCTTCACCTGCTAGAAGTGATAAAATACCTCCGCCTTCACAGTGAAACGTTTTACTAGATATGCTCGCTAGTGCCTGCGTTCTCAGTTCTTCATTTTCAATCATTTCTGCATGAGCCCTCCACTTTTTCAGCTCCTGATGAACAAGCGGAAAAATATCTTTATACACCTTTGTCATCAGTGCAAAAGGACGCTCTGGTACTGACAAATCACTCCACCCCCAACTTAAAGCTCACAATCAAATATATTGATCTGTAAAGGCTCTTGCCGCCTTAAACACATCTTCTCTTTCCGGTTCATTAAAAATTTCGTGATACAGCTCTTCCCATTCACGGTATGATTTATTGGTTGATTCTATGCCATTGAACCATTTGATTACCCTCGTTTTATCCACGATCTTATCATCGCCAGCCTGCATTAAAAGGAGCGGGATCGATTTAAAGACATTCGTCGGTTGCATCGCTGCATCGATATTTTTGATCAGCTCTCGATACCAGCGAACCGACACCTTTGTCACGTAAAGAGAATCATTTGAGTCTGCCTCAATGACCGCTTGATTTCGTGTCGCTAGTTCAATCGACAGCCCTGACTCTACTTTAAAAGACGGTGCCAGCACATTTAGACCTTTTGACGCAAAATCCATCAGCTTCTTCGGTTTAAATTGCAGACCTAAACAAGGTGATGATAAAATAAGGCCATTCAACTTCGTATGGGTATACTGCTTCATCCACTCAATTGAAATGAGTCCACCCATACTGTGTCCAAGTAAAAATGTAGGAAGCCTGAATGATTTCGCATGTTCGATCCATTCATCGACTGTATCAATGTATTCTTGAAATGAACGAATGTGGCCTCGCGCACGTGTCGATGTGCCTTGCCCAGGCAAGTCACCCATGACGACATGATAGCCTGCATTCCGCCACATTTCAATCAGCCATTTATATCGGCCGTGATATTCACTCGCACCATGTACAATCACAATTGTACCAACTGGTCTTTCAGCATGCCAAGTCCACAAAGTAAACACCTCACAAATGTTGTATTAAGAAAGGAAGTAGAAAAAGTGATTTATCCATATCATCAGTTTACACCTGAGATTCATGAATCGGTCTTTGTCGCAGAAAACGCCACCATTACCGGTGATGTCACAATTGGAGAATATTCGAGCGTGTGGTTCCAAACTGTCATCAGAGGCGATGTCGCACCTGTGAGAATTGGAAAGAACGTCAACATTCAAGATTTATCGTGCCTGCATCAAAGTCCTGGAAAAACACTTCTTATTGAAGATGGTGCTACCATTGGACACCAAGTCACATTACATAGCTCAATCATTCGAAAAAATGCCCTCATTGGCATGGGGTCCATCATTCTCGATGGTGCGGAGATTGGCGAAGGCGCCTTTATCGGTGCAGGAAGTCTTGTCCCTCAAGGCAAGGTCATCCCAAAAGGATCACTCGCTTTTGGCCGTCCAGCCAAAGTCGTTCGGCTGTTAACAGATGAAGATATTCAAGACATGGACCGAATCCGCAGAGAATATGTAGAAAAAGGACAATACTATCGTTCCCTTTTATCTCGTTAACATCATACGTGTATCTTCACTTTATCATGTTTTTTTCAGGATATTAAGCAATAACTATGAACCGCTTGTTATTTTACCCTTTTCCTCCACTTTCTATCATGACAAAAAAGGTTTTCAGCACAAAGCTGAAAACCTTTTTTCATTAACTGAAGATGACTTCTTTTGGTTGATGATTCAATTGCTCTGGATCAATACTACGCTCCACATAAATGCTGTGCCAAATCATAAAGATCAGAACGGTCCAAATCTTACGGCTATGATCTGCCTTACCAGCACAATGTTCATTTAATAAATCAAGCACATACGCTTTGTTAATATATTCGTCCGTTTGACTGTTTTTAATGATGTCTTTCGCCCAAGCGTTCATCTCATTTTTCAGCCAATGACGAATTGGAACAGGGAAGCCCAGCTTCTTGCGGTTTAACACATGGTCAGGCACAATGCCTTCTGCTGCTTTACGCAATAAATATTTCGTTGTGCCATCTTTTGTTTTCAGCTCTTCTGGAATTTTAGAAGCCGCTTCAAATACGACCTTATCAAGGAATGGAACACGAAGCTCAAGGGAATTCGCCATTGTCATCTTATCTGCTTTCAGTAAAATGTCACCGCGCATCCACGTATGAATATCAACATATTGCATTTTGTTAATATCACTGTAGCCTGCACTTTCCTCGAAGTATGTCTTCGTCACATCACGATACGTAATGTTCGGATCATACTGCTTTAAGAGGTTTTTCTTTACTGGCTCTTCAAAGATTTTCGCATTACCGATATAACGCTCCTCTAATGGTGTACAGCCGCGGACGATAAAGCTTTTTCCTTTCATTCCTTCTGGCATTAAGCGCGCCAGACGAAGAAGAAGCTTTTTCAGCATAGATGGAACAGATTCAAATGGTTTAAGAGAAAGCGGCTCACGGTAAATATTATATCCACCAAACAGCTCGTCTGCTCCCTCACCAGAAAGAACAACCGTCACTTGTTTCTTCGCTTCCTTTGCCACGAAGTACAATGGAATCGCCGCCGGATCAGCTAAAGGATCATCTAAATGCCAAACAATTTTCGGAAGCTCATTCATATATTCCTCAGGAGAAATCACGGCGCTGAAGTTTTGTAAGCCCAGCTTATCAGCCGTTTCCTTCGCCACATCAACTTCACTAAAGCCATCCTGCTGGAAACCAACAGAAAACGTCTTCAGCTCAGGATGAAATTCCTTTGCGACAGATACGATGAAAGAAGAATCGATACCACCTGATAGGAATGAACCAACAGGAACATCACTTCTCATGTGAATTTTCACAGAATCATAGATTGCATCGCGGACTTCTTCAATCAGCTTTTGTTCTTGTGTTTGTTCAGGCTTGAATTGAACTTTCCAGTAAGTCTTAAATTCAATCTCCTGTCCTGGGCGTAAAGTAAACTGATGACCAGGCTCTACTTTGTGCACCTTTTGGTCAAGTGTATTCGGCTCAGGTACGAACTGGAATGACATGTATTGCTGTAAGGATGTCTCATCAAATAAAATGTTCTCGTTCACTGCCATCAAGCTTTTGCGTTCAGACGCAAAGTACACTTGCTCATCCATTTGTGTAAAATAAAGCGGTTTGATGCCAAAAGGATCTCTTGCGCCATATAATAATTGCGCTTCTTTATCCCAAATTAAAAATGCAAACATGCCGCGAAGCTTTGAAGCCGCTTCTTCTTTATAATGACGGTATGTGGCAAGAAGTACTTCCGTATCTGAATCTGTGCTGAATGTATAGCCTTTTTTCACAAGCTCTTCCTTCAGCTCCACATAGTTATAAATTTCTCCGTTGAAAATAATCCAGTACTTTTCATCTTCATAAGAAAGCGGCTGCTTTCCGTGCTCAACATCTATAATACTTAAACGTCTAAATCCAAATCCTACATGCTCATCATGAAAGTAACCCTCATCATCCGGACCGCGATGAACGATGAGACGATTCATTTGTTTAATTAGCTCTTCCTGTTCAGTAGTTTCGGACAATGGACGGTGATTAAATACACCAACAAACCCACACATATTATTGCCTCCACGTTATGTTATTTCTTAAAAGTAGACCTATAATTAGACAGTATTTTGTCCGATTTTGTTTCACATTTTTTCGCTTTTTGCTGATTTTTTTTTAATCAAAAGGAAAACCGCTTAAAATAAGCGGTTTTCTATGTTGTTATTGTCCCAATGCTTCTTTACGAAGTGTTTCGGCTTTATCCGTTTTTTCCCACGGAAGATCTAAGTCGTGACGGCCGAAATGTCCGTATGCAGCTGTTTGTTTGTAGATCGGACGGCGCAGGTCAAGCATTTTAATAATGCCAGCTGGACGAAGATCAAAGTTTGCACGAACCACTTCAATTAATTTTTCTTCAGAAGCTTTTCCTGTTCCGAATGTATCAATTGAAATCGATACAGGCTGTGCAACACCAATTGCATAAGCAAGCTGTACTTCACAAGAATCTGCAAGGCCGGCAGCTACGATGTTTTTCGCTACGTAACGAGCAGCATATGCCGCAGAACGGTCAACCTTCGTTGCATCCTTACCTGAGAAAGCACCACCGCCATGACGAGCGTATCCGCCATACGTATCAACGATGATTTTACGTCCAGTTAAACCAGCATCCCCTTGAGGTCCACCGATCACGAAACGGCCAGTTGGGTTAATAAAGTATTTTGTCTGTTCATCAATCAGTTCACTTGGAACGACAGGGCTGATGACATGCTCTTTTAAGTCACTTTGGATTTGTTCAAGCGTCACTTCTGGTGCATGCTGCGTAGAAATAACCACTGTGTCAATACGAACTGGTTTGTTTTGCTCATCATATTCAACTGTGACTTGTGTTTTTCCGTCTGGACGAAGGTATGCAAGTGTCTCATTCTTACGTACTTCTGTTAAACGGCGAGATAATTTATGCGCTAGGGAAATCGGCAGCGGCATGAGCTCTTCGGTTTCGTTGTTGGCAAAACCAAACATCAATCCTTGGTCACCTGCACCAATCGCATCAATTTCTTCTTCAGTCATTGTTCCTTCACGTGCTTCAAGGGCTTTGTCTACACCTTGCGCAATATCAGCAGACTGTTCATCAATTGATGTAAGGACCGCACATGTTTCCGCATCAAAACCATATTTCGCACGTGTGTAGCCAATTTCCTTAATTGTGTCACGCACCGTCTTTGGAATATCGACATAAGTAGACGTTGTAATTTCACCGCTTACTAATACGAGACCGGTTGTAACAGAAGTTTCACAGGCAACACGTGCATTTGGATCTTTCTTTAAAATTTCATCCAAAATGCTGTCTGAAATTTGATCACAGATTTTATCCGGATGTCCTTCTGTCACTGATTCTGAAGTAAATAAACGACGATTTTGACTCATAATGGCTATTTCCTCCTGTACAAGACCACATCATCCCAAGATGAGGCCTCCAATATGATACGGAACTCGTTCCCTCTTATATTTAATAATGTTTATATTAGAGATGTTATTGGCAATTTGTTCATATGATATCCCAAAAATAAAAAAACCATTTCCTTCATTGCGAGGAAAGGGTCTGAGATCGCATGCCTTTCACTCTTATCGCTCAAGGTGTTCTTGTACCTTGCATCAGGTTAGCACCTTGGTTTCTCAGCATGTTCATGCCTTTTTCATAAGAAACCGGTTGCTGGGCTTCATCGGGCCTGTCCCTCCACCAACTCGGGATAAGAGTATCCGTTCAATAAGATATCTTATCTTAAACCCTTGCGTCATGTCAATGCTTCATAAGAATTATCTCCCTCTTTTTTCTCCTCATCATTAGCATCACCAAAAAGCATATTTTCATAGCAGAAATGAAAAAACACACACAAAAATTTTTAAATAGTATAGACTATTATTATTAATGTGTTATACTAATTGAAACAAACAAATTCAACGGTAAAGGAAGGGTTTTTTTATGAACTCAGTGGATTTAAAAGAAGATTTGCAGTCATTGCTCTCATTAGAAAATACGCACCAAAATTTATCTGTTCCGAAACTTGTTGAAAAGATTTTGGCACGTAATGAAGGCGTTTTAACATCAACAGGAGCTGTCCGCGCGACAACTGGAGCCTACACAGGACGTTCGCCTAAAGATAAATTTATCGTCAAAGAAGAAAGCTCTGAGCATAAAATCGATTGGGGTCAAGTAAACCAGCCGATCTCCAAAGAAGCATTTGACCGTTTATATACAAAGGTTGTGTCATACTTAAAAGAACGTGATGAACTATTCGTCTTTGAAGGGTTTGCAGGCGCTGATGAAAGATATCGTATGCCGATTACAGTTGTAAACGAATTCGCATGGCACAATCTTTTTGCCAAGCAGCTATTTATCAGACCTGACGGGTCAACACCTTCTTCAAACGAAAAACCTTTCACCATCTTATCTGCACCGCACTTCAAAGCAGATCCTGTAACAGATGGCACAAACTCTGAAACGTTTATCATCGTTTCTTTTGAAAAACGCACGATTCTTATCGGTGGAACAGAATATGCAGGAGAAATGAAAAAGTCCATTTTCTCTGTGATGAACTACCTGCTTCCTGAGCAAGATATTTTATCCATGCACTGCTCAGCAAACGTAGGTCAAGAAGGCGATGTAGCCTTATTCTTTGGACTTTCAGGTACTGGGAAAACGACGCTTTCTGCAAGCGCAAGCCGCAAGCTGATCGGAGACGATGAACACGGCTGGTCTGGCACAGGGGTCTTTAATATCGAGGGCGGATGCTATGCGAAATGTGTGAACTTAAGTGAAGAAAAAGAACCACAGATCTACAAAGCGATCAGCTTCGGATCTGTTCTTGAAAACGTTGTGCTTGATGAAGAAACACGTGAAGCGGATTACGATGATACATTCTTTACTGAAAATACACGCGCTGCTTACCCAATCGAAATGATTGATAACATCGTGAAACCAAGTATCGCAGGACATCCATCTGCCATTGTCTTCTTAACAGCTGATGCGTTTGGCGTATTACCTCCAATCAGCCGTTTAACAAAAGAACAGGCAATGTACCATTTCTTGAGCGGGTACACAAGTAAATTAGCTGGAACTGAGCGCGGTGTCACATCACCAGAAACGACATTCTCAACTTGCTTCGGTTCACCATTCCTCCCGCTTCCAGCTCACGTCTATGCTGAAATGCTCGGCAAAAAGATTGATGAGCACGGTGCTAAAGTATTCCTTGTGAATACAGGCTGGACTGGCGGAGGCTATGGTACAGGCAAACGAATGAATCTCGCTCATACAAGAGCAATGGTGCAGGCAGCAATCGAAGGTGACCTTGACAATGCTGAGATGATCACTGATGACATCTTCGGATTACACATCCCGCTTCATATTCCTGGTGTACCAGATGAAGTGCTTCAACCTGCTAAAACATGGGATGACCAAAAGGCTTATCAAGAAAAAGCACACTTCCTTGCCAATGAATTTAAAAAGAACTTCCAAAAATTCAGCCACGCGGCAAGTGACATTGAAGCCAAAGGCGGACCACTCGTATAACCAAATGAAAAAAGCTGAGGAGATTCAATCCCTCAGCTTTTTTTAGTTTGTTGAATGCAATGACACAAGGCGGTATGTCACCTTCGTGACATTGTCTGTCAGCTCTAGTTTTTCAACATGTGCTGTCCCTGTTTTTTCTCCGTCTTTCGTTTTGCGCACCTCAAGTGGAATATTTAATGGATAAATGCGGTATCCATCCTTCATGAGTTCAAATACATTTTCTTCAATTCTTGTCTCTTTTCCCTTTGTGACAATCATTGTATTAAATTCAACAGGCATTCCCATAATGAAAATCCCCCTACTTTCTATATTTCGTTATACTGCTTATTTTACCACATTTCCGCTTTTTCGGCTGTGCATCCATGTGGTCAGCCTTCTCACAATTTCTCGATTATGCTGCGGCGGAAAGTAGTGGTTGTATCCGTGGAAATACCATGTCTCCACGGACTTCCCGTGCTGGCGCAGCGCATCTTCTAACAAATACGCATGCTCAATCGATACATTTTGATCTTCTTCTCCGTGGATGATGAGGACAGGTGCTTCAATTTGATCCACATCATTTAAAGGGGTTCTGTTCTCATATGCCTCTGGCACCTTATGCGGCGGACCGCCAATCACACGCTTCATCATCCGTCTCATATCCACACGCTCTTCATAAGTAAGTTTCATGTCACTGACGCCTCCCCATGTGACAAAGGAAGCTGCCTCCTGTTTCATTTCAACAGCGGTCCAAATACCCATAATACCGCCTCGCGAAAAACCAAAGATATGAACGCGGTCCTTCTTCACTTTTTTGTGCTGCTTTAACAACTGAAAGGCAGCGAACGCATCTTTTCGATCTTCTCCGGCAAAATCTTCGTTCCCTTCGCCCCCCTGATTTCCTCGGTAAAAGGGAGCAAAGACGACAAAGCCCTGCGCGGCAAATTGCACAATCCGGCCAGGTCTGACCATCCCCACATTTTTAATGCCGCCTCGTAAGTACAAAAAGCCGTCGTAGAGACCTTCTCCGGCCGGCTCAGCGAGCAGCCCTTTCATCCGAAGCCCATCTGCCTCATAGGTCACTGTATATAAGTGAATATGCGGATGGGGCGACGGAAACCTTCTTTTTTCCACAATCACTCGATTTCTCTCCTTTTCATCTCTGTTTACGTCCATTGCTTCAGCATCGCTTCTGCGACAAGCTGGCCTGATTTTGTCACCATTGGCGTGCCGCCGCCTGGATGACTTGTTCCCCCAACAAACCAAAGCCCTTCAATGTCCTTTGACTGATTATTGATGCGAAAGAACGCCTGTTTGAACGAGTTTGAAGACATGCCATAAATGGCTCCACGATATGCCCCCGTTTTCTGCTGCAGATCGAGCGGGGTTTGAACCGCTTCATATTCGATCAGCTCATCCAAACCAAAAAGGCCTTTTTCCATTAATTTGTTTTTTACATGCTGACGATATGTCTCCTTTAGCATGTCCCAATCTTGCTCATTTGTCACATAAGGTGCATTGGCCAGTACAAACAGGTTGCTTCTTCCCGCTCCTCCGCTTAAAGCTGTTTCTGAATGACCTGAATAACATATGTAAAGCGTCGGATCTTGAGGCAGTTGTTTTTTCTGAAAAATATCCTTGAATTCTTGCTCATAATCCTCAGGGAAAAACACATTGTGATGAGCCAGCTGCTCATAGACTTTAGGTACACCTAATAAAAGAACAAAGCCAGACAACGACGGTTCAATACCAGCCAGTTTTTGATTTAAAAAACGAGGACGGTCTTTTTCATCTATAAGATGACGGTATACAGTCAGCGCATCTGCTCCTGCAATGACTTGATCTGCCTCATACATCTTCTGATCCGTCTCCACTCCTTTGATCCGCCGATCCTTCACATGAATCTTGTTCACTTGTTCATTGAGGTGAATCTGAACGCCTAATTCTTTTGCCAGTGTCTCAAATGCCTCAACTAAACGATATGTACCGCCTTGTATTCCATAAATCCCTTTCTCCCCTTCTAAATATGCCATCATGTTAAAAATAGCCGGCGCTTCGTAGGGAGAAGAGCCGATATAAGTGGCATACCGTCCAAACATCGCCAATGTATGGGGATGACGGAAATATTGACGCAGCAGGCGCTGAACGGATGTGAATGGTTTGACAGCAAGAAGTGCTTTCATCAACTTAAAATCCGCCTTATCCTTCCAGCTCAATAACAAACGATTTAAAAACTGCTCCTCTGCCTTTTGAAAAAACGTCTTTGATTCCTGTAAAAATGCACGGTATTGCTTCGCATCTTCAGGACTGAATGCAGCAATTTGTGATTCCATTTGCTCAATATTCGGCGTAAACTCGACCGTATGGCCATCTGAAAAAATATTTTTGGTCAGTGGAGAAATCGGATAGAAGGTCACATAATCCTCCATCCGTCTATGACAGGATGTAAACACTTCTTCAAAATATGCCTTCATTGTAATGGTACTCGGTCCTAAATCAAAAGAGTAGCCCGCTCCATGATGACGCTGCAATTTCCCGCCTAAAGCCGCTTCTTTTTCTAAAATAGTGACCTGAACCCCGCGTGACTGGAGATGGATCGCGGCTGATAATCCGCCAAGTCCGCCGCCGATGATGATCACTTTTTTCATTCGTACCTTCTCCCTTTCCATTCATACCCTTCTTTTTTCAGACCGATTTTCATAGAAGCAAAACCGATAGCAATCAGGCTTAAAATACTGAACGGCAATAAAAAAGCCATCGCAGATGTCCGCCCATTTTCAGTATCTATTGCCGCTTTAATCGACACACCTAGCCCATAGCAAAGGATCGCTAAGCATATGCTCAAAACATCCAGCTGAAACAATGCAATCATGAAACAAATGACAGGAACCAAATAAAGGAGGGTGTATAAACAAAAGACACTGCTTAACAAAGCAATGCTTCGATTCACACCTGGGAATAAATTTTTCCGGTAACCTTCCCAAACCTCTTGTCCACTCTCATACATTCTCATATACACAAATGGATGAATGCTTGCAAGTGTGAACGGAAAGCCTTTTTCCTTCACTCGTCTAGCCAAGGCCATATCATCAACTAGTGAATTCTTGATCGCTTCATGCCCGCCAATGTCGTGATAACAATTCTTTTCAATGGCAATAAAACCGCCATGTGCTGCGGCAAAAGCGGGATTCTTAGATTTTCTTACCCATTTCACTGGCAGATGACAGCCAATGGTAAACATCATCATAGGAACCACAAGATGCTCAAAAAATGTACCTGTTTTCTGTTCTGGAAAACCTGACAGCATGCCCGTTTTTTGCATGCATAACTGCTTGTACACTGATTCAACTGCCCCTTTTTTTAAACGGACATCCGCATCTAAAAATAGCAGCCAGTCAGAAGCAGCAGCTTCCGCGAGCTGAGAACAGGCATATGATTTACCAAGCCAGCCGCGCTTTAATGGTTGACCTGACTGGACACGGATCCACGGATATGTTTCTGCGAACCGCTCCACAATCGCTCTTGTCTGATCTGTCGAGTGATCATCAAGGACGATGAGCTCTTTCGGGTAAAGACGTTGATCAACGATCGACTGAAGACAGGCTTCGATCCGATTTTCCTCATTTCGCGCTGGAATCAGAATTGATAACGAAATAGGTTCACCCGGCGGAAAGGATGCTGGCTTTAAAACAGGAAGCTGCCTCATATTCCATATGGTGAAAATAAACTGACAGAGCAAGAGTACACTGATCACAGTTAGGAAGACCGCCATGTTTTCACCCACTTTTTAAAGGAATCAAACGCATCACTTGTTGACTGACTTGTCCTTGTCATCTGTCTAAATTCTTGATTAGTTGAAAAATCAGGATCTGCGATGACCTGTTCTTGATGTGCGTTTAGCTGCGTTTCAAGCAGATCTCTGAGCAGGTGCGTCACGTCCTTGCTTCGAAGTGCCCCGCCAGATACTAAGGTATCTTCCCCAAACAAAGCAGATACTGTCGGCTTTTGAAATTGATTAAATGTATAATGCAAGGTCACAGGCTTCACCACGACTTGCTCAAATTGTCTCACTAAAAATGAAGCCCCGCCCTCTAATTCAAGCGGCCGCATGTCCTGATGCATGATTTTCCCCTGCGGAAAAAGCCATACAGCCCCGCCAGCCTGCATGTTTTCTTTAGCCGTCATTAATGCTTGCTTTACACTTTTCAGATTCTCTTTCTGAACCGGAAAAGCTCCAAGCTTACGAAAAAAGGCATATTGCTTCAACTGCTTCTCTTCCATCATCATATAGTGATCGAGTTCGGACGCTTTTTCTGTTAAAAGAAAGAGGATGAGTCCATCCCACCATGAGCTATGATTGGCGATATAAAGAACAGGCAGCTTCTCGTTTGGGTCCACAGCGCCTTTCATCATCACGCAGCGAAAATGTTTATGAAGTAAATACCGCTCAAGATAAAGAGAAAATATACGTCTAAACGATCGGCTTTTGTCGCTTTCTTTCAAATTGAACCCTTCCTTCACACAAAATAACAATGATCAGTGCTAAATAAAAAATGACCTCGAGCCCGCCCTTTAATGCCAGCACACCAAAAAAGAACACCATTGCCTGATAAATACGGCTCGTCCAGCTCAAAGCCTTCTGATCAATCTGAACAAGCGGGAAGAGAAAGGAAAGTCCTGCTCCAATCATACCCCAGCTCACAAAATTCTCAAAAGGAATACCATAAAAACCACCGCCGTCATACCACACCCAAAATTTCCGTTCAGCCGCTACTGGATCTAATATGAGGTCAAGCAAGACAATCCATATCCCCGTTTCGACCGCTCGTTTCCATTTCGACTGCTGACTGGATAAAAAAAGACTGTTTAAAAACACACCAACCCATGCAAAAGCAATGGTTAAAGGTACCCCTGCCACTAGAAAACCTAATGCCGGATAATAGTCATAAACCCCAAAAGGAAACCCGGTTGTGATCCCAATCCATTCAACCGTAAATGTCAGTACGCCGACAATGGCTGCCCGTTTGATCACAATTCCCCATGATCCATAAATATTTCGCCCAATCTCTATCACACAGCAGGCATACAGCACAAGGAAAATGCCATTTGCAAACTGAAGCCATGCTGGCACCTCAAAAAAGACCATTAATATGAGCCCTACTAAATACCACCCAAGAAATACCCAACTCACTCTATACACGAAACCGCCCCTTTATTTCTTCCAAATTCAAGAAAGTATTCATGCTTCTAGTATAGAAAAAAAGACACGTTCTATAAATAAACAATGCGCTTCTTATTTTCATCTAGGCACTCACCAAAAATCCCTTTTGACATACTTTAATTAGTGATCTAGAACAAAGGAGGCGAATTACTCTTGAATCGTTCCATCAAAGTCAGACTGGCATTCATCGTCGTTGTCCTGCTCTTTATTCCATTTGTCGCCTGTAAAAAAGAACAAGAGCAGACCGTACAAGTAGCCGAGGTGACCCATTCGGTTTTTTATGCTCCGCTATATGTTGCCTTATCTGAGGACTTTTTCAAAGAAGAAGGGCTAGAGGTTGAATTAAAAACGACTTGGGGCGGCGATAAAACGATGACCGCTCTCTTATCCGGCGGTGCAGATATTGCCCTGACCGGATCTGAATCCTCTATCTATGTAGAGGCTCAAGACACAAAAGACTCTGTCATCAACTTTGCACAGCTGACACAAACAGACGGTACATTTCTTGTTTCAAGGGAGAAAGTGAGCGAATTCTCTTGGAATCAATTAAAAGGAAAAGACTTTCTTGGACAGCGGAAAGGCGGCATGCCGCAAATGGTCGGTGAATATGTCCTGAAAAAGGAAGGCATTGATGTAAAAAAGGATCTCCGCATGATTCAAAATATTGATTTTGCCAATATTTCAGGTGCTTTCTCCTCTGGAACTGGCGATTTTGTGCAGTTATTCGAACCGACAGCATCCTTAATTGAAAAAGAAGGCAAAGGGTACATCACCGCCTCCTTTGGAGAGGCTTCCGGAAAGGTGCCGTATACCACCTTCATGGCAAAGAAAAGTTACTTAGAGGAAAACAAAGAGACAGCAGAAGCCTTCACTCGTGCCATTTACAAAGCGCAGAAATGGGTGGAAGCCAAGCAGCCGGAGGAGATTGCCAAAACCATTCAATCTCATTTTCCTGACACAGAACTTGATGTCTTATCAACAGCCATTAAACGCTACAAACAGCAGGACTCCTATGCAACAGACCCCCTTCTGAATGAAGAGGAATGGAACAAATTGCAGGAAATTATGAAGGAGAGCGATGAATTGCCGAAATTTATCCCGTATAAACAACTTGTCGATTCATCCATTGCAAAGAAGGTCACAGAACATAAATAGAATAGGAGGTAGCACATGTCTTTCCTTCAAATTGACCATGTGACCCACACGTACTTCTCTTTAAAAGAAAAAACAACGGCCATACAGCACATCAATATGGAGATAGACCAAGGAGAATTTATCTCATTTATTGGTCCCAGTGGGTGCGGAAAAACCACCCTGCTGTCTATCATTGCAGGAATAACGCCGCCTTCTGAAGGCCGAATTTTAATCGAAGGAAAAGAACCGAATCAAAAGGAGCATCAAATCGGCTACATGCTCCAGCAGGATTATTTGTTCCCTTGGAAAACCATCAAGGAAAATATCATTCTCGGGTTGAAAATTACCAAACAAGATTCACATGAAGCCACCTCCGCCGCTCTTGGCTTACTGCCTAAGCTTGGCCTTCATGATGTAGAGGAAAAATACCCGAAAGAGCTGTCAGGCGGTATGAGGCAGCGTGCGGCTCTCGCCCGAACGCTTGCAGTGAATCCCGGTCTGCTTTTACTAGACGAACCCTTTTCAGCTCTAGACTACCAAACCAAACTAACATTAGAGGATCTCGTCTTTCATACACTCAAAGACTATCAAAAAACAGCGGTTCTTGTGACACATGACATTGGCGAAGCCATTGCGATGAGTGATCGCATTTTCTTATTCTCAAAGCATCCTGGCTCGATTCAGCGGATTTTTACCGTTCCAGAGGATCTGAGGACTCTTTCTCCTTTTAAAGCAAGACAGACCCAGAGTTTCCAAGAGCTCTTTCAAACGATTTGGAAGGAGCTGAAAACCGTTGAAACACAGTGACCTTTTACATGAAGCCTATCGCAAAAAATACCGAATGGAAAAGCGCATGACCCGAATCTATCAGTTCATTATTTTCGCCAGCTTCTTTTCGCTTTGGGAGCTTGCCAGTCATTTTCGTCTCATCGATCCACTGATATTTAGTTCACCATCAGCGGTCTGCCAATTGTTTATACAAAAAATATCCGATGGGTCTTTAGTGAATCATATGAGTATTACATTATTTGAAACGATGCTCGGATTTCTACTTGGTACCTTTTGCGGCATTTTGCTTGCTGCCGCCTTATGGTGGTCCACCCGCCTGGCAAACGTTCTTGATCCTTATTTAGTCATTTTAAATGCCATGCCAAAAGTTGCCCTCGCCCCGATTTTAATTGTTGCCCTTGGGCCTGGCATGATCAGCATCGTTGCCATGGGCGCAATCATTAGTGTAATCATTACGACGATCGTCATTTATACAGCCTTTCAAGAGGTCGATGAGAATTATTTAAAGGTGATGAAAACCTTTGGTGCGAAAAAAAGCGTCGTCTTTCGCGAGGTCATTTTGCCAGCTAGTATTCCAACGATGATTTCTGCGATCAAAGTCAATGTCGGCCTTTCTTGGGTTGGGGTTATTGTGGGGGAATTTCTTGTTTCCTCAAAAGGGCTCGGCTACATGATCATTTACGGCTTTCAAGTCTTCAACTTTACACTCGTGTTCTTAAGTCTTTTCATTATTGCTGTGTTTGCGACCATCATGTACCAGCTTGTGGAATGGCTCGAACGCCGTTTTCTTCAAAAATAAAAAAGCACAGGGAATGTTTCCCTGCGCTTTTTTTAACGAATCAAACCGTTTTTTTCTAAATAAGCAAGACTTTGTCTTAACACATCATCTTTCATAATAAAACTGAAATTCTTATTTTTTGCGATGGATCTTGGCAAGTCTGCGAAAAGAACGGGTCCTTTCGTTTCAAAATACGTGTCTTGCTTCACTAGCTTTTCAATATCAGCGAAATAAATATTCTTGACAATGACCTTTTCTCTGCCCAGTACCTGATATTGACCAATATACGTTAATTCACGAACAACAGCACCCGTCTCTTCTTGAATCTCCCGTATAGCGGCTTGGTCTGCTTCTTCATCGGGCTCAACTTTCCCTCCTGGAAACTCATAGCCCCGATCCTCATGTTCAGTGAGCAGCCATTTCCCTTGGTAGCGGCAGATGGCCCAAACATGCTTAGGATGACTTGAAAAAGGCTTCTCCTCAAAAGAGAGCTTGACCGTATTATGATAAAAGTCTTTAAATACATGCATGTGAAATCCCTCATATCCTGTCCTTGCTTCTTGTAAAACATCATACCACAGATCACATTTATCTGAAGAATTTTTATCAAAAGTGAAACAAACGAGTGGTTCCAACTCGTCTGTATCTAAAATGAGGTATTGTTGCTAAAACCTTTTTATCATCTCCAACTTCACCCAATTTTAATCATGAAACCTTTTATCCCTATATGACGTAAATGAATCAGTGTTTGTCCTATGACAACGAGGAGGAAATCAGCATGAGTATAAAAAATGGGTCAAAACAAGACGCACCCCATGAGGTGATCAAGAAACACCTCGTGAAAGGGCAAAAGTTTGATTTAACAAAAGACAATCCAGCGGTCGACCAAATTCATATCGGGCTTGGCTGGGACCTGGCCGGTCAGCCAATTGATTTAGATACGCAAGTGTTTCTTTTAAATGAAGAGGACAAACTGTTGTCTCCTAAGCATCTGATCTATTATCACCAGCAGCAAAGCTTAGACGGAGCTGTTCGTCATCTTGGTGATCATCAAGTTGGCGGAGGGTATCGAGACAATGAAATGATTATTATGCAATTAAGCAGAGTCTCACCTGATATTCATAAAATTGTCGTCACAGCCACAATACATGATGCACACGAACGCCAGCATCATTTTGGACAAGTCACTAATGCCTATGTGCGCCTTACTGATCAAATCTCGCAGCAAGAGATTTGTACCTTTCAGTTAACAGAAGATTATTCGTATTGTACATCCATTATATGCGCAGAACTCACGAGAGATCAGGAGGAATGGAAAATCACTGCGACCGGGCAAGGGACTACTCTAAATTTACATGATTTATGCCGCATCTATGGATTCACATCTTGACGCAGGAAAGGAGCCGGCACCCATGGGATTTCATTTCATCACAATAGAAGAACTTACCTTACAAGCAGAAGGCAGCGGAATCTTTTTTGCCAAAAAGGGCGCAATGATTGCCGATCAAGGAAGTTTCCAATACCGCAAGCGATTACTTGGAACGAATAAAGGAAATATGGTCAGCCAAGTATTTAACCATATCAGCAGGAAATTCACAGGTGAAAACCTTGAGATGATGGAAGTGAGTGGACAAGGTACTTGCTATCTGGCTGATTCAAGCGAGCATGTAACAGTGATTAATCTTGAGCCAAGCGGTCCTTGGCAGCATGTAAGTGTAGAAAGTGAAGATTTACTTGCCTTTACTGAGGAATGCCATTACGGCGTCACACCAGTAGGCGTTGGTATTTTATCGCAGAAAGGACTGTTTACATCAAAACTCTCTTATCAAGGGCACGGAGCGCAGGTTGCCATCAAAACGAATGGAAATCCGCTCATTTTAAAAGCCCCCTGCCGCGTAGAC
Organism: Bacillus sp. Nf3; assembly: GCF_003028545.1. NCBI lineage: Bacteria > Bacillati > Bacillota > Bacilli > Caryophanales > Bacillaceae > Bacillus > Bacillus sp. Nf3. The sequence goes on along the minus strand of NZ_PYUA01000002.1, from coordinate 20,910 downwards.
CCTGACGCAATTGTCGCTTGGACGGGCAAAGCACCAAAGGTCAAATTAGATGTGAACTGGAAAACTTTCATTGGACAAACATCTGGTGAATCCTATTTATTTGAGTTCCAAGAACAAGACCAAATTGTTATTATTCAGCCATCTGAGCGCACATCTGGCTTACGGGTTGGCTTAGATGATAATCGCTATAAGCCTCAGAGCCAAAGCTCCTCTCATGAATTCACCAATTCACAGCAAGAAAATAGAGGCGGCGGGATCACTGATCTGATCGGAGGCATTTTACAGCCGCGAAAATAAAGCATGTAGAGATTCTCTACATGCTTTTTCAATTCATCAAACCATTTGTCTCAATAAAGCTCCTTGTCTCTTCATTGCCGAGCTCATAAATCATTGTGTAAATCTCTTTTCTTTTTCTATCCATTTCATCATTTGGACTATCATAATGATATTCAAGAAAAGGAACATGTGCCCGAAAGAAGCCTTTCCAATCTGTCATATACTGTTCATCGAAATAGTCTCTCAGCTGCAAAATTTGATCATCATCTGCTTCTATTTGAAATTGCCAAGCCGCTGCATCTCTATGCTGCGATATCGATCCATCTTGTACGGATACATAGTAGGTGTGTCTCGCCATCTGAATCATCCTTTTTTCCTTTAGTATGACCAGATATGAGGAAATTACGGCTTTTTGCGCAATTTATTTTTCAACATGTCCAACACATCAATAAACAACTGTGGAATGGGAATTCCAAGGGCTCTGGCTGTCGAGACGATTTGGTAAGATTCATAAATTATATAAAAGATGATCGCTAAATCCTTAATCGTCCCATTTGTCTTCAGCATGACATCAAAGAAATGCGCCATCGATATTAAGGAAACTGTCACGATCTTTCGGACAAACCTTGTAAAAAACCGCTTCATTGTGAGCTGTCCAGTCAAAGATTCTCTTAGGCTTGAACAAATTAATTCAATAGCCATCAACGTTACTAAAATCATCAGTAAATATCCTGCTCCACCAAACAGAAAGCCCATCGCCGACAAACTCACTGTAACCAACGAAAAGATGCCTAAATCCTTGCTCACTTGGCATCAACATCCTTTCATAGTGGAACTCCTTACCTCAATAGTATATGCCGGATTTTCGCAATAGCTTGGACGACAAAAAATAAAGGCGCTGTCTTTTGACAAGAAAAAGCCGCCTTGCGCGGCGGCTACTTCCTAGACCCTAACATCAATAAAGCTTGCATCTGAATCCTTTGGCTGAACAGCTTGAGGCTGCTGCTGCACTTGATCCAGCATCACCATAGCTTGTGCTGTATTCGTAGCAAGCTGTGAATTCAACAAACTAATATTGAGTGTCTTTTGAATGCTCGCTACTTGCTGACTCATCATTCCTGCAATAGAAGACATCTTCTTCCCTCCCTTCTCTTTTCTCTTCGGCTGAAAGCCCTATGATTTCAATGGGCTGTCTGTCCCGATTCCAATAAAAAAAGAATGTCGATCGAATTATGACCGACATTCTTTTCCCATACGTGTATTATCCTAAATATGCTTTAAGCATCCAGTTGTGTTTTTCAATGGATTGATGAATCGCAAGCAGCATATCACCTGTTGTTTCATCGCCAACCTCTGCAGCCAGCTCCATTCCTTTCTTTAATTCCTCAGCGATATTGGAGAAATCATCATATAGATTTTTCACCATTTGCTCCGCTGATTCTTTGCCTTCTGCTTCTTGAATGCTTGAAATTTCTAAGCACTCTTTCATTGTCGCAACAGGCTGTCCATTTAAAGCAAGCATACGCTCAGCCAAATCATCAATATATGTAGCTGTTTCTGTATATAGTTCCTCAAATTTCTCATGGAGTGTAAAGAAATCTTTCCCTTTTACATACCAATGATAGTTATGTAATTTCACGTAAAGCACAGTCCAATCAGCTACTTGTTTATTGACAACGTTTAATAAATTTTCAGACATGTTTATTCCTCCTTATGTAATTGCGTTTAGTATGAGAATACCCTTTTCTTATTATACTGAAACCTGCCGTCAATTTCTTCTATTTTGACTGCATGAAATATATGTTAATATGGAAATAAGGAGGGAGTTAGATGCTGTTACTTGGGATTATCAGCTTTATCATTATCTCAATCGTTGTCTTTTTATCATTGTGGACGACATCGAAGGCTTATGAATATAAGCATAAAGTCGATTCACCACAAGATGCTGAACCAAACCAACGTCCTAATCCAAAATGAAACCGCTTTTAATGATGTGACGTTTCTTCATCTTCAGTAGATGAACTCTCTTTTTTCACCTCACCTACGTGGATGTTCGTTTTCGGCATATTATGCTGCTGTTTAGCTGTCACATGGACTTGTATGATATAAAGGCCATCTTTTTTGAAGGCTGTGTGCAATTCGTATACACCTTTGTTTTCTTTCTTTGGCTGAATCATCTTGCTGTTATCCTTGTCGCCATCTTTCCACACTTCAAATTGAACATCATCTGCATCATCAACAGGCGTATCACCGTATGTGACAGCTGCTTTTACTATAACGCTTTCATTTTTCTCCACTTGCTCAGGCACTGTAAGCTTTACTTCTAATAGCTCAGGCACTTCCCCTTTGCCGCTATTTGCTGCAGAGTTTCCACATGCACTTAATAACGTGAGCATCAGAATCATTCCCAACATTTTTCGCATCGTGCGTTTCCCCCTTCTTTTACTGACATGTCCATTTTAACAAATATCCCCTATTTTGACATCACTGTTGGAATTCAAATAAAAAACCGGACATCTAAATGTCCGGTTCATCATTCTATTAACCAAATACTTTTAAAAGCTCTTCTTGATCCTGAGAAAGCCAGAAACGCATTAAACGTTTTGCTCCTTCAAGATCATGAAGCTTCGCTTGGCCGCATTGCTCTTCGTTTGCAGCAGGAATTTCAGTTACTTCAACTGCATCCTTGAATGTTGCATCAAGAAGTTCAACGATTTCTTTTGGAGTTGGTGCACCACTGACAACTAAATAGTAGCCTGTCTGGCAGCCCATTGGAGAAATATCGATAATATCAAAATGATCATATTTCTCTGAGTGTGTTCTAATATTAAACGCAAGCAAATGCTCTAATGTATGAATCGTATCAGGTTTCATCGCCTGCTTGTTAGGCTGACAAAAACGAATATCAAATTTATTTACTTCCCCATCTGATCCCACTTTATGAACGCCGCAATGACGAACGTATGGCGCTTTTACAGCATTATGATCAAGTTCAAAGCTTTCAACTGAAGGCATAATCACCACTCCTATAATTGCAATTTCCTATATTATAACATATTTCTCCGACCAGTTTAGTTTATAAAACTTTCCTTCCTTGTCCTTTTTTCTTATACTGTGGAAGACAGACAAGGAGGAACCTCTATGAAACAAATTTTTATCGGCATGATACGCTTTTATCAAAAATGTATTTCCCCTCTGACACCGCCAAGCTGCCGGTTTTATCCAACATGCTCAAACTATGGACTAGAGGCGATCAAAACGCATGGCGCGATCAAGGGCGGCTGGCTGACCATAAAGCGAATTTTGAAATGTCATCCGCTTCACCCCGGCGGCATCGATCCTGTTCCGCCTAAAAAGGAAAAGTAACTTACTTTTCTTCATATCCGTTGACAACTAAGTCAAGCTTCCCTGTTCCAGGGTCAATGACAAGCCCATGTACAGGTACATCTGATGGAAGAAGCGGGTGATTTTTTACAACAGACACACTGTCCTTCACGCTCTCTTCAACTGAACTAAAGCTTTTGAGCCACTGTTTAAAATCAATTCCTGAGTATTCCAGTACTTCAATACGCTTTTCTGGAATACCACGCTCAACGGCTTTATTTAAAAGTGTTTGGCTATCAATTTTGCTCATCCCGCAATCATGATGCCCAATGACATATACCTCGTCAGCATTTAATTCGTAAACAGCAACTAAAATGCTTCGCATAATACTTCCAAATGGATGAGAAACAAGCGCTCCAGCACTTTTGACAATCTTAATATCGCCATTTTTCATGTTCATTGCACGCGGAAGCAGTTCAACAAGTCTTGTATCCATACACGATAGAATGACAGCTTTTTTCTGTGGAAACTTTGTTGTTGTAAATTCTTCGTATTTCTTTTCTTCAATAAATTGTTGATTATATTCGATGATTTCATCTAAAAGTTTCATACGTTTGTCCATTCCTTTATCTTTTTTTAAAAATAAATATAGCACAATGTAAGAAATTTCGTCACGTTTTGCAGCTTATTTTTTTAGAGGAAACATCTGCTGACGAAAATTTTTTATTTTCCTCTTTTCAAATCGTAATTATTACGATACAATAACTCAGGACATTAAATCGTAATCATTTCTATCTATTAGTTTGAGAGGAGACATTTTCTACATGAAAAAAATCTTTTTTATTTTAACAGCTGCTTTATTCGCAATCGGCCTTGCCGCGTGCTCAAGCAGTGCGGGCACTAATGCTTCAAAAGGAAAGGCAGACGGGAAACTAATCATTTACACCACGATCTTTCCAATCCAAGATTTCACTGAAAAAATCGGCGGCTCTCACGTTCATGCTCAGAGCGTGTATCCTGCCAATGCAGATGCACACAGTTTTGAACCAAGTTCGAAAACGATGGTTGAAATGGCTGAAGGTGATGCCTTTATCTACAGCGGCACAGGAGCTGAAGCATTCGCAGACAAAACTGCTGCCACATTAAAAGACCAAGGTGTGAAAACAGTCAAAGCAGCCGAAGGCATCAAATTGTTATCGACAAATGAAGAACATGCACATGAAGAAGGCGAAGATCACGATCATGAAGGTGAAGACCACGACCATGACGGGCACGATCACGGAGATAAAGACCCTCATGCATGGTTAGACCCAGTTTATGCGCAGCAAATGGCGAAAAACATTAAAGACACACTCGTCTCATTAGATCCAGATCATAAAAAAGAATACACAAAAAACTATGAAAATCTAAAAAAAGATTTACAATCCCTAGATCAAGAATTCAAAACAACGTTATCTAAAGCCAAACATAAAGAAATTCTTGTTTCTCACGCAGCTTATGGTTATTGGGAAAAGCGCTATGGCATTGAGCAAATCAGCGTTTTAGGATTATCTGCTTCCGAAGAGCCATCACAAAAGCAGCTCGAAAACATTGTACAAAAAGCAGAAAAGTATCACATTCAATACGTTATTTTTGAAAACAACGTCAGCAGCAAAGTATCAGATACGATCCGCAGTGAAATTGGGGCAAAAAGCTTAACCCTTAAAAATCTAGAATCCATTACTGAAGATGATGCCAAAAATGGCGAAAGCTACGTCAGCTTAATGAAACAAAACTTAAAGACCTTAAACACCGCTTTAAATGATTAATGTTTTGAACCCCGGGCTTTATCAGCCGGGGTTTTTTGCTGTAAAAAAGCACACCGTTATCAGGCGTGCTTTTTTGATTACATTTGATATTTTTTCTTAAACAGCTCGGCTCTTCCGCCTTTTTCTCCGAATTTTTGGCGTCCTGTATAAAAAGGATGCGTATCAGAGCTTGTTTCTACTTTAATGACAGGATACGTTTTCCCATCTTCCCACTCTACTGTCTCATTTGATGTCTTTGTTGATTTACTCAAGAAGCGGTAACCGCTGTTTACGTCCATAAATACAACTTCATGTGAGGTTGGATGAATATCTCTTTTCAATGTCAAAACTCCTTTCGTTATCAAAACGTAATGATTACGTTTTATAATTATATTCTACTCCCTCTTATACAACTTGTCAAAAAACAAGCTTTCTTAGTCAGGAAGAATAATCTAAAAATGGTTGAGAATAATAAGCATCATGAAAAAGAGAAGCGATAAGAAAGGCGGAGAAAAAATTGACTGATCTCGTTTTAGCTAGAAGCCTGTTCGGCACAACCATGGGCTTTCATATTATTTATGCCTCGCTTGGCGTTGGCATCCCGCTAATGATTTTGTTAGCTGAACTCATCTTTCAAAAAACAAAGGACCCGCATTATGCCATCATGGCCAAGCGATGGACAAAAGCACAAGCTGTTCTATTAGGGGTCGCCATCCCAACAGGTACTATTGCTGGTACGCAGCTTGCCCTTTTATGGCCAGGTTTTATGGAGGTTATCGGAAAAGTCATGTCACTGCCATTCCAGATTGAAATTTATGCGTTCTTTATAGAAGCATTATTTATGTCTATTTATGTGTACGCAGCGGATCGCCTATCAAATGCAATGCGCATCATTACGGTTATTTTTATCGTCATTGGTGCAGCTGCATCAGCGATTCTGATTACAAACGTACATGCTTTTGAAGGGACACCTGCTGGCTTTCAGATGGTGAATGGAGAAATCACAAACATCGAGCCTTGGAAGGCCTTTTTCAATCCAAGCTTTGCTGTGACTGCTACACATGTTGTGCTGTCTGCTTTTACAACAGGTGCTTTTGTCATTGCTTCCGTTGCAGCTTTTAAAATGCTCAAAACTAAAAAAAATGAGAAGCTCTATACATTTCATCGAAAAGCCCTTTTTCTTGGACTCATTGTAGGAGGACTTTTCTCTTTTCTCACAGCCTTAAATGGCCACGAATCTGCTCAGCTTCTGTATGAATATCAGCCTGAAAAGCTGGCTGGAGCTGAAGGTTTATTTGAAACGCAATCACATGCGCCTCTTGCAATAGGTGGTTTTACGGATGCTGATTCGCAGGAAATTAAAGGTGCGATCGAAATTCCTTGGGCGCTTAGTTTTCTCGCAGGAAATAGCTTCGATACGGTGGTCAAAGGTTTAAATGATTTTCCCCGTGACGAGTGGCCGCCTTTATTTATACACACATTATTTAACGGCATGGTCATTATTGGATCGGTGCTCATTCTATTTGCGGTATTAGCACTGCTTTATCGTAAAATTTTAAAACGGGAAAAATTCCCGAAGTGGCTTCTTTTTCTTTACTTATTCGGCGGGCCTCTTAGTCTTTTGGCTATTGAATTTGGCTGGATCTTTGCATGTACAGGCCGTCAGCCATGGGTCATTTATCGAATGCTCAAAACCTCAGAGGTTGTCACATCATCTGGCTCGATCGGGACACTTTTTATCCTTTTTGCCATTGTCTATCTCATCTTAGGCATAGCAACTGTTATTGTGCTGACGTACTACTTTAGAAAACATACGATTGAAGAAGACCTACGGTTAACAGAATCTTAAAAAGGGAGCGATCTTGATGCAAATGGATGTTACAACTGATGCGCTCATTGCAATCACCATCTTATGGGGATTCGTTTTTATCTATGCAGTGATGGCATCAATGGATTTCGGCGCAGGATTTTGGTCGATGATTTATATGAATAGAGAACAAACAAAGGCAGCTAATATCGCGAATAAGTATCTTTCTCCAACATGGGAAGTGACAAACGTCTTTATTGTGGCCATCGTTGTCGCATTGTTCAGCCTGTTTCCAGGTGCAACCTTTGTACTTGGTACCGTTTTATTAATACCCGGCAGCATCATCTTATTGCTTCTTGCACTACGAAGCGGGTTTCTCGTGTTTTCTCATTCACTGCCTAAGAAATACAGAAAAGCGGTGACTTATATTTCAGGGATCAGCGGCTTTATCATTCCGTCCATCCTGATCATGGTTCTCCCAATTACCCATGGTGGATTTATCTTTCAGGAGAACAACGTCTACTCATTAGATCTTGGACTGGTCTTTACAAGTGCAAATGTTTATTCTTTTGTCGGCTTTGCCATCTTCAGCACCCTTTTTCTTTCGTCTTTGCTTTTAGCTGATTTCTCTAATGTAGCTAATGAAGATGAAGCTTACAGCATTTATAGAAGAGGGGCGCTCATTACGGGTCCACTTTCACTCATGATGGCCTTTTTTATCATGCTGACATTACGAAGCGAGGCGAATTGGCTGTTCACAAAAATGATGCAGAACATCCCTATTCTTCTTGTATCTCTCCTAATGTTCCTGCTAGCAGGACTAGCTCTATTTTTACCAAACAGCCGTTTTAAGCATCGGAAAGGGAGACCACGCCTTGCCGTCATTGCGATTACCATTCAATATTTCTTAGCAAGCTATGTGTACGGGCGTGCTCACTTGCCTTACATGGCCTATCCAGATATTACAATCATGTCTGGATTTACAGACCCTGTCACATTTAGGGCATTATTTATCACCTATATTGTAGGTTTTATCATCTTATTTCCTGGGTTCTATTTCTTCTGGAAATTATTTATGAAGGATAAGCGCTATATTCGCCAGGAAGATTAACATGAATGGACGAGCTTCATTTCGGTTACATTATAGATGAAAGACATACTCAAAAGGAGGTCATCTGTATGAGTCAAAAAATCCTTTGTGAAGTCAATAACTGTTCCTATTGGAATGCTGGAAACCGCTGTGGTGCAGATGCAATCTATGTCGTCAGCCACACAGGAAATACGGCTGAGAAAAGTGAAGAAACGGATTGTAAAACGTTTAAACCACAAGATCTTTAAGTCTCATTAAAGGAGGCGCTTCAATTTGAAACATGATCGGCTGCTTCAAACGTTTTTTGACGAAATTCATGACGCGGATGAAGCCGCATTCCATCAAGCCGCTCACTCCTTTTTAAACCTTTGGGATTATGAATATGGACATGCAGCAAACATACCCAATGAAATGCATCAGTATATCGGACAGCTTGCTTATGACAGCGAGCTGGTAGAAGAGTAAGAAAGAGCGGGTCACCGCTCTTTCTTTTTGTTCAGACAGGAAGGAAAAACTTTCCCTTACTATACATACATTCTATTGGATAAGCAAAAGTTGGTTTCTTCGTTTTTATCTCACAAAATCATGTTTTGTAAACACGTCGATTTTATCTGAAAACGAACGGAGAGCTTGGTAATCAACTTCTACGCCCATTCCTGGCGAGCGAGGCACCTCAATAAATCCATTTTCAACCTTAATTTCAGGAAAAATGATATCCTGCTCCCAAAATTTTGACGAAGCTGAAATATCACCGGGAATTGTAAATTGAGGAAGTGAAGCAAGTGCCACGTTCTGCGCGCGGGAAATACCTGTTTCAATCATGCCCCCGCACCATAACGGAATTTGATGCTCCTTACTGAACGTATGAATTTTAAGAGCCTCTGTCAGTCCGCCAACTCGTGAAGGCTTCACATTAATAATTTGACAGCTGCCAAGCTCTACAGCTTTTCTGGCATCATCTAAAGAACAAATACTTTCATCTAAACAAATCGGCGTTTTTAAATGTTTTTGCAAATGGCGATGGTCCACAATATCATCTGCAGCTAGAGGCTGTTCAATCATTAATAAGCGAATATCATCGAGCTGCTTGAGCTTGCTAATATCTTTTAATTCATAAGCAGAGTTTGCATCTGCCATTAATGGCAGATCAGGAAAAGACTCTCTTATCTTTTGAAGAAGTCCAATATCTTGTCCCGGTTTAATTTTTACCTTCACCCGCTGATAGCCTTGATCAACAAATTGCTGAATTTGCTCAAGCATATCGTCAATAGGGCCTAACCCCGCCACAACACCAGATGGTATTCTATCTTTTGTGCCGCCTAATACATCGCGTAAAGACTTATTCTCACGCTTCGCATAAATATCCCAAACAGCCGCTTCAATGCCTGCTTTGGCCATCCTATTGCCTTTAAATTGATACAGACTGTCAGGTATTTCTGAAGGATGTGTAAAGGTGCGCGTCAGCACGTTCTGGATAAAGAAAGCCCTCAGCATATGATAGCAAGTCTCAATTGTTTCTTCTGTATACCAAGGAGAAGAAAAAGCAGATACCTCTCCCCATCCAGTCAATCCTGTTTGATCTTTTACTTCAACAATAATAAACTCACGCTCTGAAATGGTTCCAAGACTTGTTGTAAATGGTTGTTTAAGCTTCATCGTGACATGATATAAAATTACTCGTTCAATTTGAATCATTTGAAAACCCCTTTGATCTGAGTCTGTGCCTTTGCAATTTATTCGATGCATTTCTTGGCAGCTCGTTCACAAAGTGAAAAGCGGCGGGCCATTTATATTTGGCTAAATGCGACTCACATAAAGCATAGAGCTCATTCTCCGGTATCTTATCATCCGTTACAAGGAAAGCAGCCGGTACCTCTCCCCATCTATCATCATACATACCCGTTACTCCGGCTTCCTTTACATGCGGATGTGTTAGAAGAACCGCTTCAATTTCCGCAGGATAAATATTTTCTCCGCCAGAAATAATCAAATCTGAACGGCGGTCAAGCACAAATAAGAACCCTTCCTCATCCACATAGCCAATATCACCCGTCTTCAGCCAGCCCTCATGAAAGGCAGCCGCGGTCACTTCTTCACGGTAAAGGTATCCTTTCATCACATTTGCACCTTTCACCATAATTTCGCCATGCTCAAAAGGACGGCAAATGCGATCACCATCTTGAATTTTCAGTTCACACCCAAAAAGAGGTTTTCCCGCTGACCCAAGCTTCTCTACACTAAATTCAGGTGCAAGCGTCACAATTTGTGAACAGGTTTCCGTCATACCGTACGATTGAAAGACAGGAAAGCCCTTCTCTTTGCTTTCTTGGAGCATCGCATAAGGCGCAGGTCCTCCGCCTAATAAAAGACAACGCAAAGAAGACGGACATTCTTCTAGTCTGCTTAATAAACGAGATAACATCGTCTGCACAACAGAAATCATCGTCACACGATGCCGTTCAATAGAATCCTTTACTTCATCGACGTCAAACTTCTGATGAAGCACAACTGTCATTCCATATATCACGGACTTAAATAAAGCTGATAATCCGCTAATATGAAAAAGAGGCAGGGCAATGAGCCAGCGGTCATCCTCTCTGAGACCCAAATTCAATGCGGAGGAAACAGCACTATGAAAATGATTGCCAAACGTTTGCTCTACCCCTTTTGGACGTCCTGTTGTCCCAGATGTATACATGATGGTCGCTGTTTCATTCAAATCAAATTCGCTCTCGATCTTTTTTTCATGGCCTTTCCCTGGTTGAGGTAAAGTTTCCATTGTATAAACGGGTAAATCACCCTTATGATCGCTTGCATAAATAGATTCCGTTAATAACGCCGCTGCTTTTGCATCTTCTAGCTGATAGCGCCTTTCAGCTTTTGTCAGCTTATTATTCAATAGCACGATTTTTAATCCTAATAAAAAACACGCATGTACAAGCATCACCATGTGAGGATGATTGTTCATCAAAAGCGCAACCGTTTCCCCTTTTTTCAATGATGCCTGTGCAAGTCTATTTGAAAGTTCGTCCGCTTCTTGAGCTAATTCGTGAAATGTCCACTCTTTCTCTTGATAAATAAGCGCGACTCGATCTGGTGTTAAATAGGCACGGTGCAGCAGCCAATTGGGTTGCTTCATCATGAGACACCTCCTTTTCGTAAAAGAAAACAGCTTAGTCTGATGCACTAAGCTGTTGTTCATTAATATCATTGAATCAAGGGAAACGCGGGAACTGGCCGAAGTCCGGCTTGCGTTTTTCCTTAAAGGAATCGCGTCCTTCTTTTGCTTCATCTGTTGTGTAATAAAGAAGTGTCGCATCTCCTGCAAATTGCTGAATTCCAGCTAATCCATCCGTATCTGCGTTAAATGCAGCCTTCAAGAATCGTAAAGCAGTCGGGCTCTTTTCTAGCATCTCCTCACACCACTTTACTGTTTCCTCTTCAAGCTGATCTAATGGGACAACTGTGTTAACAAGTCCCATATCAAGCGCTTCTTGTGCATTGTATTGGCGGCATAAGTACCAGATTTCTCTTGCTTTCTTATGACCTACAATACGTGCAAGGTAGCCTGAACCGTAACCGGCATCAAAGCTGCCTACTTTTGGACCTGTTTGTCCAAAAATCGCATTATCTGCTGCAATTGTCAGATCACATACTATGTGGAGAACGTGCCCGCCTCCGATTGCATAACCTGCAACCATCGCAACAACCGGTTTTGGAATGACACGAATCAAACGCTGTAAGTCTAATACATTTAGACGTGGAATTTGATCGTCTCCTACATAACCGCCATGGCCGCGGACTTTTTGGTCTCCACCAGAACAGAATGCTTTTCCGCCAGCACCTGCAAGTACGATCACACCAACTTCTGAATTATCACGAGCTCGTGAAAATGCATCGATTAATTCACTAACAGTCTTTGGGGTAAACGCGTTATGTACGTGTGGACGATTAATCGTAATCTTTGCGATCCCATTATACGTTTCATATAAAATTTCGTCATACTGACGCTCAGTTTGCCATTCAATAGCCATCAATATTTCCTCCTCTAATCTTGCGCTAAAATAAACTCACTTACTATTTTACCAAAAAAATGTGGTTGTTCCACATGAACTGTATGCCCAGCATGCTCAGCCAATATGAATTGACTTTCCTTCAGCTCCTGCTGCATACATTTGCCGATATGGCAGAACTTTTCATCAAGCGTTCCGCAAATGAGCAAAACAGGTAAATGAATATGCTTTAATGCCTTCCAAATAGACGGCTGTGAACCTGTTCCAGTGCCTTCTAAGCTGCGAGCCAGCCCAAGAGGATTGGCTTTCAGTCTTCCCTCTCTCAGTTCAGTCTGCCTTTCCGCTGATAAAGTTTTCTGCGAAGCAAACAAAGGAATGCTTTCCCAAAAATCCACAAACTTCAATAAGCCTTCATGCCTGATTTTTTGAGCAAGCTGATGATCCTGCTTCAGTCTTGCCATCCGCTCGTTAAAAGTGTGAAGCCCTGGAGACGTACTCTCAAGGATCAGTTTGTTGACACGATCTGGATAACGAGCGGCAAATGATAAAGCAATACGCCCTCCCATAGAATATCCGAGAATATTCACTTTGTGAAGCTTTAATTGGTTTAAAATCTCTGCAAGATCTGCCAGCTGCTGAGACATCGCATATCTTCTCACACTTTCTGGCGAGTCTGTACGCCCATGTCCGAGCAAGCTGACCTGAATCAGTCTTGTGTTCTCCAAATAAGCATTCAAGAACGTCCAAGACGCTGCACTTCCAGTGAAGCCGTGTAAGCATAGTGTGGCATTTGCTGCCGAAGGGTTCTGATCCACCACTTCGTACGCTACCCCATCACGCATTCTTATGATGAGAGAAGGCATTCTTTTTTCACTTCTTCCAATATGTCATCCATCATTTGACGATGCTTGTCTACACGGGAATGACGATCTGTTTCAATTTCAATTAAATGAAGCCCAGGTTCATCGATATGCGCCATATACACATCATGCAACTCTTGTTTCGTTGCGGGTTTCGAATAGGTTCCCCCATATAACTTCGATGCATACTCAAAATTCAGTCCTGTCGGCGTTCCAAAGAGCTTTTCATAATACGGTTCATCAGACGCCTGCGGAAGGAAAGAAAAGATACCTCCCCCATCATTGTTTATTAAAACAACTGTCAGCGGAATGTCCATCAACTTAGCTGCAAGCAGTCCGTTCATATCATGGTAAAATGATAAATCTCCAATGACTAAAGTGACAGGCTGCTTCAAAGCTGCATACGTGCCAAGTGCTGTGGACACAACGCCGTCAATGCCATTTGCACCGCGATTCGCCATCATTCGAAAAGGCTTGGACTGAGTTTCAAAAAATGTATCTACATCACGAATCGGCATACTATTTCCGATAAAAAGGACACTCTCTTTTGGCAAGAGGTGCTGAAGCTGACGATATACATTCCCTTCAAAGGATAAATCCTCATCTGAATAGCTGGCTGCATGAGTTCTAAATGATGAATTAGCATTCTGCCATCGGTTTAAGAAACTTGTCTCTTTACGCTGTACTGCTTGCTTTAATAATGCTTCTACAAAAGCAGCCACATGACTTTCTATAACGTATGAAGCACTTAACCCAGGATCACGGAAACCTCCGGCAGCATCTACAACAATCTGCTTCACTTCCGCATGTTTTTCCAGCCACTTGAATAAAGGCTTAGATACTGGCATCGGTCCAAAACGAATGACCATATCCGGCAATAGATGCTGCTGTAATGCTTCATCTTTTAATAAAGAATCATACGCATCGATAATGAGATCTTCATTTTCATGGCCGTTGCGCAAAAGAGAAAGTGGGTCAGCTAAAATAGGTAAATGCAGGGCTTTCGAAAGGCGTAAAACTGCCTCTTTTTCTTCCTGTGTATGAAGTTCACCAGCCACAATCAATCCCTTTTTGGATTGATTCATGACGGTCACGATTTCAGACATCACTCGATCATTAGGGAAAGACTGACCTGATGCTAATACCTTTTTCGTATCCTCTTCTTTTCGCGCGAAAGGATCAATAGACAGATCAGGAAGCAATGGCTCTCTCAGAGGTACATTGACCTGAACAGGCCCCTTTGGCTCCTGCATCGACATGTGATTTGCTCTCGCAGCTGCCGTCTGAACATAACGCAGCATCGTTTGACTGTCCTCCGGCAAAGCTAAGTCTGTGAACCATTTAACAAACTTACCGAATAAGAATTGCTGATCAATCGCTTGAGGTGCTCCAACTTCCCTCAATTCGTGCGGCCGATCAGCAGTTAAAACAATAAGAGGTACACGAGAATAATGCGCCTCTACAACGGCTGGATAAAAATTAGCAGCTGCCGTACCTGATGTACAAATAAGCAGCACTGGTGATTGACTTGCTTTTGCAAGACCAAGCGCATAAAAAGCAGCAGACCGTTCGTCCACTAAAACATGAACATGGATGTCTTGATGGGCAAGGGCCAGCATCGCAAGCGGAGTTGAACGAGAACCAGGACAGACAACTGCCTCTTTCACACCACCTTGGACGAATTCATCCATCAATCTGCCTATATATGTTGTCATGATGTGATTATTCAATAGGATGACCTCCAAGAGCAGACAGCATTGGTCTTAACTTCACTTGTGTTTCTTCATACTCCTGCTTTGCAAGGGAATCCTCTACAATTCCGCAGCCAGCGAACAAACGAACACGGTCTTCCTCAATAAGACCTGACCGAATGGCTACAGCAAATTCTCCATTATCCTGAGAATCAATCCAGCCTACCGGCGCTGCATACCAGCCGCGCTTGAGCGGTTCGATTTCACGAATCACTTCAACCGCCTTTTCCTTTGGATATCCGCCTAGTGCCGGCGTCGGATGGAGCTGCTCAATTAATGAAAAAAGGGAACAGCTGCTTTTAATTTCTCCCACAATCGGTGTAAACAAATGCTGAATGTTTTTTGTTTTATAAAGACTTGGTTGATTTGGTTTATGCACGTGAAGGCAATTGGCTTCAAATGCTTGCTCAATCATATTGACGACAATTTGATGTTCAATCAAATTCTTCTCATCATGCAGCAGTTCCTCGCCTAATGCGTGATCCTCCGCTTCATCTTTTCCGCGAACAATGGAACCTGCTAAACAGGATGAAAAGACCTCTCCGCCGCTTTTTTTCACTAAGCGTTCCGGCGTGGCTCCGACAAATGCTTGTCTTCCCTGTTCAACCGCAAATACATAACTCGTTGTTTGATGCTTTAATAATTCCGCTAATAGTGGAGCGAGTTCAATTTGATTTTTATAGTGAAGCAAGACTTCTCTTGCTAAAACAACCTTTTCATATTCGTTTGCACGAATGTGGTCTGTCGCTTCTTGGATCGCCTTCATCCATTTCTTCACATCCAGCTCTTCCACATGAACAAGTTCAACTTGTCCACCAGTCCGAACTGGCAATGTCTCGAAACGAGAGGCTTTTTGTTCTAATTCCTGAATAAGCTGATGAACATTCCCGTCCACCTGCTTCCACTCATTGACCGTAAGAAAACTGCCTTCTTTTGAGACAGTCAGCATGATCGATGGCACAAAAAAATGAGCCTCGCCAAATGCTTCCCAATGACGCGCCTTCTCTTCATACGGATCAAACGAGAATCCTCCAAATAAAAGCGGACCAACAGCCACTTGCTTTAACTCCTTCTCATCATGAAAATGGAACATGTGCTGCTTGAGCTGTTCCCATTCTTGATGGACTATATCGAATCGTTCCTTGCCTTGCTCAAATGATTTAATGACGGCCGCTCTGCCAAGTCCAGAAAATATCATTTGGCTTTCTGGATCAGACCAAAAAAACCGCTCGCCTAAAAAATCCGCTTCGCCGCTTTGGAAAAAGGCAAGAGGATCCAGATCGTCAACTCTTCTGGAGTAGCTTATCAAAACAGCATGGTTGACGTTATTCGCTTCTTCTAATGTCGCAAGCGCTTCCTGCCGGAAAGTACTTTGCACTGTTGTCACCATGATACATTCCTCCAAAATCCATGAATTACATAAAAAATAAAAACATAATGAAAAAATACATGAACATTCGAATATGTCGAATGACCTGCTTTTCTATTATAAACCTTAACAGATGAACTTAGTAAAGAAAACAGCTTTCAAAACCTCGAATCCTTATTATATCACGCTTTCAAGATTTTTTCGCTCTTGCTTATTGAAACGAGAGCATCTAAAGCAAATTGGCAGGACCGTTCTAAAATCAAGCTTCCCTTCAATATGGCAACGATTAGCAAACATCTTTTTCCCGATTCATCGCATCAATATATTGACACCTTTTTGAACTTTGCTAAACTGGAATTTGGACGTGTACGTATTTTTTTATTTAAAGGAGTATATTTTATGCAGCATCAATCGATATCAGATCAGCTTTCACCAATAAAGCCTGATAAAAACTGGCGAATTTGGTGGAATTTACTACGACCGCATACACTAACAGCGGCATTTATTCCCGTTACTTTAGGAACTGTTTTAGCACTTCCAAGTGGTCAAATACATGTTGGGCTATTTTTAGCCATGCTGTTTGCATCTATGTTTATCCAAATCGCAACAAACATGTTTAATGAGTACTTTGATTATGTTCGCGGGCTGGACAACGAGAAATCTGTCGGCATCGGCGGAGCCATTGTAAGAAACGGTGTGAAGCCAAAGACAGTCCTCAGCCTCGCTTATGCACTATTTGCACTTTCTTTATTACTTGGGGTCTATATTTGCATGATGTCCAGCTGGTGGATTGCACTAATAGGACTTATTTGTATGGCAGCAGGCTATTTCTATACTGGCGGCCCTGTACCAATTGCATATACACCGTTTGGAGAACTTGTTTCAGGTGCTTTTATGGGATTAGGGATTATCCTGATAAGTTTTTATATCCAAACAGGCACTCTGACGTCTAAAGCGGTTCTCATCTCACTACCAATTTCTATTTTAGTTGGTGCCATCTTACTGTCGAACAATATCCGTGATTTAGACGGAGATAAGGAAAATGGACGAAGAACACTTGCCATTCTTGCTGGACGTAAAGCTGCAGTGAACATTTTACTTTCCATGTTTTTGGTATCATATGTACTCATTTTTGTTTATATCTTTACAGATATCGTCGGTCTTTGGAGTCTTCTTGTTTTACTCAGTGTGCCAAAAGCCTATACAGCCATTAAAGAGTTTAAGCAAAAAGAAAAACCGATTGAATTAATGAATGCCATGAAATCTACAGCTCAAACCAATACATTTTTTGGTTTTCTGCTGACGATCGCTTTGATCTTACAATACTATATCGCGTAACAAAGAACGCCTGCAGCCGCAGGCGTTTTTTTATTAGGAATTGCTTCAAATTGGAACTAGTCTAACATACAAAATTGCTCATACTAACAATATGTTTGATATGAAAGGATGATCGCTTTGTTGTCAAAAGACGAATTACATCATTTGAAGCAGCGCCTTCTCGATGAAAAGAAAGAACTTGAAGCCAAAAGCCATGACGATGAACAGAAAGTATCCTTTCCTTACGATTCAGTCGGAGAACTGTCTGCCTATGATAACCACCCGGGCGATCAAGGGACAGAGCTGTTCGAGCGTGGGAAAGATATTGCTTTAAATAGCTTGGAACATGAACATATGTTAGACATCGATGAAGCACTTCAAGCCATTGCAGACGGCTCTTATGGACTATGCAAGGTCTGTAAAGCCCCTATTCCAAAGGAACGTTTAGAAGCCTTGCCTACTGCTGTCACATGCACAGAGCACTCAAAAGAACAGACCGTTTCACAAAACCGTCCGATTGAAGAGGATTTATTAAGTCCACCAGCAGGACAATTTGAAAATGAAGAAAGTGCTGCGTACGACGGAGAGGATGCCTACCAAGACGTAGAACGCTACGGAAACTCTGATACCCCGTCTGATATGGAATTCCCTCCTCTGACATACGATGATGTGTATACACAATCAGAAGATGAAGATTATGTGGAGGACTACGAAGGATTCGCAGCTGCTGATATTGAAGGAAAAGCAAGCAAGGTGTATCCGAACAAAGCACACGAGGCCTATGAAGAAGCATTAGACGAAGAAGGTGTCATGACGGTATTTGGTGACTTGAAACCGTACGAGGAAGAACCTTATACAGAAGAAAATCATTAGTCCCCCTCATATTGGGGGCTTTATGTTTATATCATGTAATGATTGGGAAATCACCTTAAGAGTGAATTTGATTGGAGGAGATTCTTGATGGCTAGAAAAAGTATCATTTGGGCGATTGTCGTCTTCTTTATTACATACGCACTATTCTCTATTGCCGGATTCTTGTTCCCCATCGACAGAGAATGGTATGACGCATTAAATAAACCAGAATGGACACCTGGTGGCGGTGTAATTGGTGCTGTGTGGGCTGTCTTATTTGCACTCATCTCATTGTCCGCAGCGATCATTTATGGAAAATATGGATTCCAAAAAATCACTTTACCATTTTGGATTCTTTTCCTTTTAAATTACGTATTCAATCAAGCCTTTAGCTTTTTTCAATTTACACAAAAGGATTTGTTTGTAGCTACGATCGACTGCCTGCTCGTTGCACTAACAGCACTTGCACTTGTCATCGTCTCACGTAAAGTAAGCAAAGTCGTTCCAATTTTACTGATCCCTTATGTCTTATGGGGCTTCTTTGCGACATACTTGTCTTATACGATCTATTCCATGAATATGTAAAAAAAGACCGCCATGATAGCGGTCTTTCGTTTTGAAGAAAACAAAAAAGAGATCTTTGACAAGATCTCTTTTAAAAATGACCCGTACGGGATTCGAACCCGTGTTACCGCCGTGAAAGGGCGGTGTCTTAACCGCTTGACCAACGGGCCATACAATAATGGCGGAGAAGGAGGGATTTGAACCCTCGCGCCGCTTACGCGACCTACACCCTTAGCAGGGGCGCCTCTTCAGCCACTTGAGTACTTCTCCATTTGGCTCCGCAGGTAGGATTCGAACCTACGACCGATCGGTTAACAGCCGATAGCTCTACCACTGAGCTACTGCGGAAGATCATGGTGGGCCTGAGTGGACTCGAACCACCGACCTCACGCTTATCAGGCGTGCGCTCTAACCAGCTGAGCTACAGGCCCATGAACAGATATACAAATGGAGCGGGTGATGGGAATCGAACCCACGACATCAGCTTGGAAGGCTGAGGTTTTACCACTAAACTACACCCGCAAAATATGTATGGGGCGATTGATGGGAATCGAACCCACGAGTGCCAGAGCCACAATCTGGTGCGTTAACCACTTCGCCACAACCGCCATACTATGAATATTTTGTTATAAAAGTGGCTCGGGACGGAATCGAACCGCCGACACACGGATTTTCAGTCCGTTGCTCTACCAACTGAGCTACCGAGCCAAGTATTCTTTTGAAAAATGGCGGTCCGGACGGGACTCGAACCCGCGACCTCCTGCGTGACAGGCAGGCATTCTAACCAACTGAACTACCGGACCATTTTGGTTGCGGGGGCAGGATTTGAACCTGCGACCTTCGGGTTATGAGCCCGACGAGCTACCGAACTGCTCCACCCCGCGATGATATGGGTTTTTAAAAAATATGGCGGAGGAAGAGGGATTCGAACCCCCGCGGGCTTTGACACCCCTGTCGGTTTTCAAGACCGATCCCTTCAGCCGGACTTGGGTATTCCTCCGTATAGATGGTGGACCTTGTAGGACTCGAACCTACGACCGGACGGTTATGAGCCGTCTGCTCTAACCAACTGAGCTAAAGGTCCTTTATAGCGGCGGAGGGGATCGAACCCCCGACCTCACGGGTATGAACCGTACGCTCTAGCCAGCTGAGCTACACCGCCATGATCAAAATAATCTTTTAAAAAGTGGAGCCTAGCGGGATCGAACCGCTGACCTCCTGCGTGCAAGGCAGGCGCTCTCCCAGCTGAGCTAAGGCCCCATAAAAGATGGTCGGGAAGACAGGATTCGAACCTGCGACCCCTTGGTCCCAAACCAAGTGCTCTACCAAGCTGAGCTACTTCCCGATCTTAATGGCGCGCCCGAGAGGAGTCGAACCCCTAACCTTTTGATCCGTAGTCAAACGCTCTATCCAATTGAGCTACGGGCGCTTATTTATAATGCCGAGGGCCGGACTTGAACCGGCACGGTAGTCACCTACCGCAGGATTTTAAGTCCTGTGTGTCTGCCAATTCCACCACCCCGGCGTGGATGGTATAAGCGGAAGACGGGATTCGAACCCGCGACCCCCACCTTGGCAAGGTGGTGTTCTACCACTGAACTACTTCCGCATTACAGGATTTCTTTATTTTATTTGGCAATGCGGGTGAAGGGACTTGAACCCCCACGTCATAAAGACACTAGATCCTAAGTCTAGCGCGTCTGCCAATTCCGCCACACCCGCATGAAACATGGTGAGCCATGAAGGACTCGAACCTTCGACCCTCTGATTAAAAGTCAGATGCTCTACCAACTGAGCTAATGGCTCGCTTTAAAAGCGACTTGTCTATCTTACCATATGAAAGTGGTGCCGGCAAGAGGACTTGAACCCCCAACCTACTGATTACAAGTCAGTTGCTCTA